>NZ_JAKRYL010000014.1 GCF_023555415.1 Halalkalibacter alkaliphilus | reverse complement strand
GCGACCGTTTAGTGCTCTTTTGGCTGCTGCTACAGCTAAGTCAATTTCCTCCTTGCCACCTTCAGCAACTGAACCAAGTACCTCTTCATTAGCTGGATTCGTGTTAATGAATGTTTTATTATTTTCAGAATCCCTATACTGCCCATTAATAAAATGTCTACAATCAATCCCTGCTGCAGTAGTAACCGTTTTCATTATAAATTCCCCCATCCTGAAAATTGAAGTTATAATCTGTTCTTACGTATAGGATAATCAATATTTGTACCTCATAAAAGACCGTTGTTCCTTCATACGCAACAATTAAAAACTTTTTTAAATAATTTTTTGATTATTCATTTTTCTCATTTATTATGATATAGTGAATTCAACTTCTATAAAAGAACATCGTTCCTCTATACACAACAGAATGGGAGGTTTTTTATGTGCCAACCGAAAAGAAAAAGGATTACACATTATCATCAGTGAAAAATGCACTCCGAATTTTGAGAAGGTTTTCTATGGAGGAGTCAGAGTTAAAGATTACTGATCTAGCGAAAGACCTAGATTTAGGAAAAAGTACAGTAAGTCGGTTAATGTCTACACTGGCTAGTGAAGGATTCGTAGAAAAGAACCCGGAAAACCAACGGTATCGTTTAGGATTATCGATCCTTTCTCTTGCAAGTGTGTGTACATCAAACTTTGAAATTCATAAGGAAGCGATGCCTGTTTTGCATCAGTTAGTTGAAAAAACTGGTGAAACGGCCCACTTAGCTATCCTTGATGGACTAGATGTTATTTACCTACACAAGGTAGAGAGCAAACACCATGTCAGAGCATTTACGCATATTGGTAAAAGAAACCCGGCTTATGCAACTAGTTCAGGTAAAGTACTGCTCGCTTATAACGAGGAGCACTATGTTGAAAGAACTATTGCTAGGGGCTTTGAACACTTCACAGACAATACCATTACAGACCGAGATCAATTATATAAAGCCCTTAAAGAAATTCGCACAAAAGGCTATGCCTTAAGTATTGAAGAAATCTTTGAAGGTGTTGTATCAATTGCATCCCCTGTGAGAGATTATACAGGTCAGGTTATTGCATCCGTCAACATCGTTGGCCCAATGCAAAGACTTACAGAACGCTCCATTCCGATCCATACAAAAAAAGTAATTGAAGCAGGTAAACAAATTTCAGCAAGGTTAGGGTACCGAGCATTCTAGTATAACTAAACTGAACCTAGACTATAAAATCTGTTTAATTGTCAGGTGAACTGAAAGCGATTCCAACCAACCTATAATTAAAAAGGAGCTGACAGATATGCATGATTTTCATACTCATTTTATCCCTGAAGAAGTAATGACATGGATTAATGACAACAAAGAACAAGTAAACGCTAGTTGGATTAAAAAAAGCCCCGACAAAGAAGATTTTCTTTCAATCAATAACAAATGGGCGTTTGAGTTAAAAAAAGAATTCATAGATGCCAACTTGTATTTAACTGAAAAGGAAAGAGTTGGTGTAACACATGCCATCGTTTCACCGATTCCCCAGCTATTTTTATACGACTTCCCTTCTGAGATTACAAGTGAACTAGCAACGGTTTACAACCAATCTCTAGCTAAGTGGAGCCACTCAAACAGCCAGCAACTCTCTGCCTTAGGAACAGTATCGCTAAATCATCCTGAACTAGCTGCTCGTGATTTACGAGATGCAATGGATGCAGGGTTAAAAGGAGTGATTATTGGACCAGGACTCGATGGCAAGTTACTATCAGACCCTTCTTTCATTCCGTTCTGGGAAGAAGCAAATAAACAAAAAGCCATCGTCTTCATTCATCCTTTGTTATGTGAAGACCCACGTTTAAAGCAGAGAATGATGCCAAATTTGATTGGTGTGCCTTGGGAAACAACAGTCTCAGCTACTGATATTCTACTTAGCGGTATGCTAGATACGTATAATGACGCAAGAATTCTATTAGCACACGGAGGCGGATTTCTCCCTTATCAAATTGGCAGAATGAACAAAGGGAATGAGATGTGGCCACTTGTTTCAAAGGCCTTACAAAAAGAACCGACCGAATACTTAAAAGATTTTTGGTATGACACGGTCTTATGGAATCAAAACACATTAGAATTCTTAGCTAAATCTGTAGGTGAAGAACGTATTGTTCCTGGTTCTGACTATCCATTCGACCTCTGTGCATGGCCTCCTTCTATCGATTTTTCAAAAGGAGCAAAGTCTTTATTACAAGGAAACGAATAATCTATTAGAGGCTGTCTCAAAAGGGTCCGTTCTTTGACCTTTTGAGACAGCCTCTTACATATTTTATACTTGTAACGCCTTTGCACTTTCCCATTCTAAAGGCAAGCCAACATAGTTTTCAGATAAGCTTGTTAACGCTGCACGGGAGGAAGTTACATAGTCTAACTCACTAATTTGAATTCCTCTCTCAAATGACGTATGACTAAAATCACGATGAAGCATCGTTGTCATCCACCAAGAGAACCTTTGTGCTTTCCAAATGCGACGTAAAACGATCTCTGAATAACTTTCTAGCAGATCATTGCTCCCTGATTTAAAAAACATTTCAATTCCCTTGCTAAGAACTTGAACATCAGACATCGCCAAATTCAAGCCTTTTGCTCCAGTAGGCGGTACGATATGTGCTGCATCTCCCGCAATAAATAATCGACCGTGCTGCATCGGTTCACACACAAAACTTCGCATAGATACAATATTCTTTTGAATAATTGGTCCGTCTGGTAACGTCCATCCATCTGTTTCCACTCGTGCTTTTAGTTCAGTCCAGATACGGTCATCTGACCAATTTGCAATATCATCATTCGGATCTACTTGAATATAATGACGTTGAATTTCAGGTGTTCGCTGACTAATAAGTGCAAACCCTCTCTCATGATTAGAATAGATTAATTCCGGGTTTGCAATTGGGGTTTCTGCAAGAATTCCTAGCCAACCAAAAGGATAAATCTTTTGATTTTCTGTACGGTTTGGAATCATTTTACGACTTGGTCCATGGAAACCATCACAACCAGCTATGAAATCACAGACAAGTTCTTCCTCTCCTCCATCGTGTTTAAAACGGATCTTTGGTGACTCTGTCTCAATGTCATGAAGAGTTACATCACTAACGCTAAAATAAATCTTGCTACCTGCGCCTAATCGTTCCGCTACCAAATCCTTAATTACTTCATGCTGTGGGTACACCATAACACTCTTTCCTTCAGTAAGTTCATGCATATTGACTCGATGTCTAATTCCATTATACTGAAGCTCAATTCCATGATGTGTATGACCTTCACGCATCATCCGCTCTCCTACCCCAGTAGCATTCAAAAGGTCAACCGTTCCTTGCTCAAGCACACCTGCACGAATGGTACCTTCTATCTCCTCCCTTGAACGGTTTTCTAGAATAACAGACTCAATGCCTCCAAGGTGTAAAAGATGTGAAAGCATAAGACCAGCTGGACCAGCACCAATGATACCTACTTGTGTTTTCATGAAAATACCCCTCTCGTTTTTACAAATAATTATTGAAAACGCTTACTATCCTCAATTAAAATAATAATATGGGAATGTTCAGAATAAAAGACTCTATTTCTTTTATGTGAAACATTTAACTTTTTTAGGAGGATTTACTGTATGGAAATGCAAGGAGTTCTAAAATCAGTGTCAAACGGGCTTGCCATTTTACATTTATTCACAAATAAAAAGTCTACCTGGGGAGTCACAGAGATAGCAAATGTTCTCGGCTTAAACAAAAGTACAGTCAGTCGACTTGTAAAAGAGTTAGTAGTGGAAGATTTCTTGGAAAAAACAGGATCTAAGTACCAGCTAGGTATTTCTGTACTATGCTTAAGTGGCGTTATTACAACTCATTTAGAAATTTATCGTGAAGCAAAATCTCCTTTACAAGCACTCGTAAATAAAGTAGAAGAAACTGCACATGTTGCAATCCTAGAAGAATCCAACATTACGTATCTACATAAAGTAGAATGTCAGCACCCTGTTCAATTGTTATCTTATATTGGGAAAAACAATCCAGCAACGTGCACTAGTTCAGGAAAACTGTTATTAGCTTTTCAGTCTGATACTGTTGTGAAAAATGTTATAAATGGTAGCCTTCCTAAATGCGGGCCTACTAGTGTTGTCGATCAAGATTTATTGTTGAATGATTTACAAGTGATCCGTCAGCAAGGTTATTCGATTTGTGTAAATGAATTACATGATGGAGTTGTAAGCATTGCTGCACCTGTCAGAGACTATACTGGGGGAGTCATTGCAGCAGTAAGCATCGTTGGGCCTACTTCGCGTATGAGAGAAGATTCCTTTCCTCAATATGTAGAAGAGGTGATCAAAGCAGGTCAGGAAATTTCAGAGAAACTAGGGTTCGTTGATTAAAGATTTTGTACTTTTGAAAGGAGACCAAAATGAGATATCCAGCCATTAACAATGAATCTTTTTCTTCCATGCGAAATGCTCTCAGACTATTAAACTTGTTTACAATTGAAGAACCAGAATTAACGTTAAGTGAGATTGCAGAGAAATTACAAATTGCCCATAGTACAGCTCACCGACTCACACTAACGCTCATCCACTCAAATCTTATTGTGAAAGAACCTAATACCAAAACATATCGTCCCGCTTCATCTATTTTATCAATGGGCAATACCTTTTTAAGCAAATATAAATTGTGCCAAGTCTCCATACCTATATTAGAAGATTTAACAAAGAAAACAGGAGAAACAGCGCACATATCGATTTTAAAAGGGACAAAAGTTGTTTACCTTTATAAAGTTGATAGTTCTCATCCTGTTCATCTTCTATCTCATGCAGGCAGACAAAATCCAATACACTGCACAAGTTCTGGACAGGTTATCCTGGCTTATCAGTCAGAAAATAAAATTCAAGAAGTGATCCAAGCAGGCTTGCCGGAATACACACCTCAAACAATTACTTCGTCAAGAGTATTTTTACAAGCTCTATCTAAGATTCATCAGCAAGGATTTGCGGTTAGCAAAGAGGAAATGCACATAGGAGTGACGTCCATTGCAGCACCAATCTATCATAAAGGACACGTTGTTGCATCTGTTAGCATTGCTGGTCCAACTACAAGAATAAACAAGTTAAAAATTGAATCTATGATTAAATTAGTTAAATTAGCAGCAACGAAAATTACAGAAAGTTCAAATAAAGTTTTGAAATAACCTTTTAACTTACAAACGTTCTAGTCTAAAAGGAATGCTAGTACTATAATTAATATATTCTAATCAATAGTTGAGAGCTTTTACTCAGAAAGAGGTGTACATGAGCAAACGTTCGATACGTACCTTTCAAGGCCTAGTATTTCTTATTGGCTTAATGCTCGTAGCATTTAATTTACGATCTTCTATAACGGCTGTTGGACCTTTAATCAGTACAATCCGAATAGATACGAATCTCTCAAACAGTGTGATAGGGTTGCTTACAACACTACCTTTACTTGCCTTCGGTGCCTTTTCCATACTTGCACCTAAAATTGGCCGAAAGTGGGGAAATGAAACAACGGTCTTTATTGCTCTATTAATCCTCACGATGGGGATTCTCTTCCGTTCAACGGGGATGGTGTTTGCGTTATTTTTTGGAACAGCTATGCTTGGATTAGGGATTGCGATCTGCAACGTGTTAATTCCAGGGATCGTTAAAGGTAGGTTTCCTGAGAAAATGGGTCTTATGACTGGAATTTATACGACGTCTATGGCTTTAATGGCAGCGTTCGCTTCTGGTGTTAGTATTCCTCTTGCTCAAGGGTTTAACCTAGGCTGGGAGAAATCCTTAGCTGTCTGGGCTATCTTAGCAGGAGTCGCCGTTCTTGCCTGGATTCCCCAGCTTCGAAAACAAAAGAGTCCGGCTCAAGTTTCACAGTCTCCAAACAGTTCCATTTGGTCTTCTAAACTTGCATGGCAAGTAACGTTTTTTATGGGATTTCAATCTTGTATTTTTTACTGTATTATCGCTTGGATTCCTGAGATTCTCGTGAGTCGTGGCATCGATATTCCAACTGCCGGTTGGTTATTAACACTAACCCAAATCGTCGGTCTTCCTGCAACTTTACTCGTGCCTATTTTAGCAGGACGTCTTTCAAATCAAAAAGGAATTGTTTTAGGCATCGCACTCCTATATACGGTTGGTTTTCTCGGAATCTACCTTGGCGGTTCTTTAGGTTTGATGTCTGTTTATATGATGTGTTTAGGGGTTGCACAAGGAGCTGGTATTAGCCTTTCATTAAGTTTATTTGGCTTACGCTCGCAAAACGCATATGATGCAGCAAACCTATCTGGCATGGCACAATCAGCAGGTTATTTACTTGCTGCATTAGGACCTCTTCTGATGGGGCTTTTCTTTGACCTCTTCCAATCATGGTCCCCAGCATTTTTGTTATTTTTTGTGATGATATTTGCGATGGGAATCTCTGGGGTCCATGCCGGGCGCGCTCAATTCCTTTTCCAATCAGAGCCTGAGAAATTAAGAGCATAAAAGAAAGGGTCTGTTCTTTTCCCACATAGGAAGAACAGACCCTTTACCTTAATTAAAACGCAAACTGACGATACTTTGTCTGAACCGACACCCACTTCGTCGTCGTAAACTCATCCACAACCCACGGATTTCCAAAGCGGCCTAACCCACTTGCTTTGTTTCCTCCAAATGGAATATGCGGCGCATCATTTACCGTTTGGTCGTTAATATGTGTCATCCCTGCTTCGACTTGCAACGCAAGCTCTTCCCCGCGCTCCAAATCACTTGTGAAGATTGCAGAGCTTAATCCATGCTCGGTATCATTCGCAAATTCAATCGCTTGTTCATCTGATTCCGCTTTAATAATCGTCGCAATTGGGGCAAATAATTCACTTTGCGCTAGTTGACTGGAATTATCTACATTCGTAAAGACAAATGGCGTTAGCACATTCCCAATACGTTCCCCTTCTAAGGCAACATTAGCGCCCTCGCGTTTTGCTTCCTCAATGAAGTTCAGTGCCTTCTCCATTTGTCTATCATTTACTAGAGGTCCAATAACCGTTTTCGGATCACTTGTATCTCCGTACGGGAGTGCCGAGGCTTTCTCGACAAATTTTTGTACGAATTCATCATGTTTATCTTGATGAACGATAATCCGGTTAATGATCATACAAATTTGACCTTGGTGAATGAACTTCCCAAAAATCGCTGCTTCCACCGCACGATCAACATCGGCATCGGATAAGACGATCATTGGACTGTTTCCACCAAGTTCAAGCGCGACACGCTTTAAGTTTCTACCGGCAATTTCGCCAATATGACGACCTACTGCTGTAGATCCCGTGAAACTCACCAATTGGTAATTTGGATTCGTAAGCATATCATCGCCAATTTCTTCAACATCTGTTTGGATCACATTTAATACACCTTTTGGAAGTCCAGCTTCTTCAAATGCTTTCGCTAAAATCGCACCACCGCTTAACCCTACTTGGATATCTGGCTTATGCACCACGCTATTTCCTAGCGCAATCGCTGGAGCGATCGTTCTCATTGATAGATTCATAGGGAAGTTAAATGGCGAGATCGACGCAATGACCCCTAATGGAACTCGGTGAATGTGATTTAATTTCCCTTCCACATGCCCAGGTACTTCCCGTACTTGATTGACCTCGTCGGCATATTTAATCGCTTCTTCTAGAAACTCAAGTGTTAAATGAAGCTCTACATTTGCTTTTAATACACTTCCACCTGTTTCACGGCCTATGACATTTACAATTTCATCACGGTTGGCCTTCAAGTAGTCAGCAGCCTTATGTAAGACTTCTCTCCGCTCATCCACTGTGCTTTTCGCCCATTGCTTTTGCGCAGCTTTGGCAATTTCAAATGCTTCTTCTACTTGCTTAGATGTAGCTAATTTAATAGAAGTGATCAGAGAGCCATCGTAAGGATTTGTAATATCATAGGAACGATCACTGCCTCCATTTACCCACTCACCATTAATAAAACTTTTGTTTAATTGTTCATAGTTTTGCATCTAAGCCACTCCCTTACCAATTTGTTTATGTTACCACTTAATAGCAAACGCTTACATTTATTATAGTAATATTCTAGCTTTTATAAAAGAGTGGCGTTCTTATAGATGCAACAAATGCTAGTTATTTCAAATTACAAGAACATACTCATATTCATTGTTGTAATGACCGCTTGATCTGGAATAATCGTACGTGAACACACTTTCCACTCACCATCTACGTTTCTAACTACATCGTTTCTTTGACCAAACATTTCTTCAAGGTCTGTAGTAGAGCCACGGCTTCGTTTATATAGAAAATAGCTACGCACTTTATACTCATCTTCATGATCCCCTGCTTCTACAACAACATTTGTGATGAAGTGGCGTTGCCTTGTAGCTGGATTTTCAACCCAAGCTGATTTCGTATAAAGTCTATTTACCCTTGTTCTTAGGGAAGCTTTTGTTTCTTCGTAAAAAGCTGAATCGACTGAGATATTATCAATATTTACCCCTTCCACCGTTTCACGTAAAGGCATTTTATATTTAATGTCGTCTGTTAATAGTTCCAGCCATTCTTTATACATGCGGTTGTCCAGAAAATAAGCTTCTTGATAAAGAAGATTCGTAATTTGATCTTTTACTTCTAGTGATACGTGAGCTTTTACTTCATTACTCATTTCGCTTCCTCCTTTACAGAAGTCTCTGCAGTAAGTAAATCTAGCCAATGCTCATGCATTCTTCTTGCTAATGCATCACAATATGTTGTCGGATACGCTACACCTGGTCCAGGGAAAGACTCATCTTGCTTTACGTGACTAAAACCCATTAAATAATTACTTAAATTATTATAATTTAGCTCTTTATCACGCATCATGGACGCACCACTTACTTCTACAATTCTTGCCCATGTTTCCGTATCATCTTGTTCCAACGTTCCAGTTGGACCAAACGAACCAAGATAGCCTCTGTATGCATCCGCTTTGTATTCTTCAGGAGCAGCCTTATCAATCATAAACCAACACCAAACCTCGACTTTATCAGGGCCAAGCGGTCTCCAAACGCGGAAATTTAAGTAATTATGCAAATGACCTTCTGTTCCATGTACTGGACTCACAAACGAAAGGTTTGGATACACGCCTCCAACAAAGACAGTCACTCTTTCTAAAATGTCTGCTTGTTCAGGTGATAAATTACGTTGGAACATTGGCCACATTTCTTTTGGCATGCCTTGGAATTCAGTTCTAGAGCGACCTGTTTTTGAAGTAATAACATTTATGCCATGTGCATTTTTCATCACGACTTGGTGTCCATAACCAGCGTAAAGTGGATCCTCTGGGCTTATTCCCATCTCAACCGTCGATCTGTGAGTTGTTTGAACGTGATAAGGGTCCGCAGCAAAATTTTCAGCTGTTGATTTCCAGTTTGCTTTTGCTACCCAGCGCTGTGGGAGGCCAATTACTTCCATGCCTCCATCACTTCGACCTAGCATCATATCAAAATACCATTTCATTTCTCCCAAATAATCTTCTAACGATTCAGCTTCTGGATCAAGACAGCCAAAAATCATTCCTTGATAACTTTCAAGTCTAGGAACTTTCCGAAGCCCCCATTCATCTTTACACATTTCTTCGCCATATACTTTATTCCCAGCAACAATTCCAATTAATTTTCCATCTAGATTGTAGCTCCAACCATGATACGGACAAGAAAATGTTTTCTTTTTACCGCGGTCTGCTGTACATAATTGTGTACCACGATGAGTACAGGAATTTAAATAAGCCTTAATCTCACCTTTGCTATCTTTTACAAGTAAGATTGGATCATTGACCATCCATCTTGTTACATAGCTCCCTGGTTCTTTTAATTCTGTTTCATGAGCTAAGAATTGCCATGTCTTACTAAAGACTTTCTCTTTTTCAAGTTCATAAATATCAGGGTCTGTAATAACCCACTGAGGTAACAAGCCTTCGTCCATTTTCTCCTTTAACTGCTGAATAAGTTTCTCATCTAGTTCTCTTTTAATCATTGAAACTTCCTCCTTGTAAAAGGTAATATAATTAAGCGCTTACAATTCATATTATGAACTACTGATTTCTATAATGAATTTATAGGTCAAATATACCCAACAAATAGCAATATGTCAATATAAAATGAATTTTCTATTAATTAATCTTGCATAACAAAAACCCCTTCGATTATTCCAAGGGGTACTGAATGATCAAACCTTTGTTCAATTCTATTTCATATTGTATTAGATTTTATTTGTCCCATTTTAAGAGAAATGGTTGATGCTACACTCTTAATGGTGAATATTAATTCCTCTCTCCTATCCCCTTCTATTTTATAGCTAGGGCCAGAAATGCCAACAGCTGCAATTACTTGATTTCTATCGTTAAAAATGGGTGCTGAGATAGCCGTATAACCTATAAATGTTTCATCAACGTCAACGAAATATCCTTTTGCTCTAATTTCCCCAAGTCGTTCAATAAATTTTGTCTTATCAGTCAAAGTCTTTGGCGTCCTTGATTCAAGTGGGTATTCTTTAAGAAGCTGTTCAACAAAACTCGTCTCCATATGTGCTAACAAAACAATTCCAAATGCTCCATTATGAAGGACACGCCTTCTTCCTACAAAGTTATTAGGCTGCAGGCCATCTTCACTATCATACCTAACTAAATATTGAATGGTATCGGATTGAGGTTGGGCAAGGATCACTGAATGACCTGTGTCTTCATGAAGTTTTACTAAATAAGGATCTGCTTCTCTTCGAATATCTAAGTTTTCAAGTACAACACCACTATATTCAAGCAAACCTGTGCCAAGTCGATAGCGGTTCGTCGTTTGGTTGTATTGAACTAGATAATTGCGCTCTAACGTCCAAAGTAGTCGATATGTCGTTGTTTTCGCTAGCTTCGTCTTGCTCATGATTTCTTCTATCGTTAGCTCAGACTTTTCGTAACTAAAACAATTTAAAATATGAATAGCACGCTCTACTGATTGAATTGGCTCTAAATTAAGTTCTCTCATTTTTAATCTCCAGTTTCTCTGTTCATTATTATTTTTATTTAAACACCTACCGAACAATATTTCAAATTTTAAAAAACCTCCTTACTATAGAGAGTACTGAGGAAGGTCGCTTTCCCTTTTCCATACTCACTATATAATAAGAAGGTTTTTTTGAATCGTCAGGACCTGGATATATCTGGTAAGAAAGTTACAATTTCCGGGAAAATGATTAGTAAAATAGTAAATGCAACCATGACAAGAACCATTGGTGTTACGCCTCGGAATATTTTTGTGATTGGTACATCTTTTACAACACCACTAATAATATACACACTTAATCCAAGTGGTGGAGTTAGTACACCAATGTTAAGAACCATTACCATAATAATTCCAAACCAAAGTCCATCAAAACCAAGTTGCGTAATCATTGGATAAACAATTGGAAGTGTTAAAACCATAATTGCAATCCCTTCCATGAACATACCCAAGATTAAATAAACTAGTAATATTAACAATAAGATTACATAAGGTGATACGTCAGCTGATCCTACCATCGATGTTAATTTCATAGGAATCTGACTTAGCGCTAAAAAGCGCCCAAAAATACTTGCACCAATTAAGATTAAGAAAATCATTACAGATAAGCGAATGGTATCATCTAAAGAAGATTTTAATTTCTCCCATGTTAATTTTTTTGTGAAAAGGGTGACTAAAAACGCTCCAATCGCCCCAATTCCACCTGCTTCCGTTGGAGTAAATACTCCAAAATAGATACCACCAATACTGACCATAAAAATAATTAAAAACGGCCATACCGTTGAAAGTGAACGCAATTTCTCATTGAAAGATGAAGATTCTAAAGACCTCGGAGCTAACTCTGGCTTTAAACGCACTTGAATATTAATTGTAATCATAAAGATTATTGCTAATAATAGACCAGGAACAATCCCACCAATTAACAAAGGACCTATTGGAACTTGAGTAAGTGCCCCATACAAGATCAAAATAACGCTAGGAGGAATTAATATTCCTAATGTTCCACCAGCAGCAACAGCTGCCGTTGACATCGACGGTAAATACTTATATTTATTCATTTCAGGTATCGCAATTCTTGCCATTGTTGCCGTTGTTGCATTTGTTGAACCCGAAATAGCGGCGAAAATGGAACTTGCTCCAATAGTTGCAATGGCCAAACCGCCTCTAGTATGACCTAACCATTTATCAACAGCTTTGAAAAGATCTTGACCCAAACCCGTATTTGACATAAACATCCCCATCAAAATGAATAAGGGAATTACACTTAAGCTATAAGCGTTTGCCGTTCCAAATGCAGCCGTACCCAACTGTGCTAACCCAACACTCCAATCCGTTAGCAAAGACACCCCTAGAAACCCTACTAGAAATAATGAAAGTCCTACGGATACATTCAAAAGAATAAGAACTAATAATAAAGCTATACCTAACATACCAATCATTTCAGGACTCATTCTTTTGCACCACCTTACGAATAGATTGCCAGATATTGAGTACGATTGTTAGAGCGTAAAACAAAACCCCAATAGCAGCTAAAATAGCAAAGAACTTCATTGGAATCCCTAAATCTCCACTTGTCTGTGCTCCAAATCTTTGAGCATAGGCAAATAACTGCCATGATGTTGTACCTAGTAAAGCAAGCATAATAACAGACGTAACAACATTAATTGATTCACGAATTTTCACAGGTAATTTGCTAGTTAAGAAATCAATGGAAATGTGCTCTTTCTTTAATTGAGTCCTTCCCAAACTTAAGAAAATAACAATGACCATTGCCAAACCAGTTAATTCATACGTACCTGTTATTGGTTTGTAAAAAAAATACCGTCCAATAACATCTCCCGTAGTAAGAAACATCATTAGAAAGAGGACGAGCATCGACACTCGATGTGTAGCATTATTAAGAGAATGAACAAATTTCTCAAATTTCGTCGTTTGTTCTTGCAAAGAGGATTGGTTGGGATCCTCAGATCCCAACATTTCCTTTTGAACTTCCTTTGCGTTCGAGCTCATAAAATCACCTCAGTAGGAATAGCTTGCTATTAATTTTCTTCCATTAAACGTAAAGCTTCATCTAAGATCGCTTGACCGTCGATTCCTTTAGATTCCATGTTTGCAAGCCACTCATCTGTTACTACTTGCGCAGCTTCTTTGAATCTATCAAGTTCTGCATCGTCTAACTCAAAGAATTCAATACCTTCTTCCTCTGCCTTAGCTCTTGCTTTTTCTTCTTGAGCATCAAACGCTTCTCCTGCCGTACGAGCCATTGGTTCACCCATTAATTCTTCAATAATCGTTTGGTCATCAGAAGGTATACGGTCCCAACTATTCTTATTCATCGCTGTGTAGAATAAACCAGTACTAAAGTTACCAATCGTTACATAATCTACAACATCAAATAAATTGAAATCTGCTAAAGCTGCTACCGGTAAAATCCCTCCGTCAATAACCCCACGCTGCATAGAATCATAAATTTCTGGAGCAGGCATAGATACTGGAGTTGCTCCCCATGATTCGATCATCTTACCTCCCTCAACTGACGGAGTTCTTAATCTAAGACCACGTAAATCTTCTAAACTAGTTACTTGTTTACCAGAAGTAACAATTGCGTAAGGGTCTGCTGCATGAACCCACATTAATTTTACATCATCATATTCTGCTTGAATTTCAGGAAATTGATCATATAGTTTTTGAGCAATGACACTTAACTTTGCTCCATCTCCATCCGCTAAGAACGGTAATAACATAACTGAGTGTACTTCAAATTTCCCTGCATTGTATCCTTGTAATCCCCAACCGGAATCCATAATACCTGTTACGATATTGTCATATGTTTCAGCTGGTGTTCCTAATGCTCCACCAGGGTAGATTTGAAAGTTAACGCGACCATCCGTTGCCTCAGCTACCTCTTCACCAAATGGTCTCATTGCCATTGAATCTTGAACATGCTCTGTAGAGTTCATATGTCCCATACTAAATGTAACCGATTCACCTGTCTGACTAGTTTCTGAATCTGAACTATCCGCATCATTAGTTGAGTCAGTTGAACTATCACTAGAACCACATGCTGAAATTAATAGCAAGAATGCGATCATTAAACTAAAAAAAGAGAATCTCTTTGTAAACCTTTTCATAAAAATCTACCCCCAAATTAGTTTTTTATAAAAAATAATTAAGTAACTCCCCATTTAACCGCTTACAAATCTATTTTATAAACTCCCTCCTTTTTATGATAAAATAAATTTTCACGGTATACTTTACTACTTAATTAAATTTTTGAAAGTTCTACATGTTGTTAGTTTTATTGTATATATCTTAAAAAAACAGAACAACTGGTCTGTTCTTTTATACACAACAAAATAATTTTTTTTTGAAATAAAGGAACTATTTGATAAAAACTAAAAATGATCTCCCTTTATACTTCTTTTTTCTACCTTTTAACTCCTTTCAGTTATTAGGTTTGTCATAATTTGTTTGAAACTAGAGAGCCCCTAAGTCGAATGACTTAGGGGCTCTCTAGTTTTGTCGTTACATATACTCTAACATCATCTTATTAAACTGTTCTTCATCTAACTGCAAGCTTTCATGTGCAAGTGGTTTTTCTGAATAACCAGTAAGCATTTCTTGATACGAAGGTTGTTGTTTGTTTTGATAGATTAAACCTGTAACAAGACCGTTATGTTCCATTAATGTTTGCATTGCCTGCATCCGATTTTCTTCATTATAGTCTTGAACATCTGCTAATTTTGTAATATTCGTCTTAAACCAATCGTACGTATTAACTTTATTAAACGTGACACAAGGACTAAATACATTAATAAGTGAGAATCCTTTGTGTTCAATCCCTTTCTCAATTAACGCTGTTAATTCCTTCAAGTCACTAGAGAAACTTTGTGCTACAAATGTTGCACCAGCTGTTAATGCCATTTCCATCACATTTAATGAAGATTCTACAGATCCTGTTGGAGTACTTTTTGTTTTAAAACCCACATCACTTCGTGGTGACGTTTGCCCTTTTGTTAACCCATAAATTTGGTTATCCATGACGATATAGGTAATGTCAATGTTCCTCCTGATTGCATGAACCGTATGTCCCATTCCGATTGCAAACCCATCTCCATCTCCACCAGATGCGATCACAGTCAAATCCTTATTTGCCATCTTTACTCCTTGAGCGATTGGCAGCGCACGCCCATGAATTCCATGCAAACCATAGGAATTAATATAACCTGAAATACGACCAGAACAGCCTATACCTGATATAATAGCAAGATTATCTGGTTCAACTCCAACATTTGCAGCAGCACGCTGTATTGCAGCTTGAACAGAAAAATCTCCACATCCAGGGCACCAGTTCGGCTTCACTTTATTACGAAAGTCTTTAAATGTAGCCATTTTATGCCAACTCCTTGCTTTTTTGAATAAGTGTAGAACATAATTCATGAATTTCCGTTGGCAAAAATGGGTTTCCATCATACTTAAGAACGCTTTCGATGTTACTACCACCAACATTCATTTTTATAATATTTGCTAATTGTGCTGTCGCATTATTCTCCACAACTACGACTTTTTTTGCCTTAGCCATAAGCGGCTTTAATGAATCAACAGGAAATGGATGCAGCAGGCGGATTTGAGCGTGATTGACTTTAATTCCATCCGCTTCAAGTCTAGGCAGCGCTTCTTCAATTGTCCCTCGTGTCGAATTCACCCCAACAATTAATAAATCAGCTTCCTCATGATCTGCATGAACGTGAACGGGATTGGTAAAGCGATTACATAAATCAGAAAGCTTTCTCAGTCGTTTATCCATTTGATTCTTTCTGTTTACCGGACTTTCAGATGGTTTACCTGTTTCATCATGTTCCACCCCGGTTACGTGATGAATTCCATTTTTCATTCCTGGGATCACGCGACTCGATACACCACTATCCGTTAGTTCATAACGTTTATAATAAGCACCATCCACCCGTTCAGGCAATTGAGCATTTATATCTAACGTTCCACGTCGAATTTCAACCTTTGAAAAATCTAGTGGTTCAACTGTTTGCTTTCCAAGTGAAAGAGCTAAATCAGTCACTATAATGACAGGACATTGATACTCTTCCGCATAGTTAAACGCTTCAACGGTGTCATAAAATGCCTCCTCTACTGTACTTGGTGCCATAACAATTTTAGGGATGTCTCCATGAGTGCTATAAATCATAGCCATAAGATCAGATTGCTCTTGTTTTGTAGGCAATCCCGTGCTAGGTCCTCCGCGTTGTGTATCTATAACAACAAGAGGAGTTTCGGTCATACCTGATAAGCCAATTGCTTCTGCCATTAATGACAAACCAGGGCCTGCAGAGGCTGTGAATGAACGGACACCTGCATAATTTGCTCCAATTGCCATCGTGCATGCCGCAATCTCATCCTCAGTTTGAATGACTGCTCCGCCAAGTTCCGGAAGTTTTGCAATCATATACTCCATAATTTCCGACGCTGGTGTAATAGGATAGGCAGCCATGAACCGACTCCCAGCTGCTACAGCTCCCATTCCAATTGCATCATTTCCAATCATAAACATTCTCTGTTTTCCATCTGCTTGAGCTAAAGTAAGACCAGAGTTTTCAATATTAGGATCATTTTTTAAATAATCGGCTCCTGCATAAATTGCTTTCATATTATTCTCTACGATTTTTTCTCCTTTCTTCATAAAGATATCCTCTACAACAACTCTGAACGTTTCAGGAGAAAGATTTAAAATCGTACTCGTTGCCCCTACTGCAACCATATTTTTCATTAAAGAAGTTCCTAACTCGGAGGCTATTTCTGTAAATGGTACAATACACAAGTTTGCCTTGCATCCATCAGGTATAGTTGGATTGAACTTAGCATCAGCTAAAATCAAACCCTCTTCCTTCAATTCATGAAAGTTTACATCAATTGTTTCTTGATCAAAAGCGACGAGAATGTTTAAATCATCTGAAATTGAATTAAGTGGTTTTGTACTAACTCTAATTTTATTATTTGTATGACCACCTTTGATTCGTGAAGAGAAATGACGGTAGCCATACAAATTATACCCAAGGCGATTTAGGGCTGTTGCAAAAATTTCACCAGTACTTTCAATCCCCTCTCCTTGTTGCCCTCCTACTTTCCATGATAATTGCTCTCTCATATGTTTCACTCCCTCTAAAGGTTTTCTCATTCGATATAAAGCGTTTTCAATAAGTTACTTTTCTATTTAATCATATTTCATAGGATCACCATCAAATGGTTCATCTGCTATTTTAATAGATTCTGTTGGACAACCATCATGAGCATCTTCCATATCTTCCATTAAATCCTCTTGGACATATGTTGTTCCTTGATTATTATCTAATAAAACAAAAGCAATTCCTTCATCGTCATAGTCATAAATGTCAGGCGCTGCAGCACCGCACGCTCCACATGCAATGCAAGTATCTTTGTCTACAATCGTATATTTTGCCATTATTAGCCTCTCCCTTACTAAAAGATGATAGGTTTTTAATTATTTATTTGTACCCATCATAAAGTAGCATTAGTTACTATACAAGACCACTGTTCTTTTATACGTAACAAACGCTAATTATTCTAATTATTCTAATATTTAATTTAAGAAGGCTTATTTCTTATAGATTCAGAATATTTGTCGGTGTATAGTAGATATAAAAAAGCTAAATGTAAACCTTTAAGTACTTGTTAATAGGAGGAATTCAAATGATTTCGAATATATCACTAATTGGACTCGGAGGAATTGGTGCTGCCTATGCTAGTAAATTGCATGATATGGCACCTGAAAATATAAAAGTCATAGCAAGTAAGGAACGAATAAAGCGATATCAAGACGAAGGGATTTCAATTAATGGAATGCGCTATGACTTTCAATACATACAACCAGAAGTGGTCGTAGAACCAGCTGACCTTGTATTAATTGCTGTCAAATATGACGGACTCGATCAAGCCATAAAGGATTTACGACATCATATTGGACCAGACACCATCATCATGTCACTTATGAATGGTATTACGAGCGAAGAAATATTAGAAAGTATCTATCCAAATAACCCGGTTCTTCCTGCTATGTGTGTCGCGATTGATGCCATACGTGAAGGAACGTCGGTTACCTTTTCAAATATTGGCAGAATATGTTTTGGTGAAAACAATAACCTGACTTTGTCTTCAAATGTAAAAAAAGTGAAGCAATTGTTCGATCGAGCAAGTATTCCTTATGAGATTCCAGAAGATATGCTTCATACAATGTGGTGGAAGTTTATGATAAATGTAGGAATCAATCAAACTTCGGCCGTATTGAAGGCGCCGTACAAAGTCTTTCAAGAAATACCTGAAGCTCATACTTTTATGAAGTCAGCGATGATAGAAGTGATGGAATTAGCTAAAGCGAAAGGGATCAACTTAACCGAAAGTGACTTTCTTAAGTTTGATAATATCTTAAAAGAAGGGTTATCACCTGAAGGAAAGACGTCCATGCTGCAAGATGTAGAGGCCGGCCGAAAAACGGAGGTGGAATATTTATCAGGTACCGTTTGTAGATTAGGTAAAGAACATCAGATTCCAACACCCGTAAATGATATGCTTTTTAATATGATACGAGTGTTAGAAAAAACGTATTAACTTTACCACCTTGGAACCACCTATTTCAGGTACAGGAACATCAAAAGAATTCTCCGTACATTACTTCTTCAAATTCAACGTATTTATTTATGCCTTTTGTTATCGGATGGGCAGGATCAACGACCCACAATCTTGCCCTTCCATAAGAGCAATGTCGTCTAACCGAGTTAGAAGACATTGCCCTTAAAAATGAAAAAATCCTTCCTACACTTACTCCGTAGTGCGGAAAGATTTTAACTACATAGGTATTATATCCTTTCTAACCAACCGTTGCTTCCAGCGCAATTATGGTCAGCTGCTTTTTATTCCACCTTTAGCTACATAGGTATGAATAAAGTTATCGGGGTACTAAAATGATATTGGTGGGATCACAACATCGTTATCCTCAGGTTCATCATTGTTATTAGCGGTCTCTCCAAATAATAAAATGAAAAATAGGATAGCCACTATAGCTAAAGTAAAATTCTCCTCTGTAGCTGTAAAATCCATAAACTCACTCCCTTGTTTTCCGTTTTATTACTTCCATAACATCTGATAACGTTAAATCAGGATGACTATCTATAAAAGCAGCTAGATCATTTACATTTTTATTTGGATTTTCTTGAATATTAATTCTTCCCCTTAAACCAACATAGTAGGTCCCGTCATGCTCTAAAACCACATTATGGAAGCTTAATTTTTTCTTCAATATTAAAGCCATTATTAATAGTTCCCGTTCTCTTCCGTTTAAGCCATTGAAAGGATTATTCAGCATGATATAACCTTCCTTTCCTATCATCATACTATATGTCAATTAAGATAGAAGGGTGTTAAAAAAATGAACTGTCTTTTCCAAGAATGTGTGTTTAGATACTCTCGCCTTAGACCACGTCATACGAGATGAAATAATTGTCAAATTAACCGTGTTATCACCATATACTTACATAAATATTTAACGAATGAGGGTGATCGCACTGAAGATAATAATTGCTAAAAAGGGAGAAAGATTACGAAACCTGGCCCGTTATCATAACATTGATTTGAATAAACTTATTCTCCATAATCCACATCTCCCTCATCCAGATAAAGATATTTCCGGTCAAAAAGTAAAAATCCCCTCACCTCCTAAACAGATAACAGTCAAGAAAAACCGTCAAATGACAAATGACAATGAAGAAATTGTTCCAACTTATGAAGATTGTCCTCCTAGTCCAGAAATAAATTTTTCAGATTACTGGTTCCCTCTGACTTCTTTAGAAGAAATGGAACAAACAAACTACGATGTGATTATCGTTGGAAGCGGAGCAGGTGGAGGAGCTACACTTTGGAGATTAAGTGAACAGTGGCGAAATCAAGGGAAACGAATTGCTGTTTTAGAGAAAGGTGATTTACTCGTACCGACTCATGTAGCTAATTTACCAACTGCTAAAACTGCAGGAAAATTTCTGCGAAACCCCGCATTCAACATTAGACGAGAAAAGGAATGGCCTGAATTTCCAGGAGCCAAACAACTTTTCGGTTTAGGAGGCCAAACGTTGCTTTGGGGAGGCATGAGTCCCCGTTTTCATAGTAGTGATTTTAAAGGATGGCCGCTTACAATTGATGATCTCATTGAATACTACAACATTGCTGAACAAGTCATGAAGGTCACTACAGCATACACGAATGGTTCTAACCTTCAAGAAACTCTCTTAAAAAGATTGAGGGAGAGCGGTTATCATGATGCAACAAACATTCCTCGAACGTTTGACTTAAACTCTAGCTATTATGGACAAATACATTCAAATGTCTTTTTTAGTTCCCTCGAATTTATGGCTTGGGCACTTAACTGGAATGGGGTTGATTTTGCTGTTAAAGCAAATGTGGTGAAGCTTTTACATGAACATAACAAAGTAACTGGAGTACAGGTGATGACCCCGGAGCGAAAATCATATACAATTCACGGTAAAATCGTGGTGGTTTCTGCTAGTACGTTTGAAACGCCTCGCCTATTGCTTCATTCTGGCATTCCCGGAGAGGCGATCGGTAAATATTTAATTAGCCATTCTTTTATTTCTTCTTCTACCCTTGTCTTACGTGAGGAATTTGAAGAGGTATTAGGGATCGTAAATATTCTGCTTCCTAGTACTGATAAGCGGCCATACCAAATAGCAGTTACAGGACCTCATCCTTATGAATTTTATTCCTATGAAACGAAGCCCTTGATGAAAGAACTAGAAATTAGCCTTTTGGGATTCGGAATTGTTGAGCCTAAGCGTGATAACCGTGTCATCCTTGATGCGGCTAACTTGGATTGGTATGGGGTTCCAAAACTGAATGTTCATTTTTCTTATAGCGAACAAGATCTAGCCATTATTCAACAGCTGTCGGATGATCTGTTTAAAGTGATTGATAGCATGCAATTAAATATCGAAACGAATCCATGTCTGCTTCCGCCGGGTATCGATTATCATGCTGCGGGCACTTGCCGGATGGGGGATGAGCCAGCTACATCTGTTACAAATGATTTTGGTCAAGTTCACGGTATATTAAATCTGTTTGTAGCTGATAACAGTATCTTACCTTTTATGGGAGGGGCGAATCCTACACTAACGACCGTAGCCGTAGCTATGCGAACTGCTGACTATATTGTAAAAAATGAGAATGTATAATACTTTTGATTGTACCTAAATATTCAACAATAGAATGAAAATAGGATGACAAAGTAAGGGGCTTTTCCGTTGTCATCCTATTTATCATTTAATCTATTTCTTCCAGAGGTTCTGCATAACCAAAGGTTGGTGTTGGTCCGTGTGGTGATGCAGCCCATTTCACAGCATTTGCTATCACCTTGATGATCTCTTCGTTATGATACGTTGGATACGTCTCATGCCCAGGCTGGAAGTAAAATATTTTCCCTAGTCTACGATAATAGGCACAGCCGCTGCGAAACACTTCCCCACCTTGGAACCAACTAATAAAGATAAGTCGATCAGGTGCAGGAACATCAAAGAATTCTCCGTACATTTCTTCTTCTTCAAGTTCAATGTATTCATCAATGCCGTTTGTTATCGGGTGAGCAGGATCGACGACCCACAATCTTGTTCTTTCATCAGCTTCTCTCCATTTTAGATCACATGTCGTTCCCATTAGCTTTTTAAAAATCTTTGAAAAGTGCCCTGAATGCAAGACAATTAAACCCATCCCATTGAGTACTCTTTCATATACTCTTTCAACAATCTGATCATCAACTTGATCGTGTACTAAGTGTCCCCACCAAATAAGGACATCTGTCTCATTTAACACATTCTCTGTCAACCCATGCTCCGGCTCGTTAAATGTGGCCGTTCGAATGTTAAATCCGTACGGCTCCAAGCCTTCAGCAATGGTCATATGCATTCCTTCAGGATAAATACTCGCTACCTTTGGATCGGTTTGTTCATGAATGAATTCATTCCAAATCGTCACATTGATCTCTTTTATTTCGAACGTTTTTGATCCAATTGTTATTTTGATCATACCGTCCTCCTTAATACCAAGCTATAATTTTTACTCACTTTTCTCACAGCTTTCACTATATACAAACTATATGAATTTCCCTACAAAATAATAATGGTTTGTTTACAAGTCTTAGAAATAACAATCATTATACGGCAATTTACCGCTTTTCGTATTAAGCTCAATAATGATTTATATAGGATATTAGCAGTAATTGATCAAGTTCTAAAAGTAAGCACATATACTTACACAAACTATTAGTAAAGTTGAGGTGGCATAATTGAAGATATTAACCGCCAACAAGGGGACAACACTGCGAAAGTTGGCTCATCAACATAATGTCGACTTGAACCAACTAAGGGTTCATAATCCACAAATTGCTCATCCGGATGAGAACATTACTGGTCGAAAGGTCAAAATCCCCTCTTCCCCTAAACCAGTCACTTTTAAAAAAAGCCGTCAAATAGAAAATGATGATGAGCAAATTGTTCCAACATACGAAGATTGCCCTCCTGACCCAGTTGTAGATTATTTAGATCAGTGGTTCCCTCTCACCCCTTTAGAAGAAATGGAAAAGATCGAGTATGATGCAATCATTGTTGGAACTGGTGCAGGAGGAGGCGCCGCTCTTTGGAGATTGTGTGAACAATGGCGCGAACGAGGGAAACGAATTGCTGTTTTGGAAAAAGGTGGGTTACTTACCCCAACACATGTCGCTAATTTACCAACAGCTAGTGCCGCTAGAAAGTTTCTACAAAATCCGGCATTTAATATTCGAAGTGGAGAGCAATGGCCAGAATTCCCAGGAGCCAAACAACTATATGGCTTAGGAGGTCAAACACTTCTTTGGGGAGCTGTTAGCCCTCGTTATCATCCTAGCGATTTTAAAGAATGGCCGATTACCTATGATGACCTTGTAACATATTACAACATTGCTGAAGAAGTAATGAAGGTGACTACAGAGTTCGTAAAAGACTCTAATCTTCACCATACGTTTTTACAAAGGTTGAGAGATAGTGGCTACCATGATGCGACAACCTTACCTCGTGCGTTTGATTTAAACGTTAGCTATTATGGAAAAATCCGTTCCAATGTCTTATTTAGTTCTCTTGAGTTTATCGCTTGGGCCTTAAACTGGAATGGAGTTGATTTTGCCGTCAATGCGAATGTTGTCAAGATTCTACATGAAAACGGCAAAGCAACAGGAGTTAACGTGATGACCCCTGATAAAAAATGTTATACACTACATGGGAAAAACGTGATCGTGTCTGGGAGTACGTTTGAATCGCCTCGTCTCTTGCTTCATTCTGGTATACCTGGAGAAGCGATTGGAAGATATTTGATCAGTCATTCCTTTACTCATGCTAGTGGTTTTGCCTCACGAGAGGAATTTGAAGAAGTGTTAGGTATTACAAACATTCAGCTTCCAAGTACGAACATACGACCATATCAATTATCTGTGCAAGGACCGTTTCCTTATGAATTTTATTCCTATCAAACGAAGCCATTAATGGAAGAACTAGAAATCGGTCTTTGGGGATTCGGTACTGTCGAGCCAAGACCAGAGAATCGAGTTATTCTTAATCAAACTGACTTAGATTCATACGGGGTTCCAAAACTGAATGTTCATTTCTCTTATAGCGAACAAGACTTGGTTATTATTCAACAAATGGTAGATGACATGATTCAAGTCATGGATAGTATACAATTGGATAACATCACTCTCCCATGTCTTCATCCACCAGGATTTGATTATCATGCTGCGGGCACTTGCCGGATGGGGAATGATCCAGCTACATCGGTTACGAATGAATTCGGTCAAGTGCATGGCGTGTCTGGCTTGTTTGTTGCTGACAACAGCGTCCAGCCATTTATGGGAGGAGCGAACCCAACTTTAACAACAATAGCCGTGGCCATGCGTACTGCTGATTATATTGTAGGAAAAAAGGAGGAATAACCGGCTAATACTTACGGGTAAACAATGAATAAATCGTTCACGAAAAAGTCTTTTCCTTTTTTCTGACAAAGGGGTGTCTCAAAGGTCAAAACAGACCTTGAGCACCCCCTTTTTGTTTGTCCGTCTACGGTTCAAAACATCTCATATGAATAAAATCCTTTTTCTAAAAAATACTACTACTAAATATTGGATTAGAGGGTAATTTATGAAGAAGCCTATTGAAATTTCTCAAAGTTTATCGGATAACCAAAAAAAAATCGAAGCAACTCTTTCCAATTGTCATGATTTACGTATCTATTCATGGCAGTATGGTCCAGAGCTTAAATATCGCGCTTTCTCTGTTTATCTTGAATCTCTTGTTCAAAATAAACAAACAAATTACATGAAAGCGTCCATGCAAGACTTAGTTACACACGAGGTAGGTCCAGTAACTGACATTACTGTTGAAGATGTCATAACTTTCTTTGAACATCACGGTGTTTCTGACCAAAATGCGCTGCTAGTTGAAAATTTTGATAATGCTGTAACAAAAATTATGAGCGGACACATTGTAATCTTTTTTGACCAATGGGAAAAAGCTTTAGCCTATAATGATTTAAGTGTTAATAAACGACAAGTAACTGAACCAGCGACTGAATCGGTCGTTAAAGGACCTCGCGAAAGTACAATTGAACAGTTAGATATAAATATTGGGTTATTACGCATCCGCTTACAAAATCCTCGCTTTAAAATTGAAAAATTGAAAACTGGAGGAGAAACGCAAACCGAGATTGCATTTGGCTATCTTGAAGGAAAAGTAGATCAAGAAACACTAAGTGAGTTCAAAAGAAGAATAAATTATGTCAAGGAATCAGAAATTTTAGAAACGGGGTACATTGAACAGCTGATCGAAGACTCTAAAGCTTCTCCTTTTCCCCAATATCGTTATACAGAACGTCCAGATGTTGCTATTGCAGCCATATTACAAGGGAAAATTGTCGTTCTCGTTCAAGGAACGGGATCGATCTTAATTTGTCCGGGCCTTTTTACTGAGTTCTTTCAAGCAAGTGAAGATTATTATCAACGTTCGATATTTTCATCTCTCGTACGTTTGATAAGAATCATATCTTTTTATATTGCGTTTACATTACCTAGCGTATATATTGCCTTGACTACGTTTCATAGTGAATTAATTCCAACCAATCTCTTAATGTCAATTATTGATACTCGTGAAGGCCTGCCATTACCTGCCTTTTTGGAAGCCGTTATCATGGTGTTTTTTTTCGAGCTGCTTCGAGAAGCTGGTATTCGCTTGCCACAGCCAATTGGATCAGCGATTAGCATCGTTGGAGCGTTGATTATTGGTGATGCTGCCATATCAGCCCATATTACCTCTCCGTTGATGGTTATTGTAGTAGCACTAACCGGTATTGCTTCTTTTGCAATTCCACAATATGACATTGCGATTGCCATTCGAATTCTCCAGCTGCCAATGATGATCTTCGCTGCAACTTTAGGTGGGTTTGGCATTATGATTTTTTTGCTGATCATCTTTTTACATTTAACAAATTTACGATCATTAGGGCAACCATATTTAAGTCCATTAGCTCCACTTAAGCCGAAGCAACTTCTAGATGTTTTCATGCGGAAACCACAAAAATGGATGGAATCCCCAAACCAAAATCCGAAAAGAAAGCTTGATTAACCATGAATGTTACAACTATTATATTTTTTCGTATAAAAATAGTCATTGCAGTAAGTTTTCTCATTTTTTTATCAGGATGTTGGAACAGTATGGAATTGACTGATCTAGCCTACGTAATGGGGCTAAGTATTGATCAAACAAATGAAGGAGAGATTGAATTAACAACACATATGTATTCACCTACACCAACGATCGGAGCTCAAGGTGGTGGTGTCAATACCGAGGGCAAGTACTTCTCGGTTAAAACGACAGACGACAGTGTCTTTGAAGCAATCCGAGATATTCCTCTTCATGTTGGCCGCAAAGCTCAATGGAGCCATATGCGGGTTATCCTTATTGGAGAAGAGTTTGCTAGAGAACATGACATATCAGATGTTCTTGATTTTTTCTATCGTGATCATGAACCTCGCTTCAAAACGTATGTCGTTATTACACAAGGAAGGGCTAGTGAATATTGGGGTGTTAGACCTTTTATTGAGAAAACAACAGCACAACAAATACGAATGATTCAAGAAAGTGGCACCGCCTTTTCAGGGAAAGCAAGAGAAACGAGAATGCTTGATTTAGCTTTGCAACTGAATTATCCCGTGAAAATAGCAACGGTTCCCTATATCGAACGAAGTGATCAAACTCCAGAAAGTGTCGTAAATACTGGATTGGCTATTCTTCCTGATGGAAAGATGTTCGATCGTCTCTCAACGGCTGATGTTCATAATTTGCTTATTTTAACAGATGAATACCTTAGCGGTACGATCGAATATCCTTGTAAAGGTGAAGAGTATAAGCAGAAAAATAGAAAGGATTCTCTAGAAGTTACTCAACTAAAAACAAAGGTTACTTCCAACTTCTCTGAAACCCCACCTACCATTCATTTTTCAACAAAGGTACAGGGGCATCTCGGTGAGTTACAATGCTGGACGATGGCAACTGATGAAGAGAGACAGGAGCTTCAAGCTCATATTGAAAACTCAATAAAAACACAATTAGGAGCTTTTATTAAATACCTACAGGATGAAAAACTCGATGTAATCGGAATTGGGAATATCCTTTATAGAAAAGACCCGAAACAATGGAAACAGCATGAAGATAATTGGGAGCAAATCTTTTCTGAAATCAATTTCGAAATTGATGTTGAAGTCATCATTATTAGCACAGGTATGACAACTGGCGATGACCTAACGGAGGAATAATTATGCTTGAGAAAATTATCTTACTCGTTATTTTATACATGAGCGTACTTTTCTATGATGGGGCTGAATTAATTAGAAACAAGCAGATTCGCAATGTTTACGGAATTGCAATGGTACCCGTGCTTTATCATAGTGTTATTTACGTGTTTGATCTACCTTGGCCAACCCTTTATACGTTTGTAGATTTCATCTTTCATGAACCAGGTCAACAAATTGTAAAATCACTAGAAGTCGATTTTATTATGTTTCTTGTGACCATTAGGGGGATGGGATGAGACAAATAGAGACGATAAGTTCTTGGCAGCTAGCGAGTCTATTTCTCGCTTATATGACTGGTTCTGCAATTATTAATATCCCAACCCCTATGGTTGAAGCTGCTGCAAATGGGGCGTGGCTATCACTTTTAATAGCGAATGCTCTTGGAATGGTGCTACTAGCCTGTGTTTTCTACATCGATCAACAGGCCCCTGGACATTCCTTTATCGATTATAGTGAAAAAGTCTTAGGAAAGTGGATTACCTTATGTATTGCCATACCACTCATCATTTTGCTTATTTTAATTATTACTTTTATTATCATTGATATTGGAGGTTTTTTTGCAAATGCCTTAATGAGGGAAACGCCTACCTATGTGTTCCATACTCTTATTTTGCTAGTGGCTGCTATGACGGCAAGAAGTGGAATTGAACCAATGGCGAGAATGTTCGTGTGGCTTTTAATCATCATGGTTGTTTTATCATTGGGTGTGCTAGCATTAGTTTTTCGTGAATATCGAGTCGAGCACCTTCTTCCGGTCATGCCCGATGGTATAATGCCCATTCTTCTTGGAAGCTACCGTGCTTTTAGCTTCCCCTATTCAGAGCTGATTCTATTTTCTTTGTTGCTTCCCTTCCTGAACAAAGGAGACAGAAAGCCATTTAAAAAAATCATGTTTTTCACTCTAATTATACATGGGCTTTTGATGATTATTCCTATTGTCCTTGTTACAATGGCATATGGTCCGATTGCTGGAAAAGTCCAATATTCTATTTTTAACCTTTCTCGATTGGTTAATATTAGAGATGCTATTGAACGAATTGAATCCGGAATCGGCCTCGTCTTAATCGTCGGCTCGTATATGAAAACAAGCATTATGCTGTTTATCCTTAAAGAATTTTTATCAAAAGTTTTGAAATTACAGGATAAACAGATTATCATCTTTCCTATTTCCTTTCTCATTTTGTTACTTTCGCTGACGATCTTTGATCACGAAACAGAATTTGTGGATGCTGTATTTGTAACTTGGCCGTTATTTATGATTACAATTGTCGTTCTCCCTTTCCTATTTGTCACATTTGTAGCTTTTATTAAAAGAAATAAACACAGAAGTAACAATAAGGCTACCAGCAATACGTAAATTCCTCATTTTACTTAAGAAAGCTACTGAAAAAGGAGTACCCCTTTATTTCAGTAGCTTTCTTTTCTATTTTCTATATAATTTGAATTATTCTTTCGGTCAATAAACTTTCCAAACCTGACCTGTCTCCTATATTTTGTAGAAAAAGGGCCTACACATGATAAACACTTATACTTTTCTAATTTCTTACGCACCCAATTGATTTTCTTTCTTCAGTTTCTTTTTCAAAAAAGTTACAAGAGTTATTATAATAATTGGGAGTACACCAACAACCGTTATTAATAAAGGCCATACCGTCCCTACGTTTTCTACAAACTCCAATTCATGATTATATAAAATGACAGAGAAAAGAAAAGTCAGAAGTGCAACTGGGAAAATTAAGATCCTGTCATCTTTAAGATTAAACAGTTGCGATAGGATGAAATTAATGACAAATAACACTATTGTTGCTTTCATATATGAACCGATAATCCAACTCATGGCAACGACTGCTTCAATTCTTGTTAAAACATCTTGAATATCAATTAAGGTAGCTATATAAAACAAAGCATATTTTATCTCTACACCAGTAGGCCCTAATACCATAATTGATACAAGAATAGCAACCAACAATAAAAACCCATTAAAGAACATTGCTATAAACATCTTTTTTTCTAACTTCCCACCATTTTTATTTTTGGCAAACGGGAGCAGAAATGCAAAAAGAATTACTTCTGCATAAGGAAAACCCAAAGCTAAATAAGTCCCGTGAAATACGGGTTTCCACCCATCCGGAAGCAATGGCAGTAGGTATTCAGGATGAAGCATTGGAATGATTAACAGTACAAAAATAAAAAAAACCGCTAATACAAAAAGGATAAGCATTGTAAACATTCTACCTATCACTTCGATTCCTTCATATACTGTTGCGGCAGCTACAATAATCATAAATAAATGAAAAATTTCCACCGGTGTCGTTCTCATCATCGTATTATGTAAAAAGAAACCTACATCAAGTAATATGTTCGAAAGCATTAAAAAGAGCATAAGAACAAAAGGAATCATAAAAAAAAACATGCCCAACCTTCCAAAAATCTTTCGAGAGTAATCAATAAGCAGTAGTCCCTCGTATTGACGATTTAAAAAAAGAATGCAACATAAAAGGAGAAGACCTATTCCAAAAGAGATCAATAAAGATAGCCATGCGGCATTACCAGAACTAGCAATTAACGGCGATGGAATGTTCACAATAGCAGATCCCAGCAAGAAACTTAGAAAAATAAAAGCCATTTGTCCAGTACTGATAGTCTCTTGATCCTTCATTGTCATCCTCCTTTCACTCAATTGTCATATACTCAACAATCTGTTCAGCTGGTTTCAAAAAAACAGCACGGACAAGGTCTTTCAAATTTGGCCAGTTCGCGTCTAATATGTAATCTGTACTTAAAAATAAGGATATTACAATCAAGAATAAATAAATATATGTTACCTTCTTTTCACTTTTTTTCAATCTTGAATAGTCAAAAGAAAGCAACACCGTGTACAAAATCAATACAATAATAATTCTTTCAAACACTTTCCATGCCTCCCCCAAACTATTCATCCTTTTAAGGAAATGGCCTATACTCTACTGTTCCCGAACCATCAATATCAACAGAAATACTAAAATTAAATTGAGCTGTAGCAAACAGTTCATCCCAATTATCCTTTACAGACTTCCATAGTTCTGGGTTATCTCTGTAAATTTTATTCCCTAATTCACTTGCATCAATTTTTTCCTTCTGAAGTTTCTCAATAGTATTCATTAAATTTATTTCTAGTTGCTCCTCTATATATCGAGCAAACTCATTAGCATCCTCGCTTGTTTCAAGTACTGTCTCACACACTAACTCTCTTAACGTAACCTCAAATTGAAATGCCGCATCCACAGTCACTTGATTGCCATTTACCCTAGGAGATATGTTTGAACTTGTTAAGAACACCTCAATATTATCAAATCTACCTCCATTGTTTCCCTCTTTACATGGCAGTTTCCAATTTGCTCTATCGAATTGTTCGCGGAGAATTAACAGGCTTTGTGTCTCTTTTCCCGAAAGGTCACTGACCATTCTATCGTCTTTGACAATGGCGACTCCGATAATAGGAGCTGTTGTTATTTTGTTTGCACTTTTTGTCACATACGGAACAATGGCCGTACCAAGTTCACTTTTCAGTTGTAAGCTTAAATCATGTATGGTTGTCTCTCTAGAATGTCCTGTAACTTCTCTGGAGAACCTTTGAATTTCACGAAGTTGTCTGCCTGAAGAATCTTCAAATAATGGGTCAAAATTTAAATAATCGCTCCCTTTTCCTTGCCCAATTAAAATATGGGTTGTGGAACGAGGTTCTTGTTCGCGATAAAAAAATCCAAGCAGTTCACTAAGCGGTCTTGTTCTTGCAGTCTCTTCTCCGATAACAATCACCTGCATATGACTCCAGTTTGCTCTTCTACCAATATGATTCACAAGGTTGCGTGCACCTTCAGAAATAGTTTGCGCATATATACCAAAACTGACCGGATCACCGCCATCACCCCCACCGCCCTCTTCAGGTTTTGGTCGGTAAAATTGAACAGTTAATTCGAGCTGATCTTCATGCTGATCGATCGCAGCTCCTAATGCAAAAGCTCGTTCTATCAATTCACGTTGATCCCAACAACCTGATATAACCAACAGAAAGACTGATAAAATAATGATAACAAGCTTTTTCAAAAAAACTTTCTCCTTTCCGCTGTGAACGTTTAATTTTTAGGAAGTCGATGCATATGTTGATTCCGAGGTGATTTCAAAAGATTTTTTAACGGAACACGAATGAACGCATCACCTAATCGTTTCGGTCTCAATGGCGCAAATGGAGCTAAATAAGGTACTCCCAAAGGCCGGAGAGAACAAAGATGCAAAAGGATCATCAATAGTCCAATCATGACACCAAACCCTCCTAAAGTAGCCGCTAATATCATAAGTGGGTACTGAAGAATTCGATAAGCAATACCAAGATTGTATTGAGGAATTGCAAATGATGAAATCCCTGTTAATGCAACGACAACAACCATGATCGGAGAGGCAATTCCAGCTTGAATAGCAGCTTCCCCAATGATCAGAGCTCCGACAATACTCACCGCTTGTCCAATAGGTTTTGGCATTCTGACCCCCGCTTCACGCATTAACTCAAAAAAGAAAACCATTATAAACGCTTCAAGTAAAGCAGGAAAAGGAATCCCTTCTCGGGTGTTAATAACCGCTAACAATAAAACAGTTGGAATCATTTCAGGGTGAAACGTTGATAAGGCAATATAAATACTCGGTAATGTCAGTGCAATAATAACTGCCAAAAATCGCATTAGTCGGATCATTGAAGTAATAATGGTTCGTTGGTAGTAATCCTCAACAGATTGGAATAACTCCAGATATAAAGCCGGACAAATTAAAACAGAGCTTGTTCCATGTACCATCACAACAATCTTCCCGTCTAACAGAGCAGCCGCTGTAACATCTGGTCGCTCAGTATAACGAAATTGAGGAAAAGGTGAAAATGTAGAATCCTCGATAAGTTCTTCAATATATGAAGTTTCTAATACGTCCTTCTCTTTTATTTTCTCAATTCTATTCTCAAATTCTTTTAACACTTCCGGGTCCACTGAACCTTCTAAATAACTATAAGCAATTTCTGTATTCATTTCTTTACCGACATGCAAGGTAATTACTTTTAATTTTCGCGACTGTAACCGTGAACGGATTAGCCCGATGTTTTTCTTAAGGTTTTCAACGGTTCCTTCATGAGGACCTTGAACGACTCCCTCACTTGTCGGTTCTGACACCGCTCTACTTTCTACAGAAAGAGCGTCAAAACTCAGAGCCTTATTCCATTTATCAAAAAAAATAACAACATTCCCTGCTAAAATTTTTTTTGATACTTGTTCAAAATCTTCAATAGTACCCACTTTTTGAGAGGAGACACCTTTTTGAAAAATAAAATTTTTAATTTGATCAATAGTTATATCTCTTGCCTGGCCAACTTCATGCATGACTAAATCTTGTAACAGTGCTTTTAAATAATTTAATTTTTCATCTTGGATAAGTGTATCGCAGTGAACTGTAAAAGCTGTATTCGTTAAGTCAGGACCAAATCGATAATCTTGAACTTCCATATCGGAACTGTTTAAAAAAATTTTTTCTACGTGTTTTTTATTTTCACCAATATGTATAGATATCTTCTCTAAATAAAGATCTTTTTCTTCACCAAGAGTTTGATTAGGTACTCTAGAAGTTCGTCCTTTTAACTTTTTTAAGCTACTCTTTACCTGTCGCATTATTGAAGCTACTCCCTCAACAAAGAATGAATTTTATTAATGTAATCGATCATCATGATACAGTGTTGTTTTTATATATACGCATTTTTAGCATTATCCTATATTTGAAATATCATGCAAAGATAACATTTAATTGACTATCATCCATACCATGCATAATTTTGATACAATAGGTTAGTATATAGATGAATAGACTTGATCTACCACAACACATATAGGAGAAAACGGTGAAAAGAATTTTTTACGGCCACCATATGGGAAAAGACTGCTCCTATTGCCTTACTATCTCAATAAAGTAAAACGATTCTATTTAATTTCTGTACTATAAGAACACAAAAGCTAACAAACACGCCTTGTTCTTGGCGTGTTTGTTAGCTTTTGTGTTTTATAACTTTAAATATCGATTTATTTAAAAATTCCTTGTCTCTTTGATAACTTTTCATACAACTCTTCTAATGTCCCTCTGTCATCAATTTGATAGCGTGGTTTCCCGCGATCGATAACATTCCCTTCAACTAAAAAAGTTTTCATCCCTAACGTACTAGTAACCATATCTTCCTGAACATCATTTCCTACCATAATGCACTCCGAAGGCTCTACATGTAAACGGGCGCATATATCCTGGTAATACTCAATATTTGGCTTAGTAAATGAAATTTCTTCATACACTGTAACTAACTCAAACGGCTGATCATCAATTCCTGCCCATTTTAAACGATGGTAAATAGCTGATTTGGGGAAAACTGGATTCGTAGCAATCGCTACACGAAAACCTTGTTTCAGTGATTCCTCCACAACTTCTTTTGCCTTTATTGATGGACTTGTCATATGAGAAAATGTAGGGAAGACCTTTTCATAAAATTCATCCAATGTCGGCCAAATGTCTTCACGACTTAATGAAGTTAGTGATAGAAATGTTTCTTCAAATACTTGCTCATTCGTTTTTGCTCGTTCTAAATTTCTAATCATTGCATCTGTGCCAGCCAATAAAGCTTTTACAAATTCATTTGGGTCAATAATATGTCCAACACGTGGGGCTAATTCTTTTATGTAATTAGTAATGAATTGTTGTGTATCCATTGGAAGTAATGTGCCATCTAAATCAAATAAGATTACTTTTGCCATTTTTAACGCCTCTCAATACGTAATTTTTATTATACAACAACCCAAATTATACCATATTTGGGCGATACCCCTAAATAAAACGACCAAATCCCCACTAGTATTCGAAAACACTACTGAAAGGTTTGGTCTTTCCTTCTTCAGTGGCTTCGGGTCCAGTGAGGATTTTCAACGCTGTATTAATATTAGTCTATTCTTGAGTTTGATTTTTTTAGTTAGCACTTACTTTCTCAAATTGATCCTCGTTTTCTTTCATCTCATCGTCATTTTTTGAGTATTTAACAAAGAACGAAGCAATTAAGGCAAGTAAAGAAAGAACGGCAACGACAATAAAGGCCACATTTGCCCCATGGATATCAGGATATGCGATGTCAGGTCGAGCTTCAGCATTCATCGATGTCGTTGTCATAACTGTTACAAGTATAGCGGTACCAACTGACGCTGCAATCATTCTCATCGTATTGTCCATTGCTGCTCCGTGTGGAATTAATCGTTTCGGTAGCTGGTTTAATGCGGCTGTTTGGATCGGCATCAAAACCATTACAAGCCCTAACATTCGTACTGCATACATAATTGTAAGAAAGGCAAATGAAGTCTCTGGACCTAAATTAATAAAAGCGAACGAAGCTACTGTCATAATCGCTAATCCAACCATCACAAGAAAACGTGCCCCTATTTTATCAAAAATACGTCCAATAATCGGTGACATGATCCCACTAACTAACGCTCCTGGTAAAAGAGCAAGGCCTGCTTCAAATGCCGTGAACTCTCTCATATTTTGCATATATAATGGAACTAAAGTCTCTACTCCAATTAAGCCCATGAAAGCGACCATACCGATAATAACCGCATAAGGGAAAATGGAAAACGTGAACACCCGAAACTCGAGCATTGGATGCTTTAATCGCAGCTGCCTTGTTATAAAAAGGATTAGTGCTAATCCACCAACTGCTAACGAAATAATTGTAATCGGGTCTGACCAGCCATAGTTGCCTGCAGCCGTGAAACCATAGAGTAGTCCTCCAAACCCAAATGAAGAGAACATAATTGAAATAACATCGATTTTTGGCTTTGTCACTTCTGTCACATTTTTTAATACAAATACCGCAATGATAATATCAATTATAGCAATTGGCAAAATGATAAAAAACAATAGTCTCCACGAATAATTGGATGTAACCCATCCAGATAAAGCTGGCCCTATTGCTGGTGCGAAAGAAATAACAAGTCCGATCAATCCCATTGCTGCTCCGCGTTTATTGATTGGAAAAATCATTAAAAATACGGTCGTCATTAAAGGAAGCATCACTCCTGCTCCTGCTGACTGAATCATTCTTCCAACTAATAACACTTCAAAGTTAGGAGCAATTCCAGCAATCAATGTTCCAAACGCAAAGATACTCATCGCTGAAATAAAAAGTTGCCTCGTTGTGAATCGTTCTAATAAAAAGGCACTTACCGGAATCATAATTCCATTCACAAGCATAAATACAGTCGTAAGCCACTGGGCACTATTGGCCGTAACATTCATTTCCTTCATGATTGGCGGGATTGCCGTAATCATGAGAGTTTGATTTAAAATTGCAATAAAAGATCCTGCAAGTAACAATGTCACAATCGTTGATCTCTTATAACTCGGTACTCCCATTTTTGTTCCCTCATCTCTAAACTACAAATATAGTATTATTCAATTCTTGTACAAGTAGTTGTCGTAACAAGTACTTATACAGAGTACACGATTCAGACTTTTTATTCCATTGTTCAAACTTACTATTTTTGCATATTTTTTGTAAAACTAACATAAAAAAAGAATCCTTCCTTTTAAGTTGGAGGATTCTTTTCAAATCTTCTTCAGTTAACCTATTATTGAAGCGGGTTTGGGCTAACAAGCCACATATTTCCTTCTCTAAATAGTTGGAACGTAAACTGTTCATGTTCAGCCTCTAGCACGAATTGCACCCCAGCTGAATCTTGTTTTGTCCATACGTCGAATTTTCTAACTTCATTAAATTTCTTCATAAAGTCCCGAGTATAGGCCGAATTAACATCATTTCTTCCTTCTGTAATAAACTGCTCCTTTGAAATCTGCATAGACTCACTGTTGTAAAAATAATATAAAGTCTCGTAATCTTCACCAGCTAGTGTATACATGTACAATTGAAATACCTGGAAGGGAGTTAGCCCATTAAAAAAAGATTGATCAAATGTATCTCGAAAGCTACTTGATACAAAAAGCAACTCTTGATCTAGTTCCAAAATGGAATGATCAATCGTAATCTTTTGCTCACTAACTAAATCTCGTTCTCCTATTACTTCCTCACTAGTAGAAAAGTCGCCCACTGGTGAGATTTGTTCTAATTGACTAACTTTAAAATACCCACAGCCTGTTGTAAAACTAACAGTGATCAACATTGTAATTAGAAAAGTACATCCATTTCTATAATTCTTCATACCCCGCACCCTCTTTATTATTCTTAAATTCCAGTAATTAAACGCTCCGGTTACTGGAATGGTTCCATAAATTAATATTTATAGGGCTATAGTTTCATAAATAAATAATATCTGTTAGTTAGGTTTTTATCCATTTTCCAAACGAATGGACCTCCATACACATACGATAACGAAGAGGAGGTTGTGATCGTGAGTATTCTTAAGAAAGCCATTCAAATTCCAACTGTCATTGCCCATTATGCAATGAATGCTTTTGATAAATATAAATCGGAGTCAAACATGACACGTGAATGGGAAAAGTTAACTATACATCCTTCGGCCATAAAAACACTCAAGCAAACATTAACAGAGCAGCATGAAGAAAAAAAATCGGTTTCCTCACTTCAACCAGCCGAACAAACTCTCATTCGACAACTTAAACAAAAAATGATCACCCATAATCGAAACAACATCACGCGAACAAAAGCTTACTTAGACTTCTATAATCAACATCCTGAAGTTCAATGGGCTCTTTTAGCTCACCTAGTTTCTAGAAATGGTGGCTGGAATATGACAGATCTTAAGGGGGAATTAACTGAGGCTATTAGCAACGATAGAAAGAAATACTTTTTTCAATTTTTAGAGTCAGCTAATGCTCTAATCTTTTATGATGCGTACCCACAGCTTTTACTGTACGAAGAGAGCAAAAAACAAAACAAAAACCTCTTTCACTTGTTGCCTTATTTTCATGTTTCTAGGTTTATGATCCCTGTGTGGAATTACTTTTATAAGAAAAAAGATTCCAAGTTCCTTACCGTTTCACTAATCATAAATGAACAACATTACATTGAAATGAGAGTGATTCAAAACAAATACTTTCAGAGCAACGTCTTAAATACACTTCTTTTTCAAGCACAAGAATTATTTCAGTTCACTCAGGTACTTTTTCCATATAAATACTCTAATAAAAAGAAAAGATTGGCCGGTATATCTGTTGCCAACTTCGCATCTGTTTCAGAGCGAATTATGGTCGGTAAACAGCTTTATGCTATGCTTTTTGGGCTTACTCCTCTTCATGAGAACATTTATTGGTTCGCGACTGAAACGCCACATACCGGTTCACGTTCCGATTATTGGTCGACTACTTTTACTGCACAAAAAAAGAAGAGGACGAAAAGAACGTCCCCTTGTGGATTTAAACAAACTATATATAGTCCCTATTTAACCGATGTTTGGCAAGACACACCTCACACATTTACGAATCATAAAGATTGGTTTCAAACTTTTGATTCAAGGGTTTTCTCGTATTATAACGAGGTCTTGACACCTAACTCATTTGACATAACGACTAATTATTGTCGTATTTTAAAAAAGCTTTATGTTGGTGCCCTTACTTACAAGCAAGCGAAGAAGTTCGGATAGCTTATCAGCTCTTGTTTCGATAAAGGTACATCGTTAATGGAGCGAAAATTGCAGTAAGCAAAATAGATGCTAAAAGCACCCACCCAACTTGTTCAAAAGTAACGGTTCCATGCATCAATCCACGTACGGCTGTTACCAAAAGGGAGATTGGATTAACATCGACAAAGGCTTCAAGCCATCTTGGTAATGTACTAGGATCAACAAATACGTTGCTGACAAATGTTAAAGGAAAAAGTACCATCATGCTAACACCCATTAGCGATTTCTCCGTACGAAGGATTAAACCAAGAGTAGTCCATATCCACGACAAACTAAATGAGAAAACAACTAATAATGCCACAGCTAACAGCACACCAAGAGCGCCACCTTCTGGTCGAAATCCCATAATTAATCCAAGTACGATCATAATCGTTGAGGCAATGGTGTATCGAACTGCATCCATAAGAAGTGCCCCAACTAAGACGGCCGGGCGCCAAATTGGTAGAGAGCGAAAGCGATCAAAAATACCTTTTGTGATGTCATTGTTCAGCTCCATCCCTGTATACATCGTAATCGTAACAACAGTCATTGCTAATATACCTGGCAAGAGAAACTGAAGGTAGTCTCCTGTGGAGCCAGCAATCGCTCCACCAAATAAGTACGTGAACATTAAGAGAAACATAATCGGAAAAACAGTAACATCCAAAAGTTGTTCGGGCACATATTTCAACTTTAATAGAGCGCGCCAAGCAAAGGTTAATGTATTGGTGACGCCGCTTGGTTTTTTCGGACGAGTCCGGCTCCTTAGTGCTACGCGCAATTTCTTATCATCTTCACTCTTTTCTGTCATGACTGTACCTCCTTGCTTGTTTCCTCTTCCTCGGTAGGACGTCCTGTCAAAGTAAGAAAGACTTCATCTAGGCTCGGTTGACCTAATGAAAAATCACTAACTTTAATTCCAGCTTTTCTTAATTCATTTAGTGCATCAACCACCAAGTCTGTATTGGTTACTCTTGCGGTAAGAGAAAGCTGATCAGACTCCAAATGAATATTTGTCTCAAGAATGTTTGCTAATATTTTTTCTGCCTTTTCTCGTTTATCTTCTTCTACTAAGCGAACGTGCAGTGCACCTGTTCCTACGGATGCTTTCAACTCTCCACTTGTTCCTTCTGCAATGATTTTCCCTTGGTCAATGACAGCAATCCGATCCGCCAATTGATCTGCTTCTTCAAGATATTGTGTCGTTAACAGGACCGTCGTACCAGAGCTAACAAGGGCTCGCACGATATCCCAAACTTGGTTTCTGCTTCTAGGATCTAAGCCTGTTGTCGGTTCATCCAAAAATAAAAGGTCTGGAGTTACGACGATACTTGCAGCAATATCAATCCTCCTTCTCATTCCACCAGAATATTTTTTCACCTGGCGTCCAGAGGCATCCAAAAGTCCAAATGCATCAAGAAGCTCCGTTGCCCTCTCTTTTGCCGCGCTTCTTGAAAACCCCAATAACCGAGCAATAAAAACTAAATTTTCCATCCCCGATAAATCTTCGTCAATGGAAGCAAATTGACCCGTTAAACTTACTCTCATGCGGACAGCTTCTGCTTCATCAACTAGGTCATGACCAAGTATTTTAGCACTACCTTCGTCAGGTTTAAGTAAAGTTGCCAGCATACGTATGGTCGTTGTTTTGCCTGCACCATTTGGACCTAAAAAGCCATACACCGTCCCAGCAGGAACCGCTAAATCAACTCCATCTACAGCACGATGTTGCCCAAAACGTTTCACTAAACCGGTCGCTTCAATAGCAAGTTCTTTCTTATCCATACAAATCACCCTTTCCACATCTTAATTTTTATATGCTCAATTTAACTGTATATTACTTTCCCTTAAAAATCTTCAGTCTCTAGACCGACGAACTCTACTTAAATAAAAAAGAACCTAAACTCCAACTCAATTGGAAAATAGGTTCAGAATAACAACAAGATTTTATCGCTTAGGAAAAAGCTTGTTCAAACTTTAATCTTTTACCACCATCAAATTTCACATCAACTTCCATTTCTTCAATATCTTTTTTATCGATTTGAAAAGCTGCAAAGATTTGATTCATGATTTCATCTTTATCTGCTTCCGGTACTAATTTAATTTGCTTTAGAAACGCTTCAATTCTCGGCAAAGCTTCTTGTCCATACACCGTTACGCTGCTTGGAACGGCATACTTAGCTTCAATTTGATTCTTTTTCATTTCATATTCTATCTCATATTCTTCACCACTTTTCATCTCAATTTCTAATTCAAAATCAATAATGGTTGGAGAAGCTTCCACTCTTCCTAACCCTAATCCAATAAAAACGATCATGGATATTGCACAAACAGCAGCCAGTAACCTTAGTTTCATTTTATTTCCTCCATCCAATGTAGTCATGAATACTATTCCCTTCAACAGGAAATTTACTCCAAATCCAGAAGGGAGATTTACTTGCTTGTTATACCTTTCTTGGGTAAAAAGTTAAATGTTTTGTATATAGCTTACGAGAACGTTTATAATGTCACTAACTATGTGTAGAGACTATTGTTTACTAGTCTCCAATACGATAGTGTGACAATAAATAGAATGGAGGGGAATCGATGGGTCATGTTTGTAAAAAGGAATTTAATTGTGAAAAGGAATTAACCCTTGCTGTCATAGGCGGGAAGTGGAAAATGCTTATTCTATGGCACCTTGGAAAAGAAGGAACAAAACGATTTGGCGAACTAAAATCACTCATGCCTGGAATTACCCAACGAATACTAGTGAATCAGTTACGTGAATTAGAATCAGACTTTATCATCCATCGTGAAGTATATCCAGTAGTCCCTCCCAAAGTAGAATATTCATTAACAGAACAAGGAAAAACACTTATGCCAATTCTTGAAACAATGTATGCATGGGGAAAAGATTACAAGCTTTTTCTCCAAGAAAATGTAACTGATTTTGAACCTCAAACTGGTCCATTTGACTAGAAACCATGTACAAGACCTGCCTCGTACATGGTTTTTCTTTTATCTAATTCTTTCCCTCCTCGTCCATAGTATCCTTTTTGTTACTAGATGAAAAAAAAGTGCGTACTTCTAATTTCAGATATTTGAAATTAGAATGAAGCTGTAAAAAAAAAATGAATGAAGGAGCGATGGATATGAAATTACAATTAGCCTTAGATTTAGTAAATATTCCTGAAGCGATTGAATTAATAGCTGAGGTTCAAGATTTTGTCGATGTAGTAGAAATCGGAACACCCGTTGTGATTAACGAAGGGCTAAAAGCAGTCAAAGAAGTGAAAGAAGCATTTCCTCAACTGACCGTTTTAGCAGATTTGAAAATTATGGATGCAGCTGGCTATGAGGTCATGAAAGCATCAGAAGCAGGAGCTGACATTATTACCATCCTCGCTGCAGCAGAGGACGAATCTATTAAAGGTGCTGTTGAGGAAGCGAAAAAGCAAGGCAAACAAATTCTTGTTGATATGATTGCAGTAAAAGATAAAAGAGCCCGTGCCATTGAGTTAGATGAATTAGGTGTTGATTATATTTGCGTTCACACAGGATATGACCTACAAGCCGTTGGCCAAAATTCTTTCGAGGATTTACGAACAATAAAAAGCGTTGTAAAGAATGCGAAAACAGCCATCGCAGGTGGAATAAAACTCGATTCGTTACCTGAAGTAATAAAAGTACAACCGGACCTAATTATAGTAGGCGGAGGAATCACTAGTAAAGAGGACAAAAAAGCTGCAGCATCTCAGATGCAAAGGCTAATTAGAGAAGAAGTGACAGCATAGGTGACGCTTTATGCAGACAACTGAGTATACTTTAGAAATTATTAAGGAATTACAACGTACAGCGAACCTCATCAATGAGGTGAAAGTGGAGATGTTAGTTGAGAGGATTCTCGAAGCAAACAAAATCTTTGTTGCTGGTGCAGGGAGATCTGGTTTTATGGCCAAATCCTTTGCTATGAGGATGATGCATGTTGGACTTGACCCGTATGTAGTTGGTGAAACGGTAACTCCTAATCTTGAAGAAGGAGACCTATTTATTGTCAGCTCTGGCTCTGGGGAAACAAAAAGTCTTGTCTCTATGACGGAGAGAGCCAAAAGTCTCGGGGCCACAGTTGCTGCCGTAACGATTTCTCCTAATTCTACCATTGGTAGCTTGGCTGATATAACAATACAAATTCCTGCTCAAGCAAAATCCGGTGAAAAGGCTGGCAATGAAACGATCCAACCAATGGGTTCGTTATTTGAACAAAGTCTTTTACTATTATATGATGCTATCATTTTGAGATTTATGGAGAAAAATAGTTTGAATTCAAATACGATGTTTGGAAGACATGTAAATTTGGAGTAGTAATGTACTAAAAAGTGGAGGAAGAGATGCAAGAAAGAATGCTCCTCTTCCTTTTTAGTTCCTACCCTTCCGTAGTATAGGTTTCTCTTTTCTCTAGCTTCTTGATTTCTACACTTAATTTTTCAATGGATTCCTTCATATATTGTGAGGTTTCTGTATGAAGTGTCTTCAACTGAATTAACTGAGTATACAAATCTAAATGCATACTTTCTTGTTCATATTGTTGTGTAGATAGTGCATTCATTTGTTCGACTAACTCATGAAGTCTGTCTTGAATTTGTTTTTGTTCTTGTTCATTGTCTTTAACTTTTTTCATTAGCTCTTCATGGTCTAGTTTTTGTAGATTCATTTGTTGAACCAATTCATCGTGATTTTGCATTTGATTAGCTTGCTCTTCTTGCATTGTCTCATAATGAACCGCTTGCTTACGTAAGCGATTGTTATGACTATCGACTTCTGCACGCAAATCACTTTTTGCTTGTTCTAGGGTGTGTAACTGGCCTAATAAATTGTTTTTTTCCTTAACAAGCTCGACTAATTTCTTTTCTAGTTTCTTTCTTTCTCCTTCATTTTCATCCATTCTTTGCTGTAGACGATTTTGAACCTCCCCTTTCTCTTCTACCACTCTTTGTAAATTTTCGTGCATTGACTGTAATTCTAAGTTCATTGTCTCTTGTTCATTCAATTGTTTCCACAAGCTTTCATGTATCTTTTTATTTGTTGTCTCTTGCTCATTCAATTGTTCAGAAAAGCCTTCATGAACTTGTTTACTCAACGTTTCTTGCTCACCCAATTGTTTAGACAGGCTCTCATGTACTTGTTTGTTCATTGACTCTTGCTCACCCAATTGTTTAGACAAGCTCTCATGTACTTGTTTGTTCATTGACTCTTGCTCACCCAATTGTTTAGACAAGCTCTCATGTACTTGTTTGTTCATCGCCTCTTGCTCATCCAATCGTTGAGACAAACTCTCATGTACTTGTTTGTTTTCTACTTCTTGTTCATTTAATTGTTTATATATGCTTTCATGTATTTGTTTGTTCATTATTTCTTGTGCGTTTAATTGTATCAATAATCTTTCGTGTACCTGATCGTGGGTTCCTAATATATCTTCTAGCTCACTAAATTGTGACCTAATACTCTCCATCACTTTATTAGAGTAAAAGACTTGCTGGTTAATTGTATCCGTAGGTCTTTGAAGAAAAACCTTAGGAATTATCCGCTCATTTGAATAACTCAATTTTTCCACTCCTTTTTAACCTGTTATGGTTAGTCTATGATGTCCCATGTCGATAAGTGCCTATTTTTTAATCCATTGTTATTGAAGCTGGGAAGATAGAGAAACTACTAAAGCACAGGGGTTAAATAGTATATGTTAGACCGAGTTCATCTTATATAATAAATGGGCATTCTTTATGCCGAATACAGAATTCACAATGAACGACTTTTCTTCCTTTTAAGAGCTCTCTTTCGGCTTTCATTATGCCTTTGATCGATCTTTCCTCCTTTTCTGAGTTTTCTTTTGGTCTTCATCTTACCTATGAATGACTTTTCTCCTTTTAAGAGCTCTCTTTCGGCTTTCATTATGCCTATGATCGATCTTTCCTCCTTTTCTGAGTCCTCTTTCGGTCTTCATCTTACCTATGAACGATCTTTTCTCAGTTATTAAAAGCAAAAAGAAGAGACGAAACCAGTAAGATTCCGTCTAAAAATGTATTTATTTCTTCCTCTTTTACAAACCCGTTTTCCTACTCGACTATCCATATATGGAACTAATTCACTTCAACAGGTTCATTGGAAATTCTTCTTAGAACTATACGTAGGCGTACGAAAAATCCAATTGCAGCACACGTTAAACCTAATGTAATTCCAATCCAAAATCCAAATGGTCCAAGGTACGTAAAGGATGCGAGAGCATATCCTGATGGAATTCCAATCAGCCAATACGAAATAAATGCTGTAATAAAAGGAATTTTCACATCTTTGTACCCACGCAATACTCCTTGTAAGCCTGATTGAGCAGCGTCAGAAATCTGATAAACAATCGCGATAATAAAAAACTGTCCTGCAAGTTGAATGACTTGAGGATCTTGTGTATACAAATAGGCAATTTGCTCTCTGAAAAAATAGAGAAAAATAGCACCTACTGCTAAAATCCCAATTCCACCCCATACGCCCAGATGACTATATTGTTTGGCTGATTGATATTTCTTCCCTCCAACTGAAAAACCAACAACAATGGTTAAAGCCATAGAGATGCTTAAAGGAATCATGAAGATAAGAGAAGTAAAACTAAGTGCGATTTGGTGTGCGGCAACCGTGACAGTCGTAAACATCATCCCAATCATTAAAGTTACGACAGCAAAAATACTCGACTCAAAAAAGATCGAAAGGCCAATCGGAATTCCGATTGCTAGCTGCTCTTTCCAAGCTCTCCAAGACGGAATAACCCACTTAATAAAAAGCCGATAATGTCTAACTACTTCTACCTTAAAAGTCATCCAAATACTAAAAAGGAAAATAATCCAGTACGTGATCGCTGTTGCGTATCCAGCTCCAATACCACCTAATGCTGGCAAGCCAAATTTCCCAAAAATAAATCCGTAATTTAACAGAACATTAAATGGTACTGCCAAAACGGTAATGATCATCGTTATGCGTGTAAATCCTTGTGCATCAAAGAAATTACGAAGAACATTTGCTGCGAACAATGGAATAATTCCTATTGATAACCCAACTAAATAATGAAACGAAATGTGATAGACTGCAGAATCTAAGTTCATAAGCATTAATACCGGATCAAGTAAGAAAATTCCACCAATAACAACTATAATGGCTAGAAAAACTGATAAGTAAAGCGCCTGTATAACCGATTCCGAAATCTTATCACGTCTCCCACTGCCCATATATTGTGCAACAATCGGAGTTACGGCTAGTAGTATTCCATTGATACCTGTAAAGATCGGCAACCATAAGCTGGAACCTATTGCGACACCCGCTAAATCATTTGTTCCTACCCGCCCTGACATCATCGTATCTACAAGGTTCATTGCATAAAAACTTATTTGCGTAACCATAATTGGCCATAGGATCGCAAAAAATAAAGTGACCTTTTCTTTCCAGGTCTTTGCATGATACATATTTCTTCCCCCGTCATCTTCAACTAGTCCAACAATTCACTAACAATAATATAGAACTTAACGCCAAATAGCTATAGAGAGATATCGTTATTCTACCGGAACAAAAAATAAAAAACACTTCCAAAATCTTATTAATTTTCCAATTTATTTGATTTTTTCCTACAATGGACTATACTATATATGTAAGGGTTTACAAAAGTGGGTAGGAGGAGGAATTAATATGAAGACAACGAAAAACAGATGGCTAATTGCCTTATCAGCTATTGCCATCCACCTCTCAATTGGGGCCGCGTATGCTTATAGTGTTTACCAGAACCCAATTAGTTCGCAACTTGGCTGGGCTGGATCGCAGGTTGCTATCGCTTTTACCATTATGATGGCACTTGCAGGAACGTCTGCCGCATTTTTCGGAAAGTTTGTTGAACGAAGCGGTCCAAGAAAATCAGCAATTGTTGCTGCTGTTTTATTTGGGATTGGGCAAGCTGGTTCTGGAGTTGCTATTGCTCTTGAATCACTCCCTCTATTTTTGCTTACTTATGGCTTCTTTAGTGGGTTAGGACTTGGGATAGGGTACATTTCTCCGGTATCTACATTAATTAAATGGTTCCCAGATCGAAGAGGTTTAGCAACCGGCATGGCTGTACTTGGATTTGGAACGGGGGCTCTCATTACAGCACCTGTTGCAGCGAGCTTAATTAATTCAATTGGGATCACATCAACTTTTTATCTCTTAGGTATTTGTTATTTTACTTTTATGGTCCTTGGTGCCTTATATATCGCTCCTCCTCCGGAAGGCTGGATGCCAGAGTCAATGAAGAAGAACATGGCTTCTGGAAAGAAAATTATCAAAAAGGATTTAGCACAATTAACATCTAAAGAAGCGGTGAAAACAAAACGGTTTTGGATGCTCTGGTCGATGATGCTTATTAATACAACAGCTGGGATTATGATGATTTCAGTCGCCTCTCCGATGGCGCAAGAAGTTGTTGGGTTAAGTGCAGCAGCGGCAGCAACAATGGTTGGGATAATGGGGATTTTTAATGGCGGAGGAAGACTCGGCTGGGCTGCTGCTTCTGATTATATTGGTCGTCCAACTGTGTTTATTATTTTCTTCTCGATCCAGATCGTTGCCTTTTTTACACTTCCATTTACAACAAATGCAATTTTATTTACAATCATGATCTTGTTAGTTGTTAGTTGTTATGGTGGAGGATTCTCAAACCTTCCAGCCTTTATTGGGGACCTTTTCGGAACAAAGCAACTAGGTTCCATTCACGGTTATTTATTAACAACTTGGTCATTAGGTGGGGTTTTTGGTCCCGTTCTCGTCACTCAAATTAGGGAAAGAACAGATAGTTATATTCCTGTCTTCTATGTTTTTGCTACTTTAATACTTTTTGCTTTTGTCATTTCAATCTTGCTTCGTCTAGATATTAAGAAGAGTGAGAAGGAAGCGCAACAACATGAACATGCCGTTTCATAATAAACTTTTTTATTATTCGCTACACAAACTGACTAGTCGGTAATATTTAATAAGAAAAAGGGGTGCTTCAAAAGCCCCGAACAGAGGTAGCAATGGCTCCGTCGAGAGGTGTAAACCATTCCTCTCAAGGCTATGAAAAGATGTAGCGATTCCGCACATTGCTTCCGGGGTGTCCAAAGGTCAAAAGCTTCTGGACACCTTCTTTCTGATTTTATCAATCTATACTGTCAAACGGCATTTGAGAAAAAATATTAAGGTAAATGAAATTTTGTTTTCATGAGTAGTTCATTTAAGGTACTGTCTAATACAAGTTGATAGATTATGTTTTCAACTTCACTTTTCACTTCTTCTAGTATAGGTTGGGTCATATATACATCCTCCAACTGCTTAAAAGAGACGAGCTTGTCATTTACTAATTCTTTAAATTGTTCTAATGTATAGTCACCATACTTAATTGAAAGCATAAATTTTCTCCCAGCATCATCGTACTGAATCGCACCCTTAAAATTGGTAAAATTATACTTAGCGAATCTCTCAATGAAATCAAGAATTCTATATGCATGCATCGCCGACTTAGTATCATAACCAAACTGTTTTACAAGATGTTTCGTATTGCTATTCCCCGTTTCGATGGACTTTGACTTACTAACGTACATCCCACTGCACGCTTTATATAAATAAGGTAAATTCATTTTTGCAATCTCATCTCTCATTAATAAGAGACAAGTTATTTTCTTATTGATCCAATCTATATCGTTAATTGTATAATCAACGGAAAAAAGGACCTCCATAAAATTCACGTTTGACTTCCACCAAAGACTTAAGACCTTCCTAATATCGTGAAATTCTTCGTCTACTCCTTCTCCTACTTTACTTGAAGTAGTGAGCTTACTGCGGTACAAATCATCAAAAGTTGGTATGACGAAGAACTTATAATCCTTGTCCGACTCAGGAGTTGACAGGTTATAGTTTTCTGACCCTACTAAAGCTTTTAATACAACGATTCTTTCCATAGAGTTCCCTCTTCCTGCTTCTTTATTTCGCTCCTTAATTGTCATCGTTCCTTTATCATAGCTTAAACCAGTATAGACAACTGACCTTCTTTTTATAGCTCTTCAACAATCTTTACACCTTTCATCTTCTATTACAAAACATAAGAAATTGATAAAACGACTTTAGTAGTCACATACTATATAACACGTTTTGGAGGTGAGTATTATGGGTGATTGGAACAAGCAAGCAAGTCAAAACAATAACATTCAACCAGATTTAAGCTTTAAAAATGAAGAACTTACCAACAAGAAAGTTCAATTGAATGTACAAGAGGAAATTGGAATGGAAGGAATTGGACAAGAAGAGAAAGATGTACGTCCACAAGGCGGCCAGTAAAAAGGTTACAGCCAAGAATCTTAAACCGTCTATTTGCTTGGATTCTTGGCTGTGTTAAATGACTTAGAGACTCTTATGTAAAAGGTTCAAAACTTGACGCAATTCATCCACGGCAACTTGTCCAGGTGCTGAGGCTTTTTTAGCAGCCCCAAATGTAAGAGCTGAACCAAATACCTCCCCAGCTAAACGACTAATAACTCCCTCCCCTGCCATTGACATCGTAATAATTGGTCGCGTTGCATATTGCTCTTTCATCGTATTTGTTGCATCAAGTAACGTTAGTACGTCTGCTGTATTCCTAGGCATAACAGCGATTTTAGGTATGTCTCCACTTAGATCTTGAGCTTTTCGCAAGCGAGATACGATTTCTTCTTTAGGCGGTGTTTGATGAAAATCATGATTGGATATGATCACATATACTCCATATTGATGTGCTTTTTCAACAAGAGTTTTCACATCATTTTCATTACTAAATAACTCAACATCAATCAGATCAACTAATCCAGTTTTTACCGCTTCTATGTTTAGCGAAACATAATATTCTGAACTAATTTCCCTTTCTCCACCTTCTTTAGCACTTCGGAATGTGAAAATAAGAGGTTTGTTATGTAAGAGAGCGTGTATCTTGTTAAGGGCTTCTTTTACTTTATCAAGTTCTAAAACGTCTTCAAAGAAATCAACTCTCCACTCAACAAGATCCGCATCTAAGGTGTTTAAATAAGTTGCTTCTTCAAGTAAATTCGATAAAGTGTTTCCTACCATTGGTACACAAATTTTTGGCATGCCTTCTCCGATTGTCACACCTTTAACCTTCACTGTATTCTTCATATATAACTCTCCCTGCATTTTTAAATCAAACTTGTTTTTCATTTCTAAACTCTAGAATCCTTTTTTTGCTATTATACATGTTACCAGTCAATTTTTAAATATTTCGATAAATAGTCGTTGCTTACATAAAAAATGAGACTGCTGAGTTGGAGGATAATCTCCGGTATCAGCAGCCACCTAGGGTCTAACTCTTTTTATTTACATCCTGAATTTGAACCGTTTCAGATTCATCATGTTCAACAATATATTTAAGCTTGGCCAATTTATTATCCCAAAATTGTTCATAAAACGAAAGCCATTGTTTTAATTCAAGTAGAGCTTCAGCTTGTAATTTATATCTCTTTTCTCTCCCTACCTTCTCGACACTTACAAGGTTTGATTCCGAGAGAATTCGTAAGTGTTTGGATACAGCCGTTCTACTCATTGGAAAATGGTTGCTAATTACGGTTACAGGCATTTCATTATCTGCTAGTAATCGTAACATTTTACGTCGCGTAGGATCAGCAATAGCTTGAAACACATCGTACTTTGAAGCAGCAGACATTATACCTCAACTACTTTTCTTAGATCATCGTAAACAATTGAATCCCAACCATTATTCATTCGATTTCTGATTTCGGAATTCGATAGATCCGGACCTGGACCTGGAACGATTTCCTGAGGTTCTCCCCATCCTGAATGAATAAGGGTAAATTCAGTCTTATCTCCTAAATCTGTTAACTCAAACGTAATAACCCAGCCATCTTCTCCCCATGTAAAGACTAAGCGGTTTGGTGGGTCTATTTCGGTTACTTTACAAGCGGTCGGTCCAAAAGGGGACTGAATGGTAAATTCAAAGCCTAGTTCTTGTTTAAAATCATTCGGCATAAACCATGATTCAATTCCTTCTGAAGTAGCAACTGCCTGCCAGACTTTGTCTATCTTTGCTTGAAAAACTGTATTTTTACGAATTTCCGGTGTGGTCAATTTCATTTTCATTCCTCCAAATATCAAATATGAAACCAATTGGTTTCATATCAATATTACGAAACTAATTGGTTTCATGTCAATAGCTTATTTACCTTACTTTGTATAAAACTGTACAAAAAAATGCATCTGTCTCATTAAAAACAAATGCATTAACATTATTTATTTAATCAATCCTAATTTTTTCAATCCATTAAAGACACCTGAATTGGTCACTTCCGTTGTTTTATGTTTAGCATACGAAAATAACTCTTGATGGGCGTTTCCCATCGCAAACCCGTCTCCAACAGATGCGAGCATTTCTTTGTCGTTCAATCCATCACCAAAGGCAATCGCTTCGTCTTTTTTAATAGCAAGAACTTCCAGCACCTTCTTTACAGCAAAACCTTTATTCACTTGATCACGAATGACATCATAAGCGTGCTCTTTGAATTCTCCCACATTTACAGGAGCTAAATGGACATTACCCACTTTTTCATACAAAGAAGACTCGTTTTCACCTAAATTAATTAGCGTTACCCCTAAAATATTATTCAAAAATTCCTGAGAATAGAGAACATTATGTCTCAAATGAAAATGACGAATAAATTCATCTAAAACGGGAGAATCGCAGGAAGTAAGAACATTTTTCTCATTCGTATACATAATTGCCTCGTGTCCTTTTTCTTTTGCTAGCTCTAAAAAAAATTGAATTGTGTTCGAATCCATTTTCTCTAACAAAATGTCAGAACCCTTATGTACAGCATAAGCACCATTATAGCCAATAAAAGAGTCAATGTTTAATTCTTCACCAATTTCTTTAATCTCATGTAATGGTCGTCCGGTCGCAAGAAATACTTCTAACCCTTTTTCCTGTACCTGACTCACTGCTTCTTTTGTCGATTGTTCAATTGAATCATCTGGTTTTAAGATTGTCCCATCAATATCTAGAAACAAAATTTTATGTTTTGACATGTACTCTCTCCTTTATGTTTTCTGAATTATCATTAGCGCTAACACCTATTAGTAAACAAAATATTACAGTTCATTGTAACTATGATTAAACGAAAAAACCAGTTCCTCATTTGGAACTGGCTTTTTGTGTGAGTATGGGTGGGCCGCAATTGCCGCTACTAACTGAGTTTCAAACCACCACTTCTCGAAGTGGGTGTTTGCAGAAATAGTTCAGTCGTCCTCTACACATTGAAGGCTTGACATTCCTATTTCGATTAAAACTCCCTAATTAAGTATACAGGTTGAAACCATTATTTGCGTACAATGCAGCTTCTATAAGTATATTACACAAAAATGACAACGCTTTCAATAGTTAATTTCAAAAAAAGGGATACTTACAACCCTTTTTTAGCTTTTCAAATATTTAAGAAGAAATAAATTTACAAGCTCATGCTGTTCATGTTGGACCCAGTGAGTTGCATCATCTATTAAAGTCAGTCGTCCATCCGTACACATCTTCATGCTTTCCTTAGCTAAATTTAATGAAAGAAAAGGGTCATATTTCCCCCAAATCATCCTCACCGGTATTACTACTTTTGAGTTAGGAACCATATTCAAACTCCCAAGTCTAATTGCTCTGTACCAATGCAGCATTGCCCTAAGTGCACCTGTTTGGGACCAAGAAGCTTGATACTTTCGAATTTCCTCTTTTTTAAATGTATTAGCCTGGCACGAACAGAGAAGAATATTTTTCATCAATTTATATTCATTTACACATAACGCTTCTTCAGGAATCAAAGGAAGTTGAAAAAACAATATATATAAACTTCTCACTAACTGCGTAGGACATCGAAAGATCATTTTCCCAAAAACAGCGGGGTGAGGCATGTTAATTGGGATAAGAGTATCAACATAACTAGGCCTAGTTGAAGCTATATGCCAAGCTACTGCCCCTCCCCAATCATGTCCAACTATACTGGCTTTTTCCCTTTTAAAATGCTTAATGAGTCCAATAATATCATCACGCAGTAAATCAAGTGTATATTGACTAATCTCATGTGGTTTATCACTTAAATTATAGCCTCGTTGGTCTGGAATGACGATACGGTACCCAGCTTTTACTAAAGGGGTTATTTGTTTTTTCCAACCATACCAAAACTCAGGAAACCCATGTAAAAGAATCACAAGAGGACCATCACTTGGTCCTGCTACAGCTGTATGTAAGGTTACTCGGTTCGTATTTATATAATGAAATTCCATTCATATTTCCTCCTGCTTCCTAGCTTTCTCTACATGAGTTATTCTCATACAGATGAAGTGTAGGGGGAGCTTTCATAAAGGAAACTGATTTATTATACGTTATTTAGCTTACGTAGGGTCTCTACCACATGATCTACAAATTCAGGAACATCCGCCATATGTTCCTCATTAATCTTATGGTCGAACATCAGCTTAGTAGAATTCAGGTACTTCTTCTCATCTTTTCCGTAAACAAAGCTAACCGTTTGTTCTGGTGATAAAACTGGATCCCAAATTGATAGAAGGATATCTTGAATTTGGTCACATTGAGTTTTAATATCTTCAATTTCTATAGTAAAGTGAATAATCAAATGACACCCCGGGCTTTCACCAGGAATTTCCAAAATCTCATCAGCTAAATCTTTTAAAGAAGCTTGCAGCTCAATTTCAGCAGTTGTCTTCTGCTGATTAGCTAAATGAAACTCAAGAGCGAATGTTCTAGACATAATGGACATGTCTAATTGGTCTTTACGATTTATTACCTGTACAACGCGATCAATCGTATCAAGATCATACACGTAATTTTCTATCCCAACTTTTAAATTTTCAAATATAGTCGGATCAAACATTGTTGCATCCCCTCTCATTCTTTTAAGTTTTGAATTCCTACCAACTGTGAGTACAAAATTTAAAGCAGAAATTTTGCACACCCAATATTCCCCCAATTATATAAAAAAAATTGGGTGGAAGAAATCACCAACATTCTCCTGAAATATTCTGTAAATGTGATGAACATCACTTTAGAAAATATGAATTTCTATTATGCTTTAACTAAGAAGAAAACATTATTAGCATCATATAAGGAGCGTGATTCGTGATGGCGGGAAACTATAAGACAATTCTTGTTGCTGTGGATGGATCGAAGGAAGCAAAACTAGCTTTAGAGAAAGCCATTGATTTATCGAAAAAAGATGGAGCAAAACTTGTAATTTCTTATGTAATAGATAATCGCACAACAGGCACGATTGAACACTATGACCGTACCTATGCAGAGCATGCAGAGGGTTACGGTGTTGACCTCCTTGAAGGATATAAAACTATTGCACTAGAAGCTGGAATAGAAGAGGTGACAACAGACCTTGGCTATGGCTCACCAAAAGTCCGGATACCAAAAGAAGTAGCCGAGAAATATCATGTTGATCTAATCATTGCTGGAGCAACTGGAGTAAATGCTGTAGAAAGATTCCTTATAGGGAGCGTCTCTGAAAGTATTGCAAGACGTGCAAAATGCGATGTAATGATCGTACGTAACCGAGATTAATTAATGTAAAAGCACAAAGTAAGAAAAGGTCATTGAACGGACCTTTAGACAGATTTGCAATGGCACACTCGTCGCGCGCCTGTTATGAGAAACCCACTCATAACAGGCTTCAAAAGATTGCGACGGCTTAGCTTATTATTTAAGGCTGTTTTCATAAAGATTGTTGCTGTGAAGAAATGTGTTTTCTCGTAGTGAAATGGAGCGGAAGTCACTCGACTCCTGCGGGATGTAGAGGTAGGCCACTGAAAAAGGTCAAAACCGTACCTTTTTCAGCGGTCTCTTTTATTTGTTTTCATATTCATATTTTTTTCCGTCTGCTTTTTCAGCTTTTATCTTCACTTCGGCTGAATCCCATTCCACTTCGTATTGTGCAAGAATTTTGTTAGCAAGAGTAGGTAAATCTTCGGCCGAATATACTTCTGTTAATGCAAAAAGTTCCTCAATAAAATTATCAGCTCGCTTATTTTTCAACTTTATTTTTTCATTTTTCCATTCAATTTCAACTTCTGATTTCACGCGATTCTTCTTACGTTCTTGTTTAATCTCTATTTCAAATTGTTCATCTTCTAGTTCTATTTCTAGCTTTTTGAGTTGCTCTAAAAAGGACGCACCTCTTTGATTATTGTTCTTTGCTTGACTATTGCCCTTCGCTATCGCAATACCTTTTGCTACTTGAGTGTTCTCCTCTGCATGGCTGTTTTCATCTGTTTTTTCAGTATCAACCTTTGTTATAGTTACTTCTTCACGACCTGTTGATAACAAAATAGGACTTTCCTCAGCAATTGACGGTTGAATCTCTTCAAACACTTCTACTTCTTCGGTCTCATTTGCTGCACTCTTGTACACGGTTAGTGCTTCTTGAGTGATTTGTTCAGATTGACTAGAATCTGTTGTATCTGCAAATGTTATATAACCGATTGAAATGATAACAGTAAATATTGCTCCAACTAACATATATGCGAATTTGTTCATAGTTCCTCCATTACTCTCTTATTTCCATTCTAATTATAGTGAGACAATGAAAAGCCATCAAGATGCTGATGTCATACTATAATCGTCCTACAAAAAAATAAAAACCCCATCAATTAGTCATAAAAAGACTTTAAAATGATGGGGCAGCATAAATCAATCTATACCAAAGGTACTAAATACCTAGTTTTTAAAAATCACTTTCATCAGATTCATCAAATTCCATTTCTACTTCTGTATCAAAATCTTCTGCTTCACCGTCTTCAGTTTCAAACTCTGTATCAAACTCCTCAGTTTCTTCATCAACCTCTGGAAGCTCCTCTACACCTTCATCTGCTGGCGCATCATCAAAGCCATCCATATCTGTTTCTGTTTCAAATTCTGTTTCTTCTCCTAATGTAGGTTCATCAACCTCTGCATCACCACAAGCTGCTAGAATACCTACTGTTAAGATCGCTGAAGCTGCTGTAAGGAATACCTTTTTTTTCATTTTGAAAAACCTCCTGCGAATTACTTGTTTTTATTACAATGCCTATCTTAGCCCCTTTGCAAGTATCTGTATAGTCAATCCACTGCTTTTTCATTTCTAAAGAACACTTTTACAACTTTTGCGAGATCGCTAGATAATTCTCTGTTCCTATTTGTTTATTTACGCACATGTTTTTGTGATTTTTTTAGTAAGTACCATAGTCGCTTGAATCAATACGAATAAAAGAACCGAGTTTGTCTCGGTTCTCTAATACGATAAAACAACCTTTTTATATTTTGATTGCTCCAGCAACATCATACAACTTAAAATCAATGCTTGTTTCTTTACCAAGTGCTGCCTTCGCAAGCTCGGCACCAACATACGGACCAACTGTTAACCCAGAAGCTCCTAATCCGTTCGCAACCAAAATCCCTTGGAAATTTGGGATTGGTCCAATAACAGGCAGGAACCCTGGTGCTACCGGTCTAAAACCTACCTTTGTTTCAAGCACCGTGCTATTTGCTAACCCTGGTGCAACCATCAGTGCCTTTTCAAAAATTTCATGCATTCCGGCAACCGTCACACGTGTATCATAACCGACGTCATCTTCATGCGTAGCTCCCACAACGAGTCGACTGCCTTCAAAAGCTAATAAGTACTGATTCGTTGGTGGCATGACAACGGGCCACGAATCCGTATTTGTTTCAGGTAATTCTAAATGAACAATTTGTGCTTTCTGGGGTTTGATTAAGAAGTCTATCCCTAACGGCGTACATAATTCTTTTACCCAAGCACCCGTTGTAATAATAACTTGATCAGCCAAATGTATCTTTTCCTCAACCTGAACACCTGTCACTTGAGTTCCATTTCGTGTTAGCTTTGCATCACCCTTTATATATGTAGCACCTCGTTTTTTGGCAGCATGAATTAATGCATCACATAGTGCTTTCCCGTTTACACGAGCTGCACCACTCACATGAACAGATCCATATTCACCTGATAGAGGTGGAAAGAGTGATTTCGTTTCAGCAGGAGTCAACCGTGTAATCTCACCAATTTCAGGTGCATCTTCACGACGTTTTCTAACCCTTTCTTCCATCTTATCTAATTTATGTTCATCTGTATGAAGGCTGATTGCACCAACTTTTGCATAACCTGTTTCTGTTTCACCATCTTCTTCTAATTGTTTAATTAGCTCCGGATAATATTTTGCCCCACCTTTTGCTAACTGGTACCATGCTTGATTGCGACGCTGAGATAACCATGGACAAACAATTCCAGCAGCAGCATCTGTTCCTTTGCCTTTATCATGTCTATCAACAATTGTTACATTAGCTCCCGCCTTCACAAGATGATAAGCGGTCGCAGCACCTAAAATTCCCGCTCCAACTACAATAAATGTTTTCATCTACTACACCTTTTCTTTGTTTTTCTACATCTATTTAATTTTACAGAATCCTTCCACGAACCTCAAACATGGTCTCATTTCAATCGCATTAAAGGCCACTGAAAAAGGTCAAAACCGTACCTTTTTCAGTGGCCTCTCGCCCAATCTTATCAAATGCATGATATCCGCCCACCCATTTTGATCGTCACTACATAAGGTATGAGTGTACCAACTCAAAAGGAGGAATTCACTTATGAGTCACGTTACAGGAAGCAGCTTCACATTAATCGTTGTGCTTTTCATTTTATTAGTTATTGTAGGTTCTGCGTACGTATATTAAAAATACAAGAGGCAAGGGAAAATATTCCCTTGCCTTTTTCTAAATTAAGACGCTTGCTTAACGATTTCACTTACAACTTTCTTTTTCGGAATAGATACTAACTTTGCCATAACAAGAGCCAGCACACAGAACAAGGCTGAAAGTAAAAATGCTTGTGTCAACGGAATTGCTTTTACAATAATCGGTCCTGCAAAGGCAGAAATTCCGTACGCTTGATACATAAGACCGTAATTACTTCCCATATTTCTTGTCCCATAATAATCAGCTGTAACCGAAGGAAATAGTGCCAAAAACCCCCCAAAGCAAAAACCTATTAATGAAACTGAAAGTAAAAAGGTTGTATAGTTCATCATTCCTGTACTCATATAGAACATAATGAGGGCCGTTACTCCATAAATGATCATTAACGTATTTATACGGCCAAGTGTATCTGATACTCTTCCTAATACAATTCGTCCGGCTGCGTTAAATAACGCAATCACCATAACAGCATTTGCAGCTTTTTCGATATCCAAGTTAACAATATCAACGCCAATATCAACAGCAAAACTTATAACCATTAACCCGGACATGCTGCCAAACAAGAACATAAACCATAATAAGTAAAATTGATATGTCCCTAGCATTTGTTTCGGTGAAAAATGGTTACTTAATTCTGGTATTGCTTTAGAAGAAGGTCTCGTAAACTCTTCAACAGGTGGATTTTTAAGTAACTGCGCACCTGCAACAACTAAAGTCAAATAAATAAAACCTAGATACAAGAATGTTGACGAAACACCCATCCCCTCAATTAGCCATTCAATAATAGGTTTAAAAATTAATCCACCTAATCCAAAGCCAGCTACGGCTACCCCACTAATTAAACCTCTCTTATCAGGAAACCACTTCACACATGCTGATAAGGGACATACATAAGTCATTCCAATTCCAATTCCGCCAATTACGCCATAAAAGAAATACAATTGGAATAAAGTTGTTGCTTGACTAGCTAGGATTAACCCAAGCCCAAGTAATATCCCACCAATCGTTGCAACCCATCTTGGACCAATTTTATCTTGTAACCTTCCAGCAAAGATCGTTGCTAACGCAAACGTTGCAATTGTTATGGAGAATGTCACAACAACATCTTCCCTTGCCCAGCCAAACTTATTCATTAATGGTTGGTTAAATAAGCTCCACGCGTACACAGCTCCTAAATTAATTTGAATAATAACTGCTCCTAATACGACGAACCATCTATTCATCTCATATCCTCCCTTACATTTTAGAATCCTCATTATTAGAATTGTTTGAAAACAAAACAAAAGAGACCAACGGTGATAACTTATCATCGTTGGTCTCTTCAGTACTCACATTGTGTTTACTTTAGCAACCCAATATATACATTACGTGTCTAATAAATAATTCTTAGAAAATTACTATAGATTTCTCATACCCTTGTTTACCGTAAACATTGATCAAAGCTATCTTAAATAATTGTCGAAAAATCATTCCTGACTCATTATATGGGAAAAGTTCTATTACTGTCAATGAAGCTATGAAACTGTTTTTTGCCCTTTTCTTAAAATTGTTACTATTACATACGCAAGAATAACGACTGCCTCAAAGACATAAATCATGCTCCATATATAAGATAGTAAGAAATAAGCTGGACTTGTTAACAAGTCGTAATCAACAACATCAAACCAACCATTTGTAATGAAATACACATATTCTTGAAAATGATTAAAATAAGAACGATCTGACATATACCAAATAATATGAATGAGACAAAATCCAAGTGTATGATAGAAAAATAACGAAAAGCGATAGGTTATATGTTTCTTATCAGCATGTCCTTCAGAAGTTCGCTGATCTGTATTTCGCCCTCGATCAAATTTCCGCTTTATAAATTGATCTAACCGAGCAAAATCTGAACTCCCTAACGTACAAGCATATGTAATAAAAAGGACAATAACAATTTGAAAAAAAGAAATTTCACCCGTAAAATAAAAGTCAATTCCCCCAAGCAGAATTTGAAAAATATTAATTCCCACTATAAACACTAACCACATCTGACTTAATCGATCAAAACGTAGCCAATATCGACTAAGCAAAAACAAGAAAACTAAAACCCATGTAATCCCCTCTGACACTACAAATAACAACCAACCATTTTCATGTATATAGGACACTTTCGTACTCCTTCCTATTCATGCTTGTCTTGATAACTATGATGGAAAGAAGCGTCTAATGCGCAGATCCTACGATTTTATACAGCTTATAAAAGTATAAGCACAAGAACTTCCATCACTATCTGCATATGTTATAGAGCCAATACTTCAAATTAGCAAAAACTGATTGATAGTGAAATAGGGAGTGAATTACATGCTAAAGAAACTGCTATCGTCAATAGGAATAGGTTCTGCAAAAGTGAATACGGTTTTATTTCAGAGGGAAATTGAACGTGGAAAAGAAGTAACGGGAGAGGTTCATATATTTGGAGGAAAGGTAGTACAAAGTATTTCAGAGGTATATATTCATGTCGATACTGAGTTTCAAAGAAACGATGATGTCATGACAGAAATTCACGAAATGACCGAACCCATTCATGAAGTGAAAATTATTGACCGCCTCCTTATCAAACCCAATGAAGAAAAAGTTATACCATTTTCTTTTACTTTGCCTCACTATACACCCATTACCTTTTCTGATCAAAAGATTCACTTACACACTGAATTGAATATTAATTTTTTTAACCACCCTGTAGACGAACATGACTTCATTGTTTATGACCCTTTTATTGAGGCGATAATGCATCATCTTAAAAAGAACGGGTTTCGCCATACTGTAAACAGTGGACTTTGTCATCGTAAAGCCCCTACGAAATCAAACCCTACTCATTGCTTACAAGTATTTGAATTAGTTAACGAACAAGATAAAAAAATATATTTTGTTGGCAACGAAAAGGATATAATCATTAACATTATTCAAGGGGATCAAGTAAGGCAAATAGCTATGGATCGAAAGAGGGATATTCCCAAACAATTACTTGGGATCGAGAGGTCTAAATTGTAGTTGCAGGAGCAGATAAATGGTTGCTCCTGCATTTCTTTTGTTACTTAGTGATATTCTTTTCTCTGTTAATTTTTCGCTGGAAAAAGACGAAAATGGGAAGAGGAATGAAAATCCAGCCTAAACTTTTTATTAAACCATTAAGAGCTGATTGTTTTCGATATTCTAGCTGCTGTTTCAGCATTGCATCGTACTGAGCTATCAGGTCATTTTCGCTTATGGAAGCCTCGTGTTCTGTTTCATTTTTATGCTCCCTCATGCTTTTGTAGTCTTCAAATGTTTCTATATAAATATTTGGAGATACATAATCGGCCATAGACATGAAGGCAAACACCCCTCCACTTATCACCATAATTAACGTAATAAAGGCAACTGCATAATGATATACTTGTTTCACCATCTCACCTATCTCCTCTCAAAAATATCGTTTTTATAAAAACGAAACTATTCTTTAAAAGGTTACAGCACTATTACGTCAATCTTAATTTCACACTCTCATAATTCTTCTTTTTGTTGGGAACGTTATGAGTAGATCATTTATTTTCCAAAAGAGGTGCCCTATGGACAAACCCATCTTAACAGCTTCAGAAATTGGAATGCTTTGGACACATTACATACAAAATAGCATGACTATTCAGATCATGAAACATTTCCAGTCAACTGTTCAGGACAAGGATATTAAATTCCTCGTTGAAAAAAGCTTAATGCTAACTGAGAACGTAAAAAGTGAGATAAGATCAATCTTTCATTTAGAACTACTTCCAATTCCTTATGCTTTTTCTAATACTGATGTCAATTTACAAGCACCAAGATTGTTTACAGATGATTTAATGTTGTTATTCATAGAAACAATGGGGAAAGCCGGAACACCAGCTTATAGTGCAGCACAAGCAGTTTCTACCAGAAGCGATATTCGGGGGCTTTTCACGAAGATTCTAATTGAATATTCTACATTATTAAATAAAACGATTGAAATTAGTTTAGAGAAAGGCTTGTACGTTAGACCTCCTTCTATTACAAAGCCAGATGAAGTGGAATTTATAGAAGGAAAATCCTATTTCACAAGCGGCTTAAACCCATTTCACAAAAGATCTTTAAATGTAGTAGAAATCTCTCACCTATTTGAAAACCTTAAAACAAACTCCATCGGAAAAGCCATCTGTACTGGATTTGCACAAACGACCGATAATAAAGATGTTAAAAATTACTTTATAAAAGGAAAAGAGACTGGCGAAAAACATGCACAACTCTTCAGTAATTTACTGACTGAATCAGATGTACCAGCTCCGGTTCCTTCTGATGTGGGCGTCACTGATTCTACAACTCGTGTATTCTCCGATAAACTAATGATGTTTTTAAAAAGTGTCCTAAGTGCAACAGGGCAAGGAAATTATTCAACTGCTTCAACAGCGAGTATGAGATATGACTTAATCGGTCTTTATCAGAAGTTATCTGTTGAAGTTGCCGTTTACGCAAAAGACGGGTTAGATATTATGTTAAAAAACAACTGGCTAGAAGAACCTCCTCAATCAAGTGACCGAAAACAATTAATAAAAAAAGGAACTCATTCATAAGAGAATGAGTTTTAAACAATATTAAAAAACATGTCCAAAAATATAACAGGACATGTTTTTTAATTAATAGCCCTCGCCTACTGCAGGCGCTTGTCCTACATGAGGTCTACCCGATTTATTCATTTTTGCCATAATGTTGTTTATGCATTTCTAATGCTAGTTCTTGTAAATATTTTGGGATTTGATTAGGCTTCTCACAATTACTGCAATATACTTGGTGAGCTATCCAAAAGTATTCCCTCATGATGTGCTCTACAATTGGCTTGGGCATCCCACAATGATCACAAAACATAATATAATCCATTGCTTACCCTCCTTAGCACATTTTGTTGAAACCGTTCTACATCAACTTTTTTGCACTTACTTCTATTTATATTCAGCTTATTCATAGATGTATAGGCATATGATTTCTTTTTCAAAAAAATTCGATCACCATGTACTTTCTACTTAAATTATAACAAAAATAAATAGAATTGTCTTAAGATTCTTATCCATCATTACATGGTGACTTATTCCACCTTTGGTTATCTATTGAAGATAGATTTCCTCACAAATTTACTAGTTGAAAATACATGCACCATAGCTAAAAAATGATAACACCCATTTTATTCACCATATTCCAGACAAGAATTACTCAGCATATCACCAAATTTGTACATAATTTCCCATACCTCTGTTACATTCGTAATCTAATTGTTACTAGCTTGTTCTTTGTCTCTGGAAAATCCATGATAGAATCAGTTCAGTAAGTTACATAATGAATTTTGGAGGTATTCTATTTATGAGAAAAAGCATCGTTTCATTAGTAACAGCAGCGGCACTCGTTGGATCTTTAGGGTTTGGAATGAGCGCGTCAGCAGAAGAAGTAACCGTCAATAAGGGAGATACGTTGTGGTCAATTGCCAATAATAATAATATTCAACTAGATGAGTTAAAAGAGTGGAACAGTCTTTCTAGTAATCTAATATTCCCAGGGGATCGCCTACAAGTTTCTCGTTCTGGAAAAGAAAAAGCAGAGGCAACGAACAAGCAAGAGACATATACTGTTAAAAGAGGAGATACCCTTACTTCAATTGCTCGAAAGTTTAATGGAGTAACAACTAGTCAGATACAAGAGTGGAATCAAATCTCTAACCCTAATGTGATCATTGCTGGTCAGACTCTTACTATTAATGGATCAGCTAAAGAGGCAACTCAAACAAGTGGACAAACACAAAAAACAGAATCAACAACATCAAATCATTCCAACACTAATGAGGATGTTGCCCAGGAGCTAACGATGACTGCAACAGCGTATACAGCATCATGTAATGGTTGCTCTGGAATAACTGCAACAGGCTTGAACCTAATTGATAATCCAGATAAAAAAGTGATTTCCGTTGATCCGTCTGTCATCCCATTAGGTTCAAAAGTCTATGTTGAAGGATACGGCCATGCAATAGCTGGTGATACTGGCGGAGCCATTAAAGGAAACAAAATCGATTTGTTCATCCCAAATAAGCAAGATGCAATCAACTGGGGTGTACAAGAAGTAAATGTGAAAGTTTACCATTAATTCCAAACGACTCTTCTCCGGAAGTTAGGAACAGAGTAAGGGGTATCCCAAAAAGGTCATAAACGATCTTTAGGATACCCCTTCTAACTTAGTTCATTTCGTTTTTGCGCACAGCGAACTGTTTCTCTCCATACATATCGATGGTCAAATCATCCCGATATTCTTTTGCCCACAAGCCTTCGCTTTGTTTAAAATATAATGTTTTTTCTCCTACCGTTACAGGATATAGTGCATATGAACCTTGTTCTAAGACAACATCTACTTCGTCAATTGTTGGATCATATGAAAAAAATAACTCATCTTGTGGTTCAACACTATCTAGTAAATACTTAACCATTTCTTCTTCCCAATTCTCCTCTGAAATTATGGATTCAATATGTTCAAAATGCTCGCTGTCTTCGGTCAAACTTCTAATAATAGAAACCTCACCTTCGTTTATTTCGTAAAGCTCATATCGGGTAACTGCGTGTGCCTCGTGTCCATATCCGAGTACATAAACATCCTCATCACTATGGTAAAAAGTGCGCCCTTCACTTAAATATCCAATATGATCAAGCTGGTAATCATTGAAAACTCGGTACGTTTCAATTGCATTTTCTGTTTGTTCAACTTGCTCGCTTTCCTCTTCCTTATCAATATTTTCATCATACTGTGGTTGTTCTTCTATACTATCCTCATTATGCTTTACACTTTCATCACCAGTTGAAGCAAATATAATTAGTGCAAGGAAGACCGCTGCCAGGACAACTCCAACAAATACCAACGTTCTTTTTTTCATCGTCTCTCCCTTTCTTTTGGATTTTCATATTGTATGTGAGATTCTACTAATGCTCTCTTTTTCCTTTAGATAATTTCTCTGCTTATTTACTTAGACGAAAATCATTTTTTTAATCACCTCTAGTTCTATCTTGTACTCAATAATGGAAAGGGATTATCCCAAAGGTATATTTTCACCTTTAGGATAACCCCTCTTACAACACCCATCTTCGTATTGCTTTTGCTACACCATCTTCCTCATTGGTAGAAGTAACCCAATTAGCTGACTCTTTCACATATGGCTGTGCATTCCCCATTGCTACACCTATTCCAGCTTCTTTTATCATTGCTAAGTCATTTAAGCTATCACCTAGTGCAAGGACATTATCCATTGTAATTCCAAGCCGATTGCACACTTTCTCAATTGCTTTTGCTTTATTAACCCCAGCAGCGTTAATCTCTAGGTTCGTAGGACTTGAATTGGTAATCTCAAGATCAGGATTTTTGGAGAGTTCCTCTAAAACGATGTTTCTCACTTGGTCATCTTTAATATCGAAGCCAAATTTCATCCATTGATGTTTAGATAAATCCTCTGGAAATGAATCCCTCCATACATTATCAACAGAGGCAGCCCAACAAAATGTTTCGTGTGTCTGCTTTAACTTCCACATTTGTTCTATGTATGACGTATTTAACAATTTCCTTTCAACCAATTCACCATGTTCATCCCAAATTTCACTTCCATTAACGGTGATAAGATAAGAATTTAAAGAAAGAGAATTCACTAAGTCATCACATGTCATTCTCGTTCTTCCTGTACTAATTACGACATGTACCCCTTTTTCTTCAGCTTCTTTAATTGCTTTCCGATTTTCCAAAGAAATTTCTTTACGCTCATTTAAAAGAGTGCCATCCATATCAATTGCGATCAATTTAATTGGTTTATGGTCCTGTTTTTCCATTCCTGCCTCCTACTTAAAACTGTACTTATTTATATATTAACAAATTTTCAGATAAAAAGGGCGTACTCATTTAGAGGCCACTGAAAGGAAAATCACTTTTTCAGCACCCTCCTCATTGGCCCCCTCTTTTCTCTGGGGTACATATAGATATGATGTGATCTTATCTCCCATACTCTTTATAAGTTTTTTAGCATTTTTCTTAGGTTTGCAAATATATTATCAATATATATCGCTACTTAGTCATTTTTATAACAATAAAGGGAGTGGAACACCATGCGTGTAAAGGTATTACAACCTATTGTGGCGGAGACAGCTAGTCAAATTGTAAACAAAGCAAGCGAGTTTCCTGAAACCATTCTCATCAAAAAAGATCACTGGGAGATTGACGCAAAAAGTTTATTAGGGTTGCTAGCCATCTCCCTACAACCGAATCAAGAAATTGAATTGGAAGTACATGACAGTAGTCAAACAGAAGGCATTGATGCCTTGCTTTCAACAGGATTTTTTAAAAAGATATAGAATAAGGGGGCGGCTCAAACGGTCTGTTTTGGGCGGGCACTGAGAAAGGTCGATTTTTACCTTTATCAATGTCCTCGAAGCAATGTGCGAAGCCGGTGCAATCTTTATAAAAAGCCTGGTACGAGTGGGTTTCTCATACCAGGCTTGCAACGTGCGAAGCCATTGCTACTTAAATAAGAGCCACTGAAAAAGGTTGGTTTTTACCTTTTTCAGTGGCTTCCTGTTTTGGACCTATTGAGACAACCCTCTTCTTGATTTTTCTTTTAACTAATTTGTTCCTCGTTATTTTCTTCTTTTAACATTTTTTGTTTATTAGGAACGTACCGCAATTCATTCTTCTTCAGTAAAAACTGCATATGGTCAAGTGGCATAGAGCCATGACCTTTTCCATTACCAAGGGTAAACTGCACACTGTTTCCACTTTGACGAATAACCGTTAAAATCTCTGCTGAATTAAAATTCCCTTGAATATTTTGAGAAATTTGATAATCGGAACCTGCTATTATAGTCATTAGTCTCTCCTCTTTCCTTTTAGAGCTTCCTTCTACGACAAGGATGTTTTATACAGTATGACTGTTTATTCCTCCACTCATACCTATACCTATTCACTTCAAACGATTTAAAACCTCACTAACTACTCTTTCTCCTGATTGAACAGCCCCCTCCATATACATCCTCCACTCAAAAGCTGTTTCTGTTCCAGCCCAATGTATTGGCCCAACTGGCTCAATAAGAGATGGCCCAAAGTGACTAATTACTCCTGTTGGAAAGTGAGTCCCGTATCCACCATGGGTCCACATATCAGCTGTCCAATCTTTCTCAAATACCCGAAGAGGTAATTCAGCTTCTTTTCCAAAGAAGCGAATTAACGCCTTTTTTACTAAATCATGTCGCGCTTCAGCCTTCATACTAGCTAAATCTCTAGCTGATTTGCTACCTATTAAAACTGTTAATATTCCTCTTTTTCCATCTTCTGGTGAGCTGTCAATCGTCAAGTTTACTGGAGGTTGATCACTATAAGCCGTTCCATTTAGTCCTAACTCCCTCCAAAAAGGTCGGTCATAAATAAAAATTAACTTTGTGACAGAAGGTAAACCTGCTCGTTCACTTAGTTGCACTCGATCTGATGGCAGAGGTGGGTCAAAGTGAATGTTTGTAATAAAATTAGGTGGAATGGTTATGATTACTTCTGAGGTTGTCCATGACTGATTTCGGGCATAAACAACAGCTTTCTTCTCTTCGTATATAATACGTTGGACAGGGTGATCAAAATAAATAAATTCTGTAAGTGGCTCTATTAATTTATCAATAAGCTTCCCTGCACCATCTTTAAACCAAAAACTCTCTGCTGCTAACAGGTCATCTATTGAACCAGCAGACTTTATGCACCATAAAAAGTCAAGAGCCGAGACTTCATATAATTTTGCACAGAGTAGTTCTTCTATAATTAATCTATAATAAGCCGATGCAGAGTTTGAATGTGAATGAACTTGTATAAATTCCTCTAACGTCATTTTGTCTAACTGCTTAGCGAGCTCTGAAGTCCATGGTTCATTTGCCGGAATTTGTTTACTCAACTTGTCTATTTTCTTTTTTAGAATCATCATATTAAGAGTGGCAAGAGCTGATAGTTTAGGCATATTCCCTTTTGTTTTATTCTTCTTTCCTCTTAAGTGGAAAAGTGTTTTTCCTTTTTGAAAAGTTGGTGTAAGTTGTAGATTATATTCTTCTGCAAGCCTCATCATTCTCTTTTGACCTGGCCCAATCCATTGTGCTCCTAAGTCAATAGGAAGATTCTCATCTGACATTGTACTATAAACCCTACCACCTGCCCTGCTTCGCGCTTCCAAAATAATAAAAGAAACATCTCTTTTCTTTAACTCGTGAGCTGCTGTTAATCCTGCTAATCCAGCACCGACAATCACGACGTTAACTTCATTTAGCCCTTTCATGAGATCTCCCTACTTTCTGTATCGAAAAAAGCTGATCTTTAAAAGGATAGGGCCATTTTCATACTTTTTATTCACTCTGACATGTACTTATTCGAAAATGCAGAAATAGAGCACTGAAAGGTCAACTTTCACCTATTCAGTGCCCTCGAACAGAAATCCCCTTCGATTCTTCATACCCCTATAGGTAAGGGTCAGACCCCTCTTTACTCCTTTACTGCGTTAGTTTACTGAATTGAATCTTCTGCATTAATATAGCCTGCTCCATAAATATTTGGATCTCTGTTTGTCCATAAGTCAGTACCGTTAAGCAACTGTTCTTTTATTTCCGCAGGTGTCAATGTTGGATTAGACTCAAGCATTAGTGCAACAATACCTGCACAAATTGGTGTGGCCATTGATGTTCCTGACAAAACGAAATACTCAGAATTGACTCTGCTCGCTTTCTGTAATTTATCTAAATAAGATCTTGGTGAGCGTAATGAAACAATGCTAACTCCTGGAGCAAGCAAATCTGGTTTTTGAGCTCCATAAATGGTTGGCCCACGACTTGAAAAGCTGGCGACACCATCATCACTTCGATCAATTGTATTTCGATCATCAAGAGCTCCTACCGTGATAACTTGTTGACTTATTCCCGGACTTGCGATAGTTCTTTCTTCAGGGCCTTCATTCCCAGCCGCTACGCAAACGACAATTCCACTTTCCCAAGCGCTCTCAACGATACGAACCATCGGATCTTCACGTTCATTTGCATATCTCTGAGCCGGAGCACCTAATGACATGTTAATGACATGAATGGGCTGCTCAGGATTTCTTTCATTGTAGTCTATACACCACTGTACTCCTTGCATGACCGTTTCCAACGACCCAGAACCTATTTTATTTAATACTTTTACCCCAATTACATTTGCTTCAGGTGCAGGACCCATATAGACACCTGACGAGGCTGCCCCGTCACCAACAGCATCTCCAGCACAATGAGTACCATGTCCGTTGTCATCATACGGCTCGCTTCTTTGATTGATAAAGTCAACAAAATCAATAATCCTTCCCGAAAGGTCATTATGAGGGTAAATACCTGTATCAATGACTGCAACTGTTATTCCTTTTCCTGTCAGTTCTGTTCCATTTCGAATGACATTTCTAGCCTTCGCAGAGATCACTGCTGTATCAAGCAAAGCGCGAACTTCACGATTTAAGGAAATCTTTTTAATCTGAGGACAGTTCATAAGCAACTCTTCTAAAACAGCAGGTGTAAGATCTGCACTACAACAAGAGATAGTCTGAAATTCGTTTCTCATTTTACACCCAAGGCGGCTATTGAATATTTGATTCATATTCAGACAACCTTCTTTATAACAGCCTTCGTCAAATTCAATGATCACCCTAATTCTCCTCGTTCTTTTCAAAACACCTTCAAACATGTTATGCATGAAGCAAGGTGTCCACTTAAAAGGTTTATACAAATTTAAAACCTTATCACGTAATGGCTTATCCAGCTTATGTGAATACTTCCTCACCATTTGTACCATTTGAAAACCAAACAACGTTCTAACCTCCTTAGATTAAGATCATATTAATCTATGAAGGTTTGAAAAGTTTCGACTCGGTACTTGTCTCTCTCAAGTAAAAATATGCTAGTATCTATAAAGAAACTGTTAACAATAAAACAATCTATTTCCCAATCTAAAAGAGGGTGTTCCACTGATCGTTCTAGACCTTTGGAACACCCTAGTTACTATTTGTACTTACACACCCTTATACGCTAAACGATAGACTTCAGCTAATTCACTTACTAGAGGCAGCTTCGGATTCGCCGTTGTACATTGGTCTTCAAATGCACGCTCCGCCAGATAGTCGACTTTGCTTTCAAATTCCTTCTCATTTACTCCATTTTCTTTAATGCTCATAGGAATATCCATTTCTTTTGCTAGCTTAATAATGGCTTGAACGAGACTCTCGACTCCCTCTTCTGTGGTAGCTGCTGGTAAGCCTAGTATTCTAGCAATTTCTGCATAGCGCTTGTCTGCCACAAAGTGTTCGTATTTTGGAAATGCTGCAAATTTCGTTGGCTTTTTCGCGTTATAACGAATGACATGTGGCATTAAGATTGTGTTTGAACGGCCGTGAGCAATATGGAACTCAGCTCCTAATTTATGAGCCAAACTATGATTAATGCCAAGGAATGCATTCGCAAAGGCCATTCCTGCAATGGTTGATGCATTATGCATTTTCTCACGCGCTACCTCTTCACTGCCATTACGATAAGCACGAGGTAAATATTCAAACACTAGCTGAATGGCTTTGATTGCTAAACCATCTGTATAGTCATTCGCCATAATAGACACATAAGCTTCAATCGCATGGGTTAACACATCCATTCCTGTATCTGCCGTTACGTGTTTAGGAACAGTCATAACAAATTGCGGATCGATAATGGCCACATCAGGAGTTAACTCATAATCAGCTAACGGATACTTGATGTTTTGGTTTTTATCAGTAATAACAGAAAATGATGTCACTTCAGAACCTGTACCAGACGTTGTAGGAATCGCAACAAATTGAGCCTGTGTTCCTAATTTTGGATATTTAAATACGCGTTTTCTAATATCAAGAAACTTTTGTTTCAAACCAAGAAAATCTGTATCTGGATGCTCGTAAAATAACCACATTCCTTTTGCAGCATCCATTGCTGATCCTCCACCAAGTGCGATAATGCAATCCGGCTCAAAACTTCTCATCATTGCTGCACCTTTTTCTACCGTTTCGATAGATGGATCAGGCTCCACTTCAGAAAAGATCTCGCAATGGACATAGTCTGGTCTTTGACGTAAATAATGCAACACTTTATCAACGTACCCAAGTTTAACCATACCTGGATCAGTAACAATGAACGCTTTTGTAATATTAGGCATGACCGCTAAATATTGTGTTGAATGTTTCTCAAAATACACTTTCGGTGGAATTTTAAACCATTGCATATTTGCATTCCTCCGAGCTACTTTTTTTACATTTACTAAGTTAACAGTCCCCACATTTGAAGATACAGAGTTCTTCCCATAAGAACCACAACCAAGCGTGAGTGATGGTAAAAAGGCGTTATAGATGTCACCAATCGCACCTTGAGAAGAAGGGGCATTGGCAATAATTCGGCATGCTTTCATTCTCATACCAAATTGTCGGATTACATCTTCGTTGTTTGTATGAATGACAGCAGAGTGTCCTAGACCACCAAATTCAAGCATTTCTTCGGCTCGTTTCAATCCTTCTGCTGTAGAGCGCACACGATAACACGCAAGGACTGGGCTAAGCTTCTCTCTAGATAATGGATACTGTGGTCCAACCCCTTTAAGTTCCGCCAGCAAGATTTTGGTATCCTCTGGGACCGTAACACCAGCTAAATTTGCAATAAATGCAGCTGGCTTTCCTACGATATCTGGATTTACAGCGCATGTTGTTTCATTAATCACCAGCTTCTCTACTTTTGCGCGCTCCTCTTCGTTTAAGAAGTAACATTTATTATTCGTTAACTCCCGTTTTACTTCTTGATAGATGGCATCATCAATAATAACCGCTTGCTCAGATGCACAAATCATCCCATTATCAAATGTTTTTGATAGGATCAAATCATTTACTGCCCGCTTGACATTCGCTGTTTTTTCGATATAACAAGGAACGTTACCTGGGCCAACCCCAAGCGCAGGCTTCCCTGTACTATAAGCTGATTTAACCATTCCAGCGCCTCCTGTGGCTAGTACCAATGCTGTCCCTTCATGGTTCATCAATGCCTTCGTTGCTTCAATGGAAGGTGTTTCAATCCATTGGATACAATGTTCAGGTGCACCAGCTAAAATCGCTGCATCGCGTAATACTCTTGCCGCTTCGCTACTACATTTTTGTGCAGAAGGATGAAAAGCAAAAATAATCGGGTTTCTCGTTTTAATTGCTATGAGTGCTTTAAACATTGTTGTAGATGTTGGATTGGTGACAGGTGTAACGCCGGCTACGACTCCAACTGGTTCAGCAATTTCAATCAAACCATCATGTTCGTTTTCATGAATGATTCCGACCGTTTTGTCATATTTAATGTTATGGTACACATATTCTGTAGAAAACAAATTCTTAATAATCTTATCCTCATATACACCACGATTTGTTTCTTCAAAAGCAAGCTTCGCTAATTCCATATGATGTTCAAGTCCAGCCAAAGCCATTCTTTTAACAACCTCATCAACTTGCTCTTGATTACACGTTAAGAATTCTTTTAATGCTTTTTTTCCATTGCTAACTAACTGATCTACCGCTTTTAATACATCCGTTTTTTCTACCAATTGTTTTTGATCTACAACCATGTTAGAACCCTCCACTTGTGAAACATTTCACATGTTATTTTTAAAAAAATTATGCACAAACTGGATTTCGAGGAATCTTTGTAATAGAAATATCAGCAATCATTCTCGTACCCTTTTTTATAATACATACATAGTTGACTGTCCAAATGTAAGCAGGAATCTCTTCATCATCCTCAAACATCATTGCTTCAAACTCATCATTGACCAACTCCTCAAAGTCAGCCTGAGAATATGTTTCAGTATCAGTCTGGAAATCTTTCCATTCACATAATATCATTTCCTCCTCATCTCCTATCACTTTACAAGTTGTTTCTCTTTCTAAATTGATCATACTCCCAGGCTTATAGATTGAAAGTGATTTTTATCACAAAATTTAAATTTATTCAAAAATAAATTTTTGACTTTTTTATTCTTTATCAATTTAGGCATAAGCCCTGTCAATTAAGGGGGTTCTACATAGGCTGTAAAAGTGTCATCTAGACTAATAAACTACAGAGGAGAGCTGCCGTATGAACCCATATCAATATAACTCTCGATTTGTTCAGCAACCAAACGAGTCATCATCTTATGCCTATTATCAACCTCGTCAACAACCGCTATCTCATTTCAGGCAACCAACACTCGAATCAAGAGTGGCCCAATTAGAAAGCCAAATTCAACAGCAAGTAACAGAATTAACACGCCAAAACGAAGAAATTCAAAGATTAAATGCCGAGATTGGCCGAATAAACGAAGAGATCATTCGTTTAAACCAAAATGATGAGCGTCATTTTGAACGAATGACCCGGTTAAACCAACGTTTACGTACAGTCGAAAACAATCTGAATATCCCATACACTGCAGGAGAAGATGGATTCTAAAAAGAACACAAAGTCAATAAAGAAACAGCAGGAGCTTTTAAAGCCCCTGCTGTTTGGCATTATGAGAGAGATCAGCGGTCACTTACTTTACTGCCAAGCTTTGACTTTTGTTCAAATCCCTAAGCTCCATTAACTCATATTGATGAACTCGAACCTTAAATAAGGTTAACGGATCTTTATAAATTTCCGGATTAGCTCGTAACGAATCTAGCGCATCATTATGCCCTTCAATTTCTGATTGTGCTTCTGCAATTGCTTCGTTTAGTACACTAAACGGACTTCTATAGAACAAGTTCATATCTCGCTCTATTGACTTTCCAAATAAGTCAAACTGGAGCATGTACTGATTCATAATCGTTTCGGTAACCTGCTTATACTCTTCATTTTCAATAAATTTTTTGTACATTTTAAATACTAGTGCTTTATTTGTAGGAAGTACTCCAAAAAATTTCCCTGAACTCTTTAATAGAAGCTGTGAAGGTGTTAATCTCAACAATATATTGACGTTTTCTAAGTGCACACCATTTGTCATTCGGTCAACATCTCTGTACCAATCGTCAAGTACACGGAAATCACATTGCAATTTAAAACGTTCTTTTTCATATAACCGATTAAACCCTTCAGTCATTTCCTTTAAATATGACTGACTTTGAATGAATTCGACATTACAAACTTCTAACCATTCCTGCAAGACATTAGAAAATTTCGGTAAAAATGTTTGTTCTAAATAAGTAGAAATTTGCTCATTCATTTTTCTATTAAGTTCAACATGAATATTTCTAAAATCACTATCTTCCTTAATAAAACTTGAGCACTCACGCAATATTTTCGGGATGTTCACTCTTAAATTCTTTTTCATTTCATCAGTAATGACTACATATGACTCTTTTATTTCTTGTATCTTTTCTTTTTCTATATCTATTAGTTGATTATTGGCACCTGTCAGCTTTAGAACAGCTTCTTCATTCCAAGTAACAGAATTCATTAAGTTCTTTTCCATTTTCACTCGCTTTTCTAGAAGATGACCGATGGTTTCTTGTATTACCTTTAACATTCTTTCATTTCGTTCTTTCTCTATCATTCTATTTTTAAATAGACCACTTATTACTGGATTCAGGCCGTCAAATCGTGATTCAGTTGTGTATATCTGTGCATTTGGAAAGTTCTCGTTAATAGCTGCTTCTGTTTCCTCAACAATTCGTTGAACCTCTTGTTCATTATAAATGACATTCATCTTATTAATAACAAAATGAATAGATAGGCTCGGAAACTCATCCTGGATCTTTGTAAGAACATTATAATCAGATTTTGTTATTCTTGAGTTAGCATCTATGATAAACAATAACACATCAGCCATACCTGCGTAGTTATTTAATTCTTCATTCCGCTCTGTCGATAAAATAGTTAGCTTATTCTTTTCTAAAAATGAAGCTGGCAACACATATTCAAACATTTTATCTTTAAGATCTATGTCGCTCAATTCTTCGTTAACGGGATGAATATGACCTTCTTCATTAATTTCTTGAAGTATCGTTTCACTACCATTTCTAAACATAAACGTTGCAGGTAATTCTTCACTTAAAACTTCATGTCCTAATAAATGATTGATCATTGCTGTTTTACCTTTTGTATCTGACCCTGCTACAACTAAGTAATTTCGATCAAAATCTACCAGTTGTTGAACCTTCCACTCTATGCGATCCCCTATTTCTAAATCATGTTCCTGTGCCCAACGAATGATAGATTCATATAGCTCCAAACTTTGTACAATCGAGTCAGTTGTTGCCGAACGGTCATGACTTAAGATTATTTCTGCTTCATTAACAGTATTTGTATTAAGATTTGATACAAGTTGATTCCACGAAAGAACAGCTCCAGCGGCAGCTACTGCTTGAGATTTTTTCGCAGTATGAATCCAATTGCTTAAAAGGTTAGGGACAATATGTTCAATCTCTTTAATGAAATATTTACCGGCTGTTAGATCAAAATAAGTTTGTTCATATAATTTTGATAAATCAAGCCAAGATACAGTTTTGTCAATATTAAGCTGTAATAAAAGGTCATTAAACTCAGTCAACCACTTGAAATATACTTCTCCTTCACTTCTGTAGCTTTTCCAAAGTACTACAACTATTTGTTCAAATTTCTTAACATCAATTGAATATAACGTTTTTAGAGCCTGCAAAAAATAAGAAGGTTCTATTGTTTTAGTTAATTCTCTATCAATATATTTTTGAACGATTTCAAACCATTCAATAGACTCTGTTCGGATTGCTTCATTAATCGCTAAATCAATTGCACTATCCCAATCTCTATACTCTTCAAAAAATGAACGAGCAATTTCTGTAACATCCAAATAATCTGGATTTAACGACACAACGTTTTTGATTACTTTTGCAGCTTGATCTAATTGTTGTTGATCCATATATAGGGAAAATAGTTGTAATTCTATTTCAGTTCTTAAAATCAAGTTCTCTGTATGTATGGCTAAATACCCTTCTTCAGCTTGTGAGAGTGCCCCTACCTCATAATAACTGTCAGCAATGTTTTTCATTGCCCATGACTTTAAGTCACATTGAACCTTCTCCCACTTAAAAATGGCTGTTTCGTAGTCTTTGTTATGATAATAGACTTCTCCTTGAGCATAGCGAATTGAGGAATTAGTTTCTTCCTCATTCTCTTTTAACATCGCTTCAGCAAGAACGGCGATTGGTTGATTGGTTCTTTCTTCTACAAAATGTTTATAATAATGCTTTTTGATCAGTTCATTCTCTTTTCTCATATGTCGCATCCTTCCCTTGCTGTAGATATGTCTAATCAATACTATGAATTTACTTAAAACAATATTTCAGTTATTATAACAGATTTTTTTTGATTCCTAATGTCCGTTTGATTTCATTTGAACGACAATATTATGTAAAATATCAAACTAAAATCATTATTTTTACATATTTCGTTTTAATAAGCTTAAGAAACAGGAAAAAAACCTGCATCCTCCAAGCGGATACAGGTTTCATTTGTTACGCTGCCTTGCTCTCATCTTCGTCTAACTCAAAATTCGCTTCGGCGCGATTTAATTTAATTTTGTAAGCAAATAAAGCTAGAATAATTATTGTTCCAATCGTTGCAGCAACATAAGATGTTCCCATTGGCAGGCCAAATCCGATTGGTGCACTGAAGATAAATGTTAAAGAAACCATCGTCATAAATGTTGCTGGTATTGTTGCAACCCAATGAAATTTAAATTGAATAGCTAGATACATAGCACCAACAAATAAGGCAATTGCACTTATTGCTGCATTGGTTACACCAAAGTATCTCCATAATAAAGTGAAGTCCATTGTAGTCAGGATGAACGAAATCACGAATAATGGTAACGCAATCCAAAGACGACTAGTAATCTTCAACTGTGGAACTTTAATATAATCAGCAATAATCATTCGAGCCGAACGGAAGGCTGTGTCACCAGATGTGATTGGAAGAACAATGACACCAAGTACAGCTAACGTTCCACCAATTGCTCCTAACAATGTGAAAGCAACTTCACTAACAACAAGTCCAGCACCACCTGAATCAATTAAAGCAGCTAAATCCGTTCCGTAAAATAAACTCATAGCAGCTGCTGCCCAAATCATTGCGATAATCCCCTCTACTATCATCATGCCGTAAAATACTTTACGACCATTCTGTTCATTTTGAAGTGTTCTTGAAATTATCGGTGATTGTGTTGCATGAAATCCTGAAATTGCACCACAAGCAATGGTAATCATAAGAATTGGAAATACGGCTGTTCCAGCTGGATGCATATTCTCAAATGTTAATTCTGGAATTGGTGCACCAGTGAAAATTAACATTCCTCCAATTCCAATCGCACTAATAACTAATAGTGCTCCTAAGATTGGATAAACTTTTCCAATGATTTTATCAACAGGCAGCATCGTTGCTAAAATATAATAAGCGAAAATAACCGCTGTGATTATTCCTAGTGCAACTAACCCATCCATTAAGTTAAACAATAGTCCTGCTGGAGCTGTCACGAAAACGGTTCCAACAAGAAGTAACAAAAGAACAGCAATTGCATTGACAATATGCTTCATTGATTTCCCTAAAAACTTACCAGCTAATTGAGGTAAATGCGCCCCTTTGTTACGAATCGAGATCATACCTGTTAAATAGTCATGAACCGCCCCTGCAAAGATACAACCGACAACAATCCAGATAAAAGCCACCGGTCCGTAAAGCGCTCCCATAATTGGTCCGAAAATTGGTCCTACACCCGCAATATTTAATAGCTGAATTAACGAATTCCGATTTGTTCCCATTGGAATATAATCGACACCGTCTTTCATGCTATAAGCTGGAGTAGGTCTTGATTCCTTAACCCCAAACATTTTTTCAATCAATTTACCATACGTAAAATAAGCTATTATTAATAGTGCAATAGATACTAGAAATGTAATCATTTTATAACACCTCTTTCTTTTGAATACGCTTTCATTTTACCTTCTTACACCCTCTTTGTGTCGAAATTGTGATAACATGTTCAAAATAGTGACTAACATGTTTAAAATAATGTCCCACATGCAATAAAAGTTGTTCCAAATAATAAAAAAAGGCGAATGCACCCCACATTATGCATTCACCTTAATGGATATCACAACTCTAGACGCTCTCTTAGCGCCTTTACATAATTTCGACTGACTGGAATTTCTTCTTTTTGCCCAACGACTTTTAATTGATAGGCACCATTGAACCAGGGGATTAACTCTTCAATTTTGTCTAAATTCACTAAGTAACTTTTGTGAGTTCGAAAAAAGGGGTACCCTTTTAATTTTTCTTCTAAATCTTTAATTGGCGTCCTTGAGCTATATTTTCGTTCATTGGCACAGATCATTGTTTCTCGATCTTCGCGAAACAGATAAGCAATATCTTTAGGAGAAAGATAAACAATTCGCCCTTCATCTTCTACTGCTAATTTGCCTACACCTGCAGTTAGGTCTACTCCTTTCGAGGATTCTGACAGCCGTTCCTTCATTCGCTTTAACACTTCATCTATTTGTTCATCATCAAACGGTTTAACTAAATAGTCTAGTGCCTGAACACGAAACGCTTTTACAGCATAATCAGCATATGCGGTTGCAAAAACAATTAATGGAACGTGTTTCATATTTTGGAGTGCTTTAGCTAAATCTAAGCCAGACATTTGTGGCATTTCTATATCTATAAATACAACATCGGGCTCTTTTCGCATGACCACCTCTAACCCTTTCTCCCCGGAATCAGCTTCGCCAACGATCTCCACTTCCTCATATTGATTTAAGAGAAAGGTTAACTCATCACGGCTATAGGGTTCATCATCAATAATGACAATTTTTAATGTTTTTTTCACTTGCGCACCTCTCTACATTATTTCGGTATTGAGAATGAAACGGTTGTGCCTTCTCCAAGTTCACTATCAATTCGTAGTGTCGACTCAACTCCATACATCATCTCTAGCCTTCTATTAATATTAGCTAACCCTATTCCTGTACCTGTTTTAGACGGCACCTTTTCATTGCCTAGTTCTTGTATTCGCTCTGCCTCTATTCCTGTCCCGTTATCACAAATTGAGATGAACACTACATCTTTCTGCTTCTTTACAATAATAGAAAGAAGACTCCCCTGTTGCAGTTGCTTTAATCCATGCTTAATGGCATTTTCTACAATTGGTTGTAACGTCATTGGCGGTAACCTGCAAGTTAATGCCTCATCATCAATCTCATACTGAACAGACAATTTATCCGAAAATCGAGTTTGCTCAATTTCTAAATAAGCTTTCACATGTTTAATTTCTTCTTCTAAAGAGGTTTCAGTCGCAGTCGTTCCAGCTAAATTTTGTCGAAAAAAGTGTGAAAGTGAAATTAACAGTTTTCTCGCTTTCATAGGATCCGTCCTTACTAAAGCAACAATAGTATTTAAAGCGTTAAATAAAAAATGAGGACTGACCTGGGCCTGTAAAGCTTTAATCTCAGCTTGCTTAGCGAGCTCCAAATGACGATCTACTTCAGAGAGTTCAAGCTGATGACTTAATAATGTTGACAACCCTTTGCTTAATTCAATGGTTGTTGGGGAAGGACCTTTCTCATTCTTAAAGTGAAATTTTAACGTGCCAATCGTTTGTTCCTTGATTTTTAAAGGGGCAATAATTGCAGCTTGTAATAAGCAGTGATTTACACCGCAATCTATTTCCTCCTGTTTGGCAATGACGAGCTTTCCTTCTTTTAAGACTCGCCTTGTTGCAACGGTCTGTACCTTTTGGTTAGGTAGATGATGATCCTCCCCTACACCTGTAAATGCAAGGATTTTTTCATGATTGGTAATAGAAACGGCATCAACTCGGATTTCTTTTAATAAAATTTGACACGTAGGGTAAGCAGATTGTTCCGTTAATCCTTTCCGTAAATACTTCAATGTTAAATCTGCTAATTTTAATGCCTTTTGAGCTTGAATGGAGCCCATTTTCTCTTCTTCTTGGATGACATTACGTATAATTAAAATAAAGATAGCTGTCCCAATCCCATTTGCAACGATCATCGGAACACCGATATCCTGAACTAAAAGCAAAGCACGATCATAAGGGCGTGCAAGTAATAAAATGACTCCCATTTGAACTGCTTCTGCGAGCATTCCTACAATTAATGCTGTTTGTAAGGAGATAATTCGAGTGTTTTTTTTCTTTTTATAAAAATAGCCTGCAATTGCCCCGGCAATAATTGTCGACACTCCACAGGCAAAACCAGTAAAGCCACCTAGTAAATAACGATGAGCTCCTGCTATTACTCCTGCTCCCACTCCTACTTTCCACCCACCTAATAGCCCTGCTACAACAACTCCTATCACACGGGAATTAGCAATCGCTTCACCATCTCCCAAATCGATTACCCAGCGGAAATACGTAGCTTGTTCGGGGTTAATTTTCAGTCCTGTATATGTACCAATAATTCCAAATAAGCCAAAAATAGCAATGACACTTATTCTTGATCTTTTAGATATTTCACGCCTTTCGATTAAGTGACGAACAAACTTAAACCGAGTCATAACAAAAGCCACTGTAACAATGATTCCTAACCGCTCAAGCATGACTAATATTAATTCCCACATCATTATATCTCCTGTGATTATGTCATTAAAACTTTCTCAGTAATAAAAATAACATGAAACGGATTAGAAACAAATTTCTCGTACTTACTTTTCAGTTATCCTAACTTCTATTGACAAGCTACTATTTCAATAAAACCATTCGGTTATAGACAAATACCCTATCACAAATAGTCCAAAGTCCATAGACTATTAGCAGAATGCAAGAAAAGGAGAGGAAAAAAGATGAGCAAAAAAAAATTTGAATTTGAATATGATTTAGGGATTGACCTTGATCAAATTAATTTAGAGCTCGATGAAAAGAAAACAACTGATTTTGATTTTCATAGCAAATTCATGGAGCTATGTTTTGATAAAATACAAAAACGTGGGAATAAAATGAAGAAGAAAAAAGAGGCTGTTGAAGAAGTCGAGGACAACACGGAAGAAGAAATCCCTAGCGAGATTGATAAAGAGCCGAACGAGACGGTACCAAAAGAAAAAGAAGAAGAAGAAATCAAATATGATAAGGAAAAGAAAGACTTAAAAGAAATTAAGGAAGAGAAGAAAGAGAAAGAACACCAAACAGCCGAACCTCCATATGTTCCATGTGTAATTGAAGAAAAGCAGCCAAAGGACGTTAAAGATTTAAATAAGCTAAAGCATTTAAAAAAGCTTGATAACCTTGATGATTTAAAGCATTTAAAGAAACTTAAACATTTAAAGAAAAAAGATCAAACATGTGATAAGGATTGTATCTGTTCTATTCTCTCTAAAATGAATGGAAAAGAGGTTACAATTTGTACAAAGTCTGGAAAAGAAATAAAAGGATTCATAAAAAAATTCAAAAAGAAAAAGAAATGTGTTGTAATATCTGACACCCTAGTATTTGAACACCCAGGTGTCAAAAAAACACTAATCCGTTGTAAGGATATTGAGAGCATATCACATAAATCTTTAGATTAAAAAATAACAGCCATGCATATAGTATAGATTTATGCTAAAAAGGGTCTGACTTTGCTAGTATATAGTCAAAATCAGATCCTATTAGCGATTAAAATAAAGTTAATACTGATTCAAGTACACGTTTGCCTGATCTGATATGTCACCCCACCTCTGATATGTCCTCTGCATCCTTATGACGTGCCTCTAATGAACACCCCAACCTTATTAGGGATTACTGTATGTATGTTCGGTTTGGCATTTAGCCGAACATTGTATATATATAATAGTAACGAAGAACTGCCCCAAAACCGTTCAAAACGATTTGGGACAGTCATTCTTTCATCATTTAAAACTCATTTTAGTAACCGTACCCTGCGCAAGCACATCCGATAATAACTAACAAGATGAACAATACAACGATTAACGCAAAGCCACCTCCGTGTGCATATCCTGACATGCGTAACACCTCCTTTACGTTAGGTCAAATAGCAAAACTTAACTGCTATTCTTGGTACTATATGCAATTTACTTTCAACTTGTTTGGGTTAATTCATTGTTTTTTTAGAATTATGCTGAATGTGTTTCAGACTATTTAAAACGGATTTTCACATTAAAACAGCAACCCAAGAAGGGATAGTATTCGCACCTCACTACCCCTATTTCCTGGTTGCTATTTATTTGTATGATAACTGCAAGCACACCTTTAGTGATGCACTAGTACCATTCATCATTAAATCCACGAAAATCCTCTACGGGGCTTATCATCCTCATCAGGACTTGATTCCACTTTTCTAGGAGGCCCAAACAAAAGTCTTGCCCAAGGGTCAACTATTTCTTTTTTCTTTGGCTCTTCTTTCTTATCTTCAACCGGCTTTTCAGGTTTCTTTTTATCAGGCATTTTCTTCTTATCGTCAGGCTTACAATCATCAATTGGCTTTTTTACATCCTCAATCGGCTTGGTTGGTTTTGGCTCTTTTCTGTCTTGTAGAGGCTGTAGCGGCATAGGGCTTCTACGCTCTGCTAACGGCTGTAATTGCTCTAAAGGCTTTTTCTTTTGTGTCATCTTCAAATCTCCTCCAAAGTTTTTCGATATGGTATTACCATATGGAGAAATGACACGGAATGATTGGGTATATGCACCTTTTTTAACATTTTCAATAAAAGTTATAGCTTACAAAATCATTACACTATCTAATGTATGAAAAAAACGCTTTGATTGAAAAGGTTGTGATTCGGCATCTCGACTTAATTGAAGAAACTCACTGACATTCATGTTCACTTCTTCTTCAAGTGAGTTGATTCCTAAAACTGGCTCATTTTCATATTCATTCACTAACCAACTAGCTAGTCCACTTGGAGAGCGAAGGATGTTAAAAGATGTAACAACATGTTCTACATTGATAGATTCAAGCAATCTTAAAGCTTTTTCTAATTGAAAAAAGGCTACTTCATCCTCTTTTGTCCAGGCCGTTTGTACGGAAGATAAAACTTCTTGCATCATTTCTTTTGTATTAGGTTCAAATTGTTCCCGTAGTGGTAATTGATCAATTAACGAAGAGAACGTTCCATCACCTAGCATAATTGTCTTTGGATCCATTTCATGGATCATAAAATAGCCTATGAAGGCCGTTGGCAAAAAGATATATTGTAGGAATCCTGTTACAGCTTTAATGTTTGGAAACAGTAGTCGAATTGATTCCTGTTGTCCTGAATAAATATTTAAAATCTGTCCTACAAAGATTAAATCATTTTGTTTATATATTTGTGTTGACGGAGATAACCATTTATCCCCACTCTTTGCTTTTTCCTTCCAATACTCAGCATATCGGTATTTGCTCATCTTGCACCAACTTTCTAAAAGTATCACTGAAAAAAGACAGTCCTGCTTCATAACTAGGACTGTCCAACGTTGTCAAATAATTGATAGATCTTTTTATTATTAACCAAATATGTCATTTTATACGTTTCTCATATTGGGGGGTGCTTATGTTGAAGCAAAGAGGAATATGGTTACAAATACTACTTACTAATTTTAATTAATTATATCAAACGCTTTATCGTCTCTACAATATGCAAATTTTATACGTAGCACAAATTATTGAATAAAAACTACTACCTAAAAAAGCAGAGCTATAAAACAAAAAGTTGGTTCCAAAGCTTTTAGGACCAACCGGGTACACCTTTTAATTCTTACAAACATTTAAAAAAGATTCAAAGATTACATGTGCATAATTATCTCCATTTGGTAACATTCCTTCAGGATGCCATTGGAGCCCTAATACAAAAGAGTGAACTTTACTTTCAATTGCCTCAATTACTCCATCACTAGCGGTTGCACTAACTTGAAAATTGGCTGCAACTTTTCGATTTGCTTGATGATGGTAGCTATTAACTTTAAACTTCAACACATCTGTAATTTGGTGTAGCAAAGATCCATCCTTCACATGGACATAATGAGAACCATGCGTCATCGGTGCAAGTTGTGTGTGTTGAAGAAGGTCCTTATTTATTTGACTATAAATATCTTGGAACATGTCTCCACCAACAGCGATATTCAATATTTGACAACCTCTGCAAATCGCTAAAATTGGTTTATCTCTTATTAAAAACTCCTTTATCATGTACATTTCAAATTTATCTCGATCAGGACGTATTAACCCAAGTTTAGGATGAGGCTCTTCCCCAAACAATGTTGGATCAATGTCACCACCACCCGAAAGAAGAAGTCCATCAAGTAGCTCTACAAGTGGCTCTAGTTCATTATGTTCAACAATATTTGGGAGAACGACCGGGACTCCTCCTGCGTTTGTCACTGCTTTTACATATTGGTGAGAAAGCATACTTTTCTTATTATCTTCTGATGTTGAGATTCCTATCAAAGGTTTCAATTCGTACCAACTCCTTCAGTTTTGTAGATAACGAAGGTGCATATAACAAATATTTATTACGTTTTTTCATCTTTATACTTAAATAAGCCTGCAACCAAGATGCAGGCACATAATCTTCATTTACTTTTTCAGCCAATCTTCCTCAACAAATTCATGATTCATATTCACGCCTGTTTCATACCCTTCGGCTGCCGCTCCCATTAACCCAGTAAATCGTTTCGCTGCATCACCAATAATGTAGAGGCCATTTACACTAGTCTTGCCATGTTCCTTTGTTTCAAATGCTCCATTTTCTGCTAAAGTTACACCTAGTTTTTCTGGAAGCATTGTCGCTTGTTCAGCTCCGGTATTAACGATAAAAGCCGCTTTTCTGTTAATTGTTTCGCCGTCCGCAAAGACAATTTCCTTTAATAAACCATCTGTAGAAGTTATTTCTTTTATCTCTGTTTCAATTAAGCGGATACCGTGTTCGGCAACCTCTTTTTTTTCTTTTTCTTTAAGTTCGGCCGGCCCATTCGTGGCGACGAGTAAATCTTGACTCCAATTATAGATTAATCGGATATAATGAATGAGATCTTTTTGATTTCCGATAACAGCAAGAGGTAAATCACGATGCTCCCACCCGTCACAATAAGGACATGAAAAAACGGATTTGCCATACGTTTGTTTTAACCCGCGAATCATTGGTAAGTGTTCCTTTAATCCAGTGGCAAAAATGATTTTTCGGCTAGAGATGATTCTTCCTGTTCGTGTCGTTGTTTTAAAACGAGCATCCTCATTTTTAACATCTTCAACTAGATCGTCTATAATCGTCACTTTGTCATACTTTTTCATCTGTTCAAGAGCTATTTCTCGCAGCTCAAAGGGTTTAATTCCGTCACGTGTTAGGAATCCGTGGGATTCATATGTTACTTCATTTCTAGGATGTCCTGAATCAATCAACACAACGCTTCTACACGATCTGCCAAGCACTAATGCCGCGCTTAAACCACCAGGTCCACCGCCGACAATTGTCACATCAACCGTTCGATGTTCCATCCCTAATCTCCTTTCTTCCTTTTCTTCTAAAAAAGCAAACTAAAAAAGGCAGACCTAGTCTGGAGGGCACTGAAAAAGGGTGGTTTTCCCTTTTTCAGTGCCCTCTAAGCAATGTGCGGAACGGCTGCTATTTTAAAAAAAAGCCTGCCATGAGTGATCTTCTCATAGCAGGCTTGCAGCGTGCGGAGCCATTGCTACTAAATCGAGCCGCAGAAAAAGGTTGAATTGACCTTTTTTGTGGCTTCCATAGTCTGCCCCTATTTCTCACGTATTACTCTTCATCCCAAACTTTTACTTCTTGCATCGTATCGCCTTGTTTAATACGGTATACAGAATCAAGACCTTCTACAACTTGTCCAAATACTGTATGCACACCATCTAAATGAGGTTGCGACTCATGTACGATGAAGAATTGGCTACCGCCCGTATCTTTTCCTGCATGTGCCATAGAAAGAGCACCTGCAACATGCTTATGTGGGTTACCTTGTGTTTCACATTTGATTGTGTAACCAGGACCTCCAGTACCATTTCCAACTGGGCAGCCACCTTGAGCAACAAACCCTGGAATGACACGGTGGAAAGTTAATCCGTTATAGAATCCTTCATTCGCTAGCTTTTCAAAATTTTCAACGTGACCTGGTGCAGCTTCTGGGTAAAATTCAATAACAAGCTTTTCACCATTTTCAAATGAAATAGAACCTTTTTTCATATGTATAGCCTCCAATTTGATTTAGATTCACTTTATTGTACACGATTCGGATTCCAATGTGAAATTGAAATGATTAGCGTAAACATTTTATGAATAATTCGAGCTTGATATTGTCTAATTCTCTAATCAAAAAGCTGTTGAAAATATATTCTCAACAGCTTTACCAAATATCTCTTACTCTCTTGCTAGCTTGACAGTTTCCACAAATTTCTTAGCCTTATCCGTAATAGATTGAAGTGCCTCCTCATTAATCGTAGCTGGTACAAGGGTACTCCCAACACCTAGGCCTACTGCACCCGCTTTAATGTAATCGGCCGCATTCGCTAAATCAATGCCTCCTGTCACCATTAATGGAATATGAGGTAACGGACCTTTAATATTTTTTATATAGGATGGTCCAACAGCATTTGCTGGGAACACTTTTATTAGATCAGCACCATTTTCATAAGCAGTCAAAATCTCTGTCGGAGTAAAGGCACCAGGAATACTTAGTACGCCATATCGCTTAGACATCTTAATTGTTTCTACATTAACCGTTGGAGAAAAAACAAATCTTGCTCCAGATAAAATGGCTGCTCGTGCCGTTTCTGGATCTAAGACAGTCCCTGCCCCTACGATCACATCTTCATTCTCAAGCTCTACTGCTACTTTCTCAATAATTGACATGGCTCTTGGTGTTTCCACTGTAATTTCAAGGGCCTTAACGCCCCCTTCCCTTAACGCTTTCCCTATTGCAACAATATTTTCAGGCTTTGAACCACGTATTACTGCAACGATTCCACTCTCTGTAATCTGTTCTAATAAATTCATCGCTTCCTCCAATTCAATAACGTCACAATGCCAACGTTGTTATTTTTGTCAATAATTGCTTATTTTGTAGCTGCTTTAGCAAGTTTCCTTACACTTTCCTTCATGCCATGCAGTAATATGCTTGATACATTACTTGCAACCAATTCGTTAAGTCCGTCTATTGCATTTAAATTTATACCCCAAAGCTCTTCATCTTCTAATACAGACGTTGTTAAACGGGAAACATCTGCACCGTCATTCTCAAATAGCTCCCACGCTTTTGTTAACGCCGAAAGTGCTTCTTTATTATCACGAATCGTATATTCGTTATTGCCCCGTCGTCCAATTAGAAAATCTCCATCATTTCTATCAGGATGATAATAGACAATGAGAGCTGCTAGTGAAAACAAGATCGACTGCGGCAACTTCTTAGTTTGCTCTATATAATCCAACATAGAAGGAATGAGTCTTGATTTGTATTTATAAACGGCATTCATACCGATATCAGTTAAAAAATGCTTGTTATATGGGTTTTCAAATCTTTCTATGACTGATTCAACAAATAACCTCTTTTCCTTTTCATCCATCTTCACAGTAGGAAATATCTCCTCAATCATACCGTTTTTCACAAATTCACCTAAGTCAGGATCCTGCATCGCTTCTAAGACGGTATCAACACCAGATAGATAACAAATTGAAAACATCATTGTATGAGGGCCATTTAATAACCGAACTTTTAATTCACGATATGGAGTAATCGGACCCCATTTCACATTTAAACCAGCTTGATGAAACGGTAAGCGCTCTGCCACATCCTCCCCTGCCTCAATGGCAAATAAATGGTACGGTTCTCCGGCTGTTAAAAGAACATCTTCATACCCAAGAATGTCTCTATATTCCTCAATATTGTCTTTAGGATATCCTGTCACAATGCGGTCGACTAATGTATTGCTAAATTGATTATGATTGTTGACCCAAGTAGTAAACTCCTTAGGCATATTCCATTCTTTTGCATATCGTAGAACAAGCTCTTTTAGTACGTCACCATTTCCTTCTACTAATTCGCACGGGATTAAGACTAAACCTGCCTCAGGCTTTGCATTCATCACCTTATATCGATGGTACAAAAAGGCTGTTACCTTTCCAGGAAAAGATAAAGGCGATTTTTGCTTATCATATGCTTCTTCTAAGTAGGTAAGACCGGCTTCAGTTGTATTAGAAAAAACAAACTGAATGTCGGGTGATTCTGCTACCTTTAAAACTTCGTCCCAATTGCTATATGGATTAATACCTCTAGAGATCGATGAAATAATTTCATTACGTTCCACGATCTGCCCATTTTCAATCCCTCGTAGTGCAAGAGTGTATAACCCATCCTGAGCATTAAGCTTTGGTACAACTTTCCCGTGCGGTGTTGGCTGTATCGCTACCACTTTCCCATTAAACAACCCTTGTTTATTTAATTCATGAATCATCCAATCCACAAATCCTCTTAAAAAGTTCCCCTCACCAAATTGAACAATTTTTTCTGGCAAATGGTCTTGATGTTCATACGTAACTTGAGCAGGAAGGTTTTCTAATTTTATTGAACGGCTTAATTGTTCCATCTAAAAAATCACTCCTTAGTTGAGTTTGCGAAAAAGAATTATAAAATGACACCATCTTTAAAGATGGAAATCTCTTTAAATCCGTTCTTTTCATTATTTGTACGAACGTCTCCTGAAGCTAATTCAATGATGTAATCAAACAATTGATCTGTCAATTCATCCAATTCTTTTCCATAAATAAGTTCACCAGCATTGAAGTCAATCCAGTTTTTCTTCTTCTCAAAGAGCTTACTGTTCGTTGACATTTTTACTGTTGGAACAGGTCCACCAAACGGAGTTCCTCTTCCTGTTGTAAAAATGACAATATGTGCTCCTGAAGCTGCTAACGCTGTAACCGATACAAGATCATTCCCAGGTCCTTGAACTAAATTTAACCCAGGCTCCGTTACGCGTCCTCCGTATGGCAATACATCGTTGACAGGAGAGAATCCTCCTTTTTGAACACAGCCAAGTGACTTTTCTTCTAACGTTGTAATACCACCTTTTTTATTACCTGGTGATGGATTTTCATAGACTACTTGGTCATGCTTTATAAAGTATTCTTTAAAGTCATTGACTAAATCAACAATCATACTGAAAACCTTTTCATTTTTTGCCCGATTCATGAGAAGTGTTTCTGCTCCAAACATTTCAGGTACTTCTGTTAAAATCGATGTACCTCCATGTTCGATTAATTTATCCGAAAAGGACCCTACAAGTGGGTTCGCTGTAATTCCTGAAAACCCGTCAGAGCCTCCACATTTCAAACCGACTTTTAACTTTGATACAGGCACATCTTCACGTGTGAACGTTTTCGCATAGGAAACAATCTCATCAAGTAGTTCTAATCCTTCCTCTAACTCATCATCAGCTTCTTGTACGCTTAAGAATCTCACTTTGTTCTCATCAAAATCACCAATCACTTTTTTGAATTCAGCAATATGATTGTTCTCACACCCTAAACCAAGTACTAGAATACCTGCAGCATTAGGATGATGTACGAGATTACTTAATATCTTCTGCGTATTATGAAGGTCATCCCCGAGTTGAGAACAGCCAAACAGATGCGGGTAATGATATACACCGTCAATTCCCTCGCCCCTGTACTGACTATCAGCCGTCTTCGCCAAAAGCTCCGCCGTTTTATTAATACAGCCTACTGTGTTTATAATCCAAACTTCATTTCGAATTCCAATCTCGCCATTTGCTCGAACATAACCTTTAAACGTTCGTTGCTCTGCTTGACTAATTGAATGAGAGGTTTTGTTTGGAGTATACGTATATTCTAATGTTCCTGATAAATTCGTTTTCGTGTTATGAGTATGGACCCAATCCCCCACTTCAATCGTTTCTGTTGCATGCCCAATTGGAAATCCATACTTCCTTACATCTTGACCCTTTTTAATTGGTGCTACCGCTACTTTATGGCCGGTTGGAACAGCAACCTTTAAAAGAATGTTTCTATCTTCAAATTGCAGGGTCTCCCCAGCTTCATAATTTTTAAGTGTGACAACTACATTATCAGCCTTATTAACTAAAAGATAATTTGAGCTCATATTGACCTCCTTTTTATTATTTTCATAGAGTTTAAAGAAAAATAACAACGTTGTTATTTTAATTTTATAAAAGGGAGCGGTAATTGTCAATTAAGAAAAAATTAATTTACTAGCTTATACTGCTTTTGATCTTGCTCTTTCTTCTGTAAGTAATTCGAAAGAATCCGACCATAAAATGCTGCCAACGTTTGTTGAAAAAGCGTTCCGAGGACAATAGGTACGGACACAGGAGCTGGAAAATATAAAATAGCTATAGTCGCCCCTACACTTATATTTCTCATTCCGCTATTAAACAATAAGCTTATGATTACATCGTTTTCAAATTTTAAGAGTCTCCCTAAAACGACACCAAGTAAATAACCTAGTGATGCAATACAAAAAACGATTATTGCAATAGAGATAAGTTTCCAATCAAAGCTTAAAACAGGAGCTGCTACGGAACTATTAACGGCAATAACAAAAAACAAGCCAAATTTTGAAAAAGGAGCGAGTGTCCCTTTCACATCTTTCGTCTTTAGCGCAGGAATATAATTTAAAGCAATTCCTAATAATGATGGAATTACAATCATTAAAAACAAATTTGACATTAAACTCCATGTATTAATGTCAATACTCGCACCAACTAACAGGTGCAAAGAAAATGGGATAACAAATGGGGCTAAAAGTGTGTTCACTAAGACAATTAATAAAGAAACAGAGGAATTTCCTTTATAAATTGAAACCCACATCAAACTGATTACCCCTGTTGGAATGATAAAGGCAATAATTAATCCTACAACGGTTAAATAATCATTTGGAAAAAACAAATGTCCTAACAGAAATGCAATAAATGGCATTAGAAGTTGAATGATCCCTAGTGAGAGAAAAATTGGTTTCGGATGTATTATCGCAGTCTTAATCTTTTCTATTCGTACCCCAATGCTACTCGATAATGTAATAAAGGCAAAAACCCATGGCACGAAAGCAACCCACGACTGAATGTAATTGGATAAAACCAAACCTAACACGACACTACTTGGTGTTATAAAGGGCATCGCTTTTTCTAAATGCTGATTTATAGTCTGAATCATACTCATACTCCTCACTTTAATTCCACTCGTACGTTTCACTTATAAATCTTACTTTACTTTGATATAATAAGTAAATAGATTAACAACGTTGTAATTTTAAATGGAGGCGGACTATGGGGGTAACAATAAAGGATATAGCCAAGCATGCAGGAGTAAGCTACTCAACGGTATCAAAGGCTTTAAGAGACAGTCCATTAGTGAAAAAACCGACGAAAATAAAAATTATGAAAATAGCAGAAGAATTAGGGTATCAACCGAACGTAGCGGCAAGAAGCCTTGTGCAAAAAAAGTCGTATACAATCGGAGTCGTTTGGCCAAGTGTCGAAAGAATCGCCCCGTCAATTTTGATTACAAAAATCAACGACCTTTTAGAAGAAAAATCCTATACAACACTTTTGTCTATAAACAAAGTTGAATCAGCGATTGCTACATTCAACCGGTTTCAAGTAGACGCTATCTTAGTTTTCGGAGAAAATAAATCCGTTCTTAGTGACTCTTCTATTCAGACAACCGTTCCGATTCTTTATTACGGACTGAAAGAAAACTCAACGTATCCAACGATTGATGTCAATCGAAGAAAGGCAATTAAATTAGCTGTGAATTACTTACAAGAAATTGGTCATAAGAAAATTGCTTTTATAGGTGACTTATCAGACGTTGATCCTCTTCAAAAAGAGAAAGCAATCGGTTTTTTTGAAGCGATGAACGTTAAACAAGCTTCCGAATTACCTGACTTAGTAATCCCTACTAATGGTCTAGAAGTTCATGACGGATATCATGCTGCAAAAACTTTACTATCAAATAATACGGATATAACAGCCATAATTAGCGGGAGCTATGATTTAACACGCGGGATTCTTCGAGCAACTAGCGAACTAGCTCTTTACGTGCCAAAGGATCTCTCTATTATTAGCTATGACAATATTCCACAGTCAGACAACTTAGAGGTAACGTTATCTACTGTAGGTGTACCTGTAACTAGAATTGCCAAGCAAATTAATGAAGCCCTTCTATCTATCATAGAAGGGAATGACATTCAAGACTCCATTATTTTAGATCCTGAATTAAATATTGCTAACTCTTGTGCTCCTTTTGGGTGGTATGACTGATTAAACGAGTATTAGGGGGTGTCAAAAGTCAAAAACAGACTTTTTGGCACCCCCTAAGCAATAATCGGAGTCTCACTCCCTTGTAAGGATTAGGCCTTTCTCGCAAGCTGAGTAGCGAACGGCGCCATTTCCGCTTTTGTTCCGGACATTTGTTACAGCCTCTTTTTTATCTGCTAATATCCTCTAATTCTGCCCCGTAGAGAAACTGATGAATTTCTTCTCTACTTGGCAATCCTTCAAAATCACCCGGAATTTGTACAGCCATCGCTCCAACTGCGTTTCCACGTTCAACCGCTTGATACAAAGGTAATTGATCTAATAAACCAGAGATCACTCCTGCAGCAAAGCCATCTCCGGCTCCAACAGGATCAACTACTTGATCGACAGGGAAACCAGGTACAAGCTCACTTTGTTCTTTTGTAAAGTAATAGGCTCCCTTTTCACCGACTTTCATAACTACTAGTGAAGCTCCATGTTCTAAAAACGTCTGACCTAATGATTCTACATCTCTTTCTCCAAACATAAACTCCCCTTCGGAAATTCCTGGCATGACAATATCTGATTTTGAAGCAATTTCAAGTAATACTTCTCTCGCGCGTTCTTCAGACCACAGTTTTTTTCGTAAATTAGGGTCGAATACAATCTTTACGCCGTTGTCTTTAGCGATCTGAATCATTTTCATAACGGTCTCATAGCAGCTCTCGCTAAGAGCTGGAGTAATCCCTGTTATGTGAATATATTTTGCATTTGCAATATACTGTTCATCTAAATCCGTAACATGTAATTGACTTGCTGCTGAACCTTTGCGATAATATTCAACCTTTACATTGCTTGCATTTCTTACTTCCTTAAAATACAAACCTGTTGGGGCCCTCCCATCTACCTTCACCTGACTAACATCAATTCCCTCTCCACGAATAAAAGAGAGCAAGCCCTTTCCTAATTCATCGTTTCCTACTTTGCTTATCCATCCTACTTCATGACCAAGCCTCGTTAAGCCAATCGCTACATTTGATTCAGCTCCACCAAATTTACGCGAATACGTTGCTGCATATCTCATTAACGGCGATGACTCAGGACTAAACACAGCCATTGACTCTCCAATTGTTACAACATCCATCTTAACCCCTCCAGTTTGAATTTTGTAAATTATTCATATATATAGTTCTCTAATAATTGATCGATCCGAATTGGTTTATTCTCCTTGCTAGATTTCCAGACTCCTTCTCCAACAGCAATTGAATAAGCACCAGCGCGTGATCCTGCTAAAATTTCATATTTTCTACTAGAATCTATTCCTAAAAAGAGATCTTCTTGAATCAATGGATCTCCACCTCCATGACCGCCCTCATTTTGGACAACATGAATGATTTCTTTTGACCCAAACAACGGAAAATAGTCAATTGTTTGTTCAGGAACTGGAAAAGGAATACGGCTGAGTTCATGAAATTCTTGGGTTTCGATCCTTCCCTTTGTTCCATTAATCGCAAGTCGATACCCTTCATAAGGCAACGAAAAATTGATTGAGTAGCTTAACAAGGCACCTTGATTGTATTTCACTGTTGCAACATATGTATCTTCAATCTCAATTTCATGATCGAAAATACATGCATCAGGCCGGTAATTCGTATAATTCTGTTCCACTTCTGCTTTTACATGATCATCTTTCACTACTTCTGAATTTGTACGATTGTTCCAGCGAGAATAGTAATTGCATAATAACTTCTCCGTACATGTACCACAGTAGCGGTTATCGATCTGACTTGGATTTTCTTCCCCATGTTTACCGTAATAATGTAAATCACCGTACGCAAAGACCTCAACTGGCTTTTGATCAATCCACCAATTCACTAAATCAAAATGATGCGTAGATTTATGAACGGATAACCCTCCGGAGTGCTTCCTCATTCGGTTCCATCGTTTAAAATAGCTCGATCCATGGTACGTATCGATATACCAATTCAAATCAATAGACGTAATTTTTCCGATCTTCCCTTCTAGAATTATTTCTTTTATTTTTCGGTGAAATGGATTGTATCGATAATTAAAAGCTACAGTTACTTTCCCTTTGCTACTCTCTTCAGCTTCCATCACTCTTCTTGCATCTTGGCTTGTAATGACCATTGGCTTTTCACAAATGATATCCAAATCATATTTGAGACCTTGTAATATATAATCAACATGTGTATCATCTCGACTCGTGACAATAACAGTTGTCGGCCTAGTTTTAGAAATCATTTCAGAAAATGCCTCAGGGCTATAGTAAGGAACGTCCCTTAACTCTGGAAACCTCTCATAAATGAGATCCCCTCGTCTCTCATCTTGATCTAATAAACCAACAATCTCGTTTTCCTGTGAGAACTTTGTTAAGATTGGTTTAATAAACATTTGCATGGCTCGATTACTTAGTCCGCAAACAACAATTCTTTTCATTCTGCCACTCCTTAACAACGTTGTTATTATTCTTTTTTATAGAGGGTGAATCTATTACATGATTCACCCTAATCAAACTACATGACCTCTACTTCTCTTGCTGCTTGCTCTTCTTCAAACTGTTGGTTCTTTTTTTCAACATTTTTAAAGACTATTCTCATAACCCATGTCATTACATAACAGATTAAACTAGCTGCGAAAAATAGTATTAACCCTGGTAAAAACATCATTAAATACTGAATACCAACAATTCCAGCAACCATCAAAACGACATATTGAGGATAAGCCAAACCGAGCAATAGCGATGTTTTTAAATAATTAGTCCCTTTTAAATTAAGTTGAACGTACGTTGGGAAAAAAGTAAGCAACGTAATGAGATATACTATGCTAATAACAAGGAAAATATATCTTAATACTGTCATCCAAAGCACCTGTTCCGGCACGAGGATAAAATTCATATAAAGAATATAACCGATAAAAACGAAGAAGATTCCAAATATATTCGATTTAACAAGTTCTGATTTATAGTAACCCCAAAACGTCTTAAAAAGCGGAAAATCTCCTGATCCATTGATCCATTTTCTCGTAACAGCAAACATTGCAACTGTTGCTGGCATAAATCCAAAAATAACTAATCCCATTAAGGTAAACATGATCCAGAGTATATTAATATAGGCCAGCTTCGAAATAAATACGCTCGCTCGATAAAAGCTACCCATAAATCCATTCATTTCCATCATGTTTCCTCCTTTCTTTCTAGCAAACTAGTTTGTCTCTATTATATATCGAAGCAGCTCTTTTGAAAACGCTTTATTTTCACTGTAAATGGGTATAATAGCCACCAAAGGCTCGTCTAGTGTTACTCCTAATCTCTTTAAAAACGGAGATTCATTATCGATTGGTAATGCATGAACATGCGTTTTCCCTGTTTCATCATGAACATTTTTATAATCATTTGGAATCTGATCAAACGTAGCTTGATCAATCACTTCATCTAATGGAATGAGTCCAACTGGATCATACGCGGCTGACATAAGCTCTTCCTTCAAAAATAAAATATCACCGTTATGTCCTGCAATTTCAACAACTAATCTTTCATAAGTTACCGGAAACATGTTTAGTTCAAAATCAGTCTCCTCAATATTGATAGCCTCTTTAACGACCGCCTCTATTTCATCCTGTGCCGATTCCGGTATTTCTGAGAAAAAGAGTAATGTATATTTTTCATCATTGTTATTGCAACCAACGATCATCAACAAACAAAATACAAAAAAAAGAATCTTCCCTAGAACTTTCATTTCATTTTCCTTCCTTCCTTAAAGAGCTATCTTAACTATATCATTATTAATCTACTAGTAGAGAGCTATTTTTAATGCTCTCTACTAGTAACGGATTAGAAGAAAGGTACTGATTTGCTATTTTGATTCATTGTGGTACATTTGCATACTCGCTAGGATAAATGCTCCTACTCCGTGCAAGTCATTTTCACTCGTTTGGCGCCCAACATAATAATCATAAACCCCGATTGAGGTACCGATACAAATACCAGTTAGCGTAACTTGATCCTTATCATCTACTTCAATACAGTGATTAATGATTCCTTCATATCCTTTTTTCGCATATTCAAAATACTTTGCATCGATATAGCCTTGATTTACAGCTTTAGCGATTGTATATACAAACAAGCTCGAGCAAGAACTTTCTAACCAGTTATCTTCAAGGTGGCCTTTATCTATGACTTGATACCACAACCCTGTCTTCTCATCTTGATAACGAACCAAGTTCTCAATTAGATTTTGAATCACACCAATTAACTCTTTTTTCTTCGGATGATCATCAGGAAGCATTCCAATTATGTCTACAACAGCTAATCCATACCAGCCTAACGAGCGCCCCCAAATTTCAGGAGCTGTATTTGTACCAGGGACATGCCAAGGTGTCTGACCACTTTCATCCCATCCATGGAAATAAAGTCCTGTTTTCTCATCTTTAGTATTCTTTCTCATGAGTGATTCTTGATATAAAACTAAATCTACTAATTCCGGTTCTCCAAATTGCTGACCATATTGAAGTGTAAAAGGTCCTGCCATGTAGAGTCCATCAAGCCACATTTGATAAGGGTACTTATCTTTATGCCAAAAGCCGCCTTCTTTTGTTTTGTTAATCGTATTTAGTAGATTACGAAGCTTAGTAGCTGCTACTTTATAACGCTCTTCTCCCGTTTGATTATATAAAGGTAGGAGTAGTAATCCCGGTTGAATTGCATCTAGCTCATCTCTAGCAAAGAAAAAGTTCCCTTGTTCATCTACAAGCTTATCAACATATTCCTTGAAATAATAAAAGTATTCTTCATTCCTCGTTTCTTGCCAAACACTATGAACACCACACAAGAAAACTCCTTGATGATAATGCCATCTATCCGCTGGTGGAAGCTTGATCGGTTCATATTGACTCATTAAACTTTCACTTGCTCTTTGTGCCCATTCTAATGCACTCTTTCCATTAACTGCTACTTGATTTGCCATTGTTCATTCCTCCTAAATTTTGTTTATTATTCAAGAAAGACTTACATATTCAAAATAATCAAAGTCAGCAACGTTTTGGCTTTCTCTTCCATTGCTGCTTGCATACATCCCAATGTACGAACCTGTAAATCCACCTGCAACTTCCGTACTTAAAATTCGCCCATCAACATTTTCATATAATACATGCCACTCTTCAGGCTCTAAAGCATAATAGAAATTATAACTCTGTCCATGACCCTCAATCTTGAGAAACATTCGCTTTGTTTCTACTTCTTGAATGGACCAAGTCTGATCCTCACCTGCTACTCTTTTTAGTAAACGTATTACAGCCCTGTCATTCATTCGTGTATATTCCATCCTAATTTGAAAATCACAATTTTGAAGCAAAACAAGGCCAGCTGATTCACTATCTTCTTCAGGATAAAAATCCATAACAGTTCTGACCGCAAATTCAACATGCTGCTGACGTCTGCCTATAAAGCTTGGGTTCACTTCTTTGGTAATCACTTGAGCCCTAACTTTCAAACGTAAATGCCCTGCCCTTTCTGTAAGAGAGTAAATCTGGTCTCTAGGTGTGCGAATGAAATTCCATTGATCGTTTAATTTCTTTGAATCGAAATGGTCGCACGCTGGTAAACTTGACCAACTATGCAAAGTTAGATTGGGCCTAGTCAATTCTTCTTCGATGATCCCTTTCCCTGGATTGACTACTGGCCAACCATCTTCCCATATAAACGGCACAAGAAAGGTCTCTCTTCCAAGATTACTAAATTCTCCTCCGTACGGTCTTGATCCGAGACAAACCATCCACCATTCTCCTGTTTGAGTTTGGACAATATCCGCGTGACCTACATTAACAATAGGAGCGTCCCTTCCCAAATGACGATGCGTTAAAATGGGATTCGTTTTACAAACTTCATATGGACCCGTTAGCTCCTCACTTCTAGCAATCGTGACCGAGTGAGTGAATCCTGTTCCACCTTCTGCAATTATTAAATAATACATGCCCCGTATTTTATATAGATGCGGACCTTCCTGTGCATGAATTTGTTTTAAAGCCCCATCCCATAAACTAATTTTCGGTCCAATCAGTTGTTTTGTATCCAAATCTAACTGTTGGAGGTAAATTTCCATATGCTTTTCGTATTGCTGTCCATTTGGTGGAATACGATTTGCCATAAAATATACTTTTCCATCATCATCAAAAAATAAAGATGGATCGATACCAGGCGCATCATCAAGCCAATACGGATCAGACCATGGACCTTTTGGATCTGTTGCTGTTACATAAAAGTTTTTCCGGGCTCCCGTTTTACTAACGACAAAGGTTGTAATCAAATAGAACAATCCTTTGTGATAGCGAATGGTTGGAGCATAGATGCCCTTAGAGCAAGGAGTCTCATCCAAATTCAATTGGGAAGGACGGTCAAGCACATGGCCAATTTGACACCAGTTTACCAGATCCCTACTATGAAAAATTGGTACACCAGGAAAATACTCAAAGCTTGATGTAACTAAGTAATAGTCATTGCCTACTCTGCAAATAGAAGGGTCAGGATAAAAGCCTGGTAGAATCGGGTTTTTAAACGTATCCATTTATCCTCCTTCCTTTGCCTCAATATAAAATGAATGATAATCTGCATATCCAACAGAATGTTCTCCCCCCTCATTTAGACAAAAAATACCGAGTTGCGCTCCACTCCAGCCTCCATCTTTTGCTTGAAAAGGGAAATCAATTGATTGAAAGTTATCACCATCTATACTAAAGCTAAACTCACACCTTGCACCTTCTTTTACTTCAATACGGAAATATAATGTACTCGTATCTACTTCTAAAACGAATTGCTCTTGTTCAACAGTTCTTTCATCTCTTTGTTGACCAATAAACTTAATTAAAGACATTCCAGAAGGTGATTTTTTTAGTTTTATCCCTGCATAATCATGGCCAAACACCATTAAGCCTGCTGTATCTCCTTCACTATCTGCAGAAAAAGTAAGGTGAGTTGTCACTGTAAATGCTAATGCAGGAAATTTCTGAGTTAAAATTTGAGCAGTATCATAAAATGTATCTGTTTCTTCTGTTCGCTTGTGTGCATGTAACCTGAGGCCACCTTCTCTCAGGTCATACCACTCTCTCTGTATATTTGCTCTCCACTGCCATTGGAGACCTAATGAGCTGCCTTCAAATATATCACTTGTTTGAGGAGTACATTCTTCCCCAACAAATGCTGTAGTTGGCTTTTTCCAACTCATTACAGGTTCACCGACTCCTTCAGCATTGACATTGTTTCCTATTACTGGCCAATCATCCGCCCATCTCATTGGCTGTAAATGAGTAATTCGACCATAAGGCCCCTTATCTTGAAAGTGAATAAACCAGGATTCACTTGTCTCTAGTTCGACCCATGCTCCTTGGTGTGGGCCATTTACAAGCGTACTTCCTTGATGAAGTACAACTTTATCTTCATAAGGGCCATAGATATTCTTTGATCTTAGGACCGTTTGCCATCCATTTGTTACTCCCCCAGCCGGTGCAAAAATATAATAATAGCCATTCCGTTTATACATCTTCGGTCCTTCAATCGTTGGATGGTGCAAGTGGCCATCAAACACTCTTAATCCTTCATCAAGTAAAGCGGTTCCATCTTGCTTCATTTTGCAAATGTTTAAGACGCTTTTAAAGCCAATTCGACTCTTGGCAAAGGCATGAACAAGATATGCGTTGCCATCGTCATCCCAAAAAGGACATGGATCTATCCATCCTTTTGTTTCCTTCACTAAATGCAAAGGAGACCACTTGCCAAACGGATCTTCTGTCGTACTCATAAATATCCCGTCATCAGGTGTTGCAAAAAACACCCAAAGCTTTCCATCATGGTATCTGATACTCGGTGCCCATACCCCTTCACTTTGCCGTGGTTTATCGTAATAGGAATAAGGGAGCTTTTCAAAGACATGATTAACAATTTTCCAATTTACTAAATCCTTTGAGTGAAGGACTGGCAAGCAAGGGGACATGTTAAAGCTAGATGCCACCATAAAAAAGTCTTCTCCTACCCGAACGACATCTGGATCTGAATAATCTGCATGAATGACCGGGTTTTGGTAGTAGCCATTTCGTAAGTCAGGTGACCAGACTTGCTTTTGATTTGCTTTTATATTGCCGTTCATTTTTCTCCTCCTCTTACACAGCTAAGGAATCTACTAACCAATTAAATGATTTGCTTCCACTTACTTCATGGCCACCTTCAAAAACATCATAAGTAAAAGCATCTTTTGCATTTTGTGATTTATAGATTTTTTTAAGTTTGTGTACCGCTTCCTGTACTCCATGAAACGGGAAGAGGTGATCATTGATACCAGACTCAATACATAACGACCTTGGTGCAATTAAGCCAATTAAATCTGGCAGTTCGGCGTTTTGTAATATGCCAGGTAAATAATTATCAAGACAATGTCTCCTAGCAATAATGCTGTCTTTGAACGTGTTTGCATATCCACTAATCACCGTAGCTTTGATCCTCTCATCGATTGCAGCAGTAAATGCTGCAATCAGTCCCCCACCGGAAAACCCCATGCATCCAATTTGGTCGTTATCAATGTCGGGCAATCCATTTAGGTAATCTAATACTCTCGTACACTCATATACTCTAAGTCCTGCGAGTGTTTTTCCATGTAGTAGGAGTTGACTTGCTAGTTCAAAGCATGAGTTATCAGTAGTTGAATCCGTGGCGGCAAGCTTTCTATCACCAAATCCTAATAGCTCTGGAGCAACGACAATCACTCCTCTTTGGACTAACTCAATTGCAAAATTTTTATGAATACCTGGAACCCCTAAATTAGGAAGCCCGCCTGGATGCAGTCCTACAACTTCCTTGCTTCCATAGCCATGACCATGAATAGCAAGAACTGCGGGAAGTGGAGATTCCGATCTCATTTTAGGTATTAGCACATATACAGGCATTTTTAGAGATTGACAAGTTTGCATTTCAAGACGTATTCTCTCATAGGTATCGTATTCAACCCTCTCAATGATCTGTGGTTGCAACTCTCCTTCAAGGCTCGTAAAATCACCTAACGCCTCTATCAAACAGTCCTTTATATGTTCTCTATTTCTTCTCGTATCTACAACATGTGTTTGTACTGTATCTTCGTATAGCTTCTGTAAAAATGGATTAGGAGACCACATCACCACTACCTCCAACAAAGTAAGCTATGAATATTAGTTACCTGCAAACGTCACTTCGTCACTGTTGCTATCTACAAAATCTGCATAAGCTTCTTTCATCTTCACTGCTTGACGTCCGAATATATATACATCATCCACCTTAGTCAATTTGACTACAGGTGTGTTAGCATGCGGCTTTTTCATCCCAACATGATTAAGCTCAACATCTTCTCCTTGTTCAACAATTACAGCAGGTCCTTGACGTGTCTCTACTTGTACTTGATGAAATTCAATTCCACGAACATGTTTGCAAAAAATCCCTTCCCCAGCCATGATTACTTCTTCTTTCACCATATCCGGTTCACCACCTACCTCGTTTGCATCAGTTGTCATTTCAACTTTCATATGTCGTATTGAAACATCTTCAATTGGCAATTCAGGTAGTCCGTAAATGAAACCGGCAGCAGCCAAACAATTTTTTGCCGTTACATTACTAATTTGAATATTTTTTACTCTTGGTGTTTTTTCTGTCACAGGGATTGCTTCAGCACAAGTCATTAGTGGATCATCCTCATCAATGCCATACCGATAAAAAGAATTAATAGCTAGTGGACAAAAGACATCTTGCATATATATGTTATTAACTAGAATGTTCTCAATGTAAGCACCTCTAGCCCTATTCGTTTTAATCCTAATGCCACGGTCTGTTCCGATAAATACACAGTTAGAAACCGTTACATTCCGTATTCCACCAGAGTTTTCACTTCCAAATACAACACCGCCATGACCGCGTGACATCGTACAGTTAGTTACAGTTACATTCTCTGTCGGTCTTCCTACTCTTCTACCATCTTCGTTAATTCCAGATTTCAAACATAAGCAGTCATCCCCAACATCAAAATGACAGTCAGACACACGAACATTGGAACAAGAATCAATATCAAAGCCATCACCATTTGGCGTATTAGAAGGATTTTTAAACGTTACCCCGCGTACGTTTACATGATCACAATAAACGAGATGTGTGTTCCAAAATGGTGAATTTTGCAACGTAATACCTTCAAGTGTTACACCATGGCAATTGTAGAGCTGCAACAATGGTGGTCGTAAAAATTGCGTGTTCCACTCAACTAAGTTTGTTTTCATGTGTAGCTTTTCTGCATTTAATGTTGCGAGCTTTTTCGTTACAGTTGTTTCATACGACTTTCCTTTTTTAATTAAATGATAAATGTCCCACCAAGCTGTTCCTTGCCCATCAAAACAACCTTCTCCTCTTATCGAAACATTTTCAAGACCACTCCCATAGATAAGTGGTGAAAATCCGTAACATTCATATCCAGACCACCTTGTTTCTACCGGATAATACGCATCAAATTCATTCCGAAATAATACGAGGGCACCTGCTTCTACAAATAAGGTCATATTGCTTCTTAGTACAATCGGTCCTGTAAGGTACGTTCCAGCTGGAATTCTGACTGTCCCTCCCCCATCTTCAGAGCAAGCCGCGATTGTTGCAGCAATTGCCTTCGTATTATCCGTGACACCATCACCTTTGGCGCCATATTCTGTAATGTCATATGCTCTCATGCAAACATAGCCTCCTTCACTAACGATTATTTCAATAAGTCTTCCCTCAGTGGAGTAAATGTATCTAACAAAGTCCCTGCCTCAAGTGCGGTTACACCATGAACAGCATTACTCGGTATATAAAGTGTTTCTCCCTCTTTCACTAACACTCTTTTCCCATCAACATGAAAATCAAATGTTCCTGCTAAAACATACGTAAATTGCTCATGTGGATGACTATGTTCAGCACCTACCCCTCCTTGTTCAAACTCTACTTCCATCATCATGATTTGTTTTCCTGGTTGATGAATCTTTCTCTTAATCTTCGCATCGACTACTTCCCACTCTCCAATTTTTGCCACCTGAAACGCCCCTTTCTATTGATCTTTTGCTAATAGAGGAATGATTAATTGAATAGCCATAACAAAGACTAGTATCCAAGGAATAGTTGCTGGGTTGATCTCTGTTGAAAAGATCATAAAGATCACAATCCCTAGTCCCCTGCCAATATTAATGATCGCTTCCCGCAACACAACTGATTCCACACGGAAGTTTTCTTTTAAAGGTATTTTATCTAGCCAAGTAAAATAGTACGCAGCATATGTGTTTCCTTGGAGTGGCTTAAAAATAGAACTAATTGCCATAAATAAAACAACGGTCCAAATAGAAATCTCCCAAATTAAGAAAGTAGCTGAGATAAGCATCCCTATTGCTGCAATAAATAAATACATTTTCGTAGATTCAATGTTTGCAAAACGAGAAATCGCATAACTAGCTGCAATCGACAAGCTTAAAAACAAAACATTCATGTACCCTACAAAACTCTCATCTGGAAAAATCGTAAAGAGTAAAATCGGTGGAATATACATCAGAATCCCTTGGGGGAATCCAATAATAAACCAGCCAAATAGAGCTTTTTGAAAGTTGGGCTTTTTCTTTATTAATAACTTTAAGTACTTCATGTAATACTCTTTATGGTGAGATTGCACCTTCTTAATTTGAAAGCTTCCAATCGTTGCAATGATAAACATTAAAAAGGCAATGGTAAAAACAATGATATAGCCGGTTAATTCTGTATACAAAGTAATAACAAATCCAGCAGCAGCCGGACCTACTAGATTAGCTAGCCCCATTAACATTTGGTTCCAACCAAGATATCGATGCCGATTTAAATTGTTCGATACTTCATGTGCTAATGTAAAGTAACTTAGCCAATAAGCGGCCTGAGAAATCCCTCTAACTAAAGCAAATAAGTAAAAGTACTGAACCATATTTTCTTGTGTGACAACGATACAGAGGTAAAAGAAAGCCGTTAAAAAAATCCCATAACGATAAATTACTAAATGTCCTTTTTGTTTGGCTATCTTACCAATAAGTATCGTCGCGATTGCTTGAGAGAGAATAGCTGTTAAATTAAACAGTCCATTAATCAGCAGGCTTTCGGTTAGTCGCCATAAATACAGATTAATAAAAATAAGTGATAACGAATTGCCAAACTGAAAAATCGTATGGTTTACAAGCGTAATTATAGCTTGCTCCGATAGCCGTTTTTCTTTAGGCATTTTTAGTAATTTCATTTTCTTGCAACACTTCTCTCATTTATAGAAGTTTATAAAATTCCTGATAACCTTTAATTGGTTGAGCTTTGAGTCCTGCTAGACTATAACATTTCAGTCGAATCAAAGTTGCTTGTGTACTTGCATTCATATCGCCTTCATACAAACCCTTTCCTAAACAAACAGCCTCAGGCATGTCCGGATAGTATTCTCCCTTTTTTACTTGGGCCACATTAGGAGCAGGTGGCGAATGCTCCATTTCCCTTGAAAATCCGCCATCTTCTCTCTTTAATTTACTAATATTGGCCGCTGTGATTTCCAGTATCTCGAGCAATTCGTGCCTTGGTATCGAGATATCCATATAGGAGAGCAAATCAATTGGGTTTCGGATATAACACATATCGACAGCTTCTTCTGTTTTTAAGCATGTAAGAATACTTTGATAGATTCGATCTGGATTCGGCATTGGAATTTGGAACTTACTGTAAAACGTATGAAGTTTAAATGTTCCAGAAATACGAACGTACAGACTTCCTTCGCCCCATAGTCCTGTTTTTGGATCTTGAATGGAAGCTAAATAATTTTCAGCTGCCTGTAAAAATGGTACTCGTTCCTCTTCCGTCATTTCTCCTAAATACACACATGATGTCGCCAGTAAGTCACAGCCTCTCCAACTATTGCTTAAGTCAATACTCCGCCATTTCTCTAGATAGTCTTCAGGTGATTTAACATAATCTGGTGCACTTTTTGCTTCTAGTGGTAACGAATACAGCGCGTTACCACCTAGTCTCTTTAACGAATTGATCGAATAATTTATCGCTCGATGAACCATGACTTCATCTTTTGCCATTGCTGGATGGTCATCGTAAAAAAATCCCGAATCTTCCTTTTGCTTCGACTGAAAAAAACGAATCATCTGCATCCGCATTGGTTGCGGCATGTCATCGATCAGATTATTCCGTATTAACATGTTTAACGCTTGTGCTGTTGATTCAATATCAGGACTAAAATAATGATCGTTTATAGAACTTCTTGCGTAATAAAATCCTCCTGTTGCGGGATCATACTGTCCTACAAGCCAATGAAAAAGCCCTTGATACTGATCATCCAACTTTTCTAAAACACTAGCAAAGTCCTTCGTATTTTGAATCATTCATTCACCTACTCTATGAATATATTTCTACTCTAACGTTTGCATGGTTATCCTTTCATTGAACCAATTAATGCGCCTTTAGCAAAATACTTTTGTAAGAATGGATAAACCATTAATACCGGAATAGTTGCTACTACGATAACAGCCATTTTAATTGTGATCTCTGGCGGTGGAATATCTGTAAATTCCGCTCCGTCATAATTAAGTCCACTTGCAAGTACAACAATTTGTCGTAATAGTACTTGAACTGGCCATTTCGACGAGTCACTTAAATATAAAATTGCGTGCATATATGTGTTCCAATATGTTACAGCATAGAACAATGAAATCGTGGCAATCGCAGGCATCGAACAAGGAATTACTATCCGGAATAAGATTCCAAAATCACTACACCCATCAATTTTCGCTGATTCTTCCAACCCATCCGGGAGATTTTGGAAGAAGCTCTTTAAGATAATCATGTTAAAGGCATTAATAGCAACTGGAACAACTAGTGCTGCAAGTGAGTTTAGTAAACCCGTTTGCTGTACTACTAAGAACGTTGGGATCATCCCACCATTAAATAGCATCGTAAATACGATAAAGAACATGATAAATCGTCTTCCTACTAAATCTTTACGTGAAAGACCATAAGCAGTTAATGTTGAGAGAAACATACTAAAGATTGTTCCTCCAACGGTTACTCCAATTGAAATCATCATTGCGCGCATCACTGTATCAGTAGAAAAGATGTAACGATATGCATCAAGACTCCAAACTGTTGGAATTAAAACGAACCTCTTCTCTGCTAATTCTGCACTTGTCGTAAATGATGCTGCTAAAACATGGATAAAAGGTAAAACACAAAGCAAAGCAATAATCGCAAGAAGTGTGATATTAGTAATGTTAAATAAGCGACTGCCTAATGACTTGTCTCCGACCATGATCGTTCCTCCTCAATGTCACATTAATGTGAATACGCGAAGTAATTTTCTTGCTTATTCCCCGCGTATTTTAGACATGCAGTGATTTTCTCACTACACTAAATATTAATAAACACCTTCCTCGCCAGCTCTCTTCGCTAGCCAGTTAGCAAACATTACAAGAATTAACCCGACGATACCCTTGAAAAATCCTACTGCCGTTGCATAACTAAATTGACCTTGTTTTAAACCCGCAGTATAGACATACGTATCAAAGATCTCCCCTACTTCACGATTTGAAGCATTTAATAATAAGTAAACGTGTTCAAAACCAAGCTCTAAAACATCACCAATTTTTAAGATTAATAGAACGACGATAACACTTCTAATTGCTGGAAGCGTGATATGCCAAGCTTGACGCAGGCGATTTGCCCCGTCCATTTTCGCCGCTTCATATAGTTGAGGATCTACTGCTGCTATGGCGGCTAAGAAAATAATTGTCCCCCAACCTGCTTCCCGCCAAATTACTTGAAGAATATACATTGGTCTGAACGTATCAGGATTCATTAGGAAATTAATTTTTTGAAAGCCCATCATTTCTAACAAACTATTAATAATACCACCGTCTAACGTCAACATAACAAAGCTGATAGAAACAATAACAACCCAAGACATAAAGTGCGGGATATAAATTAATGTTTGAACACTACGTTTAAACATTTGATTTCTGACTTCATTTAACATTAAAGCGATAATAATAGGTATTGGGAAAAACACAAGTATTTGTAATCCGAATAATGCCAACGTGTTCCTAAAGATCATCCAAAAATCTGGACTTGTAAACAATCGCTCAAAATGTTGAAACCCTACCCATTCACTTCCGCTAATCCCTAAATACGGTTTATAATCTTGGAAGGCAATAATCAATCCATACATTGGAATGTACTTGTAAATAAAGAAATATAAAATCCCCGGTGTAATCATTAAATAAATCCACTTATTCTTTTTGATCCGTTTCATTAACTCAGCCCGTTTGTCAGGCTTTGGTAATGGCGTTTTTGATTTTTCCAACGCTACATTATTCTCCATATTCAACTTCCTTTCTCACTTGTAAATTGTTTAATGTAACCGCTTTCTAATTTACATACTACATGGATACATATGATTACAGCTATAATCATCACGTTATAAATGACTGAAAACACTGGTTTTATAAGGTTTTTTATAAGAACCGGAGATTTTGATTATTCGTGAACAAAGACGAAAAATTGTCACTGAACTAAGTTTGTGGAAGCTCCTCTTTGCATATATCAAACCCTCTTACTACTGGATCTCTTATACTCATTTCTCTCTGTTTGTTACATACATCAAATCGTTTACTATTGTTTCTCGTGTACTTCTTTCTCTTCTATATACATTAATTCCAGCACTACTGAATCTCGTGTACATATTTCTCTTCTATATACCAAACACCTTATTAATAGATCAGGTGTACATATTTCTTCTTCAAAAACCATGTGTTAAAGCCCTTAAGCTAGAATGGATATACGAGCAAAAAAGAGGTTGTCACATAGGATCTTCCCCCTTGAGACAACCTCTTTTTTATGTTGTTAGTTTAATTCTTGGTAAGATGCATTGAACTCTTCAATAATTGCATCTCCACCTTGAGATCTCCAACTCTCAACTACAGCTTCAAAGCCAGCTTCGTCTGATTGGCCTAGAATATAACGAACTGTTGCATCATCAATCATTTGTTTCAGTCTATCACCATCACGAATATAGGTTGGTGAATCTAATGTAAGTGCTAGGTTATGGATAAGATAGTCATTGTTCTCTAATACCATTTGATCTGCTTTTTGTCTCACTTCATAGTCTGTGTAAATAGAGTAACGGCCACTCGTAGCTGGTTCTCCAACTTCCATTGTTAAATAAGGTCGAATTTCTCTGTCGATCTTTTGTTGATCATCCGTAATAGCTGCAGCTCTTCCATCTTTTACTTCGTAGTGCTCCCCTTCAATACCCCAGTACAAAATGTTTGCAATCTCAGGATTCATTAGTTGATCATAGAAACCTAAAATTTTAAGAAGCTTCTCTTCTGATTCAACAGACGATTTAGGGAACATCATTAATTCACCAAATCCAGGAATTGCCCAAACTCCAAATTCTCCATGAGGTCCTTCAACATAGTTTTGAACATCAAACTCTACATCTGGATTTAAAGCAACTGCATCATTGTTTAAACTTGTTACATCTTCCATAGAACCAACATAGACACCAGCTGTACCATTTGTTAATAGCGCTGTTTGATCTCCTTTACTTGTAACAGGGAAATCTTGGTTAATATAACCGTTTGAGTGCATTTCACGATAAAATTTTAACGATTCCATATATTCAGGGAACATAAATTCAGGAAGAAGCTCACCATCTTTTAATCCCCACTCATTTGGAGTGCCAAACCAAGAAGCAATTGTTTTAAATCCACCGTAGATTAAATCACTACGGTCAGCAAGACCAATTGTATCGTTTCTTCCCGTTCCGTTTGGATCATCTTCTGTAAATGCTCTAACCATTTCCATAAATTCTTCCGTTGTAGTTGGAGCTTCAAGTCCTAGATTATCAGCCCAATCTTTACGATAAATAATACCTTGACGAGATAATGGTCTACCTTGATAAACGCCATAAAGCTTCCCATCAACTGCTGAGTTAGCTAAAATATCTTCGTTTAAATTGCTTAAATATTCAAACTGATCTAGATAAGGACCAATTTCCCAAAACTGATCATTTCTAATCGCATCTTTAAACTGGTTCAATTGTGCAAAACTAACACGAACTGCATCAGGAAATGATCCTGTTGCAAATGCTGTGTTTAACCTTTCCTCATAACTGCTATCAGGAACCCATTGAATGTCTAACTTATAGTTTGTTTTTTCTTCAATTAATTCTTGAATTTTTGGAGCAGGTGTTTCTGGTGTGTGTAAGTTAGTCATAATAGAAAATTCGAAAGGCTCTTCTGTCTCAACTGCATCGGTTCCTTCTGCAGGAGCAGGTTCAGTACTAGAAGCGCTTTCATTTTTATTACAAGCAGAAAGGAGTACAAGAATGAAAGCAAACATACAACCTAAAATAAACAACTTATTAGACTTAAACATGTACAAACCCCCAATTTATTCTTCGTTATAATGATACCTGGTAATAATAGAAGCAGCCTACCTCTTTCAAAAGCGTCTTTAGTAAAACAACCCTTCTACTCATGATCTAGCTCAATTCTTTTTTCATCATTAAATGGTCTCGAATTCTTTCTGCCTATCATGAATCACCTCCATTACTCACTATATAACAACGTTGTAATCCATTGAACTGATATGAAGTTGTTACCATTGATACTAAGCGAAATGATAGGGGAAGTACATAATCAAAAGATCATTTTGTAAGCCCTTACACACCCTATTACCAAGGTTTTTGCCTATACCTGATATAATGATTATCTGTTTTAGAACAAAAAATGAAGACATCCTGCAAATGGGAGTATACAATCTTCTCTCACCATTATTAGTGATGTCTCCATATGTTCCTACGATGTTTTTTTATACTTTTCTCGATATTGCCCTGGTGTCATTTCTTCTTGTTTTTTAAATGATCGGATAAAATTCTGTGAGTTTTTGTAGCGTAAGTGATCAGCTATTTCCTTAACCGTCATATTCGTTTCAGTTAACCACTGTTTTGCTTTTTTAAATCGATACATGGCCAAATACTCACTAAATGTATAATTTGTTTCTTGTTTAAACACACTGCTCAAATAATTAGCATTATAATGGAGTTTTTCAGCGCATTCCTCTAATGTAATATCTGAGTCAAAATTGTGGTGAATAAGGTCAATAATTTTCTCCGATAAATTTTGGAACTGAGAATCACGGCGATCACTAAAAACTTTAATTAACGGTATGATTAGTCGCTCCTGGAACCATTGTTCAATTTCCTCTTTCATTTGTAACTTCAACAACTCTTCGTAAAGCGATGCGTGAAACACCTCAATTTGCTGAAAGCTCACTCCGCCTTCTTGTTTAAGCGTTAATAAATTATTTAATAGCCGCATCATCGATATTTGATACTCTCTAGGTGATTGCGTGTTTTTAAAGGCTTTTTCCATCCATATTTGCAGCTGTTCTAACGCTTTTTCCTTATCAGCTAACTTCACAGCGACAAGTAATTCTTCTTCCGTTCGCTTCGGATAGTCAAATATGACCGTATGTTTCCCAGAATTAATACTGCTAAAATGGATGATGACTCCTTTTCCGAGCTTCATCCGATGCTTTAATGCCTCCATGCCTTCTATATAACCTCTTTTAGCTTCTTTTAGTTCATCGAAAGGCAGGCTTATGCCAATACTAACGGAAACATTTAAGGCATTTTTAATTTTGCTTTGGATGGTTTCAGTTAACTCATATATTGTATCCTGAATGTTGTCTGGGGTTTGTTCAGAAAAACCGATAAGAGTGACTAACGTTTTATCAACCCAAACAGATTGTAATTGATCTTCTTTATTAATTGTATCTTCCACCATGCTTTTTACTGCAAATGCTACTTTTTCAACATTAGCTGATTCATAATTTGATCTATCTAGTGAATCAATGTGCAACGTAAACACAACCATGTTTTTCCACTGGTTAACTACTGAATGTAATTGGAAATACTCAAGCTTTTCTTCAATTTCAGTTGTCTTATAATTTCCAGTAAATAAGTTATGGATAAAGAGCGATTTCACTTGTTGTGTATGCTCTCTCAATTCAATTTCTAAATTGGATTTTGAAGAAAAGAGATCATTAATGTGTTCCTCGATAATCTCTAACTCATTTTTCTTTTTTCTATCTTGATCTGGCCAATTACCATCAATATAATTCACTAGTTTATTTACAGGTGAATATAGTTTCTTACTAATAATCCAAATATACAAACTACAAGTTATGACAATAAAGGTAATCATAAAAAAGGTAATCCAACCAATTTTCTTGCTTTCAGCAGTAAGCATATCAATTGAATTAAATGAGATATAGTTCCAATTATTAAAATCAGATTTGTGATATGTCACCGTATATGAATTATCCCTAGAGTCCGTATTAAATTGACCTGATTTTTCTGTAAAAGCATCTAGAGAGCTGACGTAACCAGCATCTACAAGTGATGTTCCGATCAATTCCTCATTGCGATGAACAATGATTCGGTAGTTCTCATCTGTTATAACCACTTCATCTGAAAGCCCATTGACATTAATCATATCAGCTAAACTACATGTAGGTATGTTCGTAAAAGCTAACCCAAATTTCTCACTGTATCTTGCTGGTAGCTTTTGCACTAAACTAATCGTATTCTCACAGCTTCCGTATGCCATTGGCTTTGAAAATTCTTGGTTGTTCAGTAATAACCATGTCGAATCATTTTCAGCATTTAAATAAGAAAGATAAGCCTCACGATCTTCGTAATCACTTAACCGTGACAATCCTGAGTTATTAACTATCCAATTCTGTTGAAAATTTAACAAGATTACTTCTTCTACTTTTGTGTCATAAGATCTAAGATTACTTAAATTTTGTCTTAACTCTCTGTAAATTGAAAAGTCTTCTGCAAATAAAGGTCTCCTAATTACATCATCCATAAGAGGTGATTCAATCGTATTTGTGACACTATGATGAATTGTCATTAATACTTGTTCAATATTGGAATGTACCTGTCTGATTATTTGAACCTTTTCATGATTAACTTTTTCTTGTATATGCTTTGAAGATTGAACATAGGAAAACACGCCGACGATCACTACGGGGATAATACTTATAATACTAGCAAATACAATTAATTTCGTAAGCAAACTTTGATTCTTCATTTGAATCCTCCCCTATAGTAGATAGCCGACCAACTAGTTTGTTAATTTCATCACTTCGGTTACTAGAACAACTCACTGAAAAGGCTTACACAAATAAAAACAAACAAAACTTGCATATTATTAAAAAAATCTACTCAGCTCATGTAACATAAAAGTCATACAATTGTAAAAAATCTAAAACAATATGTAAGTCATTATAACATAATAGGACAAACTTTGTTCATAAAAATTCAAGTTATGTTTATATAGCTAAAAAGCCTAATTCCTTAGCATAAACACACTAGGAAATTAGGCTCAGTCTCCTCATTTTACAGTTAAAACACTCTCTCTTATTTCTTCAAGTTCCTCTTTCGTCTCAACCATCTCATCTGGCTTTGTTGCTTCTAAAATTATTTCACAATGTGGCTTATATTCATGGAGTAATTTAAAATAGAGCGGATAATTTAGCTTTCCCTTTCCAGGCCTTACCGTCTTAATTTCTCCATTTTCGTCTATGATACGATCTTTAGCATGACAGGCCACGATACGTTCCCCTAATAATTCAAACGCTTCTTCTATTATTATGTCTTGCTCATGGAAATTTTCTTTTGTAAGCAAATTTCCAGGATCTAAAACAACTCCAATGTGACTAGATGGGAACTCATCTATTATACATTTCAACTGTCTAGCTGTACCTATTAAATGCTCATTCGCAGGCTCAATCCCAATGATTACTCCCCATTTTTCCGCTTCTTCAATTAATTCAGAGAGAGAGGCCTTTAATGCTTTCCAATCCTCGTCTGTCGCAGAACTATCTTGAATTTTCCCTACTTCACAAGCAACAATTGGAGCATGAAACAAAGAAGCATATTTAATGAGTTCCTTAAATCTTGCTACATTTTCTCTTCGTTTATCTTCATTTCTATCAAATAAATGAAGATAACATGCCAATACAGAAATAGAAACACCACGTTTTTGAAATTCATGATAAATATCTTTTACTAAACCAGGACTTAATGTTCCTGCTTTGCTAAAGTCATGATTGTTGATCGCTTTCCATAAAGCTAATTGAACATGGCCAAAACCATATGAAGCTACTTTTTCTGCAAGTTCATGGTAAGAGCCCTTTCCAACTAAATGAGCTAAAACACCAATGGACATCGTTACTCCCCCTGTTATTCAAATTTTGTCTCTTTACACTATGACTTGATTCTCGTCTACTTCCTCTCCTACTTGAACTAAGTCCTTTGCATTCGGTAATCCAAACACACACTTTACATTTTTGGTTTTCTCTCCTGATACTTCTACATACGTTTCTTCATGGCTTTTGCTTTGTAAATTAATAAGGTCAACATTTATACTGTTTGTTAATGTTAATAAAGGCCCTTTTTCAACATCCAACGATACGTTAGTTAATTGAATGCCTTCACATTCGGAACTAGTCATTCCATATTTTGATGTAATCGTGATATCTTCAAACGTAATGTTAGCCAGAGGCAATTCTGGAAGACCTTTTAGTACAATCGCATGTTTAGAGCCCATACATATAATGTTTTTCATTTCAATATTACGGAAAATTGGTGTTTCTATAGAAACTTCTTTCTCTTTTAAACTCTCTTCATCCCCTGCAAGTTCATAATACATATGAAAAACAATCGCTTCTCCGGATATATCGGTCATTCGAATGTTCTCTATTGAAATGTTTTCAACGATCCCTCCTCTCCCCCTCTTGCTTTTAAACCGTAATCCAACATCTGTTCCAAAAAAAGAACAGTCACTCACTGTTATATTTTTAACACCACCCGACATCTCACTTCCAATAACAAATCCACCATGACCACTATATACTTGGCACCCACGGATTATAATATCCTCACAGCGTTTGCCAAGTTCCCTTCCCGCCTCATCTTTCCCTGACTTAATACAAATGGCATCATCCCCAACATCAAACACACAATTTTCTACTAGCCCAAACTGGCATGATTCAACATCTAAACCATCCCCGTTTTGCGAATACCAAGGATTTCGTACTGTAACATTTTTTATCGTAATATGTTTACATACCCACGGATGAACACACCAAGCCGGTGAGTTTTGAAATGTCGGCCCGTCTATTAAAATCGTTTGACAGTTTCTTAAACTTACTAAGTTTGGGCGAAGAAAATCTCTTATTGGCTCATAATCTTCAACACTTTTAGAACCACTGTTCCGGAGATCCTGTATCACGCTAACCCCTTCTAAAGCTTGCTCGGTTGGCCACCATATCTCTCCTTCTTCATCAACAATTCCTCCCGATTCTAGCAGCTTTCTCCATTGAATTTCGGTCATTTTAAATTTCTTAACCGGCCTCCAAGCCCCACCAGATCCATCGATGACTCCTTTTCCCGTAATCGCAATATCATGTAAATACTCACCATCTATAGGAGATTGACACCTGATGGTTTCTTCTCCTTCAAAACTTGATAAGATAAGAGGATAAGAGTTGAAATCCTTCGTAAAAAGTAAGATTGCACCCGCTTCAATATGTAAGTTTAAGTGGTTAATGAACTGAATGGGGCCGGTTAACCACACACCAGGGGGAATGATGACTTTTCCGCCTCCCGCGTTTTTGCAAGCGTTAATGGTATTGGCAATTGCCTCTGTATTATCAAAAGTACCGTCACCAACTGCACCAAAATCCGTAATAAAAAATTGTCTATTTGGAATTTGTGGCAATGCAATATCAAGTTCATTTATTGTTGTCGACATAATGTCCCTCCTGCTTATTTCGTGTATTTAGCTAAAGGTAAATTGAGTTCAATGATCCCTTCCACTACAAGCTCAGCTATTTTTTTTGCTCCTACTTCAGAAAAATGAGTGTCATCTTGAACCCCATCTATGTAATTCACATGATTGCCTGGTTCAAGCCATAGAAAAAACTCTTTCGTTCGTTCGGGTCCTAGTTGTTCAAATAACTCTTTGCTTTTTTCAGTTAAATCAATCAAAGGAACTTCAAGTGTTTTCGCTAATTCTCTCATTGCTTCAGGGTAGATTCCGTGAGTTTCTTGGAGTTCACCTCTTTCATTAAACATTCTTCTTTGTACGGGTGTAATGAGTAACGGATAGGCATGATTTTTTTTTGCAACTTCAATATATAAAGATAAGTAAGATTTAAATGAAGTAGATGGCTCTGTATACCTTTCTTTATCTACCTTTGAGTCGTTATGACCAAACTGAATGAATAAATAGTCTCCTTCTGTAATTGTTCGGTCAATTATGTCTAATCGACCTTCATCAATAAAACTCTTTGAACTTCTTCCTGATGCTGCTTCATTTTGTACAACTATTTCTTCCTTCATAAAGCTTTGTAATACTTGTCCCCAACCGGCTCTTGGTGCTCTATTCTTCTCATAATTAGAAACGGTTGAATCTCCTGCTAAATATATCGTTACCATTGAAAAATATGACCTCCCATAGCAGGTATTTTTCTTGATTATAAAAGGAATCTTACAGTACGTACATAATCATTACATTAGGTTCTCAAACAACTTGTTAACGCTTACTTCGGTGCATAATCATTAGATCAGAATACAAAAAAAAACTGTTAAGGTGTCTCAACAGTTTTAAGGAATTGATTGATTTTTATTTTGTTCTATGTCCACTACAATATATCGCTCGTATTTTCTTCTGATTTATACCCTAACTCCCTTTTCGTATTTGCCATATCCCAAGGTTTACCAACGTTATCCGATACACCATAATACGTACCAGTAACATCTGATTTTATTGCAGCCTGAAACAAAGCAATGAGATCAGTATCTGTTAACAACGTATTCTTTAATCTATCATTCTTCTCAATATCCTCTTTTGTCACATCTTTTGGCACAGAACCAATTCGTATATTGATCACCGACATCCCTTTCTCCTTGGAAAATAAAGCTCCTACTTGCTCTGAAGCAAATTTTAAAACTCCATATAAACTTTTAGAGCATGGGTAGTCTTTCACTGTTATTTCTCTGCCTAAAATTGACTTACCTTCGTCCTCATAACAATCAGTTACATGATTGGTACTAGCAAAGATTACCTTTTGTATATCTTTTTGATTTGCTGTATATAAAATGTAATATGTAGACTTAAAAAAGATACTTGTCATCTTTTCAAAAGTATTCACATCTTCAAGAGCATGCTTTGTTTCTGTATTCAGTAAGTTAATAAGCACATCTGCTTTCGGTACTTTTTCCAAGAGTTCTTGTAAATTAGTAGCATCAGCTTGAATGAAATTAATTTCTGAATCAAAAGCATTCTGTTGATCAACAACCGTGATTTGATGGTGTTTTCGTAATCCTTTGACTAAATGCTTTCCAACAGTACCAGCACCACCTATAATGACGATATTTTTCATGTGTTTGTAGTCCCTTCACTATGAGTTCTACACATAACGTTCTACTTTTAACGAAAATTTATGTATCTAAATGTGAGGGAGTGTCCTCTTTTAAGTGACTACAATACATTTATTTTGCAATAAAAAAGCCCCACTCTCTGAACTCCAAGAGTTGGGACCTCCATATGTTATTTCATTTCAAAATAATGATCAGCATTGCGATAGCTTATATTTTGAATCATATTTCCTAACAACTTATAATCTCGTGGAGCTTCGCCTGTTTCTACCCATCCACCTACTAAATCACAAAGAACTCTTCTAAAGTATTCATGACGAGGATAAGAAAGGAAGCTTCTTGAATCTGTTAACATACCTACAAAACTACTTAATAATCCTAGATTTGCCAGATCCGTCATCTGCTTTAGCATCCCGTCTTTTTGATCATTAAACCACCAGCCAGATCCAAATTGAATCTTGCCATTTGCTTCACTCGATTGGAAGTTTCCAATAGCTGTTGCGATTACATAGTTATGAATAGGGTTTAAATTATAGATGATTGTTTTAGGTAATTCATTATCTCTATCTAACTCATTTAAGAATGAATTAAGCGGTCTTGCCAAATCGAAATCATGAATGGAATCAAATCCAGTATCTGGACCGAGCTTCGTAAACATTCTCTCATTATTGTTCCTGATCGCACCAATGTGTAATTGCATCGTCCAACCGAGGGAACGGTACAGCCTACCTAAAAACAAAAGGGTATATGTCTTATACTTTTTCTCTTCTACTGAATTAATAGACTCCCCTGCCCTAGCTTTAGTAAATATTTGAGATGCCTCTTCATAAGAAGCTGGCTCAAATGGCAATGTCTCAATGCCATGGTCAGAAAGGCGGCAGCCATGCTCATGGAAATAATGAGCTCTTTTCTCTATTGCTTTTAGTAGATTTTCAAACGTCGTAATCTCTATTTCTGAAACCTCTGCTAATCTAGTAACATACTCATTAAATTCAGGCCTTGTTAGTTCTACTGCTTTATCTGGTCTAAATGCCGGTAACACCTTTGTCTGAATCGCTACGTTTTGTTTAATAGTTTGATGATGCTCTAATGAATCAACCGGGTCATCTGTTGTACAAACAACCTTTACATTGAACTTTTCTAAAATTTTTTGAGTCGTTAATCCATTTTGTAGAATTTGATTACAATGGTTCCAGATGTCCTCACTAGTTTCCTCATTTAATAAAACATCAACATCAAAATAGCGTTTCAATTCCATATGAGTCCAGTGATAAAGCGGGTTTCCGATTGTTTGTGGAACAGCTTTTGCCCATGCTTGAAATTTTTCTTTATCATCAGCGTCTCCTGTTATAAAGCGCTCATCTATCCCAAGCGTTCGCATCGCTCTCCACTTATAATGGTCACCATGTAACCAAATCTCAGATAGGTTAGTATATGCACGATTTTCCGCAATTTCTTTTGGACTAATATGGCAATGATAATCGTAGATTGGCATTGCTTTTGCGTAATCGTGATAAAGAGTTTTTGCTGCTTCACTATTTAAGATAAAATCATCATGAATAAATGGTTTAGACATGAAATCCTCCTACTCAACTATATAACAACGTTGTTATTTTTCATTATTAAAAAATCATTTTAAATCTTCCATCTTTACAAAATCCATATCCTTAAACGTATAATTTTCACCAGCCATTGCCCAAATAAATGTATAGTTTTTTGTCCCAACACCTGAATGGATCGACCAAGGAGGAGAAATAACAGCATCTTCATTTTTCACAACGAGATGACGTGTTTCACTTGGTTCACCCATGAAATGAAAAACTCTTGATTCCTCATCCATATCAAAATACAAATATACTTCCATGCGGCGATCATGAACATGTGCAGGCATCGTGTTCCACATATTATTTGGTTCTAGCAAAGTCATTCCCATCATTAATTGACAGCTTTGCAATCCACCATCATGAATGTATTTATAAATGGTACGGTTATTTGATTCACTATCTGACCCTAACTTCGTTGGTTCAGCATCTGCAATCGGAAGAACTTTCGTTGGATACTCTTTGTGTGCCGTTGCTGATACTAAGTAAAAGCGTGCAGGATTAGTTTGGTCTTCGCTATGAAACGTCACTTCTTTTTTTCCTAAACCTACATAAAGACAATCACGTTTGTTTAATTCGAACTCTTCACCATCAACGATCACTTTTCCTTTTGGTCCAATATTTACAATACCAATTTCTCTTCTCTCAAGGAAGTAATCTGTTTTTAATGCATCTCCTGCATCTAATGTTAACGCTTGTGTTGTAGGAATAGCTCCACCAACGATCACTCTGTCATAATGTGAATAAACCATATTGATTTCTCCAGCTACAAAAAGAGATTCAATTAAAAACTCATTTCTTAATTGCTCCGTCGTATTTTGTTTAATTCCCACTGGACTTGTTGCATGTCTTATTTCCATTTTTCATCTTCCCCTTTCTAAATTAAGAACTCATCCATCCACCATCAACACATAATACATGTCCATTTACATAACTCGATGCTTCAGACGCTAAGAACACAACTGGTCCTTTCAAGTCTTCCGGCTTCCCCCACTCTCCTTTTGGTATTCGTGAAGTAATAAAAGCATTCCTTTCTTCATTTGCACGCAATGCCTCTGTATTGTCTGTTTCCATATACCCCGGAGCGATAGCGTTTACATTTACTCCCCTGCTTACCCACTCATTTGCTAGTGATTTGGTTAGTCCGGCTACCGCATGCTTACTAGCTGTGTAAGCTGGGACTCGTAAACCTCCTTGAAATGATAGCATTGATGCGATATTAATAATCTTTCCAGATCCATTTTCAAGCATATGATTGCCTACTTCTCTACAAAGCTGAAAAACAGAATTTAAGTTAACATTTATGACAGCATTCCAATCTTCATCTGAGAACTTCTCAGCATCAGAACGGCGAATGATCCCAGCATTATTTACTAGAATATCAATCTTGCCAGCTTCTATAACAGCATTTAATACTAATTGTTTAGCTGCATCTGGCTCAGACAAATCAGCTTTCAATTCATAAAATTTCCTACCTAGCTTTTCGATTTGTCTTCTAGTTTCACTCATATCACTTATTCCAGCACCAATTACGTCCGCTCCTGCTTCAGCAAGTCCGACAGCCATTCCTTGACCTAGCCCTCGGCTTGCACCTGTGACTAGTGCCACTTTGCCATGTAATGAGTAAAGATCTTTTGTCATTGCTGACCTCCTTTTACGTTCATTTACATTATAAATGTTCGTTTATGTTCGTTACAGTTCGAGTATAGCACCAGTTGGAGTTAGTGGCAATATATCTTTTGAAAAAAATTAACTTTTCATTTTGCTAATGATTATAGCAATCCCCTTACTTTGTAGTTTCGATTGTATTTCGTTATCTAATTTATCATCCGTAATAATAGAATCCACATCAGCTATTGTAGCAAATTGCATCAAACCTACTTTTTCAAACTTAGTTGAATCTGCAAGAAGAGTAACACGGTCAGCGCATTCAATTATCTTTCTCTTCCATTCGACATGGAAGCTGTTAAGTACAGTAAGTCCGTGTTCGATGGAGACGCCCGTTGCCCCAAAGAATAATTGGTTTACTCGTATTCGGTTTAATAAGTCGGTGGCTTGCCCCCCATATAAAGAAGATGAGGTTCCAATACGTGAACCACCTAACACCATTAGCTGAACTTTTTCTTTTCCTATCAATTCATGAGCAATTTTAATATCATTTGTGATTACACTTATAGGAAAATCACCTAATAACTTAGCCATTTGTAAGGTTGTGCTTCCCCCATCAAGTAATATCGTATCATTATTTTTTATCCCATTAATCGCCTCATAGGCGATTGCCATTTTACGTTCATTATTCGTTGACTGCCTTTCAGCAATCGGAAAGATTCTATCTTCTTTTTCCTCTAACAATACAGCTCCGCCATGGATTCTTCTAAGCAGCCCCTTTTTTTCAAGCGCTTCTAAATCTAGTCTTATTGTTTTTTCCGTAACACCTAAAAAGCTGCTTAGTTCTGAGACCTTAACTGCTTTGTTCTTATCTAGTTCATCAAGTATTTTTTCGTAACGTTCTACTGAAAGCATATCTTACCTCCTTTGTCCATCATGTCTCTTTTAATTATCGAACAAAAACGAACAATTGTAAACATGTAATTCTGTAAAAAAGAATGTACAAAAAGAAGACTGTCAACCTGTAAAGTTGGCAGTCTCCTTAAATAAAGTCAGCTATTTTGCTACTTTTTTTACAAGTGGTAAATCTAAACGAATTAAATCTTCATAACGCTCACGTCTAATCACTTCAAACGCCTCTCCGTCCTCAACAAACACAACAGCAGGACGAGGAATTCGGTTGTAATTATTAGCCATTGCATAACCATAAGCGCCTGTACAAAATACAGCTAAAATATCTTCATGGTTTGCTTTTGGCAAAGGTAAATCCCAAATTAACATGTCGCCACTTTCACAACATTTACCTGCAATGGAAAATGTTTCAGTCGCTTCTTCATTTGCTCGATTAGCTAGAACTCCTTCATACTCTGCCTGATACAATGCTGGACGAAGGTTATCACTCATTCCACCATCAACGGCAAGGTAATCCCGAACATTTGGAATATGTTTTTTAGAACCAATCGAATAGAGCGTCGTCCCCGCATCCCCAACAAGTGAACGACCTGGTTCAATCCAAATTTCTGGCATCGTAAGGTCAGCTTCTGTAGCTTTTTGCTTAACAACTTCAATCATCTTTGTCACATATTCACCGGCTGGAAGCGGAGTATCTCCTTCAATATAACGAATTCCAAAGCCACCGCCTAAATTTAAAACGGTTGGGATAAAGCCAAAGCGCTCTTTCCACTCAACTACTAGTTCAAACATTTTCTCAACGGCCATGACAAAGCCCGTTGTTTCAAAAATTTGAGAACCGATATGACTGTGCACACCCAACAGGTTCAACCACTCATCTTCAAACGCAGTTTGAACAGCTTCATGCACTTGACCACTTACGAGATCAAAGCCAAACTTTGAATCTTCTTGTCCTGTTGAAATGTAATCATGCGTATGAGCTTCGACCCCTGGTGTGATTCGAAGTAATATATTCATTTTGTAGTTCTTTTCTTTACTGATACGACTTAATTCAGCTAGTTCATAAAAATTATCAACTACGACACAACCAATTTGAGCTTCAACAGCCATTTCGAGCTCTTCTAAACTTTTGTTATTGCCGTGAAAATGTACACGCTCCATTGGAAAACCAGCTTCAATCGCTGTAAATAGTTCTCCTCCAGAAACGACATCCAAGCTTAATCCCAACTCATCAGCAAGCTGGAACATCGCCATACAGCTGAATGCTTTACTCGCATAAGCTACTTGGTATGGGACATTTTCCTTTTTAAATGCTTCTTGAAATTGCAAAGCGCGTTCACGAATAAGTGCAACATCATAAACGAATAATGGTGTTCCATATTGCTTTGCAAGTTCAACTGTATTAACACCGCCTATTACTAAATGGCCTTGTTCACTAATTTGACTCGTTCCGTGTGTATACATCCATGGTCTCTCCTTTTATCTATTTCAACAGAGTTGACTCACGCTGAAAATGGCAGCTTCCCCACCAACCCTTAGTCCTATAAAAAAACAGCTAATGCTACTACACTAGCTGCTTACATGACAATCATTCTCCACTACAGTTGCAGTGATATATATTACTTAAAAGTCATAAAAATTTAAAATGAATGTATATACTTTATCATAATAACGAGTTTTGATCAAGACTATCTATATACCCCCCTTAGGTAGGGGTCAGACCCCGCTTTATCTTACTAAAGCGGGGTCTGTGTATATTATTCTGATTTTTGCTTGATTGGGTCTTGTGGGTGAAGAAAAGTAGGTCGAAACCTCATCGATGGTACTGATGAGCGAACAAGTATGTGCCAAGCAGAGACTGGGTCAAATGGCAGGAATGGCCACAAATATGGTTTTGCAAATGTTTTAATTGATGCTAAGAATAGAACAAATATGGTCATCCCAATTATAAAGCCAGGTGCTTTAAAGGCGGCAACGGCAACAAGCAGGAACACTCGAATAGCACGTAAGGCAACCCCTAATTCATAACTTGGTGTTGCAAACATACCAATGGCACCTATCGCTACATACAAAATAACTTCTGGTGTGAAATAGCCAACCTCAATCGCGATTTCACCAATTAAAAGAGCTGCCACTAAACCAAGAGCTGTAGCTAATGGAGAAGGTGTATGAATGGCTGCCATCCTCAGTAGTTCAATTCCAAGTTCTGCAAATAGTATTTGCAAAAATACAGGAATGTTGGTCGTTTCATTTGGACCGATAAAATCTAAAGCTGGTGGCAATAGATCAGGATTCATCGTAAGCAACAGCCAAAATGGTAAAATAAGTAACGAAAACATAATCCCAATAAACCGTGTCCATCGTAGTGCTGTCCCTATAAATGGTGCTTGGCGATACTCTTCAGCATGTTGAACATGGTGAAAGAATGTTGTTGGTGTAATAATTACACTTGGTGACGTATCGACCATGATAAGTACATGCCCCTCAAGTAAATGATTCGCCGCAACATCAGGTCGCTCTGTATATCTAACGAGAGGAAATGGATTAAATCCTTGTTTCACAATATATTCTTCAACTACTTTATCTGACATTGTCAAACCATCAATGTTAATTGCTTTTAACTCTTTTTTTAGAATTTCAACCATTTTCGGATCCGCTACCCCATCAATATAGGAAATACATATATCCGTTTGTGATCGTTGACTGACTCGCATAATTTCATTTCTTAGTCGATCGTCTCGAATACGGCGACGAGTAAGAGCTGTATTAATAATAATGTTCTCCGTATATCCGTCACGAGACCCACGTACAACTCGCTCTGTATCAGGTTCTTCTGGTCCACGTGTTGGGTAACTTCTAACATCAATGACAATTGCCCGGTCTTCACCTTCCACTAAAATAAATACAAGACCGGAAAGCATTTGAGTCGTTGCATCTTCTAAGTTATCAACGAATTCCACTTGTACATGCGGTAAATGATTAATAATTGCTTGTAGAACATTCGTTGATTCACTTACTCTCTCTCGGGACTCTAACAGCATCAATTCCCTAAGCTGCTCAATAATGAACTGAATGTCACACAATCCATTAACAAAATACATTTGAATATGCTTATCAAGAATGGTTAATGTCCGCACCCCAACATCAAATGACGTACCAAAACCAAGTCTTTTTTTCAATTCCGCTTCATTTTCAACTATGTTTCGTGATATCGGGGTCTCTTTCTTCTCATGTGCTTGACTCATGATATCCGCTCCGTTCCAAAATGATTTCCACTGCTTGCTTTGTAATAGGGGCTCCTTTTTTTAACGAATCAAATCCGGCCATCTTCCCAATGTCCCCTACACCAACCACAACAGGAATATCTAATTCATCCAAAATATAAACCGTATCGCCATTTATTCTTCCTATTTCTAAATCTGGTATTCCTTCCTTATCTACTCCAAATTCTGTTAAATGACCATACCTATCTATACTGACATCTACATGAGTCCACTCACTAGAGTGGGTTGAAGAAGCTACGGCAATGGCTCCGAGTACTTCTATTTGTGGATGAGTTGCTACAAAGTGCATCGCCTTTTCTCCGACTCCCTCATCTCTCTGGCCACAATCATCAAACATAACAAGAACAGGATCATAAGGAGTTTTCATAATGAGAGAGACGATCTCTTCCCCGCTAATAGGGGTAGGATTCCCATATGAGTAACTTATACATCTCCCGCCTATTTCTTTAGCTACAAATTCAACAGCTTGCTTGGCGTGTTCATCTCCATCTGTAATCAGTATCACTTTTCGTCTCTCCATTATTTGATCACCCCTTTGGTTTAAAGAAGATTGCTACTAAAAAACTGAACAAAATCGTTGAGGAAATTCCGACTGATGTAACCTCAAAAACACCCATCCCAATTCCAAAAAATCCATAGCGATCCCCTTCTGACATCGCTCCATGAACAAGAGCATGTCCAAAGCTAGTAATAGGAACCGTTGCACCAGCTCCAGCAAAGTCAATCAATCGATCATATAAATGAAATCCATCAAGCAAAGCTCCCGCTACTACTAGCGTGCTTAATGTATGAGTCGGGGACAACTTGCCAATATCCATCAGCATCTGTCCAAGAAAACAAATAAACCCTCCTACGACAAAGGCTGCAAGATACTCAAACATGCCTACTCCTCCCGTTCAAATGCAACTGCATGAGCGATACTTGGAATTGATTCTTTTTGTTGGATCATTAAAGGACTTAAAAGCGCTCCTGTTGCAACAACAAGCATTCGCTTAATCCTGCCTTCTTTCATTTCTTTAAAGAGATGTCCAAATGTGACAACAGCAGGACAAGCGGCTCCACTACCTCCTGAAAAAACAGGCTGCTCTTGGTGATAAATCATCACACCGCAATCTTCATACCGATCAAGTGTTAATCCCTTATCTTGTACTAGCTTGCGCAATATTCCACTTCCTACACGTGAGAGATCACCTGTTACGATCACATCATAATAAGATGGATCACGTCCCGTCTCTTTTAAATGCGTAATTAAAGTATCCGCTGCAGCTGGCGCCATTGCTGAGCCCATATCAAAAGGCTGTTTAATTCCATAATCTCTCACCTTCCCAATTGTTGCATCTGTCACTTTTATCAAAGAAGGCTTTTTACCAATGACGACAGCACCTGCTCCCGTTACAGTAAAGGTAGATGAATCAGGACGTTGCCCTGCAAATTCAGTAGGATAACGAAATTGACGCTCAGCAGTTGCATTATGACTGCTTACTGCAGTTAACGTTAAATTTGCTGTACCTGTATCTACAAAAAGTGCCGCTAGTGCTACTCCTTCCATCACCGTTGCACAAGCAGCAAACAAACCAAAATAGGGAATATCTACTTCCCTAGCATAATAATTAGATGTAACAATTTGATTGAGTAGATCACCAGCAAAAAAATAATCCATTTCCTCGCTTTTCTTTTCTGACTCCTTTAATGCAGCCTCTACTGCATCTTGCATTAGCTGACGCTCAGCTAGCTCCCAATTTTCTTGCCCTGCATACAAATTATCGTAGCTTACGTCAAAACAGCTTCCGAGGGGACCTTTTAACTCTTCTGGGCCAACTGCAGTTCCAGACCCCTGTATGTATACAGGTTGATCAAAATGCCATGTTTGCTTCCCTCGTCTCTCCACCTAAAAACACGTCCTTTACGAATTAATCAACATTTCAACAAGCATCCTAGTCAGCCCTACTAAATAAGCAGAAAGCACACCAAATGCAATTACGGCTCCAGTTAATTTGAACATGTTCGCACCAATCCCAAACACTAATCCTTCACTTTTATGCTCTAGAGCAGCACTCGTCATTGCATTCGAAAATCCAGTAACAGGAACCAACGAACCCGCCCCAGCAAACTGACCAAGCTTGTCGTAAATTCCGAACCCTGTTGCTAAAGCGGCTAATAAAATCAGCGTTGCTAAAGTCGGACTCATTGCTTCTTCTTGTGTAATAGGCAAAAAAGTCATATATATTCGGCTAATTCCTTGTCCAATCGTACAAATTAAGCCACCTATTAAAAAAGCTTTTAAGCCATTTCTTAGAACATGACTCTTTGGTTGATAAAGCTTTATATTTTTTTGATACAATTTCTTTTGTTGCTCGTCGACTGCCATTTCCTATCCCGCCTCCTAATTACAACCATACCTTACTTACCACACGAAAAAAAAATCAGTAATCTTAGTAAGGTATAAATAAGATAGCTGATTGCTGTAACGTTAGTATGACTATTGTATCGACATATCATTCTAGCAATGGGCCCTTTTTTAAGAAATGGTATAAAAAGGGGATGTCTCAAAAGGTTTGTTTTTGACCTTTTAGACACCCCCATACATTCATTTAAATGCTGATCTTCACTATTTCATCTTCCCTATTTCGCTCTTTTAACCAACTTGTGTAATCATATTTCTGTTCTATATAGACTTGATGCCAAATCATAAAGGATAAGACAGTCCAGATTTTCCGACTGCGATCCGCTTTATCTAAGCAATGTTCTTCAAGGAGATGATGAACATACGTTTTATCTAAGTAAGCATCTGTCTCACTTTCAGAAATTAACTTCTTAGCATAGTCATACAATTCGTTTTTTAACCAATGGCGGAGAGGTACAGGAAAACCTAACTTTTTACGCATGAATACATGGTCGGGTACAATTCCCTCAAAAGCTTTACGTAAAATATATTTTGTTGTTCCATTTGTCGTTTTCCATTCAGCTGGAATGTGAGAGGCTAGCTCAAACACCTCTTTATCCAAAAATGGTACACGTAATTCGAGTGAATGAGCCATTGTCATTTTATCAGCTTTTACTAATATGTCTCCACGTAACCAAGTACAAAGATCTAAATGCTGCATGCGATTTACAGAATGCTGATGAATGGAATGTTCATATATATTTTTCGTTATTAATTCATTTGAAAACATGCGATTGTATGCAAGAAGAAGCTTTTCCTTTTCTAATTCTGTGAACATCTTTGCATTGCCAATGTATCGTTCTTCTAGTGGGGTTGTCCCTCGTTCAAGAAAACTCTTGCCTTTCATACCTTCTGGCAAAACTGCTGCTAGTTTCCGCAGCTTTTTCTTTAGTACTGTTGGAACATATTGAAAACAAGCTAGACTATGCGGTTCTCGGTAAATATTATACCCACCGAAAAGCTCGTCTGCTCCTTCACCAGAAAGGACGACTTTCACCCTTTTACTTGCTTCCTTGGCAACAAAGTAAAGTGGAACACAAGCCGGATCAGCTAACGGATCATCCATGTGCCACATGATCTTAGGTAATTCCTGCCAATACTCTTGTGCTGAAATCACTTTGCTGTAATTTTTAATATTAAGCTTTTCTGCACTTTCTTTTGCCACATCTAATTCACTATAGCCATCTTGGCTGAACCCAACCGAATATGTTTCTAGATCCGGTTTAATATCTTTAGCAATGGAAGCGATGATGGTGGAATCAATTCCTCCTGAAAGGAATGAGCCAACTGGTACATCACTACGCATATGTTTTTCGACAGACTCATACATCGTCTCTCTAATTTGCGATACCCAATCTTCCTCCGTTTTATTAACGGGGCTAAACATCGGTTTAAAATATGATTTTATAATTGCTTTCTGCCCTATTTTCTTAACAAGATAATGTCCAGGTTCTAGTTTAAAAATATCTTTAGTAAGGGAGTAAGGTTCAGGTACATACTGAAAGGACAAATAATGATGAAGAGCCTGTGAACTAACTTCTGAGTTCTCGTCAATTTCTAAGCTTTTCTTTTCAGAAGCACAGATGAAACGGTCTTTACTTTCTTTATAGAAGAAAGGTTTGATTCCAAAATGATCACGCGCAGCAAACGCCTTCTTTTCATGACTATCCCATATAACAAAAGCAAACATTCCTCGTAAATACTGTACAACCTGTTCCCCTACTTTACTATATAGAGCAAGAATCACTTCTGTATCCGAATCCGTCTCAAAATGCTTGCCTTTAGCCAAAAGATCTTTTCTTAATTCAACATAATTATAAATCTCTCCATTAAAAACAATCCAATATCGCCCATTCATATAGGAAAGAGGCTGATAGCCACCTTCTAAATCAATAATACTTAAGCGGCTGAATCCTAATTGAACATGGTCTCCATTCATATACCCTTCCTGGTCCGGACCGCGATGAGGAATCATTTTGTTCATTTCTTTAAGTTTATAATCACTTTTTTGAGGTTCATCAAAAATACAGGCTACAAAGCCACACATAAACTTGCACCTACTTTTCTTCTAAATGTACTTTTCGTAGTATGAGTAGTAACTACAACTCGTATTCATTCATTAGACGTAGGTTATCGGAGTAAGGATTCATATATGTATAAATATATTCTCACTTTGACATACATACAGGCTATATACATCATCACTGCAACAAGCAATACGAAAAAAGGCACAGAAAAGGTTTTTGCCTTTTTGTGCCCTTTTAAAATAGGTACTCTTTCTATCTACACATCTCCCATTTCAAGCTTCATTTGCTCAAGAATTTTCTTCTCAAGCCTTGATACTTGAACTTGGGATATTCCTAACCTTGTTGCCACTTCTGATTGTGTTTGATCTTTGTAATAACGAAGGTAAACGATCAGCCGCTCCCTCTCATCAAGATCACGGATGGCCTCTTTTAATGCAATCTTATCAAACCATTTTGTCTCCGTTTGATCAGCAATTTGGTCTAACAACGTAATTGGATCTCCATCATTTTCATAAACAGTTTCATGAATGGAAGAGAGGGATCTGCTCGCCTCCCCTGCAAACACAACTTCTTCTGGTGTAATTTCTAATGCCTCAGCAATTTCGTTCACTGTCGGCGTTCGTCCTAATGATTTCGTCATTTCATCCTTCATTTTGCGGATTTTATTTCCTAGCTCCTTAATGGAACGACTTACTTTAACAGTTCCATCATCACGAAGGAAACGTTGAATTTCTCCAATGATCATAGGGACAGCGTAGGTTGAAAATTTCACGTCATAAGACAAATCAAATTTATCAACTGATTTGATGAGCCCTATGCAGCCAATTTGAAACAAATCATCAGCTTCATAGCCCCGATTCATAAAACGTTGAACAACAGACCAAACAAGTCTCGTGTTTCGATTAACAATTAAATCCCTAGCATCTTGGTCCCCTTCCTGACTCCTAGCAATGAGCGCCTTTACTTCAGAATCAGAAAAGTGTGCCTGTTTTTTCTTTTGTTGTTTTACCTCGACATCCATAGGCAAAACTCCTTAATTACACATAGCTTTGCTATTTGTAAGTGTTTTTTTTACAAAGACAGTTGTACCAATCATCGGTTCAGATACCACTTGCAGTTCATCCATGAAATTTTCCATGATTGTAAAGCCCATGCCTGAACGTTCAAGCTCTGGCTTTGTTGTAAAGAGAGGCTGGCGCGCTTCCTCAATATCTTGAATGCCCATCCCCTCATCACGAATTGTGAGTTCTATCGTTCCATTGTTAAGCGTACAATGAATATAGACCATTCCGTCCGGCTGATTATGATATCCATGAATGATCGCGTTTGTGACAGCTTCAGATACAACCGTCTTAATCTCCGTCATCTCATCCATAGTAGGATCTAGCTGAGCAATAAACGCTCCCACTGTCACACGTGCAAACGACTCGTTTTGGCTCTGGGCTGAAAACTTTAAATCCATTACATTTTGCATCGCTTAAGCCACCCCCAAAGTTTGTAAAGCAAATTGTTCACTGTCTTCTAAGCGGATAATTTTAAACAACCCTGACATTTCAAACAAGCGTTTCACAGATGGAGAGATCGCACAAACAACCATTTCCCCACTGTTTGCTTTTACTTGTTTATATCTGCCTAAAATAACACCTAAACCAGAACTATCCATGAACGATAATAACTCTAAGTTTAAGACAATATGCTTTACCTGGCCATCAGCGAGTACTTGTTCCACTTGACCTCGTAATTCCTCTGCCGTATGGTGGTCAAGTTCGCCCTGCAACCTTACGAGTAACACACTACCTTTTTGTTCTAAATCAATTTGTAAACTCATTTCAATCACTCCCTCTAGTTCGCTCACAAGTATGAGTTATCATAGTGAATGTTCTTTTACAATTCACTATAGGTCTTTGCTAGAGAGAATTTCGCCTTTTCCCTTTGCGCTTCCTGCAAGGTGACAAAACTAGTCTGTATTCGTAAAAAGTTGTCAAAACAAGTTATGCTGCTCCAAATTTCGCTAGCGTTCGTTTAAACAATTTCCACCAAGAGGCTTCAAGAACATCATCACCCGCAACTAAAGGCGTTTCACTTAATATTTCCCCTTCTTTCTCAATGAAGAGCTTTCCAACTTCGTCTCCCTTTTTGACAGGTGCACGTAAATTAGCCTCAATTTCTAGACGTTCTGTCACATCGTCTATTTTCACTCCTCTTTTCGTTAGGATTGAAACGGATTCAGATGTAACGACAGGGATTTGGTCTTTATCCCCTTTGCTTACTTCAACATCAGCTAATACGTGTTCACGATCATAAAGCTTATGTGCTTGAAACTGACTGAATGCATAATCAAGCATCGAGGTAATTTGAGCATTTCGTTCTTTCGGAGATGGTGCACCCATAATAACCGTAATGACTCGCATCCCATTTTTCTCAGCGGTTGCCGTTAAACAATACATGGCTTCTCGCGTATATCCTGTTTTTAATCCATCCACGCCAGGATAGAACTTAACTAATTTATTTGTATTAACAAGCCAAAATTTATCTTCTTCTGAATCAGCTCGTAAATAATCTTCATAAATGCCTGTGAATTTCGTTATCTCATCATACTTTAGGAGTTCTTTGGAAATCATCGCTAAATCATAAGCAGTTGTATAATGATTTTCTGCCGGAAGACCATTTGTATTAATGAAATTTGTATTCTCAAGTCCTAACTCTTTCGCTTTGTCATTCATCATCGTAACAAATTCTTCTTCGGTTCCAGCTAAGTGTTCAGCCATTGCAACGGATGCATCGTTTGCAGAGGCGACGGCAATTGCCTTTAGCATATCTTCAACACTCATTTCCTCTCCAGGTTCTAAGAAGATTTGAGAACCTCCCATGGAAGCTGCATATTCACTTGTACGAACCATATCTTTATAAGCAATTGCTTCCTTATCAATGGCTTCCATAATTAAGAGCATCGTCATTATTTTCGTCATACTTGCAGGAGGAAGCTTCTCGTGACTATTTTTGTCAAAAATAACTTCTCCCGTATCACGTTCAATGACAATTGCTGAAGAGGCATTCTCCGCTAACTTTGCTTGTTTTTCTGCAGCGCTTGCCATAGGTACTATCAAACTTAAAACAAGGCATACGCTTAAAATACTGGATAGAACTTTCCTCATCTCCATCCGACCTCCATCTCATATTCATAGTCGTCCTCAGGCGTAATTTTCCATTTCCAATAGAGGAAACCCCACCCAAGTTGGCTACCCCCCATTTTTCCCAATCTCGCTGTATTTATACATCTTCTGGAAGTTTTCTTGACACTTTCTGAAAGCTAGTGAACTACTAAAGCGTATGAGAGAATTGGAGAAACTCCAAAAAAGGGATAGATTTAGTAAATAATTAATTTTTTTATAAGCCCCCTGCTTTATTCTCAAAATAATTTTTTATCCATAATGGCGAAAAATGATTACTATGTACCTTATAGTCTAATAAGTTTTAGCTCAGAGTTTTTATATGGGAATATGAAGGAGATACCTTTATAATAGAAAACGCCTCTTCCATTAAGAGGCTATAACATTACATTAAAGGACTGATTCATTATCTTACATTACTTACAAATTGGTTTTATCATAATTGCCTTACTCATTTTCTGGTATGTGACAATCACCAAAAAATTGTGGAAATTCGCTATATTTTTAGCAATGCTTACCCTTGGAGGGCTAGGCATGTTCTTTGAAGCCTATCTTTCATACCCTATGTTTCTTGTTAGTTTGCTGTTATCGGTCATTGCCTATATCGGTTTGTTTTTCATTAGCAAAAAGGAAAATCGTCTTAAATATGTGACCGTTCTCTTAATAGGGATCACATACATTTATATATACGTCTCGTTACTTCCCGATCCATTTGTTCGTTCTCTTGATGATATAAAAAGCGCTTATGATACATACACCGAGGCAACCGCAGACATCCCAGAGTCAGAAGTAGAGGATTCATCGTGGCTACCTACATGGGATCTGGCTTATTCGACACTTGAAACAGAAATGTTGCTTTTCTATACAGAAGAAAGTTACTTTGACCGTTTTTTCCGTACTGAATATTTGCCAAGTGCCGAGGAGCTCGATGAATTTTTGACGCTTGAGCAGCAAGTCCAAACAGAACATAGAGGACATGTTGAAAAGGCTTTACATGCTCTCTATAATGCATATCCTCTCCACTCTCATTTCAACATGTTAGAGGAGAATGAATGCGTCGACCACATCGAAGTAACAATTTGTAAAAATGACAGCCATTTTACTATTCAGTTAGACGAAACAGTTATAGCTGATCCAAACAGGCTTCAGTCATACTATGTATTTAAAGATGTATTGTTACTCACCGGTCAGTCGTCTACTTACTTTTTGCCAAAGGATAAAATGGACTATACAAGTACATCACTAGAGGCAAGTTATAAAGATATCACGTACACGATAGATGGAGAAGTTCAATTTGAAGATTAGGTCTTACCGGTTTGTCTCATTTTTTTGAGGCAAACTTTTTTCACAAAATAATACATACAAATCCGATCTCTTTAGTATATTTAAATTGAGATCAACCCCGTCTTCCTTTATACTTACTAATTATAAGACTTTAAAGAGGTGCCAGAAATGACGACTAAAGCAATTCGTTTCCATTCAAATACATTATCGGCTGTTCTTCATAAACCAGATCATCAACAACAACCTTCTCCGGCTATTATCTTTGTTCATGGGTTTATCGGAAGCAAAGTCGGAGAACATCGAATGTTCGTGAAAGCAGCTAATTACTTCTCTAATAAAGGCTTTGTTTGCTTTCGATTTGACTTTAGTGGTTGCGGGGAAAGTGAAGGAGATTATAAAGACGTCACGGTTTCCAAGCAAATTGAGGAATTGAAATCCGCTATTCATTACGTATCACAAATGATAGAAGTAGATCCTAATAACATCATTATTATTGGACATAGTCTTGGCGGGGCACTTACTGCACTTACTGCCTATCAATTCCCACTTATCAAAGACATTATTCTATGGTCACCTGTTGCCAATCCTTATACTGATATTACTTCGATTACAGGGAAAGAAGCGGAACATACTGCTCAAATACAAGGTTATTCCGATTATAAAGGTTTTTTATTAAGCAAGTCTTTTTTTAATGATTTAAAAAATCATCATCCCCTAAAAACGATACAATCGTTTCCTGGATCCGTTTTTGTTGTTCATGGAACAAACGATGAAGATATTCCTTGCGAACATGCAGAAAGCTATATACAAGCCCTTTCTGAAACAGAGCATCAAAAGTTCGGATATAGCTTCATTAATGAGGCTGATCATACATTCTCCAATACGAAATGGGAACATGAACTTTTTAATAAATCCTTTGATTGGCTTCAAACAGTAGTGAAAAGAACCCCGTCATGATGACGGGGTTTCAAAATGATAACATTTGTGGGCTAGGGTAAAGTTTTAATTAAAACTGTGAACCTCCAAGTTGTTGCTCAGCTTGTTGAACTAGACGCTTGGTGATCTCGCCGCCAACAGAACCGTTCGCACGTGCAGTTGCATCTGCGCCAAGTTGTACACCAAATTCAGAAGCAATTTCATACTTCATTTGATCTAGAGCTTGTTCAACCCCAGGTACTAATAGTTGGTTACTACTGTTGTTGTTGCTTGCCATTTTTAGTTCACCTCGCTTTGTTCGTGTTCAGTAACTATTGTGTGAGAAACGTATCAACTTATGCAACTTTTTTGTTGGAAAAGTTTACTTATTGATTGTATTGGCTTCATAGAGCTCTAGAGGCAATCCATCTGGATCTGAAAAAAAGGTGAATTTCTTTCCGGTTGTTTCATCGATTCGAATAGACTCTACTTCTATCCTCTGCTCTTCTAACCAATTTTTACACGTTTGAACATCATCTACTTCAAAAGCAGGATGCCTTAATCCCCTTGCCTCAGGATAACTTGGTCTTTCCGGAGACTCCGGAAATGAAAATAATTCAATTTGACTGTTTCCAATTTGAAGGTCTAATTTATATGAGTTTCGCTCGCTTCGATAAGTTTCATTTATAATTTTCAATCCTAAAATATTCACATAGAAATGCTTTGATTTCTCATAATCCGAACAAATAATAGCTACATGATGGATGTGTTTAAACACTATAACGTCCTCCCAGAAAAATATTCTCCATTATAACATTCGTTAAGTCTGTTCAAAAAGAAGTTCTTTTCCCCTTCTTGAACAGACTCTTTTGAGCACGCTCTAATAAGCTTTTTTATTGTCCATTACATAAAACTTTAAATAGGTTAAAAACTAAAAGCGGTCATACTGAACTTTATAGGAGGGATCTTTACGTGGATCAGGAAATGCATTATAGCGAAGATAATAAGTTTATTCCGATTACATCTGTTACTGATGGTGTCATTCAAGAAGTAGCCCCACAAATCTATTGTTTGCCTGTTCAAGTAGTTAATGTTTGTTTTGTAGGAGACCCAACGAAAGCTAACGCGTGGGTATTAGTCGATGCAGGCATGCCAAAATCTGCAGATAACATTCTTAGTGCATTAAAAGATAAATTTGGTTCAGTACAGCCCCCTCGCGCAATTGTTCTAACTCACGGTCATTTTGACCACGTTGGAGCAATTGTTGAATTAGCTGAGGAATGGGATGTCCCAATCTATGCTCATTCAGCAGAATTTCCGTACTTAACAGGTGAAAGAAGTTATCCTGAGCCAGATACGAGCGTGGAAGGCGGACTGATTGCGAAAATGTCGTCCATATTCCCAAATGGTCCGATACAACTTGGAAACCGTCTAAAGGAATTACCTAAAGATCACCGCATTCCAGAAATGCCTGGTTGGCGCTGGATCCACACTCCTGGTCATACTCCTGGCCATTGCTCATTCATCAGAATTGAAGACAATGCGCTAATTGCCGGTGACGCCTTTGTGACTGTCAAACAAGACTCACTTTATAAAGTACTCACACAAGAAAAAGAGATGAATGGTCCTCCTAGGTACTTAACGACTGATTGGGAAGCAGCATGGGAGTCAGTTGGTATTTTAAAACATCTCGAACCTACTGTTGCTATTACGGGCCATGGCCTACCGATGTACGGAGAAGAACTGACTAAAAGCCTTGATAAACTTGCAGCAGATTTTGATAAGGTAGCGATTCCTGACTACGGTCGCTATGTCGATTCAAACATTCATTAATTTAATCAAATAACTAGGGTGTCTGAAAACAATTGGTCACCCTTGTTATTTAAACAATCCTCAAATTTTTAGCGAACATTCGTCTCTTTATACATAACTTTCTGATAATATAAAAAGAAACAGTATCAGGAGGTATGAGATGACAAAAAGAAAATTAGTTATCACACAAAATATTGAAGACAATTATGTACAACAACTAAATGTAATCCTACCTGAATGGGAAGTAATTGTTGGAAGAGATCGATCGATTTGGGAAGAACATATTAAAGATGCTGAAATCATAGCAGGCTGGAAAGCCGAAATGAAGGACCTTCTTTTCCGAGAAGATCAAACACCCCTTACGTGGATCCAAACTTGGTCTGCTGGTGTAAATCACCTCCCTCTTTCTGAGTTACAATTGAGAGGAGTTCACATCACCAGCGCAAACGGAGTTCATGCTTATCCTATTTCAGAAACGATATTTGCATTAATGCTTAGCCTAACGAGAAAAATACATACCTATGTAAAAAATCAACAATCTAAAACATGGCACCATGAGCATATGAAGCTTGAAATTCATAGGAAAACAATTGGTATTATAGGGGTAGGTGCGATTGGTCAAGAAACAGCAAAGATTGCTAAAGCTTTCGGCATGCATGTCATTGGCATTCGACATTCAGGACAGCCATCCCCTAATGTGGATGAAATCTATACATCAAGTCACTTAAACGACATTCTGCCTAGATGCGACTATGTCGTCATCACACTACCACTTACAACAGACACGCAACACCTATTTGCTGCTGAGCAATTTAAATTGATGAAGCGGAGCGCATTTTTGATAAATATTGGTCGTGGGGAAATTGTTGTTGAAGCTGATTTACTAGATGCTCTTGAGAACCAAGAGATTGCTGGGGCCGGCTTAGATGTATTTGAACAGGAGCCTCTTCCTGAAGAATCGAAGCTTTGGGATCATGACAATGTTATTATTACTCCGCATACAGCTGGCTCAACCGAGTATTACGATAAACGTGTAATGGATGAAATTCTCATTCCAAATCTAAACAATTATGTAAGACATCAACCGTTTTCTGTCAACCTCGTTGATTACAAAAAAGGCTACTAAAATAATCGAATGTAGAAGTGCTTAAAGGGGGCACTTCTTTTTTTATATGATACATTTTATTAGATGTCACTCTTCTATGTAGTAAGATGCTACAATGATAATACTATTCATATGGGAGGAATCGAGAATGCCGGATTGGTCCTATCATGTGTTATTTAAACCAGTATTATCAAAACTTCCAGCAAAGATATCGCGGGAATTTATTCATAAAACGATGAACCGAATTGCTACGACGCCTGGTGGGAAACAAGTGATTCACTTTTTAGGGAGAGAAGAATCTTCCCACCTTCTTAAGAAAAACATTCTGCAGATAGAACTTGAGAATTCAATCGGCCTGTCCTGTAGAATAGACCCCAACTTATCAGGAACGCAAGCTTTTGCCAATCTAGGCTTTGGCTTTATTGAAGTAGGCCCAGTAGGCAAAATGTCTATCCCAAGTCAAAAGAATCCAATCATTCACCATTTAGAACAACGAATTGATTTCAGTGAATCCACTCCAACGTTAAGTGTAGAGCAAGCTATAACGAAATTAAGGAAACACAATGTAAATAAGCCTATTTTTATTAGGATAACTGAAAACGATCAGCATTTAGAAGAAATCACTGAGCGCTTAGCGCCATTTACTGATGGTTTTGTTATTGATATGACAAATCACTCTCTAATCGACACTGACATTCGTACACTGTCAGTATCTCATGCTACGAGCAAACCAACCTTACTTGCTATCGGAGAAAATCAAGTTGAAGACCTACCGTTGCATGAGATTGAACAAAATTTTTCAGGGGTGGTTCTAGAAGAGGGCAATCAAAAAGAAAATGAGGAAACTCTTTCTTCACACGTAAAAACGTTAAAATTTTTGCGAGAACATCACTTTTCATTGCCAATCATCACTGTTGGAGGGATTGTACAACCCAGAGATGCATTAAAGCTATTACATGCAGGTGCGGACATGCTACTTTTATCTCACGGTTACGTCTTTGCAGGTCCGGGACTGCCAAAGAGAATTAAAGAGGCGCAGCTTGATGAGATTAACGTAGCTCCTGTATCTTATCAAGGCTGGGAATGGTATTGGCTTTTTGGGTTATTTATTATGATCGGAGGGTTATTTGCTCTAATTCTTAGTATGACGACAATTATCCTTCCCTATGATGAGTATTTCTTAGGCATGCCTCGTGAATCAATTTATTATTTCAACGAACGCATCCTATTTTTTATGGCTCACGATCGAATGACACTTGCGGGAACAATGATCTCAGGCGGGATCATTTATATGTTTTTAGCTAGATATGGTATTCGTAATGGAATGCTTTGGGCGAAACAGGCAACGGACATTGCCGCTATTATTGGATTTTTAGGTATTTTTCTTTTTATTGGCTACGGATATTTTGATTGGCTTCACATGCTATTTTGGCTCGTGTTGCTGCCATTTTATTGCATCGGCTATTTTCAAACAAATAGACTAAGAGGAACACCTTCGTCTTCGAATCGAGACAACGATCACCATTGGAAAAATAGTTTATACGGGCAATTTTGTTTTGTCATACTCGGCTTTTCTTTCGTCCTCGGTAGTATCATCATTTCCTATATTGGGATTACGAGTGTATTTGTTCAAACAGATTTACTATACCTTTGCATGCCAGCTGATATGCTACAATCGTTTAATGAAAAACTCATCCCTGTCATTGCTCATGATCGAGCCGGTTTTGGTAGTGCACTCTTAAGTGTTGGTCTTCTTGTACTAATGGTTGCATTATGGGGGTATCATCAAGGTAGCCGCTGGGTATGGTGGATGTTATTGATTGGAGGAGTTCCTGCATTTGCAAGTGGGATCTCTGTTCATTTTGCAATTGGTTATACAACCTTCATTCACTTGCTGCCAGCATACTTTGCGCTCGTTATCTACCTCATTGGACTCAGCTTGTCTTATCGCTTTTTCCATTCAAAAAGGGAATTCAACTAGAAAGGGCACGAAAAGGTTAATATCAAACCTTTTTCAGTGCCCTTCAATAAGCTTGTTTTATTTATCCTTTTTCTCGCTTTCTTGTAACTCAGCAAGCTTCGCTAACAAAATGTGCTGAGGCATATGCATAATTTGTTCAATGGGCACATTTAATGACTCTGAAAGCTTCTGTGCTGTTTCTGCAGAAATTTGCAATGGTCTCATAATATAATCTCCCTTTCCTTTCAGTTACCTTTATTAAACCATATGAATAGAAAGAGATACAATGATCACCTTAGTTCTGTAATCTTTTCTATAACGTTCTATTCACTGAAAGTTTACATAGGTTGATAAAAAGTAAAAAGGAGGATGTGCATGATTCATACCGTTCAAGCAGGAGAAACATTGTTTTCCATTTCAGAAGACTATCGAATTCCTTTCCAAGAGTTAGTTGCAGCCAATCCCGGTATAAATCCAGATCTGATACTTGTTGGGCAAAGGCTAAATATACCAGGCCTTCCCTCTCCCCTAACGATCCCCTTCTCCATCCATGTCTCACTTACCAATAGAACGTTGACTTTAATGGTTCAAGATCAGATTCAAAAGGTTTACCCTGTTGGTGTAGGCCGTGTTCTTCATGAAACACCCGTTGGGGATTTTATTATCATTAATAAAGCACCAAACCCAGGAGGACCTTTTGGTACAATGTGGATGAGTTTGTCAAAGAAACACTATGGAATTCATGGTACAGACGATCCTCAATCAATTGGACATTATGTCTCACGGGGCTGTATTCGAATGTTTAATCACGATGTTGAAGAATTAGCGCACACCGTTCCAATAGGTACGTCTGTATTTATCAGGCCTTAACATGACAAAGATTGTTCTTTTGTACTTGACTCTTATTTTTTTGACAATTTCCATTGCGGGCAATTCATTCTTAATCTCACCTCCTTTGTGATAAACTGGTAAAAACCGAGTGAACGGAGGAGGATTCATGAAACTACAAACCGTAAATACAAACGAAGAGAGAGAGTATATCGTTCATCAAACTGCTCAAGCCTTTTTGTCTCGTGCACAAAAACATGATGAAGAAAATACATTTCCAATGGAAAACATTCAAGAACTTAAAGAAATTGGCTATACGACCCTAACGATACCAAAAGAATTTGGAGGAGCAGGTCTCCCATTAGCTGACTGGCTTTCTTTACAAGAAGTGATTGCTACATATGACGGTTCAACTTCCTTATCAATTGGCTGGCATATGGGAATCATTACTCAGATTATTGAAAATAGATCATGGCCTGAAAATATTCTAGATCGCGTCCTTTATGAGGTGTTACATGAAGGGAAGTTATTAAATGCCGCAGCTTCAGAGCCTGAAACAGGCAGTCCTACTCGCGGTGGAAAGCCTACGACCACTGCCAAAAACGAAAAACATAGCTGGGTTATTAACGGGAGAAAGAGCTTTACATCTATGGCACCAGCGCTTGATTATTTTATCGTTTCAGCAACGATGGAAGACGGTCAGGTCGGAAATTTTTTAATTCATCGTTCGGCCCCAGGAGTAAAGATTGAAGAAACATGGAATTCCATTGCCATGAGAGGAACAGCAAGTCACGATCTCTATTTAAAAAATGTTCGTATACCAGCAGATCATTTTCTTGAGGTCATTCACCCTGGAAAGAAAAGTCCAGCTGGCTGGCTTTTGCATATTCCGGCTTGCTATTTAGGAATAGCCCAAGCTGCTCAAAATTTTGCGATTGATTTTGCAAAGTCATATTCTCCAAATAGCTTATCATCAGCGATAAAAGATCTCCCCAACGTTCAAGTCAAAATAGGAGAAAATGAGGCGGATTTAATTCAGGCGCGGTATTTTCTTTATGGTGTTGCAAAAAAATGGGATACAAGTTCTCAAAATGAACGCCTCGAGATGCAATCTGAATTAAGTTCGGTAAAATATCATGTTGTTAACAGTGCGGTAAACATTGTCGACCGCGCAATGCGAGTAGTTGGCGCGCAAAGTTTATTTAAAGAAAACCCAATCCAGCGCTATTATCGCGATGTTCGTGCTGGTCTACATAATCCTCCAATGGATGATCGAACACTAGTCTCACTTGCTTCAAAAGCTTTTGAACGCACTGAATAATAGCATGTTAAGAGAGTGGACTTCAAACTAAAGAGGGGGGTCTCAAAAGATCAAATTACAGACCTTTTGAGACACCCCCCTCAATAAATAGCTTCTTTCCGTACTTCGGTGAGACTCCACTCTCTTTTTATTATTCCCCAGAAAATATCATTATACTACCAATCTAGACAATTATAATACTTTCATATTTCCTAAAAAAGTGCCTGTTTACTATTCAACCATGACTCTTACAACACGTCATTAATTGATTAATAAAAAGGCAATCTTTTTTTTGTATTTATACTTTTATCAATTTTATCTGTTGTAGATAAGACAGTTCTGTTTCACCTGTTAAAGCTAGAGCTGTTTGTAATTCAGCTTTCAACTGTGTAATGACTGTTTCTACCCCTTCTTGGCCATCTATAAGACCATAAGCATACAGCCGACCAATTAAGACACTATCAGCACCTAAGGCTAGGGCTTTTATTATATCTGTACCTCGACGAATCCCACCGTCAAAAATGATTTCGATTTGGCCTTTTACCGCATCAACAATAATAGGTAATGATTCAATACTGCTTATTGAACCGTCTAATTGCCTTCCCCCATGGTTTGAAACAACAATCCCATCCATTCCATAATCAACTGCTAACTTAGCATCGGCTGGATGAACGATCCCTTTTACGACAATCGGTAAATTAGTTTTCGTTCGTAACCATTTTAGATTTTCCCATGTCAATGATGGGTTAAACAAGCGAGCAGCTACTTCTGTAACCACTTCTTTTTCTCGTACACTTGAAATGATCTTTGCCTTCTCATTGAATACAGGATCCGTTAAATAGTTTCCTAAACCTTGTCCATCCCTTAATGGAAAGTATTGATTTTGTTTGTCCTGCTCTCTCCAACCAAGCATCGGAGTATCTACTGTAACAAAAATTGCTGAGTAGCCACTTCGCTCTGCTCGTCTTACAAAGCTTAGAGCAATGTCTGCATCACTTGGCCAATACAATTGAAAGAAGCGTAGAGCGTCTCCCATTACTTCAGCTATTTCTTCCAGTGAACTTGTAGACACCGTACTAACTGTAAACGGAACTTGGTGGGCAGCAGCAGCCTTTGCTGCAGCTAGCTCCCCTTCTTGATGGATGATCGTTTGAAATCCTACTGGGGCTAGAGCAAATGGGACCGGAGTAGAAGTTCCCAAAATGGTTTTTGACACGTCAACTTTTGACACGTCACGTAGAACGCGAGGAACAATTTTCAATCTCCTAAATCCTTCGATATTTGCCTGAAGAGTTTCTTCCACACCAGCGCCACTTTGAATGTATTCAAAGGCACCTTTATCTAAATGTTCTTTTGCAACTTGCTCCCACTGCTCAGGAGATCTAAAACCGATCGTTTGTGACATAATTGCCCCTGCCTCTCTTAATCTTTCTTCAATCTAGCTGCCACGCGATTACCTATTGATTGAATACCTTGTACAAGAATAATTAGGATAATGACTGTTGCGTACATAACTTCTGGTTCATAACGTAAATGACCGAAACGATATGCTAAGTCTCCTAGACCACCAGCACCAACTAGCCCTGCCATTGCAGTTGCACCAATCAACCCGATTGTTGCAATGGTTAAACCTAGAATAAGAGAAGGACGTGCTTCTCTTACCATAACATGCCAAATGATATGTCTTGTCTTGATTCCCATTGCTTCATAGGCTTCTAGTACCCCTTTATCGACTTCAAGTAGAGCGGATTCCATTAATCTTGCAATGTAAGGAGCAGTGTAAACAACTAGTGGCACAATTACCCCTTTAACACCCATTGACGTTCCAACTATAAATTTTGTAAAAGGTAAAATAAAGAATAGTAAGATAATGAATGGAATTGAACGTGTAATATTGATTACAATATTTAACACTTGATAAACATATTTATTTTCTAAACTTTTATTTGGTCTTGTTAAAACAAGTAGTGTTCCTAAAGGCAAAGCAATGATAATTGATATTAATAATGAGATGGATACCATCTGAAATGTTTCAATGGTCGCCTTCCAAATCGGATCTCCCCAACGATCTAAAAATTCAGTTACTTGAAACATGCTACAAATTCACCCTTTCTACATGTACACCCTCTGCTTCTAAATACGTAATGGCCGCCTCTGTTTGTTCTTTTGTTCCTTGTAGGTGAATAACCATTCGGCCATAAGGCTCATTTTTCAATTGAACGATGTTTCCAGATAAAATATTTGTGTACACTTCAAATTTCTTAGATACTTCAGCAAGAGCTGGTTTACCAGTTGATTGCCCAACAAAGGACAAACGAATGACTGGACCTTGTTCACGTAATGAATTAATAACTTCAGTTGGAATATCTTCTGGAAACAGACTATTAATGAATTTCTTCGTTGTATCTGTAGTCGATTTAGAAAAGATATCAATGACCTTTCCTTCTTCAATAACTTTTCCATTCTCCATTACAGCTACTCGATCGCAAATCTTTTGAACGACATGCATTTCGTGAGTTATTAATAAGATTGTAATTCCAAACTCTTTATTAATTTTTAATAGTAAAGATAAAATTGATTCAGTCGTTTCTGGGTCTAGGGCGCTTGTTGCTTCATCACTTAACAATACATCTGGTTCATGGGACAAAGCTCGTGCAATTGCTACACGTTGCTTCTGACCACCTGATAACTGACTAGGAAATGAATCAGCTTTCGCTTCTAGGCCAACTACCGCTAAGTACTTTTTAACTCTATCATTAATTTCCGCTTTAGGTATTCCTGTTAACTTTAATGGAATTGCAATATTATCATAGACAGTAGCTGTTTTTAAAAGGTTAAATCCTTGAAAGATCATCCCAATGTTTTGTCTTGCTTCACGGAGTTTATTTGTCGATAAATTAGTTATTGACACCCCATTAACGACGATTTCTCCCTCACTCGGCTTTTCAAGCAAATTTACACATCGAATGAGTGTACTCTTACCAGCACCACTATATCCAATTACTCCATATATTTCACCTTTTTTTACATGAATAGAAACGTCATCTAGTGCCTTAACGTTGGTTTTCTTTGACGTAAATGTTTTTGACACATGCTTTAATTCGATCATATTCGTCAACTCCTTAATAGAAAAAGAGGGTGACAATTGTCACCCACTCTCATATATTACCTTACCATGAAGCTACAACTGAACCGGCAAATTCTTCCTCAATAAATTGTTTCACTTCTTCAGATTGGTAAATTTCAATAAATTTTTGAATCACAGCATCACTTTCATTCTCTGTACGAACAGCAAGTACGTTTACCCAAGGAGAATCACTTGGCTCAATAAAGATAGAATCTTCTGTCGGTACATACCCGTGCTCAATTGCAAAGTTTGTATTAATAGCAGCTGCAGCTAACTCATCTAATTGTCTTGGGATTTGTGATGCTTCAAGCTCAATAAACTCTAAATTATATGGGTTATCTGTAATATCATTTACTGTTGCAGTAACGCCAGCATCAGGATCAAGTGTAAGTAGACCAGCTTGTTCAAATAAAATTAACGCACGAGCTCCATTTGTTGGGTCATTCGGTAATCCAACTTTATCTCCTTCTTGCAATTCTGCTACATCAGTTACTGCAATAGAGTAGATTCCCATTGGGAAGTTAACTGTTGTGGCAACATCAATTAAATCAAGGTTACGCTCTTCCTTAAAGTTATCTAGATATGGCTTATGTTGGAAGCTGTTTAGATCCAATTCACCTTCATCAAGCGCTACATTTGGCATTACATACTCTGTAAAAACGGTCATATCAATCTCAAGACCTTCTTCAGCTGCTAATTCAATTACTTTTTCCATAATTTGTTCGTGAGGACCAGCAGTTACCCCTACTTTTAATTGATCTTCAGCTAATTCACCAGTACCAGTGTCTCCACCCCCACCGCAAGCTGCAAGACCGATCATCGATAAAGCTGTTAACGCAGAAATTAATACTTTTTTCATTTTTCTCTCTCCTACCCTTTTTTTATCTTTTATTTTTATATGTTTCAACGGTTTGAATTCCGTGAACAACCTGAGTTGTTGTGAATGACTGACTCATAAAATGAATCGATTCATTTGGATGCAATGTTTTTTTTGATATTGCTTCTAAGACTTCATCATTTAGTTTTAAGCCTAATTCCTTTAAGGAAACTGGCAAGCCAACTTTTTCATAGAAAGGAAGCAACTTCTCTATCTCCTCTAGCTCACCTTCAAGTGCAAGTTGAACAAGTATACCATAAGCTACTTTTTCACCGTGAAGGAAATGATGAGTTTCTTCGAATTGTGTTAGAGCATTATGAATAGAATGCGCTGCAGCTATTCTACCAAATTCATCACCCAATCCGCCTACTAAACCTCCCGCCATTATATTTGTTTCTATAATGGTTAGCAACGATGGTGTCACTTCTTTATGCGTTAGGGCATGTAATGCTTTTTCGCTTTCTATCAAAATTAGCTCTTTGCATAGATTCGCAGTTTGAATCGATAACTTTACTGGTACTCGCATGTAGTCTAATTCTTTTGTTAGAGCCTTAGCTTCGTACCACTTGGCTAATGTATCCCCTATTCCCGCACGAAGGTATGAGATAGGTGAGGAAGCAATAATGGTTGGCTCAACTAGCACAACCCATGGATTCTTCACAAAAGTAGTATATTTTATATAATCTCCTGTATCTGTATAGATCACACTCAACGGTGTCCAAGCTGCACATTGTGAGGCAAGAGTAGGAAGCAAAACGACTGGCACATTCATCTCATTCGCTACGGATTTGGCTAGATCCATCACTTTTCCGCCGCCTAACCCGATAATGACATCACAGCCTTTTTCGTTTCCAAGCTTTGCTAAACGTTCAATTTCCGTTAGTGAACATTCACCAACGTATTGTTCGAAATAAACATCTATCTGATCAAAAGAAGGTAAGAAACTTTTAGCAGCTTCAAATGATCTTTGTCCATGAACCAACAAAGCTCTCCCTACTTTTCCCTCAACCATGAGAGATGGTAGGCGGTCGTATGCTCCTACTTCACAAGCATAGTAACTAGGAGAGGCCTGTACTTTAATTTGCTTCACCGTTGGATTCCCCCTATCCATTCATTCCGTTTCTTTAGCAGAAAAAACCAAGAAAACAAGTTGGTTTTAACTCATTGTTCATCATTATAATGAATATTTACTATTTAGACAATTGTTTTTCGAAAAAAATATTTCACAAAAAGAAATCGTGTCATTCTTTCCCCGCAACATTCTGAAAAATCTGCCTTTCTTAAGAAAAAAGAATTGACACCTTATTAATATCAAGCTATGATTTAAGTAACATTAGATTCCGAGAGATCAAATGGAGAAGTGAAGAAGTCTTGTTCTCTTTAGCGTTTTATTGATGTAATCGATAAGATGAAAAAGTCGAAACAACTTCTAACTTAAACATTTATGGTAAATCGGCGTATTTCTTCTTATCCCATGAAGAAATATGCCTTTTTTGTATCATTCTCGTCTACACATTTTAGGAGGTATCTTAAATGATACGAACAAAAGGATCATTAGAAGCGTCAATCTCAAAATCTCTAACCCAATGGGAAAAGGATTTCTTAGGACGAGGATCCGTTTCTGTAAAAACCGATATCCTGCGTGACATGATTATCGTGACACTTAAAGGGGTGTTAACCCCTGCTGAATATGCACTTTGTCAAAAAGATGAAGGTCGATTATCGATCAAAAAAGTCCGCTGTGAACTTGTAGAGTCTGGTCGCGATGCATTAGGTGAGCTAATCCAAGAAATTGTAGGGATTGAAGTCATTACGCTTCATACAGATATTAGTACAAAAACAGGCGAACGATTAATGGTTTTTAAATTAGCAACCGACTTAGAGAAAACTTTAACTTAAATGAATAAGGGAGATCTTTAAAAAGCGTTAATGGCTCGTTAAAGATAAACCGCCAATTATGAAAGCAGTAGCGTCTAACGGATGAAACTGACTTCCTAATCGGCGGTTTTTTTATATTTAAATAGTCATAAAGGAGGATTCAAACGATGTATGAAATTATGATTCAAAACATATTGTCACCTGTTGTTTTGTTCTTTGTCCTAGGCTTATTCGCCGCTCTCGTTAAGTCTGACTTAAAGTTTCCAAGCGCACTCAGTGAAACACTAAGCATTTTTTTACTTGTTGCGATTGGGTTGAAAGGAGGGATTGAGTTATCCAAATATTCATTAGAAGAGGTCATCTCACCTGTAATTGGCACATTATTCCTAGGTTCTACTTTGCCTATTGTGACGTTGCTTCTATTGAAAACAATCAAAATTGATAAAAAGAATGCCATTGCTCTTGCAGCGACATATGGCTCAGTAAGTATTGTCACATATGGAGCTGCTATTTCCTTCCTTGATCAAATCGGGACGACATATGAAGGATTCATGAATGCCATGGTTGTTTTAATGGAAAGTCCAGCTATTATCGTGTCATTAATTCTCTTGAAAGTGATGGAACAAAAGAAATCAGAAACGCAGAGCTATTCACCAAAAACTGTTGCTTTTGCCTCACCTGCAACAGCTTGGATAGATAAAGAAGTATTAAAAGAAGCTTTATTTGGAAAAAGTATTTTGCTATTGCTCGGTGCCCTTCTCATTGGTCTCATTGCTGGAGAGCAGGCACTTCCGACAGTCCAGCCATTGTTTATTGATCTATATGGCAGTGTGCTTATTCTATTTCTCCTTAGCATGGGGTTAACTGCTGGTGCAAGGTTACCTGAAGTTCGCAAACAAGGTCCACAGCTTTTTCTTTTTGGAATTATCATGCCGATTGTAGGTGGAATTTTAGGGGTACTTGTTGGAAATGTTATCGGATTATCTCTTGGTGGAATGACTTTAATGGGAGTCCTTGCTGGTAGTGCTTCCTATATTGCTGCCCCTGCTGCCTTACGTACTTCCGTACCCGAAGCCAATCCTTCTGTCTATTTAGGTCTTGCACTTGGTATTACTTTTCCATTTAATCTGATCATTGGAATTCCACTATATTATCAATTTGCTCAGTGGTTAATTCATTTCTAAGGGGGAATCCAGATGATGAAAAGGTTGAACCGGCAGGTTACAAGCAATAAAGTACTAGTTATAGCTCATTGTGAACATGAATTCACGCAACGACTTCCACAATGGCTCAACATAGAATCTAGTCAATTGCTTGTTCTTTCAAGCGAAGGCGCTGCAGTAACTCAGCCTTATGGTTGCTTGATACGGAATATTATTTTAGCTATATATGAGCAAGGGGTTGATGATATATATTTGATTGCCCCCGAAGCACAAACTAGACCTAACTTTAATCAAAAGATCTTACTTGACAAGTTTAAAAACGATGAGATTGACCAGGACCTCCTAGATACAATTGAATATAGTCGTATATTAAATGAAGATATTCTTTCATGGCTTAAGGGACCAAAAGAGTGTGTAGAAGAAACGTTAAAAGCAAGTGTTACATTACTAAAAAAACATCCTCTCATCCCTAAGCGTGTAAAAATTGAAGCTTTTACAGTAAATACAAATACTGGACATTTCACGTCCATTTCTCCTGAGACGGAAGAAGGTATTTGTTAACACGACGCGTACCTGCAATTAGGAACTATCCTAATTGCAGGCTTTTTTATTTCAAAAAAGAAAAAGGTGATTTCCTTATCGAATCCTAAAATTTGAGATGGAGCTTGTTTATGTTATAGTAATGAGGAAACTAACCTACCTTCCAGAGGTCATAGGAGGCATAAAAATGAGCGTACATATCGGAGCAAAACAAGGTGAAATAGCAGAAACGATTCTCCTTCCAGGGGATCCACTACGAGCGAAATATATAGCTGAAACATTTTTAGAAGATGCTGTTTGCTATAATGAAGTAAGAGGCATGTTAGGATTTACCGGTACATATAAAGGTGAGCGTATCTCGGTTCAAGGAACAGGAATGGGTGTTCCTTCCATTTCTATATACATTAATGAACTTATGCAAGAATACAATGTTCAAAACTTAGTACGTGTTGGAACTTGTGGAGCGATTCAAAAGGATGTTAAAGTAAGGGATGTCATTTTAGCAATGAGCGCTTCGACCGATTCGCAAATGAATCGTTTAACATTTGGTGGAGTAGACTTCGCTCCTACTGCTAATTTTGATTTACTTAAACAAGCGTATGATGCCGGCCTTGAAAAAGGGTTAAATTTAAAAGTAGGGAATGTCTTTACTGCAGATATGTTTTATAATGACAATGCAGAGTTAGAGAAGTGGGCGAAATACGGTATTTTAGCTGTTGAGATGGAATCGGCTGCTCTATACACCCTTGCTTCTAAATTTGGCAGAAGAGCACTTTCTGTCCTTACAGTAAGTGATCATATCTTAACTGGTGAAGAAACTACTTCTGAAGAACGCCAAACAACATTTAGTGACATGATGGAAGTTGCACTTGAAGCTGTCACAAAAAAATAATCTATTTCTTAGGCATAAAGCGGGCTTCCCTCTTTATGCCTATTTGATTATTATGAAGGTTACTCGCCGTAACTTTCTTCCTACACGTCAACGCGCTAGATATACTCCCCGCAACAAAAAAGCTTGAGAGAATTTTACAGCCCTCAAGCTTTTTTTCTTTAATGTAATGTACTTATTAATCTAAAGCTTCCGATTGTACAAGTTCATTAGACGCTGACACTAAAGCAAATTTGATAAATAAGCGGAGGAATTTCTCTTAATTAGGAAATAG
>NZ_JAKRYL010000013.1 GCF_023555415.1 Halalkalibacter alkaliphilus | reverse complement strand
GAAGATCGCTCTCTTCTCGTTAATGAAGATTGTTCCCCTTTTGGATGAACGTCGATCGCTTCCAACATTATTTGGGTAAGTGCCCTTACACAGTGTTACAAAAATAACCATACAATAATCATAGAGTAAGTTATGAGGAGGAAAGTTACCATGAGCGACGAACAAAATCAACGACCTCAACAGTCTGATTTTTTTACTGACTTAATGTTTGGAAGACCGCCTGCCCCTGAAAGTAGAGAACAAGAAAAGGATTCAGAACAACAGCAACCTGTACAAAAAAATCAATCTTCTCCAGAAGCTAACAACCAGCACTCAAATGAACAAGGTGATCAACTCGCAAATATTATTGCTCTTGTACAATCTCTTAGCCCTTATCTCGTTAAACTAGCTCCCCTAGCTAGTAAGGTTGCATCCATGTTTAATCAAGATGATGAAAAAGATACGTCTTCTAAAAAAAAGAACGCTAACGATTAACTGTTAGCGTTCCATTCATTTCTCAATCCTTTAGGAAGGATGTCCGTTATCTTTTTGTAACTCTGCCATAAGATCATTAAAAAAGCCATCTAACTGTTCTTTGAACTTGGTTTCTTCCTCACTTTTGGCTTCCATCTCTTTTACTTCAGCATATGTTTGTAGAAATCCTTCTAAATCGCCCGTACGAATCTGTGCAATACTATAAGTAGAAAAAAGTCGGATATGCGGGGCACTGCTTCTTCTCATTAACTCAACGAAAGGTTTCAATTTATTTAGCGCCTCATCATCACGCTTTTCTTTTACTAGTTGAAAGCCTTCTTTCATTTCTTGTGCAAAAGCTTTTAATTTCTCCGTTTTCTCCATCCATACTCCTCCTCTTTAGCTTATAGACAAAACAAAAGCTCGTTCTGAGTTTTGACTCAGGTCGAGCTAGCTCTGCATTATTTATTTCGATTCTTCAGTAGCATGATCTTTTCCAAGTTCATAAGCTTCTGACATAACATTTAACAACAATTCTAACATGGGCTGTAAATCTTCCATATTCAATTCTATGCCTTTTTCATCCAAAAACTTTTTTCCTTCAGGAAGGTGTTTCATAGCAATTTGCATAAATTTCATATTCATCTCAGGGTTATTCATCATAAACCACCTCTATTATCATACTTATCATCATTACAATACTATGGACACCCCTATAAACGCAAGTAAGTTATAAAATAGGCTCAGTAGGTAACTCTCCAGTTTCAATATATGTCTTTACAGCCTCTTTTATTTGAACAATGATGTCTTCAGGAATGCTAGAGCTAAATTCACCTAATGAAATAACTCCGTCTTGAAAGTCGTATCGTAAATTGCCGGCTTCTAATTCATGCTTATAATAGCTCTTTGCAACAAGCTCATATAAATAATCAACATGCTGTACAGTACTTGTTAATACCGTTGACTCACCTAAGTCTGTTTGATCACCTACAAAGCCGATGGCATACAAGCCTTCTTTCCGAATCTCTTCAATGACTTCAACATGGTAGCCGTCACCAGCTGGGTAAAACACATCTACCCCCTCTTGCCTTAACTCTTCAAATAACGATAAGGCCCTATCACTATTAGTCCAATCTTCTACATACTTTAGGTGAACGGTCGTCTTTGTGTTGTTTAGTGTCGCGCCATCATGAAACCCTCTTACCTCTGGTTGCCAATCGAACGCAGCGATTGCTCCAACATCTCCATTTTCAGACATTGCTGCTGCCACCATACCGGCAAAGAAGCCCATTGCATAACTATCGAAATGGAGACTTGTAACATTATCTCCATCAACTTCACCATTAAAACTAACAAAATGAATAGTAGGATATTTTGGTCCAAGTTCCGTAAAAAGGTCTGCATAAAAACGTCCATGACCAAAAATTAAATTAACTTTACTCTCAGCAAATTCTTCAACCGCTTTACTAACTTTTGCTTCAGTATTCATATCTTCCATAAAAACAACATCAATATTAAGGTTCGAATGAATGTTCAATAACCCTTGATACCCTTTACTATTCCACCCTTGGTCATCAATTGTATCTTCTAGTAATAATCCAACTCGATTCTCTAACGTTGATTGACTATTAATAGTAGAACATCCGATAAGTAGAACAGGCAGCAACAATAAAAGCAATAATCGTTGAATAATCATGTTGACACACTCCCTAATGTTTACACTTATATATTAAACCATAATTGCTCTATTTTCTTTCACAATTCTACAATCTACTACATAATAACTACTTTTGTACTACCTATTCGTTAATACTATGAATGAATCCTCTACATCTTTCATTTTGATACGAACTTGTAATATGAGTGTAATCTTTGTGATGAATAAAATAGGATTAGTAATACAGGTTGTTTATCTTTAAATGCAGGTGAAACATTCAACCAACACTGTTATAATGAACCGTGACAACTTTTAGTAGAAGTGAGGATATTTTATGGATTATAAAAAAGCGGTACAATCGCGTCGGACTTTTGCGATTATTTCGCATCCAGATGCCGGGAAAACAACATTAACAGAAAAACTTCTTTTATTTGGAGGAGCTATCCGTGAAGCAGGTTCTGTTAAGGGCAAAAAAAATTCAAAACATGCGATGAGTGACTGGATGGAAATTGAGAAACAACGTGGGATCTCTGTTACAAGCTCGGTTCTTGAGTTTCTCTACGATGGATATCATGTTAATATTCTCGACACACCAGGTCACGAAGACTTTAGTGAAGATACGTATCGTACTTTAACTGCTGCAGATTCTGCGACAATGTTGATTGATGCTGCTAAAGGGGTAGAAGCGCAGACGAAGAAATTATTTAAAGTTTGTAAAATGCGCGGCATTCCCATCTTTACATTTATGAACAAATTAGATCGTCAAGGTCGAGACCCATTTGAACTGATGGAAGAGCTTGAAAACTTATTAGGTATTCGCTCATACCCAATGGGATGGCCTATTGGAATGGGGCAATCTTTCTCAGGAGTTTATGATAGACATAATAAAAAGCTCGAATTATACAATCCTGAGAACCCAAAAGAAATTGATGTGATTCAGCTTACCGGGCCGGATGATCCAAAGTTAGATGAAGCTATTGGTGAAGAGGGCTTAGTCGCACAGTTTCGTGAAGAATTAGAATTACTAGACGTTGCTGGAGATGAATTCGATCCAGAACTTATTGCCAAAGGGAAGCTTACACCTATTTTCTTTGGAAGTGCGATATCAAGTTTCGGTGTGCAAACATTTTTAGAGCATTTCTTAAAATTATCACCTGCTCCGACACCACGAGAAAGTTCTAAAGGGCTTATTGAACCATTAGAAAATCAGTCATTTTCTGGCTTTATTTTTAAAATTCAAGCGAATATGAATCCGGCTCACCGTGACCGTATCGCATTTCTCCGTATAACATCTGGAAAGTTTGAACGAGGAATGTCTGTAAAGCACGTTCGAGTTGGAAAGAATTTAAAACTTGCACAACCGACTCAATTTTTAGCACAGAGTCGAAGCATTGTTGATGAGGCCTATGCAGGTGATATAATAGGGTTATTTGATCCAGGTACGTTTCGAATTGGAGACACACTTGTGGAAGGCGACAATTTTGAGTTTGCTGAAATGCCGCATTTCTCACCTGAATTTTTCAGTGCGATTACGGTAAAAGAAGCACTGAAGCATAAGTCCTATGAAAAAGGGTTACAACAACTAACCGAAGAAGGCGCTATCCAATTATTTAAGACGTATAATCGTTTTGCAGAGCAGCAAATTGTTGGGGTAGTGGGTGTACTACAATTTGAAGTGCTAGAGTACCGTTTAAAACATGAATATCATGTCGATATTCAATTGGAACGATTGCCGTTTTCATTTGCACGCTGGGCTGATGGACCAGCAGAGGCAATGGACGCCTTCAAAAAGTCACAGCGTAACCTTGTGACAGATCGAGATGGACGAATCGTTGTTCTTTTTGAGAATGAGTTCCAAATGCGGACAGCTATTGATAAGTATCCTGAAATGAAGTTCTATGAAAACTCGTTTATAAAATCAAATTCATAGTTGTTCACTACACACCATTTCCACTAAAAAAGGGCGACTGCAGTAGAGGGCACTGAAAAAGAAAAACCGACTTTTTCAGTACCCTCCTGCAACGAGTCACCCTTTTTTTTGATACAAAAATTCTACAATTCCACCTAATAATAATGCTGCTATAACACTTACTCCTTCTCCAAGCTGGAATACGTTCTGAAGGAGAAAAAAAGAAAGAATTGTCACAATCGCAAAGATTATGATACCTATGACAGCTTTTTTCCTATGCACCTGTTCACACCCTTATCACAACCGTTGTTGGTTCTGCCATTGTTTCACATGTTCACGCTGTTTGGCAAGTCCTTTCTCTAGTGTTGTTTTTGGGGTGAATCCAAGTAACGTTGTTGATTTCTCATTACTAAGCGTCGTTCTTATACGATTTTGTTTCGTTATTTCTTGTCTTCCTAACAATCGAAGCCCTTCGTACCATGTCCCTTCCTGACCAGATGATAAATGAAAAATTTCGTTCCTATTATCAATGCTAGCTGCCAATAGAAAAGCTTCCACGCAGTCTTCAACATAAATAACATCTAATGTGGAGCGATCAATCTCTAGCTCTTTTTTTCCAAGAAGAATTTGTTGATACGTCATATCCGCCCTTTGCCATGGTCCATAAATTGTTGGAAGTCTCACAATTTGATAGGCAATCCCTCGCTCCTTGCATTCCTTTTCAATGAGCCTTTCGCTAGCTAATTTGGTTATTCCATAGGCAGAAGTCGGATTAGTTGGTGTCCGTTCTGTGATTTTCCCTGGCCGCTCTCCATATACCTCTACTGTAGAAGCGTAAATAAGTGTCGCTTTTTTCGGCATAGCTTTCACTAACTTCTTTGTTAAATTCACATTATCTTCTATCACCTTCGCTAACTTTGGCCATTTGCTATCTGAAGATGTTGCTGCGGCAAAATGATAAATAACATCGACATCTTTTAGCACTTTTTCCAAGTTAACGTCTTCTAATTTTTCGTCAATTAAGGTGACTAAATGATTCCTTCCAATTCTCAACCACTTTTCTTCTTGATCCACTTTCGTCTCTTCTGTTGCCATTTTATCGACAATAATCACTTCTTTGCCTTCCAACAGAAGCCGCTCAGCCATATGAAACCCAATAAAACCTAATCCCCCAGTGACAAGTGCTTTTTTCATTTGCATTTCCCCCTATACTATCAAGTTATGTAAAGAGCCTTCTCTTATGTCACTAAAGAGATAGGCTATAATTTAGCTTCATGCTTCTTATAAAATGGAAAAGCTGACTGCACTGCTTTATAGAAGGATTTATCGTTTCCATGTATACGCAAATTAACAAAGATTTGTCTTTCAGCCAACTGTTGTTGAAATGGCCGGCTTTGAGTTTGCAGAGGGAAATGCTTTTCCTGCATATGACAATGAATTGAAAGTGGTGGAACCTCTCCTTCCGTTAGTTGAGGTGTGATTTCCTTTATTTTATCAGAAGTTAATTCTTTTGGTGGGAGATCGTAGGCTTTGCCGATTTCTTTTTGTAGTCGTTTAAAATATAGCTTATTTTCTTGTTCCTGTTCAAAATAAGCTTGTAAAAAAAAGCATGGATTTACAAAATAACAAGATCGAACTTGTTTAGCGTGAGACTGTAGAAATCTCAAGGCAACTAAAGCTCCACTCCCTTGGGCAAATAAATGAATTTTAGCATTCAAAATTTCTTTTTTTAGTACAATTGAGTAAAGCTTTTCAAATAGCTCAAACGCTCGAGTGCTTCCCCAGTGCCGGTTATAAAGTGAAGAAGCTACGACAGTATATCCTCTACTTAATAAATCATCTAAAAATTGATTTTTCTCAGGGTGATGCTCCCAATCACTTGTATCCTTTTCAACTAACATCCCATTGTCTCCAATAAAAAATACGGCAAAACCACTTGGACGTTCTGGAAGATAGATGACGTTCCACTGTTCTTCAATGCGAAAAAAACGTGCACGTATCATTGTTTTACGTCTCTCCCATCATTTTCAATGTAGTATCCATACTACGTTATGCAACAAATTGAAAAACGGAAGCAAAAGTATTAATTATTATTTAGTAATACTTCATTTAATATAAAAAACCTCTTTTTCTTCTAGATATTAGTCGTTAAGAAGAAAAAGAGGTTTATTTTGGTTGATTGTAAACTGTCTGCAAGGCAACTATCACTTCAAGAAAACTAACTCCTTTAACCTTTTAATAGTGCGAACATGTTGCGATGGCTTCACTCAGCACGGCGCCTTTTAGGAGAAGATCACTCCTAAAAGGCTTAAAACATTACGGCGGCTTCGCTTATGGTTCGAATCTAGATTAAAAAAGGAGACTAACTCCCTTTAACCTTTTAATAGTGCGAACATGTTTGCAATGGCTTCACTCAGCACGGCGCCTTTTAGGAGAAGATCACTCCTAAAAGGCTTAAAACATTACGGCGGCTTCGCTCATTGCTTCGAGATTTAACCAAAAGGTAAAAAGCAACCTTTATCCTCTGATTAGTGCGAACATGGTGCAATGGCTTCACTCGCCGTGCGCCTTTTAGGAGAAGATCACTCCTAAAAGGCTTAAAACATTACGGCGGCTTCGCTCATCGCTTCGAGTTTAGACCCAAAGGGAAGTTCGCCCTTTGGGTCTAAACTCTACAGCCCTGCTTTTGGTTTTGGTTTAGGTGTCCACTTTCGATTATGGTTTTGGGTATCAGGGAACGTGTCGCCTGCTTCCATTTTTAAAGCCTTTGGATCTTGAACCATGTCTCCAGTCTCACCAATTTCTACATATATGCCGTTATTTGGTGCTTTCTGACCTGGTTCGAATAGTCGATTCTGACCCATGGTAGCATCCCTCCTTCACCATTAGAATACCCATTAGGTAACTAATCATGACAGTTGGGTTAAGAGTTCGAAATTAAAGCTAAAAGAATGGCTTTTTGTGCATGTAGGCGATTTTCTGCTTGATCATATACAGCAGATTGTTTGCCATCAATAATATCAGCTGCTACCTCTTCTCCACGATGCGCAGGTAAGCAATGTAAGAAGATGAAATCATCTTTTGCTAAGCTTGCTAATTCCGAATTCACTTGATATTCACTAAACTGCTTCAAGCGTTCTTCCTGTTCTTGTTCATATCCCATACTAGCCCATACGTCTGTATAAATCACGTCTGCATCTTTCACGGCTTCTTTTGGGTCGTTTGTTTGTACAAGTGTTGCACCAGTTTTCTCTGCCGCTTCTTTTGCTTTTTCAAAAATTTCTTGGTTCACTTCATACCCTTTAGGTGTGGCAATACTTACATCCATTCCGACTTTCGCACCTGCTGCTAAAAGAGAATGTGCTACATTATTGCCATCTCCCACATAGGCTAATTTTAACCCTTTTAACTCATTCTTATATTCATAAATCGTCAATAAATCAGCCATTGCCTGACAAGGATGATAGCCATCTGTAAGAGCATTAATCACGGGAACAGATGCATGCTCTGCTAATTCTTCAACAAGTTCATGAGAATTCGTCCGAATCATAATCGCATCAACATAACGCGAGAGCACATTGGCTGTATCCTTCACAGGCTCACCTCTACCAATTTGCATATCACGCGGGCTTAAGAATAAAGCATGACCTCCAAGTTGGGTCATTCCTACTTCGAAGGAAACACGAGTCCGTGTAGATGCATTTTCAAAGATCATACCTAATGACTTGCCTTTTAATGCATCCTCATATTCGGCTTTATTTTGTTTTATTGTAAGAGCACTTTTCAGTAGTGTATCTATTTCATTTGGTGTGTAATCAAGTAATGTAAGAAAATCACGACCGTAAAATGTTTTGTTATCAATTGCTGCATTCATCTATTGTCACGCCCTTTACTTAATAAGTTCCTTCTCTTTTAACCACCAGTCTTGAATGGCATGATACTTTAGTTCTTTTACGTTTAATCCTTTCAACATTACATCTAATGTCGTCAATTCAGAAATAACTGAGCAGCGCTGCCTTAAAGCTTCTTGGCGATTTAGAGTCCCATCTTTTGTACCAAGCTTTGGTAAGCTTATTAAAGCGATTGCTTCGTCTGTCTGTACCCAATTTGAAAAATCATTTGTTACAAGTGTAAACCCTAATTGTTGCAACTTTTTAGCATAAGGAGCAAAGTCATCTTTAAATTCCTCTGCTACATCAACAAAAATAGACCCTGTTTGTGTAAATAGCTTCGGCTTTGACTGTTGTGACCAAACAAAGGCTTTTAAAAATGCCTCATCAAGGTCCGCTCCCATACTCATCAACTCTCCCGTTGATTTCATTTCAGCTTCCAATAACGGATCTAATCCAGCTAATTTTTGATATGAGAAAACAGGTGCTTTTACCGTGTAAAAATGCGGTTCCGGCAAAGTACGATGAACTAGCCCCAAATCTGACATAGACGCACCTAGAAGCAATTGCACAGTGTAGTCAATTAATGATTGATTTGAAATTTTACTTAAAATTGGCACTGTTCTTGATGCACGTGGATTAATTTCAATTACGTATAATTGCTTTTCAAACAACACAAATTGAATATTAAAAATCCCTTTAAACTCCATCCCTTTTGCAATTCTTTCAGTGTATTCAGAAACGAGTTCCTTAATCTCTTCAGTTATCGAATACGGCGGGGTGACAGCGGTACTATCACCAGAGTGTACTCCTGCACGTTCAACATGCTCGAACATTCCAGCAATGCATACATTTTCTCCGTCCGTCAATGCATCGACTTCTAATTCAACTCCTGGGTAATAGGCATCGATAAGTAGGGGAAATGCTGCAGTATATTCATCATCTTCTAAGTAAGAAACAAATTCTGTTTTCGATTCAAACAGCATCATCCCCTGACCACCAATGACATAAGAAGGTCTAATTAAAACTGGGTAGCCAATTTGTTCTGCTTTATCTAATGCATCCTCTTCATTAGTCGCTGTTACACCTGGAATATGTGGAACATTAACTTGTTTCATGAATGAATAAAAACGTCCTCTGTCTTCAAGTTGGTCAATCGTATCCAGATTTGTACCAAAGAGTTTTACTCCAGCGGCTTCTAATCCTTCAACTAAAGAAATTGCTGTTTGCCCTCCTAATTGAACAATTACGCCTTCTACTTGCTCTAAATCAATGACATTTAATACATCTTCAACAGTCAAAGGTTCAAAATACAGGCGATCCGCTGTTGCATAATCCGTGCTAACAGTTTCAGGATTGTTGTTCATCATAATGGCTTCATAGCCAAGACGGTGAAGACTTTGAATTCCTTGCACAGAACAGTAATCAAATTCAATTCCTTGGCCGATTCGAATTGGACCAGAACCAATTAATAAAATTTTCTTCTTCCCTGATTGCGGAATAAAATCATGTTCACCGGACCAACTAGAATAAAAATAAGCTGTTTGTGCCATAAATTCTCCAGCACAAGTATCGACCATTTTGTAAGAAGGAGTAATACTAAATTCAAGCCGTTTTTCTCTAACTTGTTGCTCTGTTACTCCCCAAACACTAGCTAGCCACTCATCTGTAAACCCTGCTTTTTTGTATTCAAAAAGTTGCTCTTTAGTTATGTTCAGAAAACTAGTTTCTGTGCTCTCTTTCTCCATCTGGATTAAGCGTTCAAAAGCTTGCAGGAAGAAGGCATTAATGCCAGTCAACTCATGTAATTTTTGACGTGAATAGCCTCTTCTCAAAAGTTCTAGCAGCACAAAGAATCTCCGGTCGTCAGCATGTTTCACTAAATATAATAACTCTTCATCCGATTTCTTTGTTACAGATGGAAGGTCTAATCCATTCGTCTTCAGCTCTAAAGAACGAACTGCCTTTTGGATACCAGCTTCCAAATTTCGTTCGATTGCCATTACTTCTCCAGTAGCCTTCATTTGCGTTCCAAGCTTCCGCTCTGCATGAACAAATTTATCAAAAGGCCAACGCGGAAACTTAACTACAACGTAGTCTAGTGCAGGTTCAAAGCTAGCGTAAGTATGACCTGTTACAGGATTAATAATTTCATGTAAGTTGTAACCAATGCTCACCTTTGCAGCCATTTGCGCAATTGGATAACCAGTTGCTTTTGACGCAAGAGCTGAAGAACGACTTACACGAGGATTAACTTCAATTAAATAATATTGCTTACTATAAGGATCTAAAGCAAATTGAATGTTACATCCTCCAACAATCCCGAGCGCGCGAATGATTTTGACCGAGCACGTGCGAAGCATCTGGTACTCTACATCCGTTAAAGTTTGGGATGGAGCAACAACAATTGAATCTCCTGTATGAATCCCTACCGGATCAATATTTTCCATATTACATATCGTAATACACGTATCGTTACTATCACGCATTACTTCATATTCAATTTCTTTATAACCAGCAATGCTTTTCTCAATTAAACATTGACTGATCGGACTAAGAGAGAGTCCACCTTTGATGATTTGTTTTAATTCCTGTTCATCAGAAGCGATTCCTCCCCCAGCTCCTCCAAGCGTGTAAGCTGGGCGGACAATGATTGGATACCCTACCTCATTCGCAAATTTAATTGCCGCTTCGCTTGTTGTTACAATTTCACTTTCAGGAACAGGTTCATTAAGCTCTTGCATTAACGCACGGAAAGCCTCACGATCTTCCCCTTTTTTAATTGATTCAATTGGTGTACCAAGTAAATCCACACCATATTTTCCCAGAATACCTTTATCATGAAGGTCCATCGCTAAATTTAACCCTGTTTGACCTCCAAGAGTGGCAAGGATTCCATCAGGCTGTTCTTTTTGGATAATAGCCTCGACGCTTTCAACCGTCAGAGGTTCAAAATACACTCGATCAGCACATGACTCATCTGTCATAACCGTTGCAGGATTGTTATTGACAAGGATTACTTTAATTCCTTCTTCCTTTAGAGCTAGACATGCTTGCGTTCCGGCATAATCAAACTCTGCCGCTTGCCCAATGACAATCGGACCTGAGCCAATAACGAGTACTTTCTTTAATTGTTGTTGTTTAGGCATATGCTTTCTCTCTCCCCTTGTTGCTGAGCATTTCTATGAAAGTAAAGAAGAGCTGTTCACTATCTGAAGGTCCTGGATGAGCTTCCGGATGAAACTGAACTGTAAAGACAGGGTATTGCTTATGAATAAGCCCTTCAATAGAAGAATCATTAATATTCATAAATTTTGCTTTAAAACCTGTTCCTTCTAGTGATTCTTCATTAACAACATAGCTATGGTTTTGTGATGTCATATAAACTTTGTTTGTTGTTAAATCAATAACTGGTTGATTCGCGCCACGATGGCCAAATGTTAACTTCTCCGTATCTGCACCAAAAGCAAGCGCAAGCAGTTGATGACCAAGACAAATACCCATTGTCGGATAACTCATCGCTACTTTTTTTATTGTTGGAAGAAGTTCTTGTAGTTTTTTTGGATTCCCGGGTCCATTCGAATACATAACTCCGTCTGGTTGAAGACTTTGAATTGTTTCAAACGTAGTATCATAAGGAACAAGAGAAACCCTACATCCTTGTTCAAGCAAAGAATCTAAAATTGATTTCTTGTATCCAAAATCAACCATAACAATATGATGATCGCCACTTCCATACGTATTGATTGTTTTCGTTGATACTTCTGGTACTACTTCTTGCTGACCAAGAGGAATAGATTGATTGAATGATAGATTTGTTGGATCTGTTGTGATGATCGCTCGCATATCGCCCTGTTCTCGTATCCTTTTCACAATCGCTCTCGTATCAATCCCAGATACAAGTGGTATTGAATGCTTCTCACAGTAGGATTCTAGAGATGAACATGACTCATAGTGGTATCCTTCATTTGATAGCTCACTTACTAGCAAGGCATTCACTTGTGGAGTAATACTTTCGAAATCAACTTCATTCACTCCGTAATTCCCTATTAGTGGATACGTAAACACGACCATTTGCCCTTTAAACGATGGATCACTTAACACTTCCTGATATCCTGACATTCCAGTAAAAAATACGATTTCTCCATGTACTTCCTTTTCTTTTCCATGAAGAACCCCTTCAAACATCTCACCGTTTTCTAATACTACGTATCCTTTCATCTGATTCCCTCCACCCATTGACGAATACTTATACTAATCATTAAATTTTTATACATAATTGTTTTATATAAAACCACTACATCAACAGTAGTGATTATTCGTTCGAACTATATGATTACGCTTTGTTTTTGTTCGATTTCCTGAAAGACAGTTAACAAGATTTCACATGCACGCACTAATTCACTTTTCGTTGCAACTAAAGGTGGTAAGATTCGAAGAACCTTTGGACCTGCAGGTAATACAAGTAATCCATTCTCTATACATGCCTTAATAATGGGTGCTACTTCAATATGGCAGGCAATTCCAAGCATAAGTCCTTTTCCACGAACCTCTTCAACAATTTTTGAATCACCTAGTTTCTTTTCCAACTCGGCTTTGAACCATTCTCCTTTTTCTTGAACAGATTCTAATAGCTCAGGTTTAAACACTTCTGTTAGGACAGCTTTAGCTGCAGCCATGGCAAGTGGATTCCCGCCAAACGTTGAACCATGACTTCCAGGTGTAAATGCATCTTTTAGTCGTTCCTTACCAATTAGCGCACCAACTGGAAACCCATTACCAAGTCCTTTTGCAACTGTAATAATGTCAGGTGATAACCCTAATTGTTCATAAGCAAATGCAGTACCAGTACGTCCGATCCCTGTCTGTACTTCATCAACAATGAGTAAACAGCCAAATTGTTCGCATACAGTCTTAAGTGACTCGGCGTATTCATCGCTCATCAAGCGAATGCCACCTTCTCCTTGAATGATCTCAACCATAATTGCAGCTGTCTTTTCTGTAACTGTATTTTTTAAAGCTTCAGAATCATTCATTTCAATATACGTAAACTCTGTTAAAAGTGGACCAAATCCTTGGTGAATTTTATCTTGACCTGTTGCAGCCATACTTCCAAGAGTCCGACCATGGAATGAGTTAGTTAAGCTAACTATGTGATGCTTTCCTGTTGACTTCCTTGCGAGTTTTATCGCTGCTTCGTTGGCTTCTGCACCGCTATTACAGAAAAAGACATAGTCACCAACACTGTGATCAACAAGTTGCTCGGCTACTTGCTCTTGCCCTTCAATTTGAAATAGGTTTGATACATGCCATAATTTTTTCATCTGTTCTTCAACTGAAGAAACTACTTTAGGGTGGCAGTGACCTAGATTACAAACAGCAATTCCCGAAATAAAATCTAAATACTCCTTACCATCTGAATCAATTAGTTTCGAGCCCTTTGCTTTAACAGGTGTAATATCCCATCTAGCGTAGGTTGGAAAAAGTGCACTCATTATTGTCCTCCTTACGAAACATAAAGCTTCATCTTTGATTTCAAAATTGTTGTTCCTTGTACTGAACCATCTTTTCCAACATTGGTTGATTTCCCATTCATAATCATTACAGATTGGATGTTGCCTGTTAGTGTTGACAAAGCTGCTCTTACCTTTGGAAGCATTCCACCATAGATTGTTCCATCAGCAATGTAGGACTCGATTTCCTCTATTGTGACTTTCTCAAGACACTTTCCATCTTTTAAAATTCCATCTACATCTGTAACAAAAACTAATTGTTCGGCACCTAACTCTTTTGCTATAGCTGCTGCTGCGCTATCAGCATTAACGTTATAATGAGTTCCTTCTGCATTTATGCCAATTGGAGCAATAACAGGAATCATATCTAGTTCCATTAGAGAAGAAAGTAAGTTCGTATTAACCTTTGTCGGCTCTCCAACATAACCTAGCATCCCTTCATTGACTGGTTCGACTTCAATTAATTGACCGTCACATCCAGATAACCCGACTGCCTGACCTCCAGCCTGATATAAACTAGTTACTACTTGTTTATTGACTTTTCCACATAGCACCATTTCAGCTGTGTCTAGCACATCTTCCGTCGTTTTACGGAGACCATCAACAAATTCAGATTTAATATCTAGTTTTTGCAAAAGCTGATTAATAGCAGGGCCTCCACCATGCACAACAATCGGATGCTTTCCATCTTTTTGCATTTTGACAACACTTTTGTAAAACTCATCTGATAATTCAGCGATGGTGCTGCCTCCACATTTGATAACGACAACATCTTTCACTACTTTCCCCTCCCGAAATCGTCTTTCCTATGTTCTATATCCAGCGTTTATTCGCACATAATCATAAGACAAGTCACAACCCCATGCCTTACCTGTACCTTCACCAACATGCAAATCAACTTTTATAACAACAGTATCGTTATTTTCCATATATGATTTCGCTTCCTCTTCTGAAAACGAGATAGGTTGGCTTTTAACAAGTGTTTGCACAGGTCCAATCGCAATATCTATTGTGTCTGGATTAATCTCACAACCACTGTACCCAACGGCACATATAATTCTTCCCCAGTTTGCATCGGTACCATAGACAGCTGACTTTACTAAATCTGAACCAACAATTTTCTTTGCTACTTTTCCCGCCTCTTCATCTGTTAGCGCTCCAGTAACTTGCACTTCAATTAACTTTGTCGCACCTTCTCCATCACGTGCAATTTGCTTCGCTAACGATTCACATGTAGACTTAAGAGCTTGATAAAAACCGTCCCAATCAGGATGCGCTGGTGTGAGCGATTCATTTTCTGTTAATCCTGACGCCATAACAACCACCATATCATTTGTTGATGTATCCCCATCAACAGTAATTCTGTTAAATGTTTGATTCGTAATTGAAGATAATGCTTCTTGCAATACAGAAGATTCTACATTTGCATCAGTTGTTACAAACGAGAGCATTGTCGCCATATTCGGATTAATCATTCCAGATCCTTTTGCGACACCACCAATTGAAACTGTCTTTCCATCCACAATCGTCTGAAAGCAAACTTTTTTGTTAATTGTATCTGTTGTTAATATTGCTTCATTAAATAATTCTGCGCCTTTTAAAGATGACTCTGGAGAAAGTTTTGTAATACCAGGTAAGATTTTTTCCATTGGTAAGTATTCACCAATGACTCCTGTTGACGTTACTGCAACATAATGAGGCGGAAGATTAAAGTGTTTGGCACTTTCATTTCTCATCTGATAAGCATCTTCTAAGCCTTTTGCACCGGTACAAGCATTAGCATTTCCACTGTTAACAACTAAAGCCTGAATCTTACCTTCTTTTGCTATTGACTCCTTTGTCACTTTTAATGGAGCAGCTTGAATTCTGTTACAAGTATATACGGCAGCTACATTAGCTGGTACTTCACAATAGATAGCACCAAGGTCCAATCTTTTTCTTTTTACCCCTGTATGCAACCCTATTGCTTGGAATCCTTTTGGAGTTACAATACTTCCGTTTTCTTTTTCTGTTATCACTGGTGCATTCGCTATGCCTTTCATGAGATGACCACCTTCCATTATGGATACATAGGAACAAGAGTTAGCCCCGTATCTTCTTCGAATCCATGAATTAAATTAAAGTTTTGAATTGCTTGACCTGATGCGCCCTTAACGACATTATCAATAACAGAGACTACAGTGATACGTCCTGTTCGTTCGTCGTACGTTAAGCCTATATCACAATAATTACTACCGTACACTTCTTTTGTTGCTGGGTAGGCTCCCTCTGGCCTAATTCGAACAAAATATTCATTCCGATACGCTTCTTTATATAAATCGCGTAGCTCGGTTTCCGAGATTTGCTGATTCGCTTTTGCATAAATGGTAGCCATAATTCCTCGAACCATAGGAACTAAATGTGGCTGGAATGTTATGCTCTGAACCTGTTCATCCCACTGGTGTAAATTTTGTTCTATTTCAGGAATGTGTTTATGTTGATTAATTTGATATATTTTAAAGTTTTCATTCATTTCACTAAAATGCGTGATTGCTGAAGGTGATCGTCCTGCTCCAGATGTACCTGATTTTGCATCTATTATAATTGAATCAACGTCAATCAGCTTATTTTTAACTAATGGAGCAAGACCAAGTAATGTAGCTGTAGGATAACATCCAGGATTCGAAATAATTTGCGCTTTCTGAATCGATTCTCGATTCCACTCCGGCAGCCCATATACAGCATCATTAATTAATGCTAGTGGAGCTGCTTCCCGTTTGTACCACTTTTCATAAACCTCTGGATTCTGCAATCGCAAATCCCCAGATAAATCAATAACTCTGCATCCTGCTTCAGCAATTTGTCCTGACCACTCAGCTGAGACACCAGGGGGGGTAGCAAGAAAGACCGTATCTACTTCATCTTTAATCGATGTGACATCAATGGATTTTAATGTTTGATTATATATATTTGAAACATGTGGATAAGACTCTTGTATATTCATACCTTCTTTTGACGATGTATACAAAACAACCTCTTGCACATGAGGATGTTGGTTTAACAACCTTAATAGCTCTGCGCCACCGTAACCTGTAGCCCCGATAATACCAACTCTCATTATTACCTCTCCTAACTTTTCTATATCTGCTCTATTTGATCTTGGTACTCATTATATCTATGTATAAAAATTAATTCAACTGTATTTTTATTTTATTTTATCCATTTTTCAGTCAAATGGTTTCATTTTGTTCCTCACCCGTTTTTATTTGATTTATTTCGTTCATTATTCTAACTAATTTTCCGGACATGAAACCATTATACTTCCCTGTTTTTTATATGTGTCTGTCTAGTCATAAGTTGATTTCTTGATACTGAAACAAAAATAGACACCTACCGAATGTGGTAAGTGTCTATCCGTTACTCATTTATATTTTCAAATTCATCATAAATAATATTTCTTGTAGCTTCTATTTGGTCACCCCATAAATCATTCACTTGATGATAAACGTAATTTCCATTCTTATCTAAAATACTTATCCCTCGATAAGACATCTGATCATTCTTCATCCTAACATGCTCAAGGACTTCAAACGTTTGATCGGATAAAAATGAAAATGTAAAGGCACCTGCTTCTTTTAGTCTCTTTGAATTTTCAGGACTATCAGTACTAATTGCATAGATATCAGCATCTAAGTCCTCAAATAAATGTAAGTTTTCTTGCAACTGAACTAGTTGCTGCTGACAAAGGCCTCAGCCAACTTCAGTAAAGTGGAACAAGATCGTTGCACGTTCTTTATTTGTAAGAGTTACTTCTTCTCCATCTTCATTTAGAAGAGTAAGTTCGCCTTGTACTTGGCCATCATCCGAACCGCACCCAGCTAAAACAACTAGTACTGCTGCGATGACGAAACATAAAGCCATATTTCTTTTACAAACTTCTAGCATTCTTTCACCTCCGTCACTTAAACCTACTCTTAAGCTCACCACTTGTCAACGAAAGAGCTTCTATTGAACCGTCTCTAACAAATCTTCAACAATGCTGTCTTGATTTGTCTGTAAACCATCGTATCTGCGAATGACTTGACCATTCGGATCTACCAAAAAGAATCTCGTACTATGAACAATATCGTCACCATCTGTTTCCTGCACTACCGATTTAAAACTATCTTTTGCAAAAGCAGCAATTTCATCTTGCGTATAACCCGTTAAAAACTGCCATGAATTTAAGTCAGCACCCACATTAGTTCCGTACGATAATAGTTGCTCTGCCGTATCTCTTTCTGGATCAACTGTAAAAGAGATAAATGACATCTCAACCCCTTCTTCCTGCATCGTCGCTTGAAGACGCTGCATATTCGGAGTCATCGTCGGGCAAACGGTCGGGCAATACGTAAAAATCATATTCGCTAACCAATACTTACCTTCTAATTGTTCCGTTCCATAAGTCTCCCCATTTTGGTTTGTAAACTCAAATGGTATCACTTCCGCTTGCGCTTCTGAAAAGTCATATTCCGAAGAGCTACCACTACCAACTTGATACACCCACCCACATCCACTTAAAAAGAATGCTAAAACAATTACACTTACTAGTTTCATCGACTCATCCCTCTTTCTTAAGGAAACGTTTTAAAAGGGCTTCCTTAGTAGCAGAAGACTACTAAAAAAGATCTTTTTTAGTAGTCTTCTCTTTTTTATTTTATTTAAAAAAGTCTTACGTTTTTGCTGTTGGAATGTCACTAATTGTTAGTGTTCCCTCTTGTTGTTTCTCTTTCTTTAACCATTGCTTAAATACATAGCCAATGGTAAACCCGTACGTAATTTCCTGCATAACTTTCATTAAGACCCCTGCTAACTGTTGGTCCATCCTCGCTTCAAGAAACGTAAAGGAATTCGGTCCTGAAAGAAGCCCCATTGGTACCTCTGTGCCTGGCGGCAAACAATACGCCATCACTTGTGCCCAAATTGCTGGGTCCGTGTATGTTTGGTATAGCGTTGTAGGTGCAAAAATAATTAATGCACAGGCAGGAGTAATTAAAATCCCGTTTGCAAAAATATACCCTACTCGGCGTAAATCTGACAAAGGAAATGCACTTGGAAGTGGAGCAATCATATGCCACCACATTAAGGCAGCTGCAAATAATAACAGGTACTCATATAAGCTATGCAAAATAACAGACTGCATCAAAGTATCAAACATAAAAGGGACATGATAAAATGAAAAAAGTCCATTAAATAAAAACAAAGCTACAATCGGACTCCAAATCACACGAAAAATTCGTTCGGTAATAGGCGAACGAAAGCGGTCAACAATCGCTTGGAAGAACCACGAAGGGATTGCTAACAAAAAGAGTGGTGTAGCAATAAAATAAGCAAACACCATTTGCGTCATATGGAAGCTTATCATAATATGTCCTGCAATATAGAGAGGGCTCCCCCAACCAATATATAGTGCGAGCAACGCTAAGACAAAATATATTTTTTGTCTCGTTCGCACAGGAGTCGCTCCTTTAAAACGATCTCGCCATTTTGTAACGAGTAAAAAATAAAGGATACCAATAATTAGTAATCCTAGTAATAACTCTGGTGTCCACAAAGCTCGAAAACCAAAGTTCTCAAATAATACATTCACTGCTTTCCCTCCTTTTTGGAGATATTACTATTAAAAGCATGTCTATCATAACATATATCTGTTCGTTAATATTTGAACGAATACAGAAATTTTTAAGGATAGATTGTTCAAAAAAGGAAATTCCGTACTTAACATTAACTTTCTAGAGAAAGGAAGATTTGATGTCAAAACAACACTTAATCGCACTTGACTTAGACGGAACTTTACTAACCGACGAAAAGACCATTACACCGCGCACAAAACAAGTGATAGCTAAAGCGAGAGAAGAAGGTCATATCGTCTCGATTTCTACTGGCCGTCCGTACCGAGCTAGCAGCCAGTATTACCAAGAATTAAATCTTGATACAGCCATTGTCAATTTTAATGGAGCTTTTGTCCATCATCCACATGATAAAAGTTTTGGTACATACCATTCGCCTCTTGATTTAAAGACGGCAAAAACAGTCATTGAAACATGTGAAGCGTTCAACGTTAGTAATATTATGGTTGAAGTAATCGATGATTTTTACTTAAGAAATTTCGATGAGGTATTAGTAGAGACCTTTCTTTCTGGCCAAAACCCTGTTGACCACGGAAATCTATTACATATTCTAAAAGAAGACCCTACTTGTGTATTAATCCACCCACAAGATCATCATATCAAGGAACTCCGTAATCTCCTTGTTGATGCACATGCCGAAGTAATTGACCAACGAGTTTGGGGGGCTCCTTGGAATGTCATTGAGATTGTGAAAGCGGGAATGAACAAGGCTGTAGGTTTAAAATTGGTTGCCGACTTTTATCAAATACCGAGAGAACGAATCATCGCATTTGGTGATGAGGACAATGATTTTGAGATGATCGAATATGCAGGTCAAGGTGTGGCCATGGCTAATGGAATCGACCAATTAAAAACTCTAGCTAACGACATTACGTTATCAAACGAAGAAGATGGCGTTGCCATTTATTTAGAAGAAACATTAAACTTACGCTAATCCTTTAGAATGAATTTCCAACATTAGGGTACGTTAGAAACGTAAAATCATTTTCACTAAAAGGAGTTAGGTGGAACTAATGGGAAATTATACTAGTTTTCAAGAAGCAAGAGAATCCGTTGCAAGATTTGAGCTATTAGCATTAGCTGCTGAAACACAAATCCAAAGAGAGGCCGTATTAAAAGAATTACAACGCGCTAAACTTGCCCTTCATTCTGCTTTTACAAATTCAACTCCTGCAGAACAAGATCAACTCATCTACATGCAAGAACATCTACAGAGCGTTTATCAAGATGAATTATAATCACAAAAAAGCTATCTGAAAGCAAGAGTTAACTGGTTCCTACATTTCATCAGGCAGTGTTCAAAAAGGGAGAAGCCAGGAAGGCACTGAAAAAGTCCTTTTTAGCAGATTCGAGGAAGCAGCAATGGCTCCACACGTGGTGCGCCTGCTATGAAAAACCACTCATAGCAGGCTTTAATACAAAGCAACGGTTCCGCCCATTGCTCAAAGACAAACCTTTTTGAACCCCCTCTTTCCTCAAAATTCCATCTTAATTAACTACTAACATTTTGTGATTTATGTTACGCTTGCATTATAATTTAAAAGGTATTTAAATCTAGGGGGAACTTTGAAAATGGTAAAAGTGTATGAGGTGGATAAAGCAGCAGATATCCAATTAAAGAGACGTATTGCTGATTTATTCATGGGTCAATTGGAGCCCATTGGCCCTGCTAATGCTTATGATCAATTAATGAAAACAATTAATCTAGCATTGAAAGAAGATTCACAGGCTCATATTTTTATCGCCGAAAGAGAAAACACCATTGTCGGAGCTGCATTTTTAAACATAGCCTTAAGCATTGATAAGGGCGGCCATTACATTTGGCTAAATGATTTATACGTTCATAAAGAACACCGAAACCAAGGTATCGCAAAAAAAATCCTCCTAAAAGTCATTTACTGGGCTGAACAAAAAGAAATTAAAGGCATTGAACTTGAAACAGGAATTAACAACGAAGCAACAAAAGCATTATACAACTCATTAGGATTCTACGACATCATCTCCAAAAGATACGGATCTAGGTTTTAGAAAAACCACAAAAAGGCGCCCTTCCTTTTTGTGGTTTTTCTTGCGATGAGCGGAGCCACCGTTTCTTTTAAGCCATGTAGGAGTGGGGTTCTCCTACATGGCGCACGGTGAATGAAGCCATCGCACTCTCTTCCTCGGTCCACTCCAAAAGGCGCCCTTCCTTCTTGGTGAGTGCAACTAACACATTATCTAATATAAAATTTCCCGCCCATTTCTCATGAAACTGGGCGTTTTACTTCTTTTTTCAGACTATTCTACATATGATATAGCAACCATAACCTTATCAATGCGAAGCTGTCAAAGGAGTGTGTGTCCATATGATGAGAGATTCGTTTGTTGAAGTGGAGTTTTCCGATGTTTATATCGAACTATCCAAACCAGCACTGCATCAGTTTATCAAAAGAATGATGAGCCAACATTACTCTCTCTTTTGGCGCTATGATGCAAAAACTATTTACCTCATGATTGAACTAGAGGATTCAGTCCACGAACTCCCTTTTATTCGAAATACTGAATTTCTCACCCTTTCAGCTGACAGTCTTCATGTTTATGATGATGTGTTAGCAAGTTCACTTGAAAAACTACTTCAACATGAAAAAGGCAATGGCATTGTCAAACGTTCCACAGAAGGTCCTCTCTATATTACTTCATACCAATCCGGTGATATTGAGTCGATGATCGAAATTGATGGGAGTGAAAAGGTCATGATGAACCGAAATGGATCGATGATTCAGTACAAAGATGATGGGAAATCACTTGAGCCGCGTACCATATACAATATGATGAATTTAGAAATTGACTATGTCCTAATGGAACTACATGAAGCTTTGATTGACTCAGACGAATGGCTGATTGATTCTCACAAAAAGAAATTAAAGAAGCTACTGACTAGACGCGAGCAAGTGGAACAGCTACTATAACTAAATATAAGATAGAAATACTTGTTTCGCTGTTCGTTGTACAGCGAAAAATGCAAGCACCCCTGACGTGCTTGCATTTTTTCGGGACTCCCTCCACCTCTCCCCTGCCAAACCATAAAATTCTTTTTAATTATTCCACTAAGATAAACGAAATTACTTGTTGATAGACGGACTTTAACATACAATCATATTGTTAATATTCTCCATTTAAAGGAAGGTCTTTTTTTAAGAAAGGGAAGTCGCTATGTCAACAACTGTATTATCCAACCAAAAAACCCCGTTTGCTCGTGGGTTACTAGCTGGTTCTAGCATTGCAATTGGTTATTTACCAGCTGCTTTAACATTCGGGTTGCTCGCCAAAAGTACTGGATTAACATTTTTAGAGACGATGGCCATGAGCTTATTCGTTTATGCGGGTGCCGCTCAATATATGGCCTTAAACTTAATTGCAATTGGTACAGGAGCGTTTGAAATTATCTTTACTACTTTTATCGTTAATATTCGTCATCTTCTCATGAGTGCCTCTGTTCGTGAGCGAATTGATGATGATCATCCAATTATCAAAGCTCTTTATTCATTTGGAATTACAGATGAAGTATTTGCCGTTACAACAACTCAAGAAGGCCATGTAAAGACAGGATTTATTATTGGTGTTTCAACAGTAGCTTACATAAGTTGGGTCATAAATTCAGGAATAGGGTACTTTGTCGGTACGATCTTACCACCTACCCTTCAACAAAGCATGGGCATTGCATTATACGCCATGTTTATAGCACTATTAATGCCATCAATAAAAAAGCATCGGAAAGTCGTATTTTTAGCCGTCAGCGCTGCTTTATTCAACAGTATTTTTTCATTATTTCTCCCTAGTGGCTGGTCTATTATTATAGCGACATTGCTATCCTCAGCAGGAATTGAACTTATCTATAGAAATGGTGGTGACAACACATGAGCATGAATATGATGCTTATCATCGCAGGCATGGCCATTGTTACATATATTCCGAGAATGCTTCCGCTTGTATTTTTAGATGTAGAACGAATTCCTTCTTGGGTTCAAGCTATTTTACGGAATGTCCCCTATGCTGCTCTAGGTGCATTAATCTTTCCGGGGATTCTTACGATCAATGAAAACATATGGTACGGGGTTATTGGAGGAATAACTGCGATAATAATTGCCTATTTAGGTGCGAATCTTATAATAGTAGTGTTAAGCAGTATTGTTGCCCTTATGCTTTTGTCATTCATTATTTAACCATTTCATATAGGCTTTCACAAAAAGATCAAACAACGGACCTTTTGTGAAAGCCTTTTTTTAATGAATTCTGACAAAGGAAATTCCTCTCTAATTTGTGTGTTCGCTTTTCTTCTCTAGCTGAAAAAGATACAATGAAAGAATGGAATTTTCGAAATTGAGGTGAGACTTTTTATGAATAGCTCGCTTTTTCAAGAAGAGTCAGAGTTATATCAAGAAGTGGAACAAGATATTAGCCATACATACCATTTACTGACATCCTCAAGGTATGTCAATAACCGTAACCTGGAATTAGTCTGTTCTGATGCCAAGACACGAGTAAATAAATTACGTAAAGATGATCCGTTATCATACCTGCTTGTATATATGAATGGAGTTTATACATTATCTCTAAAAGCCAATAAACTTCATGAGTACGAACGTAGATTTAATTATTTTTTCCAATCAATTAGCCATGAAATTACTGAGTATTTGCTAACAATACAATCGAACGTGTATCGGCAGTTTCTTACTAAGTTGTTAGCGATTGTTATCAAAGATCAAAATGATCAATATGCCCCATGGCCTTCCTTGCTTTTCAAGATCCTTCACGAAACTCAGGCAGAGCATATTGAGTTTATATATGAACACTTGTCAAACGAAGTAGTTGCCGCTTCTTGTTCTCGTAAATTAGCTCATACATACAGCTATGTAGCTTTACTCGCTGGAAAAGAGATCACCTCACTAACGTTACTTCAAAAGAACGTTGTAGCACTAAGTGAGCAAGATGTGACCTCCCATTTCCAAATACTGAAAGAACGAGGGCGTTGGCGGACTATGAAGCAATGGTTCCACGCATTGTTCCCTCAAAAGAAAAATGGCCATTATGGTTCGCTTCAGAAGTATGTAGATGAAATGAATTCCTCTTTACCAGTAAGTCCAAAAGAGCAGGAGTTAATTTGGGAAAGGTGGTTACAGTCCCCAAATTTTCAAAGGTTTCAAATGTATAGTAAACATTTAACAGAACAGCAAAAACTTGCTTTAGTCGAACGGTTATTGCCCGAACTTGAAAAACGCCTTCATCAAATAGAAGCAGCAAAAACATATGAGAAGTTACTTATTACCTTTGAAAAATATGAATTGGCTATTAGATACTTATTAAAACATGAATGTGATCCTCTTAGATTACGTGAAGAAAAGTTAGAACTATTAAAAGCAGTAACGTCTTATGACAAGGTACTGGCAAGACCCGTTTATCATCAATTTATTGTACGGCTAGTCGAAAAGAAATCGCGGGTTTATTATGAGCAAGCTGCTCTATACTTAAAGGATCTTCAAGCATTATATGTATCCGAACAAGATCAACTATTGTTTATGGAGTATGTAACTAGATTAAAGAAAATGTACCGAACGTACCGAGCGTTCGTCGAGGAGTTGAAGCGAATTGACCTCTAAAATTATCATACACGGTGGATGGCTACATGAATCTTTCTTCATTTGGGGAGAGCGCCCACCCATATCTCGCTTTGACCAAATTGTTAATTTTCAATACCCTTTTTTACATTCACCATTTGAACTCAAGCTTAAGTTGTTTCAATTTGATCAATTATCATTTTACGGAACGTTTATTGATACAGAAAAAGCCATTATTGATGTCCCAATTCATAAAAGAGTTTACTCTTCTTTAGCTGGTGAGATGACTGTTTATCAGGCTCAAGAAAATATGAATCAATATTCTTTCCCAATAGAAGGGCTTGTTTTTCCTATAGATACTCTCATCACTTATTTTCCTTTATTTCAAACGTGGAAGAAAGAAGAGGACATCGAGCTAGCTCCAGATTTTTTAAAGTGGATAGAGCTTTTTGAAAATGTCCAGGAATTTATAGTTGATGGCGCCTTTTCACCTACTCCATCAGGACAATGGCAGTTAGAACAGTTTCCGTATGAAGCATGGCTCAACTATATTCCTTTATCTGGAAGGTCAATTCGGGAAAATACAAGTTATATTCAAAATAAATCAACTGGCATTCATGAATCTTCGCAAATTGAAAATATCGTCACATTACTATCAGATGCCATGATCCGTCTATTACTAAAAAAGTCTCAAGTTCAGCATGAGTATTTCAATTGGCAAAATTCCTTAAACGAAAAATGGTTACCACTTATCTCCCAACTAAAAGAATCTGGGAAGCTCGATACGACCCTTTCAAAAGAAGCATTTCAACAGCAAATTGGTTTGCTTCAAGCGAAGCCGTTTATTTCCGGTTTAGCATTGCAAGAACCTGATTCTAAAGATGGTGACTGGAAAGTGTCTCTTTGTATGGTCGACCGAAAGCGCCCTTCACTAATGGTTGAAATGGATCAATTGGAAAGAGGAGAACATCCGTGGCGTGAAAATCCAATTGCCCAACTCAAAGTTGATCTTAAAAAAGCACAAGATTTACTTGATGTTTTAAAACCATTACGAATCTCGGCACCTACTTTGTTTCTAGAAGCAGAAGAGGCCTATGAGTTATTTACAAGCTCAGATGATGTACTTGAACAAATAGGATTTCATTTGATAGTGCCTCGTTGGATGACAGAAAAGAAGAAACCACGTGTCAAACTAACGATGCAACAACAAGAGAGAAGCAGTGCTTCGAGTGAGCCCCTTCTTGATTGGCAGAGCGTTGCTTCATTCACTTATGATGTTGCTCTTGGAGACCACAAAATTAGTAAAAAGGAATTCGAGGAGTTTGTTGACGGACAACGCCCCTTCCTTTATTCAAATGGAGAATGGATGTCATGGGACCGCTCTTTAGCTGATAAGTTATTAGACTATTTAGAAGGAATCCAAAAGGGGACTTCCTTTTTAGAGGCTTGGCGTCTTGACCAACTTGATGACGAGGCAGAAATGGATTCAGATATTGATTGGGATGTTTCATGGGGAAAAGAATTAACGCAGTCTATTAAAGAACTCTATACATCTTCCCCTTCTTTAATAAACATTCCTAGTGAATTACATGGAGAGCTTAGACCTTATCAACATGAAGGAGTCTCATGGCTTTCTCACTTAAGAAGAACTGGGTTTGGAGGTTGCTTAGCTGATGATATGGGACTTGGGAAATCAATACAAACGATCGCATATATTCTCTATGTTCTTAAAGCTCAACAAGATGCAGGGAAATCAAGTACGCCTTTTTTACTCATTTGTCCAACCTCTCTACTTTACAATTGGGTTCTTGAATGTGAGCAATTTGCTCCATCTCTACGGGTGTTTGTTCACCATGGTCCTACACGACTAGATGAGAAAGAGTTACAATCGTCGCAGTGGGATATCATTATTACCTCCTATCAATTGGTCGTTAGAGACACTGAACTCTTTCAACAATACATGTGGAATGGACTTATTCTAGATGAAGCACAACATATTAAAAATGTCGAAACAAAACAGCGCCGAGTAATAAAAAGGCTTCAAGCCGTACATCGAATTGCATTAACCGGAACACCTATTGAAAATCGCTTAAGAGAACTTTGGTCATTACTTGATGTTTTAAATCCATCTTATTTAGGGTCCTACCAGGATTTTCAGGCCAATTTTATGAGGCCAATTGAACGAGATCAGGATGAAGGTCAGTTACGGAAGCTGCAGAAATTAATTCATCCACTTATTTTAAGACGAAAAAAATCAGATCAATCTTTGCAACTCGGGCTCCCAAAAAAAGAGGAAAAAATTCATCATGTTCATTTATCAATAGAACAGGCAGCACTGTATCAAGCTGTTGTCGACGACATTGTGACAAAGCTAGCTGAGGTAACAGCATTCGAAAGACGTGCGCTCATTCTAAGAAGCCTTACTAAATTAAAACAGATTTGCAATCACCCTGCTCATTTCTTGAAAGAACGTTCGATAAACGAACATGAATCAGGAAAGTGGGATGAGTTCTTAAAGCTGATTGAACGTCTTTCTGCAAACAAGGAAAAGGTCCTGATATTTTCTCAATACAAGGAAATGGGAGCGCTGTTAGCCAATGCTCTTGAAGAACGTTATAATCAAATGGTTCCCTTTTTGCATGGAAGCTTGACGAGAACAAAGCGCCAAGAAGCAATAGAAACTTTTCAAACGAATGACAATATCAACTTTTTTGTACTCTCATTAAAAGCAGGAGGCGTTGGCTTAAATTTAACCGCTGCGACAAACGTAATTCATTACGACCGTTGGTGGAACCCTGCAGTTGAAAATCAAGCAACCGACCGTGCTTATCGAATTGGGCAAACGAAGGATGTAACTGTTCATAAACTTGTGACCAAAGGTACTCTTGAAGAACGAATCGATCGAATGCTGTTGCAAAAACAAGAATTAGCCGATCAAATTTTAGCAGCTGGAGAACAACGTGTAACTGAATTATCTAATGAGGAAATCATTGAACTTATTCAACTTACTATTCCAGTGCGAAAGGAGTAAGCTGAAATGAAAGTACAAAATAAATCAACGTCGTCCTTTTGGTATGGAAGTGATATTAACAGTGATCTAACTAAACGACCTTCTGTTGCTAAATCAGAAAACGAAGAATATAAAGCCTTAAAAAGAGCAATCCAAGAAGAAGCGAGAAAGAAATGGGGCAGACACGACACCCCATCTAAATAAAGAAGCTGGCTTAGCAGCCAGCTTCTTTATTTATTTAATTTCAATATCAACTTGTTTCTGAAACGTCCCATCCTCTGTCCATGCTTCACCATCTATAGCTGCTAGAATGAGTTGCGCTTTTAATGTATACACACCCTTAGGAATGTCCTCGACGTTAATTCTTTCTTCAAATTCTTTTGATTCACCAGGTTCAAACGTCTCATGTATAAGAGCCATCGTAAACATTTTTCCTTCTGAATAACGATATACTTCCGTTCCAGCTTCATCAAGTAAAACAAGTTCATATTTTTGACCAGAAGAAAAATCAATCGCAGATGCTTCTTCCTGGTTATTTGTTACAGCAAGTTTTACAAGTAACTCATTGTCCGTTTGATCTGTCTCAACTGTAAAGATCCAATTCGAATCTACCAATTTCTCATCTCCTTCACCATTTGAAAGAGGTGCATTCGCCCCTTGTCCACAAGCACTAAGCAACATAAGTACCGACAAAAGCCATATCCATTTTTTCATTTATTTCACCTCTTTTATTCTTTTCGAAAGAAACCAAAAATCCCCGCAGTTTCGACTATGTTCGTAAAAGCATGAGGATCTACTTCTTGTATCACTTTCTTCAATTCATATAATTCATAGCGAGTAATAACAATCATTAATATCTCTTTATCTTCATACGTGTAGCCGCCTTTTGCTGGAATGCGCGTAATGCCCCGAGTTACTCGTTCATGAATAGCCTCCCTTAAAACTTCGGCTTGTTTCGTGACAATCATTGCCGTTAATTTCACATGACGAGTATAGATGGCATCAATGACTCGTGAGGAGACATACAAGGCAACTAGTGTATACAGAGCTTGTTCTGGATCAAACAGCAATCCGGCAGTAATGACAATTATACTATTTAAAATAAGAAAGTAGACGCCAACAGGACGGTCACTCACTCTTGATAATATTAACGCAATAATATCAAGTCCGCCAGAGGAAGCGCCCCATTTCAAAGTTATACCAGCTCCAAATGCCAATATTACTCCACCAAATACAGCATTTAGTAAAATATCTGGTGAAAATGCCCAAACAGGCAAAACTTCTAGGAAAAAGGTCGTTAGCACAACATTGACAAAGCTGTAAATGGTAAAGCTTTTTCCAATCTTCAACCATCCTAAAATCGCAACAGGGATATTCAAAATAAAGAGCATGATCCCAGTTGAAAGTGGAATAACTGTAGCAAGCAATTGAGCTACCCCAGTAAACCCGCTTGCAAATACATTAGCTGGTATTAAAAAGAAGTTTAACCCTGCAGCCAAAAACAAGGCACCAACTACAATAACAACAATCTTTTGAATTTCTTGTAGTGTTCTTGATTTCATCTATTAGGAAGACACCTTTGTTTGTAAATGCTGATTAAACCAATCAACCGATCTTAATACAGCTCTTCTCGACACTTTATGGCCAATTTTTTCTTCCGCTAACAGCTGAAGTTTGTCTGGGGTGTCTTCGTAATTGGCTAATAGCTCATCATATAGCTTTTCAGATAGTGTATAAGGGACGACTTGATCATCTTTCCCGTGCCAAATAAACAATGGTCTACCTTCGAGTTTATCTAACTGCGTTGATAAATCAAACGGTTTTATTTTCCTTAGAACTTCTTCTTTCATTTTCTGTTCAATCATTAGACCACGATTCTCAGCTGTCTTAATTAATCCATGAGCAAATGCTTCATAATGGGCTGTCCCCATAAATGAAACAGCAGTTTTAATCCAAGGGTATTGAGTCAATGCCCCAAACATCGTAATTGCTCCCATAGACGTACCTATTACACCGATTCTGTCTCCCTTTATTGTTCCACTTTCTTCTAATTCCTTTTTCATGAATCCTAACTCGTGAATAGATGTTAAAATAATCTCCCAAAAAGCTAAATCTCGTTCAACCTTTGATTCTGCTTCACTACGTTCTCCGTGATACAATGCATCCGGTAATATAACTCTAAATCCTTTTTCAGCTAGTAAATAGGCTACATGTAAGTTATGTTCTTTTGCACTTGTAAATCCGTGAAAGAAAAAGATAGTTGGAACTTCTGGCTGTAAACGTTCTGATTCTTTCACTACATGTAACGATGGAACTTGTGCAATGGTTTCATTTTTTATTGTAATCATCTATTTCTCCATCCTTTTTCAAACATTTTTCTATTTATAGCATGTCCAATTTTTGTTAATTCACTTTACCAAAATCTAAGACATCATACAACTGATTAATCTCTCTATATTTATTTAGGCTCTTTTCGTAATGATTGTTGTTGTGAAGAAATGTGTTGTTTTCTCGTAGTGAAATGGAGCGGAAGTCACTCGACTCCTGCGGGATGAAGAGGTAGGGTCGAGACCCCACAGGCGCAGCCGAGGAGGCTCGACACCTCCCCGCGGAAAGCGAGTGGCTGGAGCGCATTGGAACGAACAATGTGGAGAACGCGTACCCTATAAAAACAACAAAGATGCGAAAACAGCCTTTTTTAAGAACAAATTTTTCTTTAAAAAAACCTGCTATGAGCGTTTTCTCATAACAGGCTAAGCGTCATTTTCATCTTTGTTACAGAAGCTTTCTATTAGCTGTGGCTATTCTGCTGCTTTTGATTGTAATGCTGTATACTTGTTAAGGCTCCTTCACCAACCATTTTATTATCTTCATAATCATAAGGATGTGAATGTCCTATTTTCACTTGAGATTCTAAGGCTTTTTTACTTTTTCTTCCCTTTACTTTTTCATACATGCTGTGAGACGCTTGAGTAATTTTGTCCCGTATATCTTTTTTTCTGAGTAAAATTGTCGTTGCGCAAGCTGCAGTTGCAACTGCAATAATTGACTTCTTTGCCATTGTTATCCCCACCTTTTTTGTATGTTATAGAACTTTACCCGAAGTATTAATAACTAAACCTCGTTCATAACCGTCTTTCTTTTCGGACAATCTAAAGAAGAACAATGATGAAAGAGGTGAAGCTTCGTGTCTCGTACTGGTGACAATAATAAAAAGAAAAAAGATAACAATGCATTAAATCGTCAAAAAAATGAGCAAGCCCATGCAAACGCTGAATGTGGCAAGCATTCTTATTCAAAAACAACGGATCATTTATAAGTCTTCTGTTAGCGACAAAGCACTGCCATGGGGTGTCTCAAAAGGTCTGTTTTTAACCCTTTTGAGACACCCCCAATGTAGAGTGCAAAAAAAGACCGCCTCTTACAGAGGGGAAAAACAACCTTTTTTAGTCCCTCCATCTTCAGCGATCTTTTTGCTTACTTCAATTCTTTTACATCTTTTACAATCCATTCTGGGCCAGACTTAACTTCGCCATCCCAAGCTAACATTCCACCAAAATAATTTTGTACATTGGTAAATCCTTGATTTTGAAGATACAAAGCGACATTTTGACTGCGATTTCCACTTCTGCAAACAAATAAATACGATTGCTCCTTATCTAATTGGTCCATTACCATAGGAATGGTCTGCATTGGAATTAAAGGCAAGCCAGGAATATGAGCCTCTTCATATTCTTCCACTTCTCGAACATCAATAATGATGGGATCCTTTGAATTGCTCTTTACTAATTCTTTTAATTCTTCTACTTCAACTTGTATAATTCCATCTTGTTCAAATGCCATAAAATCACCTCATACATTTTTCTTTACATTATCATAACTCAGTTTAGTCAATAGTGGTATTTCTTAATAACCACAATCGATAGATGTGTAACACTAATACTTTACAAACAGCATAAGTTGGTACAGCAATTAATAGTCCTATTAGCCCAGCAAACCGCCCAGCAACTAGGAGCAAAAAGATAATCGTCAAAGGGTGTATTTGAAGCTTCCTTCCCATAACCTGAGGAGAAATTAAATTGCTCTCAATTTGCTGAACAATGACAACGACTCCAATAACTAACAGTGCCATCAGTGGAGAATGTAAAAGTCCAACTACAACGGCCGGAATCGTTCCAATCCACGGGCCGATAAAAGGAATAACATTCGTAAACATGGCAACCAAAGCCAGTACGAGCGGATAATCTAACCCAATAATTAAAAAAGCAATGTAAGCTAGGATACCAACACAAATACTCACAATGATTTGTCCTTGGATATAGGAACTCAAAGCAACATCCATTGCTCTAAGCACTTCTCGTCCTTCAGTTTGTCTTTTTTCTGGCAGCAATTTAAGGAGTTGATTCGGTGCCTTCTCTCCCTCTTTTAACATATAAAACAACACAAATGGAATAATAACAATAATAAGCAACGCATTTGCTATAAACCCAATAAAAGTTGCAATGTTATGACCTAAATTCGAAACGAAGTTATTTAAGTAATTTGCAAATTCCATCGTAATTTCTTCTAAAGAGAAATTTTCTCCCTCCTGAAACCTTGATACATATTCATTTGCTTGAAGATTAATAAACATATCACGAATTTCATTAATGAAAATAGGCATATTTCTAGTAAAGCTATGAAATTGCTTTTGTAATTCAGGGCCAATAAGTAACACTAACGCTGTTATTAGGCCAACTGCCCCAAGATAAAGGATCAAAATGGCGATCGCTCTTGGCAATTTCTTTGCTAATAAGTTTACAAAAGGACGCAGCAAATAAAAAAGAACTCCGGCGAGAATAATTGGAGCAAACAATGTTTGAACTAAAACAACAATCGGACGGAACACCCAGTCGATTAAGGTGCCTAAATAAATGATAATAAATATAAGCGCAATTCCATACCCAATACGGAAAGCTTTCGTTTGTGGCATCAGCAAAATCCCTTCCTCAGTAATCTTCCAATTATTGTACCATTTTTTTCTTAAATCTTCATTTCAAGCACATTATAAAAGATAAATACACTTCTCCTAGAAAACTTCTACTTTTCTAGCCTATTTTACCTATGTCGAAAATAGTCATTGAAATTCAACATGAATGATGTAGAATTTAAGTGATAGAATTTTGATCGTGTTTCTACGAGAAAAAGGAGGAATGAATATGAAAAAAAATTGGATGTTTCTTATACTACTAGGATTATTCATCCTTATTCTTAGTGCATGTGGACAAGGTGCAGCTGGTAACGAAGAGCCTCAAACAACTGATGAAATTGAAGCAGAAGAAAGCACTGATTTGGTAGAAGAAGATACCGCCATTGAAGAAAATCAAGAAGAAGTTGAAACTGAAGAGCCGGCTGAATCAGTTGAACCAGTAGAAGAAGAAGTAACAGCTTCTGAGGATGAAGAAGTCATTGTGGAGGCTAACGTTACTCCAATTGAGCTAGTTTTTTCTGATGACCAAGTAATGGACATGTTTAGAGTCGAACGTCAATTAGAAGTAAGTGATGATGAGCTTTTTAAAGCTGCACTTGAAGCTTGGGTAGCTGGGCCAACAGAAGAAGGACTTGTCTCTCTTCTCCCAGAAGGAGTGAAAGTACTGTCTGTTGAAGAAATTGAAGGAGTTGCTCATGCTTCTTTTTCTGAAGAATTATTACAAGCTGATGTAGGTTCTGGTACAGAGTATATGTTACTACAGCAAATCGCTCTAGCAATGAAACAGTTTGGCTTTAATGAGACACAAATTCTTGTCGATGGAGAAATCCATCCGGAATTGTTCGGCCACATTGATACGAGTGTACCAATTGTAGCAGAAAGCCTTGAAGACTACGAAACATTAAATTAATCGCCAATGGTTCGTCAAAAGTAGCAATGAGTCCGCTCGCTACATTGATTAAGTGGTACCCTAAAAGGTTAATAATCTTCTTAGGGTACCTTTTTTATGCAAATTTTCCCTAATTTAAGTTCAACTATGAATTGTGGTATGATACAGTACGTAATGAAAGTAGAGAATTGAGGGGTACAAAATGAAAACCGTCGTCACGACGTTGAATGCAAAATATATTCATACATGCTTAGCGTTACGTTGTCTAAAAGCGTATGCAGAACCTGATTTCCCAATAGAGATGGTCGAGTATACAATTAAAGACCCAGTCATGAACATCGTTTCTGACCTTTATGACAGAAAGCCAAATGTGATTGGATTCAGTTGCTACATTTGGAACATTGAAGAAACGATAAAAGTGATTAATATGTTAAAGAAAGTGATGCCAGAGACAAAAATTGTCCTTGGTGGTCCTGAAGTTTCTTACGATACAAAAGCATGGTTAGAAACTCTTGAAAATATTGACTTTATCGTTATTGGAGAAGGCGAAGAAACTTTCAAACACTTGTTAGAAGAAATAAGCAGTACCCAAAAATACCATATGGTGTTTGGCCTTGCCTATCGCAGGGATTCAGAGGTCATCATTACAGCACCAAGACCGAAATTAAAACTCGATGACATACCAACACCTTACCGTTTTGAGGAAGATTTAGACGGCTTAACAAAACGAGTCACTTATTTTGAAACGAGTCGCGGCTGCCCTTACAGTTGTCAGTTTTGCCTATCTTCAATAGAAGTGGGTGTACGGTATGTAGACATTGAGAGAGTTAAGTCGGACCTTCTCTTTCTAATAGAAAGTGGTGCAAAACTCATTAAATTTGTTGATCGCACCTTTAATATTAAAAGAGATTATGCACTTGAGATTTTCCGTTTCTTAATTGAAAATCACCAAGGCTGTGTGTTTCAATTCGAAATTACAGCAGATATTATGCGACCAGAGGTCCTCTCTTACTTAAATGAGCATGCGCCACCAGGGATTTTCCGCTTCGAAATTGGCGTCCAATCAACGAATGATGCTACGAACGAACTTGTTATGCGCCGTCAAAATTTCGAGAAGTTAAAACGAACGGTGACGATGGTAAAAGAAGGCGGAAAGATTGACCAACACCTTGATCTAATTGCCGGTTTACCAGAAGAGGATTATCAATCATTCAGGAACACGTTTAACGACGTATTTGCGATGCGCCCGGAAGAATTGCAGCTAGGGTTCTTAAAGATGCTTCGTGGAACAGGACTCAGGCTTCGTGCTGATCAACATGATTATGTATATATGGATCATTCTCCATATGAAATATTACAAAATAACGTCTTAACCTTTGACGAAATTATTCGTATTAAACGCGTGGAAGATGTGCTTGAAAAATATTGGAATGATCACAGAATGGATCTTACCGTTGAATATTTAGTCGAAAAAGAATTTGACTCTCCATTTGATTTCTTTCAAGAGTTTGGTGACTATTGGGACAAACAAGGATGGGCACGAATCGGACATCAATTAGAGGACTTATTCAAAAGACTAGACCAGTTTTTGAACGCCCGTAAAACAAAAACAAAGGTAACGATAATACGCTCGTTCATGATGGTCGACTATTTTGAAAACCATAAGCATAAACCTCGTAAAACATGGTGGGACTTTTCGTTAACAAAACAAGAGCAATCTCACTATTTAAAGATTTTGGCTGAGAACCCGTTGCTAGTATCTGAAGATTTCGCTTCGCTCAAACTAACTGAGAAAGAATTACACAAACATACAATGATTGAAGCAATCCCCGTTCATTTTACAAATGGTACTTTTACAGAAAACTCCAGTTTACTGATTGCTTATTTTAATCCAAAAGTGAATCAATCAACGGTATTTACGGTTCCTCTTGAAAAGCTTGCATTAGCCACATCAGGAAATTAAAACAGTATAGGAGGGTCTCAAAGGCTTCAATACCAAACCTTTTGAGACCCCCTTTATATTTTTCAGCAATTAATTTATGTTCTCAAGATCCCTTTACTTTATTTAATAACTCGACAGCTGCTTTTGTCGGGCTAATCTGACCTCCTACAACTGCCTGAGTTAGCAATGGTAGCTCACTCTTCACTTGATCGTTTTCGTAGAAATTTGTAAGAAGCTGTTCCTCTAACAAAGAATAAAACCAATTTGTTGCTTGTGCTTTTCTTCGTGCGTCAAATTGATTTGATTTCTTCACAAACTGAATAAACACTTGAACCGTATGCCAACATTCTTCGATTCCTTTGCCAGTTAGTGAAGAAACCGTTTGGACTTTTGGTTCCCAACCTTCTGTCACCTCAGGTAACATATGAAGAATCCTGCTTAATTCTACTTTTGCTTGCTCCGCTTTTTCCAAATTAATTCCGTCTGCCTTGTTAATGAGCAATAAATCTATTAATTCCATCAGACCTTTTTTCATCCCTTGTAACTCATCACCAGCACCCGTTAGCATTAAAACTAAGAAACAATCAACCATTGAGCGGACGGTCACTTCACTCTGACCAACCCCGACTGTTTCAACGATGATAATATCGTATCCAGCTGCTTCGCATAGAAGGAGTGTTTCCCTTGTTTTTCTAGCTACTCCCCCTAATGTCCCTCCAGCAGGCGACGGACGGATGAAGGCGTTAGGATGTTTGGATAAACGCTCCATTCTTGTCTTATCTCCAAGTATACTCCCTCGAGATACCGAACTTGAAGGATCTACAGCTAGTACAGCCACACGATGCCCCTTTTCACAAAGCATCATTCCCATGGCCTCAATAAAAGTCGATTTTCCAGCCCCTGGAACACCCGTAACCCCTAGTCTTATCGAATTACCTGTTTCAGGGATCAGAGCTGTTAGAACATCTTGCGCAAGAGAGAAGTGCCTTTTGGCATTGCTTTCTATAAGGGTAATAGCTCTAGCTAAAATCGCTCGATTATTTCTTATTACCCCTTCAATATACTCTTCTTTTGAAAGGGCACCACGCCTTTTATATTGCTGATCCATAAATCCTCCTCTCTACAATGCAAAAGGAGGTGTCCTAAGAAGCCACTACTCCATTTGGACACCTTCATAAATTTTCCTTTCTATATTGGATATTGGATTTATCCTAAACCAAACCTTTTGGGATAACCCTTTAGCTAGTTGTCTTCCTCATACCCCAACCGCCTGTTTAATTCAGTCATAATTTGTTTAGCAGCTACAGGAATGACGGTTCCTGGTCCAAAAATGGCAGCGGCTCCCTTGTCTTTTAAAAATTGATAGTCTTGAGCTGGAATCACACCACCAATAATGACAAGAATGTCTTCTCTCCCCAACTTCCGAAGCTCCTCTATTACTTGAGGAAGCAATGTTTTGTGTCCGGCAGCTAATGAGCTTACACCAATAATATGAACATCATTTTCGACAGCTTGCATCGCTGCTTCTTCTGGCGTTTGGAATAACGGTCCAATATCAACATCAAATCCCATATCAGCAAAAGCAGTTGAGATCACTTTTGCGCCACGATCATGCCCATCTTGCCCCATTTTTGCAATCATAATTCGCGGACGTCTTCCTTCTTCTTTAGCAAACTGATCAGTTACTTGACGGATTTCTTTCATCACTTCTTTCTCCCCAAACTCTGCACGATATACTCCGCTTATAGATCTAATTACTGCTTTATGTCGACCAACAACCTTTTCATATGCCAATGATATTTCACCGAGGCTTGCTCTTGCTCTTGCAGCAGCAATTGCGAATTCTAATAAATTCCCATCTCCGCTTTCTGCCACTTTCGTTAAAGCCTCGAGTGCTTGGTTTACCTCATCTTCATTACGCTCTTTCCGTAACTTTTCTAATCGCTTTAATTGCGCATGACGAACAGCTGAGTTATCAATATCTAATATGTCAAGGTCCTCTTCTTGCTCAAGTCGGTATTTGTTTACACCGATAATTGTTTCTTTATTTGAATCTATTTGAGCTTGCCTTCTAGCAGCAGCTTCTTCTATGCGCATTTTTGGAAGTCCTGTCTCAATGGCTTTAGCCATCCCACCAAGTTGTTCCACTTCCTCAATGTGAGACCACGCTTTTTTCATCAATTCAGCTGTTAATGACTCCACATAATAAGATCCTCCCCAAGGATCTAATACATTTGTAATCCCTGTTTCAGTTTGTAAGTATAGTTGCGTATTCCGAGCAATTCTAGCAGAAAAATCAGTAGGTAAGGCAATTGCCTCATCTAATGCATTAGTATGCAGTGATTGCGTATGACCTAGAGCAGCAGCCATTGCCTCAATACATGTTCGTATAACATTGTTATACGGATCTTGTTCGGTCAAACTCCACCCAGACGTTTGTGAATGGGTTCTTAAGGCAAGAGATTTTTCATTTTTCGGTTCAAATGGTTTCATCAGTTTCGCCCACATCAGTCTGGCCGCTCTCATTTTTGCAACTTCCATAAAATGATTCATGCCAATTGCCCAAAAGAATGACAGTCTCGGTGCGAATTGGTCAATAGCAAGACCGGCCTTCATGCCCGTTCGAACATACTCTAAGCCATCAGCAAGTGTATAGGCAAGTTCAATGTCCGCTGTCGCTCCTGCCTCCTGAATATGGTAGCCTGAAATACTGATGCTATTAAACTTAGGCATATGTTTTGATGTATATTCAAAAATATCAGCAATTACTTTCATAGATGCCTCAGGTGGATAGATATACGTGTTTCGTACCATGTATTCTTTTAAAATATCATTTTGTATCGTCCCAGTTAACATTTCCGGAGGTACACCCTGTTCCTCGGCTGCGACAATGTAAAACGCCATTATTGGCAATACAGCTCCATTCATCGTCATAGATACAGACATTTGATCAAGCGGAATGCCATCAAATAAAATATTCATATCTAATATGGAATCAACCGCAACTCCCGCTTTTCCCACATCTCCAACAACACGCGGATGATCTGAGTCGTATCCTCTGTGAGTAGCTAGATCAAATGCAATCGATAGCCCTTTTTGACCAGCTGCTAAATTTCTACGATAAAAGGCGTTGCTCTCTTCTGCAGTAGAGAATCCTGCATATTGCCTGACTGTCCAGGGGCGAGTTTTGTACATTGCTGGGTAAGGACCGCGAAAGAAGGGAGCTATGCCTGATACATAATTTAAATGTCTCATGTTATTTATGTCTTCTTTCGTATATACAGATTTAATGGGGATTTGTTCTGTTGTTTGAATCGTTGTCACAGGTATTTCCATATTCTCTTGAACTTCTTTAAAAGATGGAAAAGGCATCTTATGAAAAGCAGGTTTTGGTTTCATAGCTTGCTTCCTCCAATCCTTTGCTGTAAGTCAAATAAAAGCTGGTAAGCATTCGTTTTGTTATGGATCGCTCCAACTGTACCTGCATCCATTAATTGTTTCATAAAAGGTTCCTTTTGACATCCAGCTATATATACCGCTTCCGTTTTTTCTTTAATACCTTTAATAATTGACAGTGCTACTTTCTCATAACTTTCATCACTACCACATAGAACGACAAGTTTATGCTGTTTTGCTAAATTGATTGCTTCTTCACTAGTTTCCGTTGGACTAGAAACCTCAACTTGAAACCCACCGCATCGAAACAGCTCTTCAATAAAGTCAACTCTTGTTTTATGGGAGGCAACACTACCTAACCGAACGAGATAGACAACTGGAATCTCTCCAATAGTTACTTTGATTTGATTACTACGTGTGCGAAGTAGTTCATAAGGCTCTGCTAAACGTCGTTGTAAAATACGTTCAACTTCTACTGGTTGGCAAGGAGATTTTAATTGGTGATGTATTTGGTGAAAGGGAATATTTTGTTGAACCAAGTTTTCTACTTCGGCTATTGTCTTTGGTTTTTCTTGAATCATTTGTTTGTCTTTTTCCTTTATTGCATCGAAATACGCCTTCCGTTCTGCTTTTTTCGGTCTTTGTTTTGGAGGTTTTTTTTCGCTGCCATTAACATATTGATTAATACCAATAATCGTTTGTCTTCTATCTTTCACGCTTTCCATTTGCTTTTCCCAACATAAGCCGATCTTTGTTTGAACAAGACCGCTTTCTAATGACGCATACATTCCCCCTTCCCGTTCTAATTCCTGAAAAATCCCCCATGCTTTTTTTGCTATTTGTTCAGTTAAATGCTCTACAAACCAAGATCCACCTGCAGGATCTACCGTAGCTCCAATATATGCTTCATCTTGCAAAATCAACGACGTGTTTCTAGCAATACGTCTTGAGAATTCGGTTGGTTCTTGCACAAGCTCATCAATTGGGCTAACTGAAACGCTATCCACTCCAGCGACTGCCGCTGCAAAAGCCTCACTAGTCCCTCGGAGTAAATTTACATACATATCTTCCTTTGTTTTGGTAAATGAAGATGTGCGTGCATGAATCACCATTTTTTGTCCAGGTTCTTCTGCTCCAAATTCAGCCATTATCACCGCCCACAGTGCACGAGCAGCACGAACTTTTGCTATTTCACTAAAAAAGTCTTTCCCAATTGAAAATGAAAACGTAATTGACTGCCCAGCCTCGGTTGCAGAAACTCCACGCTTCATCAATGCTTCGATATATTCCACGCCCATTGATAATGTACAAGCTAATTCTAAAGCAGGGCTAGCTCCTCCATTATGAAAAACATGGCTTTGAGCAAGAACCGTACGTAGATCAGGGTGATTAGCTATTGCCCATTTAACCGCCCATGCCATCAAATCATAACTACGTTCTAATGAATAATACATCCTACCTTCCTTTGCTAATTGATGAAGGGGATCAGAAGCGATCGTGCCTGTTAATCGATTGGTAACATGATTGATGGCAGCTAATAATGGAACACTAACAATCCCTGCATCAATATGAAACGGAAATTCGGAAAAGTCGATACCCTGAAAGGCTATCTGTACATCTTTTAGATCATATAGAGGTACAGTAGAGAATGGCTCTTGCCGGTTCGACTTCCCCCCATTTTTCATTTCATTTGAAATAAGAATATGAGCTACGTTTTGTCCTTTCGTAAAATCTTGCTTTATTCGCTCATGTAATAATGTAGGAGTTGCTGCACCTAATTCTTGACTAATAGCCATTCGTGTTGGTTCTGTAGTTATGCCTCTTACATAAGGGAACACTCCAGGTTGATCAACGAGAGTCTTGCAAGCTACAAGATCTTTTATTTGATACATAGGTTCAAGGACAATATCATCAAGTAGCTTTGTTTGGAGCGTGTCTTCAAACGATTTCCCTTTTAAAGATTTTTCTGCAACTTTACGCCATTGTTCATACGTAGGAATTGGAAATTCATTAAATGTCATATCCATCATATTCGGCTGCCACTTTGGCTTCACCGTTCACTCCCTTCCTGACAAATAAGGCGTTAATATAGAGGCTACTGAAAAAGTCATTTTTTTCTTTTTCAGCACACTCGGCTTCTATTACAAAGGGATATTTCCATGTTTCTTCTTAGGTAGTTGCTTCTTCTTCTTTTTTAACATTTCTAATCCTTGAGCTAGGCTTCGCCTTGTATCGCGAGGATCGATTACGTCATCAACCATTCCATTTGCAGCTGCGATATATGGATTAGCAAACCGCCTTTTGTACTCGGTAATTTTTTGTTGGCGTTTCTCTTCTGGGTTTGAGCTTTCTTTAATTTCTTTTGCATAAATAATCGTTGCTGCACCTTCTGGACCCATAACAGCTATTTCAGCATTAGGCCATGCAAAAACTAAATCAGCTCCAATTGCTTTACTATTTAATGCAACATATGCTCCACCAAATGCTTTTCGTACAATAACCGTTATTTTTGGTACAGTTGCTTCGGAATACGCATATAAAATCTTTGCACCGTGACGAATGATTCCACCATGTTCCTGTTGAACCCCAGGTATGAATCCGCTTACATCCTCGAATGTAATGAGGGGGATATTAAAACAATCACAAAACCTAATGAACCTTGAACATTTATCTGAAGAGTTAATATCAAGGCCACCTGCCATCATTTTTGGATTATTAGCGACAATTCCCACGGTTTCTCCTTCAATCCGTCCAAAGCCAATAACAATATTTTTTGCAAAATACGGATGAACCTCCATGAAAACTTCATCATCAACAATTTTCTTTATTACTTTCCGCACATCATATACTTTTGTGCCATCTACAGGGACGAGATCAAGTAATTCATTTATTCGTTCGTCTATAGGCCGCTTTTCTTTTGGTTCAATATAAGCAGCACGTTCCTCATAATTTGAAGGCAAAAATCGAATTAACGTCCGTACATCCTCTAATACTTCTTCTTCAGTTTTGTTAATGAAATGAGCATTGCCGCTTACACTTGAGTGAACCTTTGCCCCACCTAAATCTTCTGCATTGATCTTTGCTCCTGTTACACTTTCAATCACTTTAGGGCCTGTAATAAACATTTGGCTTGTTTTTTCTACCATAAATACAAAATCAGTGATCGCTGGAGAATAGACAGCTCCTCCTGCACAAGGTCCCATTATAACTGAAATTTGAGGAATTACCCCTGAGTAAATTGCATTTCGATAAAAGACATGACCATAGCCATCTAATGATAAGACTCCTTCTTGAATACGAGCTCCACCGGAATCATTCAATCCTATAATGGGGGCACCATTTTCAGCAGCTAAGTCCATAATCTTAGCTATTTTTTGTGCATGCATCTCTCCCAATGCTCCACCAAACACAGTGAAGTCTTGTGCAAATAAAAAGACAAGACTTCCATGTATTTTCCCATAACCTGTGACAACTCCTTCACCAGGTGCTTGATCTGAACAAAAGGCATCTCCACGGAATTCAATAAAAGGATTGAGCTCAACAAATGTCCCCTCATCAAGCAAATAATCAATTCGTTCTCTAGCTGTTAATTTTCCTCGTTCATGCTGGGCATCAATCCGCTTCTGTCCTCCGCCTTGTTTTATTCGATCACGACGGTCTTCCATATCTTGAATAAAGTCATACATATCCATATGAACAACCCCTTTTGGCTCGTTTCCTATTCACTCCTAAGGAAAAAGCGCGCATATTCTGGTTTCAGACTCGCCTCTTTTGTTAAGACTGCATTCATGACTAAGTCGGCATATATGTTTGCAATTTCTTGTATTGAATACTGACCAGTTTCCTGGTACCACTTGTATGTCCAGTTAGTCATTCCGAAAATAGCCATTGACGTGATCGGCACAGGGATTTCCTTTCTAAACTCCCCACAAGCTATCCCTTCTTCAACAAGGCGAAACATCATATTTTTGTAACGCCTTCTCTTTAATTTAATTGTCTCAAAGTATTCTTTATTTAAATAAAGAGACTCTTGATAAAAGACCGTTACATGCGGTCGATACAATTCAAACATCATTACAAAAGATCTAATTGTTTCATATAGTCTTTCAGCAGGGGTGGAGTAACGATTGTATGCATCTTCTGCTTTATCTAGGATGTATGTAATAAATGAGTCATGTACGGTATATAACAGTTCATCTTTTGATTTAAAATTATGGTAAAATCCACCTTTGGATGAACCACTTTCCTTCACAATTCGGTCTACGGTTACAGCATGAAAGCCGTTCTCTTCAAAAAGAAGGAGAGCAGTTTCAATAATCCGTTCCTTTGTAGGCTTTTTCTTCATTCGTGCTCTCACCACCTTCCAAAATTTGATCAATTGAATATAATACAAAAGGTTAATAACTTAATGAACTAAATCAACCGACTGGTTAGTCTGTTAAAATTGTACAAAAAGTTCAGACTATTGTCAATGTTATTCTGTAAACGCTTTCAGTTATTTCTTTGAAATTTGCTTGTTACATGTATATGGTAAGTGGGAATAATAAATGAAAAAAATAAAAAGGAGACTTATCACATGACTTATCATCCTGAGCGAATGAAAGTGTTGCTAACGTATGACCGTTTTTTAAAGTCAACATATGAAGAAGTATTACAATTTACAAAAGACGAAGAAAGTGCTCTTCACTATTTATTTACTAGCTATATTACTACTGAGCCTATTTTTAAAAATGCTTATGAACAATTAACATAACTTACTTGCACTAAAAGTAAAAAGGAGGATGCTAGAGTAATTAGCATCCTCCTTTTTGCTTATTCAAATGTTAAGTGTAGTTCAAAACCGTTATCTTTAACAGTTTTCCCTTCACTATGTGATTGTATCCATTGGTTGTATTCTGTAGTTAATTGGTGAAATTGCTTTTCGTCTTTTTGACTTAATGCCTTATCAATCAAGCCTTTTAGATGTTCTTTTTTAAAGTGATAGAGTGAATATTCTATGACAGCCTGTGCGTATAAGGATTGCACAGTATCTTCTGAACGTGATTGTAAACTTTTAATCACTCGTAACTGTTTTGTAACCCTTGGATCCATTGCAAAGTCGTTTATCATTTCAATCCCTCCTACTTACTGTTAGTATTTAAATTACCCCGTACATACTAGTTTCAAACATACCTTACTGAAATATCTGATTTTTTTCAGTTCATAGTCTTTTAAGCTACTTTATTAAATCACTTATAAAAAAAGAAAGATAATTCTAAACCGATTGCTTTGAATCACCTTTCTTTTCCTATTTAGATAAAGTTGATGTAGTTGAATGGATCTGTTTGCTGGGCGGTTATTTGAGTTTGTTTCTTGCAACTGTTCAGATAATTCACTAAACAACTGCTTAAATTATTAAAGATACTGACTACCCCTGACTTCTAAGTTGTTCTGCCCTAACACCCCGTTCTGCATTGGTTAACTTCGGACACGAGTAACAGTAGTTGCCTTCAGCCTTTAAATAACTCATGCAGCATGCTCCTTTTATCCTTACTTTCATATTTGGATCTTGCCAACTATCCACATAACGAAACGTTAAATTAAACGGATTTCGTTTTAAATTAAAGATATCTGCTGGTAAAGTTTTTAATGACTCATGGTCTCTTTCAATTGTGTGCTCTATTGAAGGTTCACTTTTCCATGTGTTCAAGCGATTATAATAAGGGTTAGTAACCAACCCCCAAACTTGTTGCTTAGATAGACCAGATGTTGCTGAAATTTGTTGAAATAAAGGTTGTAGCCCTTCTAATAATTTTGTTATTTTTTCCTTTCCAACTTGCTCTCTATCTTCCATTTTTATTTCAATCAGTTGTGGCTGAAGTATTTGAAAATACGCTTCTTTTCCTTCTCCAATAAAGTGTATGCCTTCATAATGAAGCCACTTATTATGAACAAAGTATGTATACAAATGGGCGGTTATGAGATTTCCAAACCATTTCATCAAGTTCGCCCCACCAAGACGAACGTCAGTTGCATTAAAGCAGTTCGTTCGCCCTTCAACAATTTTCTGCATCATTTCTGTATTTAGCATGTCCTGAGTAGGAACCCCTTCCAAGTTAATTGAGAAGTCTACAGGCTCAATAAAAAATTGTTCTTTTAAAACGACTAGTATAGGTTCCATTATTCAATCTCCGTCCTTAAGGAATTTATAATATTTACGTTGATTGTAACAAATTACTTTATGAATGCGCACACATTTACTCTCTTATGCCTATACTATAATATGGTTGCATGCAACAGAACAATTAGAGGAAGGTGCACATACACTTTTTGAAACTATGATGTAATCGCGATATATCATTGGTTTCTAAAGTAGTTTGAGAACGCACTTCCTCTCTTTTTAGAGAAAGCCTGCCTCAAAGTAAAAAGGCCACAGAAAAAGTGTTCTTTTTGAACCATTTTCCAGTGACCTCACTTTTTTACATTCCAGGCACTCTTACTTTTTCTTTAGGTTGGTTTGTGCCATATATTTTCTTGGCAATCTTAGGAGCTAATTGAAATAAAAGAATTCCAAAAATAGCTGATGATAAAATAAATACACTACTAAATGCTTTAATGGGTCCTGTAGCTAATGCTGCAATAATAATCGAAAACTCTCCTCGTTGAGTGAGTGAGAAACCGGCACGTAATGCTACCCTTTTTGATAACCCATACCATCTTCCTCCATAAATCCCTATTATGATTTTCGCTAGAATTGACCATATAAACAAAAGGAAAAGCAATCCAACCATAGGAATTCCTTCATCAAAGGTAATCGTTGTACCAAAGTATAGGAAGAACAAAGGAAGTGTCAGGTCTCGGATTGGAATAATCATTCCCTCCAATTGATGCGTTCTTCGGACTTCAGCAATGATTATCCCTGCTAAAAAGGCTCCTAACACTTCAGACAGATCTAAGTATAGCGCAAGCCCCCCATAAAAAAGGGCTAATCCTATAACAAACAGAATAAATACATCTCTTGTCATGTGTTTATCAAAAAATGGTCCAAGCTTACTAAATAGAAAACGACCAATTAATATAGCCCCTAATGTTAGAAGAAAGACTTTTCCCATGAGTACCGTCAACGACCCAAGTGTTAATTCATTACCAGATGTCAAACCGACTAATATTGCAACGAGAACAGGTGCTACTAAATCTTCAAAGATTAATAGACCTAAAATAAACTCAGACTCAGGGTTAGCCATTCTCTTTGAGCTTTCTAATAGTTTGGCGGTTATTGATGAACTGGTTGCATAAAGGACACCACCAACTATCAAAGAGGTAATGAAATCTAAGCCAAATAGCAAACAAATACCTGTTGTCACACCTAAACACAAAACCACATCTAGTGTACCTGCTGGAGTCACCTTTTTTGCCACCTGAGTAAGTTGCTTTATTGGAAATTCCATGCCTAGCATAAAAAACAATAAAACTATTCCAACTTCCCCTACAAAATGTAACAAATGTGAATCTATTAAAAGCCCACCTAGAGCAATTCCTAGTAATATATAAATAATTACTTCAGGTATTTTATACCTTGAGCCAAAGAACCCAGTGATAAAGAGTAGTAAGAGAACAAGCCCTGCTCCAAGCATTTCGGGTATTCCCACTGAGACTACACCGCCTCTCCTTCACATAACCTTTCAAATTGAGCAATTTGGTCACTTTTCCCAATTGCCATAATGGTATCTCCTATTTCTAATCGTTGGTCTGCTTCAGGACTGGCAATCACCTCACTACTACGAAAAATACCAACGATTGAGACTCCTGTTCGCTTCCGAATTTCTAAATCCTTAATCGTTTTGCCTGCAACTGGGGCACCTTTTTTAATTTCAACCCATTCGGTAACAATTTGGCTACGGAACAGTTTCATTTTATCATTTGATACCGGCTGAAATACCGCACCTAATAATTGAGCCCCGAGTTCCCTCGTTTCGTCTGCTGTTAAATCGATTGAGAAATCCGCCTCATCATCATCTGCATCTTGAAAGAAATAGAGCTCCCTTTTTCCTGTATGATGAATGACAAGAACAATCATGCTCCCTTGAGCTGTGACAATTGACATCTTCTTCCCAATTCCAGGCAAGTCAGCCATCCTTACATCCATTTTGACTCCCTCCTTATCGCGTCTTTACATTCCCTCGTCTTCAAAACGTTTTAAGTCATTCTTATGTCCAATAACAATTAAAATATCCCCTTTCTCAATTTGATCTGTTGGCGTCGGTGCAATATTAATATCCTCTCCTCGCTTGATCCCAAGAATCGTACACCCATACTTTGCTCGTACATCTAAATCAATGAGCGATTTATTGGCTACTTTATCCGTTGCGATTAGCTCCACTATGCTATAATCTGCAGATAATTCAATGTAATCAACAATTTTTTCTGATGTAAGATGTTGTGCAATTCTTATTCCCATATCTTGTTCTGGATGGACAATCCGGTCTGCACCGATTTTTTCAAGTACTCGTTCATGATAATAGTTCTGCGCTTTTACCCACACATTGGCCACACCAAATTCTTTTAATAATAACGTACATAAAATACTTGACTGAATATCATCACCAATAGCAACAATGACATAATCGAAATTACGAATACCTAATGATTGTAATGCCTTTTCATCTGTTCCATTTGCAATGGCACTATGTGTTGAATGTCTTGTCATATCATTTACTTTTTCTTCCTTTGAATCAATCGCTAACACTTGATGACCAAGCTTATAAAGTTCTTTACATACACTGCTCCCAAACCGACCTAAACCGATAACCGCAAATTGCTTCTTTATCATCTTTTTCTCTCCCATTCCACCAAAAGATAAACAGATAAAATTATATAACTCTTTCATGATCTAACAGAAATATTATATGTTATACCGCTGAATATTTTATTATATACTAAATCAATTATATAGGTTTCCTTCTGTTGACTAATTTAATCCTTATTTATAAAAAAACCTGAATTACCTATATTACGGTAATTCAGGGTTGCTCTATTAACCTAATACTTTTTTAATTGCTTCAAGAACACGATCTGCTTGAAACGGCTTCACGATAAAATCTTTTGCTCCCGATTGAATTGCATCAATAACCATGGACTGCTGCCCCATTGCAGAACACATAATCACTTTGGCTCCACTATCAATTTGTTTAATATTTTTTAACGCTTGGATTCCATCCATTTCTGGCATTGTGATATCCATTGTTACTAAATCTGGACTTAACTCTTTAAATTTCTCTACTGCTTCTGCTCCATTTGCCGCTTCACCAGCTATTTCAAATCCGTTTTTTGAAAGAATGTCTTTTATCATCATTCTCATAAATGCTGCATCATCAACGATAAGTATAGATGCCATATAATCACCTCATCTAATTTTTTTACTAGTTATTTATTGTAGGATACGTATGGTAAGTTTACTGAACTATTTTATCTAAATTAAGCAGAGTAAAGAGGCGTTTATCTAATTTTACAACACCACGTATATAGTCCGTTTCCATCCCGCCTATTACTTCTGGTGACGGTTCAATCTTTTCAATCGGTATATCAATGACATCATTTGCACCGTCAACAATCAAACCTAATTCAAGCTGGTCCTTTGATATAACAAGAATTCTAGTTGCTTCGTCTAACTCTTTTTCTTCAATTCCAAAACGCTTACGTAAATTAATAATTGGCGTAATTACTCCCCTTAAATTCATAACACCTGTAACAAATGGGGACGTACTTGGGATCCTTGTTACGGGCTGCATCCGTTCAATTGATTGGATATAGTCCACTTCTAATGCATATTCTTCATCTTTTATTTGAAAGACAATAACCTTTAACTCTTCTGTAATCGGATCATTGGACAAATTCGCTACCTCCCCTCATTAAGTTACTTAATCAATGCATTTGTATCAACGATTAGAGCAACTTGACCATTCCCTAATATCGTTGCACCTGAAATTGCAAAGACTTCTTTTAAGTAATTTCCTAGTGATTTAAGGACAATGTCATGCTGACCAATTAAGGAATCAACAACTAGACCTGCTATCTTATCACCTTTGTTGACAATAACTAAGGAGTAAAACTCTTCCTGTCTATGTTCACCTGGAACTTCAAAGATATCTTTTAAGAAAATAAGTGGAACTACTTTCCCTCTAAAGTCGATCACTTTTTGATTGTGAACACTATATACGTCACTTTTGTTCACAATTGCTGTTTCTACAATTGATGTTAGTGGGATTGCATATGTTTCATCTTTCACTTCAATAAGCATGACATCAATAATCGATAATGTTAGCGGCAATTGGATTGAAAAGACAGATCCTCGTCCTAGCTCAGAGTTTACTGTTACAACCCCTCCTAATGATTCGAACGTATTGCGAACGACATCAAGACCTACTCCACGTCCTGAGACATCAGTTACTTTCTCAGCAGTCGAGAATCCAGAAGCAAAGAGCAACCCATAGACTTGTTGGTCTGTTAATTTCGCTGCTTCTTCTTCAGTTACAACTCCATTAGTTAAAGCCTTTGTCAAAACTTTATCCCGGTCAATTCCTGCTCCGTCATCTTCAATCTCAATAAAAACATTGTTCCCGCTATGATATGCCTTTAAAGTAACTTTCCCTTCTTCTGACTTACCAGCAGCAACACGTTTATCAGGTGTTTCAATTCCATGGTCAATTGAATTTCTCAATAAGTGAACGAGAGGATCACCAATCTCATCAATTATGGTTCGATCAAGTTCTGTTTCTGCACCGAGAATCTCCAGCTTTACTTTTTTATGTAAATCTTTTGATAAGTTACGTACCATACGAGGGAAGCGATTAAAGACTTGTTCTACTGGCATCATTCTCATATTTAGAATAATTTCTTGAAGGTCACCAGAAATTCGCGACATTCTTTCTACCGTTTCATTTAATTCGGTATTTTGAAGCTCACTCGCAATCTGTTCAAGCCTGCCACGATCAATCACAAGTTCTTCAAACAAATTCATTAATACATCTAAACGCTCAATATTTACTCGTATCGTTTTATTTACCTCTGTTTGAACAGTTTTTGGTTTCTCCACTTCTTGGACCTTTTTAGGTTCATCTGCTTCAACTTTGAGTTCTGAAATGGATTTATCAACCTTCTGTGCAGGTAATAATGTCTTTACATTAAATGGTTGAACAAAGACATTCGTTATCTCAGAAACTTTTAAGATCCGCTGTTTAATTTCATCGCCATCCATTTTGGAAATTAATGTAACCAAAAAATATTCATTGAAATTTTCTGCCTCTAGATCTTCAGCTGAAGGAGTTGATTTAATCACTTCTCCAACTTGTTCCAGCACATCAAATACCATAAATACACGAGCAGCTTTTAACATAGCATTTTCGTCTATTGTTACTTTAATTTGGTATGTAGTATAGCCTTGTTCCATTGATTCCTCAAGAACTGTCGACTCAAATTCATCATATTCTTCTACTAGATTAGTAGTGTCGTTCTGATCGTCTTTCGTTAAAACGATATCGCTTTCCGATATTTGAAGGGCTTCCCCTTTCTCAATTCGCTCAAGCTGTGATACAACTTCTTTCACATCCCGCTTACCGTCTCCCCCACTAGCAATATCGGTTACCATTGCTTCGAGATCATCTACTGCCATAAATACTACATCTAAAACAGTAGACGCGGCTTCAAGCTTTTCATTCCGTATGAGATCTAGAATATTTTCCATTTTATGCGTCAAATGAGCCAAATCCTCGAACCCCATAGTTGCAGCCATTCCTTTAAGTGTGTGGGCTGACCTGAATACTTCTCCGACAATCGATAAATCATTTGGGTCTTGTTCAAGCCGTAGAAGATTATCATTTATCGCTTGTAGATGCTCTTGACTCTCATCAAGAAAAACATCTAAATATTCTGCATTTATCAAGCCATTCACCTCTATATACCTTCGACTTATTTTGAGCTTTTTTTTCATCATATCATAATTTCATTATAGAATAATCTATAAATATAGGAAATAAGAAATAGTTTTATTGTCTTATATTTTCTATTCTTTTACCATTCTCTTGCGGTTATATCCTTAATAAAATACATATATTGTTATACATTTTCATCAATAAGGAAGGGGTGACTCAAAAGGTCATACCTCTTGAGTCACCCTTCTTTTTTCTATAGAGTAAACGCCTCATACTCTGTTTTTTTCGCTTGTTTTGTACGAAGTGTACGTATCGCTCGTATTGCTTTTCGTACTGCCTCTTCTTCCTCTACGTTCTTTCTAATCGTGTGGAGAGGTTTTTCTTTGTCTCGAAAGACGAATAAAGACATCGTCTCAATCGATTGACCTGATTCTTGCTCGTAAGCTAATTTATATAAATAAAGCTGTGACCAGTAGAGATCTACTAATTCACTTCCTGATTGAAAGATCTTATTTGTTTTAAAATCAATAATATGATATCCACTATTCCTTCTCGTCACTTTATCAATTTCTCCGATAATATCTACACCTTCAATCGAAGTAACAAACGGCCATTCTGTTTCTATAGTCTCTCCAAGGCCCTGTTTAACTTCATCAGTATAACTATTCATGAGTATATTCATTTCGTGCTCATACATAGACATGTTGGTCCATTGCTCTTCTTCTTCACGAACAGCTTCTCTAATCGCTGCTTCGTTCGTTAATCCATTATCTCGTAATTCACATGCTCGATGAACAAGTGTTCCAAGTTTGGACGAGTCGATAGGAACCGAAGAGGTTTCTTCTGTGACCATTTCACTTTGATCGCCTATTGTTGTATCCGGAAGACCAACGACATAGCGATAAAAATAAGCAACGGGATCTTTTATAAAAAGCATCACTTCCGATACAGATAACGTGAGCGGTATACTCGGAGCCTCTATCACCTTTGGAATCGAATAAGATTCTGACTTTCTTAATATCTGTGCCTGCTCCTTACATTCATCTATTTGAGTGACCTTCTCAGATAGACTTGTCTCTTCTAAAGCAGTTTCCGTTAATGAAAGCCATGTATAAGATGTATTAGATTCTTCTCCCATCATATATAGGTAGTCACGTGCTCGAGTCATCGCTACATAAAACAACCGCTTTGCCTCTTCTCTTGCTTCTAAGTTCGCTTGATCCTTTACAACAGAAAAGCCTGGCGTTTGGTACACTGTTTTTTCGCCTTCAAGCTCTGTTGCTTCTTCTTCAAGATTCATGACGATACCTAGTTCAGGATGGAAACGTATGCTTCCTTTATCACCTTGAACAGATCTCTCTAACTGAGGTAAACAAACAATAGGAAACTCTAATCCTTTAGAAGCATGTACTGTCATAATTTGCACAAGATCCCCATCTACACGTTCGACTTCCGATTCTCCTTCTTTTTCACTTAAAATAATACGCTCGTCTAACTCCACTAAGATCGTTTCTAGATCGCTTTTTTGGCTTTCTAAAATCGTTTGAATAAGCTTCTCTACATTTCGTACTTTTTGTAAACCATTCGCTTGAAGCATAAGTGTAGTATGCAAGCCTGTCTCTATAAAGATTGAGCTTAATGTATGATCTAACGACTGTTCAGTTCGAAAAGGGGTCCACCGATACAGCCATTTTCGGACAACTTTACATGCTGCTTGAATCGTTTCAGGTAATTGTCCATATGCAGGGTGAGATTCATCATAAATTAGCTGATATAGCGGCTCTGTTTCTTCTACTTGTTGTTTTAGTAGCAAGAAATCATTGACAGTAAGACCACACATCGGACTTCTCAGCACAGCTAATAAGTGCAACTCTTCAAAAGGACGATTTAACCACCTTAACAGCGTTATGTAATCTAGAACCTCTTGCCTTTCATAGAATCCTACACCACCACTTACGACATAAGGTATTCCTTTATTTATGAGAGATCTCTCTAAAGAAAGAAGGTGAGAGCGGGCCGGAATTAAGATAGCTATATCTCCAAAACGAGGCTCTGTCCATTTTTCACCACTATAAACAGAAGGCGCCTTCGTTTCAACCATCTCAACAATTCGATTGGCTAACACGTCATAGGGCGATAAATCTTGTTCTTCAATCTCTCCTAGAGTAATGAGCTCCACCCTTTTTTCCTCTTCAAATTGACCAGAACGATTAGCTTGAAGTGGAGCATAGACCGTTTCATACGGTTTCTTCCGTTCCTGCACCATCGCACTAGAGAAAAGTTCATTTACAGCTTCAATAACTGGAGCCGTCGTCCGATAATTTTCATTCATTAGAATGACTTCTCCATCATTTCTTGTCTCAGCAAGTTCCTCTCGTGCATTCATTAAAGAAACATCTGCTCCCCGGAACCGGTATATCGATTGCTTCTGATCTCCTACAATAAATTGAAACTGCGGGTCAATTCGCTCTAACATTTCAAGCTGCAGTTTATTTGTATCCTGAAATTCATCGACCATAATATGGCGAAATTGTTTCTGACAAGCTTCTTTAATAGACTTATTTTCAAGTAGTGCTACTGCTTTTTGCTGCAAATCAGAAAAATCAAGAACTCCTGCCATTTTCTTTTCATGGTCATATCGAATTGAAAACTCTTTTAGAAGAATGATAAATTTCTCTAATAATACCTTTGTCTCTTCACTAGTAGCTGCTTCTCCACCTATTTCACTCCAACAATCTTTTAATGGCTTCCAGTGCTTTGTATGGAGCTCAAAAAGTGCTGGAGCTTTTTCATTCCAGCGCTTATCTGATCTTGAAGGCATAATTTCACTTATTGCCTCCACATACGCATTTGGATTATTTGGATTAGGTAGAGTTTCAAAACCAGCAGTAACCTTCTCTACATGACCTCTTTGAGCTTTCGTAAGGTCGTCCGGTGGCGGAAAATCACGAATACAGTTTATAGCATTTATGTGAAACTCTTGAACTAAGCTGACTTGTTCTTGTAGCTTTGCTTTCCTTTGCGCTTCAAGCATTTTTTCCACCTTTAAGGAGGCGACAGCTTCTTCTCCTACAACAAATTCTCGAATGTCATTGTGTACTTGCTCAATTAATTCAAACAATTGGTTCTTACTCATAATTCGAAGAAAAGGCCATGCCGTTTCATGAAATGCTCGCTCTTCCAAAAGCTTTGTCATAATCAGCCGTTTACGTCTACGTGCTTCTACATCATCAATAACACGACTTTGCGGAACTAAATCTGCTGCCATCGCATGTTGAGAAAGCAACCGTTGACAAAAGCTATGGAAAGTGGATATATTGGCACGCTCCATTGCTTCCTTTTGTTCGATCCAAAATAACTGCTCAAGCTCCTCTTTTGCTTCCCTTTCTTTTTCTGCCAATCTTTTTCGAATTCGGTCCTTCATTTCTCTAGCTGCCTTTTCTGTAAATGTAATCGCAGCGAGCTCATCAACAGTAGCCCCAACAGGATGGTCAGGGTGCTTTAAACGAAGTTCACATAAATGAATAAACCGTTCTGTTAATACGCGAGTTTTCCCTGAACCTGCTCCAGCTGAAACTAAGATTAATGCTTTCTCACTCGTTATCGCCTGTAATTGAGCATCATTAAATTTCATAATATAAATCCCCCTCTCTTTCTTATATTCGTTACCTTTTTGCTTGCTCTCGCTTTTCATCCGTTACCCGACAGATCGTTCGGTATGAACAAAATGATGAGCATTCAAGCGGTTCTACTGGAAAGTTCGTTTGCATCCCTTCCCAAATTTCAGTTATACGCTCCTTAAGCTGATGATCAATAAGAAATTGCTCTGTTCCTAATTCATCTTCTCGATTACGACAAAATGAAGATACTTTGTATCTCGATGATTTACCTACATGCTCTGTTCGCCACATCCCATTTCCTGCCCTCTTGCTAGGCTCTTTAAGGGATATGTAGGTTGCACCGTCAGCTTGTACCACCTTTTCTTCTAACCGCTCGATCTCCTCACGAATCGCAAAAGCATATAAAGGCAGCTGTAGCTTTAACCCGGATTGGACATCTTCCATCTTTACACTCGCTTGACCTGATTTATAATCATAAACAACGATCGCATTATTTAAACGGTCAATTCGATCGGCTTTCCCTGTTAGTACCAATGTTTTGTCATTTGATAACGGTAATTCAAACCGGATTGGCTTTTCTATTGCCATAATTTGCATTTGTTCAAGGTCGGCATTATCAAAGAAATGCTTTCGCTCTGCCTGCCACCAACGTCGTAGCCGTTTTTGCCATTGTTGTTTTGTTATTTGTAAGTCAAAACGAGATATTTCGGGGCTTTGTTTTTCAATTTGCTCCCATTTTTCTTCAAAGAGTTCATCTATTCGTTCTGGAATATGTGAAATCACTTCTCTTAATGCAGCAAAAGATTGACCAACAGCCTTTAATTCCTTATAAATTTCTTCGATAATGGAATGCATTAAATCTCCAATATCAAGTGGGGAGACTTGCTCTTGAATTGCTTGTGGTTCAGGAACTTGTAACACTCTTTCCATTCCGTAACGAAACGGGCATCTTGCATAACTTTCAAGAGCAGTGACAGAGACAACGGGTTTTACGGATTGACCTTGATAAAGTGAAATCGGCTCATTTCCTTTTTCTAAATGTGCAAGTCTTTTTGTTATCTCTTTCACCTTATCTGGAATACCTTCTACTAAGCATCCTTTTCCAACATGATAGGCAATTTTCTCTATTTGATCTTCAGAAGTGAAGGCACTCTCACTTCCCATCCTATTCTCCCAAGTCCAATTTTTAGATTCTTCCATATCTTCTAGTAACGTGGATGGTAATAACGGATGGTTCGCATCTATACCTTTTACATACGTGAATGTTATCGATTTTGCAACATAACGCAATTGTTCAAAATACGCTTGCTGTTTTAAACGGAAGTGCTCTCCTGTCGGTGGACTAAAGCGAACGGCGCTCCCAAGTATGTCTCGTTCATGAACATAGCCACTTAAATGGTGAGGAGCCGGAAACGAGCCTTCATTCATTCCAACAACAAACAGTTTTTCTCCGCAAAACAAACTCACATCTCGCCAAGTATAAATGGAAATTCCTCGCTTAGCAGCTCTCTCTTCAAAAAGCTGCAAACTTTCCCCAAGCTTATGAATCCATTCAACAAATAAATCATGAGTCATCATTAAGCTTTCTAACCCTTTATCATGGAGTAACATCTCGTATTGATAAAGGTGTTCAGCCAATTTCTTTAAAGCTTTGTATTCCCCTGCAACCTCCTTCAACTTACCAACATCTTCCATTAAGTTGAATTGCTCTTCCCAGTATGTGAAAAATGGCAACCTATCAATTACGTTACGCAATTGGCGAATATAATCGATAAACCGTTCACTTTTTTTCCACTGAAGTTGAGTAATGGTCTCAAACAGATCTTGATGTTCCTTTTTAAACCACTCACCCGTTTGTAAAAAGGTCTGCTTTTGTTTCGCAAATTCTAATCCGCTCACTTGATAGAGACGTAAAACTTGTTCCACTAGCGGAAGCTGTTCCCATTTTGAAGTAGGGACCGTTGTATTTCTTAAAGCAGTTTGCAAAAATGCATGGCTAGACGTTGTAGACAGTTTGCGTTTTTTTGCTTTATTCAGAGGTACATCATACATATCCGCGTATTTCGTCACATCATTCATACCATTTCTTTCATCAACGACCAAAATCCCCATTTGATCATAGGCTAGATCAGACAATCGAATGTCTTCCATCACTCCACGCCACTGTTCTTCGTTCGTAGAGGCAGGGATTAATTTTCTTTGCTCTACATTTACAGTCGTCTCTTCCCTGCTTACTCTCTTGTCGATAAAACCAATCGACAAAAGCTCCTTTACAGTCTGTTCAACAATATGAAAGTGAGGATGATTCGGAACAAAGACTGTTACCGAAATCCCTGCTAGCTTTAAGGCTTCTATGAACAACATTTGAAGAGGACTAAAATCATAGTATCCATCAATTACAATGGATGATATTTCTATTTGATTAGGAACTTTTTTTAATTGCTGGATTGCATGCAAAATTATATTTTCTGGGTCAAACATGGTTCTATCTAGAACGACACGGTCTTCATACTTTTGAAATAGATCACTGATTGGCATAAGTGATTGTGGAATATCTGTTACGTTCAACCCTAGGCGCTTCAATTGTCCATAAGTGTCAGCATAAGCACGAGCCTTTCCTGAGACGACCTCCTCACCACGAAACGTTACCTCGCCTCGTACAAATTGGAGAAAGAAAAGAGTTCGTTCTTCCTCTGACAAGGAAATATAAGAAATATTTGTTTGTTTTAAAATGAAGCTGGCAATATCGTCAAAAGTAGTAATGAGCAACCCCGGCCTTTTTCTTCGTGCTTCTTGCAACCACATCTGAGATGGCAGCACATAGAAAACGGTACTTTTCTCTTTTGTAAGCTTAAACGCATGTTCTAATCTTTCTTGATCGGCAACGTCCTTTACATGTGTACCGTAGACAACATGTTCGCTCATTTATAGCTCTCCCTTCGCATATCCAAATGATTTATACCATCTAACAAATAAATATCTGATATTGGTTTAAAACCAAACGACTCATAAAACTCCTGCAAATATTGCTGCGCATGAATAAGGATTCCTTTCTCATGCAACTCGGTTTCTAAAAAGTCAATCGACTTAGTTAACAATGCTTGCCCATATCCTTTTCCTCTTCCACTTTCTTTCACAATGACACGACCAATAGAAGCAGCTGTAGCTACTTTTCCTTTTTGAAACAGACGACTATAGGCTACGAGCTCTCCATTAATTCGGCCCAACAAATGAAATGCCTCTTGATCCTTTGTATCTAGCTCTTGATAAGGGCAATCCTGCTCAACCACAAACACTTCGATCCGTAAACGAATCAATTCATACAATTCACTAATTGATAACTCTTCAAATTTCTTTACCGTCCAATTCATTACACAAAATTCCTCTCAGTATAGTCTCTTTCTATTTTACCACTACGCTAGGAACGCTAAAAAGAAAAACGAACAACTGATTTCTACACCAATAAATAGGCTATTTCATTTTTATAGGGGCAAGTGCTTTATTCACGGCAAACGCAATTTAAAAGATATTTCTTTGGCGATCCGATTCGTCTTTCATCGTCTCTTTATCAGGCATATGATAAAACAGAGTATGTAAATCAATTAGTCATTCCTTAAAAAGAATGTAGAATCAAAAAAACTAGCTAGAGGAGAGCCTCTAGCTAGTTTTTAAAATGTAAGAATTCGAAATGCCAGTAACAAGACAATGACAAGTGAAGCTACTAGGATCCCCCAGTACATAGGTGCTTTCGAACCAAGTGTCCCTTTTTTTGTACGGACAAGTATCATTTCCATAGCGTAAATGAGGACAATTGCAAGAACCCCTTTGAGCACATGCGTTAGCGGGAATCCCCACATAAATAATAAGTAAATTCCGGAAAAAATCATTACGATGTAAAATAAACGGACGATCATATGTAGAATTTTCGCACCTTTATTCACGCCAGCTCTTAACAAGAAATAGGTAATCAAAAATAACACAATAAGTAGCCACCACGAATCTACGTGTGCATGCTGCATACCTGTTTGCAAACCAATACCCCCTTAAAAATAGCATTCCAACCCATTATAATCCAAGTGAACAAAAAATCATAATATGAGGCTATAATTGCCATACAATTTTCAAGGAATGCTGTTACAATACAGTCACAAACACCGCTCTATATACTTATTACCATTGAAAGAAAAAACCTAATGACAACGTTACTGCTGTGTAAGATACAACTCCTATTGTAAAGGTAACAAAATGGGCTTCATCATCAGGAGGCAATTCATACTTCAGTACATTTAAAATCATGGCACCTGCAATAAAAGCAAAAATAATCGATTCAGTTAAAGGCGATAAACTTACCATCACCCCCATGATCCAACCTGCAACAATACCTACTGCAAGGACATATCTGCCGACTTTATTATAAATATCTGCATATTCCCTCCATAAGTCATGGGCAACTGCAATAAAATGCATGCCAACAGCAAGACCATAGAACACAGCTTGAACACCAAATACATTATGCGAGATAACTGTATATGCCACTAACATATTATAAAAACCAAAAAAAAGAATCTGCAGCCAAAATAGTGCTCTCGCTTTTTTTGTTTTATTCTTATGCTGGGCTTTTCTTACAAACTTTTGTATTCCATAAAAGATTAAAACACCAATCAAACCGACGAAATACAGCTCTGACTCCATCGTGAAATAATCACCATATTTTTTTACTAAAATTTGTTCCTTATGTAAGGTTGGAAGTACATAGACAAAAACATAAGATACGGCTAATCCACCCGAAAAAGAGAACCATTTTAGCCGATTAATACGGTTAGACGGAATTAATTCGTTAGCAAATAAGTGAATGAGGATGAAAGCAAAACCCATAATAAATACATCAAGTGACATAGTAGGGATACTCCTTGATTATAGTTAGTGTTTTTATCCTCTCCCAAATTGGCACAACTTACTATATACAAAGAAATTCCGTTCTAATTGGTGTAAAATGCAGGAAAATAGACTTCTAATTCCATTTTCCTGCTTACACTATAAATAATGCAGTAAAGACGTTGCGATAGAAAAATAAATAAACAGTCCAATAATATCATTAATTGTGGTGATAAACGGACCTGAAGCAACTGCTGGATCAATTTTTAATTTATTTATTATAAGGGGTATGACGGTTCCAGATAAAGTAGAAAATAGGATCGTCACAAATAACGAAATGCCAATTATTAAGCCAAGAGCAGGGCTTCCTTGTGGGATTAACAGGGCAACAATTGATACTAACCCACCACATACAAATCCCATCATCAGTCCCGTTTCTATTTCTCTTTTTAATAATCGCCAGAATGCTGTTGAATCAATTTTATTAAGAGCCATCCCTCTAACAACAACGGCGAGTGATTGTGTTCCTGTGTTTCCGGCCATATCTGCAATAAGCGGAATAAAAATTGCCAGTATAGCCACCTCAGCTAATGTGGCTTCAAAAAAGTTAATTAATCCAGCTGTAAACATTCCTAATATGAGCAATAAGATTAACCAAGGAAGCCGCTTCTTTGTAGCTATGAGCGAGTTCACATCTAGGTCTAACGCTCCTTTTACAGCTGCAAATTCGCCAATATCTTCTGTTATTTCTTCTTCCATCACATCCATTACATCATCTACTGTCACTATTCCAACGATTCGATCTCCACTTGTTACAACAGGTACTGCTAAGAGATTATAATCTTTAATAATAGTTGAAACATGTTCTTGATCAGTTGTAGCAGTAACAGTCACAACTTGCTCTTTCATTAGTTGCTCAACTTTCCTATCAAGAGGTGAAGTAATAAGTTCTCGTAAAGAAACGACACCAATTAACTTATCCACTTCGGAAACAACATAAATATAATAAATCGTTTCCGCAGACATTCCTTCCTGACGTAATTGCTCCATCAATTTTTCAGCTGTTATATGAGGAGAAACTTTAATAAATTCGGTTGTCATTAATGAACCAGCTGTATGGTCTTGATATGTGAGCAAAAGCTTAATGTTCTCAGCTTCTTTTTTCTCCATTTTATTTAATAGATACGATGCGATATGTTCTGGGATTTCACTAAAGAAGTCTGTAATCTCATCTGCCGGAAGCTCCTTTAACATTTTCAGTACATACACATCATCCAATTCAGTAAAGATTTGCTTTTGTTCATGTAAGTGTAAGCCTTTAAACAATTGTGAAAATTCTTCTGCACTTAAAAATTGATATACTTTCTTTCTCTTTACTTCGCCCATTTGCTTAAATATTTCTGATTGATCTGTAGGGTGTAAATCTAAAAACTCTTCACGAAAAAGATCTTTGTCATTGTTTTTTAAATATAAAAATAAATAATATGTGTATTCTTGACGGTTCTTCATACTGATTTGTTTCATTACTCCTACCTCCCTTCCTCTATCCGTTAATGTTCTACTTCCACTGAAATTACGCTATCTATTTTTTTAATAAGATAATAAATTTCTGTAGTATATTGCTTTTCTGGGGCTGATAATTTCAAATCGATTTGTTGATTTCCATTTTCGAGATCCTTTAACTTTAAATTTCGTATGATAATATCACTTTTTTCTTGCGCATTTAACCCTTCTCCTTTTCGTTCGATTGCTTTAATTAATTCCGTCATCTTGTAATTAGGTTCCATTACCACCTTTACAAGAACATCTCGCTGGCGTAATGTTGCTGGTCCAATTTTTTTTATAACTGATGGGATGAGATTAATCGCAAGAATGAATAAGATAACAGCACTAGAAGGCAAGAGATAAAATCCAGCACCTACGGCAATTCCAAGTCCAGAAGCCGCCCAGATAACTGCCGCACTTGTTAAACCAGAGATGATGTCGTTATTTCTTCGTAAAATAACACCTGCTCCTAAAAAACCTACTCCACTCACAATTTGCGCTGTTAAACGCATTGGATCCATTGCATGGTAGGTTGGCGTAGCAAATTTATAAAAGGATTCAATTGAGACAATGGTAACCATACAGCTTGCCACGCAAATGACCATACATGTTTTCAGACCTAAGGGTTTATGCTTTAATTGACGGTCAATACCAATTAACATCCCAAAGAATAATGCCAATCCTAATTTGAGTAAAATTTCTAATACTTCCATTCTTTTCACCTTCTTTGCCGCTCAATTTCTCTTCTTAGATTACCCAACCTAGAAAAAGACACCCAAAACGATTGAGGGTGCCTTTCTTTAAAGGAGCTATTTCCAACTTCAATCGTTGAGTTTTAGCACTGTATGGCATAGGAAGATCCAGCTACATTAAAAACTACCTTGATCGATAGTTTCTGTTCACCCGTTGGCGTCTCTCGACATTTCTGGGTAGCAGCGTATCTCCATACAGGAGCCTCACCTAACGAAGCTTTTTATTTTATAAGAAGTCAAGCAGTGCTGTTGCAATTGAGAAATAAATTAATAAGCCTAGAATATCATTTACTGTCGTAATAAACGGACCTGATGCAATTGCTGGATCTAGTTTTAATTTATTTATAACAAGGGGAACCGTAGCACCAATAACTGTTGCAATACTTAATGTGCAGAAAATAGAAAAACCAACGATTAACGCTAAGATCCAATGGCCATGAATAAGAGTAACCGTAATTCCTAAAACAACCATACAGATCAACCCGAGCATTAGTCCTGTTCCAAACTCACGTCTTACCATTTTTCCTATACTGCCTTTTTTTATTGTCCCTAGTGCTAGACCACGTACTGCAACAGCTAGTGACTGAGTTCCAGTGTTTCCAGCAGAGTCCATAATCAGTGGGATAAATGCAGCTAACAAGACAATAGCTTCTAACGTTTCTTCAAATGTTCCAATCACTTCAGCAGTAATCAATCCAAAGAACATTAACATGATAATCCATGGTGAACGTTTTCTAGCTGCTGTAAAAGCACTAACATTGACGTCTGTTGCCCCTTTGGCTGCTGAAATTTCTCCTAAGTCCTCTGTTGCTTCTTCTTCGAGAATATCGATCACGTCATCAAATGTTACAATTCCAATTAAGTGATTTTGTTTAGAGACAACTGGTGCTGCTAAGAAGTCATACTTTTTAATGAGTTTCGCTACATCTTCTTGGTCCATATCATCTTGTACAGAAACAACTCGAGTACTCATAATGTTTTCAATTACTTCATCAGCAGGAGCAGTTATGAGATCTCTTAACGAAATAACACCTACTAATTTCTCTAATTGATCTACAACATATAAGTAATAAATCGTCTCAGCATCCGGTGCATCATTACGTAATTTCTCAATTACATTTGAAGCAAGATCGCTTGAAGAAATGCTGACAAATTCCTTTGTCATGATTGCCCCAGCCGTTTCCGGTGCATACGACATTAACTCCTTTACTTCCTTTGCTTCCGCTTTGTTCATTTTCATTAAGATGTCTTCTGCTTTTTCACCCGTCATTTCAGCTAAAAAGTCAGCTACATCATCTGCAAACATATTGTTAAACATCTCAGAAGAATAAGCTTCATCTAGCTCTAAGTAGGTGCGCTTTTGATCTTCTACTTCTAACCCCTCAAAAATATGAGAAAAATCTTCTGGAGATAAATAGTCATACACTCGTTTACGAGTTTCTTCCTCTAATTTCACGAAGATATCGACTTGATCAGTTGGGTGTAGCTCTAAAAAGGTTTCACGAAATTGCTCACGATCTTCAGCTTGCAATGTATCTAAAATTAACTTTTCGTACTCTTCACGATTTTGTTCATCTAATCTAACCATTGTAATTCCTCCTTATGCTAGGAGGCCCATACTACCTTTTCCATGTGAAGGGAATGGACTCCCATTACGCTTATTGTTTTTCTGTTTTGGTAACATATACATCTTGAATTTAGTTGAACTACTCTCCTCATCCATTCCACATCACCTCCATATCAAAACATAATAAAAACACCATCACAAAAGGAGGGTGCATTAGTCATAGCTAATCAACCGTGTTAACAAACACTTCACAGTTCCTCCATTCGTAGAGCTTTAGCACTGTGCGGCATAGGATTAATCCAGCTACATTAAAAACCACCTTATGTCGATGGCCTCTGTTGACCCATTGGCGTCTTTGGACATTTTTGGGCAGCAGCATATCTCCAGCACAGGAGCCTCACCTAACGAGGGTTATTCACTTCATCATGTTCCCATTTCACATTAAGTTGACAGTTGGCAAAATAATTTCAATCATCAAATTATATGTCCCAAAGGCAAATGTGTGAGTAAATTGGGCCTTATTCATCATACTCCTAAGCCATTCTTGCTGTGACATGACTGGATGTCACATCCTTATAACAATCATATAATTGACAAGATTCAGGTTCAGGACCACTATCCAATTCATATCACCCCCAGGTTAGATTTTTAATCAATCTTAACCTCGCTTTGAGATGTCTTATAACAACAACAAAAAGACACCTTCAACCGAATGAAGGTGTCTTTGACATGACAAAATAAGGCAGTACCACAGGATAACAAACAACATTATCACGATGACACAGCAAAAAAGCCTTTTAGCTTCCTCCATTCGTAGAGCTTTAGCACTGTGCGGCATAGGACGAATCCAGCTACATTAAAAACCACCTTATGTCGATGGTTTCTGTTGACCCATTGGCGTCTTTGGACATTTTTGGGCAGCAGCGTATCTCCAGCACAGGAGCCTCACCTAACGAGGTATTTAATTTACATTGATGACTTTACAGCAAGATTCTATATGTGTCAACTAGAATGATAACTTTTTTCTATTCAGTCTTACTTCTCACTCTTAAAGTACAGCAAATTGCTTTGTTAATAATTGGTCAACTTTATGGACCAGATCCTTAATAGAGAAAGGTTTTATTATGTATTTAACTTGTGGACCCTGACAACAACCTTCTTCTATCTTTGGATTTGTCGTTGCAAATAATATTGGAGCTGTTACTCCTTTCTTTTTCAACTGCTCGCACAATTTTAACCCGTCTATGTCATGAAGATCGACATTAATAATAATCAGGTCGAATGGATAGAGTTCCGCATGTAAAAATTGGTCACCGCTCTCAAAAAGTGAAACTTCTTTTCCTCTTGACTCTAAATTATACCGAATTAACAATGCATGAGACGGTTCGTCTTCCACTAACGCAACTTTTGGCGCGGTTTCCAATCTAGAATTCAAAAAACATCCTCTCCCTATTAAAGATCCTTGCGTGTTATCGAACTATGAATCTTATTTACAAGATATTTACACCTCTATCATAGTTATTTTACGACAATTAATCAATTGTTTCTTTTCTTACAATTGGCAAAGGACTACAAACAAGATGAATAGAAAAAACCAACGACATAAAATATCGCTGGTTAAAGTAATTTTCGGTAAAGATTAATTCAAGTCGAAATGCTTTCCATTTACTTCATAAACGACCCACTCAGCAAGATTCGTCGCATAATCAGCAATTCGTTCAATATATCGACCAATAAAAGCCAATTGTGTAATTTGATCAATTTCAATATGGTCTTCATTTAATTTAAAAAGTTCTCTAATTAGTTCTCCATATAACGAGTCAACCTTATCATCCATTGCAGCGATTTTTTGGGCGAGCATTAAATCCGTTTTTTTATATGACAGTAATGATTTATGAATCATTTCTTGAGCAATTGTAAACATAGCTACAATCTTTACTTGATATGGAAGGAGACTATCCTTTTTCATTCGTTTTGATTGCTTGGCAATATCAACAACTAAGTCCGCTACCCGTTCTAAATCACTTGATATCTTTAACGCTACAATTAATTTCCTAAGATCTGTTGCAACAGGCTGCTGCCTTGATATTAACCTTGTCACTTGATCATGCATTCCAACCTCTAACTGATTGATAAGGTAATCATCTTGAATAATTCGTTCCATATGTCTTGTGTCTGAAGAAGCAAATGCTTGAATCATTTGATCAATGACATCTTCGACCCGCGTTCCCATTTCTAGGAGATGGTCTTTGACTAAATCAAGTTGTGAATGGAAACTTTCGCGAATAGCCATGGTTCACCTTCTTATCCGAATCTTCCTGTAATATAGTCCTCAGTACGTTTATCTGATGGATTGGAAAAAATCACATCCGTTTGATCATATTCAACAACTTCTCCGTTTAAGAAGAACGCTGTTTTATCAGAAATACGAGCGGCTTGCTGCATGTTGTGTGTAACGATAATAATGGAATATTCTTTTTTTAATTCTTGAATTAATTCTTCTACTTTCAGAGTCGATTTAGGATCAAGAGCAGATGTCGGTTCATCCATTAAAATCACATCTGGTTCAATTGCTAAACAACGCGCAATACAAAGACGCTGTTGCTGCCCTCCAGATAGTCCATATGCATTCTCATGAAGTCTCTCTTTTACTTCATCCCAAATGGCAGCCCCGCGAAGACTCTTTTCCACGATCTGATCCAAAATCTTTTTGTTTTTAATTCCATGAATCCTAGGTCCATATGCAACATTATCATAAATAGACTTAGGGAATGGATTTGGCTTTTGAAACACCATTCCTACACGCGTGCGTAGATCTTCTACTTGATAAGATTTATCGAGAATGCTTTTGCCACGGTACGAGATTTCTCCTGAAATACGTACGGATGGAACCAATTGAACCATACGATTTAATGTTTTTATATAAGTTGATTTCCCACATCCTGAAGGACCAATAATAGCCGTTACCTCTTTTTCATAAATAGCAAGATTAATATTTTTTAGAGCGTGATCCTTTCCATACCAAAGGTTTAAATCTTTCGTGTCATACACAACCTTTTTATCTAGAACTGGATTTTCTACTGAACCACCATTTTGGTTATACTCTACATTCACTTTCTGTGACAAAGCCATCATTTTTCCCCCCTAAAAAATTAATACCTTTGTTGAAATTTATTTCGAATCACAATGGCAATTGAGTTTAATAAGAATAGAACAACGAGCAAGACAACAATAGTCGCAGCAGCCAAATTCGCATACTCTGCTACAAGCGATGAGTCAAGCGTCCAATAATAAATTTGCATTGGTAATACTGTAAACCGGTCCATTATTCCACCAGGGAAAGGAATCAATAGAGCCGGTATTCCAATCACAACGAGTGGAGCTGTCTCACCAATTGCTCTTGATAATGACAAGATCGCCCCTGTCAAAATTCCTGGTAAAGCTGCTGGTAGAATGATGTTTTTGATTGTCTGCCATTTCGTCGCTCCCATTCCAAATGAAGCTTCACTTAAATGAGCTGGTACCGCACGAATGGCCTCTTGACTCGCAACAACAACAATTGGCAATACCAATAATGACATCGTCAAACCACCAGCTAAAATAACATTTCCAAAGTCCATTGCACGTACAAAAATTGTTAACCCTAAAATCCCGAATACGATTGACGGTACGCCTGCTAGATTGGATATATTTGTTTGAATAATAGAGTGGATGCGACCTTTTTTCGCATAACACTCTAAGTAAATCGCTGTTCCTACACCTACAAACATCGTAACTGGTGCAACAACAAGCATGAGCCACAACGTACCAAGGATAGCCCCCATAATTCCAGCTCGATCAGCATGCGTTGAGAGCCTTCCCGTTAGGAAATCCATGTTAATCCAGCCTAGCCCGCCTGAGGCAACTCTGAAAATCAATACGGCTAGAACGACAAGACCAAATAATGTTGATAAAAGAAACACGGTTTTGGCAAATGTATTCAGTAATAGACGTGAGTTCATTCTTTTTTGAACGAGCGCTGTGTCAATATATTTCATAATTAATATTCCTCCCTAAACTTACGAGAAATATATCTTGCTAGTAAGTTCATCATGAATGTAAAGACAAATAATGTCGCGGCTACAGCATATAAACTGTAATATATAGTAGATCCAGCAGGCGCATCCCCACTAGAAACCTCAACAATATATGCAGTCATCGTCTGCATAGATTGAGTAATGTCGAAAGTAAAGTTTTTGGAGCTTCCACTTGCAATTGTGACAATCATCGTTTCACCTATAGCACGTGAAATCCCAAGAACGAATGAAGCTATAATTCCAGACATTGCAGCAGGCATAATGACTTTTCTAGTCACTTCTAACTTCGTTGAACCGAGGGCTAATGCTCCTTCTCTCATCGAATTAGGAACAGAACTCATCGCATCTTCAGATAATGATGCTACCATTGGAATAATCATAATTCCCATTACAATTCCTGGACTTAGTATATTTGTTGCTTGGAGTCCTGGAATGAACTCTCGCAGTATTGGTGTTACAAATGTAAAAGCAAAGAATCCATACACAATCGTTGGAATCCCAGCTAGAATCTCAAGCATTGGTTTTAATGCTCTTCTTACTTTTTCAGATGCATATTCACTTAAATAAATCGCGGTCATTAGACCAACCGGAACCGCTACAAACATAGCAATAACCGAAGAAATAATCGTACCCGTTAATAAAGGCAAAACACCAAACTCTGGATTTTGACTAAGTGGTCTTAAAACTGTTCCTGTAAAAAAGTCAACGAAAGGAATTCTACTAAAAAATTCTACGGTCTCACTTAACAATGTAAAAATGATTCCAATTGTTGTTAATACAGAGATAGTTGCAATTGCAAGAAGCACTTTCGGCATAACCTTCTCTAACACATTGGTGATGCTTCTCTTACTCTTCTTTTCCTCAATCATCTCTCTAACATTAACAGCGTTCCCCTTTTTTAAAGCGCTGTTTGCTTCCATCATCTGCACCCCTTTTAGCCCATATGAATCAGTTAAATAAATGAGAGATGAGAACAACGAAATGCCCTCATCCTCCCAGTCTTACAAAAATTACTTTAGTCCTTCTAAAACTTCAGCGTACGCCTGTACTTCCTCTTCTGGTAATGGAGCAAAACCCGTTTGACCAGCAAATTCGTTCACATTATTTACTACAAATAGTGCAAAGTCTAACACTTGCGGATTTGCTTTTGCATTGTCTACATTCAAGTATGTGAACACAGGACGTGTAAATGGTGCATACTCAGCATCTTCACCAATTGTTTCAAGAGTCGGCTCTACAGGACCATCTCCGAAATCAACGTTTACAGCTTGTAATTTATCTTGATTATTCACGTAATACCCAAAACCAAAGAATGCAATTCCATTTACATCTTCTGAAACAAGGTTAACAAGTGTAGAGTATTCTTGTTGTAAATTAACTCCGTCTACTAAATCTTCTTTTTCAAGGATTTTCTCATAGAAGAACTCATACGTTCCATGATTTTCATTTGGTCCCATCGCGTGAATCTCTTCATCAGGGAACTCCGGACGAATATCAGACCATTTCTTTACCCCACCATCATGATGGAAGATAGAAATCAATTCTTCTTCTGTTAACTCTGTTGCCCAATCGTTTTCCTTGTTAATAACGAATGTTAAGCCGTCTAAAGCCACTTTCATTTCCATTACTTCAAATCCAGCAGCTTCTGCTTCCGCTGACTCTTCATCTTTAATTTGACGAGATGCATTGTTAAAGTCTGTTCCGTTTTCTACTAAGAATCGTCCAAACCCAGCACTTGTCCCAGCACGACTTACTTCAACAGAAACATTTTCTTGCTCTGTGTACATATATTCCTCAGCAACTACTGACATTAGAGGATAAACTGTACCTGAACCATCGATTACCACACTGCCCTCTAATTCCGCTGCTTGCTCTTCTGTCGTCTCATTTCCATCTGTTTGCTCAGATACATTTTGATCATTTGCCTCAGTTGTTGTCTCCTCATTCCCGCTACCACAAGCAGCAGCCACAACCATTAGTGCTACCATTACTACAAACATTAAAAGTTTTTTCACTTCATTGTCCTCCCTTTTTCTATCTGCATATGATTTCGTGAGGAAGCAACTCCCTCTCACAATTGCTAGTATAGTAGAGGAATGTTAAGCCGGTATGGTCATAATGTAAAGGTTTTGTAAAAGAGCCACTACACAAAAGGACGACCTTTCCTTTTGTGTAGTGGCTCTTTGCGATGTGCGGAGCCGCTGCTTTGTTTTGACCTAAAGGAGCGATCTTCTTCTTTAGGCGTGCAGCGTGTGGAGCCATCGCCACTTGTTCGCATTCTTTACGCCAAAAGGTGGTTTCCCTATTGCTAGTGGCTCTTTGCATTGCGCAAACCCGCCGTTATGTTTTAACCCTTTTAAGCGATCTTCTTAAAAGGCGCACGGCGCACGGAGCCAGCGCACCATGTTCGCATTATTCCCGCCAAAGGACGATCTTCCCTTTTGGCTAGTTGCTCTTTTATCACATTTATATAACACAAAAAAGACTCAAGGATGAAAAGTATCCTCAAGTCTATTCAATAAGGGAATATGCCAGAAATAAGATGTCTTTTGCAAAAACTTTATGCTCTTCCCCCACTAAAAGAAATCATAGAAAAATGGTTTGTTCCTCGGAACCAGATCTTCAAATGCACGTATCGATTCCACGCTTCCAGTTACTTTTCCAATTTCCATTAATTCAACAGGCCGTTTGTAACCAAAAAGAATGGCTGATAATGTATTGATTGATAAGTGGATGGCACAAGCTTTCCTTTCTTCTATTTCCCTAGTGTCAAGAACTGTAACATCACCTTTTTTTAATAGGAATGTTTTGTTATTCCAAGGTGCATAGTCGTCTTTGACTTGTAAAACCATGACTTTATCTATACTATTCCAAGTAAACTGCTTCAAGAACGCTTCAACATTAACAAGGCGAGCCATAAAATATGGGGTAATCTCCATTTTTACTCGAGGCTCTTGTAACGAAAACAACAGAGGCTCTCTTTCATCTACAATCATTTCAAGATCCTCGATCATAGAATCATGCTGGCATATATAATTCCAAAGACCTCTTCTTGCTGAAGAATTCAAAGCAATAAATTCTTCTACTTTCATTTTTTTCTCTTTTACTTTGTACATCATATACCCTTTTGGTTCATTCGCTTCATTAAAGAACATAGCTATATGTGTTTCTTTTCCTATTTTCTCCCACCAATCTTCTTCACGAACTAACATCCCGGTAAATCCTTCAGCATACTGCTCATAAATTTGATTCAAGCTTGAAATAGGCAAGCTATCTGAAAAACGCTTTATTCTTCCAAGCGATTCACCTTGAAACCTCAAATCTGACTTTTTCATCGAAACCGATAACCGATTTGCAAACAATTCCCACCCATATTCACGATAGAATGGAACTGAAAATGGATATAACATCGAGATTAAATATCCCTCTGTTTTCATCTTTTCTAAAATGTGAGTGAGCATTCCTTTTACTAAGCCTTTTCTTCTATACTCAGGGTAAGTTGCAACACCGGCAATTCCACCCATAGTTATCTTTTTTTCACCTATATAAACTTCAAAAGGAAGGAAATGTAATTTAGCTATTAACTTTTCATCTTCGACGACTCCAATAACTTGATGATGTTTTTTCATTTGTTCAATTCGTTCATTTACTTCATCTTTCGGGACATTATATTGAAAGGCATATTCTGATAATCGAACTGCTTCAAAATACTTATCTTCTTTAATAGTTACGATATCCAAATTTATCTCTCCTTGTTAGTCATTTTTTTATGATATTTAAAATTATAATTACTGCCTTCCAGATATTCTCCTTTTTTTAGTGATTACCTTCAAAGAACAAAAAAGATCCATTCTAAGAAAACTTAGTAATGAATCTTGAATTTGATTTATTTTACAATTAAAACAGGTAGTTCCACTCGCTTTGCAATTTTATGACTAACACTGCCTAAAACCATTGTTTGTAGCTTATTCAATCCACGCGAACCAACCACTACACAGTCATATTCTCCTTTATTAGCAAAATTAACAACAGTAGGACCTGGTTCACCTTGAACGATATGTACGTTATATTCAACACCTTCTTTTTTCAGAAGATTTACAATTGGAGTTAACTTTTCTTTCCGTTTTCTCTCGATTTCAAACTTACTATTATTCGTTAATACATCTGCTTTTGAAGTAGAACCATCGACAGCATATATGACATCAACTTTCCCATCATTGAGTTTAGCTAGACCCGCTGCTTTTTCAGCTGCACGAAGCGAATGTTCAGACCCATCAGATGCTAGTAAAATACTTTTAAACATTTCAATGTCCTCCTTTACCAATACGTTCCTTATTTTCTTTTTATCGTAATCAAATTTAGGAAAGATGTAAATATAGTTCTTAGATTCTACTTATCTATAAAAGTAAAGACAGAGGTTCTCACCTCTGTCTTATTAATGTCCCGATGCTTTAGATAAACCACCGATTTTATCTTTTAATTTTTCACTCTCTGCATTTAACCCTACATATTCAACCTTAATGCCGTTTTGTTCAAACTTACCTTCAATCTTATCAAGTGCACCAATGGCTGAATCATCCCATAAATGAGCATTGGTTAAATCAATCTCTACTGCTTTCACATCTTGCTTATAATCAAACTGATTAACAAAGTCCGTTACAGAAGCGAAGAAGATTTGACCGTAAATTTTATAAACTTGCTTATCTAAGTGATTAATGTACTGTTTTTCAACATCAACTTTAGAAATTTTTGCTGCAAAGAAAATGGCACTTAATAGTACACCTGCAAACACACCATATGCTAAGTTGTGAGTAATAACAACTGTTGAGACTGTTACGACCATAACAATGGCATCTGTACGGGGCACCTTATGAATGTTACGAACAGAACTCCAGTCAAATGTACTGAATGATACCATAAACATAACACCAACGAGTGCAGCCATTGGAATTTGTACAACTAATCCTCCAAGAACGAGGATTAAGAACATTAAGAACACTCCTGCAACTAAAGCAGAAAGGCGTCCTCGCCCTCCAGACTTCACGTTAATAACCGACTGTCCAATCATTGCACAACCAGCCATTCCTCCAAAGAAACCAGTAACAATATTGGCAATTCCTTGTCCACGGCTTTCCTTATTTTTATCACTCTCTGTATCTGTCATATCATCAACGATATTCGCTGTTAAAAGTGACTCAAGCAAACCAACAATAGCAAGTGCAAGAGAATATGGTAAAATAATCATTAACGTTTCTAAATTAAGTGGAATTTGTGGAATTAAAAACATTGGTAATGCTTGCGTTAAATTCCCCATGTCTCCTACTGTACGCAAATCAAACCCAGCAAAAATAACAACCGCTGTAATGATAACAATGGCAGCTAATGCTGAAGGTACTAATTTAGTAATACGTGGCAACCCATAGATAATCACTAGCGTTGCAGCGACAAGCGCATACATTAACCATGTTGCATCAACAAACTGTTCTAATTGAGCCATAAAGATTAAAATAGCTAAAGCATTAACGAAACCAACCATTACAGAGCGAGGAACAAATTTCATGATTCTCGCTAGCTTAAACACACCAAATAAAATCTGCAATATTCCTGTCAGAATCGTTGCTGCTAGTAAATATTGAAGACCATGTTCAGCCACCAATGTTACCATGACCAATGCCATTGCACCTGTTGCAGCAGAAATCATTCCTGGACGCCCTCCGACAAACGCAATGACAACGGCAATACAAAATGAAGCATAAAGCCCAACCATTGGGTCAACACCTGCAATAATTGAAAAGGCAATTGCTTCTGGAATGAGTGCAAGGGCAACAACGATGCCGGCCAGTACGTCGCCTCTTACATTCCCAAACCATTCTTGTTTAATAGATTGAATGTTCAATCTAACACCTCTTTCCTATTAAGTTTTTTTAGTTCGACTTTTGACTCTCACAAAAGTCGGGGTCCGTTGTTAACAAACGTATTCTACCACCATCCCACAAAATTTCAAACTCTAATGTAAGCGTATAACAAAACTTATTTGCTCAATATAACTTTAATTTTCTCTACCATACTCTCATTTCAATGAACATGTCTTAAAATCGCCCAATCTAACCATGATATAATAACCTATTTGAAATTGCCGTAAGCAAAAAAGAAAATGCCCCCAGCTAGCAGGGACACCTCACCCGTTAATTTTAATTCGCTTTCTCCAATACATACGTAATAAAACAATCTCTATGAACTTCCTTGTCGATAATCTTTCTAACATAGTACGGGTCATTTAATAACCCACGTTCCTTATCTGAGTCAATCCAATCTTTCACTTTTGGATCTTCTATTAATTTTCTAAACCAATCTTCCTTTTCTAACTCTTTCCATAATTGCTCAATATTAGATTTGCTTTTTCTAAAGAACGCTTTCTGTATTAATTGAATAAACAAACCACCCATTAATAAACATAATAATATCAAAACTAACATTTGTATCTCCTAATGTATAATTTTACGTCATCAATTCTCATTTATTTTACTATGAAAAATGATAAAATTGGTGTAAGAACACCGAAAAAAACATACCAACTAAAGAGGAGATTGGTATGTTTTCCATTCAGAAACTATAATTTTTTATTTTTTATCAATCTTAGTCCATTTAACATTACCAGGAGCGTCGCACCCATATCAGCAATAATCGCAATCCAAAGCGTAAGCCATCCCGGGATAACAAGAAGTAACGCTACTAGCTTTAACACAAGGGAAATCGTAATATTTTGTTTAATAATTGTTCGTGCTTTTCGACTTAATTGGATCGTAAAAGGAAGCTTAGATAAGTCGTCCTTCATAAAAACAATATCAGCTGTTTCTAACGCGACATCAGATCCAGCTCCACCCATTGCCATCCCGACATTAGCTGTTGCTAATGCAGCAGCATCATTAACGCCATCTCCAACCATTGCAATATGATCTCCTTTTTCACGTATAGCTTCGACATACGACACCTTTTCATTTGGTAGCAAATTTGCTTTTACATTTGTCATTCCAACTTGACTTGCAATCATATGAGCAGATTTTTTATGGTCTCCCGTTAGCAAAATGGTTTCTCGAACGCCCAAGTTATGAAGAGATTGGATCAAATCCTTGCTTTCTTCACGTATAGAATCTGCCAGAGCGAGCAAGCCAAGCACCCGTTGTGTTGTCGCGAGAATGACGACTGTCTTAGCTTCATTCTTAAATTGGCGAATCGTTTCTAGTTCTTGGTTGGTTATATTTGTTATCTGTTTTATAAACGATTCGCTGCCTACGTAATATGTTACCCCTTCAATTTTCCCGACGATTCCTTTACCTGTTTCTGATCGAAAATTTGTTACAGATAAAAAATCTTGACCAATTTTACTTTCTACATGTTTCACAACCGCCACAGCAAGCGGATGCTTTGAATTTTGCTCTAATGATGCCATTACTTGTAAGAACTCATATTTATTTTCATTTTCTGAGACCCAAATGTCTGTTACTTCTGGCTCCCCTTTTGTTAACGTCCCTGTCTTATCAAATGCAATCGCTTCAATTCGTCCTGCTTCTTCTAGATGAATTCCACCTTTAATAAGCACCCCTTGACGTGCTGCCGTTCCAAGAGCAGTAACGATTGAAACTGGTGTCGAAATGACTAAAGCACACGGACAACCAACAACCAAGACAGCAAGACCTTGATATATCCAACTACTCCACTCCCCACTAAAAGCAAGTGGTGGAATAATCGCAACAAGAATTGCAATACAAATGATAATTGGTGTATACACTTTTGCAAAGCGATCAATAAAAGCTTCTGCTGATGCTCGCTTCGCCTGTGCCTCCTCAACCAATTTCATCATCTTTGAAAGCGTTGAGTCTTCATTACGCTTGGTAATTTCTACTTGTAATTGACCTTCTTCATTTATTGTTCCAGCAAAAACGGGATCCCCTATTTGTTTTTCAACAGGAATCGATTCTCCTGTAATCGCAGCTTGGTTTATCGACGAGGCTCCTTTGATCACTTTGCCATCTACAGTTACTTTTTCTCCAGGTCGAATCATAACAATTTCACCAACTGCTAGCTCTTTTACATCTATATCGATCCAGGACCCCTCTCGCCAAACTCTAGCTGTTTTTGGAGTGTGTTCAAACAGCGAACGAATAGACTTCCGTGCTCGGTCCATTGAATATGTTTCAAGCATTTGGCTTATGGCAAAAAGAAAGACAACAGTAGCGCCTTCACCCCATTCACCAATAATAGCTGCTCCTATAACGGCAATCGTCATTAACGTTTTCATGTCAAACCGTGCATGAGAAAGATTTTTCAAACCTTGTAAAAAAAGTCGATAGCCCCCTATTGCCATTGATAATGCATAAAAGAAAATCGCAAGTAATCCTTCCCCATATAACCCTTGAATAATAAACCCACTAAGTAAAAGGAGCCCAGAGATAATGGTTTTCCAAGTAGCTGGTGATCTCAACTTAGAGCTATGTTCGATTTTCTCATCTTCTTGAAATAGTTTCAAATTTTCAAAGGCTCCCGCTTTTTCTACAGTTTTTTTCGTTACATTTCCAACTACCGTAATGGTGGAAGCTTGAAAGTTAACTTTGGCCTTTGTGACTCCAGGTATTTTCTTTACATTCTGCTCAAACTGAGCAGCACAACTTGCTCAGGAAAATCCTTGTACTTGATATTTTGTTTCCTTACTCATTAGCCCACCTCCTCATTTTGATGAGCAACCGCCGTCATTAATAATGTTCTAATATGTTCATCATCAAGAGAATAGAAAACGAGCTTTCCTCGTTTTTCACTTTTTGCAATTCGAAGATGTTTAAGGTGCCTGAGATGATGAGAAGCCGTTGCATTCGTTGTACCGATAATCGATGCAACATCACAAACACAGAGTTCGGTTGATTGGCAAAGTGCATACGCTATTTTAACGCGTGTTTCATCAGCAAGAACTTTAAACATATCGGCAAGGACATCAAAACGTTGATTCGCTAACTGATCTTTTACCTCTTCTACTACCTTTGCATCGTAGGAAAACACTTCACACATATCGCTTTGTTGCTTCTGGTTGCTCATCTTCATCATCTCCACTTCATTCAAATACTCATTTGATTATTAGTATATTATAAATTCTAAGAAAAGTGCATGAAAAAAGCGAGTAAGAACGATTTCCCTTACTCGCTTGGTCTTAAAATGTATGCTGCAACATTATTACATCATCTTTAACCCTATTTAGTTAAGCTTTTTAATTGTTCGTAGCCTTTTGCTAATTCAATTTGCCACGGAATAACGGCTACTTGATTCGCTTTTCCTGAGGAAACAACCTGTATCCATTTTAGTTCAGAGCGTGAGCGAGCTTTTAATACTGGATCCATTGTATTAGATGCAGCAAAGCTCTGGTTCACAATCCACCAGCTTGGTGTAATATCAGCACGAGCCAAGTCGTCCTGTAGGCGGCTTGCTTCATGAACAGGAGTAGCTTCTGGCAACGTGACAATGACAACATCTGTCTCTTGCTTATTTCGTAGCCTCGGTAATAACTTTAAAACTGATTCTGGCACTTCCCCACTCGCCCGTTCTAATTCTTTATGATAGGCTTGAGCTGCATCTAATAGAAGTAGCGTATGTCCAGTCGGAGCCGTATCTATGACAACAAAAGAATCGTTGGCTTTATTAACGACATCGGCAAAGGCCCTAAAGACAGCAATTTCTTCCGTACAAGGTGACTTTAAGTCTTCTTCTAAATAAGCAAGTCCATTTTCATCGACTGTTCCGCTTGCTTTCGATAACACCTCATGCTTATAGGCTTCTACTTCTGCTTTTGGATCGATTCGACTTAATATTAAGTCACCTTGAACTTGCTTTCCAAGAACATAGGATAAATGTGCCGCAGGGTCTGTTGTCGTTAAATGAACAGAATGACCGAGTTCAGCTAGTCCAACAGCAATTGCTGCGGCAACTGTTGTTTTTCCGACGCCTCCTTTACCCATTGTCATAATAACGCCTTTTTTCTTCGTCCCAACTTGCTTTATTACGTCCTTTAACACATAATTCTCTGCTATATCGCAGATCTCCTCACTACGTTGTTCTAGCTGCTGATCGTGAAAAAGTGTACGCAAAGCGGCAATGCCCGTTAACTGATACGGAACATATGGAAGTTCGTACATAGTAAGTGTAGTTAATTGTTTAGGCATATTCGTTAACGCCGTTTCTTGTCGCTGATAAAATGCCGTAGACACTCGATCTCCTTCTACATAGCTTTGGAGCTTTCCATTAATTAAAAGAAGCTGATTCGTTAATCCAACTTGCCGTAATTCATTCGCAGCTCGGTTTGCTTCTTGGAGGGCCGACGCGTCTGGCCTTGAAACAAGAACTAGAGTAGTCTGTTCTGAATTCGATAATGCTTTCACCGCTTCAGAGTACAATTCTTTCTTTTCTCCAAGACCTGAAAGAGGTCCAAGACATGAAGCGCCATGTGTACTGTCTTCAAGAAAGGAGGACCAAGCAGTTGGTAGTTGCAACAAGCGAAGAGTATGACCAGTAGGGGCGGTATCAAAAATAATATGATCATATTCATTCGTACGCTCTGGATTCGTTAATATTGATGCAAACTCATCAAACGCAGCAATTTCGACCGTGCAAGCTCCAGAAAGTTGCTCTTCCATTTGTGCAATTATGGGAGCCGGAAGCTTATCTTTGTATGGCCCAACAACCTTTTCACGATAAGCAGCAGCCGCTTCTTCAGGGTCTAGGTTAATCGCTGATAGTCCAGGTACATTTGGAATTAGTGTTGTTTCATAACCGATCTCCACTTCAAATACGTCTTGTAAGTTAGAAGCAGGATCTGTGCTCACTATTAATACTTGTCTTCCTTCATCTGCAAGGGTAACTGCAGTCGCACAAGCTGTTGACGTTTTTCCTACTCCTCCTTTTCCTGTAAAAAATAAATAAGGAGTGGCATTAGGTGAGCTTGGCTGAAAACGTTTTGTCATAGCAACTCGATCCCTTTTGATTTTGTTTCTGTTTTCGTAAGCTCACTTACAGGAATACTTGCCCACTGAGCAAACTCTTCATTCGTAGGATAACGCCCTTCTAGTTTTACTTCACCGTCGACCATAACAGCTGGAAGTGCCTCTGTTCCCTTTGTATTTAACAAGTCTTGAATCTTTCTTTCATCAATAAACGCTTGTGGCTCAGATCCTAAATTATAGCGTGCAATATCTATATTCTTTTTTTCTAACAGAAAGATAGCTGTAGCGACACGAGTTAATTCTGGATCAACACTTGGCCCACAAACTCCCGTTGCACAACACATCGCAGGATCATAAATTCTTATTTTAGACATAGCCATTTCCTCCTTTAATGATGTAAAGAGATAAAGAGGGGTCTGACCCCTCTTTATCGACGTTACTGAAAAAGGTACAAACCAACCTTTTTCAATGCCTTGATTAAGTAGCAATGGCTCCACACGCTACGCGCCTGCTATGATAAACCCGCTCATAGCAGGCTTTAATAAAAAATGGCAGCGGCTCCGCACATTGCTTCGAGGTTACTGAAAAAGGTACAAACCAACCTTTTTCAGTAACCTCTTTATTTCCCAGTTTCTCCGAATGTTTTGATACGATCACCAATTTCATCGCGTACCCGTTGGAAAAACGCCCACTTTTCCTCGTCTGTCCCTTCCGCTTTAGCTGGATCATCAAAGCCCCAGTGAACACGTTCCTTGTTAGGCGGTGTTGCTGGACATACATCATTCGCATGACCACATAATGTTACTACTAAATCAGCTTTCTTTAAGATTTCTTGATCAATCGTATCTGAAGTTTGACCTGAAATATCAACACCAGCTTCAGCCATGGCTTTTACAGCATTCGGATTCACTCCATGGGCTTCAATCCCTGCTGAATAGACATCATATTTATCTCCAAGGTATTTCTTTCCCCACCCTTCTGCCATTTGACTGCGGCATGAGTTTCCTGTACATAAAAAGTAGATAATTGGTTTAGACATAATAATTGCTCCCCTTTAAAATGAATTTTATATTATGAAGACGCAAAAGAATTGCATCTTCCTACAAAATGATAACAAGCCATAAATAAAGACCAACAAGCGTAATAAAGAGGGTTGGAACCGTTAAGATGATCCCGACTTTAAAGTAATAACCCCAAGATATCTTCATGCCTTTTTGAGCAAGAACATGAAGCCATAAAAGAGTTGCTAAAGATCCAATTGGGGTTATTTTTGGCCCTAAATCTGAACCAATAATATTGGCATAAATCAACGCCTCACGCATCGCGCCTGCTGTATTCGTCTCTGCAATCGCCAATGCATTAATCATAACCGTTGGCATGTTGTTCATGATTGAAGACAAGATCGCTGCAATGAAACCCATTGCTATCGTTCCCGCAAATAACCCTTGATCAGCTGATCTCTCGATGACAACAGCAAGAAGATCAGTCAGGCCAACATTACGCAGGCCGTAAACAACGACATACATCCCAATAGAAAAGACAACAATCGCCCATGGTGCATTCTTAATAATTCCAGCTGAACTTAAGATTGGATTATTTGCACTAATCGAACGGAAGATCAAATAAAAAATAATGGCAATTGGCATCGCGACAAATGAAACTGGTAAGTGAATAAACTCACTAATAAAATAACCAATAAGAAGAAACGCCAAGATGTACCATGAAAGCTTAAATAATTTAGGATCTTTGATCGCTTCAACTGGCTTTTTTAACTCATTCATATCATAGTTCTTCGGAATGTCTTTCCGAAAATATAAGTATAAAACGAGAATACTCGCACCAAGTGCAAAGAAATTCGGTACAATCATTCTTGAAGCATACTCGACAAACCCAATTCCAAAAAAGTCAGCTGATACGATATTAACTAAATTACTAACCAAAAGTGGCAACGATGTCGTATCAGCAATAAATCCACTCGCCATAATAAAAGGTAAGATCATAGCCTCTTTAAAGCGAAGAGCACGAACCATCGCTAGAACGATCGGTGTTAAAATTAGTGCTGCCCCATCATTAGCAAAAAGTGCTGCAACAACTGCTCCTAGAAGGGAGACATAAAGGAACATTTTTACTCCGTTCCCTTTGGCAAACCGGGCCATATGCAAAGCTGACCACTCAAAGAAACCAATTTCATCTAAGATGAGGGAAATAATAATAATAGCTACAAATGTTAATGTTGCATTCCAAACAATTCCTGTTACTGTGATAACATCATTAAAGTCAACGACCCCAACAATCAAAGCAAGCACAGCACCGATAGATGCTGACCACCCAATTGAAAGTCCTTTCGGCTGCCAAATGACCAATACAAGTGTAAACAGGAAAATGACGGATGCTAAAACGACAGATGCCATTTTCTCCACTCCTTATTTTCTATCTTTTTTTACTCACAACAACTTACCCGTAACCCTCGTTCCTCAAGTTCGACTAAGCGCTTTTTCTGACTTGGAATGTGTACTAATAAGCTTTCAAGTAATGGATAAGCTTCATGCTTTTCATTTACACGATAAAAGATCCATTGTCCTTTTCTTTTTTCTTCAACAAGTCCAATATCTTTTAATTTCCGAATGTGCTGGCTAATAGAGGGCTGGCTCATTTGAAATAACTCAACAAATTCACATACACAGCATTCATCTTCTGACAACATTGCCATCATCGCTAAGCGAGTTTTATCACCTAGAAGCTTTAACACTTTAGCTGCTGCATTTATTTCAACAGTAGAAATCGAATTGTTCATCCCAATCAGTCCTTTCGTTCATGGTTCCGATTATATAATTATATGCTTATATATGCAATTAATTTTATGTAAAGAAAAAGTAAAGGATAAGTAAAGAATTAATCCTTACTTACCCTCATATAATCTCTTATTCACTTAACACATATTCGTCAAAAAATTGCTGAAACTCTTCATCAGGGACTGCGCTAACAATTCTTCCCTCTTCCGCTCCATTTTCAAAGTGGATAATCGTAGGAGTAGAATCTAAATTGTATTGGTCCCAACCTTCTTCAAATTCCCTTAAATTATATTGAACTAAGTTGATCCCATTCTCTTCTGCTAACGGAACCAATCTTGGAGTCGCCTCTTTACAATACGGACAATCCGAACTATAGAAGTAGACTGTCACTGCCTCCTCGTCTACAAGCTTCTTTTCTAATTCATCTGGAAGAATAACATTTTGATAATTCGGATCATCTATTAATTCAATGGTTGCTGGATGTAGGCGATCTTTTCCAAATGGGTTTCCTGCTGCCTTTTGTGCTTGATTTATATTTGAAACAACAATTAATGCAACAAAAATCAAAACAACGATACTGCCAAATATAATAATTTTCTTCATTATGAGTCCTCCTTAGATAACCTTAAGATCAATAAACTACATATAAAAATAATAATAAAAGCAGTCAATGCAAGGAACGGAATTGTTACAAATCCAAACCAATTAATGTATTGACCTGTACACGGAACACGACCACAAGCAGGAGCAGTTTGAGTAAAAAATGGTATTTTTTGTAACGCGTAATGATAGCTTGATAGACCAATTCCAATCAACGATAAGACAGCTGAATACAGAGCAACCGTTGCATCCTTTTTTATAATCCCAATGGCTAATATAATCACTAGCGGATACATAAAGATGCGTTGATACCAACAAAGCATACACGGCTCATACATTTTCACTTGAGAAAAATATAATGAACCTAGTGTTGCTATTAACGATGTTATCCATGCTACGATAGTCAAGTTCTCTACTTGTTTCCTCATTTAAAGTCCTCGTTTTCATTTTCTAAAATACTAGATTCATTATACAGATATTCAAATTTCATTGCTACTTTCAAACTTTGACAATCTTGAGAAATAAGAACAAAAAAACACAGCAAACTAGGGTACTAAAAAAGGTCAATTCCTTTTTCAGTACCCTTTGTCATTCCTTTATTAAACCACTAGAAGCAAGAACGATCTCACCTGCAAATTGCTCAGCAGCTTCTTCAACTAACTTATTATGATCTCCAAAGTGTGGAAGATGACTTAAAATTAGTTGTTTTGGCTTAGCGATGTTAGCAAGTTTACCAACGTCTTCACTTGTCATATGACCAAATTGAGCGATTTGATCTCCTTTATAGCCACTGCATTCTGCAATTAAAAGATCGGCTCCCATTGCAAACTTAGCTAACTCTGGAAAGTAACTAGAATCAGCTGTGTATACATACGTTTTCCCTTTGCTCTCTATTTTCATTGCAAAGCAAGGAACGGGATGATGCGTTCTTAAAAAAGACAACGTAAACGGACCGATCTGTAACGATTGCCCGTCGTCATAGGCCACCGCCTTTACAACATCTCTATATCCAAGCTTCGAAAAAGCTTGTGCATCTTCTATATGTCCATAAATAGTTGGGTGCTTCCTTTTTGTCCCTAAGCCTTTATGCACAATTTGAGCATACTGATATGCTCCAATATCTGCTTGATGATCATGATGATAATGAGATAATACGATCGCATCAAGCTCCGTAACCTGACAATAAGCTTGCAAGGATGAGAGCACTCCACTGCCACAATCGAGCAATACTTTGTAATCTTCTTCTTCAACTAAATACCCTGAGGTAGCTTCTCCATGTTCTGGGTAGGCATGCCAATAACCAACAACAGTTACCTTCATTACTCCTCACTTCCCCAATTAGAGTGAGATTGATTGCATTCCTCAATGCGTTCTCTTTCCATAATGATAGCCAATTCTGTCATAAGCTTCTTTTGCTCGTCTTCATGCTTTGCATCAGAGGCGCACTCTTGTAATCGCTTTATTTTTTCTTGTTCTTTATTTTTTTCCACCTTTAACACCTTTCCCATTTTCAGCATACCCTAAATTTTGTACAGAGAGTTAACGTAAGTACATTGCTTCTGGGGTATTGTAAGAGGAAAATCTGCCCATTTTCAATACCCTCTATCCCTTATTCATTATATACACATTCTCCATTAATAAACGTTTTTTCCACTTTCGCTTGCCCTGTTAATGGGTGAGCGTTCCAAATCACAATATCTGCATCCTTTCCTACTTCTAAACTACCTACTTGCTGGTCAATCCCTAAATGCTCGGCAGCTCGAACTGTTATTGCTCGAAATGCAGCTTCTTCTGACAAACCAAATTTTACTGCTGTTATCGCTGAAGTTATGAGATGGTCAATGGTAACGACTGGATGATCCGTTGTAATGGAAAAAGGAATCCCCTGCTTTTCCAACTCGACAAGAGTGTGCCAACCTTTATTATTCAATTCCTGCTTCGTGCGGGAGGTCATCGTTGGACCAACAGAAACTCGAACATTATGTTTAGCTATGTAGGAAGTAATTAGATGACCTTCTGTACAATGCTCAATAGTTGCTTCAATATCAAATTCTTTTACTAGTCTTAGCAATGTTGCAATATCATCTGCTCTATGTGCATGAGCTCGTAATGGAATCTCTTTGTTCAACACTTTCATAAGTTGTTCCATACCAAGATCACGCGTTTTAACCTCTCCAGCTTCTAAACTCTTTTTATAGTCTTGCGCTTTCATAAACTGCTGGCGGAATAAAGCTGCAACACCCATTCTAGTTACAGGCAATTTCCCCTTTCCACCGTGAACACGTTTTGGATTTTCTCCAAACGCTGCTTTCATTCCTGACGGTGATTTAACGACCATTTCATCAACGACGGTTCCTTTCGTTTTTATAATAGACATCTCTCCGCCAATGACATTGGCACTTCCCGGCATAATTTGAACTGTTGTCACACCAGCCATCCTCGCATCTTCAAAGCCCCGGTCGAATGGATTAATTCCATCAATTGCACGAATGGATGGTGTAGCTGCATCCGTTGTTTCATTAAAGTCATGTCCAGTCTGTCCTAATCCTTCTGAAAATACGCCTAAATGTGTATGAACATCTATTAATCCAGGAGTTATGTATTTACTACTTGCATTGATAATTTCTGCCTCGGCCGGTATTGTAACTTCCTTCTCGACAGCAATGATTTTTCCCCGATTAATAAGTATCGTTCCTGATTTAATCATTTCACCCGTTCCAAGTAGAATTGTTGCGTTTACAAAAGCTTTCAATTGTTAGTCACCTCTTTTATTTCGTAAGACGAATTATATTCTCACTATACTATGTTTCATCTGAGATGAATAGTACCGATGTTCGTTTACATCAGCAGTCATTTTTTCAGTTGATTTCAAAAACAAAAAAATCCCCTCATAGCTAGTGCTATAAAGGGACTTTTTCATAATTATGCAGGGTATACGCTCACTTGCTTGCGATCACGACCAACGCGCTCATATTTAACAACGCCGTCTACTTTCGCAAATAGTGTATCGTCTCCACCTTTACCTACATTCACACCAGGATATACGCGTGTTCCGCGTTGGCGTACTAGGATTGAACCACCTGTTACAGTTTGACCGTCAGCACGCTTAGCGCCTAAACGCTTAGAGATCGAGTCACGTCCGTTCTTTGTACTACCTACCCCTTTTTTCGATGCGAAAAATTGAAGGTTCATTTTTAACATGGAATTCACCTCCCGAATGTTTCATTGACTTGCATATTACGGCTGTATTCTTCAGCGATAGATTGAAGGGATACGACCATCCCTTCGAGTAGAATTTGTACTTTCTCATATGTCACAGCATCCAAATCGTTCGGAACATGACAGCGGAGAAAGCCACCATCCTCCTCCATTTCAACATCAAGCTCTACTGCACAAAGTGCAGCAATCGCATTGACGGAACCAAAAGAGACAGCTGAAGCTCCAGCACAAACAATATCATGACCATGCGGACCAGCGTCTGCATGTCCACTCATCGTAAAAGAGACAATGTTACGTTCGTCGTTACGTGTTATCTCAACCGTAATCATAGACTTAAGCGTTAATCTTCTCGATTACCACTTTCGTGTATGGTTGACGATGACCTTGCTTACGACGGTAGTTTTTCTTAGCTTTCATTTTCCAAACGATGATTTTCTTTGCACGACCTTGCTTTTCAACTTTAGCCGTAACAGTAGCACCCTCTACGTATGGAGCACCAACTTTCACCTCATCGCCACCTACGAATAAAACGTTATCGAAGCTAACTGTTTCACCAGCTTCTGCGTCTAATTTTTCGATGTAAACTTCTTGGCCTTCTTGAACCTTTACTTGCTTACCACCAGTTTCAATAATTGCGTACATACTTGCACCTCCTCATATACTCAGACTCGCCATCCCAGGTAGGTTTGAACCTTTGTAAAACCTGCTCTGTGCGGTTATAGTTGTTTGGGTGCGACCAAATAACTAACAAGCGATATTGTAGCATATTTTCTTGAATTATGTCAACGTGTTTATTTCGCTTTTAATCGTTCAAGTTGCGCAATGGCTTCGTCTAAATTCCCAATGTAGCGAAAAGAAAAGTTCTCTTCTTGCACATTTTTATTTGGGTAGACAAGAATACGGAAGCCAAGTGCTTCTTCCAACCGTTTTAAATGCTCACTTTTCTTTCCAAAAAGTACTGTTGAAACAGCAGCTGGCAACTCCAAGACAATTGCTTCTTCATCCATCCCTCGGTGCTCCCATAAATGCCGTTCAATCTTAAACGCCTGGGCTTCATCTGAAAGAACAACCCCTTTGCCTGTACAGGTTGGGCACGTCTTTGAGAGACTTGCTAGAAGATTCTGCCGTACTTTTTTTCTTGTCATTTCTAACAAGCCTAACCCTGTAATGCCAAGAACATTTGTTTTCGTTCGATCGTTTTTCAATGCTTTTTCAAACACACTTTGAACATATTTACGGTCTTCTTCTCGCTTCATATCAATAAAATCAATGACGATAATTCCAGAAATATCACGTAAACGGAGCTGTCTTGCAATTTCCTTCGCTGCTTCGCTGTTCGTTTTCCGAACGGTATCATGGAGATTTGTTTTCCCTGTAAACTTCCCAGTATTAACATCAATTACGGTAAGTGCTTCAGTTTGGTCTATCATTAAATAAGCTCCATTTTTCAACCATATTTGGCGTCGTAATGCGCGCTCAAGCTCTTTTTCAATTCCATATGCTGAGAAAAGATTTTCCTTCTCACGGTAAAGCGACAGCGATTGCTGCAGCTTTGGAAATGGTTCGAGAAGTTCCTTAAGTAATTTATAATCATCAATACAGTCAACAACTAATTCATCAATTTCCGTAAAAGAAAAATCCCGGACAACTCGTTCAATCAAACCAGAGTCTTGATGGATTAACGCTGGAGCTTTTTTGCTCTTACCTTCTTTCCAGAGCTCCTTCCATAATTTACGTAAAAAATGAAACTCTTGCGTAATCACTTCTGCTTGCTTTCCTTCACAAGATGTACGAATAATTAAACCTTCTTTATCCTCAATAATTCCTTCTGCAATTCCTCTCCAACGCTCGCGCTCCGCCTCGTTTGAAAAACGACGAGATACCCCGACATAATCACCTTCTGGCATATAAACAAGAAACTGTCCTGGAAAAGATACAACCCCCGTTAGTCTTGGGCCTTTTGAACCGAACCCTTCCTTCGTTACCTGGACTAACAATTCTTCACCTTGTTTAACAAATTCAGAAATGCTCCGCTCTTTTTTCTTATCCTCATCTTCGTTACATAAGTGAAAGGAGAGTAGGTCATCACGATAAAGAAAGCCATTTTTATCACGTCCAATATCAACAAATGCCGCTTGCATCCCTGGTAAAACGTTTACAACTCTACCTCTATAAACATTGCTTACAATTCTATTTTCAAGTGTGCGTTCAACCATTAATTCAACGACACGATTGTTCTCGACAACAGCCGCTCTTCTTTCTCTTGTCGCCATATTAAAATATATTTTCTTCAATGAGAAAAGCCCCTTTAATTGAATCTTTTCTTCATTGTACCAGTTTCAATGCAAAAAGTCGTACCCATGTATGGTACGACTTTTTGCCCTACTTTTTTATATGAAGCAACTGTGAAAGGGGGACATGTGGCTTTTTACTCGTAAAGAGCATTTGCAACAGCTCTTTTTCTTCGATTATGCACGCTGTTCCGCTTTTCACTTGGAATACTTTGTATAAATGATAGCGCCCTCGTTTCAGTAACTTCATTGCTTCTCGCAGCGAAAGTGAATCGCGAACCGCTATAATAGACGTTTGCTCTGGCTCACCACCTTTTTCAGATCTTCGAGCCATAAGAAAGCGCATAAACCTGTAATGCCGCTGCTTCCATTCAAGATAGTTTGTAATAAGTAGAAATGATATGACAACCCATAAATTCAAATGATAAGGGAACCAAATTAAGCTTATGAAAATAATCGCTATCAAAACAAAACAGGAAATCCACCTAGAAACAGTGAGTGCTTGAACATAAGGGAAACGGTACGTACACCATAGTTGGACAAGTCTTCCTCCATCAAGAGGTAAGATCGGAATTAGGTTAAACATGAGAATCATTATATTATGCCAAATAAAAAGATGATGATCCGTACTAGTCCAAAATGACGTTTGAACTAAGCAATAAGACAGAACCATCATCCAAATATGTTGTAGCGGCCCTGCGATAATAACAATCAGTTCTTCGTGAAAAGGCCGATTTCCGACATCTTCCACTTCGGCCACTCCACCAAATGGCAATAATTCAATTTTATGAATCCTCCATTTGAATGAGTGTGCCGCAATCGCGTGTCCCATTTCATGAATGAACACAATCAGAAATATCATCAACACTTCTCTAAAATACCCTGTAAACACACCGATGCCGAGGATGAACCAAAATAATGGGTTAACCTTAATTTTCGCTGCCAATTCTCTCATAATTAATCAAAAGAAATAACTTCGCTAGGATTAATATATTGGTCGCCGTCCTTTAACGCAAAATAGAAAACCCCTTTTTGTGCTTCTTCATTTGTAGAGACTAAACCAATTTTATAGCCTGGTTGGATATGGTCATACAAGTTCACTTCGACCTTATCAAGCATGCCATACACTGCTTCTGTTCCGTCATAATGTTTTACAGTTACGGTCTTCCCAAGATTTCCACCCTCATCATCGGCTCCAACCTTGCTCACTTGTCCACCTTTTACTGCTTCAATTTCAGCATTCATTCCTGTCTCAATTAAGATTCCTCTTCCATCATGTTCAAAATCCTGACTTATTGTACCTGATGCCGGAACCGCATATACCATTTCTACTTGCTCATTTGGATCACTTTGAGCCATATCCTGATTTACCGGCACGAGAGCTAACGGTCGCCCGAATTGATTTTCATACCAATTAGCCACTGCTGCAAACTGAATTTCTTGCTCATACGTTTGTTGTACAAAACGCTTCGCCCCTTCTGCTTGAGGAACAGTTGATTGAAAAAGTATAGCAGTCATTAAGAAAATACAAACGGATGCCATTAAGCGAAAAAGAAAAAAATCCCCTTTCGGAACGTGTACTTTGGCTCCTTCATCATTTGTAGATGGTGGTACATAAAAGTCAGGCTCTTCTCTCGCATCTTCATGTCGATTTAAGAGCATCGGCACCGTCCGTTCGCGATGTTTAACATTGCTATTGATTTGACGACGTCTATTTTCTAGTTTTCTACGTACCTTATTTATATCCTTGGACATATGCTCCCCCATCCTTTTCAAACTAGTTTACTTTACTATATGACTTGTCCGTAGGTGATATGACATAATAGAGATAGATAAAAAAGGCGGTCTTCCTTTTTTATCTATCTCTATTGCAATGAGCGTAGCCGCCGTTATGTCTTAAGCCTTTTGAGTGAACTTCTCAAAAGGCGCACGGCGTGCGGAGCCATTGCCACTAGGGACGCTCTTTTGATGTAAAAAAGGCGGTCTTCCTTTTTTATCTATCTCTATTGCAATGAGCGGAGCCGCCGTTATGTTTTAAGCCTTTTAAGCATTCTTCGCAGGAAGGCGCACGTGGACGCTCTTTTTTCATGTTTTATTCTTCTACGAACCGGAAAACAAACTAGTATGAAATATTTTTTGCCGAGAGGAGACCTGATAATGAAAACACGTAAACTTGGTCGATCTGATTTATATGTTAGTGAAGTTAGCCTTGGCTGTATGAGCATTGGAACCGAAATAAGTAACGCAAGAAAAGTCATAGAATCGGCGCTTGATGGTGGGATCAATTACTTAGACACTGCTGATTTGTACTATCAAGGGGTAAACGAGGAACTTATCGGTGAGATAATTAAAAGCAAACGAAATGATATTATTCTTGCTACAAAAGCAGGTAATCGTTTTGAACAAGGAAAAGAGGGCTGGAGTTGGGACCCTTCAAAAAAACATATAATGACAGCTGTAAAAGATAGCTTACGTAGACTTCAAACCGACTTTATTGATTTATACCAGCTTCATGGAGGAACAATTGAAGACAATATTGATGAAACAATAGAAGCCTTTGAAGAGCTAAAGAAAGAAGGGGTCATCCGCTATTACGGTATTTCTTCCATACGTCCCAATGTCATTCGCGAGTATGTAAAGCGTTCATCGATTGTTAGCATAATGATGCAGTATAGTTTACTTGATCGTCGTCCTGAAGAGTTATTTTCTTTTCTAGAGGAAAACGAAATAAGCGTTGTTGCTAGAGGACCTGTCGCTAAAGGATTACTTACTGATCGAATGCTTGACACGATGGCTGATACCATAAAAGAAAAAGGCTATCTTACTTATTCATACGAAGAACTCGTATCATTACGCTCTAAATTGGAGCACGAGCTACTAGATGGTCGTCCGCTCCAAGCGCTTGCTTTGCAATACTGCCTAAGCTCTCCAGTCGTAGCTTCCGTTGTAACCGGGGCAAGCAGTGCTGAACAAGTAAAAGAAAACATTTGTTCCATCGAATCTTTTGATGTTTCAGATGATGAAATCGCTTGGCTAAAACAAGTAACAAAACAAGAACGTTACGAGCAGCATCGGTAGATAGAAGAGAAGTTGCGGTCTGTCTCAAAAGGTCTGTTTCTGACTTTTGAGACACACCCTAAGCAAAGAAAGAAGTAGGTTCCCCCTCAAGAATTAAACCAACCCACAACAAAAAGACTGCCCGAGACTTTAATCTCTAAGCAGACTTTCTTACTTAACTTATTACACTCTTACTTTATCCATAAGTATTTCTTTCATGACAGACCCGATTTCAGGAAGAATAATTCGGTCCATTGCTAATTGAATCGCTCCTGTTGGTCGAGGCATCGAGAAGATCGCCTTCCCGTCACGTACACCTGCAATTGCACGACTTAAAATCGCAGCTGTACCGATTTCTTCTTTAAAACTTAAATGGCGAAATAACTCTCCGAATCCTGGCATCTCTTTATCTAAACTATCTCTAACAGCTTCATGCGTCGTATCATGAAGGGCAATCCCTGTTCCTCCTGTAATTAAAATCGCATCCACATCAGCACGAATTGCAGCGATTTTAATCCAGTGTTGAATTAAGCTATATTCTGCATTTATAATCTGGTACTCTGTTACACAGTGTCCTTCTTTTTCTAACATTGACCTAATCAGTGCTCCACTTTCATCATCCTCGTACGAACACGAATCCGTTACCGTTAACACCATGCAGCGAATGCTCTTTGTAGTTTCTTCCAAATGTTCTTCCATCATCGTCATGTATTTTGGCCTCCTATTTTTAAAAACCACATTCTTGAAAACAATCATAACATAGCCTACTTCCTCTGTTACCGAAGTCTGCCAAATAATCGGTACGGAGCTCAGAAAGTGAATGAAAAGAAGCGTCTCGTTACTCACCGCTTCTAATCATAGTTACTCGTTCATTATCAAGAATAATGCCAAAATATGAACTTTAATAATTGACTACAATGTTGTAGAACATAAAAAAGAGCAAGTGCCTCAACATTGGTCACTTGCTCTACTTCGTTATCATCTTACGCTGAATAGCTTTTTGATTTTAGCAAACATACCCCTTTGTTCTTCGAGTGCCATCAATGGAACAGTTTCCCCAAGAATTCTTCTTGCAATATTCCGGTAGGCAATCGAAGCTTTGCTTGTTGTATGAAGCGCAATTGGTTCACCTTTATTGGAATGCTTAATCACTTCTTCATCATCGACAACAATCCCGAGAAGATCAATCGCTAAAATAGAGGCAATTTCATCAACGTCTAACATATCTCCGTTTTTCATCATATGACCGCGAATACGGTTCACAATTAGCCTTGGAGCTTCAACGTCCTCTTGCTCAAGCAAACCAATAATTCGGTCGGCATCACGGACAGCCGAAACCTCAGGTGTCGTTACAACAATTGCACGATCTGCTCCCGCAACTGCATTTTTAAAGCCTTGCTCAATTCCTGCAGGGCAGTCTATAAGAACATAGTCATATTCTTGTTTTAATTCATCAACAATGACTTTCATTTGATCAGGTTCAACAGATGTTTTATCTTTCGTTTGTGCAGCAGGTAGCAAGTACAAGCAGTCAAAGCGTTTATCTTTGATTAATGCTTGCTTCAACTTACAACGCCCCTCTATCACATCAACGAGGTCATAAATAATTCGATTCTCAAGTCCCATGACAACATCAAGATTGCGGAGCCCGATGTCTGTATCCACTAAGCAAACTTTCTTCCCCGAAAGCGCAAGGGCTGTGCCTATATTAGCAGACGTTGTAGTTTTCCCAACGCCACCCTTTCCACTTGTAATGACGATTGCCTCTCCCACGCTGATGACCCCTTTCTATAACGCTCTTCTATAATCTACGTTAAAATTAATAGTTTTCCACCTTAAAACAAGTGTGCGATCAAAAGACTATCCTCATTAAACATACTCTTACACTTGTAATTGTGCTTCATTTTTTGCAAGTTCTGGATGGGATTGTACAAGTTGCTGAACTCGTCCAATTTTAAAGGACTTCTGCTCAGTAAGAAATGCACTAGCCATCATTTGTTCTGTTCTTTCTTCTGTATCGAATTGTTTAATTTCATCAGCAATTCTTAACTGGGCAGGAGCTAAAAGAGAAGCAGATATGACCGCTTTTTCATTTCCTTCAAAACCGGCATGAGCAATTCCCCTAAGAGCACCCATCACATAAATATTGCCGTTAGCGATTAACGTTCCGCCTGGATTAACATCACCTATTAATAGGACATCTCCATTGACATGAAGCACTTGACCAGAGCGAACAATCCGCATTAATGTTACCGTTTGTGCTTCTTGACGTAATCTCTCAGACTCTTCTTTTGATAGTACACGAGATTCAAAATGATCAACAGCTAAGCTACGTCCTTCTGTAATAATGTTCTCTAGTTCAGCCTGCTGATGTTCTTGGAGAAAGCGATATCCGATATCGACTTTTACGAGAACATCAGGGCCTTCTGATTGTTGATAATGCTTTGAGGATAATTTTTCGATCAATTCTTCTAGCAAACTTTCATAAGAACAGCTATCATCCAATAGGAAGATTAACCCATCCTTTGTACCTTTTATTGTAACATATTGCTTCTTTTGAACCATTGTTGTGTCCACCTCAGCCTCACTCACCTTCGTTGCTACTCAATAGTATGTTCATTTTACCCGAGTAAAACGAGAAAACAGTGATATTACGTTATTCAACATAACGCATCGAAAACCCTTCTTCCTTATGTAAGAAGATGTAGAAAAACACCGCATATTTTGTCACATTCTTAACGATCACGAAGACTAGCTTGTTTCTGAACATAGGAAAATAATTTTTTTACAGGAAAGTAAATAATCATGGCAAACGAGACATTTACTATTAACCCTGGTAGGAATCTCTCATGAAAGAAAAGTGCTGCTCCTATATCAGCTAATCCAATCAGTCTGTATAGTCCATACTGATAATATTCAAATAAAGACACGGCCACTGTTGCAAATAGCAGATGAAAAAATAAAGAATCTTGGATTTGTTTATATGTATAAGCAAATGCATATCCAATCAAACCAAATCCAAACATATACACACCAAGTAATTGAGTATAGACAATATCATATATGAGACCAAAAACAAGACCGTAAACAATAGAGCTATATCGGCCAAAATGAATACCAATAAAAACAATCATCACGACAAGAAATCGCGGAACTAACGTAACATCAATATCGTGATGAGACGGCGTAATAATTTGAAACAGAGTACCTTCTATAACCAACAATAGAAAGACGAATGTAGGAATATAGAAGCGGCTCACGATGGTTCCTCCTCTAGCAATTCAGGATCAAGAGATGTACTCGTACGTTCAATAATATACACATAGTCTAAAGCATAAAAATCAGCCGTTGGTTCGATGTAGGCATTTTGAGTTAAACCATATTCATCAGGCTCAACTCGTACAATTTCACCAATTAATAACCCACTCGGATAAACGCCGCCTTTTCCAGACGTCATTACCATTTGGTTCTCTTCAATCTCTGCCTCAATATCAATCTTGCGCATAATTAATAACCCTGAATCCGCATCATACCCTTCAATAAAACCATATTCAGGTTGATCCATTGAAATCATTGCTGACACGCGGTTCGTTCGATCATTATCAGATAAAAGTTGAATTCTCGAAGAAAATTCACTTACTTGCTTTACCTTACCTATTAAACCACCTTTAGAATCAATAACGCCCATGTTTGGTTCAATTCCATCATTAGAACCTTTGTTTAATCCAATATAATCTGTCCAACGGTCAGGGCTACGATGTATAACGACTGCTGATCTCATTAAATAATCATTTAAGCTTTCATCTAGTTCAAGCATATCTTTTAACGTATTGTTTTCATTTCGTAACAAATTCCGTTCTACAGAAATTTGTGCATATTCTTCAAGTCTTGCCTTCAATAATTTATTCTCTTCATAAATTTGACGGATGTCCCGGACATTTTCAAAGAAACCCGCTACAGCGTATGCGGGTTTCGTAAAAGTGGTCTGCACCCATCCAACAGCATCTCTGATGACTTGTTCTGGTCCTGTGACTTGCTCTCTATCTGTACGCGAGTAACCAATCAACCCGACCAATATGATTATGCTGACAAGAAGAATAATTAATTTTTTATTAGAAAAGAAGGATGGCATGCCGGACACCTACTTACAATTTTCTATCTGAGCGTGATGTGATCCCCGCTTTTGAACGGAATAAATGTAGATTCTCAAGCGCTCTACCAGTCCCAATCGCAACACAATCTAAAGGATTCTCAGCAACTAATACTGGCATATTCGTCTCTTCACTTAACACACGGTCAAGATTACGCAAAAGCGCTCCTCCACCTGTTAGAACAATTCCTCGATCCATAATATCCGCTGCAAGCTCTGGCGGAGATTGCTCTAATGTATTTTTTACTGATTCAATGATCGTTGTCACAGTATCTGCAAGGGCTCCAGCAATTTCTTCGGCTGTGACTGTAATGGTCTTTGGTAAGCCAGTTAGTAAGTCTCGTCCACGGATATCCATGTCATCAACACCTTCCGGAGCGCCTGCAGAACCAATTTCGAGCTTCAATGCTTCTGCCGTTCTTTCACCGATCATTAAATTATATTTCTTTTTAATGTATTGAATAACCGATTCATCCATTTCATCCCCTGCGACACGAATCGATTGACTTGTTACAATTCCACCAAGTGAAATGATCGCTACTTCTGTTGTTCCTCCACCAATATCAACGACCATACTACCAGTCGGCTCCCATACAGGAAGGTCCGCGCCAATCGCTGCTGCGAATGGTTCTTCAAGGGTATATGCTTCTTTTGCACCAGCTTGCTTTGTTGCATCTTCTACAGCTCTTTTTTCAACTGCTGTTATTCCAGATGGTACACAAACCATCACAGAAGGCTTACGTGTAAAAATCGAACGGTTTTTTAAAGCTTGTTGAATAAAGTATTTCAGCATGGTTGCTGTTGTATCGAAGTCAGCAATAACCCCATCTTTCATTGGGCGAACAGCCACGATATTGCCTGGCGTACGACCAATCATATTCTTTGCATCGTTACCGACAGCTTCGATGGAACCTGTATCAGTTCTTAGTGCAACAACCGACGGCTCACGAACAACGATGCCTTTGCTTTTAACGTAAACGAGCGTGTTTGCTGTTCCTAAATCAATTCCTATATCTTTTGAGAACCCACCAAACATCTATGTATCTCCCTTCATACAAATCCGAAATCATAACCTTCATTATAACGAATAATCATAAAAAAAAATAGCCTTAAGTTCCCCAAGTTTCGTAAAAGTCTACGAATCAAAAAACTTTCGTGAACATTTCTCAAATTCATCCTTACACCCATTTCAATGGATGCATACCAAAGAAAAAGGCAACACCCCTATGTTACCATTCTCTTACCCTAATCGCTATGCTCTTTACTCACTCACATCCTTTATAATCATCTTTGCCGAATCATTATATGACATATCCTTGTTCTTTCAGACTAACAAATTTACGATCACCAATAATAATATGATCAAGAAGCTCAATTCCGAGTACTTTTCCTGATTCTGATAACCGTTTCGTCACTTCAATATCCTCTCGACTCGGTGTCGGATCGCCACTAGGATGGTTATGCATACAAATAATCGAGGCCGCCGAACGGCGAAATGCTTCTTTAAACACCTCACGGGGATGAACAATACTTGCATTCAAACTGCCAATAAATATGGTTTTACGTAAAAGGACTTGGTTCTTCGTATTTAAATACAAACAATCAAAGTGCTCCTGCTGCAAAAAGCGCATATCCTCCATCACATAGTTGGATACATCTTCAGGAGATCGGATCACATAACGCTCATCTGGTTGCATGTTATGAATTCTCCTACCAAGCTCAATGGAAGCAGCTAACTCAACTGCTTTCGCTTCTCCTATACCATTAACGGTACACAATTCCTCAATGGCAGCATCTTTTAATAACATAAGTCCATCAAACTTCGCTAAAAGGTGTTGAGCTACTTGTAAAACCGATTCTTTCCTCGTACCACTACGAAGGATAATAGCGAGGATTTCTTGATTCGTCAATGCTTGAGGACCTTCTTGTAACAAGCGTTCTCGCGGTCTTTCTCGAACAGGGACATCTCGAATAAGGAAGGATGAATGGGACAAAGGAAACACTCCTTTCTACTTTGCACAAAAATGGAGATTTTATGAAGTCTTATAAAAGAGAAAAGCAATCCGTTTTGTAATTGATATGACTATAATCGCAACTCATTTTAAGAACATGCTATTTCACAAAAGAACAATTCATTACATGTTTGGAGTTATGCCGATTTTTTTTAATTCTCGCATCGTTCTAGCAAGAGGAAGTCCAACAACAGCGAAATAATCACCAACAATACGTTTAACTAAAAAAGCACCAAAACCCTGGATTCCATAGCTACCTGCTTTATCAAATGGTTCACCACTACGAATGTACATCCTAATATCCTCCTCTGATAATGAATAAAATTCTACATCCGTTTTCTCATAAAAAGTCATCACGCCTTCTTGTGAGCAAATAGCCACACCCGTATATACGCTATGAGTATGCCCAGATAACATTTGGAGCATTGCCTTTGCTTCCTCTTCATTCTCTGGTTTCCCAAGAATTTTATCTTCAAAGGCGACTACAGTATCTGAGCCAAGCACAACAGCATCCTTTGCTTTTGACCATACATCCTCTGCTTTTTGCTTGGCTAATTGCTGTACAACCTCTGCAGGAGACAATCCCTCCTTAACAATTTCTTCTACTGCACTTGTTTGAATGGAAAAAGAATAATGAGCTTGTTCAAGTAGCTCTTTACGCCTCGGGGAACCTGAGGCTAAAATGAAAGATTTCATGAAGGGGTCACCTCTACAATGTTTTCTTTTTATTGTACAGGTTCAAGAGTATAATACCAAATTCTTCTTATCTCAACAATTCGTTTGATAGAAAAACTACCACGACACAAAAAAGGATGAACTCTCTAGCAAGTTCCATCCTTTCTGCTATTACTGCAACGCTTCTACGATTAGCTCATAATTAACAAGTGCATCCAAAAGAGCTTGCTGTGCTTGCCAGAGATCTTTCTCTTCTTTACTATTTACATATGCTGAAAGTTTATCTCCAGCCAGAACCAGATTATCTCCAAGTGCTAGTGCTTGATCTTGAACTGGCTGATTTAAATTAGTAAAGGCTTGATCTCGATCTGCTTGCAAGCTAGCTGTCGTCTTTTCAACTTGCTCGATACGTTCGGAAGTTAATAAAGAACCTCCACCAAAACCATCTACAGTTAACTGTAATAGTTCCTTATAATGAGAAATGGCGTTTGTGAACCAAGACGTTACTTCTTCTGCTTGTCCAGTAACCGTTTGACCATCAACACGATACGTCTTTAAATACGTATCTTGGCCATACCCTTCATATAAAGAACTTATTTTCGTCGCCTGAGCTCGATCTCCACCAGCTCCAATGAACATGTAAATCGGATCTGTTGATTGCGTTAATGCCGCAGCTAACCCTTGCTCTTGTAGCTTAGCAACAATCTCTTGTCCAGTAGATTGCTCACCAAATGCTCCCCCTTGCACTACTTCTAATGCCAAATCTGGGAGAGTATTTCCCCCAGCTTCAGCAGCCGTTGGAATCGCACTGGTAACAGTTTCTCCTGCACCCGCTGTACTAGCTCCATTTCCAGTAAAGACAGTTAGAACCATGAAGCCCAAGCTTAGCCCCACAACAACAGCAGAAAACAAAGCTACCACCAACATAACCGGAAACTTCGGTTTATTTTTAGCATGGTACGATTTTTTCTTCCGTTTAAAAGGCAGCTTCGGACTTTTCTCACTGAAGCCATCATCCCAATATGGCTGTTGATTTCTTTTTCTTTCTTCTTGTTTACTCCCAAAATCTATGATGTTATCTGGTTGAGGAATGATTTCAGTTAAATCTTCTGCTGCATCGTCACGGGCCGCTACGATCTCTTCTGAAACATCTTGTACATTATGTGTATTTTTACTAGAATCATCTTCACGAATGCGGTCTTCAATTTTTTGTTCTTTCCCGTTTAAGCGGACCGATATTTTATATTTATCTTGTTCCATGTAACCACTCCCTCCCTCATTCTTTTTCTTATAATCCTATTCTATTAAACAATAATGGTAGATAGAACAAATTACTGAAAAATTTACTATGAGGGGATAAAAAAAGAAACCTCTATTTTACATAGACGTTTCTTCTAACCGTTAACTTCCAAAATCGTTGTAAATTGTGAACATTGGTAGAATTGTTGCAAGAACAATCGTACCGACAATTACTCCTAGAATAACGATCATTAGAGGTTCAATGATCGAACTCATGCGGGAGGCCATTTGCTCTACTTCTTCTTCATAAAAATCAGCAACTTTTTCAAGCATCGTATCAAGTTGCCCGGACTCCTCCCCAACTTTAACCATGTGACTAACTAGCTTCGGAAAAACCCAGCTATTATTTAGTGGTTCTGATAAACTCTCCCCCGAACGGAGTGATTCTTTTGAGTCATCCAATACTTTTTTGACCACATCATTATTAGCTATTTCCGAACTCATCGTTAATGTTTGTAAAACAGGAACAGAGCTTGCAAACAAGGAAGCCATTGTTCTTGTCACTCGAGCGATAATCGTTTTTTGTGCTAGTAATCCAAATACAGGTATTTTCAACTTCACATAATCAAGTATATAACTGCCTTGTGGATTTCTCTTAACTGCTAAAAAAGTAAGTATCAAAGCAACTACTATTAAAAGCGCAACATACCACTGATGGATCAAGAAATTCGATGCTGCCATAACCATTCGTGTCGGTCCAGGTATATCTCCGCCCATGGAAGTTAAATTGTTTAAAAGATTCGGTAAAACAACTGTAAGTAAAATGATGACAACTGCTATCGCAATTATAGATACCGCAATAGGATACATCATAGCTGACTTTACTTTTTCGCGCACTCTACGCTCTTTTTCATAAAAGGTAGCTAAACGATCTAACACTTTCTCTAAGTCTCCACTTGTCTCTCCCGCACGTACCATATTAATAAAAACCTTATCAAAAACCTTAGGGTACTTTGCACATGCTTCTGAGAAAGACGTTCCTGAGCGTACATCATTGTATATTTCATTTAATGTTTTCTGAAACGGTTTCGAAGTCACTTGTTCAGATAGGATCTTTATTGACTGCACTATCGTTGTCCCAGCATTAAGCAAAGTTGCTAATTGGCGACAGAAGATGACAAACTCAGCATGCTTTACCGGCTTTCCAATAATAATGTTAATGTCCTTATTCCATATTGTTTCTTTTTGCTCACGTAGATCGGAAATAAATAAGCCTTTGCCTTTTAATTCTGTAGCTGCTGATTCCTGAGAACTGGCCGTAACCTTTCCTCTTATCTCTTTACCTGTTCTTGAGTCAATCCCTTTGTAGAGAAAAACCACTGATTTCCCGCCCTTCCTCTTATTCGTGTTTATCCCATCCCGGTACAAATTCATCAGCAATAGCACGAGTTACTAGACCTCTTTGCATAAGGTCAATAACGGCCATATTAATTGTTTGCATCCCGCTATTTCTGCTTGTCTCTAACACAGATAAAATTTGATGAATCTTATCTGTACGAATTAAGTTTGCAACTGCTGTGTTATTTACAAGGATTTCTAGGGCTGCGATCCGCTCTTTTCCATTTGCAGTCGGCAGGAGTCGTTGCGAAACGACTCCAAGTAGTGAACTAGCAAGCTGCATTCGAACTTGTCGATGCTGCTCAGCCGGAAACACATCAATGATTCGGTGAACAGTTTGAGAGGCTGTTTGAGTATGAAGTGTACCAAGAACTAAATGGCCTGTTTCCGCTGCTGTAATTGCTGTTTGAACTGTGTCTAGGTCGCGCATTTCTCCAACGAGAATCACATCTGGATCTTGACGTAGGGCTGCTCTCAAACCAACGGAAAAAGCCTTGCTATCATGACCAATCTCTCGTTGATTAACGATGCTTTTTTTGTGCTTATGCAAAAATTCAATTGGATCTTCCAATGTTAATACGTGCTTGCTCATCGTTTCATTAATATAATCGATCATCGCAGCTAACGTAGTAGATTTTCCTGATCCAGTCGGTCCTGTTACAAGCAAAATACCTTGTGTTTGTTTTGCAAAATCTTGCAAAATTGACGGAAGCCCCAATTCGCCAAGAGTAGGTACATTTCCATCGACGACACGACAAACAATTCCAACTGATCCTCGTTGCCGGAAAACATTTACTCTAAAACGACAAACACCTTGAATCGCGTGAGAAAAGTCAAGTTCACCATTTTCTTCAAATTTCAAGAATTGATCTTCTGGAATAATTTGTTTTGCCATAGCTAGTGTTAATTCTGGCGTTAACACGTCAGAATTAACTTTTTTCAACTTCCCATTTACTCTCAGGCACGGTGTTGCCCCTACTGTAATGTGTAAGTCTGAAGCCTTGTTTTGAAAAGCGAAGTATAACAATTTTTCTATATCCAACGTAGCTCACCTTCTATTCAACTGTTACTCTAAATACTTCATCAATCGTCGTTTGACCTAATGCGGCTTTTATTAATCCATCTTCGGAAATTTTTACAAAGCCTTGTTCATTAATATATTGACGGTATATGGAATCGGACGATTTTTGAGTGATGAGCTCACGTAATGTATCATCAATAACAACCACTTCGTGAATGGCAATACGCCCTCTATAACCCGTACTATTACAGTTTGCACACCCTTTTCCTCTCACAAGCTTTTCGACCTTTAAGCGACGTGATTCGAATAGGTAACGCTCTTCCTCTGCAGGCTGGTAATCTTCGGCACAGGCTGGACAAACACGACGAACTAGGCGCTGGGCAACGACTCCTGTTAATGCTGATGAGACAAGGAAAGGTTCGATCCCCATATCAATTAATCGACTAATTGCACTAACAGCATCATTTGTATGCAATGTACTTAATACTAAATGCCCTGTTAAGGCAGAACGAAGCGCAATTTCAGCGGTTTCAGTATCCCGAATTTCCCCAACCATAATAATATCAGGGTCCTGACGAAGAATTGAGCGCAAGCCAGCAGCAAAGGTCATCCCAATGTTTGAGTTAACTTGTACCTGATTAATTCCTTGAACTTGATATTCAACAGGATCCTCAACGGTAATAATGTTAACGTCAGGAGAGTTCAAATTCGATAAAGCTGAGTATAACGTTGTTGATTTTCCCGATCCTGTTGGCCCTGTAACGAGAATGATTCCATATGCACGACTTAGCATGTTTTGAAATTTCTCTTTATTGCCTTTTGAAAAACCTAGTTTGTGAATACCTAGTGAGACATTTCCTGTGTCCAAAATACGCATAACGATTTTTTCCCCAAAAACTGTTGGCAAGATAGATACACGTAAATCAATTTTTCGAAGGTCGAGATCAATTTTAAATCGACCATCTTGAGGCAAACGTTTTTCTGCAATATTTAATTCGGCCAAAATCTTTACCCTTGAAACGAGAACATTGTGCATGTTCTTCGGAACCGTTCTCTCTTGGCGAAGGACTCCATCCACCCGAAAGCGAATAATTGTCTCCGATTCTAATGCATCTATGTGAATGTCACTTGCTCCTTCTTGAACCGCTTGAGAAATAAGCTGATTGATCATTTTTGCAACCGGCGAATCATCAGATTGCTGCATGTCCAAAAGTGTTTCATCATCTGTTTTCGTAATCATATCATCAAGCATTTGATCGATTGACTTTTGAATTCCATAATAACGATTAATTGCCAAACGCACTTCTTCTTTTTTTGCTATAGCAGGCTCAATTTGAAAACCAGTACTCAGCCTGAGATCATCTAGAGCAAAATAATCGAGTGGATCTGACATCGCAACCGTTAACCGATTTTCATTCCGCTCAACGGGAATTAATTGGTATTTACGAGCCAATTCTTCATTAATAATTCCAATCGTCTTCTGATCAATTTTTTCTTTATAAAGGTTTATGTGAGGAATACCAAGTTGAAATTCAAGTGTTTCAATAATTTGCTGTTCAGTTACCATCCCCATCGTAACAAGCTGATCTCCTAGGCGCGCCTTTGTCTTTTTTTGCTCTTGAAGGGCGTTCATTAACTGATCTTGCGTAATCATTCCTGATTCAACGAGTAAATCCCCTAACCTCTTTCGTTTTTGGGTAGCCATAAGTATATCTCCTTTTTTTACAAGCTGTATGGAGTTACTTAGTTTCGAAGCGCACAAAACCATTTAATGAATACGCGAAATCAAGCATTGCTCCTTGTGTCTGCCAAAGTAGTTGTACTTCATTCGTTTGTTCAAACTTTTCTAATGTTTGTAACGCTAATTGCAAGAAAATGATTGTATCCTGAATCTGAACTTTTCGATCAGCATTTTTTGTATTGTTGATTACCTCTTTCGCTTCTGCTTCATAGGCTTCTACTTTTGAACGAATCAGTAACAGTTGTTCTTCTGCTAACTTGTAATCATTAGTAGTAATTCCTTTTACAGCAACATCACTAATATATGTGATTGCCTCAATCGCTTCTGGCAATAGCTTCTGTTCATCAGTCGGCAAGCGAAATGGAACTGCTTCTACCCAAGAATTAAATTCTCTGTCAATCTTGTAAAGAAAATCACCAATTGCTGTAGCTGACTCACGTGTATGAGCGATTCCTGTGTTTATAACTAAACTAGATAAAGCAGGATCATATTTCCTTACAACTGTTCGAGGAAACATACCTGCATCAATCAAGCTTAGTAACTGTTTTGAAAAGTAAACATCCGTATTATAAGCACCTGTTTGAACAAGATAAAAGACCGAGTCTCCTTCTTTCACCGTCTTATCATATCCAGAAGGTAAATAGTATAATTCGATGCTGCTTACACCTAGTTCTTTGTCATAACTTTCTTTTGGATAAATAGGGGATAGCGTTACATTTCCTGGCTTTGTAACAGCGTTGCCTGTTGAACCTCCAGATGTACCACCTGTTGTTCCACCAGCTTGTCCATTCGATGTACTACCACCTGTTGTTCCACCAACTATTGTATTGTTGTGATTTTTTTCAACACTTTCATTGTCGGTGACAACATCTGTACTACTCTCATTTGACTCACTCGGACTATTTGGTGTATTGCCGTTTGTTTCACCAATCTCATCGGAGTTACCTTCAGCCTGTTTTATATATTGATCTAATTTTTCTTTATCAAATGTATAATCTAATTCAAACTCATTAAGCGTTTCTATATACTCAGCAAAGTCTTCACTGTAAAAAGCTCGTATGGTTACAGTTCCATTGAACGTTTTTACTGAATTTTCACCAACACTTATGTCGTACGTATAATCTTGTAGATGAATTATACGTGGAAGGTTTTCTATTTTCTCAACGAACATGTGAACATCTTTCTCTTCTCCTGTTACATCGACCCTTAATTCAATGTAAGAAACAGTAAGCATATCAACGTCTTTGACGCGAGGTCCTAAGATTTCTAACATATCTTCTGAAAAGATATGACTCCATAAAGACTCCCCACTTTCATTTGGAGAAATCGCGGTCGAAATATTTCTAATAAAAACACCTGTTTCTAATTCTGTACGTTCAAGATCAGCTACCAACTGTTCTACATTCGGCTGTGACGGTACGCTGTTTAGCAACCTTTTTTGATCTTGTAATGTCAATGTTTGTGGCCTTAATTGAGAGATTTGAGCTTCATAATTTGAGATCTCTGTATGGATCAACTGTAACTCTCTTTGCTGAGTAGCTTTTTCCGTTTGTAAAGGACGCACTTGATATATATATAATGAAACAAGTCCTAAAAATAGCAAAATAATTATATATAATACGGGCTTTTGATTTCTATCTAACCATTCACTCATTTACTTCACCTACTAACGTTTGGAGGCTTATCGTAAATTGAGAGGTATACGCTAGGTTACTATCTTCACCAATTACAGTAATTGAATCTAGCTCTGCCCCTGACACAATTTCTTCACCAAATAAACGATTTAAAAAGACAGCTGAATCTCCTTTAGAAAAAGTGGTTACTGTTAGTTGTAAGTCACCATTATTTGTATACATATAATAATCCACAGTTGCACCATGAGGTAATAGAAAATAAATTCGATCTTTTATATCAACTGTCCCTTTATAAACATCATTTAAAAATCTGTCAATAGCCGTATAATGATCCACATAGTTGTACTCCGTTACCCCTGTTGTCATCGAGCTATATTCCAATTCGATTGTATTTCTTACTTGTGTCTGTAATGCAATTTGCTCTTCTAGCGCTTGAACTTGATTACGTGTATCAATGAATGTATATGTGAGAACAATAGCTCCTACAAAGATCGCAGCAAGCCCAGCAACTGGTATAACAGGGAAACTCCCTTCAATTGCTCTTGATCGATCTGGGAGCAAGTCAATGCTAATGTTCACGTCTCTCTCTCCAATCTACGACTATTGCTTCTTCTTTTTATTAGGCTTTTCGTTTGTCCGTAGCGCAAGTCCGATTGCCACACTACACGTATCTAGTAAATCATCGTTGAAATCATCATTCAATATGATGGAACTATAGTCGATTCGTGTAACTTCCATCGGCAACCTTTCTTTTAAGCTATTAAAGACTTTACTAGCATGCTCGCCTGTAATAATAATTCGATCGAACTCACTATCACGCTCTCCAAGCGAATAGCGGTAGAAATTTTGTGCCTTTTGTATCTCATTCATTAAAGCAGTCGTGTAATTATCTTCGTTCCAACTTAATTCGTCCTTTGTAGCAGCTATTTCACGCTCTCCCTCAACTGAATCCATGTGAAAAGACAACACTTCTTCCGCTGATGTTGAAGCATATCCAGTTACCTCTTCAGTTTCAATCGCCATTGTTCTAGAGAAAACAATCAGCTCATTATGGAAGATGTGAATATCTACATTTTCTTCTCCGACATCAATAACCATCTCTGTTCCTCTTAGCCAGCGTGGGTGGACGTTCAATAATAAACGTTGGAGCGCCAACCCCCGAATCTCTGCTGTTAATGTTTTATAACCTGCATCTTCACACGCATCTAATAAATGCTCAGACACGATACGTGAAGTAGCAAAAAACAGAATCTCACTCCTAGGAGTCTGAACGTCTCGATTGTTATATTCCTCTAACGTAAAATCTTCATGCTCTTCTAACTTGTTTCGTACTGGTTGAATCGAACCGGTTTTCACAAAATCGTAAATTGGATCTTCGAAAGGAAGGTGAATACTTTCACCAATTTGAAAACGGATGATTTTAGCCAAATCCTTTTCTTCTAAATCTGGTAGTGTATCAATCTTTCTAATTAATGTGTTTTGTGTAGGAATTGCTATGTGAACATGTCTTGAAGCAAGTTTATTATTATGCAAATAAGATCGAAGTGTATCAGATAATTGATGAATATCCATTGCCGTTCCGCTCATGATCACCTGATCCTCAATGCTCGCTTCATAAATATCTTCTAACACTGGTACATGCTTATCCATTTTCACTGTTGCAAATGTTACTTTCTTGTCACGAAAATCTATGCCAGAATACTTTTTGTTGAACATCAAAAACACCTCAATCTCTCGTTCTTAGTGTCCGATAAGAGACAACTTCCTCGTCATAATCCCATTCTTCACCATACTCAACCGTAACGTGACCAGGACGTACCTTATTGCAATCTAACTTCGTATCATTTAGCAGATCACATGGAATTCCATTGACATCCCCCGTCACCCTTAGCGGATTCCCTGGGAGTAATTCAAAATGTTTAGAGATCACGCCTGTATTAACAACAAGAGTGGGAGTTCCATTTAAATCAATTTCCTTAACGATTAATAACCCATTTACCGTGATCCTATCATTCCCTCGTAACGTTAATTTGTCTACTACATAGACTTCATTTTCTTTAATGGTCAGGGAACTTTGTCTAAGATTGGTATGTCTAAAAACGGTCAAACCCCCAAAATCAGTGTTTTTTGAATTATATTTATTCCAAACACTATCGAATTGCGGTTCTGTTATTTGAATAATATCTTCACTGCCTACTTCTACTTGTTGCCTTTCTGCGTTTAAATTTCCGCCAATAAAGTTAATCGCTGCTCCTTGTCCAAAATACCTACCGACGATTTCTTTATGCTTTGAAGCATGTAATGTTAGTTCACGATGGATTGTTGGCTCTCCCTTCAAACTAGCTGTTACGTGTGCTTTGATCGTTTCTTCCTTTTCGTTATTTTCTAAAAGATTTGATGCTATTCTCATTTCAATTGTTTCTTTTGCGATATCATACTCTCGAAATACTTTCTCTTCTGTTAGAAAATCTTTGAACATATAAAAAGGTTGTGCCTCGTCTTTTTCTACATCATCAAGAAATAAATCAATCGCACCTTCAAGCAGATAGAACTCTCTTTCAACTGAAGCATGTTGAGCAATTGTTTTTTGGCTGTATGTAGTTTGAGTTAACATTGACAGGCCAACTATAGAGAGAAAGACAATCAAAAAAAGAATAAGGATCAACGCAGCCCCTTGCTCATTTTGAATATACGTCTTCATATCATTCTTCCTTTTCGTTTAAAATCGATCGTAGTAAATATTCGTAGTGAGCTCAATGCTTCTTCCTGATTTTGTGATTTGCAATTTCACTTCCACCGGGTTTGAACGACCTGCTTCATAATTTGGGTGATTAAAATAAGTGATATGTTCTGAAAGGACAGGGCCGTTCTCTCCAAGCTTCATCGTTCCAAGACCGTTTACCACTTCATATGTTAGATACACATCAGAACAGCGAGTGCCTTCTACATTTTCTAAAACACACACTAATTCCCATTTATTTTCCGACTGAGCGTTCGTCCAAATCACATTTTTATCGCGCATCTTTTCTGTTACCCTCTCCATAATCAAACGCGCTTCTCTTTGTATATCATTTTGCACTGAAACTTCTCTTTCTGTATTCATAGCTAATGAAACCATCATGACAATTGGGGTTGTGACAGCAACCATAATTACAATAGTGACAAGAAGCTCAATTAACGTTACGCCGCGCTCGTTATTAAGATGCATCTTTCTTCACCACCGTTATTAGTTCAACCTGATTCAACTTCTTAAACATACCACTTTCAGGCCCAGTAGAGATAAGAGAATAATTGGATACCTTTACTGAAACTTCGTTAAAGCTGAGATTAGGCGAATATGGATGGACCGTCACCTCAATGGTATAGTCTCGTGAACTATCCACGTTTTCTCTATAAAGATTAGGTAAGCTATAATCAGCATCTGAGCAAGCTGCAGATCTCCCTTCACTATTCCAACAATACACACCTTCCATATGAAGCCCGCCGTCTGAGTCATTTATCCTAACCTTCTCGATTACAGTCTGTGCAATATAAGCATTTCGTGTATCTTGATCTTGGCTGACCGTACGAGAAAATGTCCCTGTCATAATCGTTAGTAGAGGAACGAGGATGATTCCAGCTATAACAATCGCCACAAGCAATTCAATTAACGTTACACCTTTCTCATCTCTCACCCTACTACCTCCTTACCAAAAGCTTGTATACCAATGCCAAATATCAGATCCAAATAAATAGGCAGCTATCGTGCCAATAAAGATAAAAGGTCCAAAGGCAATCGGTTGTTTCCGTTTCACTACTCCTGTCAGCAACAAAATTCCACCAACAACAGCACCAGCAAATGAAGCAAGCACTAGACTCATCACTGTCAGCCAAGGACCAAGTGCTACTCCAATAGCTGCATAAAGCTTTATATCGCCACCACCCATGCCGCCACGACTGGCAATTGCGATTACTAGTAACAATACAAAACCAACAACCCCACCAGCTAGATAAAACCAAAATGGCTCACTACCAATAAATATTCGACTAATGAGCAATACGCCAAGCATTGGCAATGTCACTATATCTAGAATCAGTTGTTCATGAATATCCGTTAACACGGAAATAACTAACAAAACTGTAAGGATCAAAGCAGGGATCAATTCGAACTCAAACCCAACAAATTTGTAAACAACAAAAATAGATGCAGCTGTTAAGAGCTCTCCAAATGGATATAAAGGCGAGATCCTTACGTTACAATAACGACATTTTCCTTTTAAAAAAAGATAGCTAAAAACTGGTATTAGATCAAAGACTGACAGCTTATGTTTACAATGTGGACAATGAGAAGGAGGGAAAGCAATAGATTCTTTTTTTAATAGACGAATGGCTACGACGTTGAAGAAGCTGCCGAGAAGTAAAGCTATAATAAAGACATAAATATCAAGTAACAACAATCGTATCATTCCTCCCTATCTTCCTATTTTAAAAAAGCTGTCGCTATCAAAAGACCGCGACAGCTTCTTCCAAATTTAGTTTAATTCGACACTTACTATTCCATCTTCATTAATATTAACATCATATTTTTCAGCATCTGGCCAGCTTGAAAGATAATCAGGTATCAAGTGACTAGCACCAATATTACCAAGATTATCAGGAACATCATCGCCAGTTATTATATAACGATTAACAGCATCTTGAATTAATTGTTCTTGCCGCTCTCTAGTACTCTCATCAGCTGCGTCTTGATTACTCACTACCATCGGAATAACAATCGCAGCAATAATCCCTAAAATAACAATAACAACCAATAACTCGATCAGCGTTAAACCCTTTTGATTCTTAAGACGTTTTTGAATAAGCTTTCTCATTCAATTTACTCCCCTTTTTTCAATAAATATATGTCAAAAGCAGGCGGGCCCACCGTACTTTTACGACCTTTTTCAAAATCCAAATCCACCCAATATTAGCTTATTCGGCATAAAAAAAGGCCTCATTTACTTCAAAAAGCAAAATAAAAGGCCGGTTGCACCACTTGCTCTATACGACTTAGGTGCCCACATACAAGTCGTACTTCATCGCGTTCCAAATATGTAATATTGTTAAACTTAGTGTAATTTCATAGTGTTGTAATGTCAATACTATTATCCTATTAAACGGCAATATTCCAGTATTTTCAACAATTTTGTCAATGTTTAGACTAGACTTTTGTCGTGCTTTTCCAAAAAATTCAACAATCCCAAATCCCTCCTCCTTCTTTTTACCTATTCACCCTATAAAAAAAGAACTCACTAGTTTTTTCTAATGAGCTCCTTTCACTCTACTCCTTCAACCACCTATCCCTTACAGAAGAAATAAAGTATAGAGAACCTGCAACAATAAGCATTTCATTCTTTTTTAATGCATGTACTTCCTCTTCTAAAGCTTTCTCCCAATCATCTTCAAAACGCTTATTTGCAACAGTGGCTTGTTCATATAATGACTTGCCAGCAGCTGCTCGAAAGAAATCAAAACTAGTAAATGTAAACGAAGCATTCAATCGTTCAAATGGCTTTAATAAAATGCCCATATCTTTTTCTATCGTTGCCGCAAGCAAAAATCGATATGTTTTTTCGGGATAATGAAGCGTAAGCGTTTTTTCTAGCGACTCCATCCCTTCTTTGTTATGCGCACCATCAATCACGATGAGTGGATTTTCGCTTACTTGTTCAAAACGCCCTATCCAAGTTGTTGCACATAAACCTTTGTGAATCGAAGACATAGGAATATCAAAATGATAATTCTCCACCAATATTTCCAAAGCTCTTATCGCTACTGCTGCATTTTCTCTCTGATGTGGTCCCGACATTTGAATGGTTACATCATTTATTTGGTTATTCATTCTTTCATAATAGAAAACTTGAAATCTTCCTTCAATTCGAATTAAGGTTTCGTTAAAATCAATTCCAAGTTGCGTATAAGGAGCGCCTGTGTTGCGCGAAACATCCCCTATAATCTCCTGAGCCTCTTTTTGAGAGACGCCTGAGACGATTGGAACACCTGGTTTTATAATCCCTGCTTTTTCAGATGTGATTTCCGGAAGTGTTTCTCCTAATATATGCATATGGTCAAACCCGATTGACGTAATCACTGATACTAGTGGCGTAATCACATTTGTCGAATCAAACCTCCCACCTAAACCGACCTCAAGCAATACAATGTCCGGCTTAGCAATCGTAGCAAAGTAATAGAAAGCAATCGTTGTGATGACTTCAAATTCAGTAGGGCTTCCAAGTTCGGTACTCGCTAATTCTTCAACTAACGGTCGAATCTGCCTTCCAGCTTCAACTAGCGCTGCCTCCTCAATAGGAGTTCCGTTAATCGAAATCCGTTCTTCAAAACACTCAATGTACGGGGATGTAAACGTTCCTACTTTATAACCAGCTTGTTCGAGAACATGCCTCATAAAACTGACAGTCGAACCTTTGCCATTCGTTCCACCTATATGAACTGCTTTTATTTTTTGTTCAGGATGTTCAAGACGCTCAAGCATCCACTCCATTCGTTTTAATCCAGGCTTTATTCCAAATGGGAGCAACGAATGGATCCATTCAATCACTTCTGTTCCTGTTTTCACTGTAGACCCCAACCTTCTTTTGAAAAATCTTCTCTCAATAGTACCGTAGAAGCCTATTGAATGAAATACGGATATCATTATTAAAAGAAATATTGATATCACCAAATTAAACTTAAAAGAAAGAAAGCCCAAAGAGCTTTCTTTCTTGTTCATTATGCTTTTAACTCAGCTATTCTTGCTTGCACCGTTTCGCGTTTAGCCATATAGTCAGCTTGCTTTGCTTTTTCTTCTTCAATCACTTTTGCTGGTGCTTTTGCAATAAAGCCTTGGTTTCCTAATTTCTTTTCAACACGTTCTACTTCTTTGTTTAACTTATCCAGTTCTTTTTCTAATCGAGCAATCTCAGCATCTAAATCTAGCAATCCAGCAAGAGGTAAAAATAATTCTACTCCTGAGAGAACTTGTGACATTGACTTTTCAGGCGCCTTCACATCTATTCCTATTTCTAGCTTACTCGGATTACAGAACTTTTCAATATAGCTTTGTCCCCGTGTTAATTTCCCTAAAACCTGATCATCTTTTGCATGAACGAGTAACTCAATTTGCTTGCTCATTGGAACATTTAGCTCCGCTCTTGTATTACGAACAGAACGAATCATTTCCTTAAGCAGTTCCATATCCTCTACGGCCTCTTCGAACATATACGCTTCCTGCTTCTTTGGCCATGCAGCAATGGTAATTGATTCGCCTTTATGCGGCAAATGTTGCCAAATTTCCTCGGTAATAAACGGCATCATTGGATGAAGAAGTCTCATCGTCTGATCTAATACATAGGCTAAAACAGAGCGTGTCGTTTTCTTAGCTGCCTCGTCGTCTCCGTATAAAGGCAACTTCGCCATTTCAATATACCAATCACAGAAATCATCCCAAATGAAGTTATAAAGAAGTCGTCCTACTTCACCGAATTCATACGCATCAATTAAGCGTGTTACATCAGCAATCGTTTCTTGAAGACGAGTAAGGATCCACTTATCCGCAATCGTTTTATCACCACTTAAATCAATTTCGTCATACGTTAATCCTTCCATATTCATTAACGCAAAACGTGAAGCATTCCAGATCTTATTTCCAAAATTCCACGTAGATTCGACCTTTTCCCAGTAAAAACGCAAGTCATTTCCCGGGGAACTACCGGTAGATAAGAAGAATCGCAATGAATCTGCACCGTATTTGTCGATAACATCCATTGGGTCAACACCATTACCAAGTGATTTACTCATCTTGCGTCCTTCTGAGTCACGTACAAGCCCATGAATTAATACATCATCAAATGGGCGTTTGCCTGTAAACTCAAGACCTTGGAAAATCATTCTAGATACCCAGAAGAAAATGATATCATAACCTGTTACTAATACATTTGTAGAATAAAAACGGTCATAGTCGGAAGAAGATTCATCCGGCCAGCCCATAGTCGAGAACGGCCATAGTGCGGAACTGAACCATGTATCTAATACATCTTCGTCCTGCTTCCAATTCTCTTCATCTTCTGGAGCTTCATGACCAACATACACCTCTCCTGTTTCTTTATGATACCAAGCTGGAATACGATGCCCCCACCAAAGCTGTCTTGAAATACACCAATCACGAATATTTTCCATCCAGCGTAAGTATGTTTTCTCAAAGCGTTCAGGAACAAAGTTTACTTTTTCTTCTGATTTTTGAAGGTCAATAGCTGCATCAGCTAATGGCTGCATTTTGACAAACCATTGCGTTGATAAATACGGTTCAACAACCGCGCCACTTCTCTCTGAGTGACCAACAGAATGCATATGTTCTTCTATTTTGAAAAGAATTCCTTCTTCTTGTAAATCCTTCACAAGCTGCTTACGGCACTCAAAGCGGTCTAATCCTTTGTATTTTCCTGCTTTCGCATTCATAGTGCCATCTTCGTTCATGACAAGGATGCGTTCAAGATTGTGCCTATTTCCAATTTCAAAGTCATTTGGATCATGAGCTGGAGTAATTTTTACTGCTCCTGAACCAAATTCAATATCAACATAATCATCAGCAACAATCGGAATTTCACGATTCGTAATAGGAAGAGTTACCGTCTTGCCTATAAGATGTTTATAACGCTCATCTTCTGGGTGAACGGCCACAGCTGTATCACCAAGCATTGTTTCCGGACGCGTTGTTGCAACTTCAATATGTCCGCTGCCATCTGTTAAAGGATAATTCATATGATAGAATGCGCCTTGAACATCTTGATAGATTACCTCAATGTCTGATAGAGCGGTTTTCGTTTGCGGATCCCAGTTAATAATGTATTCTCCACGATAAATTAAGCCTTTTTCATAAAGTTTAACAAATACTTCACGAACTGCTTTTGATAGACCTTCATCAAGGGTAAAGCGCTCACGAGAATAATCTAATGAAAGCCCCATTTTTGACCACTGGTTGCGGATGAACGATGCATACTCCTCTTTCCACTCCCAAGACTTTTCTAGGAATTTTTCTCTTCCTAAGTCATAACGACTAAGTCCCTCTTCTTTTAATTTCCCTTCAACCTTTGCTTGAGTTGCAATCCCCGCATGGTCCATACCTGGTAACCAAAGAGTATCATAGCCTTGCATTCGCTTTACACGCGCGAGAATATCTTGTAACGTTGTATCCCATGCATGACCTAAATGCAATTTCCCAGTTACGTTAGGCGGGGGGATTACAATTGAATACGGTTGTTTCGATTCATCACCTGTCGCCTCAAAGAATTTTCCTTCCTTCCAAAAAGAATACCATTTTGCTTCGGTCTCTTGTGGATTGTATTTTGTTGGCATCGTTAGCTTTTCATCACTCATCATTCTTCCTCCTTAAAATCAAACAAATAAAAAAACCCCCTCCATCCAAAGGACGAAGAGAGTTCACTCGCGGTACCACCTTTGTTTGCAGCACAAAAAAACTTATGTACTACACACTCAACCTGATAACGGTCAGTTGCCGGCTAAACTTACGAATCAAGGATTTTTCAGGATAGCTGCTCCTAGGCGACATTCGAATCATACATCTTAAGAAATCTCTCAGCTATTGATTTCTCTCTCTGAAAGGTTCTGATTCTACTCTTCCTAATCAATGCATTCATTATTGTGGTTATATTTTAGCTCGAATCGAGCTCATTCGTCAATAAAAGCATCGCCTATTTTTTTCTTTAATATACGTTTTTATTGTAATTGGATAGTAACCAAAGAGCTAGCACAACTATCCCCTTGCTGCATACCGTAATAGAAAGGAGTTCATGGAAAGTGAGGTGTTACGATGCGTCGACGTAATTGGCGTTTCCATCATCATCATCACCACCACCATAAAAGCCCACGCTGGTGGTTAAAAGTAAAGGCCATTTTTGCTCAAATTCTTGTTCCTCTCATCTGCTTTCAATTATTACGTACTCTAATCTTACCAACTACCTTTGATATGATTCTGTTAACCATTATGGTCGTGACATATTTTTCAATCACATTACGACTCATATGAAAAAGAGGTTGTCTCATATGGATCTGACCCCCATCGTGACGTACATTATATATACTCTCACTTGTATAGAGCATATATAGTGTATACTCGGGGGCCTGAAACTTAGTTTGAGACAACCTTATGTTTGATCTGTCTGTTGTGCTTGCTGTTCTTGTATGATAATAAGTTTTTGCGTCAGTCGCTGCACTCTGCGCATTGACGTAAGGCGCTTTTCTAATCTTTGAACATGCTCAAATTCTCGCATTGATCCTTTGCTTGCTATATAAGAATCGACTGCAAAAGCTATTGGCTCCGGAAAGTTTAGATAGGCACATATCAAGTGCTTTTCTTCCTCTAACAATGGCAAGTGTCGTTCATAATTCATGAACCATTGAAGGACTTCTTCTTCCACCCAATATGCATACTTGAAACTATATCTGCAAAAACTAGCCAAATCTCTTGATGGGGTATCAATGCCCGCTCGCTCGAAATTGAGTAACAACGGTTCATTTTCCGGAGAAAAAAAGGAGTGTGAACGGTTAACTCTACCGTGACATAAAACGGTTCGATATTTCTCTTTCTCTAAACATTTATCATACCATTTCTTTAAATGGTCCTTTGCAGCTTCGGCCATTTGGTCAAGCATAAAAGCATGTGTTATAAATGTTAATTCAAAAGGTGACATATACGTCTTTTGTTCAGCCTGATCAGCGAATCGTTTTAATTCAAGCTGTCGCATTTCCCAGCGGTGAAGAAGCTGCTGGTATGCTTCTTCTACATTCTCTTTTACAAAAGGCTGAGTTTTTACAGTTAAGCGATGTATAATACCAAGTTGAGACGCTAGCTTTTGCTCTTGTGATTCTTTAGCTGTATATTCATTGGTTTCCATCCATGGCATTAAGTAATACGTATGTGTTCCTGTTGAAATTGTGTACTCTCCATATTTCGTTGGAAGAATGGGGATTGCTTTATTATAGCCAAGTTTTGTTAATTTCCTAAGAGCATGAATGAATCCATCAGCTTGTTGTTTTCCCATCGTTGTCTCTTTTAAAGCATACACACCATGATTAGTTGTTACCTTTTTTATTTTCCCAAAATCTTCAACTGACTGAGGATAAAGATCATAGTAAAAGAGCACAGAATCATAAGGCGATTGTGCTTGAATCATTGAGTTAACACCTTCTTTTTCTTTTCTATGAGTGAGCTAATTACTTGAACAAGCTCCTTTGACCGTTCCCATTCACTCGTTACTTTTTGTAACTCTCCTTCGATTTCCTTATCGGTTACATTTCGTTTCACAACGGCCACAAGTCGGTCTAGTTCATACGCTTTTAAACACTCAATTAGTAATAACATTGCTTGATCTCTTGACACCTTTTCGTGCTCGACGATTGCTGATATTAACCGAGTAGCAGAATCCTTCCCATGTTGATCTAACCATGTTGCTAAAAATTCTCGTAATGAATAATAACCTAGCTCAGGGTGCTGCTTAGTTCCATACCAAATGATAACATCATACACTTTCTTTACCTGATCTGTTGATGAGATCGGGTCCATTAATGGCATTTTCTCTTCCTTCACTTGTTCCTGTAGCATCTTTACTTTCTTCATTCGATGATCGGATTCACGAAGTAGCGAGCGGATAAATGTCCTTTGTTGTTCATTAAAGTAAGACAAATGAGAGTATAGAGAACGAAACATGGGCTCCTTTACATTTTTCGGTTTCATTTCCGTTGTTGAATGAAGGCCATAATGTATCATACAACCGATCATATTTCCGATCTTGTCTTCATTTGATACTACTTGCAATGGTTGATCGACTTCATCGTGAACCGTTACCCAACCATCTTTCCATTCAATTGCTGGCTCTTGCTCCTTATTCCTAATCATCCGGTCGGTTAGCATATATGGCGTGACACTACATTTGTCACGCCACGTTATATGCCAATCAAGGAGGGCTTTATCGGACCAATAGCGCAACCTTTTTCGACCATGGTCTGTCTCTATCAAAGCTTCATTTACAAATTTGACGTTTCGCCATTGATAATTCTCCTTAAGCCAATCCAACAATTCCATGTTGTAACTCCTTTTTTTAAGACTCTGTGCTAACCGGTATATAAAGGATTTGACCTTCTTCTACTTGCTCCCCTTGCAAGCGATTCATTCTTACAATTTGACTTGTGCTAATTGCATACCGATCAGCAATCGTGTCTAATGATTCATTTTCTTGAATAATACACATTCTCCATTTTGAAAATCTCTCTTCTCCTTTGGAGAGCATTTTGGTTAAGTATAGAGCATTTTCTTCACGAGGAGTTGGTGCTTTGCTCTTTGATTCATCCTGTTCTTCTTCCTCAGGACGATCTTCTAAAGCCGGTTGCTCAGCAATCTCTTTTAATGGGTTCAGATTGATTTTTGTTTCTGGTTGTGCTGGTTCCTCTCTAAGTTCTTCAACTACTTCTTCAACTACCTCTTCTACCTCTTCTTCTACTTCTTCAAGCACTGGTTCAGTAGATTCAACCTGCTCTGTTTCTACTTCTTCTACTCGGGCTAATTCAGCTGCAGCATCTGAAGATAATTCTTTGCGTGAGTCATTATGTCTCAATGTAGGTTCCTCCTCTTTCGGTTGCTCATATCTTGATGTTGGAGACCCCGCCATTACAGGTGTTTTTTCTTCAGGTTTGTAAAATTGATTGTGTGGGGTTACTGCAGCTAGTTGTTCAGTTGACTCAGTTTGTGCTGGAACTTCAGGTTCTGGGCGTCTTTTTGCCTCGAACGAGAATGCAGTTGGAACATCCTCTTCTTCAGGTTCATGTTGCTGCGCTGCTGCTTTTTCAATTTCTTTTTCAACACGCTTTTCTACAGTCTCTTGATGTTGTGTCATACCCGAAATGCTTATATCAGCCGTTAGCTGAATGCAGCTTCTTTCTGGTAGATCATAATCAAACGAGTCCACTTCAACATAGACATCATCAAGATTTTGGATTCGACTCAACGGGATTGTCACATCAATTGGGAAAAAATGTTTAATTTGACCAGATCCGTCTGAAGCAATAGTTACATCACCTGCAGAACGAAAGGAAACTTGTTGTTCGAGCGATTGATTGCTATTACTAGAATCATCCTTGCCTGTAGGACGATATTCCCCAATGAGACGTAACCCCCCTCGAATATAGACATGGTGATCTTTTTCTTCAATCACAATTTCAGGCTCTAAAGACATACCTAAAATTTCCTCTACTTCTTGACCTTTATTTAACCAAACCGATTCCTCAATCGAAAATGATAACTTAGACGGGTGTTCTTGTGTCACGTTGCATTCCTCCTCATCGTATTCTCTACCTTCTGCTACGGTCATAGTCAGTACAATATCACTCTATGACAAGTTCTCTGGCATTATGCAAGTTAACGATAAAAAAAGCCTATTCATTACTACAAATCTTAGTAATGAATAGGCTTGTCTCTTTATTTTAATTTTGAAAATGCTACTTCTGCAGCGGCAATCGTTTGATCGATATCCTCTTCTGTATGCTTTGTTGATAGGAACATTCCTTCAAACTGAGATGGAGGAAGAGAAATCCCTTGGTTTAACATCTCTTGGAAATATTTCGTGAAATAATCTAAATTCGATGTTGATGCCCTTTCAAAGTTAATTACTTTCTCATCAGTGAAGAAGAAACCAACCATTGAACCCGCACGGTTAATCGAATGTGGAATTTCATGTTTTTTTGCTACAGCAGATAAGCCATTTGCTAAACGCTCGGCAAGCTGTTCAAAACGAACATAATCGGCTTCCGTTAATTGAGATAATGTTTCATAACCTGCCGTCATGGCGAGTGGATTTCCAGACAACGTTCCTGCTTGATAAATCGGACCACTTGGTGCAATTTGTTCCATAATTTCACGCTTTCCACCATAGGCTCCAACTGGCAAGCCACCACCAATAACTTTTCCAAGACAAGTAAGGTCAGGTGTTACGCCAAGCTTCCCTTGAGCACAATTGTAACCAACACGGAACCCTGTCATAACTTCATCAAAAATAAGAAGGGTACCATTTTCTTCTGTAATCTTACGAAGTTCTTCAAGGAATCCTGGCTCAGGAGGGACAACACCCATGTTACCAGCAACTGGTTCTACGATCACACCAGCAATATCATCACCGAATTCTTTAAACGCATAACGAACACTTTCTAAATCGTTGTAAGGAACTGTTAATGTGTTCTTAGCAACTGATTCAGGTACTCCTGGACTATCCGGTAATCCAAGTGTAGCTACACCAGAACCTGCTTTAATGAGTAATGAATCACCATGACCATGATAACAGCCAACAAATTTTAAAATTTTATTACGACCTGTATAGCCTCTTGCTAAGCGAAGAGCACTCATCGTTGCTTCCGTGCCCGAGTTAACCATTCTCACAACTTCAATTGACGGTACTCTTTCGATTACTAATTCTGCTAGCTTTGTCTCAAGCTCACTTGGAGCACCAAAGCTTGTCCCTTTTTCCGCCACTTCTTTTAAGGAAGCAACAACTTTTTCATCAGCATGCCCTAAAATGAGCGGTCCCCATGATAACACATAGTCAATGTACTCATTACCGTCAATATCATAAATTTTAGAACCGGCTCCACGTTCCATATATACTGGATCCATCTTTACCGATTTAAAAGCACGAACAGGACTGTTTACCCCACCTGGCATTACTGGTTTTGCTTTTGCAAATGCTTCTTTTGACTTTGTATATGTACGCATTACTTTTCTCCCTTCTTATTGATCTGTAACCAACGAACAGCATCTTTCGCATGGTACGTTAAAATTAAATCGGCACCTGCGCGTTTCATGCTTGTGAGCTTCTCTAATACAATTTCTTTCTCATTGATCCAGCCATTTTGACTCGCAGCTTTAACCATTGAATACTCACCACTTACGTTATAAGCAACAACCGGGTAACCAGAAAAGTCTTTTACTTCTCGGATTACATCCAAATAAGAAAGCGCTGGTTTCACAATAAGGAAATCAGCTCCTTCTTCCATATCTGACTCAGCTTCACGAATGGCTTCTAGTCGATTGGCTGGGTCCATTTGATACGTTTTGCGATCTCCAAACTTTGGAGAACTATGGGCAGCATCACGAAACGGACCATAAAACGCAGATGAGTACTTCACGGCATAAGACATGATTGGTATGTCAGTATATCCTGCAGAGTCTAATCCATGTCGAATTGCAGCGACAAAGCCATCCATCATATTAGAAGGGGCAATTATATCGGCTCCTGCTTCAGCTTGAGATACAGCTGTTTTTGCAAGCAGGTCAAGCGTACGATCATTTAATACTTTGCCTTCCTCAATCACTCCACAATGACCATGATCCGTAAACTGACATAAACACGTATCAGCAATAACCGTTAAATCAGGGTGATTTTCTTTAATTTGACGTATCGCTTTTTGAACAATTCCTTGATCATGAAAAGCCGAAGACCCTACATCGTCTTTGGAATTTGGGACACCAAAGACAATAATCGCTGGAATTCCAAGTTCTACTACTTCGTTTACTTCAGTGTCTACTAAATCAAGCGACCATTGATATACTCCTGGCATAGATGGTACTTCATTTTTTTCATTTGCCCCTTCTGTCACAAAGATTGGATAAATAAAATCTTCCTTATGTAAATGAGTTTCTCTTACCATGCTTCGGACACTTGCCGATTGGCGAAGTCTGCGGTGGCGGCGAAATGATAGATCTTTCATGATAACTTTCCTCCTCTTGAATGAATAACAATTTGTTCTACTAAATGTTCAATCGTATATGTATGTGGAACAATCGTTACGTTTAATCCGTTGTTAACTGCAGTACGTGCTGCGATTGGTCCAATGCATGCAACCGTTGGATGAGTATCCTTCTGTTCATGTTTTAGGAGTTTGAATAGTTTTATGTAATGACGAACAGTTGAGGAACTAGTAAAGGTGATATAGTCAAGCTGCTTATGTACTTGTAATACTCTATGTAGCTGCTCTTTTGCTTTTATCGGACAAACTGTTTCATAAACAAACAAATCCGTAACCATTGCCCCCATTTGAGATAATTGATGAACCAAATCAACTCTCCCTAGATTACCTCGAGCTACAATTACCCGCTCCCCTTTTTTAACCTTTCCCATTAGAGCTTCTACTAGCCCTTCAGCAACATATTCCTTTGGGATGACAGTTGCCTTTAAACCGAATCTTTCTAGCATTTCTTCCGTTTTCTCTCCTACAACAGCTATTTTTAATGATGTAAAATTGAGCTTTTGCTCCATGGTTTGAACCTGTTCCATAAAGAAGCGTACTCCATTTGTACTCGTAAAAATAAGCCATTGATAATCCTGTAATTCGTTTAAAACTTTTTGAACTTGATGAAAATTGGTTGATTGAAATTCAATTAGCGGAACTTCAATTGCTTCTCCACCCTGCCTTTCAATCAACCTTGATAAGTCATGTGCTTGTTCCTTTGCTCGTGTAACGAGAACCGTTTTACCAGCTAAAGGTCCACTTTTCATCCTTCATCTAGCTCTTTCTTCACTTGATCAAGTATTGCTTTCGCTCCTTGATCTAGTAGCAACTGAGATGCTAGTTCTCCTACAGTAACTGGATCTGTTCCGCTTACCGTTTCCTTTAACAATACCTTTCCATCAGGTGAACCAACCAAAGCAGTAAGCTGCACTTCATTGCTGTCAGTTATCGTAGCATACCCTGCAATAGGAACTTGGCAGCCACCTTCCATTCGGTTTAAAAAGGTACGCTCAGCTGTTACCGTACGATTTGTATGGTCATTATTAATGTGTTGTAACAGTTCCATTAAATCTTCATCATCTGAGCGACATTCTAATCCAAGAGCCCCTTGTCCAACAGCTGGAACACACAATGTTTCATCCAGATATTCAGTGATTAAGTCTTCTGGAAATCCTAGACGTTTAATCCCAGCTACCGCCAAGATGATTGCATCAAAGTCTTCTTCTTTTAGCTTTCGTAATCTTGTTTCCACATTACCACGAATCCATTTCACTTCTAGATCAGGCCTTGCAGCTAAAATTTGAGCTGAGCGTCTTAAACTACTCGTACCGATAATTGAACCAGCTGGCAAATCAGCTAATTTAACATGATTATTAGAAATGAGTGCATCACGCGGATCTTCACGCTCTGTAATGGCGGCAAGCGCAAAACCTTCTTGCAACACAGAAGGGACATCTTTCATACTATGAACAGCCAAATCGATTTCCCCATCCGCTAATGCTTGTTCAATTTCTTTAACAAATAATCCTTTTCCACCTACTTTAGAAAGGGTCACATCAAGAATTTTATCCCCTTTTGTAACAATTTTCTTCACTTCAAACTCATAAGGTAACCCTGTCTTCTTCAGTTGTTCAATTACCCAATCCGTTTGTACTAGAGCAAGATTGCTCTTCCTTGATCCAATTACAATTTTACGCATAAGATCCTCCTATTTTTTATTTACATTTTGGCCTATTTATTCTTATCTTAAAAGGTTATCAGATAGACTGAAATAGAAAAAGGGTGGTTCGTCCTTTTTCCTGAGTTTGCTCGTACCTCGGTTGCAGTGGCTCCACTCGCCGTGCGCCTTTTGAGAAGATCGCTCAAAAGGCTTAAAACATGACGGCGGCTCCGCTCACTGCTTAGTCTAAATGGAAAAAGGGTAGTTCGTCCTTTTTCCATTGCTTGCTGGTGCCTCAATTGCAGTGGCTTCGCTCGCCGTGCGCCTTTTGAGAAGATCGCTCAAAAGGCTTAAAACATGACGGCGGCTCCGCTCACTGCTTAGTCTAAATGGAAAAAGGGTAGTTCGTCCTTTTTCCATTTAGACTAATACCATATATGGAATGAGGAGTATTGGCCGGATAGGAAATAGTTTATGAGAAGGACTAAAAATCCGGCGATTCCAAGTAGGGCCATGTTGTAGCCTCTTACGAGTTTAACGACTCTTTGGTAGATAAAAACAGCATAAATACCTAATACAATTAAAGAGCTTATTACTTTCGAATCGAAAAATGGAACGTATGCAAGCTGACTATGGGCCCAAATAAATCCTAATATGAGTCCGATTAACAAAAATGGCCAAGCAATCATAACTGCTATGAAAGAAAACGAATCTAATTTTGACAGTGCTCCAAATCGAAGCAATCGCTTACCCCAAACTTTACGCTTTAACATTTGATGCTGAATGGCGTACATGATTTGACATGCAAATGAGAAGGTAAAGGCTGCATAGGAGAGCAGGATGAACGAAATGTGGATGATGAGGAGCTCTGATGCTAAGAGCGCTGAAAGTGATTCAGGAACATCACCATCAGGTGTAAACAAACTAAAGGCCATCATACTAAACCCTATGACATTTGTGAATAAAACAAGAAAGTCTACGCGAAAAAACCAGTTGATAGCCAGCGAAAGTGTAACGACTAACCATGCATAGAAAAACAACCCTTCAAAAGGTGTTAACAACGGGACACGGTCTAGTTCTATAGCTCTTATAACAAAAAAAACCGTTTGAAGTACCCAAACAATAGAAAGCAACCAGAAGGCCATTATATTGACCTTCCGGTTGTGCTGTAAGAAATCAACGAAATAACCAATTAAGCTAATACTGTATAAAACAATCGTAATAGGATAAATCCAATTCATACGTTTGTCCCTTCTTCCCTATGAACGGACAACTGCTGTACGTTGTCTTGATACGTTTACGTATTCTTGTTTTTGATTTTCCCATTGATTCTCGGCTTTTTCAATTCGAAGCTCTTCTTCTTGTGAAGCTAATTCATCTTCTAGTGCAAAGATCTTCGTAAATAGTTCCAATGCTGCATCCGCATCAGGCTCAGCAGCTAGCTCTTTCACTCTTGTTACTGGATCACGTAAAAGTTGATTCACAATACTTTTCGTATGCTTACGTAACACTTTTATTTCGCGCTCTGATAAGTTTGGAAGCTTTCTTTCTATACTTTCCATCGTTTCAGCTTGTACAGCAAGTGCTTTTGTTCGAAGTGCTGAAATAATTGGTACGACACCAAGCGTATTCAGCCATTGCTTAAACTCATCGATCTCTGCCTCTACCATAATTTCTATCTTCTCTGCTTCACGCTTACGTTCAGCTAAATTAGCTTCCACAATATTTTGTAAGTCATCAATATCATATAGATATACGTCATCAAAATCAGCTATCGCTGGATCTAGATCACGCGGGACAGCAATATCCACCATAAAAAGCGGACGCCCCTTACGTTTTTTCATAGAGCCTTGCATCATTTCTTTCGTCACAACAAAGTCTCGAGCACCAGTTGAACTAATCAACACATCTGCTTCTGCTAATGTTTGCTGAAGCTCTTCAAAAGGACGCGCTTGTCCGAGAAAACGAGCTGCGAGTTCAACCGCTTTAGCTTCCGTACGATTAATGACTGTAATTTTCTTTGCTCCGTTTGCATGCAGGTGCTTTGCAGTAAGTTCACTCATTTTCCCAGCACCTAAAATCACAACATGCTTTCCTGAAAAATCCCCGAAAATATTCTTTCCAAGCTCTACAGCTGCATAGCTGACAGACACAGCGTGTGCTCCAATTTCAGTACCTGTATGAGCTTTTTTTGCAAGTGTTACAGCTTGTTTGAACAGTTGATTAAAGATCGTTCCAGTTGCCTGGTGTTCTTGCGCTAATAAGAAACTATCTCTCACTTGTCCTAAAATTTGAGTTTCTCCAAGGATCATTGAATCTAACCCACAGGAAACACGGAACAGGTGCTCAATTGCATGATGATCTTCCCGAATATCTAAAAAGGGGATGAACTCGTCTTTAGGTAAGTCAAACCACTCTGCTAGAAACGCTTTCGTGAAGTGACGGCCAGTATGCAATTGATCAGCCACAACATATACTTCTGTCCGGTTACAGGTAGAGATAATCGTACATTCAAGAATGCTTTTCATCTTTCGTAACTGTGCTAATGCATTCGGTAGCTCTCCTTCTTGGAACGAGAACTTTTCTCTTAATTCGACAGGAGCTGTTTTGTAATTAAATCCGACAACAAGAATATGCATCCTGACGTTCACCCCCATTTTTAATATCCGCTCATATCTCTTTATATCTATTATAAAAGTTATTTTATTCGTAAACATCATACTGGATTGACCCTACCAGTATAACTCAGTACATTATAACATGTCTAATGTAGGAGTCCAAAAAAAATTGTGAACAGATCATGAAGCATATGCTATCATGATGGTATTGTTGCAACGTATTGGTTACTAAGCCAAACTCTACCTTATCGATTATTGTATCCAATTTATTTAATATGTATGAATAAATGTCTATAATTGTGAAATATAGAACAGTACTGATTCACTTAAAAGAAGGCAATTTATGACTACGAAATCCCTGTCTTAAAGAGTGCATTAAAAAGGCACTTATGAAAGGAGAAGACAAATGAAGACACAGCGTATCTTCCCTGGTGTCCTACTTATAGGTGTCGGTTGCTATTATTTGCTTCAGCAAATCTCTATACCTTTTGACCAACAGCTTTTAAGTTGGCCCTCTATATTACTTGTTTTAGGCCTTGCTCTATTATTACAAGCTTACATAGGCCGTGAATACTCGATGATTTTTCCAGGGGTTATTTTATTTGGGTTGGCTATTCACTTTCACTTTCAATCATTGGCAAACTGGTGGCCGAACCATTGGGGGGTTTATACGAGTATTGTCGGTCTAGCCTTCATTCTTTCTGCTAGAAAGCAGAAACAAGAAGGGATGCTTATAGGCATACTACTAATTATCTTTTCCCTCCTTAGCTTCGCCTCTATCAATCCATTTAGTTGGTTATACGATGCCTATTCCTTCCTTAGTTCGTTGTGGCCTATTTTCCTTATTGCCGTTGGAGTTTTTTTACTTTTGAAGAGAAAATAATGACTTTTTGTTATCAACGTAAAAAAAAACACTAATTTGCTAGTGTTTTTTTACGTTGTTCCTTTATGAGTTCAAATCACGTAACCCTGGGCTGTGCTCATTTGGCATGCCTGGCAGATCTGGTACTGGGTGACCTTGTGGTGGAGGCGTTACCTGCAACTGGCCACCATTTCTACTTGGCGTTTCCCCTTGGAAGACCTCTCCCATTCTTGTTTCATCAAGTCTAAAGTTAAATTGAGCGTTATGAAAACCCATTTCAACATATTTCCTACATTCAGGATACTTGTTAATATCATAATTTGGAACTGGGAAGAGCTTGGCCCAGTCGACTCCTAGCGTTTCTAAAGCTTTCGCAAACGCATTTTGGTGTGCGTTATCACGTACAATCAAAAAGGCTAGAGTTTCTCTAAAAGCTTTATTTGAACTCATTTCATAAATTCTCGACTTTTGCAAAACACCTGTCGATTCTAGAACTACATTATCAAGAAGATCGCTTATTAGGTTTCCATGACTGTATACATAAGCACCAGTCCACGGGTTCCCTGCTGCATCAACAGGTAGAGAGGCTTGTGCCCCCATAATAAAATGATGTGGATTGGCATCCTTGATCGCATCCTCAAGTGGTGCACCACTTAGTCCTTCTGCTCCTACTGCATCTTCGCCAGATCCATTTAAAAGCTGATTAATCGTTGATTGAACTAATTCAACATGACTTAATTCCTCTAAAAACACCCCGCGAATTAGGTCTCGATATTGCTTTGCTTTCCCTCGAAAATTTGCACTTTGAAATGAAAACTGCATTAATGTTCTCATTTCACCAAAACGTCCACCCAGTGCCTCTTGTAACACTTTTGCTGCTACCGGGTCGGGCTTATCTGGAACAATCATGTTAATAAGGTCTTCTTTATAAAAGTACAAAATAAGTTCCTCCTTTTTCCTGACTATATTAAAAACAGTAATAATATCTGTTAAAAAGGCTTTTCTCATGCAAAGAATAGAAAAAAGAGGTTCCTAAGGATCAAATCAACCTTTTGGAACCTCTTTTGCTCTTTGTTTTCTCCCATTATTGCGATATATAGTGCTGAATCGTTTTCCACACTTGTTCTTTTCCTTGTGCCGTTTCAGAAGAAAAAAGTAGTAATGGGTCTGACTCAATTTTTTCTAAATCATTTCTTATCACTTTCAGGTGCTTCTCCCATTTTCCTTTTGGAATCTTATCGCTTTTTGTTGCAACGACAATGACGGGAATATCAAAGTGTTTAAGCCAATTATACATCATTTTATCATCTGCAGATGGTGGATGACGTAGGTCCACTATAAGTACAACCGCTTTTAATTGTTCACGATCCTGTAAGTACGTTTCAATCATCCGCCCCCAGGCTTCTCGCTCAGGCTTTGGGACTTTCGCAAATCCATAGCCAGGTACATCGACAAAATAAAGCATTTCATTGATCTCATAAAAGTTTAACGTTTGCGTCTTCCCTGGTCGTTGCGACGTGCGTGCCAACCCTTTTCGGTTGATCATTTTATTTATAAATGATGATTTACCAACATTTGATCTCCCAGACAAGGCGATCTCAGGAAGACGAGATGTTGGATATTGCTCTGGTTTTACTGCCACATGGGCTAATTCTGATTTTGTTACTTTCATTCTACTCTCCTAACGCGTGCTTTAAGACTTCATCTAGGTGAGATACAAGAATGAACTGTAAGTCTTTTCGCACGCTCTCTGGTACATCTTCTAAATCTTTTTCGTTATCTTTAGGGATTAAGATTGTTTTTAGTCCTGCACGGTGAGCACTCATCGATTTTTCTTTTAAGCCACCGATTGGAAGGACACGCCCTCGGAGTGTAATTTCTCCAGTCATTCCAACTTCTTTTTTCACTTTTCGTCCTGTTAGTGCTGATACAAGTGCTGTAGCCATTGTGATCCCTGCAGAAGGACCATCTTTTGGTGTTGCCCCTTCAGGAACATGAATGTGAATATCATTTTTTTCGTTGAACTCAGGGTCAATATTCAACTCAGCTGAACGTGAGCGAATATAACTAAATGCGGCTTGAGCCGACTCTTTCATTACATCACCAAGCTTACCAGTTAACGTTAGTTTCCCTTTTCCAGGTGCTACTGACACTTCTATGGATAACGTATCGCCACCCACTGTCGTGTAAGCGAGCCCAGTTGCTGCTCCAACTTGATCTTCCTCTTCTGCTATCCCGTAGCGGAATCTTGGTTTTCCAAGCATTTCTTCTACTGTATTTGCAGTAAGAATGACTTTTTTCTTTTCAGCGGTTACTATCTTCTTCGCAGTTTTTCGGCAGAGGGTTGCGAGCTGGCGTTCAAGATTACGGACCCCCGCTTCACGGGTATAGTAACGAACCACTTTTTGAATCGCTTCATCCTTCATCTGCAGCATTCCCTTACTAAGTCCATGATCCTTCATTTGCTTAGGTAGTAAGTAATCCTTCGCAATGTGAATTTTCTCAAGCTCTGTATAACCAGCTAGGGAGATAATTTCCATTCGGTCTAAAAGCGGACCCGGAATCGTACCGATATTATTCGCTGTAGTAATGAACATAACTTTAGAAAGATTATAAGGCTCTTCAATATAATGATCACTAAACGTATTATTTTGTTCCGGATCAAGCACTTCAAGTAGAGCAGAGGACGGATCCCCTCTAAAATCATTGGCCATTTTATCAATTTCATCTAAAAGGAACACTGGATTTATTGAACCCGCTTTTTTCATCCCTTGAATTAAACGTCCAGGCATTGCCCCGACATAAGTTCTGCGATGACCACGAATTTCCGCTTCATCACGAACCCCACCAAGGGAGATACGGACAAACTTTCGATTTAATGAACGCGCAATTGAACGCGCTAAGGATGTTTTTCCAACTCCAGGAGGACCAGCTAAACAAAGGATTGGTCCTTTTAACTCACGAGTCAGTTGTTGAACGGCTAGGTATTCCAGAACACGTTCTTTCACTTTTTCAAGCCCATAATGATCTTCATCTAAAATCTCTTCTGCTCGGACCACATCTAATTGATCTTCGGTTTCATACGTCCAAGGGAGTTGAATAAGCCAATCTAAATAATTACGTAGTACAGAACTCTCTGCCGAATTTGCCGGCATTTTTTCATAACGATCTAGCTCTTTAAAAAATTTCTCCTTCACGGAATCAGGCATTTCTACTTCTTTAGCCTTCGCGCGTAATGTTGAAACTTCTCCTGTACGACCTTCTTTATCGCCCAGTTCTTTCTGGATCGCCTTCATCTGTTCACGTAAATAATATTCTTTTTGTGTCTTTTCCATTGACTTTTTGACACGTTGGCTAATCTTTTTTTCTAAACCGAGTACTTCTTGTTCATTGTTAAGAATTTCAATTAATTTAAGTAAGCGAGCCTTAATTGAATGCATTTCAAGCAGCTCTTGCTTTTGAGCTAATTTTAACGGTAAATTAGCTGCAATGACATCAGCAAACGGTCCTGCTTCATGAATATCTTTCACGGAAGCTAAAGTTTCAGCTGAAACTTTTTTTGAAACCTTTGTGTACTGTTCAAACATTGATAATAGGTTTCTCATTAATGCTTGTATTTCTGGTGTGAGAAAAGCATCTTCCTCAACAATAAGTTCAGCCTCTACTTGTAAGAATTCATCCTTTTGAATAAACTGATCAATTTTTGCACGTTGCAAACCTTCAACGTGAATTCGAACTGTTCCATTCGGAAGTTTTAGAAGGCTCTTCACCTTAGCCAATGTACCAATATGATAAATTTCATCTTCTGTTGGGTCATCTATTGATATTTCTTTCTGAGTTGCGAGTAAAATTTGATGGTCTTTCTCCATCACTTGTTCTAACGCCTGAACGGATTTCGGTCTTCCAACATCTAGGTGAAGAACCATTGCTGGAAAAACTAGCAATCCGCGTAACGGTAGAAGCGGAATTTGTCGCCTGCCATTTGATTCGACCATCCGCATACACCTCCATCTCCAATACATCCTATTTCCAGACCAAATCCTTTCCAAATTTCACCTTGGTATGATTTGGTGTTTTTACTAAATGGTTTGAATGATTCAATTTTATCTTATCGCTATATGTTTGTCTAATATTAGACAGGAGCAATGGAAGTGGTTAGATCGGTACTTGCTGGTACAACTTCTTCTTCTTCTTGTTCAATGGCCAGATCAAGCACTTCGTCTAAGTGCTCCACAGCGACTACTTCAACTCCCGTAATCTGCTGCAAAATGGCTTGTTCATTTTCTTTTGGAATGATCACCATTTCTGCACCTGCTAGTTTCGCTGCTTCCACCTTTGCAACAACCCCTCCAATTGGCTTCACTTTTCCATGAATTCCAAGCTCACCAGTCATAGCAATAGTATTCTTTACTTTCTCTCCCCGAATGGCAGAATAGATTCCTGTTGCAATCGCTGTGCCTGCAGATGGGCCATCTACTGGGCCCCCACCAGGGAAATTCACATGGATATCATAATCCTGTGTTGGAATTCCCATACGTCTTAAAACCGTAACGACATTTTCAACCGATCCTTTTGCCATACTCTTTCTTCTAATTGAACGCATTTGGTTACCAGTACTTTCTTCTTCTGCAATTCCTGTTATATTCACAGTTCCTTTACCCGGATTTTCTAGGACATTCACTTCGATTTCTAATAATGCCCCTAAATTTGGCCCATAGACAGCAAGCCCATTCACAAGTCCAATTGCTGAGTTACTATGGATCTTCCTTTCCGGTCTAGGAGCAATTTGACTCGCATGAAGTACCCACTCCACATCTGCGACAGTCAGTTCGTTTCGATTTTCAGATGTTGCAATCCCTGCTGCAATTTGAACAATGTTTACCGCTTCTCTTCCATTTGTTGCATATTTGGCAATTCGTTCGATCGCTCCATCTTCCGCATCAAAATTAATCTTTTTCGCTGCTTTTTCAGCAATCTGAATAATTTCTTTTGGTTTTAATGCACGGAAATACACTTCTAAACAACGAGAGCGAATCGCAGGCGGTAATTCGTCTGGAGTTCTTGTAGTCGCCCCTACAAGCCTAAAATCTGCAGGTAATCCTTTTTGAAAAATTTCATGAATATGTCGTGGGATTTGCTGATTTTCTTCACTATAGTATGCACTTTCAAGAAACACCTTGCGATCTTCTAACACTTTTAATAACTTATTCAATTGAATCGAATGAAGTTCACCAATTTCATCAATAAAAAGCATACCACCATGTGCTTTAGTAACCGCCCCATGTTTCGGTTGCGGAATTCCAGCTTGTCCCATTGCGCCTGCCCCCTGATAAATTGGATCATGGACAGATCCGATAAGTGGATCTGCAATCCCTCTTTCATCAAAGCGAGCAGTCGTCCCATCAAGCTCAACAAATACAGCATCCTGTTTAAATGGAGAGCCGGCATTTTTTTTGGCTTCTTCTAATACAAGTCTTGCTGCAGCAGTCTTTCCGACACCTGGTGGTCCGTAAATAATGACATGTTGAGGATTCGGTCCACACAATGCGGCGCGCAATGAACGAATGCCTTCTTCTTGCCCAACTATATCTTCAAATGAAATCGGACGAACTTTCTCAGATAAAGGCTCACTAAGTGAGATAGAACGCATTTTTCGTAGCTCTTCCATCTCCTTGCGTGATTCACGGTCTATAGAGACCTTTTGATTACGTTGACTTTTTAATAAATTCCAAAAGTAGACACCTATGATAACCCCAAAAAATAATTGGATCACCAAAGCAATTCCTGTCCAGTTCATGATGAAACCTCCCAGAAGTAGTCGTTTTGTTTCCCTTAGTATGACCGGGAAAAACAACACTAATCAAAGAAAGTTTTGAGAATGATTGGAGAAATTCAACAAGACCTATTCAAAATAAAGCCACTGAAAATGGGAAAATCAACTGTTCCCTACTCAAATTCTGCTTTTTTGATGTAACTGTTATTTTTTAATCTTAATTACTTTTTTGTTTTTTTATCCAATTTTGTACAACATACTTTCTCCGCACAAAAAGCGGATCCGCAAAATCGGATCCGCTTTAAATTTAAGCACTCTCTTTTGGTTCTGTTTTTGGCAACGTAATTTCCTCGCCATCAGCAGTGAGCAACGTTGGTAAGTCGTTTTCTGTAACACATTTCTCATGAATGATACATTTTACGATATCTTCACGTGACGGTAGATCAAACATAACATCAAGCATAAGTGTTTCAATAATTGATCGTAATCCACGAGCACCCGTTTTACGCTCAATAGCTTTATTGGCAATTTCACGTAGGGCTTGTTCTGTAAACTCAAGCTCCACATCGTCTAACTCCAATAGCTTTTTGTATTGTTTTACCAATGCATTTTTCGGTTGTGTTAAAATCTCTACTAATGCATCTACATCCAGTGGCTCTAAGCTTGAGATTACTGGCAGACGCCCGATGAATTCCGGTATTAAACCAAAACGCAGCAAATCTTCTGGCAACACTTTTCCTAAGTATTCTCCAGGCTTAAGATCTTCTTGTTTCACATCGGAACCAAAACCAATTACTTTTTTACCAAGACGACGCTTAATAATTTGCTCGATTCCATCAAACGCGCCACCACAAATAAATAGAACATTTGTCGTATCAATTTGAATAAATTCTTGGTGCGGATGCTTACGTCCACCTTGTGGAGGAACACTTGCACTTGTTCCCTCAAGAATTTTCAGAAGCGCTTGTTGAACCCCTTCACCAGAAACATCGCGTGTAATCGATGGATTTTCGGATTTACGTGCAACTTTATCAATCTCATCAATATAGATGATTCCTTTTTCAGCTTTTTCTACATCATAATCAGCAGCTTGAATTAATTTAAGAAGAATATTCTCAACGTCTTCCCCTACATAACCAGCTTCTGTTAATGATGTTGCATCTGCAATTGCAAACGGGACATTTAAAATTCGAGCCAATGTTTGTGCAAGTAATGTTTTCCCGCTACCTGTTGGCCCAATCATACAAATATTACTTTTTGATAATTCAACATCATCAGAACGAGAAAGTGAATTAACACGCTTATAGTGGTTATATACTGCAACCGACAGTGATTTCTTAGCACGATCCTGTCCAATGACGTAATCATTTAAAATTTGCCTAATTTCATTTGGTTTCGGGATCTCTTGAAATTCAACTTCTTCTTCTGTTCCTAGTTCTTCTTCAACGATTTCCGTACAAAGTTCAATACATTCATCACATATATACACGCCTGGTCCGGCAACTAACTTTCGAACTTGGTCTTGTGTTTTTCCACAAAAAGAACACTTAAGTTGTCCTTTTTCTTCATTAAACTTAAACATTCAATCATCACCCCTTAGAAAATATTGTACCATCCTCAAGTAACTCTGCCTTAATACTGGCTTTTTTTATGAATGGACACGACAATACAATAACTACGAACAGATAGTAACTGAAGACTATTTAATCGTATCGTCATTGTATCACATAAACGATAAGAACCACTAAAGATAACCCTTATGGCCTGTAGAATGCACCAACATCGACTCGTAATGAATTTGACCAATAGGTTCTCGCTTCACACCTCCATGTCCTTTGAATTAACGGAATTTCTATGTACTTTTGACTAGACATAGAAGACGAGCAATCAAGTATGATTACTTCATTTTATGTATGGATTGATTATACATTCAAGATTAAGTAAGAAAAATCCTTTTTCTTGTACAAATTTCATTACAGTACAATTTTTGTGCGTGCCCATCCTTATACTAAGCTTGTTCAATTCCTGCAAACTCCATACATACAGCCAAAGCAAGGAAAAAACAAGGTACGAAAAATCGCACCTTGTTTTTTAAAATTAATCTACATTCATAATCAAATTCTTACGCTTTTTTACTGTTTTCGACAAGAAATTCAACAGCTTTTTGGATTTTTAGATCGCCTTTGATTCCTTCAAGACCACCTTGTGCTGCAAAAATATTTTTAATCTCTTCAGCAGAACGTTGGTACATTTCTGCCATTTTTTCAATTTCTTTATCTACATCTTCATCAGTAGCTTCAAGATTTTCTGCAGCTGCAATTGCTTCAAGTGTAAGATTTACACGAACACGCTTCTCGGCATCTGTCTTGAACTGCTCACGCATTGCATTCTCATCTTGTCCAGAGAATTGGAAGTACATTTCAAGATTCATACCTTGAGCTTGAAGACGTTGCTCAAACTCTTGAAGCATACGATCTACTTCAGTAGTAACCATTGCTTCAGGAATATCAATTGTTGCATTGTCAGCAGCTTTTTGCACTAATGTATCGCGAACTGCATGTTCTGCTTGATGATCTTTATCCTTTTGTAGCTTGTCTTTTAGTTGAGTCTTAAGCTCTTCTAACGTTTCTACTTCTTCGTTTGCATCTTTTGCAAACTCATCATCAAGTGCTGGTAATTCCTTACGCTTGATGTCATGGATTTTCACTTTGAATGTTGCTGGTTTACCAGCTAGGTTTTCTGCATGGTACTCTTCAGGGAATGTTACTTCTACGTCTTTTTCTTCTCCAGCTTTTAAACCAACTAGTTGTTCTTCAAAACCTGGGATAAATTGACCAGAACCTATTTCTAAAGAGTAGTTATCAGCTTGTCCACCTTCAAATGCCTCACCATCAACGAAGCCTTCGAAATCAAATACAGCTGTATCACCATTTTCAATTGCTCCATCTTCAACGACAACAAGCTCAGCTTGACGCTCTTGAAGCTGCTTAAGTTCAGCATCTACATCTTCGTCTGTTACTGTTGTGTCTTGCTCTTCTACTTCAAGACCTTTGTATTCACCAAGCTCAACCTCTGGTTTCACAGTTACTTTAGCTGTAAATACAAGAGTAGCTCCTTTTTCCATCGTTTCAATGTCGATTTCAGGACGATCAACTGGCTCGATTCCAGCTTCTGCAACTGCACCAGCATATGCTTCTGGAAGTAAAATATCAAGAGCATCTTGGTAAAGTGATTCTACACCATATTGCTTTTCAAATAATGAACGAGGTACCTTACCTTTACGGAATCCTGGTACATTAACCTTTTTTACAACCTTTTTAAATGCTTGATCAAGTGCTGCATCCACTTTTTCAGCTGCTACATCAACTGTAAGGACGCCTTCATTTCCTTCTAACTTTTCCCATTTTGTAGTCATTTACTTTCCCTCCAACTTATACACATCTCGTTTTTTTCAAACGATAGATTTCTTCTATTATCTTTGACAACCACTCTAGTATAACATAACGTCAGTTCATTTCAAATAGTTGATCCAAGCCCAGTCTACGTTTCGTCGTTCTTATTAATAAGATAACTTGTATCAATTTGATAGACAGACGATTCTAGTTCTTTTACTTCTTTTACTTTCTCCATAAATAACTTATTTTTAAATTGATAGCGCTCTATTAAATCTTCGAGATTTTCTTCTATACCGATTCGTTCACAAGCGCAATAATGGAAGACATCCCCCCAGAACTTAACATCTTCTGGCTCTGGTAAGAAAGGATAGATTGACCAAAGGTAAGTCCAGCTAAGTTGCTTTGTAATCTCATATAAAAGTGGGTCGTTATGTTCGAGCTCATCACTAAGATATCTAAGTATTTTTTCGTAAAAAGCCTGTTGAACGTCATTGTTCATATCTCTTGGAACAATATGTTTTTCTCTACCTTGTTTCTTTATATGTATGATTTCTTCACATTCTTTTTCCTCTAATGTCTTCAGTGCAATGCTTTGCAAGACATAATCACGATCTTCACCTTTTAAGTATTCAACAATTGCCCTTGTTGCATCTTTATTATCGATCTCTCTTAAATGTTGAAGCGCTTTAGACTGAAGTTCCAATGAATCAGAATGAAGCATTTCTACTAACTCTAGCGGAAGCGATTCATCCTTTATTTCTACTTGATTCAACCATTCTTGGTCTCCTACCATCTGTCTACTAAAATGGAGCAATTGATAAAATGACTCGGCAAATTGAGGCGGAAATTGATTTTCAGATAGAACAGCATCTAAAATGTCGACTACTTCTTGATATTTTCCTAACTGAACCAGCAAAGAGATATGTACTTGTAAATTTTCGTAATAATCTCCGATGCCTTCTTTAAGTAGACTATTTGTATGTTCTACAGCCTCTTCTAGCCGTCCTAGCTCAACTAAACTTAACATTTTTCCAAATAGTACTTGTGGATTTTCGGGCTCATGCTCCTCTGCTGATAAAAAAAAGTCATATGCAGATTGCCCATCTTTATCCTTTAAAGCGTCCATTCCTTTTTCAATTAAGCGCTTTACGAGGCCAGGGTATAATATTACTTTCTTATCTTTTTTATGTATTCGTTTATCCACTAGAGAACCGCCTCACTCTATATCATGAGTTTACGTGAGTTTAAAAATGAATCATGGTAATTGTTGAATTGTCGTTCACGCTATTACCTAAGTTTATCAGTTCCCCCCCTCCATTACAATGAATCGCATTAAGAAAAGCCGCACACGCTTTTTTCTTACATGCAAAAAGGGCAATTCTATCTCGCCAATGGCGTTAGAATCACCCTTTTACTTACGCTTTTTGTTCAAATGCTTCTATTTGCTTCTCATACTTAAGAGTTAATCCGATCTCATCCCAACCATTCAGAAGCATTTCTTTCCAATAAGGATCAATTTCAAAAGAAGCTTCAAATCCTTCTCCACTAATCGTTTGTTCTTCTAAACTAATGCTTAGCTCCATAGATTCATTTGCTCCTTTTTGTAAAAGCTGCTGAACCTTTTTCTCGTCTAGTCTTATTGGTAACATGCCGTTCTTCACACAGTTATTATAGAAGATATCAGCAAAGCTAGGGGCAATGATCACCTTAAATCCATAATCATGAAGAGCCCACGGTGCATGCTCACGTGAGGAGCCACATCCGAAATTATGTGCGGCAACTAAAATGCTTGCACCTTGGTTGTGCTCTTGGTTTAATTCAAATTTAGGATCTGGGCTGCCATCAGCTAAAAAGCGCCAATCATAAAATAAAAATTGACCAAAACCTGTTCTTTCCACACGCTTTAGAAATTGTTTTGGTATGATTTGATCTGTATCTACGTTTACTCTGTCCATTGTTGCAACGATGCCTTTATGATTTACAATCGGTTCCATTGTTGTCCCTCCCTTACTGCGCTACTTGTTGTTTTTTCCACTGACGAACATCAACGAAATGTCCGGCTATTGCTGCTGCTGCTGCCATTTCAGGACTAACTAAATGCGTACGTGCCCCTTTTCCTTGACGTCCTTCAAAGTTCCGGTTAGATGTTGACGCACAACGCTCTCCTTCTGGAACAACATCAGGGTTCATGCTTAAGCACATGCTACATCCAGAGCTACGCCATTCAAAGCCAGCCTCTGTAAAGATTTGATCTAACCCTTCCTCTTCAGCTCGCTGCTTAACCTTTTGCGATCCAGGAACAACAAGGGCTCTTACATGTTCAGCAACTTTTTTCCCTTTAATAACACTTGCAGCTGCTCTAAGATCGCTTAAGCGTGAATTCGTACAGGAGCCAATAAATACATGTTGGATTTCAATTTCTGAAATTGGCGTACCAGGTGATAGTTCCATATAGTTTAATGCTTGTTGAATGGCACGTTGATCCGTTTCTGTCTTTCCATCCGAAGGTGAAGGGACTAGCTTTGATACTCCTACACCTTGTGCAGGATTTGTTCCCCATGTTACCATCGGTTCAATTTCAGAAGCATCAATCGTTACAACTTGATCATACGTAGCGCCTTCATCCGTCGCTAACTGCTTCCATTGTTCTACTAACTCATTAAAAGCAGATCCAGATGGAATGTACTCACGGCCTTGTAAATAGTCAAAAGTCACTTGATCTGGACTAATTAAACCTGCTTTCGCTCCAGCTTCAATCGACATGTTACAAATTGTCATTCGTTCTTCCATCGTCATACCACGTATTGCATCACCAGTAAATTCAATTACAGATCCTGTACCGATGTCAACTCCAAATTTAGCAATAATTGCTAAAATCACATCTTTTGCTGAGAGTTCTGAAGATAACTTGCCAGTTACACGAACCTCTAGCGTCTTTGGACGAGACTGCCATAATGTTTGTGTAGCAAGAACATGCTCTACCTCACTCGTTCCAATCCCAAAAGCAAGTGCTCCGAATGCACCATGTGTTGAAGTATGACTATCTCCACAAACGATCGTTTTACCTGGCTGTGTTAAACCAAGTTCAGGTCCAATGACATGAACAATTCCATTTTCAGGATGATCTAAGTCCGCTAGATCAATGTCGAATTCTTTGCAGTTTGTTTCAAGTGTTTCCATTTGAGTTCTTGCAATTTGATCCGTTATGTCATAGCGGTTAACCGTTGGGACATTATGATCCATCGTCGCAAACGTTAAATCAGGTCGTCTGACTTTACGATTAGCCAATCTTAACCCTTCAAATGCTTGAGGTGACGTCACTTCATGAACCATGTGCAAATCGATATAGAGGAGACTCGGCTTTCCTTCTTCTTGAATTACTTCATGTGATTCCCAAATTTTCTCAATGATCGTTTTAGGCGCCATATTCGCTCCTCCTCGTTGTTAATAATTTAGTAGACTAATAGGATGACATAGGAAACACCTATCACTGCAGTCTACTATTCTAGTAGACTGAGACCTAGGCTTACGTTCCCATTACGTCATCCCTTTGGTTTCAATTTTATGAGATGACTGCTTTCTTAGCTAAAGCATCAATTACTTGATTCGTCATTTCTTCTGTTGATAAAGCATTGCTTGCATCATTTGTTAAGTCAGCTGTCCGGTGTCCTGCTTCTAGTACGTCATTTATAGCTTCAGCCAATGCATTGGCCTCATCCTTCATCTCAAATGCGTACGTTAGCATCATTACGACAGAGGAAAGTGTTGCTAATGGATTAGCAATCCCTTTTCCTGCAATATCTGGAGCCGAGCCGTGAATTGGCTCAAATAGACCTGGACCGTCTTGACTTAAACTAGCAGACGGCAACATCCCTAATGATCCAGTAATCATTGACGCCTCGTCACTTAAAATATCACCAAACATATTTTCTGTCACAATAACATCAAATTGTCTTGGATTACGTACTAATTGCATAGCTGCATTGTCCACAAGCATATGACTATACTTAACATCAGGATATTCCTTTGCTACTTCGTCAACGACTTCACGCCATAAACGACTTGATTCAAGTACATTTGCTTTATCAACTGACGTTAGAGATCCGCCACGAATTTCAGCAAATTCAAACCCTTTTCTTACAATGCGCTCGATCTCTTTTCGTGAATAAACGAGAGTATCAACCGCAAGTTGCTCTTCACCTTCACCACGGCGTTCACGAGGTTCGCCAAAGTACAGGCCTCCTGTTAGCTCTCTCACTATAACAAGATCGACACCTTGAATGACATCATCTTTAAGTGGGGAAGCCTCTGCTAATGCATCATAAATAGTGACAGGACGAAGGTTAGCAAAAAGATCCAGCTCTTTTCTAAGCCCTAGTAAACCTTTCTCAGGACGCTGGTCCCCAGGAAGAGTATCCCATTTAGGACCACCTACTGCCCCAAGCAACACTGCATCACTTTTTTTACAAACCGATAAAGTCTCAGCTGGGAGAGGTGTACCTGTCTTATCTATCGCTGCCCCTCCAAGATCAGCAAACGTAAACTCAAATTCATGTTGATACATTTTTCCGATTTCTGAAAGTACTTTTGTTGCAGCTTCACAAACTTCTGGACCGATCCCATCACCAGGGAGAATCGCAATGTTCTTTTTCATTTCTTTTCCTCCCCTATACGTTTAATGGATTAGTACGTTGTTGTTCATTAAATTGTTTTCGATTAATTGTTCGGTTAACTGCGTTAATATACGCTTTAGCTGACGCTTCGAGAACATCGTGTGCCGTACCTCTGCCAGATGACTCCATTCCATCATATTTCACCGTTACATACACTTCTGCTAACGAGTCACGTCCAGCAGTTGTTGATTGAATTCGGTAGTCCATAAGCAAGACCTCTTCATCAATAACACGCTCTAGTGTATTGTAAATTGCTTCAACACTACCAGAACCCGTTGCCGCTTCTTGAACCGTTTCACCCGTCGGCAACTTCATCGTAATCGTAGCTGTCGGAATATTTGTTGTTCCGTAGTTTACTTGTAACGTTTCTAATTCATAATGAGCGACCGCAGCCCCAACTGTTGCTTCAGTCATAAGAGCAAATAGATCTTCTTCAGTAATATCTTTCTTCTTATCTGCTAGATCTTTAAAAGCAGCAAATGTCTTCTGAAGCTGCTCATCTGTACCATTAAAGCCAAGCTCCAACAGTTTTTCTTTAAATGCATGGCGACCTGAATGCTTACCAAGTACCATTCGATTTGAAGAAACTCCTACAAGCTCAGGAGTAATAATTTCATAAGTTTCTTTATTTTTCAACACACCGTCTTGGTGAATACCAGATTCATGAGCAAATGCATTGGCACCTACAACAGCTTTGTTGTTTGGTACAACCATCCCTGTTAACTTACTTACTAGGGAGCTCGTGCGTTTAATTTCTTTTAAAACAAGCCCTGTATCAGCTTTATAGTGATCTTGACGAATGTTTAAAGCAACTGCAATTTCTTCAAGTGCTGCATTTCCAGCCCTTTCTCCAATTCCATTAACCGTACATTCGACTTGGCCAGCACCGTTTTGAATCGCTGCTAGTGAGTTCGCAACCGCCATTCCAAGGTCATCATGGTTATGTGTAGAAAGAATCGCACGATCGATGTTAGGTACATTCTCTGTGACATAACGGAACATTTGACCAATCTCATAAGGAGTCGTGTAACCGACAGTGTCAGGTAGATTAATAACTGTTGCTCCTGCATCAATCACTTCACGAATAATTTTAGCAAGAAACGGCAGCTCAGTTCGGCTTGCATCTTCAGCAGACCACTGAACTTGAGGAAACGTCTTCTTCGCTTTTTTAACAGCTGCTACTGCATTTTCAATGACTTGATCAGGCGTCATTTTCAGTTTATATTCCATGTGAATCGGTGATGTTGCTATAAACACATGGATTCTTGGTTCTGCACTATCTTTAAGTGCTTCCCAAGTTGTCTCAATGTCACGCTCGAGCGAACGGGAGAGCCCTGTAATTGAACTGCCCTTAATCGTTTGAGCAATAGCTCTTACGGAAGCAAAATCTCCTTGAGAGGAGGCTGGAAACCCAGCCTCAATGATATCTACTCCCAAACGTTCAAGTTGCTTTGCAATCTCAAGTTTCTCTTGAAAGTTTAAGTTAACTCCTGCTGATTGTTCTCCGTCCCTTAGCGTGGTATCGAAGACATTAATTTTTCGCACTACCAACCACTCCTTTAGATTTTACGAATGGCATCATTTCACGAAGCTCGCGACCAACCACTTCAATTGGGTGTTGGCTTTCTGCTCTTGTGATCGCCGTAAATTCAGGACGATTTGCTTGGTTTTCAAGAATCCATCCTTTTGCAAATTTACCAGTTTGGATATCTGTTAGAATGCTCTTCATTGCTTTCTTCGTTTCATCAGTTACAACTTGAGGACCAGCTACATAATCTCCCCATTGTGCTGTATCAGAGATAGAGTAACGCATTCCTTCAAGTCCACCTTCATACATAAGGTCAACGATTAATTTTAATTCATGTAAGCACTCAAAGTATGCAACTTCAGGTTGGTAGCCTGCTTCTACTAATGTCTCAAAACCAGCTTTAACAAGCGCTGCTGTTCCACCGCAAAGTACTGCTTGCTCACCGAATAGATCCGTTTCAGTTTCTTCTTGGAATGTTGTTTCAAGAACACCGGCACGCGCTGATCCGATTTGCTTTGCGTAAGCTAGTGCAATATCTTTTGCTTGACCTGTTGCATCTTGGAAAACAGCAATTAATCCTGGTACTCCTGCTCCATCAACGAATGTACGGCGCACAAGATGACCTGGTCCTTTTGGTGCTGCTAAAAATACATCAACATCTGCTGGTGGAACAATTTGGTTGAAATGAACGTTAAATCCATGAGCGAATGCTAATGCTTTTCCTGCATGTAATTCTGGCTCAATTTCGTTTTTGTAAACTGTTGGTTGATGCTCATCAGGAAGCAAGATCATGATAACGTCAGCTTGAGCTGCTGCTTCTCTAACAGGGAATACTTCAAAACCATCACTTACTGCTTGATCCCATGACTTTCCTGGGCGAAGACCAATGATTACATCTACTCCATTTTCACGAGCATTTTGTGCATGTGCATGACCTTGAGAACCATATCCTACGATTGCTACCTTTTTCCCACTTAATACTGCTTCGTTAACGTCTCCATTGTAATATACCTTTGCCATAATAAATCTCTCCTCTTGTTTTAATTAGTTTTTTTATGTTGAATTTATGAATTCACTAGTTTAATTAATAAGTGTTAATCGATATGGATCATGTGTAGGCTTTTTCGTACTTCGATTAAATGCTGTAATTCCTGTACGAGCAATTTCCTTTATGCCATAAGGACGAAGCAAATCAATAAAAGCTTCTACCTTAGAATGATCACCTGTAATTTGAATCGTCATTGATTCTCGACCAACATCTATAATGGTTGCTCTAAATGGATTAACAAGTGCAGCTACTTCTCCACGTTGTTGCGGTGTAGCTACAATTTTAACCAATGCTAACTCGCGAGCCACAATGGACTCATCGGTTATATCTTTCACTTTTAGAACATCGACTTGCTTATTCAGTTGCTTAATGACTTGTTCTACATTTTCCATGCTATCGGCAGCAACAACAAATGTCATTCTTGAGATGGATGGGTTTTCTGTTACACCAACAGTAATGCTTTCGATGTTGTAATGCCTACGAGCGAACAGACCAGTGATTCTGTTTAGCACACCTGAAGTGTTATTTACAAGGGCTGTGATCGTACGTTTCATTGTGGCTTAACCCCCTCCATTTGATGTTGTCCTTTCCCTGGTGCGATCATCGGATACACATTTTCCTCTTTGGCTACACGTACATCCAGTAACACCGGCCCAGGATGAGCAATCATTTCCTCTAAAGCACCTTTCAAATCAGATAGCTGTTCGATTTTCATTCCTTTAATGTCATATGCCTCTGCAAGCTTGACAAAATTCGGTTGAATCGGGAACAGTGAGTTAGAATAACGCTCTCCATGGAATAGCTGCTGCCATTGTCTCACCATTCCTAGAGATGCATTGTTTACAATGACAATCTTCACTGGCATATTTAACTCTTGTAAAATGGACATTTCCTGTGCTGTCATTTGGAAACCTGCATCTCCAATCACAGCAATTACAGGTGTTTCAGGTTCTGCAAATTGCGCTCCAATCGCTGCTGGAAAACCAAATCCCATTGTTCCAAGACCACCTGATGTTACCCAGCGGTTTGGCTTATTGAAACGATAGAATTGTGCTGACCACATTTGATGTTGACCAACATCTGTCGTTACAATAGCTTCACCATTTGTCACTTCATGAATCAATTCAATTAGATTTTGCGGTTTAATGACTTCTCCATCTTCTTTATACCAAAGCGGGTACTCGGATTTTCTTTCTTTTTGGGTATCAAGCCACTCCTTCGTATCTCCAGGCGTCCCCTGTTCTTCCAATAACATTCTTATAGCTTCCTTAGCATCTCCAACAACTGGAATTTCAGTTTTGATGTTTTTGCCAATTTCTGCTGGATCAATATCAATGTGAACGACACGAGCATTTGGTGCAAAGTGTGCCAGATTCCCTGTTAATCGATCATCAAATCTTGCACCAATGCTAATCAGTAAGTCGGACTCATATATGGCCATATTTGCAGTATAGGTTCCGTGCATTCCTGCCATTCCGAGGCATAATTCATGATCCCCAGGAAAACTACCTAGTCCAAGCAATGTATTTACAACAGGAATTTGCATTTTTTCAACATATTCAAACAATTCGCTAGACGCTTTCCCATGTAAAACCCCAGCTCCAGCCAAGATAACAGGCTTCTTCGCTTCGGTTACTGCTTCAACTACTTTTCGAATTTGCAGTCGATTTGGTACAACAGTTGGCTGATAACCAGGAATATTCACTTCTTTGCTATAATCAAACATTCCAGTAGCAAGAGAAACATCTTTTGGCAAATCTATTAACACTGGACCAGGACGTCCTGTTGTTGCAATATGGAAAGCCTCTTTAATGATTCTTGGAAATTCTTCAACAGACCGAACTTGGTAATTATGCTTTGTAATTGGCATCGTGATCCCAATCATGTCAGCTTCTTGAAACGCATCTGTTCCAATTACCGTTGTTGCTACTTGACCAGTAATAACGACAAGCGGCAAAGAGTCAATCATTGCATCTGCAATTCCTGTGACAACGTTTGTCGCTCCTGGTCCAGATGTAACAATACAGACACCCGGTTTACCAGATACCCTCGCATATCCTTCAGCAGCATGAATTGCTCCTTGTTCATGCCTTGCTAGAACATGATGGATACCCGTTTTATAGATTTCATCATATGTTGGTAAAATAGCTCCTCCAGGATAGCCAAAAATAACATCAACGCCCTCTTTTGCCAAAGCTTCAATTAGCATACTTGAACCAGAAAGTTGTTTAGGTTCTTCACTTGTTTGTTGTTCTTTCTTTTTCACGTTCGTACTCATTTTTCATGCCTCCTTACAAAGATTCTCTCGTAAACGACCCCAATATCTTAACAATACAAAGTGAACAACTAAAAAATTTAAAATAAAAAAATCTTCCCACCCCATATAAGCTACTAATCCAATAGCTAGAAGGGGCGAAAAGATTTTTCTTTCCACGGTACCACCCTTATTCATTAAATAGAATCATGCTCTATTTAATCTTGTTGTTTTGATAACGAGTGCTGTGTACACCCGATCAATCTTAATAGAAAAAATCGTTCAGATTGATACTCTGAGGCGAGCTTCGTCAAAGGCAACAACACCGCATCTCAGCACCACGGCTCTCTGTTGAAGTTGCATCATTGAGTACTTTTCCTCTTCTTCGTTTTCACCTATTATATTTTCATAACTCCGCCGGTATTGGCTGAAGTAACCAATTTTGCATATCTTGCAAGGTAACCCTTTTTCACTTTTGGTTCAGGTTCAACCCAACCTTCTTTACGCTTAGCATGTTCTTCATCGGATACTAACCATTCAATTGTTCTATTAGGAAGATCAATTCGAATGCGATCACCATTTTCAACGAATGCGATTGGACCGCCATCTGCTGCTTCTGGAGAAATATGCCCGATGGAAATACCTCTTGATGCTCCTGAGAAACGTCCATCCGTGATTAACGCAACTTTTGTTCCGAGACCTCTTCCAGCGATAGCTGACGTTGGTGCTAACATCTCAGGCATTCCAGGTCCGCCTTTTGGTCCTTCATATCGAATGACTACGACATGGCCTTCACGAACAAGCCCTTCATCGATTCCTTTTTGAGCTTCTTCTTGAGAGTTAAATACAATTGCCTCTCCATCAAATACTTTGATAGAAGGATCAACTGCCCCTACTTTAATTACGGCTCCATCTGGTGCTATATTGCCATATAATACAGAAAGTCCACCAACAGGGCTGTAAGGATTATCTTTACGACGAATGACATCATCGTTAGTAATTTCTGCATCTTTTACATTTTCATACAAGCTTTTTCCAGTAATCGTAATTCGATCTGGGTGTATTGCTCCCTCAATGTTACAAAGTTCTTTAATAATTGCACTAACTCCACCGGCATGATGTACATCATCCATCGAGTAATCCGAAGCTGGACTGATTTTTGATAAATAAGGGACTCGTTCAGCTACCTTGTTAATTCGATTAAGGTCATAATCGATTTCTGCTTCGTTAGCGATTGCTAATGTATGAAGAACAGTATTCGTTGACCCACCCATTGCCATATCAAGAGCAAATGCATCATCAATCGTTTCTTCAGTAATGATATCTCTAGGTCTAATATCTTTTTCAATTAAATTCATTAAATGTTTTGCAGCATCCTTGATCAATTGGTGACGATCATTCGATGTAGCAACAATTGTCCCATTTCCTGGTAAAGCTACTCCGAGCATTTCCATTAATGAGTTCATTGAATTAGCTGTAAACATTCCTGAGCAAGATCCACATGTTGGACATGCTGTTTGTTCTATTTCTAGTAACTCTTCTCTTGTCATATTACCTGACGCAAATGCACCTACGCCTTCGAAAACAGATACTAACGATAAGTTCTGCCCATCTTTTGTTTTACCAGCTTCCATTGGTCCACCTGATACGAAAACAGATGGGACATTTGTTCTTACTGATGCCATTAACATCCCCGGCGTGATTTTATCACAGTTCGGAATATAAAATACTCCATCAAACCAGTGAGCATTAATAACTGTTTCTGCTGCATCACATATAATTTCACGACTTGGGAGCGAATATCTCATGCCAATGTGCCCCATAGCAATTCCATCATCTACACCAATTGTATTAAATTCAAATGGAATGCCTCCTGCTTCACGAATCGCTTGCTTTGCCACTTCTGCAAATTTGTTTAAGTGCATATGTCCTGGAATGATATCAATGTATGAATTACATACACCAATGAATGGTTTATCCATTTCATCTTCTTTTACACCAGCTGCTCGAAGTAAACTTCGATGAGGCGCACGATCAATCCCCTTTTTAATCATATTACTTCTCATTACTACCCGCTCCCTATTTCAATCGATGTCTCTTTCTCTCAACTCTAGCTCAACTTTATCTCAAGGTTTCTGAATAAACCTTTTCTCCTTCTATTACAACTCTTTCTCTAAATGCTTCCAATAATCTCTTCGTTTCTTTTCCAGGCTTGCCTTCACCAATGACGCGACCATCTACCTTAACAACAGCGATCACTTCTGCTGCTGTTCCAGTTAAAAATACTTCATCAGCAACATACACGTCGTGTCTAGTAAAAGGTTCCTCTTTTACTGTATAACCAAGATCCTTCGCAAACTCTATAATGGCATTTCTCGTTATCCCTTCAAGAGCTCCTACATAACCTGGAGGTGTTAAAAGTTCTGTTCCTTTAACAATGAAAACATTATCTGCGGAACCTTCAGCAACATAGCCTTGGTCGTTCAACATTAACGCTTCGCTTACCCCAGCCAAACTCGCTTCAATTTTAACGAGAATATTATTCAAATAGTTCAGTGATTTCACTTTAGGACTTAAAACATCTGGACGATTTCTCCGGGTTGCTACAGTAACAATTTCTAAGCCAGATTCATATAATTCCTTTGGAAAAAGAGCTAACTCTTCTGCGATTATAATTACTTGAGGCCGTGCACATGATGATGGATCTAACCCCAAATTCCCAACTCCTCTTGAAATGACAAGTCGAATGTACGCATTACTTAGTTGATTCTTTTGTAATGTCTGAACGACTAGTTGTTTCATTTCCTCTTTTGAATGTGGAATGGAAAGCATAATCGATTTTGCTGAATTATATAGTCTGTCAAGATGTTCCTGCAGCCTAAAAACATTACCTTCATATACACGAATGCCCTCAAAGACGCCATCGCCATATAAAAATCCGTGATCATATACTGAAATTTTCGCTTCGTGTTTTTCGACGAAGTCTCCGTTTAAATAAATCCATTGCTCACTCATGACGTATACTCTCCTCGTGTATCATGTACATTTGCATAAAGTTCGCCCACAAACATAACATTTATCTCTCTAGAGCGGACATTTGTTTTTTTATATAGTGTTGTTTGAGATTTATCATACGCTCATTCCTCACTATGGTCAACCATTTTTTTAAAATAATTTGACTATTTTGATTAGTCGTTTTTATTGAATGCGCTTACACCTTTGTTATTACTAGATTTCAAAAATTATATTTCCATTCATACCTATTCAAGGCATATTCCAAATACTTACGGACATCCTATACTTGGGTGATAAAATATGTTAAAAAAATACAAAAATTACATTCGTGTAACAAAGAAATTTCCGTACATCCGTTTTCAAAAACGAAAACGTGCCTCTCTCGTGTTAGTAGAAGAATTAGGAAAGATTTGTAATACTGAGGGAGAAAAATTGCTCTATCATCAATTGAGAGCTAAAATGTATTATCCTACTCCACATTATTGGATCGAGAACATCTGTGCAAACTTGGCACTTGTTCCATACAAGCTTGCATTAATTGAATTACGACCAGGATTAAACGAAAAAAAGATTGTTCGTCAGTTAAAAAAACGTGGATGGCGTGTTCTTTTTTATGATACCGATCAATTATTAGAAAATGAACAACTTTATGTAAATCAGGTACTCCAGCAAGCCCCAACACAAACAAAAAACGTCTCCACCTCATCATAGGTGGAGACGTTGAACTTTATTATGTAATATAAATGGCGTCCCAGGAGAGATTCGAACTCCCGACCGACGGCTTAGAAGGCCGTTGCTCTATCCTGCTGAGCTACTGGGACAAAAAGCGGGTGATGAGAATCGAACTCACGACATCAGCTTGGAAGGCTGAGGTTTTACCACTAAACTACACCCGCACAGTGTATCAATATGAAATTCATTTTGTAATCATCCGCATATTTTATTGTTCGTTGTCGTTATTACCTTGCGGCGACATATATTAATATAACGCAATCTAAAAAGAATGTCAACAATTCCTCAGAATAAATTTTAAAAATTATTCTCTCTCTACAAAATCGCTATTTCGTAGAGAGAGATAAATCCTCTTTTAGTTTAACTCAAAATGATAAACCATGTCTTCAACAACATTTCCGTTATAATCAAAATACGTTACAGTAGCATTACTCTTATTATACTCACATATGCAATACGTTTTCTCTTCTCTATTTCTTGGAAGTCGAATGCTGCCTGGATTTATGTAGATTACTCCGTTTTCCATAAAAGCACCCGCTACATGTGAATGACCGTAGCAAGCAATTTGAGCACCTTTTTCTTCCGCTCGATAACTTAAAGGAACATGAGTCATTTTCACATTGTAAAGATGACCATGAGTAACATATATTGTCACACCTTGAACCGTTTCCTTGAGATCATCGGGAAAACTTGAACCAAAATCACAGTTGCCCTTCACTACTTTAACTCCCTTAAGTGCAGAATGCCCACCTTCAAGCTCAGAATCACCACAGTGAATCAGAATATCAACTTCTTCTCTATGTCGATTAACAACTTTCTCAAGCTCACTTTCCCAGCCATGACTATCACTAATAATGAAAGCTTTCATTGTTCCCCTCCTCACGAGCTCCATTCTTCTTTATGAGCTAGCAATTGTTTTAAAGCATTCGCTCTATGACTACGTTTATTTTTCTCTTCAGCAGTCAACTGTGCCATCGTCTTTTCAAGGTCAGGAACGTAAAAAATGGGATCATAGCCAAATCCATTGGTTCCACGTGCTTCATTCGATATAATCCCCTCACACGTGCCTTCATAAATTTTCGTTTCTTGATTTGGACTAGCCACAGCAATCAAACAGATAAATCGAGCCGTTCGATCTTCACTAGGTATATCCTTTAATTCCCTTAATACTTTTTCCATATTATCAATATCATTTTTACTAGGTCCTGCATACCGAGCTGAATATACACCAGGTCGTCCATCAAGTGCATCGACTTGCAAACCTGAATCATCAGCAATAACCATTCGATTTAAATAAGTTGCTAACGTTTCTGCTTTCTTCGCTGCATTCTCAGCAAATGTCATTCCGTCTTCGACTATGTCGGGAATAGTCGGATAGTCTAATAAAGAACGAACCTCTAAGCCTTCAAATAATTGCTTAAACTCAGCTATTTTCCCCTTGTTCTGCGTAGCAATAACAATCTCTTTCATTTGCAATTCCAACTTTCTTCACGATTTCATTCTTGCAGCAATGTCACCTAGAGCCTCTTTTTGTTTCAAGATAAGAGCATCGATTCCTATCTCTGCTAAGTCAAGAAGTTTATTTAATTGAGGTCGTGAGAACGTTGCTTCTTCACCAGTACCTTGAAGCTCAACAAATTCATGTTTGCCTGTCATAACAACATTCATATCTACTTCTGCGGATGCATCTTCGACGTAACATAAATCTAGAAGCTCTCCTTTCTTCGACTCTACTCCAACTGATATTGCTGCTAAATAGTCTTGAATTGGCCAATCTTTTATTTTCCCTTTAGACATTACTTTATCCATCGCTAAAGCTAATGCAACAAAAGCACCCGTTATAGAAGCAGTTCTCGTTCCCCCATCAGCTTGGATAACATCGCAATCAATCCAGACCGTCCTCTCACCTATCTTCTCTAAATTTATTACAGAACGTAAAGAACGCCCTATCAATCGTTGTATTTCCATCGTTCTTCCCGATACTTTTCCTTTGGAAGACTCTCGGATATTTCTTGTTTCCGTTGCACGTGGAAGCATAGCATATTCTGCCGCAATCCACCCTTTTCCTTGCCCTCTTAAGAAAGGCGGAACTCGGTCCTCAACCGTTGCTGTACAAATGACTCGCGTGTCTCCCATTGATATTAAGACAGAACCTTCTGGATGTTTCACAAAATTGGTCTCAATAGAAACCTCTCTTATCTGATCCGATGCACGTCCGTCAACTCTCATTTTGTTACCCCCTAATTGGCATTGTATGTTCATTGTAAACTTTTTTATGTAAGGATAAAAAGGAGGAAGCATTACGCCCCTCCTTAGTAATTATTTATAATTATAAAGAAAATTATTAAGAGAGTCCAATCAAGCCTTAGTAACTTCCTGTATTCACAAGGCTTGGCCTTGAAACAGGCTCTGCAACGTCCCCTGACTCTGTTAACACATTTGCTTCACCATTTACTTGAACAGCTACTTTTTCGATTCCTTTTTGTTCTGTTAAAGTAAGTGCTAGCATGTTTAACACTTCAGAAGAAACAGCTGTTGATTGGTTCTGAGAAAGAAGTGATTCATTAAAATTCAACGTAACTGTTCCATTTTCATACGTCGGTTCATCTAACAGAGCTACCTCTTGACGGAAATCTGTTAACAGCTGTGATTCATTTGAAGGCCCTTTTAGAAGCTCTTCAACAGCTGCTGTCAAGGATTCCGTCCCTGAAGCTACTCGTCTTGTAACTGGAACATAGTACGTGTTCTCACCATTTTGGGCTAAGAAGTAAAGGGTTACCCCTTTACTATTAACCACATCTGTTACAGAACCCGTTTCTAGGTTAATCCCGTTAGCACGGCTAACCCCTTCACCTATCGGCGTTCCACCGACCGGCATTGTATCTTGTTTATACCCATTAATATTAATTTGAACACTATCCACATTTTCAAATTGTGTTAAAGTCCATGTTATAGCTTCAAGAATTTGTTTTTCTTGATTAGGGTCATAATCTTTAAATTCATTCGAAAAGTCAGCCACAGCAATCCCATCTTCTTTAAGGTTAACACTTATTTCCGTCCCTGCTGGAAGAACAGCACGGAACCCGTTTGGTAACAATTCTGTTACAGGACCTCCATCAACTAAATACTCAAGTGATTGTTTTAGGACACTTTCTGTTTTTGGCAACTCAAGAGTTTGCGGAACAACAAGTCCATTTGAATCTATTAAGTATAATTCACGTTGGACAGAATCTGTTGTCGCTTCATCTCCTGTTCCTTCTTCTCCATCTCCCTCTTCAACTGGAGCCTCTTCCGGATCTTCTTCTAATCCTAATGATTCATTTTCTTCTACGTAATTCGTTGGTGGTGTATCCATTTCATTGGCCGCTTCATTCGAACCAAACGAACAAGCTGACATTGTTAACATTGTAAGTGCAAGAATGGGAACCCCTTTTCGTAAAACTTTGCGCATTGTTTTCCCTCCTAAGATAGTTTGTACTACATGTATACGAGCCTTAAAAAATAATAGACCACCTTTATCTATTTTTTTGTTCCAATTTTTCTTTGGTATTTATACGCAACACAAAAAGGGGTTTCTCAAAAGGTCTGTTTTTGACCTTTAAGAACCCCCTAAAGTAATAGTCGCTACATTGTTAAAAGCCGAGGCCACCTCTGTTCCCGACTTTTATCCAGCCACTTGAGTTACAATAGAATTGTTTTTACACATTCCACATTCATTTCTAACCACTGGTCAGCTAAACTCTTAAAGCGTTCAGGATCACCTGTTGTAAAAAAACGATGGGATGGTTGTCTGTCTTTCGTATAAAGAAGATTGTTATGGTAGAGAAGACTACTAACTTCTCGGGCAGTCTCGTCACCAGACGAAATTAATTGAATATCTCTACCTACTCTCTTCCCAATCACACCCTTTAACAGCGGATAGTGAGTGCACCCTAAAATAAGCGTATCAAAATGTAAATGATCAAGCGGCTTTAGTGCTTCATCTACAATTCGCTCCGCTTCCGGTCCTTCAAAAATCCCTCTTTCCACTAATGGAACGAATGGCGGGCAAGCAAGGCTCTCCACTTTCACTTCACTGTTAATAGCTTTTAAAGCTTTCGCATAAGCTTGACTACGAATCGTCCCAGTTGTTCCTATGATAGCCACATGATCCCTCTTCGTTACTTTAAGTGCACTAATAGCTCCTGGATGAACAACACCAACAACAGGAATAGAGAGTTCCCTTTTCACTTCTTCGAGAACAACTGCTGTGGCTGTATTACAAGCAATGACCAACATTTTCATCTTTTCTTCTAATAATTGGTCAATCATTTCCCATGTAAACTTTCTTACTTCCTCTTCTGATCTAGGTCCATATGGACAACGCGCAGAGTCGCCGATATAAACAATTTCCTCTTTTGGAAGCTGCCTCATAATCTCTTTCGCAACTGTCAGACCGCCTAAACCCGAATCGATTACTCCTATTGGTCTATCCAACAACTTCCCCTCATTCTCCTCGATGCTAAGTTACGGGTTCATTCTTGTCGCTTTCATTTCCTCATGAAGAACATGTAAACTCTTTTCAAGGAAGTCTACTTCGTCCTGTGAAAAGTCCGTTAGAATTCCTTCCAAATAATCTTGACGTTTCTTAATAACTTCCTCAATGATCGTACGACCTTTATCTAATAAATGAATCCGGACTACGCGTCGGTCATTTTTATCTTTCACTCGTTCCACTAACTCATTTTTTTCCATTCTATCTACTAAATCTGTCGTTGTACTACATGCTAAATACATTTTAGTAGACAGTTCACCTATCGTCATATCACCATATTCATTTAACCATTGCAACGCTACAAACTGCGGTGGGGTTATGGGGAATTGCGTTAGGATTTCTCGCCCCTTTTGTTTTACCATTTCTGCTACTCTTCGTAATGATCGTTCTATCTGTTCGATTTGGCGATGATCCACCTGTACGCACCTCCAATAATAACTAGTACCTTTCCTTAATTGTCCCCTGTTTCACTAGGAAAAGCAAGCGGTATATGTGACAATTCCTTGCAAACATTGACTCTCACTAAAAAGTAAAAACTACTACCATTTTCGAATAAAAAGAAGAGGTTGACCAATATGTCAACCTCATCTTCTTAATCCAAGTACGCTTTGCGAACTCTTTCTTCTACTTCATCTGCTGTATCTAAATAAATCATCTCATTTGCAAATGCTGCAAGTTCTTCTTTCGAAAGAGATAACATTTGGTTACGAGCTGGTAAAATGGACGTAGCACTCATACTAAATTCATCTAAACCAAGACCTAGTAGAAGTGGAATCGCAACTTCATCCCCAGCCATTTCTCCACACATTCCTGCCCACTTGCCTTCTTTATGAGCAGCATCAACGACCATCTTTACCAGTCGTAAAATAGCCGGATGATATGGTTGGTATAAATAAGAAACGCGCTCATTCATTCTATCAGCAGCCATTGTATATTGAATTAAATCATTCGTACCGATACTAAAGAAATCAACTTCTTTAGCAAATAAGTCTGCTGCAACTGCCGTTGAAGGAATTTCAACCATCATACCAATTTCGATTGAATCTGAAACAGCAACTCCATTCGCAACTAATTTCTCCTTTTCTTCAAGAAGCATTGCTTTTGCTTGACGGAATTCATCTAGTGTAGCAATCATCGGGAACATGATTTTCAAATTACCAAAGGCACTTGCTCTAAGAAGAGCACGCAATTGAGTACTGAAGATTTCTTTTTCTTCTAAACAAAGACGAATGGCACGGAAACCTAAAAATGGATTCATCTCTTTTGGAAGATCTAAGTATGGTAGTTCTTTATCTCCACCAATATCTAATGTACGAATGACAACTGGCTTGCCTTCCATACGTTCAACCACTTCTTTATACGCCTCAAATTGTTCTTCCTCAGATGGAAGCTCCGTTCGACCCATATAAAGAAACTCTGTACGATAAAGGCCGATTCCTTCAGCCCCATTGTTAATAACACCTTCTAAATCCTTAGGTGTTCCAATATTTGCTGCTAGTTCAACATGCTGACCGTCTTTTGTCGTTGTTTGCTCATTTACAAGTTTCGCCCATTCTGCTTTTTGCTTCGCAAAATCATCACGTTTTTTCGTATATGTCGCAACTTCTTCATCAGAAGGCTCTACAATTACAACACCTTCTAACCCATCAACAATAACAGTCATACCCGTTTTGATTTGTGCCGTTACTTCTTTTGTTCCAACTACTGCTGGAATTTCTAATGATCTAGACATAATAGCTGAATGAGAAGTACGTCCACCAATATCAGTAGCAAATCCCTTAATAAATACTGGGTTTAATTGCGCTGTATCAGACGGCGTTAAGTCTTCAGCAATAATTATCGTTTCTTCTGAAATTGTTGCTAACGACTGAACTTCAATTCCAAGCAAGTGGCCAAGTACGCGCTTGGAAACGTCACGAATATCCGCTGCTCGTTCCTTCATATATTCATTATCCATATTTTCAAACATAGTAATGAACATTGATGAAACTTCATTCATGGCATATTCTGCGTTTTGTTTTTCACCTGTAATCTTCGCTTTTACTGCATCAACAAGCTCAGGGTCACTAAGAACAAGTAGATGAGCAGCAAAAATTTCAGCTTTATCAGGTCCAAGCTCTTTTTCTGTTTTATCTTTAATAACAGCAAGCTCTTCTTTTGACTTAGAAAGTGCATCTTCAAGACGCTTAACTTCACTGGCTGGATCTTGAATTTCTTTTAATTCAATTGTCATATCAGGCTCTTCATGTACGAAAGCCTTCGCAATCGCTACACCAGAAGAAGCAGCGATACCAGTAAGTGTTTGCATTATTCCCCTAATCCTTCCTTAATAACATCTTCAATTGCTTGAAGAGCTTCATCTGCATCAGAGCCTTCAGCCTTTACTGTAACTTCTGCACCTTTACCAACACCTAATGACATAACACCCATGATTGATTTCAAGTTTACTGATTTCCCTTTGAACTCAAGAGTAATATCTGAAGAGTATTGTCCTGCCTTGTTTACTAATTGAGTTGCTGGACGTGCGTGAATTCCCGTATCTGCTGTAATTAAAAATGTTTTTTCTGCCATAATCATCTACCTCTTTCTTTTCATTAGAATTTTAATTAAGAAAAAGAGATCTTTTTCTTTTTTCCATATACTTATTGTCTTCTACATTTGCACATTTAAACGAAACTTACGAAAGATACCTAAAAAGGCATAAGTAAAGAAAGGAATATGTAGATCACAATAAGAGAGTACGCTTATAGAGTACCCTAACTGAGTCCCATATACACTTCAATACTTATGCCTGATCGAATCAGTAACACGTATTAAATGCACAATTTGGAAGTAATACAATATAGTATTTTATAATGTATGCTTTCTTAAAGCCATAATTAGTATAGCATACAGATGTAACCCATTTCAATATATTTACTTGAAATAAAGTAGAACCTTGTCGAAAATTCGCTAAAAGATAAAAAAGCAAAAAATAACTATAAAAAAGGCTAAAGTTAATGTCGAAAATAAAACACGTAGTTCGCCTCGCACACATATACTATCGAGACTAAAACCCTTCATTGGTGGGAATTTAGTCCCCACTATTCGCTCTCAGCCCGAGCAAGAAGGAGTGAACTCATTGAAAGGAGCAGAATTCGGACCTAAACCCTTACTTACGAAAAGGGAACGCGAAGTTTTCGAATTACTTGTCCAAGACAAAACAACGAGAGATATCGCACAAGAGCTTTTCATAAGTGAGAAAACCGTACGAAATCACATCTCTAATACGATGCAAAAGTTGGGAGTAAAGGGGCGCTCTCAAGCAGTTATTGAGTTAGTACGACTAGGAGAACTTGAAATATAGGTACGCTACATTCACAGGCTCATCCGTTATTTCGTTGGATCGCTTACGTTTTAGTCGTCTCATATTTTACTGAGATTGTCTTATAAGGATCTGTCCCCTATAAGCATATTATCTAGGGTTTGCTTATGGGGGACATAACGTATTTTAGACAATCTCTTCTTCTGTTTTTATTTATTCAGCTAGAAGCTTTCGTGTCTCTTCATCAAAAGCAGCGCCGCGACCTGTTTCTTTACTTATCTGTACAATCGTTCCCCTTCCAGTTAGACAAATATCCCCTTGCGAAGTTACGGCTACATAGTGCAAATCAACAGATGATGTTCCAAGCCTTTGAACTTTCACTCCAACTTGTAACTGCTCATCAAAGGGGACTTGCTTATGAAAATCACATTGAAGATCGGCTACTACAATAATCTGAGAATAGGATGCTTTAGACCACTTTTGCATCAAACCTAACTCTTTAAACAAAGCTATCCGTGCATCTTCAAAATAAACAAAAGCATTTGTATTATTTAAATGACCAAACGCATCTGTTTCTGAAAATCTAACCTGTACAGGTATATAAAATTCAAAAGAGTTTTTCCAGCTTACTATATCTTGAATGTAAGACGGTGCTCTCAATTCAACCACAACCTTTTCTTATACTTGATACATTTTTTATAAAAGCTCAAAAGTAATTGCTTCTATACCTTAAGAAAGGTCTAATCTCTTACCTATAAAGAGATTAGACCTTTTTTTAATTAAGAACCAAAGAAATTTTTAAATGACTGTAACGTTGTTGAGCGGTTTAATGCAGCAATCGATGTTGTTAACGGAATGCCTTTTGGACACGCCTGCACACAGTTTTGAGAGTTTCCACAGTTCGCAAGCCCACCGTCTCCCATAATCGTTTCTAAACGCTCTTCTTTATTCATTTCACCAGTTGGATGAGCGTTAAATAATCGAACTTGAGATAATGGTGCCGGTCCAATGAAATCAGATTTGCTATTTACGTTAGGACACGCCTCCAAACACACACCACATGTCATACATTTTGAAAGCTCATATGCCCATTGACGCTTTGTTTCAGCCATACGCGGCCCTGGTCCAAGGTCATATGTTCCATCAATCGGAATCCATGCTTTCACTTTCTTAAGAGAGTCAAACATTCGACTGCGGTCAACCATTAAGTCACGAACAACCGGGAACGTCTTCATTGGTTCAAGACGAATTGGTTGCTCAAGCTGGTCGACTAAAGCCGTACAAGATTGACGAGGCTTGCCATTAATCACCATTGAACACGCACCACAAACCTCTTCTAAACAGTTCATATCCCAAGCAATTGGTGTCGTCTCTTTTCCACTAGACGTTACAGGGTTACGACGAAACTCCATGAGGGCTGAGATGACATTCATGTTCTGACGATAAGGTACTTCAAACTCCTCTACATAAGGAGCACTGTTCGGGTCATCTTGACGTGTTACTTTAAATTTAATTGTTTTTTCACTCATGATTTAGCAGCTCCTTGCTTCTTTTGTGAGTAGTCACGTTTACGAGGCTTAATAAGCGACGTATCAACTTCTTCCCATGAAAAGTCAGGACCATTTTTCGCAGGGTTAAATGTTGCCTTTGTTGTCTTCAAGAACTCTTCATCATTACGTTCAGGGAACTCCGGCTTATAATGAGCCCCGCGGCTCTCATTACGGTTGTATGCACCAAGTGTAATAACACGAGCTAAGCTTAACATTCCGTCTAATTGACGTGTAAATGATGCACCTTGGTTGCTCCATTTAGCTGTATCGTTGATGTTAATATTCTTATAACGCTCCATTAACTCTTGGATCTTCTCGTCTGTTTTTAATAGCTTCTCATTGTAACGAACAACGGTTACGTTGTCAGTCATCCATTCACCAAGTTCTTTATGAAGAATGTAGGCATTTTCTTTTCCATCCATCTTCATAATGTCATCAAATGCTTGTTGCTCTTTCTTCACTTCATTTTCAAATAAAGAAGAAGGCATCGAATCAGCCGTTTTATCTAGGCCGTTCATGTATTCAACAGCTTTCGGCCCCGCTACCATACCACCGTAAATAGCTGATAGAAGCGAGTTAGCACCTAAGCGGTTTCCACCATGTTGAGAATAATCACACTCACCAGCTGCGAATAACCCAGGAATGTTTGTCATTTGATCATAATCAATCCACATACCACCCATAGAGTAGTGAACAGCCGGGAAGATCTTCATAGGTACTTTACGAGGATCATCACCCATGAATTTCTCATAAATTTCAATAATTCCTCCAAGTTTGATATCAAGCTCTTTCGGATCTTTATGAGAAAGGTCAAGATAAACCATGTTCTCACCATTAATTCCAAGCTTTTGCTCAACACACACATCAAAGATTTCACGTGTTGCAATATCACGAGGAACTAGGTTACCGTATGCCGGATATTTTTCTTCAAGGAAGTACCAAGGCTTCCCGTCTTTATACGTCCAAACTCGCCCACCTTCTCCACGAGCAGATTCACTCATTAGACGAAGCTTATCATCACCAGGGATCGCTGTTGGATGAATTTGAATGAACTCACCATTTGCATAATGTACTCCTTGTTGATAAAGCTTTGCAGCTGCATAACCTGTATTGATAACAGAATTTGTAGATTTACCGAAGATAATCCCTGGACCACCAGTAGCCATAATGACGGCATCACCTTGGAAACTACGAATCTCGGATGATTTCAAATCCTGAGCAGTAATCCCGCGACAGGTTCCTTCATCATCAACGACAGCTGAGAGGAATTCCCATCCTTCATACTTCGTTACTAATCCACTAACTTCATGTCTACGAACTTGCTCATCAAGTGCGTACAATAATTGCTGACCTGTTGTTGCACCCGCAAATGCTGTGCGGTGATGTTGCGTTCCACCGAAACGACGGAAGTCTAGCAAACCTTCAGGAGTACGGTTAAACATAACTCCCATACGGTCCATTAAGTGAATAATTCCAGGTGCTGCTTCTGTCATCGCTTTTACCGGAGGTTGGTTTGCTAAGAAGTCTCCACCATATACAGTATCATCAAAGTGTTCCCATGGAGAGTCTCCTTCACCTTTCGTGTTAACCGCACCATTAATTCCACCTTGTGCACAAACTGAGTGTGAACGTTTTACCGGAACTAATGAGAAGAGATCTACGGGTACCCCTTTTTCTGCTGCTTTAATTGTTGCCATCAGACCAGCTAGTCCGCCTCCGACAACAATAATTCTACCTTTACTCATATTGACCCACTCCTTAAATGTTTGCTAAGTCTGGATTAATGAATGCTAGAATTGCTCTAATTCCAACAAACGTTAATGCGAAGAAAATACCCATTGTTACATATGTTGCAATTTGTTGTGAACGTGGTGTTACTGTAATCCCCCAAGATACTGCGAATGACCAAAGACCATTAGCAAAGTGGAACGTTGCTGCAATAACCCCAACAATATAAAATACGATCATAAAAGGATTGCTAAAAATATTAGCCATCATATCAAAGTTTACTTCTGCACCAAACGCAGCAGCTACTCTAGTTTCCCATACATGCCAAGTGATCCAGATTACTAGAAATACTCCAGTCCAACGCTGAATACGGAACATCCAGTTACGGAAGAACCCATATCTAGCTGTATTATTTTTTGCTTGAAATGCAATGTATAACCCATATATTGCATGATAAAGCAATGGAATAAAAATTAAAAAGATTTCTAAAAGATAACGAAATGGTAAGTTTTCCATGAAATGAGCTGCCTGGTTAAAAGCACTTGCACCTCGTGTTGCAAAATGGTTAATTACAAAGTGTTGAACTAGAAATAGTCCAACTGGAATCACGCCAAGTAATGAATGTAGCTTACGATTAAAAAATTCCCGGTTGCCAGCCATACCTTTTCCCCCCACAAATGATTTTGTTCCTACCAAACTTGTAAATCGATGATTTTTTTCTATCCTTGTATAGCATATTGAAACAAGCAAACAAAATATGATAGATTGCAAGCATCAATATTATGAAACTTTTAGCAAGTTTCTGTGAAAAAAATCTGACAAATTTATTGTACTCCCATCAGATAACATCGTCAAGAAAACGTATACAACTCTTTTTAGATCCTAAGAGAGCAAAAAGCCCTGTACGTAGGGCTTTTTAACAAAAATACCATTATTTCCAGTTTATCTACTAAATTTACCCGATAATAATTCTTTCTGTTGGATATTTAAAGTGTGTTTTCGTTTCACGTTTTCGAACAGAGAACAGAAAAGCGATTAATCCGACTCGACCTATAAACATCAATATAATTAGAACAGATTGACTTGCTATAGATAAGTCAGGAGTTATCCCCATTGATAATCCACATGTTCCAAACGCCGATGCTGTTTCAAAAATGATAGCAAGCAAAGTGACATTTGGGTTTCTTGACTCAAAAGCAGTAATAAGCGTAACTGCTGCAAATAATAAAACAAGGAAAACAGATAAGACAATAAAAGCCTTTTGTTTGTCTTCAGGATGAATTTCACGCCCAAAAACTTTTACATCTTCTTTCCCAAGTGCGAAACTGCGAATTGTCAAAAACATTACAGCGATCGTGGTAGTTCGAATTCCCCCACCTACACTGGACGGACTCGCTCCAATAATCATTAAGCCAGAAATAAAAAGCAAAGTTGCTGGATTTAATTCCGAGATATCCATTGTGGCAAGACCACCACTTCTGGAGGTTGCTGAATTAAACACAGAATAAAACAATTGTTGATGCCACTCAAGACCTACATAATAATGGCCACTTTCAAGCGCCCATATACCAATTACCCCTAAAACAAAAACTGCAAAATAAGTAGTAGTTGTTATTTTTGTAAATAAACTAAACTTGAAATTCTCATCTTTTCTTGAAAAGTACTCTTTTATTTCAAGTAGTACTGGAAATCCTATAGCTCCTCCAAAAATGAGCAATATTGTTACAAATTGAACGTAGTAATCATTTGCAAACGGAATTAATGATTCTCCCGTTACATCAAACCCTGCGTTCGTAAAAGCGCTGAGCGATGCAAACGCCCCTTGATAGTAGGCTTGTCCGATCGTATCAAAATACCTAATATAATATGTACCAAGAATTAGGGCGCCTATTGCTTCAATAATTAAAGCTACGATTAATATCCCTCTCATTAAATTAACGAGTCCTGAAAAATTGATCTGGTTTTGGTCAACCATTATTAGCATACGCTGAGCAAAATTAATTTTTCGACCAAATAACATCCAGACGAAAGTTCCCATCGTCATAATACCAATTCCACCAAGTTGAATAGCCATAGCTAAAAAAATAATTCCAATGTAGCTATACGTTTCCGAAACATTTACAACCGTTAACCCAGTCACACTTACGGCACTCACAGAAGTAAACAAAGCTTCAGAGTATGTTAAAGTTACACCAGGCTGATGAGAAATTGGTAAATATAATAGAAGACTGAATATCACCATTGCAACAATATATGAAATAATGATGATCCTAAAAGGTGATAAAAATTGATTCAACCCTGATTTCATTTCTAATGTACCTCCGATTCATTCGCGGTTAAGTATACCATTTAAAGAGGTGAAAGAAAAAGGACGGGTT
>NZ_JAKRYL010000012.1 GCF_023555415.1 Halalkalibacter alkaliphilus | reverse complement strand
TGAGCCAACTCCAGAACCTAGTCCTGAGCCAACTCCAGAACCTAGTCCTGAGCCGTCTCCAGAACCTAGTCCTGAGCCAACTCCAGAACCTAGTCCTGAGCCAACAACGGACTACCTTGAACTAAACAAACCTTATGTCTCACCAGACAATCAAATGACTGTCACGGTGACTCATATGTCGGTTGTAGAACACGAGGGTTACAATGAATATACAATTACTTATACAGAAGAGAATAAAACGAGTGATTTGGTAATCGATCAAGGGTCGTTTAAAATTTACTATGATGATAGTTCTTCAGAGCCACAATATGGCTTCTTTAATCGATTATATCCGGGACAAAGTGCTAGCCGTACTTACACATTTACAGCTTTAAAGTCTAAGACTCCTTTACTTGTTGAATATGGTGAAGATGTATTCTTTAAGACAAGTCCATCTGAAAACACATTAAAGTGGGGATTCTAATTATCACTTTTTACCAGCTTAAGTACAGTGAGAAAAAACACGAAGAGACAAAATCGTAACGTTTGTCTCTTCTTTATTATCACATCATTTCCCATTAAAAATTAATTAAATTAAATGTAAAACTGTTTAAGCAAGAACCAGGATTATGGGGACGGTTCATTCTCCCGTCTCATTTCGAGGGAATGTGATAGGTCCCTCGTCCTTTTTTAAGTAGGGATAGGATGTGGATATTTAAACATTAGCACCAAGAATCCCCTCTTCCTCCTGTGTATACCTCGCAAAAGGTGGATAATAGTTTATTTTTAAGAAGCTAGGTTTTTACTTATTCCACAATCAAGAATACTAGGGACTGGTTTGAACATAGTATACGTTTGGGGCATTCAACTTCATCCCGGATTCACACCAAAGTTTCAATCGCTGGGTTAAAATTCACACTCCCCTCTTCGCCTCACAATACAACCTCCTCCTCTCCTCCAAGGTTCCTACGTAATACTTAAGGATGTCTTCTACCTTCATAAAACGCAGTTTTATTGCTTCTGGGTACATATACAAATAAGTAACTACTCCTACTCCATGGATAATGCTCTGTCCGTTTCACCATTTTGGCCTCTACCTTGTTCTGATGGATGTAAAGACTGATTTCAATCATTCCATTCTTATCCTCAATGATCGGTCATAAAAGCGTTTTTCGAAACATGTCCGGTTAAGCGATAACGAGTATTGTAGTATGGCATATCGTTTGTTGATGAGCGCCATCAGTTTGGAGAGAGTTGCTTCTTCGGAGCGAAGTTTAGATGGTAGTGATTGTTCATTAAGCAGTAGGAAGCAAGTTCAAAGGGATCTTTTGATGGAGCTGATGAAGGATATGGAGGAAAGCGTGAAAGTCAGTTGCTGAGCCGAACAGATTAATTGATCAATAGATAATACATTGTAGGTTCATAAGATTTGGTTATAGCAAAACTTTACAACTCAAAAAAGCAGAATGAGCTTAACCTTCATTCTGCTTATATATTATTAAGAAAATTATTAAGAAACTGGCTTCTTTACCAAATTAATAATAGTATCTACAACTTCTGGAATAGTGAATGATGTTGTATCCACTTCAGTTGCTCCTACCGCCTTACAAAGAGGAGCAACCTCCCTAGTTGAATCTAATTTATCTCGTTTAGCAATCTCTTTTTTTAACTCATCCAGATTAGAAGGAAGGCCTTTTTTAACTTGTTCTTCATGACGACGCTGTGCACGTACATCGACCGACGCATTCAAGAAGATTTTCACCTCTGCATCTGGTAAAACATGTGTTCCAATATCTCTTCCATCTAGAATGGCATTACCTTCACTTGCTAGCATTCGCTGGCGTTCAACCATTTCTAACCTTACAGCTTCGTGACTTGCAACAACAGGAACATGTTTATTTACTTCAGCGGTTCGAATCTCATTAGACACATCTCGATCATTTAATAGTACCTTCGTTCCACTATTCTCGTTAACTAGCTTAATTGTTAGCTGATCAAGAAGGTGCTTTAACGCGTCCCCATCATTAACATTAACGTTATTTTCTAGTGCTGCGTATGCCAGTGTTCGATACATAGCTCCAGTATCGATATATAATAATGAAAGTTGATCTGCTACCATTTTCGCAACTGTACTTTTTCCAGCTCCAGCAGGACCATCTATTGCTACATTTATTTTATTTATCATATTAGACACCTCATTATTTTAATAAACAAACAAAGTTTATCTTAACACAACCCAAAAGGACATTATAGAGTAAAATGAGTTATTAAATCAACTTAAAATATTGAAGATTCAGGTTCCAAAACCATCTTTCCTTAAATAGGAATTTTCATTATAATGATTAATGCTAACTTTTTATGCCTTTGACGTGAGTTTAAATATGGTTCTTCAAAGAAGTATGCCAATAAAAAAATAAACCAGTACGTTTGCCCTATATAGAACGTAATGGTCTTCCATGTTTATTATCACTTTATTTCTTTATACTAAACATAAAGCATTAAGGCAGATTAAACAATCCAAGAATTACGCATGTAACTATATTTTTGAAAGGTGAGGCTATTAGTATGGATTTACATAGTACACCCAAAACAACTATTGTTATTTTTGGGGCAACAGGAGATTTAGCTAAGAGAAAGCTATTTCCGTCAATTTTTAACCTTTACCAAGCAGGAAAACTTTCAGAAGAGTTTGCAGTGGTTGGTTTGGCAAGGAGAGAATGGTCTAACTTTACATTACGGGAAGTAGTAAATGAGTCCATTAGCTCGGCTAATGATGATTTAATCGAAAAATTTTGTAAACATTTTTATTATTTACCTTTTGATGTGACAAGGAATGATTCTTATATTAATTTAGATAAATTACTAAAAGAAGTAGAAGATGTCTATGGAATACCTGGAAATCGAATCTTTTATATGTCTACTTCACCAGAATTTTTCGGAACAATTGCTTCAAATTTAAAAGCCCATCAACTAACTGAGACAAAGGGTTGGACAAGACTTATTATCGAAAAGCCTTTTGGAAGAGATGCTGCTTCTGCAGAACAATTAAACAATGAGATTAGCCAAGCTTTTTCGGAGGATGAAATTTATCGAATCGACCACTATCTTGGAAAAGATATGGTTCAAAATATTGAGGTTATAAGGTTTGCTAATTCAATATTTGAACCTCTTTGGAACAATCATTACATATCTAATGTACAAATTACTTTAAGTGAAACTTTAGGTGTTGAAGACCGTGGCGGCTACTACGACACATCTGGTGCAATGAGAGATATGGTCCAGAACCACGTATTACAACTTGTATCACTTCTAGCAATGGACCCACCTATCCGATTAACACCAGAAGAAGTTAGACATGAGAAAATTAAAGTTTTGCGTGCTCTCAAGCCTGTTGCTACAGATAATGCTAGTGAATATTTTGTCAGAGGACAATATATTCCTGGAATTATGAATGATCAAGAGGTCCCTGGATACAGAAGTGAGGAAAGTGTAAGTCCTAAATCCATTACGGAAACATTTGTTGCAGGAAAACTACAAATTGAAAATCATCGGTGGACTGGAGTACCTTTTTATATCCGTACAGGAAAACGCTTGGAATCAAAGACTACAAAGGTCATTATCGAGTTCAAAAACATGCCTTTAAATCTTTACTTTAATGGTGAGAAGGATACTTCGAATCTTCTCAGTATTAACATACAACCAGTTGAAGGTATAACCCTGTTATTAAATGGGAAGAAGGAGGGAACTTCAGGTGAAGCGGTGCCTGTACAGTTAGATTATAATAATAAAAACGATGATATCTCCAGCACACCTGAAGCTTATGAGCGACTTATCTATAATTGTCTTTTAGGAGATGCCACTAATTTTGCTCACTCTGATGAGGTCCTCCTCTCTTGGAAATACGTCGATCCAATTCTCAAAGCTTGGCAAAGCGACAAGGTTGAGATTGCCGAATATGAAAGTGGAACAATGGGGCCGAAAGCTTCTGATGACCTTTTGGCTAAAGACGGGAACCATTGGTGGCCTGTTAACTAAGTTCTTTCAAATTCTAAAAAGAAGGGTCTAAGAAAAACTCTTAAGACCCTTCTTTTTTATTATTTCATCCACTCAGTATGGAATGTTCCTTCTTTATCAATTCGTTGATAAGTATGTGCACCAAAGTAATCTCTTTGCGCTTGGAGGAGATTTGCAGGTAACGTTTCTGAACGATAACTATCATAATACGCAATTGCAGCTGAAAGGGCTGGGACAGGGATTCCAGATTTTACAGCTAATGCAATAACATCTCTTAATGCTTGCTGGTAACGGTCCGCTATATCTTTGAAGTATTCATCCAATAAAAGATTTTCCAGCTGAGGATTACGCTTATAAGCTTCATTTATATTTTGTAGGAACCGAGCTCTGATAATACAACCACCTCTGAAAATCATGGCAATTTTCCCGTATTGCAAATTCCAACCATTCTCATCTGATGCTGCTTTTAACTGAGCAAACTCTTGAGCATAAGAACATATTTTACTGAAATAAAGTGCTTTTCTAATCGATTCGATCATCTCTTCTCGATCCTCGGTTAAAACATCTTTATTCGGTCCTGAAAGAATTTTACTAGCCTGCACCCGCTCCTCTTTCATAGCCGAAAGAAAACGAGAAAACACCGATTCAGTAATAATTGAAAGAGGAACACCTAGCTCTAGTGAATTTTGACTAGTCCATTTCCCCGTCCCTTTTTGACCCGCAGTATCAAGAATAAGATCTACCAACGGCACCCCTTTTTCAGGGTCTATTTTTGTAAAAATGTCTGCTGTAATTTCCATCAGGTAACTATCTAATTCACCATTATTCCACTTAGCAAATACTTCATGTAAATCTTGAGCATTTAAGCCTAGGGCTTGTTTCATTACAGAGTACGCTTCACAAATTAACTGCATATCTCCATATTCAATTCCATTATGGACCATTTTCACATAATGACCCGCACCATTAGGACCAATATAAGTACAACAAGGGTCACCTTCGACTTTAGCCGAAATATCTTCTAGCATTGGTCTCACTAGTTCATATACTTCCTCTTGTCCCCCTGGCATAATAGAAGGTCCCTTTAAAGCACCTTCTTCACCACCAGAAACACCAGCACCAATGAAGTGAATTCCTTTTTCAGCTAATTGTTTATTACGTCTTACTGTATCAACATAATACGTGTTACCACCGTCAATTAATATGTCATTTTCAGACAGATAAGGAACTAATGATTCAATAGCCTTATCAGTTATCTCTCCAGCCGGTACCATTAATAGTATTTTTCGAGGTGTTTCTAGTGATTTAATAAACTCCTCAACACTATAAGTACCTAGCAAATTTTTACCTTTGTTGGAATTGGTGATATCCTGATACTCGCTCTTTGGAGATATCATAAATGGAAACTGAGTAGCCCTTACTTTCAAAGTTTAATGCTAGGCTCGTTCCCATTACACCAGTTCCTACTACACCTATGTTTTGTTTTGACACTAATTACATTCCTTTCTAATAACCAATAACTTAAATCATTAATTAATATAAACTATTTCTTGAAAAATGAAAGAACTTTTTTATTTTATCTCCTGGTCTTTTCTAGATATTTTATAGAATTTTATTGGCGCATCTATATATCCATAAGATAAGAGATTTATGTAAGGGTATCTATCGTTAACTGTAGCCATAACCTCCAAACGTAAAAAAAAAAACTTTATTATAGTATCTTCTAGTAATCATTTGATGTGATTCTTCATTCTATCTAGAACAAGGAGAAATCTGTTATAATGATGTTCAAAAACTTTTGATTTTAAAAAGGAGGGGTATCTTGAATCGAAGGAACTTCTTATTTAACTTTTTTCTATGGATATTTTCGTTTATCTTTGGTTATAAAATAGGAAATCTTAATAGTATTGGCAATAATGAAGTCAAAGATGATGAAGGAGAATCCGTTACAGATAAGCTTGAAGCTATTCATGATAGATTAAATGAAACTACGGATGATCTTGAACAAAGAGGAGTAAACGTTAAAAAGTTTGGTGCAAAAGGGGATGGAAAAACTGATGATACTGGCGCTATTCAAAAAGCACTAATTGCAGGAGCCGGACGAACCGTTATCTTCCCAAAAGGAAGATTTATTATTAGCAAAACGCTTATAATACCTAGCGGAACTTATATATCCGGGGAAAACACCTACGACACTTGGGATGGTGAGAATATTGGTACATCTATTATTACATCTGGGACAGGGAACCCACAAAGATGGACAGATATCGACGGAAATGACAAAAAGATATCACCCGCTTTGGTCTTAGGCGGTAACGAGATTAAAATTGAGAATCTCACTGTCGAATGTAACTCTTATCGTTGGGATGTTGCCATTTTTGTCCCATCTGTAAAACGAACATTTTTTTACAATGTTGATACGGTAGGTCCATGGAAAGTTGCCGGAATCTATCTAGATGCAACGTGGTCAGATAGGAATAAAACATTAACATCATTACACCCAAACATTTCTCCCTCAACCGGGATGAACGAATTTCACGCTGAAAGCTGTTTCTTTAGAGGATTATGGGGGGTTGTTGTTCAAGGAACTACTAGAAATCCAGAGAGATATGAAACAAACCAATGGATATGGGGATGGGGAGGGACTTCCGACTTATCTTTTGTTAATTGTCGGATGGGTTCAAATTCTCCCTCGAGTGAAAGAAGAAATGATGGCGGATGCTTTAAGCATGATGCAGCTATGAAAAATGCTGCAAAGGCCGGGCAAGGACACAACTTTATTAATTGTACTTTTCGGACTGGCAGTAAATATATGATATATTTGGATCGTTCAAATCGCGATACTTTTGTAAACTGTTATGGAGAAACAATTAGTAATTGGGAACATGGGAATGCCGTTTTTGCAGTCACTTCTCATACAGGTGAAATCGCTCGATTAAATGATAAAGTTATGGCCCCTGTTACTTTAAACGGCGAACCTTTTTGGCCGTCTTCATGGAGAACGCCATATCACCCTGATGTACAAATGGTCACACAAAGAACAAGAGGAGAACTCTATACCCCAAACTTCTCAGGGTTTGGAGAAAGCTCAGGTGAAGCGACCGAGATTATCAGTTACTTTTCTTCCGAGACAAATGCTGGCCGAATGCACTTCAAACACGGGGATTCCATATTTGCCGATATTGATAAGGGCCGCTTAAATCTTCGTGATATACCTTTGTTGCGTTTTAACAACGATTTTTCCTTCGATAAAGGAACTTCAAGAAAAATTACAATAACAGATACTGCTAACATCTCCTATCAAGAGTTTCGTCCTAATACAGATGGCACTCTAAACTTAGGGTCTTCTAACTCTCGCTGGAATACGATTTATACAGCCAATGGCATGATTAGTACATCTGATGAAAGAATGAAGCAACAAATATCAAGCATACCTGATAAATGGCTAGATGCATGGTCAGAAGTCAATTTTTGTCGCTTTAAATTTACTAATGAGGTTCAGAAAAATGGAACTAAGGCAAGCTGGCATGTTGGGGTGATAGCTCAACAAATCGTAGAAGCATTTCATCGTCACGGTTTAGATGCAATCGAAATTGGTATTGTCTGTTACGATGAATGGGAAGAAAATGTAACTGAGACATTAACTCAGGATGCAGATGGAAACACAAAAAAGGAACAAAAAATAAAAAAAGCCGGATCCATATGGTCTGTTCGCTTTGACGAGTGCCAGTTTTTAGAAATGGCTCTAAACCGTCGCGAAAACGAGAAACTTCGTTTAGAGATAGATAAGTTTAAATCTATTTAACTTATAGATATTGAAACCCCTAATTAAGATCAGATATAAAGACCTCATTGGTCCACTTTCTGATCTTTTTTTATGATCAGAATTAAATACATCGCAGTTAAAGAATTACCATCTTTAAACAAAAAACGACATATTCTACAGTTTTTCTTTCTTTACAACCAGAATTTCTTTATAATTATTTTTATAATTGATTATAAAGAGAGGTGTTTTCATCTAATGGATAAGAAATATATCTTACTACTCTTTTCTGGTATTATTGCAATATCATTAATGGGTGTGTTTACTGTCAGTGCAATACAATCCGACAGTCTAACAAAGCAGCTTCAGTTAGCAAAACAGTACTTTGAAGAACAAGATTACGAGAAGAGCATTGAGGCTTACACAAATGTATTGAAACTAGATCCTCTGAATGTAGACGCACGTCTTGGCCTTACCGAAGCCTACATAGCAATTTCAAACTATGAATTAGCTGAAACTACTCTACTTGAAGGAATTGAATTACTGCCTTCACAAGAAATTTTTCATTCTCAATTATCTCAGATTTATATAGATCAATTAGATGTTGTTTCAGCTTTACAAGTATTACACAATGGTGTCGAAGCTACAAATTCCACATCTTTAATTGATTTATATGAAAAACTACAGAGTACAATAAAAATTAAATCTAGGTTATTAGTACAACCTGGTTATTCTCGAACACTATCATTAGTTTGGGAAGTAGGCAATCAAAGTACTCCACTTAAAGCTGATTGGACTGTTATAGACGATACTATTGGTACATTGAATAAAGAATCTAATACAAGTGAAGTAGAGTTTACCGCCCTCAACCTTGGTGAAACAGCTGTTACAGCTACAATAGGCAACTATTCATTCGAGAGACATTTAGAAGTTCATGAACAAGTTTTAGAAGAGCTAGAATTTACACCTAATAACATTGATACATTAGCCGTTGGTCAATCACTATCATTACAAGTTAGTGGATACGATTTAGATGGAAATCCAATGGACTTTATTCCAGAATGGTCATTGGAAAATGAAATAGGGGAATTAAGTTCAACTGACAGTCTTCAAACAACATTAACTGCCCTTGAAGAGGGAGAAACAACTCTTACAATTCGATATAAGGACTTTCGTAGAAGTTTAGATCTTTCTATTGAAGGGGAAAACAAAATCGTAACTTATAATACTACAGGACAGGGGGATGTAGTTGTCTCACCTTTACAAGACTCTTATCCTATTGGTACTGAAATTACTATTGAAGCCCAACCGCATCCAGGATGGAAATTTACTGGGTGGGGGGACGAATATTCTAATGAGCCAAATACATTCACAGTTACAATCAATGAGAACATTAAGTTACACGCATTATTTGAACAAGAAGACTCATATTCCCTATCACTAGCTACTACAGGAGAAGGTCAAATTATAAGAAGTTCACTTAATAATACGTTTACAAGCATGGATACAGTAACATTAACAGCACGTCCTAGTGAAGGGTGGTTATTTAAAGGCTGGGATGGATCTGAAACTTCAACCAACGATCGGATTTCTGTTACTATGGATTCTAATAAGTCTATTAGAGCTGTTTTTATACAAGATGAAGACGAGCAAGAAGTCAACCCACAACAACCAGTGCAAGAAGTTAACCAACGAACAACCTATTCACTTTCGTTAAATTCAACTGAAGGTGGACAAATTACAAAAGATCAATCCGGTAATCAATTTAATAGCGGAACTAGAGTCACTCTTACAGCTGTACCTAACTCTGGGTGGAAGTTTGATCGTTGGGAAGGTAATGCTAGGGGGACATCGAGGACTGCCACGGTAACCATGGATTCTAATAAGACGGTAAAAGCGATATTCTTAAAAGTAGAAACAGCTCCAAAACCAGAACCAGAATCCAAACCAGAGACAAAACAATTCACATTAACTTCTTCTACGAGTGGAAATGGCAGCATTAATAGTGATCGAGCTGGATCAACATTTGCAGAAGGGACAACGGTATCTCTAACAGCTACCCCAGGCGAAGGTTGGGAATTTGTTCGATGGGAAGGGGACGTCTCTGGACAGAGTCCTTCTATACAGGTTACATTAAACACCAATCGAAGTGTGAGGGCTGTTTTTAATAAAAAGACAGAGGACACAACAGAAGATATTAACTAATAAAAACGCAACCAGAACACTAACCTTAGTGTTCTGGTTTTCAACCTTATAATAAACAGTACGAATAGCCTAATTTTATTTATAGCTACACTTTTATCTAGTCCATTGATTTCAAGACTTGTGTGATTACTGGATTGAAATAGATTGTCTAAATTAACTTTTCTATTGTCTCTTCAAGAGTTAACTCAGATCCAGTAACTGGGTCAACATACCTCGGATAAAGAATATATGCACCTGCAAATAACTCTTCAATCGTTAGAGTTCTATTTCTTCTTTGAGTGAATTGTCGGTCATCAGTTAATCCCCAACCAGAATAAAAAGGAGCGCCAATTGTTGTGACAGGGATTCCTCTTATTAGAGCTTCAAAACCAGAGAGCGATGTAATCGTATATACATGGTCAATTGTTTGAAAAGCATCAGCTAAACTCAAGGGCTCTTCAATTACTTTTGCAATTGAACGTACTTCCTTTGGATCAGATTGTTTTTTTCTTTTTCCAGTAAGAACATCAGGATGAGGCTTATAAATAATTTCTGCATCGGGATTCTCTTTAGCCGCAATTCGAACAAGATCATTATTTGTATATTTCTTTTCACTGCCTTTTAGAATAGATGCATCGTCTTCAACTTGTCCGATAACAAGAATGCGTTTTCTTTTCTTAGCTCCGTAAATAGATGAAATATCCTTTTTCTTCACATGGTTGTACTTGCTAACACCTAATTGATTCAATTTTTTCATACAGTCTTGAGCCTGTCTAAGCAAATCTTTATCTGTACGAAAATCATACGTATTTAAAATATCCTCTAATTCACTAGGTTGTGTTGAATCGAAGTACATGCCTTTCTTATCCAAGCAAAGAGAAAATGGCGGCGTATGCATGGCACCAAGTCCTTTGGATCGAAGAAAACCATCTTCCATTCTATATACAGGGATATTGTTCTTTTTTGCATATTGTATGATTTCCTCATCTTCAGAAAATCCCCAAATTATAAACACCTTATTTTCATATTTTTCAAGCTCAAATTTTAAATACTTAAGTTTCTTACTAAATGGTACATATTTTATAGAATACTCCGGCAGGAAATTTTTGATAAAAGGTTTTTTCCATCTTGAAAACCTAAAAAGAAACGCAACTGTTTTATTAGTTTTTCGTTTAGGTGATAAGAACCAATAAAAAACAATGATAATCGAAAATAATACTTTTATGACCTTTTTTATCTTCTGTTTAATTAGACTCCTCCCCCTTTCTTTTAATAAATTTACTTTATTTAAAATAAATCACTGATAGCGCGTTTAAATAAAGAGAAAAGCTAATAAGCTCAGCTTTCGAGTTTATTAGCTTAACCTTTAATTAATTTTCATTAAATTCTCTCTTATTTATTTTCTAAAATGTGATCTATCACATCAAAAATCGTGCCTCTTTTTCCAGTTTTTGGATTCAAATATGTGCAATATAACATATAAGAAGCAGCAAATAGTTCTTCAAGAGATCGGTTCTTTGTTCGTCTATCTAGATTCAATTCATCATGAGTTATACCCCATCCAGCATAGAAAGGCATACCAAAACAGTGAACTTCTTTTCCTAATAGTAAAGCTTCAAAGCCCATCTGAGAAGTAACCACATAAACGGCATCCATATTTTCTAATAACGATAATGGGTTGGTACCTTCCGATAAAATTATTGTGTGCTCATCTTCTTTTAAATTTTGGATATTCCCTTGTTTTTTACCTGCAATTACATCTGGGTGAACTTTAACATAAATATCTGCACCAGGGTTCTCCTGTTTAGCTTTATAAAACATATTAATAAACGATTGTTGTGAGCCTAGCCCAAGTGCTATTGACATATCACCTAACGTTTGATCTACAACTAATACTCTTTTTCTGCCATTTTGCCTAAATTCCGATGGATCCATAATTCTACCTGTATTATATTTGCTAAGGTAATTTTCTTTTATCAGCTGTATCGCCTTTTTAGCATCATCTATTAACTCTTTCGTTTCCCACCCTGTTGAATTCAGAATGTTTTCCAATCGAGAGGGCTTGGATGCATCATAATAAACCCCAACGTCGTCTAAAGAAAACGATAGTGATGGTGCACCATCAACACCTAATCCAACTGACCTTAAAAATCCATCTTCCATAGCTAAATAAGGAACTCCATGTTTTTCGGCAAACACTCTGGCATCTTTATACCCAGGCTTCAATCCCCATCCTCCAACATAGTCTAACTCTTCTATCTGGTCACCGGCTGGATCGAACACAACTTCAGCAGGAAGTAGCTTATCAAGGTTAGCCATCTTCTTCAGTCCCGGTGATACAATACCTACCTTCTTCGTTTCTAAATCCTCTTTTAAATCATAATAATGATTATTAGAAGAGCGACTAGTATCATCACCTTCAGTTTCTGACTTTTTCATAAGAGAAATATCGTATTTGCTTTCAATAGAGCCTACTTTCTCTTGGAGCAAAACAGATTCCTCTACTTCAATTTTATCCTTAGTAAATGGATTTATATATAGTGGGTACTTGATTAGAGAGACACCAACTAGCTCTTTTATAGAGAGAGTTCTACTTCTATTTTCTATTTTTTTACGGTCCTCGGTAAGTCCCCACCCTGCATAAAAAGGAGATCCGAACGTGATAACTGTTTTATCTGCAACTAACGCAACTAACGCATTGGGTGAGTCTTTTGTATACACTTTATCAACAACAGAAATAAATTCACTTATATCCGTCTGTTCTTCTACTATCGTAGCTAGCTTATTGATTGTTTCCAGCAGCTCGTCTGATTCAAAATTTTCATCACCAGCTTTGAAAATAATGTGCGCTTCTGGGTTTTCCAATTTAGCAATCCAAATCAAATCTAAACTTGAGATATTATCTCCGACACTATAATCGTTAATCACTGCATTGTTTACTCCTAAAACTAGGACAACACTACGTTTAACCCCTTCGGAATCAGTAGTAAACAATAATTCTAAATCATGATTACATGACGTATCAATATTAGACCTTAACTGAGTAATTAAATTATCTGCTCTTTCTAATAAATTGTCATTATTCGCTTCATCATATGAATTCAACAAAGCATTTAATTTTGTCTTTGTATTATTTCTATACGGCTGATCCTCTTTATCCAGGACAATTGAAAAAGGAGATAATAACTTTTTATTATACTTATTGTAATTGATCAATCCATTATCGACATAGACTTTTGAATACTCTTTTTGTAAAACAATATCAATAAGTTTTGGTGTATTATCAACACCTAAACTTTTTTCAGTGTTTTCTCCGGTCCAAATAATTGCTTTCCCTTTAGGAGTAGAATCTAATAACTTTCTAAATTTACCTAGACCTTGGTTTTTATCAATGTTTATTACTTCGTTTTCAGATAAATAATTTCTCATTAACTCTTGTTTCTCACTGTCAAAACCTAATAAGAATACTTCATCTTTTATCGAGTCTGGATTAGAATCTTCTGTGCTTTTTGCTTTCCTATTAACCAATTGAGATATCGATATTAGATTGACTAGCTCTTCAATTTCAATTTCTTCATGTTTAAATGGATGAATATACTTTGAATTCAATAAGCAGTAAGAAGCGAAGAGAGCTTCTTTTGTCAATGTCAGATTCCTATTCTCAATACTTACCCTATCCTCAGTTAGCCCCCATCCTGCATAGAACGGTGTTCCAAATGTGACTACTTTGATATCATTCAAGATTGCTTTAAACCCAATTAGTGAAGAGAATGTATATACTTTATTCACTCTCTGTATCACTTGGTTGATTGATTTAGCATCTTCGATCATATAGGCGTTTTGCGAAATGGTATTATATTGAGATGGGTTATCTGAACTCTGGTTAAAGTAAGGAAGATATAAAATATCAGAATCCGGATTCTCGTACTTTGCCAACATTACTAAATCCAGAGTGTTCATATCCTTTACTTGTTGGTTATTTAATAACTTAACGAATTCTTGTTCTCCTACTACAAGAACCTTTTTTCTATTTTGTTTTTCTGACAACTCATTTTCTGACTTTTTTACTTCTAATTCCTTTAATTGACTTATAACTGAACGAGATCTTTCAAGCAGCTTCGTGTCATTAATGTTTTTACTGTCATTCAGCATTTGAATTAAACGATCGTCCTCTTGCTTAAAATCTCTTATTTCTAAAGAGACATTACTTGGAATTAAACTTGAAAAATCAACCGGTCTGATATATCCTTCTTTGACGATCTTCACAGGTACATCATGTTCCGCCGCAAAATTTAGAATAGCTCTATTTCTTCCACGTTCCGTAATAAAGTAAGATATATTGTTGGAACGCAAAGTACGAATCAACATATTTTTTGTAATCTTTTTTGTGTTTAAAGATTCAAACTTATATTGGTCATTATAAAGCAGTTCCAAATTTTTCTTTTGTTCTTCACTTACTCCGAAAAGGTAAGCAATTTCAATATCATTACTATTTTTAGGGCCATTTTTTATATAATAATTTCGCATGCGATTATAATTTTTGTTTCCAAGAACATTCCGTAAAAGCTTAAACACCTTTTTCTTCACTACTATTCCTCCGCAGCCAGTTTATTTTTCTTTTCTTCCCTATTGATAATCTCTTTTTCATAGTATTCAATAGCTGATTCTGTATCACCTAAGTAAACAAGTTCCCCTTTGTCTAAAACAACAGCTTTTTTACATATTTGTCTCACCAATTCAGTACTATGAGAAACAAATATAATCGTTTTTCCTTTTAGATATTTCTTAATAGCCTTTGTTGCTTTTTTTCTGAACTTTTTATCACCGACAGCTAGTACCTCATCAAGTAAAACAATATCTGATTGAACATAAATTGCGATTGAGAAGCCTAATCTCACTTTCATCCCTGAAGAGTATTGTTTAATAGGTTTATCTATATGATCTCTAAGCTCGGCAAACTCAATAATGTCATCAACAATGCTATCTATTTCTTTTTCCTTTAACCCTAAGACAACACCATTCATATAGATATTCTCTCTACCTGTCAGTTCCTTATGAAACCCGGCTCCTAATTCAATTAATCCACCTATTTTCCCATGTGCTTTAACTGTCCCCGTTGAAGGTGCTGTAACACCTAGAATTACTTTTAATAACGTACTTTTCCCAGAACCGTTATCACCTAGTATAGCTACAGAATCTCCTTCGTTCACATCAAAGGATATATTTTTTAGTGACCAGTACCCCTCACTATTTTTATTATTTTGTAAAAGACGGTCTTTCAATGCTAATACTTTTGCAGCTTGTTTTGGATACATTTTCCCTACGTTATCTACCCTTAATATACAGTTACTCATTAGTACCACTCTTTCTTAAACGACATCCGCAAAATTCTTTTCTAGTTTCATGAACGTTACCCAACCAATAATAAGTACTATTACACTAAATACAAGTGAATACAACAACATTGACCAATCTGGAGGCTGGTTATGCAATATAGTCTGTCTATAGCCATCAAATATTCCTGTTAAAGGATTTAATACAAGGTACGGCTGATACTGTATAGGTACAGCATGAAAAGAGTACATAATTGGCGAGAGGTACCGTGTCATCCTTAGTGCTAGCGGTGCAATTAAACCAAAATCGCGAACATATGCATTTGTAGCAGACAAAAAAAACATTAGTCCTAACATTAAGGTCATTTGTATAAGTAAGATTGGAATAGCATAAAAAGCATATATCCCAGGAACCATTTTATAGAAAAGCAAAACAATAACAAGCCCAATAAGAGCAAAACTAAAATTAACTGTCTCTGATAAAAATTTTATAATAACTAATGTTGGGCGAAAGAAATTCCGCTGTCTTATTAGTCCTGCATAATGATTAATAATACTAGTAGATGAGTTAACAGTCGTATTAAAATACATAAAAGGCAATAAAGCAACAAATAAAAAGGGAGCATACGGTAAGCCTTCACTTGGCAATCTAACGAATAATGAGAACACAATTGTCATAACAATCATTAGACCAAGAGGTTGGGCAATAATCCATAACTTACCTAACAACGATTGTTTATACTTAGCAATTATCTCTCTTTTGGAAAGAGTTATGATAAAATCTTTGTTCTCCCATATTTCTACTAATGATCTCACAATTAAACATCACCTTATGACTGATTTGCAAAATTTCTAGAGCTTGAAATTTAGCTTATTAACATTTCTAAATTATAATACACGAATAATTAAATTCATAAAAGAAAGCACTAGTTTTGAGTTAAACATGATCTCAGCTAGTGCTTTCTATAATTTATAATAAGAGAGTAGATTTAAATTTTTCTTTAAACGTCTCAAGCTCAACTTGTTCAATTTCATTTTCGTTCAGAGCTTTCTGTTGTGTAGCTTGTTCAATAAGTGGAATACCTCTAACGAATGTGGTATTCCCTCTGGGAATAAGGTGAAAATGAATATGGCGCACTGCTTCACTTATTGTTACACTATAGAGTCTATCTAAATGAATTAATTCTTTTAATGATAGCTCTATTTTTTTAATAAGCGGCCCTAATTCAACTAATTCAGTCTCAGAAAAGTCCGACCAATTTTCAACATGGCGCTTTGGCTCTAAGTAAACATAACCTAACAGTTGGGAACCAAGTGGTCCATGTGTAATCACCCAATTTTCATTTTCAAAAAGGACATCTTTCTTCTTCTCATGTTTTTCACAAATTGGGCATTGACTCACATCAACCACTCCTTCACTTAAAATATTACTATTGTTATTGTGTAATTGTTACCTTACCATCAAGATAATCAAACAACAAACTGTTGTAATCATACTGTTCAGATAGTAAACAATCAAGAATTTCTCGAACAGCACCCTCTCCACCGTTGGCACTAGCTATATATTTGACATTTTCCTTCACTGGAGTAACCGCGTTGGCCGGAGCTGCTGGATAGCCAACTACCTGCAAAATTGGTAAATCATTTATATCATCACCAATATAACAAACTTCATCCATTGTAATACCAACATCTTTGATAATTTCATCTAAAACTGTCAGTTTATCATGAATTCCCTGGTAAACATAATCTATTTTTAGTTCATTTGCTCGTTTCTCTACAGCAGGAGATTTGCGTCCAGTAATGATAGCGACCTTCATACCCGTGTAACGAACTAAACTGATCCCCATACCATCCTGAGCATGAAAAGCTTTGTACTCTTCACCATCTGAACCAATAAATAATCTACCGTCAGTTAAAACTCCATCTACGTCCAATACTAGTAATTTAATTTTCTTCATATCTATCAACCTACAATCCTAGATTCATAAGATCATATAAATGAATCATCGCTATTGGTCTTTTCATTTCGTCAACAACAGGTAAAACATTCACTTTTTTGTCTTCCATTAACTCAAGAGCCTCTGCTGCCAAAGCTCCATCTTTTATAATCACAGGTGTAAGGTTACATAAATCTTCTACTTTTGTAGTTAGAACGTTATCTGTAAGTGCAAAAGCACGACGAATATCGCCATCCGTTAAAATACCCACCATAAACCCTTGTTCATCTACAATTGTTGCTGCTCCCATTCCTTGAGCAGTCATTTGGAACAATGCATCTTTTACAGTTTCACCAGTTAGCACAATTGGATTCTTTCGAGTGTTTTGAACAACATCATTTACAGTTAGTAATAACTTACGCCCTAAAGAACCAGCTGGGTGATAAAGAGCAAAATCTTCAGGTTGAAACTTTCTAGCTTCTAGTAATGCAATAGCTAAGGCATCACCTAGAGCTAATGTAACAGTTGTACTAGTTGTTGGAGCTAGTCCAAGCGGGCAGGCTTCTTTCACATTACCAATGTTTAAAACAATATCAGATTTCAATCCCAAAGTAGATTGAGAGTTTTTGCTGATGCCAATTATCTTGGCACCAATTTTTTTAATAGAAGGAATCAGATTAATAACTTCTTCTGACTCTCCACTGTTAGAAATCGCAATTACTACATCGTGTCTAGTTACCATCCCTAAATCCCCATGCAGTCCTTCTGACGGATGGAGAAATAGAGATGGAGTCCCCGTACTAGCCATTGTTGCATTTATCTTACGACCAATAATCCCGGACTTACCAATACCTGTAATTACAACTCTACCTTCACACTGCAAAATCAATTCAATTGCTTCTTCCATTGAATGACCAATTGAATCACTCAGATCAAGAATAGCTTGAGCTTCTTTTTCAAGTACTTCTCTCATACTTTTTAAATAACCTTTATCTGTTAACACTTGAGTAGATGTAATCATATTTGGCATTAGTAAACCTCCGGATTATTTATTTTTAGTATTTTTTAATTACACGATCAATTTCTTGTACTTGTTTAAGAACTTCTTCTAGCTCGTCCAATTTCACCATGTTAGGGCCATCAGATTTAGCTTCATCTGGATTTGGATGAGTTTCCATGAAGATAGAGCTTACTCCTACTGCTGCAGCAGCTTTTGATAAGTATGGTACAAATTCTCTCTTACCACCAGTTGTTGTGCCGTTCCCTCCAGGAATTTGAACACTGTGTGTTGCATCAAAAACAACTGGAGCACCTAAATCAGCCATTGTAATTAAAGAACGCATGTCAACAACTAGGTTGTTATAACCGAATGTAGAACCACGCTCCGTTAATAAGATTTTATCTGTTTCTGATTCTTTTAATTTATTTACAACATTCACCATATCCCATGGAGCTAAGAATTGACCTTTCTTAACATTTACAATGCGTCCAGTTTTCGCCGCTGCAACTAAAAGATCTGTTTGACGGCATAAGAATGCTGGAATTTGAAGGATATCTAACACTTCTGCAGCTTTTTCTACTTGTGCTGTTTCGTGAATGTCTGAAGTTACAGGTACGTTGAACTTTTCTTTTACTTCTTGTAGGATAGCAAGACCTTCTTCTAAACCAGGTCCTCTGAATGAGTGGATCGATGAGCGGTTAGCTTTATCAAATGACGCTTTAAATACGAAAGGTATGTTTAACTTTGTTGTAATTTCTTTTAGCTGTTCAGCTGTTTCCATAATTAGATCTTTGTTTTCAATTACACAAGGACCAGCAATAAGTACAAATGGGTTGTTTCCACCGAATACGATATTATCGTTTAATTTTACAGTATTAGACATTAGTTATTTCCTCCTAGGATCATTTCTACTTTTTCTATATCTTCAGGTGTATCTACACCGACTGCATCGTATGTTGTTTCTACTACTTTAAGCGAATAGCCGTTTTCTAATAATCTTAGCTGTTCCAGCACTTCCACCTTTTCTAAGTCAGAAGGAGGAAGCTGCACAAATTGGTTTAATACTTCTTTTGGATAACCGTATAAACCGAGGTGCTTAAAATGTTTGTGCTCTAGTCCAGAACGATTATAAGGTACAGCTGAACGAGAAAAATACAGAGCAAAACCTTTTTTATTAGTTACAACCTTAACAACGTTAGGGTTTGTAACATCTTCTTCATTCTTAATTGCTGTTTTTGCAGTAACAACTGCTTCTGGTGATTCTTTAGCAGCTTGTACAAGTGCATCTATTAATTCAGGGCGAATTAGCGGTTCATCACCTTGAACATTCACATAAAAGTCGCCATCGACTTTCCCAGTTACTTCTGAAATTCGATCGGAACCAGTTTCATGATCTGTTCGTGTCATGATCGCTTTACCACCAAACTCCTCAACGACACGCTTAATGTCTTCATGATCAGTTGCAACCACAACCGTTTCTAGTTCTTTACTCTTGGTTACTTGTTCATATACGTGTTGAATCATTGGCTTCCCATTAATCAAAGCAAGAGGCTTGCCAGGAAATCTTGTTGATCCATAACGTGCTGGAATGACACCGACAACTTTCATTTTTCACTCTCCTAACAAATGTTAATTATATAGTACTATTCTAATGTTAGCTACCCTAAATAACATGGTAATTTAAAGTAGATCCAATTCAATTATCTTCCAAAAGCATTCTATCCACAACATTATTCGCTGTTACTTTAGACGGATAATTAATTGTACCTTCAATTTGGTAACTAAAGCGTAAATAATAAAGAAACTTGTCAATTCTAGCTGTATTTATTGGTTTGTTTAATACTTTTTTCAATATTGTATCTAGTTCATCAAGACTTTCACAAGTTGAAGCAATTCCTTCAATATTATAAAGAGCCTGCCCTAACGTAATTACCCTTTTATGGTGTGCTAACGCCTCAATTCCAACTGTCGAGTTTATCGTTACAACAGCAAGCGCTTTTTCAATAAGCTGATGAATATTATACTTTTTAACAAAGATAACTGTATCATCATTCTTGTAAACTTTTTTTAAATGGGAGTAATTATTTCTTGAAATATCTTCCGGATGCTCTTTTACGATCACTTTCAAATTTCGCTTCTCATCTTTGTTAAATTCCTTTACTGCATTCACTGTAATTTCAAGAAGCTTGTCCATTGTTTTCACATTTGGCGAGTTATAGAAAATTTGTGAATCTCTCGATACCTGGAACGGGAGAAAAATATATTCTTTTGGCCATTCAAAACGGTCCATTTCTCTGCGTCCAAACTTCTTTTTCGTAATAAAATATTTTATCGCTTCAGTAAAATTGATATGATCATATAACTTTGGATTTAATTTGAATAGCGCTCCAAGCATACTGACTAATTTAACTAGAGCGACCTTTAATAACGGTTCTTTTGTCCGGTGAATTAATTCCTTATTTTCAGGGTGGAATAGATATTTTTCATACCTCTCTTCATCTACTTCGATCTGTTCATAAAACTCCGGATCTTTTGGAACAGATGCTTCTGCATTGATCCCTTTTGTATCATAAGTAATTGTATAGGGCCTAAATAATCCATCTTCGAAATACCGCATTTCTAACCCACGCTTCTTAGCAATATAACGCGTTACTTGGTCAATCCAATGGTATCCATTGAATAAACAAATCACATCTATGTTATTCTTTTTTATATATTGATCTATTACGTACATATATCGCTTGTAGGTTGCCAACTCCGTTTTAGAAGTTCTTTTCTTTAAGATGTTCTTTTTATAAGTTATATTATATATAGGAAGAGTCAACAGTTCCTCATCTGATATTGGATATTGTTTTCTCGACACCGAAAAAGGTGCATAGAGTGTTTTAATCCCACTTTTGAACAACAATTCCCCTAGTTCAAATTTCATCTGAAAACAATTATGACCTCTATCAATTAATTCATTTGCAATATCTATAAAGAAACGTTTATTTCGATTCCCTCTAAGGAACAAGTAGTTAGCCATTTCTGTCTTCATTCCCCTTACATCAGACGATTATGTCAACTCTTCGTTAAAGTCCTAATCGACACAATTGGTGCATATTGTCATAATTTGTTTTTAGCCACTCTATATGTTACATATTTTTTCAGATTAAGTAAACACATTTACGGTTTTTACAAGAATTTACTCTTAATTGGAGCTATAAATGCAGACTTTTTTGGATATGAACAGCCCTTTTTAAATTGTGAAAGTTGATATATGTCAAATAATACTGTCTAATTTTGTATTGCCCCATCTTATTATATTAACTATAATGACGTAAGGTAAACAAATTTTATAAAATAATTAGAACTTTATACCTATACAATTATAGAGAGGCGTGTATATATGAAAAAGAAAATACTCGTAACGTTAGCCATTTTTCTAGGTGTCGTTCTCTTTTCGGTTGCAGCATATGGTTTTTACCTCTACAAAGCAGTTACGGATACGGCAACAGTTATTCATGAGCCTTTAGAACGTGAGCAATCGAGTAAACGTGCAGAAAAAGTTGATGTTGAAAGACAAGAACCCTTATCATTTCTTATAACAGGAATTGATGCACGTGGTGATAACCTTTCGGGGCGAACAGATGCAGTTATCGTGATGACTGTAAATCCAAACGAGGAGTCCGTAAAAATGTTGAGTATTCCTCGCGATACTCGCACTGAGATTGTCGGCCGTGGAATACAGGATAAAATCAATCACGCCCATGCATTTGGTGGTATGACGATGACAATTAATACAGTTGAGCAATTTTTAGATATTCCTATTGATCACTATGTAAGCATCAATATGGCCGGCTTTAAAAGTCTAGTTGATGCAATGGGTGGAGTTACTGTTAACAATGATTTTGCCTTTAATCAAAGCGGCCATTCCTTTGCTGCAGGGGAGATTTTCTTAAATGGGGATGAAGCCCTTGCTTACACACGTATGAGAAAAAATGATCCAAGAGGAGATTTTGGTCGTAATGATCGTCAGCGTCAAGTTGTGGAAGCTGTTATTCACGACGCGGCACAACTGGGTTCGATTACGAGAGTGGGAAGTATTCTAGATGCTGTCGGAGGCTCTGTTCGAACTGACTTATCATTAGATGACATGTGGACAATCCAATCTAAGTACAGAGATGCACGCCATACTATTCAACAAATGGAGATTACTGGGGATGGAACTAGAATAAATGGGGTTTATTATTTACAAGTTCCTGATGACGAGGTTTCCCGTGTAAGCTCTGAACTTCGTGATCATTTGGAATTAGATTCTTAGAGATATGAAAGGACTCTATCATCGGATGGTGGTAGAGTCCTTTTTTAAATTTTAGGTTAATTAACAAACAGCTCTTCAATCATCTTATTCGCATTATAATAAATAGCTTCTATTTCATCTATACTTTTGTACAAGCGTTTTGCAGTTGTTTCAATTGGTGAATTTCCTTCAAAGTCATAAATTGTACCATAATTAGTAAGATTCTCTTTTTCAAAATACCTGGCTAGTTTATAAACAAACTGTTCTGGTTTTGGTAACAAGTTAATAGCGTTCATTTCCTCTAGCTCTTTGATTATGTTTATACTATCTTCTGTTCTCATAATATACCTCCCCAAATTTGTTTATCTAATTTTATGAAAGCCCTTTCATAATCTTAATTTTACCTTTTTTCACATGTTTTATCAAGTATATTTAGCTTTCTTATGTATTCTCTCTCCTTATCCTCTTCCCCTTTATTCTTTATACTAAACATTTTGTTTTGTTATTAAATTATATGTGGAATAAAGTAAAGATAGTACCTGACCATCGTTGCGATTTATTGGGATTTATTACATAATTGATTCTATGAAGTTATTTTTATAAGGTGGTCGTACTATGTTCAAAAATGCAAATTCAAAAGAAGAACAGGAAACATTTCAAACATTGTGGGGAAAAATAGCCAAGGAAAGAAAATATCCAGTTGATAAGCTTGAAGGGAATTCAGAACCTTTTATTCTTAAAAATAAAGATGGAGTTAATATAGGAACAATTGAGTTCGTACCCTGCAGTACGGAGCACTTCGATAGCACGGACGGCCTTGTCGATATTCGTGGTGAATCAAGAATTATTGAGAATTTGGCTCACTCCTATCACGTTCGTAAAATGGGGGTCAAAAAAGAGTTTGCTTCTAAAAAGGTATTACTAGACTTATTAAAAATGGCTGCCACTCATGCAAAGAATAAAAAAGTTAAATTTTATGTTAGTTACCTTGAGAAAAGACATTATGAAAAGTTAATTGAGAAATTCAAGTTTCGCATTGATGTAGTTGGTGACGAAGTAAAGTTCGGCACAAGAGTCTTTGTTCCATGTTTAATCGATGTAGAAGATGCAATTAACAACACACAAGGGTACCCTTTACATATTAAATCCATTGTCTATATGGTACGAGGAACGAAAAAAGTAAAATCTTTATTCTATTAATTTTTATAGTTTTCAAACAGACGGTTCCAGCATAATGCTGGGGATATCTGTTTTATTTTTACAAATCCCCTCGAAAAGTTAGAGATTATTGCTCTAATTTGTCGGGCGATTATCGGTTTTTATTAAGAACAAATATAGTATAATGATAAATATCCTTTAAATAAGAAAAGGGGCCCGCCTATGGAAAATAATCGTGGCAGCATCTTTATTGGAGTATTGTGGGGGACATTTTTAAGTATCCCTTTATGGCTTTCTCTTTTTGGGTGGGTAAAATGGGTCCGGATGATTTTTATTTAGATTATCATGTGTTTCTATAGTTGAAAAAAAGACTTGTTTTCTACTGAAAACAAGTCTTTTTTTATTAATATAATCGCTTCGCTCCCAAATACCGCTGTTTCCAATAAGGATTATCCATGCTAGCAATTGCAACACCTGTTGATGATCCACTATGTACGAACTGATTGTTTCCAATATAGATTCCGTTATGTGATGGACCTTTTTGATATGTTTCAAAGAAAACCATATCACCTACAGCAGGCTTAGAGACAGACCTACCCGCATTCCATTGCTGTGCAACGGTTCTTGGGATGGAAATGCCTTGTTGTTTAAAGACAAATTGCGTAAATCCGCTGCAGTCAAAGCCTCTTGTCGTTGTTCCTCCCCAAAGATATGGAACCCCGATTTGGTTTGCGGCTTCAGCTACAAGATTTGTCACTAGGGCTGCCGAGCTGGTACTGCTGTTTGTATTGGAAACTTGCTTTGTTTGTGTCGTTGAAGGAGCTTGTGTGGTTGACTGTGATGACTTATTTGTTGCTACTTCATTTAATTTTCGTAATGTGTTAGGCCCAGCGATTCCGTCAACAGTTAAGTTATGTACTCTTTGGAAGTTTCGTACTGCTGTTTCTGTGACATCACCGTAATAGCCAGTTGGCTCTTGGTTGAATATACCGACTGATCGAAGTGCCGCTTGAAGGTTCGTTACTGCTGACCCTCTGCTGCCTACACGCAATGTTGTTGATGTTTGTATTGATTGTGTCGTTTCACTTTTCGTTTGTTGGTTGCGTTCTTCTGTTTTCGGTACATTTGGTTCGTATGTTGTTGTTTGTGCCGGTACTGGTTGGTTAATTAGACGAGAAAGCGTCTGCGGTCCCACAATCCCATCGACGACAAGGTTGTTTGCACGCTGAAAGTCACGTACAGCCGCTTCGGTTACACGTCCAAATTGTCCTGTAATGGTATGACTATAGTAGCCTTTTTCTTTTAGCTTTTGTTGAAGTTGTTCTACTTGCGTTCCGTTTGAGCCGAAGCGCAGCAGTCCTGTATTGTTTAATGTACTATTTGTTGTTTGGGTCGTAGTTGTAGAAGGTGTTGATGTCGGAGCTTGTCCGCCCATTTCTTGTAGTAATCTTCCTAATGTTTGAGGGCCTGCAATTCCATCCACTTGCAAATTATGTTTTCTTTGAAAATCACGAACAGCGTCGGCTGTAATCGTACCATAATAACCAGTTGATCGATCAAAGTTGAAATGCCCCTTTTTCTTAAGGGCCTCTTGTAATTCTTTTACGTCTGGATGATCCATTCCTTTTCTTAATGTTTGATCGCCAAGCGCGGCATCTGCCATTTGCGGGGTTGCTAGAAACAAACCTGTCGCAAAGGTAGACGAAATCACTACTTTTCGAAGTGTTGACGCTTCCTTCATCTACATAAGACCTCCTCATTCGCCAAAAAAATCTAGTTTTTAGTTAATTTTACCTTTAACTTTCAAATTTTGCTAGATACTTTTTTCGCAAAACTTGAAAGTTTTTATTCTATGGTAAGAATTAGGGTGAAATCTATGGCCTTGTATGGAAATCTGGCAGATCAGGAATGCAACAAGTCATTTGAGATTGTAGCCAATTAATAATGGTATCACTGTACATAAATAGTAAAATACTAGCAGCTATTAAAATAACAAACGTATTTCGAATAAATCGTAACAACTTAATCCCCCCTGTATCTCTTAGTGCTGAAAATAAAAAGGAGAGGGAGCACACCCCCTCTCCTTCTGCTTATTAATCTTCGAAAGTTAACCCCTTAATTGTAATACTCGATTGGCGGGTACTATCCCCTTCGACACTGTTATTTACTACCTTAACCGTTACATTGTTTCCTTTTGCAATATCAATGTCAAAATAGAAAGGCCTGTCTTTTCCTGGTGTCAATTGTTCCGTTGTATGTACGTTCTCTTGATCCACATAAAATTCTAATTGAAATGGGATTCCGCCACTTGGAATAATCGTCCCATATAAACGTCCATCCTCGTTGCTATAAGGGCTAATATCGAATGTGAACGAATCTCCATTTGAACCAGAGGTCGTCGAGATCGTTCGGTACGTGTCTCTATTTTGATTTGTGCCTCTACTCCAGTTTCCTGTCGTTTGTAGAAATTCACCATTCCACAAGGATATACGGTGTTCAGCCGGCTGTTGCTCCTTTTGTTCAGTAACATTCAGGATTAAGTCTTTTACTTGGAAATGAGACGTCGCTTGTGAATCACCACTTACACTTTCATTTAACACTTCTACTGTAAGTAAATCACCAGAATCTACAAGTACTTCAAATGATTCTGGTATGCTGCTTGAAGAAGCAATTTCAGACGTCTTATATACAAGATCATCATCAATATAGAAAGCCAATTGATAGTCTATTCCACTAATAGGCAGGACTTTACCACTTAAGCGTCCTTTCGACATATTGGCTGACTTTATATCAAATGTTGCATAGTCATGATTTGATGCAGAGGTGTTTGACACTGTCCGGTATGTATCTCGGTTCTGGTTCGTCCCTCTGCTCCAATTGCCTCTTTCTGCATAGATCCCTTCTGTCCATAAGCTCATTCTTTCTATTGAACTTGGCTGATCCAATTTCTCATGAATTTCTAGGATGAAATCTTTAATATACACACTCGAATTTCTCGAGTTATCACCATCAACACTTTGGTTTACCACTTTAATCGTGACGATTGAACCTCTTGGAACAGGCACTGTAAATGCTTCTGGGACATCATCATTAGGCTTCATCACATCTGTTGTATGAACGAGAACAGCGTCAACATAGAATTCAAGTTGATAGTCAATTCCTGCTATCGGAAGGACTTTCCCTTTTAGTTCGCCCCACTTCATTTGGTGCGAGCTAATGTCAAATGTGATAAAGTCCTGATCAGATCCGCTTGTTGTAAATACACTCCGGTATGTATCTCGATTTGTATTCGTTCCTCTTGACCAATTCCCTCGTGTTCCATATGCTCCATTTTCCCAAAAGCTCACTTTCTCTATCGGAGTTGAGCCAATTGCCTGCGCATCGACCAATAATTTAGGTTCTTTTATATAAATTTCAGACACACTTGTACTATCCCCAGCTACGCTATCATTACGTAATTTCATCGTTAATAATGAACCTGATGGTACATCAAATTCTACGTTTGTAAGAGAGGTAACAAGTTCCGTCTCGTAAACTAACTCAGAATCAATATAAAACTCGACAATCGCATCAATCCCGCTTCTTTTTTCCACTATAGTTTGGAAACGACCACTATGCATCTGATAATCTGTTAAATCAAAAGTAACACTTTCATTGTTCTGGCCGCTCGTCGTATATACGGTTTCATATGTATCTCGATTGGCGTTCGTTCCTCTGCTCCAATTTCCATTTGAAGCATAAATACTTTGTTGCCACAAGTTCACTTGGATCGGGGTACCCAGCTCTTCTATCGTTACTTCATTTACCCACTCTTGGATAGTAAATGACTCTTGATGCTTGCCGATTTCATTTGAAGCACTTAGTATGATCACTTCTACTACATATTCTCCGGCTTCTTGCGGTGCCCATGTGAAATGATTTTGCTCTGATGTTGATGTTTGCTCAATCGTTTCACCATCTAAAAAGACCGTCCATTCATATTCCAATGGACTCTCAGATTCCATGTCAACGTTCCAAGTAATGTCTGTCCCAGGAGCCTGCGGACTCATTCGATCTGGTCTAAGCAGCCCTCTGACCTCTTCTGACTCAATACTATAGGCACCTGACATCGCACTTGCAACACCATGAGAACCACTTACGGTTACTTCTACTTCATACATACCTGCTTCTGATGGGGACCATATGAAACTTTGTTCTGATGTGAAATCTGTTTTTTCGATCTCCACCCCATTTTGATAAACCGTCCAAGCATATTCCATGTCCTCCTGAGCTGTAAACGGCTCAAGGGTCCAAGTAATGTCCGTATTAACAGGTTGAGGGCTCACTAGATCAGGAGTAATTTCAACCCCATCTAGAACATCTTCACTGCTCTCAGATAACAACTGCTCATCAGCCACTACACTTGCTGAATCTGTTGCAAATCGTTTATTCCATTGGTCGTAGCCTATATAGGATAAGACCCCTGCTAACAGCAAGACAGCTAAACTATACTTCGCGACAACGATCGCCTTCATTTTTAAACGATCAAAGAAGCTAGGTTCATTCTCAATTAACTGCTGTATATAGATAAGCTCTTTTTTTACAGCAGCAGCACTTTTATGGCGTTCTTTTGGATTCAATTTTGTTGTTTTATTAATAAATTGAACAAGCTCTGCGGGTAGATCGGTTCGAATTTTATTTAATGGCTTCTGCGTAGCAAGAATATATTTTCCCCCACTTAACAAATAATAAAGCGTCGCACCGAGTGAAAATATATCTGTTCGATGATCTGTTTGCTTATCTTTCTCGAATTGCTCGGGAGCAGCAAACCCAGTTGTACCAATAAGCTCTGTATCTGTATCCTTGTCCTCTTTAAACTTCCTCGCTATTCCAAAATCAATTAATTTAACACTATTTTTTCCGTCAATCATGATGTTACTAGGTTTTAGATCGCGATAAATAATCGCTGGCTTTTGATTATGTAGGTATTCAAGTAAATCACAAATTTCGATGGCGTAATCCACGATTTGTTTGTAAGAAAGGTCTCCCTTTGCCTTTTGAAACGTTTCTTGCAATGTTTCCCCTTTAATATAATCCATAACAAGATAGATATAGCCTTTCTCATCCGGAGAATAATAATCTACTATTTTAGGGAGGTTGGGGTGGTCTAATTCTACAAGCATCTTCGCTTCTGCAATAAAGCTGTCTGAGTACTCTTTATCAATCCGAGTTTCTTTAACCGCCCAATATTTTCCTTCAAGACGCAAGTCCTCGACCAAATAAACAGTCCCCATTCCACCTTGTCCTAGTAATGCAGTAACCTTATACCGATCATGGAGAACATCTCCAATGTGAAGCTGCGTTTTAGTTGTATCCATACTATCTCTCCTTTCTCTTTTTATCTCATTTAGATAAAAATCATATTGATAGCCATTTATTTCTTACATGATCTTATGGTAAGTTAGTAAACAGTATTGTAAATCCCAAGGGGTGTTTAAAAAGGAGTGGAAGACGTGAATAAAAAAGCAAAAAACGATCTATCAAACGAAACAGAACTGCTCTCGAATGAAACAGTGTTATTAAAGGAAGAAGGCTCTACTACCCTCTTAGACGATTCAGAGATTACACGATCTAATCCCGAAACAGAAGGCATTTCTCAGGCAAAGTCAAAAGTGAAGCCTCTAAAGAAGGACCATAAGCCACTTATTATTTCAATTGTCGCTTTCCTCATTCTAGGATTGTATGTTTTCTTTGAGAAACTTAACTAAAGATGAAATCCTTCCCCTAACCGAGACACATCTTACATAAAATGTGAAAAGACCTAAACGGAAAGTTCAGGTCTTCATTTAATTCATTATGCATTAGCGCGATATTCTTCTTCTTCCACATCTAATTTTGAACTAATTTCATTAAGTGACTGTTGCATCTTAAAGAATAAAATCAAAAGTTCACAATAGATTCTTGTAACAAGTGGACCTAAAAACATAACAAACAATCCAGAAATAACTTGAAGTCCACCACCCCAAGGACTAGCAGCACCTGAGATGATCATGATTAAGCCAGTAATAACGGATACCGCTACCCCAATCCAAAAAATAATTTTAATAATTGCTGGAGTAATCATTTTGTCAAAGTTTAAATATTGATTCATATTTCCCCCTCCTTTTTTCCTTTAGTTGACATTTGTAAGCTAATTAAAACTCTATTGAAGTATAAAGTTACATAAAATGGGTATATATTGCTGTAATACTACTATTTAGCAATGCTTACAGTTTTCAATTTTACCATTATGAACCTATGAAAACAATAAAATCTATGCACTTTTTGTAATTTTTACTAAGATTATGTAATTCCGACTCGAAATCACTCATACTTTATTCCTACCTTATCCTTATGATGAATGACACATTTATGATCAATTTTCTAACCCTAACTGGATATATTATCCACCTCTATTCAAGGTTGCTTAGCGTCATTTCACCATGTCTTTCTTCAATGGTATACGTCCAAGTATAATCATTAATAACACTTGATTGATCTTTCTGAATGATTTCCACTGTCACATCTACAACGACGCGGTGCTCGTTTGCATGACTATTAAGCTCATAATGCTGAATGGTAAATTGATGGAGCTTTTCTGTTATTCCTCTTTCATACAGCCGTTCCACCAGTCCAATTTGATCATGGTATAATGGACTATTTGGTGTAATAGCCGGGGCTACCCTTTGGAAGTTTCCGCTATTAATCGCTTCGATTAACCCGTATTCATATCGTTCTACAGCCCGGTAGATCTTATCTTTGAGTTCTTCCTCTTGAGCAATCACATCTACATTGGCTCCTGCATCCTCACTAGCAGGACGACTGCCTGTTTCTTCCCTAGTTCCTCCATTTGATCCACTTGCTCCTGATGTATTGCTTTCCTGATTTGCAAAAACACTTGCATCGATATATGAACCACTACTGCTTATTGACTCCGTTTCTGCTTCTCCGTTGCCGTCTATTTCGCTTGAGTCACTACTGCTCTGCCGTTCCGTTTCCTCATCTACTTCATTTCCTTCATCAGGTTCAGCATCCAATAGGCTGCCATCAGTTGTAGCTTCTTTTGGTTCTGGTCCAAGGATTGCCTCTTTCACTGTTTGCATCGGAGAGCAAGCTCCTAATATAAATGCTGCTATAACGATCATAATCCACTGCTTATACATTTCTCTCTCCTTTCTTTAACCAAATCCAATTGCCAATGTAAAGAAGACTAATACATTTCGTCGATAATCTTCCATCCTTGATCTGTGTTCAATAAGAGGAAGCTTCCTGTTTCCTCATTTACCTGTGAATCTTCCCTCACTTCAATCACGTAATCAAGTATCGCTTCTTCCTCTGTAAGCTCTGCTATTTCTACACTCTTAATTGAAATACGAACATCATCGCTTTGGTCAAACTGTTCTTGCATAAACTCAACATCAACCAACTCGAGCATCATAGAATCTTCATGAAAACTACTTATATACAGTTGAGCATCCTTTTTATTAATGGAATCAATTAAATCTCCAAATACACTTTTTACTTCCTTCTCTTGTCCTCCACAAGCCGTTAACAAAACCATAACTAGACTCATAGAAAAGATGAGTAAAGTTCCTTTTTTCATACATCTAACTCCTTATCGAAAGATATTTGGGGAGATAAAGGAATCTCCCCAGTTGTTTTCATTATCTGTTTACCTTAAATGTTGACTGTATTGCCTCACCTAGCTGGTCAAACCGCTTAAAATACGTATCTTGCTCCTGACTATTTTCAAATGGAATATATGGACTTTCTCCAGGCTCTTCCTTTGCATAGACTAACCCATTACTTTCTTCATGTAATAAACTGTGAAAACCATAACTGAAATAGTCATCCCATGCTTCTCTTGTGAACCTTTCAATGGCTGAGAGGAAGACTTTATCTTGATGCTCTGTTTCATCTAGGTAGTAAAACACAACCGATTCTACCTCATACCCACCAGACTCACGTTTGATCTCTTCAATGATTATATCGTTATAGAAATCATTAGGCAGCTCCAAGCTAATCCCTAGCCGTGAACTAGTATACAATGTACTTTCTGCTCTACCGTTACTTGTTTGGCTTCCATCAATGACTTCAATAATAAATGTAGGCTCAGGTGAACCAAACGAATAATCATAGTTTCTTGATTCTAATACGATGTGATACCAACCTGGCTCATGTAACGTAACGCTGTTCCACGTGTACCAGTAGTTCACATGAGCTAAACTCATTGTTGAGGCATCCCCAATATAAAGACCCAATTCTCCGCCATCAAATTGATCTTTTGCTTTTTGGTCAGCAGGAACTACCGCAATCGTTTCTCCTTTATTAACCGTTACTCTTTGCTCGTTTGCTGCAATCACTCTTCCTGAATCGCGAACAGTGAACAGGAGCTCTTTTGAATCAGCTGGTGCTAATTCGCTTCTTGGGATGTGGTCAGTTGTAAATTGTTGACCTTGAAACTGAAGTGTAAATTGGCCTTGTGGATTAACAATGACAAATGCATTATCCTCAATATCAAACTTTCCATCCCTGAAGTTTTCCGCTGACCAACGCAACGATCCTAAACCAGCATAGTCGAGAGACAATACTTCAATTTGGTGATGTCCACTAGAACCTCCAAAATTATAGGCAAATCCAATCAATGCATTTGTTGGATTTGGATTTGTCACCAATAACTCTCCAAATAAGTAGTTGTCAAACTCTTCGTAGAGTTCAAAAGGTGAGGATTCCCATACCCTCTGCCACTTCTCAGTTCGCCTATCATATGAAACAATTGCAATCTCTAAATCAATAAACCACTCATCAGATTGAGTTGCAGCAAGCGCCAGCACAGTATAGTCAACAAAACCAAATGAGATGGTCTTTTGATCAAGGACTTCCGTGCCAGGGTAAAGCGTGGAAACTTCTTGATCGGAAATCTCAGGTGCCTCTTTGTATAATAAATTTTCCACCTTTGTTACCGCTGAAAGCTGCTCAATGTACATTTCATCATCTGTTAATTCAAACAGATACAAATAAAACGAGTACGCAGTTTCATCTATTATTAAGGCTTTTTCCGCAAGTTCAACAGCTAAGTCTGTTTCCTCTGCTTCTTGGTAAAATTGAACTAAATCTTTTAAAACCGTAATATCCTCTATTTCACCTATGTTTAACCCTGCAAGCAGCTCTGTTGCTTTTTCAGCGTGATCGAGCTTCAATTCTGCTAATGCAGTAAGCGTAATGGCCTTTACATTTCCTTGTACAACTTCTACATCCTCAAAAATAGCGACAACTTCTTCGTACTGTTCCAAATGGAATTTCGCGATTTGCTTCCAAATAGCACCCGCTGCCATTCCCTCTGCCAAAACGCTATCTCCTAATCTTGCTAACTCTTCCCAATTGCCGTTAAAAAGCTGTTCTATGATCTCGTAACCTAGATAATAGCTTGGATCTAAGCTGTGAGCATCCTTAATATAGCTAATTGCTGATTCTCTATCTCCTATGCTTTCATAAGCTTCAGCTACTAAAAGGTAAGGAGCTGGATTCTCAGGATCTTGGTTAATAGCTTCTTCTAGCACAGCAATCATATCTGCCACGTCATCATTGCTATAGTAAAGGTTAGAAAGACCTATGTAGGCTTGTAAATACCTACTGTCTTCATCAATAATTTCCTGATACAATTCAATTGCTTCTTCGTTCTTTTCCTGAACTTCATACACTTCAGCTAAATGAACACGCAAGGAATTCTTATCATCTACCGCCTTGATCCCTTCTTCAATTATGGTCTCAGCTTCGGCAGGATTGCCTTGTATCACAAAGATATTCGAAATACCTTTATAGGCTTCTTCTACTTTCTTATCAATCTCAATAATGTCTTGATAAACTAATAAAGCCTCTTCATAGTTTTCCTCGAGTAAGTATTTCGTACCGAGTGCTAATTTCTCTTGAATCATTTCACTCGATACTTGTTTGCTACAGCCTCCTATGAAAATAAGAAGGGCCGCTACAACGTACCAAAGCCTTTTCATTAACTCACATTCCTCTCCACCTAGTATCTAATTTCGATGTATAACTGGCGCATCGCTGAATCGTCCTCGCCATTCGTTAATCGTTTCTGGAAGTTGACCTTGATATGCTAGATCATTTGTATGATAAATGACCCCCTCTTCAGCAAGCACAGCTGACCAGAACTGCCCCTCATCATCGTACATGATGATCGCTTCCATCAAAGTGAAGAGACCTCTTACCCCACCAGAAACGACCGTTGCATTAAAATTGTCTAAGTTCTCACCATCTGGATAAACCAAATGCATTCGTTCTACGTATAGCTGGTAGTCCTCTCCAACTAAAGACATGAAGAGGGCATCTAGTTCTTCAGAAGGAAACACCCCTAACTCAACGAGGTTAGTTGTAGCTTCTACAGGATTTCTAAAATACTCCCCAAAAAAGTAAGCACCTAGCCCTGCATACATTAAGCACTCCTGGCTCGATTCAACATCAATTGATTCCCCCAGCAAGCTAAAGTCGATCCGGCACCCTTCCTGATCTACATATACAGCATGATCCCCATTGATTTGAGCAATCCCATCTAAATAGCCAACATTTGCCCCATTGCTAACATGAAATTCAAATGAAAAGCTCTCTGAGTCTACCTGATGAATGTCTAAAATCCCTCTTGTATGCTCCCCTGGACGGGTCCACTCTCCTTCTAAATTGGTTTGATCGCCTACTTCAATAATAAATGTCGGTTCAAACGCACTAGCCATGTCAGTTGATTCATCTAATACGACATAATATATACCTGCATGCGGGAAACGAATCGTATTAATGTACTTGAAATGAAACAGATCTGAAAGACTTGTTGCAGTGGTATTTCCATAAAATGATTGAACCGTCCCATTATCAAACAGTGTCTTCGTATGTTGGTCAGCAGGAACAAAAGCAACGGAATCGCCAACTTCGATTCTTATTACTTCACCTTCTGCTGCAACCACTTCCCCCGTCTCATTAACTTTGAAGAAAACTTCCTCTGCCTCTGAATATGTCAGCGAACTCCGTGGTGTCTCTGTTACGGTCACCTGATCATACCGGAAGTCAAAGTAAAAGCGATCTCCATTTGTTTTCATGACCGCGTGCGTCTTTGTTTCCTCTTCTTTCACAAAAAGGAATTCTTGATTAAAATAAATGCTTTCAAACTCGTTTGAACCCCACTCTTGAACCCACCGGTTTCCTACATAATCATATTTCACCACTGCGAGCTTTACCGAGTTTTCTATCGGATTCTCATGATTCCCCTTTCTCAATCCAACTACTGCATACGTGCTGTAGCCAAAATCGATTTCATGACTCTCAAGTAATTCCCATTCAGGATAAATGGCTGACATAGACTCTTGATTTATAACAGGCAATTCCACTAGTAACAGCTGATCAATTTGATAACGGGATACTAGTTGCTGATAATACAGCTCATCCCCTGTTAGCCCGTAAAGGTGTAAATAAACAGAATAGACGTGTGGTTTTTTCAACAGGACATCTTCAGCTATTTCAATCGCCTTTTCTACATTTTCAACAGCTTCATAATAGGCAATTAACTTATTTAAAAGTAGGAGATGATCTCCTTCATCCAGATCAAGCGATTCAATCATTTCCTTTGCCTTTTCTGGCTGGTCCGTATACTGATAAGCCAAAGCAGTTATACTACGCACCATCTTGTTCTCTATCCCTTCGACATTTTCGAAAATTTCAATCAATTCATCGAAATATTCTAGCTTATACAATCCATACAGACGGAGCAGGTTTCCAAGCTGATCATCATTCCTGTCAAGGAGAGACTCCCCTTCAGACACAAGCTCCCACCACATACCGCCATAGGCTGCATCTATGCTAGTAAAGACCTCATTGTTATTAGGGTTGAATTCTAACGCTTGTTTGCTATATTTACGAGCTTGCTCAACATCTCCTACATTCATATGTATATCTGCCAACGTTACATAACGAGCAGCATGGTCGCCGCCAAAGTTTTCTTCATCTTCAAAAAAAGATACCAACCCTTCTATATCGTCTTGTTTTACATAAAGATCGGCTAAACCTTGATAAGCGCTACGGTCATGATCGGTTTCAATTAAAGTAATATATACTTGTTTTGCTTCTTCATACTTTTCTTGAACCTTAAACACTTCAGCTAATTGATTACGAAGTTCATGATCTTGATCTACTGCTTCTATTCCTTTATGTAAAATATCCTCAGATTGGGTAAAATCTCCTTTTAGAGCGTACGCCCTCGAGATTCCTTTATAAGCTTCTGTTACATTTTGATCAATTTTAATTAATTCTTCATAAGCCAAAATAGCTTCTTCATAATTCTCTTCTAATAAATACTTTGCCCCTAGTGCCAACTTATCTTGAATCTCTTCACTTGAAGCCACCGACCTACATGCAGCTAGCAGCAAAATGCTGCAAACTACTATCCATTTCTTTAATCTACTTCTCCCCATGAACTTCCCCTTTCTTAGAGCTTTAAAATAAGCATTAGAAAAAAGATGGACTATTGAATTTCTTAATTCAATAGTCTATTACCTTTTTAATTAATCCAGCCTTTTTCCCTCAATTCAGTTATTCGTTCCTGGGCAACACTCACTTCTCCAGGATTATCATTAATGTCAATTGTTTTCTGAAAATGCGTATGTGCTAGATTGTATTCTTGCTTCTTTAACAAAAATAAACCATAGACTAAGTTACCTCGTGAGTGATTTTCATTCTGTTCAAGTGCCCTTTTATAATACTCTTCTGCTTGCTGCATTTTATTGAGTTTGTCATAAAGGATCCCTTGATTAATCAAGACATTAATATCATTAATTCCTAAATCTAGTAACTTACTAAAAGAAGCCGTCGCTGATTCAAACATGACCTGAGCTTGATTATCTTGATTTCTATTTTCTAAATAAAGACCAAAATCATAATAAGTTTGCCCAGATAAATTCAGAACAGTGATATTATTAGGATCCAATTGTTCGGTATTCACTAACAGTTCAATAGCCTTTTGATAATACTCTTCCGTATTTTCCGCATTGCCTTGTCTGATCATTCGTAAATAGACGTTCGCAAGACTCATCATAAATCTAGTATTTCCCGACTCTAATTGGTTCGCTCTGATCAACTCAGCAAGGGCCTCATCATACCTTTGTTGGATAATCATTAGTTCCCCTTTAACATAATGAGAAACATGATCAGTATCGTTTTCCGCTGTTAGTTGTGCAAGGATCTCCTCAGCTTTATCGTAATCACTGACTCTCCCATAACTTACGGCAAGATCACGATAAACATTTACTAGATTGTTCCCTAAGCTGCCTGTATTGTCTTTTAACGCTTCATTAAAATACCAAATTGATTTTTCATAATCACCAAGGTTAAAGAAGGCTGTTCCCATGAGATAATGGACTTCATTGTTATCCTGAAGAATCCCTTCATTTATCACTTTGGCTTGCAAATATTCCGTTACTCTTTCATTTTCATTTCTCGCAAGAAATACTTTTGCTTGATTTAAAAACAACTCACCTGTTTCATTAAGCTCTTGTGCATTTAAAAATGCTTCTTCAGCTGCGTCGTAATTTTCCTCATTATAATAATTAAATCCTTCCTCAAGATACGCTTGGTATTGCTCTGCTTTTTCAGATGCTTGCAGCAACATGACCTCATTCACGGCAAAAGCACCACCCAAAATACCAATAGACACTCCAGCAATAATCAGTTTTCGTTTTAAGCGGCTCTGCTTGTATGCCTTATTCAGTTTATGAATGTTCTCAAGCGCATCAAGAAGTTCCTCAGCAGATTGATAACGATCTTCTGGGTCATTGCGAGTACATTTTAATAATATCGTTTCTATGCCTTCTGAAAGGTTTTTATTTAACTGCCTTACTGGTACAAGCTCATAGGGTGGTTCATTAGGTCCTTTTCCTGTAATAGCATGGTACAACGTCACACCGAGTGAATAAATATCGGTACGAGCATCCGTTTGATTCGTACCGTACTGTTCAGGGGCTGCATACCCTTTAGTTCCAATCAGCGTGGTATCCGTACTTTGTCCTTCCTTGTACTCCCTAGCAACCCCAAAGTCTATTAATCTAGCATTCATTTCCGTGTCAATGATAATATTTCCTGGCTTCATATCACGGTAAATAATGGCTGGATTCATATTGTGAAGGTAGATTAAGATATCACAGAGTTGTTTAGCCCACTTAATAATATTACTCTCTGTACACCAGTCAGAATCTTTAATTAGGTCTTGTAACGTCTCTCCTTCAAAATAATCTTCAACGATATATAAATACTGTCCTTCATGAATAATATCAACAATACGAGGCAGGTTGGGATGGTTTAGCTTCTTCAACATCTCTGGCTCTGCCAAGAGATTGACTTCCGTGTTATATGATAAATCGATCGCCTTGATCGCCCAAAGGTTTCCAACCTTCATGTTTTCAGCTAAGAAAACACTCCCCATTCCACCTTTTCCCAATATCTCAATAATCCTATATTTCCCATCTAATACTTCATTGATTTTAATCATTTGTTATTACCCTTTCTTACGCCGTTTGTCGATTTTTGATCCGATTCCTTAGTAAGAAGCTCTGTTTCAAAACCTTTAGTTAATAATTCCGTTTCGTATGCCTCTGTTTTCTTCTCCTTTACACGGTGTTTATCTTCTTCATCCTGAAGAAGCTCCGTTTCTAAAGAAGGGGTTCGTAATTCTGTTGTGTTGTCCTTCAAAAGTTCCGTTTTTAATAACTCCGTCTCTCCTTGCGTTCCCAGCAATTCCGTTTCGTCTCCTGTTTTTAACAGCTCCGTCTCTCCTTGGGTGCCCAACAGTTCCGTTTCATCTCCCGCTCTTAACAACTCCGTCTCTCTTTGGGTGCCCAGCAGTTCCGTTTCGTCTCCTGCTCTTAACAACTCCGTCTCTCTTTGGGTACCCAGCAGTTCCGTTTCGTCTCCTGTTTTTAACAACTCCGTTTGTTTTTTCTCGGTAACGTACCTTTTTGTTTCTGCCATCTTCAGCTCAAGGTCATTTTCCTTCTTAGTGGATGGCGATTTTGCCTTCTGTTGTTCGATTTCAGCCAGTCTTGATAACGCTTCTTTCTTCTTTAGCATCACTCTAATCACCACGAATAACAAAACTGCATTACAAATTAAAAATACTATAATACCAATGCCTAACAAATATAAGCCGTTAGAATACAGCCAAAGGTCATTCACTTTTCAACCTCTCCTTCACTAAAACACTTTACCTATGGCGAAAATGCTTTTATTTCTTGTTCACTGCCATGTATAGAGTCCCAGGCAAGTTCCTCACCAATCCGAACATGATAGGACTCAAAATAATTCTCCTCTGTCTTTACCGTCGCAAGTAAGTGGTTTCTCGTCTCACTCCATTTAAGATCTGTAATTTCACCTTCAACTTTAGATTCATGGCTGACAAACATATGATTCAGATCATAGATAAAAAGTGTTGAATCCCTTGGGCCTTCCTTTGACACGATTGCTAATCTCCTAGCATCCGCTGATACTTTGTACATTGGCTCAGTTACAGAATGATCTACTTCAAACAACGCTCTTGATGAAACATCATAAATACCTAATTGCCCTTCTCGTTCAATAATGAGCATTGTCGTATCAGCTACCTTTTCCATACCTGTTGTATCAGCAAGAAGCTGTTTCTCAGTAGTCATTTCTGTAGACATGTCAACCTTTACAATAGTTTGATCAGTCCAGATAACATATGCATTTATATCATGTAGAAAAAAAGCATCTTGGAAGTCTCCCGTTATCTCAACTTTCACTTCTTTCTCTTCATTTGAACTATAAATATAGTATTGGTCATCCCTTTTTAATAAGGCATAAAATGCTTCTTCTTCCGCATCAATAGCCCCATGTAAAGCAACACCATCATAAGTATGCTGTTTCTTCATTCCATCCTCTTTGTACAAGCCAAGCATCGATCCTCGAGTAATTAAAAGATACTGATGTAACACATCCATATCTAAAACAAAAAAACCTTCTTGATCACTATCTTTTAAGTCTTCAAGCATCTTTAACATAGTAACGTCTTTTTCATCTAATATTTCTAAGATTTCTAAAGGAAAACGTAATGACTTTTGACTGATACTTATTTCCGTGCTCACTTGCTGACTTCTTAGGTCGACCATATTAAGTTCAAGGTCACCTTCTTTCGTAGCTATGTAAAATAGTTGATGATCATCGCGGTATATAGACTGTATAGAACCGTCTTGAGTAATAACAGGCTTATATGTAGAGGCATCCAATTGTCCTACAGCAATGGTCTCCCCATGTGGATGAACTTCGGTAATCATAAAATATTCTTTCCTTAGGACATAAATACCAAGGAAGATGAAAACAAAAGAAATAATCAAAGAAAGTCCATAAAATATTAGAAATTTCTTGTTCATAATAGACACATTTTTTTACCTCCCAAATAAATAAGAGAAACACATAATTTTTGATAATTTTATCGATTAACACATAAAATCTTACTATAATACTATGGATAAAACTAGTATTATAGTCATTAAATTCTAAGAAAAATTGGATTTTATTATTTAAAAAGTACTATGTATAGGAGTGGATTTTACTAAATGGAAATGGTAGTGGTGAGGGGATAAAAAAGCTCTTCAGTTCTTGAAGAGCTTTTTTATCTTATTTCGTTGATATCGTTTAAACTTCGCCTATGGAAATAAGTTTCTCCACATGCTTTTCCAGCCTTTTTTAACATTGGACTCCAAAGGCCGAATTAAAAGAACGGTCACGTTATCGGTTGCGCCTTCACGATTAGATAAGTCGACTAGATGATCACTTACCTGTTGTAAATCGTTATACTTTTGTTCTGAATGGGTGAGCAAGGTAACGATTGCCTCATTAGAAAAAAGCGTATAAAAGCCATCACTACATAAAAGAAATAGATCATTAGCCTTATAAGATCCTTCTTTAATAAAAGGCTCTACTTCATTCTCGATCCCTAGGCATTGCAACAATACATTCCTTCTTGGATGTGAGGCAGCTTGCTCTTTCGTTAGGAGACCTAATTTAACTTGCTGTTCCACCCAAGAATGATCTTCCGTTAGTTGTACAAGCTCAGACGTTTCACCTAGCGGAACTGTATCACTTTCAAGTGGATACGTACTATTATTATCTGAACATACTCTAGGAAGATCTTCATCAAACCTATAAATTCTACTATCACCAATATGACAAATTAGATATCGGTTTTGATAAAGGAACAACACGGACACCGTTGTTCCTAATTTACTTCCTTCTTTGTTGCCTATTCCAATTAACTTGTGATTCGTCTCATGCAATAGACTTTCAATTTCTTTGGCTATGCTCTTAAATGGACGTCGAAGCTTTAACATTGTGCGGATACGACGTTCCCACCAATCGTTAAGTTGATCAATAACGAGTTGGCTTGCAACATCCCCCGCTTGATAACCACCCATCCCATCAGCAACAATAACCAATGAAGCTTCACACCCATTAGAGTCACTGGCAATTTTCAACAAAGCATTATCTTCATTAATCTGTTTTACTGCGCCTTTATGAGTGGATAATCCATACTCCCAGGCTGCTTTTTTATTTGTCATCCGCACTATCCTAATTTAAATGTGTATTCAACTTTACCGATTTTAATGATGTCACTGTCTTTTACGTGTTGAACCGTATTAGCTGCGATCGGCTGTTGATTCAGTTTCGTTCCGTTTTTAGAACCCAAATCTTTGATTGCGTAATTGTCTCCTACTTTTAATACTTCTAAATGCAATCTAGAAATCCCGATAGAATCCTCAACATATTGAGTCCCTTCAGCTGTACGACCAATTACGAATGGCGTCTGATAAATGCGGACTGTTTCAACGTTTCCATTTCGTTGAACCTCAAAAAATGGCATTGGTACAGCTTTTGGCTCTTCATCCACTAATAACACAGTTGCATCTGACTGCGGATCCGGGTCTGAAAGCAAGGTCGTTTCATTGCCAAGATTTTTAAAATAAGCATCACTGTCAACAGCTGCAGCTGATTGTTGTTGGGACTTTTCATTGTACTGATGTGATCCTCCATTTTGGTCAACAGCGTTAGGAGTGACTTCCTTGCTCTTTGAAGTAGCTGCCGGCTGTGGCTTATTCTGTTGTTTTTTGGCTCTTACTTTTGGATTAACTGCCTTTTTAGCAGGTTTCTTTTCATCTTTAACTGTTGTCGTAACAACTTTATTTGCTTTTTGTGGACGTACTTTCATGAAGAAGTAAGCTATTGCCACGACTAACACACTAAGTCCGACACAAATGTAAAGCATCCCTTCACTCGGCATGACTTCGTACATCTTCCATGTACCAGCAATTGCAAGAATAGAAAGAGCGAAGATAACAATCTTGTTTGGAGGCTTTGTTTCTTTAACTTCTGTTTCTTCTACTTCTTGTTTGCTAACTTTCGCCTTGGCCTTTGGTTTTTCTTTCGCTTTCGGACTTTCTGCAGCAGCTTTGCTTCTAGCAGAACCTCGTTTCACAGGATGTTTTTTCCTAGGTTTCGCAGGAGGACTTGACTCTTCGTTAGCTGCAGCCGGCTGCACGACTTCCGTTTTTTCTGGAGCAGAAGATACAGGTTGCTGCACAGGTTGTGCAGGTGCTGCTTGTGCTTGCGGTTTTTGTTGTGAAACAGGAGCACTAACTTGTGCAGTTGCACCTGAATTTTTACGTAATGTATTTAATTTTTTCTTCAACTCAGCTAATTTGAACTCAGGATGATTAATATAATTCATTAATTGTTGGACACCGTCACCTTGTAACTCCTGAATTTGTCCAACTAATTTAATCAATAAATCTCTCAATTCATCTTTTAACTGTGGCTTATTCGATACTTGATTAAGAGGCAAATACGTTAAATAAACGTCTCCGAAATCATTACCAATAAAAATAAAATCTTCATGAATGATATAATTTTGTTCATTTAACATGTACTCTTTACTATCTTCTATAGCAGAAACTACCTGATACAAGAAGTTATAATACTCACTAATGGTTAACTTCTTCTCCCTTAGCACCTGCGAAAGAATTCGCTTAGATGATAGGTTATAGTAAAGCTTCACATTAAAATCAATTTCTTCTACTTGTAATGGAAGAAGCTTTTCTATCGAGTTAGACTTTAGCATGTTAACCTGGATCGATGCTAGGTCATTGCTATGTAGTCCAAACTGACCATCACGTGACAAGATCATGAAGTGACCGTTTTGTTGGTCGATGTTGCAGTTCAAATCATAAATTGTGGTGCTCATCGTAACTCTCCTCTCCTATAGAAAATAATAGAATGTCATCATGACACCCGGTAACACCGCGTACATAAAAGGAAAGCGCACACTTTCCATTTTCTTGAATTCTTCTAAGCTTTTAAGGTCGCGTCGCAGTAACGAACCTACAAACCGGTAGCATGAATATGCCATTCGTTTTATCAAGTCTTTTCGGAACAACAAAATAAAAACTCCAATAAAACCTGCAAATACAATAGAATACATGATGGCATAAAGAGAAAAATGTAATCCCGCTATTGCCCCAATTGCAGCAAATAGTTTCACATCTCCTGCACCTAATGCTTTAAATACATACATGAGTAACAAGATGCCACCACTTACAACAAGACCCAGAATAGAGAACAGCAACCCATCGAACCCATTAAAGATCAGATGGTAGAGTAGCCCAGCGAGGACACCGCTCATAGTAAGCCAGTTTGGTATTTTGCTATTTTTCACATCTGTATAAAATGCGATGATGACAAACAATGCTAGTAAGTAATAATATAACTCCATGTGATAGCAAATCCTTTCTTATGATCCTAGCCAGACTCGTTCGTAAGCTTGTTTTTGTAAAGTGTATTCTCGATTTAGGAAAGGTATAGGGAGAACAAGTCTATATTCAGCAGTAATTAGAATGAATTTATTTCCATCTTCATTTAAAAGGTTGGGAAATTTTATAGGTGAAACGACGCTTACTGAACTTGCATCTATCAAGTTCATTCGATCAGCGTCCGCTAAATAACCTTGAACTATAGTTTCTAAAAATTGAGCTGTTACTCCATCTATTGCATCATCTCTTGCTTTAGCTAGTGGGTCTGCAATTAATTGATTGTAACCATCCTCACCTAATGTATTTATTAACTCATTTTCAATTTGATCTTTATTCTTACCCATGTCATCTTTTATTTGTTGATAATGATCACTTTTATTAAGGGCTTCTGTAGCCATTTTCCCACCCGTATCAATCACTCTATGAATAGGATAAGATTGAAGAGCAATTTGTTTTGCAGTTTCAGATACAGCCTTATTTAAAGCTATATCTGTCAAAGCAAAACGAATCATAAAAAGTAAAAACACCAAAAACATTATAAAAATTGGCATGAAGATAGCAGCTTCAAGCGTGATACCGCCATCTTCTTTTTTTCGAAAATTCATGTTTGAGCCACCTCTGAGGAATGGTCTATTTAGTGGAGAATCGGACAATTCCAATTCCTCCTGAAATCTAGTTACCTGGAATATGCCATCTTAGTTCGTTGACTGTTGTTGATAAACCATAACCAAAGACTAGTTCGTAGTATTCGGATGGGAAATGATTGAAAATAATTTGACCTGAAACTGTTTCTCCAGGGTTTATTTCACCATAAATATGCTCTACAAATTCATCGTAAACTGTAGAATTAAACATCGTCTCCTGATCATCAAATAAAGATGCTCTTGTGATATCTCCTCCATTTATTTCTGTTTCTCCATTGTTTTTAACAGAAATGTCAACTATAACAAATACTCCATTACTAGGAGTAAACTCCTCATATGACTCCAAGATTTGAGTAGAATGTGCAGTTATTTCTATTGAGCCTGCAGTTCCCTCTTGTACTCCTGTTTCTCCAAGGTTTAAGATATCATTTGTATTTTGAGCATTACTTTCCTGACTCTCTGATTGTGCTTCTGTTGATTGGCCTCCGCACGCTGATAATAAAATAAGTGATGCCGCGAAGATAAATCCTAAAATCTGTTTCATTTTCTTTTCACTCCTATTTATTAATAAGAAAAATAAGCTTCTTTATTAAATTCGTAACGATTGTTATTTACCTTACCGTCAATAACACTAACTACTTCCATGGCTTTTGCTATTTCCGGAATAAACCATAACTGTACTGATGTATCAACGGATCCGTGGGCGTACGTATAATTCTGGGTTAGGTCAATGCCTGACTTTTCATTTATAACAGACATCACTCTCATTAGACGATTGTCACCGCCAGGATTCATAAACAAAAACAATCGAACATAGTCATTGTAACCAAACTCTAATCTACCTGTTAAATTTTCACCAATTAGCTCTGCACTTCCTCCCCTTTGAAGACCATTCATATCTTCACTAGAATACTTTAGCGCATAGCCCAAAGCAGCAACAAACACTGCAATTGGATGCCCTGCTGCTCTAACCCATGGAACAGTAAACGCATCAATAAACCTCAATGCAAAACGAATTGCGAACAATTGACTGAGTGCAGCTGTATAATTGGCACCAACTTCAGGAAGACCATATAGAATATATTCTACTTCTCTATTTTCATATAAAAAGTCTTCTGCTTTTCCTCCTGGCTTTGCACTCTCAAAATTCATCAATATATACTCATTAATATATAGCTCATCACGGGCATCAAGCAGGAAATTTCCAATACCACTGAATAGAGCATCTACTAGACGCATTGCATCTTTAGAACTAGCAGTTGCATCTTCTCCAAAGTCTAATTCAGGTGAATCTCCAATATGTTTATTATTAGGATCATCTTCAAAATATCCATCCATCAAGTCATTGTCCTCAAGAAATCTCTGAAGTTCACCGATAGTTTTAGTCAGATCTTCATATATGGCTTTTTCTTCGTCATACTTATGCCTTAAACTATTAATATCTTCAGACGTATCTATACTTTGTTCCGCTTCACCATGCTTGCCATCATTATCAATAATTTCATAATCATCAAAATCAGACATATCTCCTTCTTCATAGTCTCGTCGATGTGTCTTCATATATTCAATCGCGGAGTCAACTGAAGATTTAGCACTAGGGAGTTGATCTTCTATTGATTTCTTTGCACTTGATAGATCACCTGAGATATCAGTGTTTAGACTGTTATTCACTGAAATTACACTTGTAATAGCGTTGTCCAAATGGTTACCTATTGTAGTAAAGAAACTAGTTTCATATTTATATTCATCTAGTTCTTTTGAGAGATCATCCAACGTTTTCTCTACATTGGCTAATTCGCCTTTATCTACCTCTGAAGATGGTTCCACCTTTTCAGATTCAAAAATTGCTCCCTCATAATTGTTGTTAGCGGTATTTCTACCTTTGCGTATCTCTTGTATTATCTTATCATTATTTTTCTTTGCTAAGTCTAACTTCCGTTTTGCATCTTGTAAATGGTCAAGAGCTGTTTTTGATTGAGAGCTAAGTTCATTCATTTTCTTTGCTGCGTTTGTTTCAAACCTTTTAATATTGCGATCTAACGCACTAATTTGGGTCTCCATGCTGTTGATCTGATCCTCTAGATCCTCTATTGCTTCCTCTAGCTCTTTAATTTCTTCCTCTTTTTCATCTTCTTTTTTCTTTTGTTCATCCTCATCTTCTTCGTTTATCTCTCTGTTCTTTACTTCTCTTAACTTATTTTCTTGTTGTCGTTTGTCCTGTTCTAGAGCATCCTTGAGACTTTCAAGGCTTTCTTTTTCTTTCTTAGCCTCTTCATACCTATTATAATTTGAAATAATGTCATTGAGGCTGTTTACAGTTGGGAATGATGCGCTGCTAGTTTTACTCAAGTCTTTTTGTATGACTTCTAACGCGTCTTGCGCTTTTACTAAGTGGTTAGGTCCTTCTAATGGTTCTTTTAGCTCTATAGGGAATCTAATATCGTCTAATTTTTGTTCTCGTTTATCAAAATCTTTTTCAATCTCACTAACCGTATTAATAAAAGTTGATGTTTCCTTCATCGCCTTTGAGATAAAGTTAAACTTTTCAAGAAGTTCTTTGATTATTTCGACAGGTGCCTTATACTTCATTTCCTCTAGGATTTGATGTCTAAGTATTTCAGGGTGGGCAAGTTCTCTATCTAAATCTAAATTAAAGTCTTCCACCTTAGGGTCAATAAACTGAAAGGCCCCACTATTATTGTTAAGAACAATACTCTCTTCTGAAAGATCTACTGTTTGTAAATTCGCTCTTAATATTTCCTCAAAATAGTCGACATCTTCTTTTTTTACACCAAAGAGTCCAAATTCTCTTAAATCTGAATCATACGAAGCCATTGCAGAACGTACGGCACTTTGAATCGCATATTCTGATTGTTTATCAGCCGCTAAAATTCTAGCGTAGTCAATTAACACCGCATTAAATAAAAAGATTGGCACGATAATAATTATGAAGAAGATTGAGACAGATCCTTTGACGTCGGATCTAAATTTATGTATGAACTTTTTCAAAATAAGACCCCTCCGTACGTCTACCCTTACAAGTTTTTATGTTTTTCTTTATCTTCACTTAATATAATTTTGAACCTCTTCTGCATAATGGTAGATAAAATCAGTCGTCCTAATTAGTTCAACTGGATCTTTAACAGAGGCGCTAGCAACAGCCTCTACTTCACTTTTGGCTATTAACCCAACAAATTGAGGTAAATTTAGATCTCTTTCTAACTTTACTGTCACTTTTCTATTGAAACCTATATTAGCAGGAGGGGTTATAGTCACTCTTGCACCTGGTATCAATTGCTCAGCATTTGTTTGTGCATTTGCTATTTTCACACCTTCAACAGAATCCAGTTCCATTCCCATCCTCTCAAGAAGCGATGCGCCAATTCGATTCGTACGCCAATATAATCCATCATTGTTATAACCTCTCATGGATGTATACTCATAAGGGGCAAAGTCCCCAGTTTCAAAATCTTTGAGGCTATTATCCCATGTTGAGGCCAAACGCTCTGCAATAACATGTGCTCGTTGGTAGAGAACAACCTTATCATAGAAATATAGACTAAATAAAATAAGTGCAATGGTAATAATAAAGATAATCGGAAAAACAAGGGAAGCTTCAAGTGTGAAACTTCCCTTATTGTCTTGTTTAAATTTCGTTAATAATCGTTTAACTTGAAGGCACATTATAGTCCTCTCCTAATAATTCAATTAATCAACCGACCCTGGAACGTCTACTGGGTCTGGATTAATACCACCAAGAATATTTTGTACCCACTCTGCAATAGTATTACCAAATAGCAAAGCTACTCCTACTAATACAGCAACGATTAATAGTATTTCAAGAGTCCCTAACCCTTCTTCATCTTTCCACAATTTTGTTAAAAATGTTTTTGCTTTCTTCATGTTCATTTCTCCTTTTTCATTTAATTTTTAGCCTAAAATTCTTAACGCAGGGTACGCTATAATTAGCAACACTGCAACAAAAACTAATACCATTGGGAAAACTAGCTTTGAAGAAGCTTCTTCACCTCGCGTTTTTGAAATGGCTTTTCTTTTTTCCCATAATTCTTTAGATAATTCTCTTAATGCTATGGAAAGTTCTCCGCCACCACGCTTATAGTTTAAAAGGATCGTAGTCGTAAGGACGGAAACCTCTTGGACACCGCAGCGTTTACTAAGTTCCTCCATCACTTTACCAAACGACTCCCCATTTCGTAGCTTGGTTACTGCTTCATTTAATTCTATATAAAGTGGATTTGGATCATCTGCTTTCATTGTTGTACAACGAATGATTGCATTTTGAACTGTCTCCCCAGCATTAACTAATAATGCTACTTTGCTCGCGAACTCTGGAAGCTCAAAGACGATATTTTGTTTTCTTTTCGTTGTCTTTTCTTCTAACTTCTTCACAAGGGCATAAGGAATAATAGCGGCAAAGATAATGGCAAATAGAAGAAACTTCTTATCACCGCCGCCCAATAATGCAAATATTCCCCCACCCAAAAGGCACAGCAAAACTACGGAAAGGATTTGCGCAATAAACATTTTTGTATAATGCTGAACTTGTTTCCCAGCATATAATACAGCTATTTTCTGCTGAAGAGATACTAATCTTCGCCCAGAAAGCTTCTCCATTATTTTAAGTTTATCTATCAATTTAAGAGAGGCCGGAGCCATAAACATTACTTGGAAATCTGCTTTGTTTTCTTCAATAAATTCACTGTATTCTTTACCTGCCATTACAAATAGCAGCAGGACAATAGATCCAATAATGGCTGTAAAAATAATTGCTTCAATCATATCCATCACACCTTAATGTTCATAATTCGCTGACTCACATAGAAGGCCAAACCGATAATTCCCAAACAAAAGGTCATTATGATTGGTCCAAAATCAGCCCAACGATATAATGGAGCCATGTATTCACCTGAAGTATATGACAATAAGGCAACCATTACTAAAGGTGCAAGACTTACCGCTCTAGATTCAAATTTCTTTTGTGCAACCATAACGGAGATTTCTTGTTGTATTTCAATCTTTTCACTAATCATATTCGACGTTCTTCTAATAACCTCAACCAAATCTCCACCAGTACGTTTACACGTTACAAACACATCTGTAAAGTTAGTAATATCATCAATACCAGCTCTCTCACTAAAATCTGCTATTGCATGTTCAATCGGCTCACGGTTAGCTACTCGTCGATTGATTCGCTCGAATTCTTTAATAATGTATGTATCCGGATCTGGATAAAGCAGCTCTAAATCTTTTGTCACTTCTAGGAAGGCATTCTCTATGGAACGACCTGCTACAAGGGAGGAAGATAATGAAAATAGCGCTTGTTGAAATTGACGGCTGAGTTCTGTTTTCCGTTTTTTTATTAGAATTTGCTTTTGAAACCTTGGGTATAGAAGGCCTAAAGCTGAAAATACAAGTGCGGCAATCAAGTTATTATAAAAAATAAATCCAATAGCAAAGAAGACTAAACCAGCTAGAGATGCATATAGGATAAACTCCTGCTTCTTCATTTCGTATACATTGTAATCAATGATCGAACTATTTCTTGGAGCTACGGAGGCTTCAACGTGTTCTTCCTCTACCTCCTCTACTTGTTCTGCTTTGTTCTTATTACGTTTGTCATACAATAAGAACGCAACAATTGTAATGATAACGGCACCGCCAGCAATTAATAGAATCTCTATTTTCATTCACCTCTTTGCAAAGAGTTATAGTTTAACTCCTGCCATTTTTAATTTCATATGATTTTGGAGTGTATTGCCTGTTGGTCTTAGTGAGCCAATCACCTTCCCATTTGGCTCCTCTCCTTCTTCAACAAACTCATATAGAGGATTTAAGACAACCTCTCCATTTTCAACTCCTAATACTTCACTAATTGCCACTACTTTTCTTGAGTGATCGCGGATTCGAGATAGATGAACCATAATGTCAATTGCGGAGCTGATTTGCTTACGAATTACTTCAACAGGAAGGTCCGCACCACTTAATACCATTGTTTCTAGACGGCTGATCATATCAATCGTTGAATTTGCATGTCCTGTAGAAAGAGAACCATCGTGACCTGTATTCATCGCCTGCAGCATATCCAATGCCTCTGCACCACGAACCTCCCCAACGACTACTCGGTTGGGACGCATCCGTAATGAGGCTTTGATAAGGTCTCTGATTGTAATCTCGCCTTTACCTTCCGTGTTAGCATTACGTGTTTCTAAGCTAACCAGATTGGGAACACTCTTGATTTGAAGTTCTGCAGAATCCTCAATCGTAATAATTCGCTCTTGCTTCGGAATGAAATTAGAAAGGACATTCAAAAATGTAGTCTTACCAGATCCCGTTCCTCCACCGATAAAGATGTTATATTTTGAAACAACTAAGTTTCTTAAAAATTCCGCAACATCAGGTTGTATCGCACCAAACCGAATTAAATCTTCCATCATTAATGGCTTTTCCGGGAATTTCCGAATCGTCATCGTTGGTCCTTTTAATGCAATAGGAGGGAGGACGATATTAACACGTGATCCATCTTTTAATCTTGCATCAACAATAGGAGAAGAAGCATTTACAGTGCGGTTAACTTTACCGACAATCATTTGAATAATATCCTCAAGCTTTTCAACACTTTCAAACTTTGCATCTGCTTGGAAGACTTCACCGTCTCGCTCGATGTAAATTTCTTCATGGCTATTAATCATAATCTCAGTAATTGATTTATCATCAATAAGTGGTTGAAGTACATCTAGTCCACGAAAAGCATTATATGTACGCTCTACAAGCCATTTCATTTTCGCAGCGGTCAGCTGATACTGTTTTGCATAGCTGAACACAAGCACTTCAATATGCTCTCGTAACTCTTCATCAGTCATATCTTGATCTTGATTCAACGTGTTACGAACTCTCTCAATTAAGTCTTTGGCAAGTTTTTCCTCAACCATTATGAGCACCTTCTTCTGTCTCAAAGTGAGTTCGATACAGTTTTAGCACGTACTCATTAAAAACGGGAATAGAAGATAGCTGCTTTCCATTCGTTACTTCTTTCCACTGCGGAACATAAGGTAAATAAGACGTAATTTTCAGGTTGAATTCATCAAGCAGTTCAGGGATCTGACCAGTATAGCGGTTCAGTACTAAACTAACCCTCTCATTGAAACTGCCATCCTGTAGAAATGAATGGAGTTCTTCAAGTAAATAACTTGTTTTATGAAAGCTTTGAATATCATTATTTAATAGCCAAAATACTTGATCGCTCTTCTTTAATGCCAATAAGGTCTTAGGATTCACTGTACTGTCTAAATCAATAACGATATAGTTGTAACTACCTGAGTCAACCAAATTTGTTAGAAGTAATTCTAGTTCTTCCTCAGAAAGATCTCTCATCTCTTCAGCACTTGGTAGCAAATTAAAGAAACTGATTCCAGTCTCATCATCTTGCACGGCCATCTCTTCAACTTTAGATGCCAATTGTTCGGAATTTGCTTTCAAGTAATAAAGCAATGGAGAAGAATTGTTTTCTTCCTCCGTTTCAAATAGTAGTGGAGTTGAGTTTACCAATTCTATATTCAAATAAAAAACGTGACTGTCTAGCTGAGCAATTTGTCTAGCAAGATTATAGGCAACCGTTGTTTTCCCTGTTCCTCCTGTAGCAGAAAAGACTGAGATAACTTTTGTACCCCCATCATGAACTACTTTTTTAGGTTCCTCACTATTTCGTTCATAATAGATTGTTAATACTTGAGATAAGAGGTTCTTAAGCGGCTGATATTTGAAGATCGTTTGGACGGAATCACCTTCAGTTGTTTGAGCTTGTTCAGACAAACCAATAACAACATCAACCCGAAGACCTTTCAACTCTTGTGGAAGCATACTAGTTGGTGCAAGCAGAATATTTGCGTGAGTATCACTTGATAAAAATTGTCCTAATCGTTCTTTTTGCGAGAATAATTTCAAATCAAACTTAGAGGAGTAGTCGGAATTGCGTATGTACGTTGCTAGTGATTCAATATAACTCGTATCTTGGTCCGCTATAACAATGCTAACTTTTTTCATGTGCACTCCCCCCTTAGAGCATTTCTGAGATTCATTAAATAATTTCCATTAACTTTAGGACTCCACCTAATATGCAGACTACCGAAATAACAGTCAATAAAATGACTATCCTCATATGTTTGTTATCCACTATATTCCTCCAAATGTACTAGTATTCCTACTATTATAATAATAATTCTGTCACAAAATGTCACGACATTTTTACACATTTATCCCACTTTTACCATTTACAGTGTAATTTTTCTGAAAAAAATTCAAAAAATCACATAATACCGTTCAAATTATCAAAAAAAGTTACTGAGACCATCTTTAAGATGGCCTCAGCTACCTAATTTTCCTAGTAGGAACGACCTACAAACCTAATAGTCATTTATTTATTTATTCTTCTTCCTCTTCTTCCTCTTCTTCTTCTATAATAGCTTCCTCAGTTGAGTCTTCTTGAGGATTTACTTCTTCAACCTCATCAATGATCTCTTTTTCAGTTATTTCTTCTTGAGTTGGCTCCTCTTCAATGACTTCTTCTTCTGTCACCTCTTCTTGAGTTGGCTCCTCTTCAATGACTTCTTCTTCTGTCACCTCTTCTTGAGTTGGCTCCTCTTCAATGACTTCTTCTTCTGTCACCGCTTCTTGAGTTGGCTCCTCTTCGATAACTACTTCTTCTTTATAAGGTGTTTTCTCTTGTTCGAAGTTTACCGTGATAGAAGTGTAAGATGGTTGATCATAACCGAAACTTGGGAACGATTCATTATTACCTAGAATATTTTCAGCAGGTAAATTAGGTGTCGTACCTACAACTTTTACTAAATTGGTTGCATAAAGTCCTTCTTCAAAACCTGGATACCCATTAACTCTTACCTTAACTATATTGTTTAGAGGCACACTATTGTTATTATTTAATGCTTTAGTTGTAAACGTATTGTTATTTAAATCCACACTAAATTCATACGTTTCACCCACTCCTGGAGGAGGCACAATAAATGTTACACCTTTTACTAACTCATCAATTGTGTAAGTTTTTTTGTATGTTTGACTAGTGATTTCCCAAATAGTGATACTTTCAGCTTTGGACAAATCAATCTTCGCTGTTTTATCAGCTTTAAAAGGTTCATGTTTAACAGCGACGCCAGATGCTTGCAACACTTCTATAGAAGCTTGTAAAGAATCATCCATTTCAACATTTCTTATATCAAGAGTAGCTAGGTTCGTTAATTTTTCTAAACCTTTAATTTGGTTAGTACTATTATTCCTTAAGTCCACGTTCTTAAGGGACTTTATATTAAGTAATGGATTGACATCTGTAATCTGGTTTGAACTCACAATTAAACTTTCTAGTTGTTTCGCATACTGTAAACCTATTAAATCCTTTATTTCTTTCCCATTAACATCTAACTTCTTTAATGACGTTAAATCTGATTCGGTAATAGGCCCTTGTTGCTTATTAAGACTCGCTCTAACTTGTCGTTCTAAGTTTGAATCCACAAAGCTTACTGCCACTACATTCTCCTCAGGCTCTGGAGCCGGTTGCGGTTGTGGCTCTGGTTGCGGTTGTGGCTCTGGTTGCGGCTCTGGCTCTGGTTGTGGCTGCGGATCCGGTTGTGGAGCCGCTGGCCTTGGTGTTGGCTCGGTTTGTACTGGTTGTTCTACAGTCGTTTCATTGTTTTCAGTCTGTCTTTCAGAATTTCGAGATTGTCTTTGAGCAACAGGGTAAAGTTCAACAGTTGTATGCTCTTCTTCAACCTCTTCTTCTGTAACAAACAGATGCGATACATCAAAATTCAATGCTCTAAGCATATCCAGGTACTTTTCATCACCTGTTAGCTCATATAGCAACACGTAAAAGTCATAGGCATACTCATCAATTTCAAGAGCTCTTTCTGCTAACAAGATAGCTTGATCAATATCGCCAGTTTCTTGAAAGTAAACTACTAAATCTTTTAATAGGTTAGGATGGTCTACTTCATCGATCTTAATATAGCCAATTAATTCTGCAGCTTTTTCTTCATCACCTAAGTTAAAGTAAGCTAAAGCCGTTAATACGACTACTTTTTCACTATCTGTATTCTCTGCCATTTGCTCGTAGAGGGCTATCGCCTCTTCATATTGGCCTGTGTTGTATAACCCGTAAAAACTCAGCATGAATCCAACTGTATTATTTGGATCTTCATCAAGAATTTTTTGACCTTCTGCTAATAAAGATTCCCAGTCATCTTCGAACACCACTTCTAATAGAACAAAGGCATCAAAATGATTTGCATCAATTTCTAATGATTTAACTAAAAGTTGTAACACCTTTTCACCTTGATTGTTCTTCACATAAGCATCTGCTAATAATGTGTAGTGGTTCGGTTTTTCAGTATTCCTTTCAACAAGGACCTCAAGAATATTTATTAGCTTTTCCGTATCATCTTGTCCTCTGTAAATAGTAATTAGATTTTCGTATGCTAAATCATACTCGTCATCTTCTTCCAATACAGCTAATAATAATTCTTCAGCTTCTACGTATCTTTCGCTTGAAATATAATATGTAGATAGATGTACTCTTAAATTATTCTTATTATCTACTGCTTCAATACCATTTTTTAACGTTTCTTCTGCTAAATCTCCGTTACCAATATGTACGTATACATCGGATAACCCTAAATATGCTCTTTCCACTTTAGGATCAATCTCAATAATCTCTTGATATACAAGGATTGCTTCTTCAAAATTCTCTTCAAGTAAGTATTTTTCTGCCAATGCTAGTTTTTCTTCTATTTCATCCGCAAGTGACTGATTTGTACAGCCAGCGACTGCAAAAAGAAGAATAAATAGCAAATAAAACTTTTTGCCCATTCTAAAGGCTCCTCTCCTGATATTTAATTGTTAAATAGTTAGGTTTTCCCTAGTATAATATTACTATTACCAATTTTTTTCAAGGCTTGATTTTCATAAAATTACATAATTAGAAAATTATAGTCTTTATAATAGTTACTTAAACTATAGGTTTATTATTTAATGATTAAAATAGGAACCCACTTCTAGAAACTCGTCATCAATAAGGTCCCATTGATATACCATAGTGGAAATCGGGTCTACAGTATACCATCCCAATGTCGCCGTTGCATGATCATTTAACACATAAACTTGAATCATATAATTCTCTTCATTTTCTATTACTTTTATGATTTCATTAAGATCAATTGTTTCATTGTCTGCATCATGAACCACATACACACTAGGATCATAAATATTATTGACGAAACGTACAGCATCTTCTGCTCCTCTTGGTGATAAATAATTTTTCACTTGATCCACTTTCCAACTATTGTCTTCTATTTTAAGTGAATATACATAAGTAAAACTTTCATCACCATAAATTTCCGGTAAGCTGTATAGTTCAATTTCATCTTCATTTGACATAGCAACAACATAAGGCGCTGTTGAATGAGCGGCTAATGGAAACACAAATCCATACTCGTAAAAAGACTCAGGATTATTATAAATTGCTCTTATGCTTTCTTCTAAAGAGTTACTAGAATAATAATCAGTTAAGGAATTAGCAAGCACATCAAATGAATCACTAAAGGATAATCCGTGCTCCCCTTCAGTGAAACTTTCACCCAAAACCTCAACTGCTTTTGACTCTGCCTCTATTACCAATTGGATTGCTTCTTCATCAGATAATACAGTTACTTCTGGCTCTTTTATTTCTTCTACTTCTTCTTCATTAGTATTTGTTTCTGTTACTTCAGCACTATTTTTTTCTTCACTGATTTCTTCTACTTCACCTTTTTGATTGATAGTAACCTCTTCTACCACATTATTCTCTGCTTTTTCTGTGCTACAGGCGGCTAAAATCAACAAGCCAGATACGCTTACCGCTCTTAATAATTTATTTGTTTGTTTTCTCATTTTCCTTACCCCCATTTTTTAACGCTACTATGCTTTGACTATTTCTAATTTGGATCAAATACGGCAGATGGCATAAGAGAGATCCCTTCCTTGTACGAGGAGGGATCTCTCTTCAACTATTAGTATGTATTTGAAATATTTCCCTGATTATCTTCCTAACTTAACAAAAAAGTACCCATCACTCGTTTGGTTAAAATTCAAGAGCATCGATCTTTCAGTTCCATCTTCTTCGTTCCACGTCACAGTAACAAGTCGAGGGTTGTCTTCATCTTGCTCATATGTAAAATCACTTAAATCCATGCCAACGATGTTTCTCTCATTTGCTATACTAATCATATGATCAGCAGGAAAACTCCAATCATCAGAATGGTTTATGGAAGCATTTAGTTGCATATCTCCGTCAACCAAACTCTTCATAAATGTTTCAGATGCTTCTAGAGGTGTCGAATTTTTCGCTCCACCACAAGCAGCTAATAGAGTAATAGATAAAATAATTACCGCTACCAAAAAGATTCTTTTCATTTCTTACCTCTCCCACAATTCCATTATTTTGAATAACAGGAATTATTATAATACTTTATCCCCTCTCTGTCTAGGTGTTTTTGGTATTTTATACACCCTCCAAAGGTCCCGACCAATCCAAATAATACATTACCAAGACCTATTGCTGGTAATATCGCTTTATTGACTTCATACTAATTTCCTCCTCAAGAAGTTATAACAATAATTTCTATATAGCCGAGAGAGGATTCAGGCTATATTTACAATAAATAAATATACTCTTCCCCCTACGCCTAATACTGTATTTCGTCCTTTTCCTTTTTCTTAAAACTACTAAAATTTAGATCTACCATTTATTAAAGTATGAAGTTATAATTATCTAGAAATTTACATTTTTTTATATGGAGGAATGTTATGTGAAAGGCTTGTTCATGTCGTTATTGGTTGTGTTAGGTCTTGTTGTATCTCCACTCTACTCATTTGCAGCGGTTGATAAAACTGAATTGCAAGACTATCTAAATGAAGTTGGTTGGACAAAAGTAGAGCTAGAAGAGTATTTAGACTTTTACGGAGTTACATTGGATGAATTTTATGATTTAGAGGATTTAACTTCATTTTTAGGGCCTGTGTTAACAGAAGATAACTTAGCAGAAGCACTAGCTGAGCATGGCTTAACATTAGAAGAAGCAACCGCACTGTTAATTTTGAACGGCGAGCTAGAAGAAGGACAAGCTATTTGGGATGTCTACACTTTTGTAGATGATCTTCATATCGATTTATATTATTACAATTTAACTCCTATTACGGATGAGAATTTACAAGAATTGCTTGATTCTTATAACCTGACAATGAAAGAATTAATTTCATTGTTAGAGGAGCATGGTGATTCCTTAGAGCATTATGAATACATTGAGGACTTAGAGTGGACAGTTGAGTATTATCTTTTCTATTATGACGAAGAGGACTTTGATTTCTCAGAAATTGATGATCTATTTGATCAGCTTGGATTAACATATGAAGAGTTAGATCGATTATTTGAGCATTTCCTTACGCTTGACCTAGAGAATCCAGCATTTTTGGATCGCTTAGAAAAGCTAGCTGATCGCATGATGGCGTTTGAAGATTTCGATGAGGCATCAGATCTGACTCCAGCTCAAATTGCTGAACTACTAGATATTTTCACTCAGTTACTAGATTTGTTTGAAATAGATGTGAAGTTCTACCTTGTGAAAGAAAATGAGAAAAAGCCTGTTTCCTTGTCTACCCTTATGACAATGACAAGTACGGATGGTTATGGGTTACTTATTGAACTATATAACAAGCAAGGCAAGTTCTTAGCTGACCTTCTATTCACTGCAGATATGCTAGGTTCTGACATTATTGTTGAAACTGGAAAAGACTTAAAGAAAACAGAAGAAGTCATTGTGAAACAAACAGAGAAGAAAGCAGAGAAAAAGCCTACACCTGTTGAAAAGAAACCTGTAACGAAAACGGAAAAAGGCGCGAAACTCCCGAAAACAGCATCTAATTATTTAGTGAATGCTGCTAGTGGACTAGCTGTTGCTATTGCTGGATTCGCTATTTATCGCCGTTTCCGCGTGAAGGGTGTGTAAGAAGATTGAAGCGATTCATTCTTCTTTCCTTATGCAGTGTTCTCATTGTTGGAGGATTGTGGTTTTCGAGTACGAATGCTTATTCGTTTTTAAAAGGATATTTTTTGTTTAAGACAGGAGATAGCGTGGCGAGTGAGACGGTTGTGTCGGCCGAACCTCCACTAGAACCTGTGATGGATGAGGAAGATGACTTGGAGGTTGATTCATTTAACTTCCCTGCCAACCCTCAAATCGGCGACTTAATGGGTGAGCTATACATCCCGAAGCTTGATGCGACTTTGCCGATTTATCACGGCACTAATGAAGATGAGCTTGAAAAAGGCGTCGGTCATTTTGCCGGGAGCGTCCTTCCCGGTGAAAATGACAATTCCGTCTTATCTGGGCACCGCGATACCATTTTTCGCCGCTTAGGTGAAGTGGGAGAGAATGATCTGTTGATTGTCCGGACAGCTGCAGGAGAATTTGAATACAAAGTGCGGAGAGTGCGGATTGTCGATGAGGATGACCGAACGGTAATTGTACCAAGGCCGCGTGCGACGTTGACTGTTTCTACGTGTTATCCGTTCAACTTTGTGGGTGCAGCACCAGAGCGGTATGTGCTGGTAGCGGAGCTTAGGGGGCAGGAGAAGGTAAGGTAAGTGGGTTCATAATGAGTTTTTTGGAAGAGAGGATGAGGACTATCTCATGCTCTCTTTTTATAGTTGGTTTTTCTCTTCTTGTCGGAACTGGGCAATTTACTGTCCGAAGCGAACAAGCTGAGTTTCACTTTAACGCTGTGAAGTCCTACCGAGGGGTCTTACCGAGGGGTCTTACCGAGGGGTCTTACCGAGGGGTCTTACCGAGGGGTCTTACCCCGTGTATTTGCAATATCTTCACTTTTGTCTTAAATTTCTTATAGACCCCTCTAGTTATCTAATAGATAATTAGAAGGGATATACATTTTTGAAGCAGAAGAATTTCTGTGTAGAATCACTACACGTTAAGGAGTTTTATATGAATGGAATTAATAATGTAACAGTGCTTCTTTTCTATTTGATCTGTTCTATACTCCTTATAACTGGCTGCGCTTCTCCTAACAGCTCTGATAATCAGGAAATTTCAGCAGGTCCCGAAGAGGTCATTGAAGAAGTAATAGAACATGAAAAAATAGTCATGTATGAAAATACGGATAGAGGAATAAGAGTTTATGAGACACCCAACTGGGAGTTTGGAGAACAATCGGAAGGTGATCAAATTAATGTAACCTTCTATAGTGAGAAAGGGAAAGCCATTATCACTGTACTATCCTCGAAAAAGGATTTAGAAGAAATTAAACAAGAGCTTATGATCGGTGTTGGTAAATCGAACATTATTGAGGAAACAGACAATTATTTTGCTTTTCAGTCTGAACGAAAGGAAAGCATACGGAGCGATGTTTACTTCGAACAGCAAGATCAAAGGGTAAACATTCTTACCTTCATGACACCAGTAGATGACTATGAAGAAAATATAGAATACATCAAAGAGTTCAAACAACATATTGAGTTCTATTAAAATTTCAAAAGGAGAATCCGGGATGAAAAAAATAGTCATTGCAACAACTGTTAGTTTCTTATTAGTAGCAGGAGTTGTTTACGCAAATGAAGAAAAAGAAATCGTTAGTCCAGAATCTGAGCTTTATGAGACGGTTCGTATTATTGAAGAGACAACGATAGAACTTACCAAGGATACTGGTGAAAAAACACTTCTTGAAGATCAATATGCCGAGCAACGATTGCTTGAAGCGGAAGAAATGTTTGCAGTTGGAAATGAAGAAGCGGGCGAAAAATCTTTAGAAGATTATAGCGAACATATCGAAAAAATTGAAAGAAACATAACAAAAGCGAAGGACAGCGGTAAGGATCTTTCTGAAGTAGAATCAATCGTTTATGAAAATATGGAAAAACGCAGCGAAAACCTTGTTGCGTTACTTGAACAAGAAGACCTTCCAGATCAAGCAAAAGCAGGTATTACAAAAGCGTTAGCAAATAAGGAAAAAGCGAAGCAGCGCGCGGAGGAAGCTAGGAACCGCGCTGGAGCTGGCAGAGACAACAATAATGGTGGAAATGCTCAGGGCAAAGCTGAGCAAGCGAAACAGAAGGGGCAAGAGCGAGCCGAGCAAGCAAGGCAGCAGGGGCGTGATCGGGCGGAGCAAGGCAAAGGGAACGGGAATAAGCCTGAAAATGCAGGGAGACCGTAATTAATTAGGGAAATGCGAGAGTTTCGGTAAAAGAGAGCGTGAGGAGTGTCTCATGCTCTCTTTTTTGTCGTTGGGAGTGAATTTAAAGGTATATAGACGTGCTGAATACGTGTGGGATTTTAGCTTTCTGTCGGAAGTAGCTGTTATTCTGTTGGAACTTTGGAATTTACTGTCCAAACTTGGACTTTTACTGTCTGAACTCCCCCTTTTACTGTCGGGAGCACTTATCAAGCCTCAACTCCTCGTCATCATCCCGCCATTGACATGAATCATCTGTCCTGTGCTGTGACATAGCTAGAATAATCACTTGCTAAGTACACATAAGCTGGTGCTAATTCTTAAGGCTGGCCCGCTCGTTTCATAGGTGTCCCGTATCCCAAACTCAACATTTGTTCAGCTGGAAAGCTTGATGGGATAATCGGTGTCCAAACAGGTCCTGGAGAGACTCCGTTTACACGAATTCCCTCATCAACTAAATCAAGAGAAAGCGACCTCGTAAATGTGACAACCGTTCCTTTTGTTGTTGAGTAGTCAAGATTGCCTTGCTGCCCGTTATAAGCCACACCTGATGCCGTATTAATAATTGTACTCCCTTTCTTTAAGTAAGGTAGAGCTGCTTTCGTTAAATAAAAATAAGAAAAGATGTTGGATTGAAACACTCTTAAGAGCTGTTCGGCAGTTATGTCTGTGATTCTCTCTTGCGGATATGACTCCGCACAGTTATTTACAATAATATCGATGCGCCCGAACTGACGTAAGGTTTGCTCTACAACATCGTGACTTGTCTGCTCCTGTCCAAGGTCCCCAGCAATGGCGAGACACCTTCTCCCTATTTGCTCAATTCGAGATTTTGTTTCAAGTGCGTCAGCATGTTCATTTAAATAGACGATCACTATATCAGCCCCCTCCTTTGCAAAGGCATAGGCAACCGCCCTTCCTATCCCGCTGTCCCCACCAGAAATGATCGCTACTTTCCCTTGTAACTTGCCAGTTGGTCGGTAGGTTCGGTCTTCTGAAACGGGTCTTGGCACCATCATCCATTCAAATCCGGGATGAAACGGTTGATGCTGGGCTGGAAACTGAACAGAGATCCGTTCTGTTCTCGTTACATAATGTTGTTCCAATTGTGGCTCCCCTCTCTATCTAGGCGTTTGTTTACGATATGTTTTTTGAGGGGATTTTGTGCGTTGATTTGTAAACCAAGCAATAAATAATTATTTCCTTTGATGAAAATACTAGTAAGTAATTCAGAAGACTTTCAAAAAACTGACTCGTTAAAATAAAGAAAAGTGGTGCAAGCAATGTTTGAATTCCTGTCAGACTCCCTTTTGGTGGTAGGGAGAATCGTTACAATTTTACCGCTTTTGTTATTTCTTACTCTTTATATGGGAAAACGTGCCATTGGGGAGCTACCTATATTTGATTATTTAATTATTATTACATTAGGTGCTGTCGTTGGCGCTGACATTGCTGACCCTAGTATTAAGCACCTCCCTACGGCGATCGCGATCATTGCGATTGCTCTTTTTCAAAGGGTGGTTACTAACTGGAAAGTGACCAATCGTAAAATTGAGAGGTTGCTTACGTTTGAGCCAACGGTTGTCATTCAGAATGGAAAATTCCTCAATAGAAACCTGAAAAACATCCGCTATTCGATTGATAATATTCTTCAAATGCTTAGGGAAAAAGATGTTTTTGATATCAGTGAAGTGGAAACCGCAGTGATTGAACCCAATGGCGCGTTAAGCGTGTTAAAAAAGCCTGAAAAGCAATCCGTGACAGCAGGAGACCTCAAGATTGTAAAGCCAACAACCGCTATTGCCTTACCGGTCATTGTTGAAGGAGCCATTTATTCAGATATTTTAAGGGATTTCAAATTAAGCCAAACGTGGTTGCACGAGCAATTATTGAAACAAGGAGTTAAAGATATAAAGGATGTCTTTTTTGCGTCGGTCAACCGCGACCTTGAGCTACATGTTTCATTAAAGGATGAACGCGGGATGTTTATTCCGCATATTAAGCATTGAAATATATTTATGAAAGCCGCCCTACGGAGCGGCTTTTAGTTATTTTTGATTTTTTTTCATTAATTTTTGCATGAGCTCTCGTGCATAAGCCTTTGCATTGTTTGTTTGCTTTTCTAGCTTTTTAAAGCTGGTTACTTTACGTCCCGTAACTTTTGCTTCAATGATATCTCCTTCCTTTATACCAGGAAGTTGTTCGGCTTCAACATGGATGGAGATCGACTCATTTTCCCGTAAAAGAAGATGAGCGATTCCGTCTTCCACACTATCGACTGTGTAAATGGCCAAAATGATCCGTCCTCCTAAATCGTAATTTCATCTCGCATCCCATCCAGTGTTGTTGGACCAATACGGTGGACATTTACCAGTTGCTCAATGCTTGTAAAAGGACCGTGCGTTTCACGGTATTCAATAATGTTGTCGGCGATTGCTGGACCGACGCCCGTTATGTGTTGCAGTGTTTCTTTATCAGCTGTATTCACATTAATCGGATATGTTGGTCCGACTGGGTCAGGTGTTGGCTCTGGGATCGGTTCAGGCTCAGTTGGATCCGGATCTGGCTCGACTGGAGGAATCTCTGGCTGCTGTTCACCAACTATTTGATAGTTCGTTCCGTCCGACCTAACCACAATCGCATCTCCTGTTGTGTCATAAAGCCCGGTCACACCGTTGTTTCTTAATCGATTGATCGCTTCTTGATGAGGATGGCCATATCTGTTGCCCACTCCATAGCTGATAATCCCTTCTTTCGGCCTAACTTCTTGTAAGAAAAAATTATTCGAACTTGTAATAGATCCGTGGTGACCTACACGTAAGACATCGGATGCAACTTGAAAGTTATCAACGATTCGACGTTCTGCCTCTACTTCCGCATCACCAGTGATTAAGTAGCGAAAGTCACCATAATTGATATAGAGAGAAACAGACGCATTATTTAAGATATCGCCAGCTTGTCCACTATTCACTACTTCAATGTTTACTGCTGGGTCTATATCCAATGTTTCCCCGGGTTCGGCAATGTGAAACGGAATATCGTTACTTAAAACATATTCAAGATAATTGATAAACGTTTGTGTGTCATGCTCCGCTCCACTATCAATCACTTGACTCACTGTAAAGTTTTGCATTACTGTTACGGCCCCACCAATATGATCTGCGTGTGGATGTGTCATGACTAATCGGTCAATTGTATCGATTCCTGCCTGTTTTAAATATTGAACAACTGCTTGCCCAGCCGTTTGTGTTCCAGCATCGACTAAGATTGTACTGCCATTTGGTGTGGTAATCAGTGTTGAATCTCCTTGTCCTACGTTTAAGTGATGCAGGACGAGCTCTCCTGCTTGAGTTGGTTCAGGCGGTTTAAACGTATCATCAAGCGTACGAGCTAAAAATACCGAGAATTGTGCACGTGTTGTCGGTCGACTTGGACGAAACGTATTATCGCTCGTATACCCTGTTGTAATATTATTTGCCGCTAATGCTTGGATATCGTCATAAAATGGATGCGTGGTTCTGATATCATTGAATTCTCTATCCCACGTCCCGCTTAGATTGAAGGCACGTGTCAAGATCGCTGCCATTTGTCCACGTGTCAGAGGTGCATTCGGCATAAAGCGCCCTTCACGTCCTGTAATAATTCCTTCATCAGCAACAGCAGCTACGACATCGTAAGCATGAAACCCTTCACGAATATCGACAAACTCAGGAGCAGGACGTCCTTCTAATTCTAGATCAAGTGCTCCAGCAATCATAATAGCTGCTTGAGATCTAGTTACTGTATTCCCTGGTTTAAAGGTCCCATCATCATACCCACGAATGATTTCTCGATTAAATAAAAAATGAATCTCGTCTCGCGCCCAATATTCAGTGTCTACATCCATGAATTGAGTTGCTTGAGCTTCTATATTTTGAGGAGTGATTCGGTTTTGAGGTGTTGTCCCGTCTTCAGCTCCTTGAAAGAAGCCACAAGAAGATAGGATGAAGACAAAGATACTTATAATACAGAAAATCCTTTTCAAAATTCATACCTCCTATTACGCTTTACAAATAGTTTGCGGAATAGAGATGCTTTCATTCTTGATCATATCGTGATCAAGGTTCCAATATTTTGAAAGGATGTTTTTTATCGCAAGGATTGAAAGTCGATTGACTCAAATTATGAGAACATAAAAAAAGATGACCCTATTTGTTATAGGATCACCCTTTCTACAAGCTTTCAATTGTTCAAGAGGTTGGCTGCTTCACCTTCTCATACGTCTCCCGATTACAAATAATATAAAGCACGGCATCAGCAGGGATCTGCTCATCCAAACGCCGATTAATATCTAAGTGGTTTCGGTCTGCAATTAACGTCGCTCCTTGTGCTAGTAAATCCTGAAAGGCATCGTTATACGTCTCCCACTCTTTCTTTTTAGGGATCTGGTAAAGATCTTCCCCGTGCGCTCTGCTAATGAGCTGAGAGTACACTTGGCTGACACCTTTGTAAAGGGCAGAGCGGACAGCTAGTCGAGAAATGGTCTCTTGTGAGAGGATGAATTCATCCACTTGAACATGAGAGAAATTTGAAATGTTTTTTTCGGTCATGACTTCAACGGTTGTATGGACATCTGGTGCCAAACGGCTCACTGTAATGGAAACAAGTAGTGATTTCGCATCTTTCAGCGAGGGCTCTTGAATGTTATCATCGGCAAAAATGATCACAGCACTCGCACTTGTTAAGTTGGCTTTTGCGTAAGGCTCTTCTAATGCTGGATCTCCATGTATGTAATGAAGGCGATTATCACTCATTAATAGCTCCGGTGCCTTTTGCAGGGCATCAATGACGATCACTTCTACTTCCGAGTCCGAATCAAGGATTTCCTTTACTGCTGATTCAGATTTTTTCCCCCAGCCGATGATGACAACATGGTTCTCGTTCATATAAGTCAACCTCCCTTCCTCTCTCATTCTTCTAAATATCGTAAATGAATCAACGATTTTTCCAATGACAACCCCAAGCAACCCAATTCCAATAAGGAACATAAACACAGAATAGATCTTAGCCGGGAGAGTAATCGGTGAATAATCGCCGTATCCGACTGTCGTGAACGTCGTCATCACAAAATAAAACGTGTTTAACAGACTCTCAAAATTGTCAGGCTCAAGAGCATACATAATGACCGTACTAAGAAAAATAAAGACCGCTGTTGTAATAAATAATGTGACGTTTCTCATTCGGATAAGGCCCAGGCTAAGCTTCAGAAAAAAATGCATCGCATCCTCCTTTCTAGGGGTCAGACCCCTCTTTAGTACTGTGCAGAGATGCAGAGGGGTCTGACCCCTTTTTAACCCTGTGCAGTATTGTAGGGAGGTCAGCCCTCCCACTTGCACTAACGTGTCGTATACGCTACAAACATCGATAAATTCCCTGTAATCGGTCCGCCGACGCGAAAGAACAGTCCACTTGGCTCTCCATTGATTACATGAGATCCGATCAATAACTTCCCAGTATACGGACCGTCCCATGTATCAATCGTTTGATCTGGCATCGGGAAGTACTCTTGATAAACAGTTGCTTGCTCCTGATAGTAATCAACATCCTCATCGATCACGGCGCCACCTGATACGACCTGAACTCCACCACCTTCGCGTCCTAAGACTGGTTTTTTTACATAGGAATTCATATCGCCAAGCGAATCGTAGGTCGGCAAGAAGTACTTCTCAATGGCATCTCGTTCCATCCGCGTGTACCATTCATCTTTTTTCTCCCAAATCAGCGAAAGAATAGCCTTTGACTGCATGAGTAGTGCTGATGGAGGGTTGATGATCTTCAATTTGTCATTCATTAAATGAACAAGAAACTGTTCACCAATCCGTTCGCCCGTTCCACTCTTCTCCTCCAAGAAGTACTCAAGTGGGTACAGCCGATACAAAAACTCAATCTTTTCTCCTTCAGGTGTTTGGACATCCTCTTTTCCAACGACGATCTCTTCAAGCGGAACATACTTTGCCTGCTGCGGGTACAAGCTCATTAAGTATTTCACCGTCTGCTTATCTTCGTCATGCCAGTCCGCACACGTAAAATACAGCGTATCTGTGCTGCCGATTCGATAATCTCGAATGATCTGATTCCACGCATTTCGAACGTTTGCAGCCAACTGTGCATTCGGGTTGAGTTGGCCGTGTTCCTGACAAAGAATTTCCTGGGCAACAGCCGACTCCACTATACCTACAGGTGTATCAGTATTGGCTTCAATCACCTTTAAGCCATTGGCTGAGGCGATAAAGTCATATCTAGTAAAATAAGAAAAAGCACCCTTCCCTTCTGCTAGAAGCAAGTCCCACATGAACACAGAAATTCCAAGTCTATGTATAATCGAACGGTCCTTCATAATCTGCTCATACGTTTTTTGAAAAACATCGTTCGCCGCACGTGATGCATTCTCCACTTCGCGAGCAAGAGACGATGGAACGACAAGAAGTGAATCACTCATGTATTGATTGTCTTCGTAGTTTTCATACAAAGTTGCCCATGTGAAGCCTTTAGCTGAGGCTTTTCGTTCGACCTCTTGCCAGCGCTTCAAATATTGGTTTGGTTCGAATGGGTCTGTTAATGAGTGGTATGGAAGCATGATAAGAGTCTCCTTTCTTGAGTCGTTATTTAGTGTGCTAGGTATTTGTTTTGCTTGCTCTTTTATGAGAAACCCGCTTATAAAGTGACTTCCCAATTAAATTTTTCCCTTTTATAGGTATAAATCTACATACTACAGGCTATTATCTATAGTAATGGCTCCTTTCGTAATGTAGCTCTGTTTTAGTTAGCCTAACAGTCTAACTAGATTAACCTACGGTGTTACGAGTAAGGGGCCATTTTTGTTGATTTCAACTCAATTTCATAAATATAGTTGAAAACTTCTCAGGAAGGCATTGGCTCCACTCGCCGTGCGCCTATAGGGAAAACCGCCCTATAGGCTTAAAACATAACGGCGGCTTTTGTGCTTTGCCCTAAGTTTTATAAAAAGGTATCGCGCTTTCTACCTTACTAGTGCGAACATGTTTGCATTGGCTCCACTCGCTGCACGCCTATAGGGAAAACCGCCCTATAGGCTTAAAACATAACGGCGGCTTTTGTGCTTTGCCCTAAGTTTTATAAAAAGGTATCGCGCTTTCTACCTTACTAGTGCGAGCATGTTTGCATTGGCTCCACTCGCTGCACGCCTATAGGGAAAACCACCCTATAGGCTTAAGATCTGGCAGCGGCTACGCTCAATGCTTCGAGTAATAAGAAAAAGGGAAAACCCTCCTTTTTCTTATTACTCTTCAATAGCTAATCGTCGCCGCTACAATCATCCCAACTAAAACTGATACCCCACCAAGAAGTAGGCCGACGGCTATGTTTCCTTTTTCTACTTCTTTGGCTAAGTTCGTATTACGAGTGAGGATATATTCAATGACTAGGTGCAGGACAATTTGGACGATAATCGCAATAAGCGCCCAGATGGCCAAATCGACTAGGTTAATTGAGTGTCGGATCGCTGATTGTAAGACAACAACTAGCCCCGCCATTTTCCCTAATAATTTCAGTGATACGGCTGTATTGCCGTTTTTGATTTGCTCACGTTCTGAATACGGCGTGAGCAATTTGAAAATGTATGTCCCTATTAGAAACAACACTAGGGATACAGCTAAATAAATAATAAAATGATCAAAGGTTTGTAAATAAAACGTTAAGTCCATTCATTTGCTCCTTTCATTCCACAAGGTAAATAGTACGATAAATTATCGGTAATCTGTGCTCCGGCACGTACGCCAAATGCACTTGCTTTCTCATTTACAACAAAACTTCCGATTAGCAAATGAGCATCCTTTACTCCCAGCTCCGTTTTAATCGACGCTGTTGGTAAGTCCACATACTTTTGAAACACTTTCACATACTGATCGTACGATTTTGCTTTTTGCTCAAAAAGGGTTGTCCCTTTCTCTCGCACTTCAACCGTATCCCCCTCCCGACCAAAGGCCGGTTTAGACACATATGTATCGCCTGTTTCAAGAAACGGCTCTTCGTCTAGATACGTCGGTAAAAAATAACGACTAATCATTTCATGTTCATGCTCTGTAAACAATGGATGACGCTGTTCATGCATGCCCCAAATGGCTGCCATCACTGCCTTGCTCTGCATTAAAAATGCTGAGGCTGGATTTAGCATCCCAACTTTTCGCTCACCAACTAGCTTCATAAATTCCATCCCAATAGGAAACTGGTCATCTGTTACATCCTCAAGCAATGCTTCTAATGGGTATGTATGCCGGTAAATGACATCAATTTTTTCACCATTAACATCGTACACTCCGCTTCCATCAACAACTTGCAGCTGATTAAGCGGTACAAACTTGGCCCCTTTGATTTGGGAGACCTTCATCAAATACTTCATTGTTTCACTGTCTTCGATGTCGTCGGCATGCGCTGTGAAAACGACATACGGGTGCTCTATCACACCGATTTGCCTCGCACAATGAAAAATACTATTTCGAATCGATTTCCCTAAATGCTCTGCTTCATGTTCGTTTGGGTTCATCAAGCCAAATTCCCTGCAGACAAGGCCATTTACATCAAAGAGTTCTCTAATAAACGTTGGCGTATCTGAGTTAAACTCAAGTAACTTCAGCCCACTCTCGGTCTGAACAAAATCAAAGCGGCCAATCACTGTTTCATATGGGATCATCATCATCCTCAAAAATGGCAGAGCTTTTTGAGGAAACCCAAGATCAAGCAGCGTCTCATCAGGAGCTTGCCGAACCATCTGATTCATTTTTTTATAAATGGCGTATGACTCCTCTGTTGCAGCTCGAATTTCATCCCTTTCCTCAGACGTTATTTCGAGGCAATCATAAAGTGCGTACTCCATCCCATACAATCGATCCCAAAACGATGTTAGACCAGCGTAAAATTGGTCTCGCTTCTCCTTGTACTTATCCACCAAAAGAACCACCGCCACCCATGCCAGAGCGTGGATTTGTTGCTCGGTTTGGTGTTCTTGTTTGGTTTTGGTCCTGACGCGGCTGGGTTACATTTTGATCTGGCTGGGTTCCTGTAGCAGGTTGTCTCACCTGACCACCACCTCCGCCACGAGCACCTCCAGCAGTTGCTCTACCTGCCATGAATGCTGCGATCGTCGGGAACCACATTCCGCCATAATAATAGTGTCCGTGGTTTTCGTTTCCTGGCTCCACACATTGGTAGCCCTCTGCTTCCTCGTCCCACTGCCACGTATCACAATCGGCTTCCTCTGGAGATGGAGGACCAGTATCTGGTTGAACATTGGCTTCTGGTTCAGCAGGCACGGACATGAGTTCATCTTGGAGGCCCGGCGCACATCCTGTTAATCCAAAGAGAGCCACACTCGAGCCAACAAGTCCTTTAAGCAATTTATCCGTTTTTGGTTTGTTCATGTTAACACCTCCTGTATGTAGTACGAATCCACTCGCTATTGGTTTCATATCCTATTAAATTTTACCAATAAGTTGGATATGAATAAATGGTTGTCTTCTCATTTATTATTTGCAATAAGGAACAAGCTACATCCAATATAGTGAAAATTTTTATAACCTCAGAGAAAAGTTGTCCTGACCTTAGAGAGCACTGGTATTATTGACCATGCGATCATCCATATTAAGTAGACAAGACGTTTTTCATATTATGAGGGGAGTTGTGAAAATCATCGCTAAAAATAAATTCGTTATCATCGCAATTGTCACACACCTTATCTTCTCATATATTTGGTTAGTTGCCTTTAGTGGGCAATATTTTATTAAAATTACTGGGTTATTTGTCATTCAACTCTTAGCAATGCTTCTTTCAGTCTATTGGCTGTACCAGACATGTAAAGCCATTAAAAATAAAAAAAGGAAGCAATTTTGGCTGCTATTATACAACGCAGTCGTTCTGTACAGTGCTGGATGGATCATATGGGGATATTACATTTTATTAAGTATAGATCCTCCATTTCCTAGTATGGCTGAGCTGTTTTTCGTTTCTGCATACATTTTGTTTGTTATTGCTCTTATTTATAAAGTTAATTTGCATTTCAGTAAACAAAAACTTATCCATTTTGTGCTTGATATTGCGATGATCATGATTATGACATTTGCATTAGCATGGGAGTTTATTCTTTCTACTGTATTTTTTAACCCTACAGGCATTATTTTAAGGGACGCCTTGCTTATTTTTTATCCGTTAATGGACCTTACTCTATTATCGATCGCACTGACATTGTATCTCTCTTCTAGGGGGCAAAAAGATAAAGCGGTTTTCACGTTTTTATCAATAGGTTTTGGTGCACAAACTGTTGCTGATTTAATTTATGTTTACCAAGTCATTCAAGGGACGTATCAATTTGGAAGTTGGATTGATCCACTTTGGTTAAATACAATGCTGTTAAAAGGAGCTGCTGGGATTTATTTATTTAAGAATGGGGATCCCTCTCTTCCTATGAAACAGGCCGATTCGGCACATGCTAGACCGACGAACTACACTGCATATTTCCTGTTAATCATCTTACTAATCACAACGGTTGTTTACCATTTTGAGCATTTATCTGCTGTAGAAGTCGCATTATTTATTACGAGTTTCCTTATCATAGCAAGGCAAGTTTTCCTTTTAAAGCGCCTCTCCTCTTTCTCAATTACGCTAGAGAAAGAAGTGGATAAAAAAACAAAAGATCTTCGAGTGGCCCTTCAAAAAGTGGAGAAAATGGCCAAATATGATCAACTAACAAACTTACCAAATCGTTATTTGATCAATCATTACTTAAAAGAAGCTATTTGCCGTTGCAAATCAAACAATTCTAAATTAGCCGTAATGTTTTTAGACTTAGATCGGTTCAAACTTGCTAATGATACGATGGGACACGAAGCAGGTGATCAACTTCTTATAGATGCCTCGAACCGTTTAAAACAAAGTGTTCGAAAAAGAGATATTATTGGGCGACAAGGCGGAGATGAATTTATCATTATCCTTGAGGACATTGAACAGGAAGAAGTGACTCAAATCGCCAAACGATTGATCGATGGATTTATTCCGGCATTTCAGCTTAGAAAGAAAGAATTCTTCACCTCTCCAAGTATAGGTATTAGCATGTACCCTGTTGATGCAGTGGAGAAAGATGAACTATTGAAACTTGCTGATCAAGCGATGTATTTAGCAAAAGAACTAGGTAAAAATAACTTCCAATTCTATAGTTCTGCTTGTAACATTTTGCAGCGAAAGCAATTGATTGAGACGGCTTTGAACCATGCGATTAAGAACAATGAACTGTCTTTAAAGTATCAGCCCCAGTTTGATTTGAATTCAAGTGAAATAGTCGGGATGGAAGCCCTTTTGAGGTGGCATCATGCTGAACTCGGAGAAATTAGCCCGATTGAATTTATCCCTATCGCTGAAGAAACTCGTCTAATCATTCCCATTGGCAGATGGGTGCTTCAAACCGCATGCCAACAAATCCATACGTGGCAAGCCCATGGGTATAACCCTAAAAAAGTAGCAGTCAATATATCGAGCCTTCAATTACAAGACCCTGAATTAGTTCACTTCGTAAGGGAAATCATTGATCATTTTCAGATTCAACCTAGCTTGATTGAGCTCGAGATTACTGAAAGTTTCATGCAAAATTTGGCTGAAGCTCAACATTTTTTAAATGTATTAAAACAATTGGGGGTGTCAATTTCCATTGACGATTTTGGAACAGGGTATTCTTCCTTGTCCGTTATAAATCAGTTACCAATTGACCGACTGAAAATAGACCGAACGTTCATTAAAGACATGCTAATAAATCCAAAGACAGCGATATTAGTGAAGACAATAGTCGAGATGGGCCATAACCTACATTATGACCTTATTGCAGAAGGAATTGAGCATAACGAACAAGCAAAAGCTCTGAAGGAACTAAAGTGCCCAGTTGGACAAGGCTACTTATATAGCCCGCCGATAAGTGCAGAGGAAATACAAGTATTACTATTGCAATCAACTGAACGTCAATAAAAGGGACTGTCCCAAAAGGTATGATTTTAACCTTTTGGGACAGCTCCTTTCCTAAAGAAAAATAGAATGCTATCCCATACCTACCTATCAAAATTCACCTACTATTCTCTCTATCCCAACTCCAATTAACCGAAAATTTAAAATCATCTACACAAAACAACACACTTCGCAAAATGTTTGTACTATGCTTTTAGTAATAATACATACATGGAGGGGAAGTCATGGAAAATCGATTATTTCCGTCGATGAGTTTTCAAAAACCATTGAATGCCGATATTAGCATTGCTGAGCTTAACGGCAAAACCGTCAACTCTAGCAAAACAAAGGTTCTTGTATCTGACATAAGCTCTCTAGGATTATCGTTTTCTACGAGCTTAGACTTTCCCATGTTAAAAGAGAATTCGTTTATCCTTAAAATTGAAATATGGCAATGTACGTTTACGGGTGAGATTTGTGATAAGGAAGAAAGAGATGGTATATTTTATTATAAACTGAACGTAAAAACATGTAATTTACTGTTCTTTAAAATGTTTGAGCATATGCATAATACACAGTATGCGAAAACGCCTGTACCGTACTTTGAAAGAGCGACAGCCACTGGTTGATCGCTTTTTTATTATCGCTTGCACACAAAAACCCCTATCACTCTTCCTACTAACGGAGAGCATTAGGGGTTCTCGTATTTTTTCTTATAGGCTTGTCCTGGTTTATCACTTATATCCATTATGAACACTTTGGCATTTGTGATTCACAAAGCCCCATCATTTCAGCTAGTAAGTCTTGTCCTGTTAGCTTCGTCCATGGGATCTCAATTCCTTTGCCTGGTGCTAGTGCTTTTCCTCTATATTCTTCATTTTCATCAGCAGCAATGTAAATATCCCAACTCCAGCGGTTTTTGTAGCTTTTTTCACCAGTATGCTCGATTTCTGCTAAGTAATGGTTTTTCACTTTGAAATTTTTCATCATAAGTCATTCGCTCCTTTAAGTTGTTTTCTCATTTATTATAATAGTCTGAAAAAGAGTAGAATGGAAGGGGTTTGTTAGATAATCTATCGAAAAAAGAGCCATTCGACAAAACTTCTCATTATAGAGCTTTTTTCGACGGTAACACATTACATTATGTTTGTATTTTTTCAAAGATAGAAAAATGAAGGCTTGAGGATAGATCGTCCCTCAAGCCTTCTATTTTTAAACAAGAGATGTCGTTTCTTGACTTTGTTTTTCTTTCAGTTCTTCTCCAGCTTCAATCACTTTACTTTCATAAGGTTGTAGCTTAACATTACGATACGTCTTCTCTTCCGCCGTATGATTCATAACAAAGTAGAATCGTTTTTCTCCCATTTGACGTTTATACACTTCGACTCCTTCTTCACTTTCGATATACCAAACTCCTTGATTCTCAATAATCTCACTAGCAATATCTGTGATAATATGCTCCTCTGCTCCACAACCGATATAATAGACAATTCCGTTTCCATAGCGGTTGCGTGTAATAGCAGCCTCTGGGTAAAATGGATCATCATAGCGATAAAGGACCTCTGCTGTTACTGGTGTGATGATATCACGCCATACTGAGCAACTAGAACGCTTCTCTTTATTCTCTCCTACACCAATAATTGAAGCTCCCTCTGTTGCTGAAAGCGACTCAATTTCATGAATTGTAATCCCTGCCATCTCACGTACATGACCAGGCAATGTCTCTTTAAAATGGATGTTGTTGTTTTTATCTTTAATACCTGCTCTAAATGTGAATACAATGGTCCCGCCAGCTTCAGCAAACGCTTTAAAGCGTTCTGCTAATTCTTCATCAATGATTTGCAGGGCCGGAACAAGTAACACTTTGTATTGCGAGAAGTCTCGATCAACCGGGATAACATCAATATTTGTGTTCTTCTTATAAAAAGGTGTATAAAGTCTTAGCAGTTCATTGGAAAAATCAAAGCCTGCACTTTGTGTCTGAAAACGCCATGACCAAATATTGTCGTAGTCATATAGCGCTGCCACTTCTGACTTGATGTCCGATTGCAGTACGTCGTCATATTGAGGAATATCTGAAAAGACCGATTGAACCTCTTTGTACTTTCGACCGTAGTTATTATCGTGATCGACAACTCCATAGCAAAATTGCTCTGCCCCTTTTGTCATCCCTCTCCAGCGGAAATATAATAGATCCGTACAGCCATGTGCAAACGCTTGATAGGACCACATTTTCGCTTGGTTTGGGCGTGGCAAATATCCTATTACATCATGGCCTTGGGCTCCCATTAACTCTTCAACGATCCAATAATTTTTACCAAGCAAGCCACGATTAAAGTCATGACTCATTGCAATCGCTGCAGGAGTTATCGGTTCCGTCAATCCGCCCCAAACTGGGTAATTATCATAAGAGACAAAGTCCATTAACTTTACATTTTCCGCGTGGTCAAACCACTTCCCAAAAAATCCACCTGATACATTCGTTGTCACTAATTGGTGACTCCCTTTCAATTCTTTGACAATCATTGTCTGCTCATGTGCATAGCGGTTTACAGAGAAGGAACGGAATCTCGCCCAATCTAACTGCAACGACGGATTGTGTGTTGTGATCGTCTTTTTTGGAATCGGAATCTCTGAGAAATCGTTGTACGTTTGCCCCCAGAAAATCGTCCCGTACGTCTCATTTAATTGATCAATCGTGTCGTACTTGTTTTTTAAGAAATCTTGAAACTCACTATGGCATTGCTTGCAATAACACATGTCACTGCCTTCATGACCAAACTCATTGTCAATCTGCCATGCGATAATCGCTTCTTCATTTTTGTAATGTTCGACAAGCTTCCGAGTAATCCGCGCACTATACTCACGGTAGACGCTTGAGTTAAAACAATATTGACGGCGTCCGCCAAATACTCGCGTTTGACCGTTCTCATCTTCGGATAAAATGGTCGGATGTTTTTTCGCTAACCACGCAGGGAACGTCGCTGTTGGTGTTCCGAACATGACTTTAAAGCCTTGTTTTTTCACTTTTTCAATCACTTCATCGAAGAAGGAGAAGTCAAACTTTCCTTCTTCCTTCTCCATTAAGTGCCACGCAAACTCACCAATTCGAACAATGTTGGCACCAAGCCCCTTGATTCCTTGTATGTCTTGTTCCATCATTTCTTTTGGCCAATGCTCCGGATAATAATCTACGCCTAGATACATCATTCTCCCCCTTATCTAAAAATCGATTATTTTTGTTACTTCACGGCTTCCCTCTTAAAAGAAAGCGATAATTTATTAACAATGTGGACTCGAAACCACAAAAGGTAAGTGGAATCATACATCAATAAACTTGAGTTGATATGTGGTTTCGAGTCCACACTTTGAAGCTTTGATTTATGGTCTCGAAACCACATTAATCAAAAATATATCACTCACCATCATGTAAACGCTTTATTGGGTTTAGTTTAGTACGTTCATGTAAGGAAGTCAATCACTTTTATTATCAAATTTTTTGTACGGTCTCTCGCTCCATAAGCTCCGATTCATACTCTTGTATTTTCCCCTCTAATTTCTCTCCATTCATTTGACGAAGTAAGGATTTCATAAGCGTATGCCCGATTTCCTTTTTAGGTAATGAAACGGTTGTTAATGCAGGGGTAATCATTTTCGCAATCTCTACGTCATCAAAACCAGTAACCGAAACATCTTCCGGCACACGTATTCCTCGTTCTGATAAGGCACGAATCGCCCCAATTGCCATTAAATCATTACAAGCGGCTATGGCCGTAAATGAAACACCTCTGTCTAGAAGTTCTCTCACCTTTTCATAACCAGCCGTTAATGTATCATTCCAATTAGAGACAAAGAGAAAATGATCAGACGATACCTCTATTCCTTTTGCTTTCAACGCATCAACGTATCCTAGGAAACGCGGGTTCTCTTTCACCCCTTCAATTCCTTCTTTTGGATAACCGAGATAAACGATTTCTTTATGGCCGCAATCAAGTAGATAATTAGTCGTATTTTTCATTGCTTTTTTTAAGTTTACTGCTACATTTGGCAGCTTTGTTTCATAACCAAGGTCCCAATAAAAACAGGTAGGAATCACTTCTCTTATTTTCTTAGAGTCTACTAAATTATTGAATTCAGAAGAAGTTAAAACAATGAGCCCATCATAAAAGCCTTCTAAAATTAAGTTAATATATTTCTCATTTTCCACACTCGTGCTGTAGATAGAATATGTATACCCATTTTCCAATGCTACCTCTTCAATCCCTTGGACGATTTCTGCATAAAAGGTATTTTTCAATCCATGTGTAATACAAGCAATCTGTCCGCATTTTTGTGTACGAAGGCTTCTTGCAACGCGGTTTGGGACAAACTGCAATTCACGAATGGCTTCTTCCACTCTTTTCCGAACGTCTTGTGAAACATATCCATTATTGTTTAATACGCGGGAAACGGTTGTTGGCGACACCCCGGCTAACTTTGCTACATCTTGTCTCGTTGCCATGAATAATCAATTCCTTTTGAATTTATAAAACGCTTTCACTTTATTGTATTATAACCTTTAAAAAATAGTAAGATTCTTGCTTAATTTATATTCCAAATTCGAAATATGCAGCTATTGAAAAACTCCTTTATTGCAGATTCGTGGAGCCACAATGTCTCCACACGTTGCGGCCTGTTATGAGTGGTGCAAAGCAAGTTTGTACCACTCATAGCAGACTTAAAACAAAGCAACGGTTCCGCTCATTGCTTAAAGGCCGTTGAAAATGTCAAAACCGTCCCTTTTTCAGTGGCCTCCTAAAGTCCCTTTGTTCATTTATTTTCTATAAAAAGAGGAATACACTGATAACTATCGAAATAGTATGATTTGAAAGACAATAGCAAGTTAGTTGACAATAGGATCTCACGAAGGTGATAAAATGAAGCAATTCTTCTATTCATTACTATTCATTATTTGTTTATTCCTTATAGCAGGTTGTGTGAAAGGGCAACCTTCAAATGCTTCAAATGAACCGAGTCATGAGGATACCACAAACTCAATAGAGACGGATGAAGTACTGGAAGCACCATCATCAGAAAATAGTATGTCTGACATCCCTTTAACGGTTTTACAAGCTGATAGTCGTTTCCACTTACAAATGACGGATGACAAAAATCAAACGTACCACGTACATATTTATAGCTCCGACGAGGAAAAAGGCGAGATCGATTCGCCTTCTTTTCTTGGAGTTGAAGGAGAACAATTTTATTCAGGCCAATATCATCTTTATTTATCTGAAGATGACGATGAGTATGGCGTCAAGCAAGAACATCTGAACCTTTTCGAGAACGAAAGTGGTTCCCCCGCGCATTTTATTGAAGGAGAAAAGATGGCGTATATTAGCTCTCATAAAACAGGGCGAGACCTCCTCGTCATTTATCAAAAGGAAGCATTGAATCAAAAGAGTTTGAACGTTTTTGCGTTAGAAGACGGAGCGCTCCAAGAAGTGAAGGTTGATGGACAGCCTTTGAATTCAATTAACGGGGAATTACGTAACATCGGTGATCACTATTATCAAAGCGTAGAGTATAAAATTAACGAAACAGAAGAAGAGTTCGGTTGGTTTTTTACCACATGGGAATTTCATGAGGAAACCCTCACCCTCTCCTTAAAGAGCCAGGCCGTCTACAATGACGAGTCGTTTACTGATGGTAATACGTACGGACAAGAAACGTATGAACGTTGGAAAGATAAACCGACCAGCACGTTCGCTTACCCGTACATTCCGATCACGTCTGACTGGCTAGACGAAGTAGAGAAAGGACGTTTTCCTTCCGTCTCATTTGCTGTTGGCACAAGTTTGCAGGAAATATTTGATAAAAAAGGAGAACCAGATACGATTACCGATTGGTTACGTGGCGCAGAAACCTTTATGTTTAATAACATCGGTTATGCTGTAACAGCAACTAGTAACAACACCGTTAATACCCTTCTCATTCCAGGGACCTTAATAGACGGAGATATTAAGCAAATTTACGATAAACTTGGAGAACCGGACGAGAAAGTTGTCGGTGAACAAGACAATCATACAGAAGTAATGATTTATAACACTGGTGCCCATGCTCTCTATATCGAAAAAAGCAAAAATGAGATTGAAATGATTTTAGTGAGCAAAACAGAGACGCCTGAAATTTCAACGGACTGGAGTGGTACATACACCATTCCGGAAGACAAAGGTGTCGGAGGCGTACTGAACATCTACAATGAGGATGAAGCTGGCTTTCAGTTTGATATTCATGTGTCTACTACTCATGTCGGCGAAATGGAAGGTTACGCACTGAAAGATGGAAATACTGCGTTGCAAGTGGAAGACGAAATTGGCTGTCAAATGACTCTTGTAAAAGACGGAAACCACGTTACGACGATTGAAGGACCCGACTGCTGGGGCTGGAGCGGGATGGCTATTGATTTGAACCATACGTTTGTTAAACAATAATGATATGTACTCCGCTGATTTGTGAGGCTATTGAAAAGGTATGGTTATGACCTTTTTCAATGGCCTTTAATTTTACTTTTTTCGTGCCCTCTTTGTATTGTGCGGAGCCGTTGCCATTTTTTAGTGCCTAATTCATATTGGTTTGTATGAAGGACTTTTTCCCATGCTTTTTAGTCTGTTTCGATCTTCATCGGCTTTATGAAGACTCTCTCCTTGCTTTTCTAGACTGTTTAGGTCTTCATCAGCTTTATGAAGACTCTACTCCTACTTTTCTAGACTGATTAGGTCTTCATCAGCTCGATGAAGACCTTTTCCCATGTTTTTCTGGTCTAGTTTGGCTTTCATCAGCTTACTGTTTTTCCACTGTTTTTTTATTTTAGAGGTTATATGCATGCAATCTTATTCCCACAAAATAAATTAGTTTATTTATGCATAATTCCCATTTTCTGTAGCACACTACCGAAAAAAGGGAGTGACAGCCATGGACATTTTGTTCAATAAGACATATGCATTTCTCAGCTGTATTGATAAAAAAGGCTATCTTTTCGACAAGAGTCTGAAATGGATCGCTTTCCTTCAGGGTAACTCTTCTTTTTCAAACTCGTGCCACTGCTTAACAGCAGCCATTTATTTAGTGTAGATAACAACCAAAGACCCTGAATAGAACACAAAGTTCCTCTACTGGCTCTTCGACTCGAGGGACTTTTTTGCGTTTCCGCACGTTTCCGGGGTCAGACCCCTCGGCATAACATTAACGCGGTGCAGAGGTACATAGGGGTCAGACCCCGCTTTACTTAACTAAAGCAAAAATCGTTGATTCGCCTATCGTTACTTGTGCAACAAGCCGTTACCAGCAAAGGACATTTGAATATCATACTAAAGTAGGGGGTGATATTCCATGTTCAAATTATATTTAGATCCTGGTCATGGAGGTTCTGATACAGGTGCAACTGGAAATGGTATGCAGGAAAAAGATATTGTATTAGATATCGCCTTACGTATTCGCAATATTCTTAATAGTGAATACGCTAATGTCGATGTAAGAATGAGCCGAACTACCGATACCGATGTTACGTTAGCTCAGCGCTCAAGTGATGCCAATTCGTGGGGGGCTGACTATTTCTTATCTATTCACGTCAACGGACTAGATGGCACCGCACAAGGATATGAGGATTTTATTTATGATGGCTTATCCGACACTTCTCAAACTGCACAATATCGCGATATTATGCATGAAGAGATCACAAAGGTTAATGAACTCGTCAACCGAGGAAAAAAGAAAGCTAATTTTCACGTCTTACGTGAAACAACGATGTCTGCGCTCTTAACTGAGAATGGGTTTATCGACAATGATGAAGACGCCGCCAAACTATCTGATCCCAATTGGCTGCAAACCGTTGCAAGAGGACATGTAAACGGCTTGGAACGTGCATTTAACCTCGAGCGCTCTGAAAATGGAGATAATAACGGAGACGACGATAATGAGAATGATCCGATCTATCGTGTCATTGTAGATGGCACTCAAGAAGGAGCATATCGAGTTAGACAAAATATCTTAAATGCAGTTGATAGAAATCTCGATTCTGCTAATGAGATTTTGATTCAGAGAATCAAAGACTAGTAATGACGCAAATAAAAATCGAGATTTTTCCGGAGATGAACTGTTGTTGGTTCGTCTCCGTTTCTATGACCTGCTCTTTTGGCTTTGCACCTGCTTGTTTTTTCAATAATTGGTGACGGTTCTGTCGGGTTTGACGCATTTACTTTCCAAACTGCCCAATTTACTGTCCAAACAAGCTGTTTTACCGTCCAAACAACATCTTCCTTACTTCCTCTTCTTCAATACCTGCCGCAACACAATCTTCTCCCACCATGACCAAGGCATCAGCTGCTTCAACGCTAACGTCCACTTCAACCCTTTGCCAATTGGATACCTAAGCTTCTTTACTCTCTCTTCCATTGCCAACTCACATAGTAAATGAACCACCTCATCAGGGTCACCATGATTCTTCTTACCAGCTTCCAATCTGCTAGTAATGCCTTTCATATAATCATAGTATGGCGACCCACTATCCAGCGACCGCTCCGATACTTCCATTCCAGATGACCAAATGTTTGTGCTATATGACCCAGGCTCTACTAATGCAACTTGGATTCCAAAAGGGGCAACTTCCAATCGAAGACTTTCTGAGTACCCCTCTAACGCATGCTTTGACGATACATAAGGAGAGAGTCCTGGAAATCCAATTCGTCCACTTACACTGCTCACATTAATAATCGTTCCAGATTTTTGCTCTCGCATGGCCGGTAGAACGGCCTGAGTAACCGCCATCACTCCGAATACGTTCGTTTCAAATTGTCTGCGATAATCTTCTATCTCGATCTCCTCAGCAAATCCACCAACGGCAAATCCTGCATTGTTAATCAGGACATCTACCTTCTCCATCGACTGAACTTTTTTTGAGAAACGAGCAACAGAATCTCCCTCTGTCACATCAAGTGGAAACGGCTCAATTCGCTCAAGTATGTCCCCATCATCTGTTAACGAATTAAACGCGACTGCTTTTTCTACATTCCGCATCGTCGCAAGTACCCTAAACCCACGCTTAGCAAGCTCTAATGTAGTTAGTAATCCAAAGCCGCTAGATGCGCCTGTAATGATTGCTGTTCGCCTCAACTCACTCCACCTACTATCTTTTTCTTTTATTCTATCAGAAAAAGTCTCTACCCTTTGTACCTCATTCCTCTCATACTATTTTCTCAAATCTTAAAAAAAGGAGGAAAAATTTAAACTTTTGTTTAAATTATTATAGGGAGGGATTTATATGAGCAAAAAAATCATACTACTTCTTCCACTATTCTTCGTTTTCATCGCTCTCATACCTAAAGAATTAAAAGCAAATGAGTTCCTTTTGAAAAAAGAAGATCGTGGAGAAGCTGTCGTCGAGTTACAACAGAAGTTAATCGCATTGGAATATTTACATAGCAATGCAACTGGGTATTACGGAGAATTAACAGAAGCTGCCGTCCGTCAATTTCAATATGATTTCAACTTACTTTCTGATGGAGTTGCAGGACCGCAAACGCTTAATCAACTAAAAGAGGTTGAAAAAATCGCTAGAATCGTCCATGGAGAAGCTCGCGGGGAACCTTATAAAGGTCAAGTTGCGGTGGCAGCAGTCGTGAAAAACCGTCTAAAATCTCCTGACTTTCCATCTTCTGTTGAAGGAGTTATCTACCAAAGGAACGCATTTACAGCCGTTATGGATGGTCAATACAACCTAACACCAACATCTACCTCATACAAAGCGGTAAGAGATGCTTGGAATGGCTGGGATCCATCTGAAGGAGCTACATATTATTACAACCCTGCAATCGCAACGTCCGAGTGGATTTTTAAATGGACAACACCGAAGTTTACGATTGGAAAACACCTTTTTGCTGAATAAGTTTTTTACAAAAAAAAGCGCGCTCTGCAAATAACAGCTTTGGAAACAGAGAGAAAATGAAAAGGATCAATGCATAGAGATGAAAATCATACTGATTTTCATCTCTTTATGTAAGAACTTATCGTCAAATATAAAACACCTCCTAGTAACAAGAGGTGTCAATTAGTTACTTATTTTCTTTTGCAAGTTGCTTTCTATTCGGGGCAAGAGGGGGCTCCTCTAACCATTTATATTTTGTCATAATATTGAACCACTCTTTTGTCACCATCAAGTTTTTTAAGATAATCTTTTCATAAGTTACAGCAAGGTCTGTTCGCATGGCGGAAGCAAGCCCTGTTCCATGATAGGCTTGTGCGGTTTGTAGTAGGAATCCAATATGATACAACATTAACTTATCTGAAAAAGGTGAATCCTTTGATGTTGTGACTTCTGATTCCCAAGACATTGGTACAGGCAAATTATCTTTTTTTAATATATTACTTAGTGATTGAATTTGGTTATTTGAAGTATTTTGTGATGATTCTAGAAATTTTCTGACTTCTCTTGATTGAGCAACTTGGCTAAATGCAATCGAAAGAGTTTTCTCCAGTATCTTCTTTTTCAAATTAAATGAAAGACTGATAATTTCAGTTGCAGCTAACGGTCGTTTATCTCCAAAAAACCCATCTAAAAATTGTTGACCTGAAACAAACTCAGGAGTTGCTTCTGGATAGAAGTAAGGGTCTCTTTGAAAATGTCCTTTTTCTAGTAGTAATTCAATGGTTTGATGGTACATCCTTTTTCCATCATTATCACAGGAATCATAAAAATATCTTAAATCCTTTCGAACGGAAGCACTCAGTGATGTCATATGTCCGAGTAACCCATGAAGCGTCATAATATGTAAATAGTGTAGACAGAATATATCGGAAAATAACCTTTTCGTCCCTTTAGTAAGGTCCGAATCAGTAAATCCAATAGGAACAGGAAATCCTTCGTCTTCAATAAACATAGCTATCTGTTTCTTTTGTTTTTCAAATGTATTTACCGCATCTTCAAAAATTGCTTTTATCTTTTCATCTTCAATAATGGATAACATATACTTGTTTACCGTATGAATAGCTGTACCATTAACATATTCCTCCCACAAAGTCCCTATCTCAGCAGATGTGAGCTTTAAATCTTCTTTATCCATAAAATCACCTCATTACATATATTGTGGATTGAAATATATATATTTCTTTAAAAACATATAGTTTGAATCCTTGAGAACGACCATTATAAATAGGAATGGTGTATTAACTAAAAAGAGTATTCAAAGTATATCGTTCCACATTAAGTTTAAAGTCAAATAACAACAATAAAGTTAGTATCTAACCGGCGAGGGAATTTATCCATAAAATTACTTTAAAAAAAGGATTTACTGTTACCTTCGAATTCTGTAAAAGAGAAGCTGATTATTCAACGAACGGAGTATCTTATCGCAAGAAGACGAAGTTTAACCAGAAAAAACGCAATGGTTTTTAATAAAACCCATTGCGTTTTTTTCAACCGAACCGTTACTCTTCAAAAAGCCCGATTTTACTTATTCATCTTCGCAAGAAACCCGCCTAGCAAATCTTCTGCCGTTTCTTCTTTCTCAGGCTCCTCTGCCTCTTTGGCCGCTGCATGCTCTTGCAGTGCCTTACTCCAATCAAAGTCACCTAAGTCATCTTCTAAGTCAGCGCCTGCATCGTCATGCAGTAGATCATCTTCCGGCTCAACTAAAGGTTCAGACGGATGACTAGACTCTTCTTCTTCTACCTCGGTAAATGCTTCACTCTCCTGCAAATAAAGCGCCTCATCAATATCAAAGGCATTGCTATTAAGAGAAGCTAAAACAGACGTTGCTCGTACTGGATCAGCTAAAAGCTGAAACACAATTGCTCCAAGAAGAGCTTCTGAATGCGAGTGGCGCAGCCAGTTTCGCTGTTCTTTGCTTAATGCCTTCGGTAGTGGAATCATGACCGTTTCGCGTTCTTTTGCCATCGAGTTGCTAACACCATCTAAGGCATATTCGGCAATTTTACTTGAAAAGTTTCGTCTCTCTGTCTCTTTTAATCTTTGTAGCTGTTTAAGTAAGTGATCTGGTGTATCAGAGGGGAGACGGAATGTAATTGCCTGACCCCTCTGGATTCCAGTCGTCCCCTTTGTACTCATAGAATCACCTTATTAGTTTTTCACAGCTTTTTTATCTTTTTCTTTGTCTTTTGGATCTGGGTTGTTTGCCTTTTCAAAAGCTGAAATCAACTTATAGTACGCATTTGCCATCATCCAGATGCTCTCTTTTTCATCTTCAAAGAAACCGATATTAAAGCCATCTAAGCTGTTATTTAATGTTTTTAAGTAGTCTTTTAATACCATTGCACCGCCGCCGACAAAGTAGCAGATCTCTGTTTGAGAGTTCTTTGACCATACATTGCGTAAGTGACGATATTGTTTCTTCGCAAGCTCCATTAAAATACGATCTGTAATATCGTGAACGCTTGTCCGACTTCCGCGTACCATAATGTGATTGCGATCGTGTTTCTTCGTAATAATGTCAACAACATCACGACGGCTATCTAGCTCTACGCCGTGCTTTGAGCGAATTTCTTCACGAATTTGCTCAAGTGATTCAGCTACACCAAGGTTAAAGCCCTGTGCCTTATCATCATCAACATTGCGGTTTTTAATCACAGCAATATCCGTAGATAATCCACCAATATCTTGAATCAGAATGCTCTTATCTACTAAGTCTCTATTAATAATGTTTAAATTATTATCCATAACTAAGTTGATGTAAGCAGCAAACCCTTCCGGATATACTTTTACTTCGTCAAATTTAATATTCACTTTGATTCCTTGATATTTTGGTGTAACAAGGAATTCTACTTGGTGAACCGAGCTTAATAGCTGCGAACGATAACCAACGTCTTTTCCTTCTTTTACTTCACGTAGCGGCAAACCCGTTCCTATTGTATAGTTTGCATCTATAACATTGTTTGTCTTTTTAAATAGGTTCGAATTTTCTTCTCTTACAGCATCTAACGCTAATGAAGCAAAAAGCATAACTAACGTTTGATCTTCTTCCGATTTGCTACTGCCAGGATCGAGCTCATTTGGATTGTTGCTCTTTGTCGCTAAGTTACCAACACGGTAAATCGCATTGTTCTCTAGAAGGGCAGGGGAGTGAACTCGAATATGTATTCCATCTAGAGGATCCTTTTCATTTAAATCTTCTATTCCAATAACTGGTCTATCTTCTGTATCTCTTGCGATGACATTCGGGACATTTAATTCGAAATCTGCTTTTCCAAATAACGCTTTAAGGGAATCGTTACCTACATCAACTGCAGCAATTCTTGTTTTTCTCATTCAAATCATTTCCTTTCGTTTCAGGATTTTATAACTTTTTCCAACATATATAAGAGTATAGTAGAGTGCTAGATTCGTCAATGATACTTAAGTTGTATTCGTTTTTGTATACATGTATACATTTTCGTTTACATGCATACAAATCCGTACACATCCCTAAAGTACGCAATGTATACAGATTTGTACACATGTAAACGTTATTGTAAACACCCAAGTATACATTTTGTACACATGTATACGTTTTTGTATACTTGTACACATAATTGTATACAACGACTATATTACCACTATATGGATGACCGAATCCTCTCCTCTCCCCTCTTTTACCATCACCCTTGATTTTTACTATTCGACTGTTCACGACTAAAAAATAGAAATATAGACATCTATCTACAATAATCACATCTTAATTTAAAGCTTATTACTATCAAGATTCCACCTATCTCCCCTCTAAAATCTCACCATGAAACTCCCATAGCTACCCAGAACTCTACTACCTATCTTCATTCCAAAAACAGAACCACTCCCCTCCCCTTCCTTATCTCTCATACAATCGGCAGACACACGTTTTTTTCACAAATAAAAAAGGAGCCAGTACCCTCTTTCAATACTGACTCCTCACACCAATTATTCAGTTAAACCACTAGCAGCAATAGGACTAACTCCTACACTCTTCCCTAACGCCCACTTTTTTAACTTTTTAACCGAAATGAGTCCATCTGCAAAGAACTCAATCCCAGTTGAAGTTGGATCCGGGTAAATTCTTGTTGTCATTACTTTTTCTCCATCATTAACAAAGACTTCAATAGACGATGTATCTATGAAAATACGCAAATGAAGCTCATTATCGTGCAATTTGACCGGTGTCCTGCGAGTACCATCTAATCCTTTTCCAGATTTGTTACGATCTAACGTTAAGAATTCTTCATTGCAATCATAGCTAAGGACGGTTTCCTCCCCTAGCTCCTCATTCATACGCATTTTCAAACCAAATCTAGTTGCTTCTTTTGCTTCAATAATGACATCTATCTCAAGCGAATCTCCTGAAACATCTTTGAACACGTGGTCCCCTTCAAAGGATACATGCTCATATTCCGTAAGGCCTTCTCGTAATGTTTCAACTTCTGGCATTGGCTTACTAATGATTTGGCCATTTTTGATAAATAATTGTCGAGGCAATGTCATCGCACCTGCCCATTCGAACTCTTGTTCAGGCATGTCACTTTCCCACATCGCCATCCATGCAACCATTACTCTTCTTCCTTTTTCATCTACCGTTGTTTGAGGTGCGTAAAAATCAAACCCATAATCAAGCAGCTGAAAAGCGCCATGGCCGAGCTTCCCACTTTCATAATCTAACTCCCCTACTACATAGCCTGATTGGTGTAAATTATGATACAGATGACCTTCTGGCTTCATTCCTTGAGGTGACATCATCAGTACATCTTGACCGTCTAAATGAAAAATGTCTGGGCATTCCCACATATAGCCAAAGTTCCCTTCTCCTTTAGCTGCAACATTTAAAAATTCCCACTCTAGTAAATCGGCTGAGCGATAAAGCAGAACCTGCCCTACTTCATTCTTTGTTTTATTACCAATGACACAGTAATACTCATCCCCATGCTTCCACACTTTCGGATCTCTAATATGGTTCGGGTGGATATCCCCTTCAGGCGCCGCTCCAATGACTGGATTGTTCGTTAGTTTTTCAAAATTTATACCATCCTCACTAATAGCAAGGCACTGAACTTGTTCTAAATCTGTATCGTGGTTATCCCCTGTCCATTTATGCCCCGTATACATCAGATAGAGCTTCCCATCCTTTTCAATTGCGCTACCGGAAAAGCAACCATCTCTGTCATAGTCTTCACTTGGAGCAATGGCAACTGGGAGGTGTTCCCAATGGGTTAAATCTTTGCTTTTCACATGCCCCCAATGCATCGGTCCCCACTGCGGGGTAAATGGATGGTGTTGGTAAAATAAATGATATTCCCCTTTATAATAGCTAAAACCATTTGGATCATTAATCCAATAGGCTGGAGAGGCTACATGGTAGTTTAATCTCCAGTGATTTTTGCTCACTTCTTCTTTAGCTTGATTAATAGATTTAATTGCCTTTTCAACTGCCTGTTTATGTTGTGTCATTTCGTACCTCCTGATTTCCTTCTATGCTCTTGCTACTGTTCCATTCTTTATTATTTTTTCTTTGTTTGACTCATTTTGCTCTCCCGATAAAATAGGAGCTAGTACGACAACCGTCCACATCCCCATTAGACTTACACCATAGAAAGGAATCATCCCTGGAATTGATCGTAAAACGAAATATAACAGAACAAATCCACCTACTAACATCCCTGTTCGAACTGGGTGTAACGTTCCTGTTATAAATGCCATTTTCATCGTCATCCACACTCCATGTGATCGGTAAGTAACCATTGGTATCACATAAAGAGCGATTATCGTATACATAACGAACAAACAAAGCAATCCGTACTTCAAAAATACATGAAGAATTCCACTCATAGACTGAACAACAATTACATTCATTGCTAAAACAGATCCTAATGCAAGCGTTAAAACCATCAACATGTTCGCTTTTACAAAACTATTTTTGTAAGCACGGAAGAAGCTCTGAACTACTTTACATTCCTCTTTTTTTATCCAGCGAGTAAGGACGGTTAACAAAGCAACCGTTGCCGGGAACATCCCAAAGATTCCAAGACCAAGGACTGTAAAAGCAATCCATAGCAAATTGACAATTGCTAGTTTCATTAACCAGTCACAAACTTTATATATTCCACCAGCAACTCCACCTACTTGCATAACCGACACTCCTTATTAGTATGATTTCACTACATCCTCTAAAGCTGGTAAAGCGGGAATTGCCCCTCGACGAGTTGTAGCGATGGCTCCACACTTTCCTGCAAATGAAACCATTTCACGAGCCTTTCCTTCACTCTTAAGAAAATCTATGAGGCTGCTACTCTTCATCTCTTTTTGCAAAAAGAATAACAATCCACCGACAAAGGCGTCACCAGCCCCTGTTGTATCAATCGCCTCGACCTTCATCGCACCAACAGATTGACAATAATCTCTTGTATATATAACGGAACCTAAAGCCCCTTTCGTGACGACAACAAGCTCATTTATTCCTCCAAACAACTGATGAACAGCTTCCCTTTCATTTTCGATCCCTGTTAAGAAGTAGAGTTCCTCATCGCTAATTTTCACAATATGAGCCTGCTTGAAATAGCGGAGAATGCATTCTTTTGCCGCTTCTGCATCATCCCAAAGGGCTAAGCGGACATTAGGGTCAAAACTTATAATGAGCCCCTTTTCTTGAGCGATTCGCAGTGCTTCTACCGTCGCTTCCCTTACCGGATGTCCAATCAAGGAAACGGACCCAAAATGGTAGATATCTCCTTCTTCAAACCACTGTTCATCGACTTCTTCAGCAGTTAACATCATATCTGCAGATGGATCACGGTAAAACATAAACTCTCTTTCGCCATTATCTTGATTCGTTACAAAAGCAAGTGCCGTTTTATACTCATCGCTCTTAACGACAAAGTTTGTAAGTACACCCGTTCTTTGCAGGGTTTCTTCAAGAAAGTGGCCGAACCCATCATTTCCAACCTTTCCAATAAAAGCAGCTTTTCCACCAAGTTTTGCGATTGCTGCCGCTACATTAGCAGGAGCACCACCAGCCGCTTTTTCAAATTCCAGTATGTCCTTTAATGATTTCCCTTTTTCTTTTGGTACAAAATCTATTAGCAATTCACCTAAGCTTATGACCTTTCCCATGTTCCCTTCCTTTCTCATCCATTATCCAATTTAGTTTTTCGAACCTGTATGCGCTAACCCTTGCACGTAATATCTTTGTAAGAAAATAAAGATTAATAGCATAGGAATCGTTGTGACAGTCAGTGCTGCCATCACTTGGCCCCATTGAACAGGAGGTTGATTCATAAAGTACTGTAACCCAATTTGAATCGTTCTCATCCGGTCTTCCGTTGCTACTACTAATGGCCATAAGAAATCATTCCAATGATTGATAAAAGTAAAGATAGCAACCGTTGCAAAAATTGGCTTTGAAAGTGGAACAATGATTCTAAAAAAGATTCCGATTTGCGAGCAACCATCAATCTTCGCAGCTTCTTCAATCTCTTTTGGAAAGTCTAAAAAGAACTGTCTAAAAAGAAAGATACTAAAGGCATTTGCAATAAATGGAACAATTAGCCCCGTGTATGTGTTTACCCAGCCAAAATTATAAACAAGAACATAAAGCGGCAGGAAAATACTTTCTGGCGGAATAATTAATGTTGCAATTATAACCGCTAACCAAAAGTGTCTTAACGGAAAATTAAAGCGTGCCAATGCATAACCAGCCATTGAATTTACGACGAGTCCGCATATTAAAATTCCAACCGTATAAACCAAACTATTTAACATGTAACGGAACAAATCAACACGCTCAAACGCAGCAACATAATTTGCAAAGTACCCACCTTCAGACGGTGCAGGCGGCAAAAATGCCTTAAACGAACTAATATCTTCAAAAATTTGAAATTCATTTTTTAACGAAGAAACTAGCATCCATATTAGAGGGAATAGGAAGATGAACGCTAATAACGTCATAAAAATATACAATATAATATTTTTAACTAACAGCCTTTCCTTCATCACGTTCAACCCCTTTCCTCGCCCGTAAACTTACGCTGTATGATCGTAATGATAAGCACTAATATCGTAAACACTACCGCCATTGCCGAAGCATAACCAACATCTCGATAGTTAAAGCCAACCTCATAAATGTGATAAACAAGAGTTTTTGTCGACCCTAATGGTCCGCCTTGAGTCATAATCATTGGTTGTACTAATAATTTCACAGCAGCAATCGTAATCGTTACAAAAATAAAGATGGATACATTTCTTAGCCCCGGAAGAGTCACATTCCAGAACTGCTGTAACGGGTTGGCACCATCTATGGAAGCCGCCTCATACAGATGCTTAGGAATGTTTTGTAAGCCTGCAAGGAAAATCAACATTTGAAACCCTGCCCCTTGCCAAACGGACATGACAATAATCGAATTCATCGCTTGATTAGGACTTGTCAAAAAGGGTTGTGGAGAAATACCAAAAATACCTAACATCTCGTTAATTAAGCCCTCATTCGGGTTATATAAAAACGTCCAAAGAATCGATACAACAACTAACGACATAACAACTGGACTGAAATAGGCAGTTCGGAAAAAGACCTTACATTTTAGCTTTTGATTGATTAATAATGCTAACCCCAAGGCAACAGCCATTTGAATTGGGACAACTAGTAACGCAAAGTATGCTGTATTTTTAAAAGCTTGTTTAAATTCAGCATCTTGAAAAATATAAGTGAAATTTTCTAATCCTATGAATTGCTTTTGGTCTGGTCTTAATATATAAAAATCAGTGAAACTATAGTAAAAAGCCATCCCCATTGGATATAACAAAAACACACCTAGCAAAAGCAAAGCTGGAAGTAAAAATAAATAACCATTAATAAATTCTTGTGTTTTTTGCGATTTTATATTAAAGCGTTTCTGTGCTCTGATAGGCTTCATATCAATTTTTTTATTGGTTTCCATAACCATCACTCCACATCTGACATTTAACAGAACAAGAGGCTTACAGAAAGCCCCTTGACTGTCATGAAAAAGGTATCATCCTTCTTACTGATTAAAGCGACGTAGTTCTCGTTCTACTCGTGTAACTTGTTGATCTAACGTTGACTGCGCGTCTTCGCCTAGTGCCATTGCATGAAACGCTTGAGCAAACGCATCTGTTAATACCGGATATGCCGGCGTAGTAGGACGTGCATGTGCTGTTTGCACAACTTGATCACGCATGATCTTTTTCGGTAACTCATTATACTCTTCCATACTTTCAAACGCTGACTTACGAGCAGGAGGCATGCCAGTAACTTCAGATAAGCCAATTACTGATTCTTCATTTGTCATCCATTGCATCACTTTGTAAGCAGCTTCTGGATGCTCAGCCTGTGTAGAAATTGCGTAAGCCATACTTCCAGACGGTGATTTTGGAACTTCGCTATATGGATAAGGCATCATTCCATAGTCCATTCCAGCATTCTCTGCAGATACGGCAATCCAAGGTCCTCCAAGAGCCATTGCCGCATTCCCTGACTCAAATTGCGTTTCAGAAGGAGTTAAACTAACGACACCTTCTTCAAATAAACTCTTCACGTACTCAAACGCTTCAACACTTTCTGGGCCGTTTAAATACCCATCAACCGTTGTGCCATCTTCAGAAATTAACTCTCCTCCGTTTGACCAAATAAACGGTGCGCCCATGTAGGTATACCACTCACCAACACCATAATCCATAAATAAGTTGAGTCCATAACGATCATCCGTTGTTAGTTGTTTAGCAACAGCCATAAACTCATCCCAAGTCCATGCATCTTCAATTGTTGTTGGTGCTTCTATCCCTTCTTCTTCAAAAATTTCTTTATTGTAGTAAAGAACGACTGAAGACTCCATTGCACCTAAAGAATACAATTGATCATTATACGTACCTTGTTGAAGAATGGAGTCTACAAAATCCTCTTTGTCTTCATCCGAGATATACTCATCAATAGGAGCAATAATTTCTGCATCTGCATAACTAGCAACGAAAGGTCCATCAAGCGCTAACACATCTGGTAGATTGCCAGCAACTAATGCAGCATTTAAGCTGTCATTATAGGAGCTGCCGCCATCATCCATAACTACCTCGACATTGATTTTAATTTCGCCATCATGAGCTTCATTGAACTCTTCAATTCTCTTTTTGTAAAATTCAGTCTCTTCTTCGCCTGATTGGTGAATCCACATGCTTAGTTCAGTGACTCCCGCACCCTCTTGACTCTCATCAACACTCGATCCTTCATCAGTAGATGTTTCTTGATTGTTATTGCCGCATGCCGCTAACAACAATACCATGAGCATGAAAACAAATAGCAACTTAGCTCGACTCATCATCATTCCCCCAAACTCTTATTTTTTGAAATTTAGTAAACTAGCACTCTTTTGTAAGAGCTTACACACATCATAGCCAAGGTTTAAAAATATGTCAAACGTTTTCATAAAATAAACCACATTTATTTATTAGATATTTTCATAAAAACCTTTAAAAAATCACGATTTCCTCTAAAGTTTTTAACAATAAATATACAAAAATGACTAAACACCTCTTAGGAAAACCTAATTTTAAGGTAACGATAACATGTTTTTGTGACTGATATCTCTATTTTATGAGATGAACAAATAGAAAACTATGATTTATTCATACTAAATCTACTAAAATTGCTGAAAAAAAATTTATGACATACGTTACCACATTTATGGTACACTCTTTGTACACTCAAATTTCAAATTTTCCCAGATGAACTCACTTTCTCATTCTGTTCGTTTCTGGTATGTTTTAAGTAGAACGTTTTCATATTTCTTATGAATTCTAAACAAGGAGAAATCAATGGTTAATATTAAAGATGTTGCAAAAAAAGCTGGAGTTTCCGTGACAACGGTTTCAAGGGTAATTAATAACAGAGGATATATCGGCAAAGAAACCCGTAAAAAAGTCGAAAAAGCGATGGCTGACATTAATTATTCTCCTAATCAAATCGCTAGAGCACTTCAGAAAAGTCAATCCTATCTCTTAGGTGTGATTGTCCCTGACTCCGAACACCCTTTTTTCGCTGAACTTATTAAGAACATTGAATTATACGCATATAAGAATAATTACAAACTCTTATTATGCAACTCACTAGACGAGGCGGAAAAAGAAACAAATTATATCGGAATGCTCCGTGAAAATCGAGTAGATGGCATTATCATGTGCAGCCAAACATTAGATGTAGAAGAATATAAAAAGGTAGATCTGCCAATTGTTTCATTTGACCGAATCATGTCTAACGATATTCCATATGTGGGATCAGATAACTTTAATGGAGGCCGTGTCGCAACGAAACACTTAGTAGATAGTGGTTGCCAAAAGCTATTGCACTTGTCAGGCCCTCTCGATTTAGATATGTTACCAAATAGGCGTTCCGATGCTTTTAAACTTGTATGCATGGAGCATGACATACCATATAAAATTATTGAAGAAGAATATAGCAGAGACACATTTTCATTTTTCGAACATCATGAAAAATTTATCGAAGAGAAAGTATCCAAAGAACTTCTCACCTATGATGGTGTTTTTTGCAGTAATGATATATTGGCTTACGCTTTATATATCCATGCACAAAAAAGAGGCATTAACGTACCAGAACAACTAAAGATTGTCGGATATGACTTTAACTCTTTTACCCGAATGCTGCAAAAACCAAAGCTCACAACAGTTAAGCAACCCGTTGACCGTATCGGTCGTGAGTTATGCTCTACGTTAATAAACATGATTGAAGACAAAGATGGAGAAAAACGAAACAACACCATTGTTGATATTGAGCTAATAAGAGGAGAAACGACTTAGAACAAGCGTTACGAAAAGAAGCCTAACAATATTGAATTCAACTGTTAGGCTTCTTATCTTTTAATTCGCATACATTGTTGTTTTTTGGGGATTTGATATCATTAGATTCACCTACATCTATGTAATACCTAAATTATAAAATAAAATGACAGTGAAATGTTTGATGAAAATTAAACTTCAGACTGTAGACAAAAGGCCTTTGAGTTTCATTTCTCAAAGGCCTTTTTACACTATTTCTCCTATTTCTTTTGATCGTTGAAGAGTAGGGAATTTCTATCTTTCCGCTCAACAAAGCGGACGGGATGGGAGGGCCGACTCCTACAGGAGGGAAGGGCAGGTTGAAATCCACCGGCGCAGCCGGTTAGTTCAACGCCCGCCTGCGGAAAGCGTGCCCCCCATCCCGGGAGCGAGGTCGAAGCTCCTTTTCAAGTCCGAAATAAACGAGCACTTTTTTCAGTGGCCTCGCAGCCGAGGAGGCTCGCCACCTCCTTGCGGGTGCGAGTGGCTGGAGCGTAATGTAACGAACATGGGAAGAAAACAGCCTTTAATTATTACGCGTTCACAGCCTCTATCTCCCCATCAACCCTCATCTCGCCCTCTCGTATCATCTCAATAAACAACGGTACATATTTCGGGTCAAATTGTTTGCCGGAACATTGCTCTAGCTCAACAATTGCCTCTTCGAATGTTTTGGTTTTCTGGTACGGACGCTCGGTTGTCATCGCATCAAACGCATCAATGATACAGAGAATTCTCGCTAATTTCGGGATGCTATCCCCTTTTAACCCATGTGGATACCCTTTTCCATCATAACGTTCATGGTGAAGTTCTACCAACGGCACCAAATGTAATAAATCTTTATTTATAGAAATAATCTCCTTGCCCCAAGTAACGTGCTTCTTGATCATTTCCCATTCATGCGGATCTAATTTTCCTTCTTTATTCATAATATCCCTTGGAATTTCCAGCTTCCCAATATCATGAATTAAGGCACCCATGATCAATGTTTTCTTCTCATAATCACTCAACTGTAATTTATTAGCAAAATGAATCGCATAGGTAAATACACGTTTACTATGCTTGTACGTATTAATATCCTTTGAGAGAAAAATCCGAACTTGCTGCTCAAGCAACTCGATCTCTTTTTCTTCATCGAGATTTTTTTGAACGACATCTTTTTCATCATATAAATGGATTTTATTCTTTCCTTGCGCTTTAGCATAGTACAGCGCCCGATCTGCTTGACCTAATAACTCAGAAGAACTATCGATCATTCCTTCCTGATAAATAATTCCCGCAGAAAACGACAAGCACCCATGCGGCAAGATTTCGACTCCTTTGAAATACGTATCATTCATCTTCTTACGCAGTCCATCTACAAATTTAAAAGCATCATTTTCTGTTGTATTAGGCATTAAAATCGTAAACTCTTCTCCACCATACCGTGCAAGGGTGTAATTAGAGCCACCACAGCCCTCTTTTAATACAAGGCCAACGCACTTAAGCAATTCATCGCCTTGTAGATGGCCGAAATAACCATTGTATTTGTTAAAGTCGTCAATATCGATCATTGCCAAACTCATTTTCTCATCCTTTTGCTCTTTCACAAGCCCTTCTAACAGCTCTTTAAAATAACCATGATTATAAAGGCCAGTAAGCTGGTCCACGTTAGCCCTCAGTGATGCTTCTTCATATAATTTGAAGTGCATTTTAAATGCATATGATAGGACTAATAGCAAACAAGAAAAAAGAAACAGTCCATAAAATGGCTGGTGTAAAAGCAAAATTCCAAGTAACAGAGACAAAATGAGAATACTAATATAGCTTGAAAGTGATTCTTTGATTGCTCCAAGAACGATTGCTAATAAACTATCGGCATCGAGCAAATAGAAATACATCCCAATACAAAAAACATTTAATAACATGTAAACAACTAAAGCGAAAATATAACTATGGATTAATTCAGGACTAATGACCCCAGCTTGGCCACCCGTTAAGACAAAAACCGAATAGGCAGAAACGATCATTATTGAAAAAGTCGCAAAGTTAAAAATATGCTTCCACCAAAGAATTTTCACCTGATAAAGCGCGCCGATGATACTGCTTACAAAAAGAATCAGTAACGTAAATTCAAGACCAAAGGCAAAAATACATGCTAAATAAATAGCTGAATCCATTGAAAGTGCATTTCCCTTTGGAGGGAGTAGAATCGTAAAATGTCTGCATAGAACTAATACGGCTACTAAACAAGCCATCAAGGCCCATAATATAGGCGAATATTCATCAAACGTCATATCCCCAAACAAAGCAAAGAGTGCAATCCCAAGAATAGAGAGAAAGATAACGTACATATTCGCTTTTTGCTTAAATAAACCTTTATTATTCATTCGTCTTCAACTCTCTAATACATAGTAAAAGGAGAAGGCTCGTACGCCTCTCCCTAAAAAATTATGACTAATTGGAAGCCTGATGCAACAACTGAGATGAAATAAGTCCAAGCTTCTTCAAAACTTAAACAATTGATCTATATTAGTTTAGCAACATTCTTACTAGACTGCAATCCAATGCTTTAATCAATAATCTAATTTAGACTCTTATTCTATCAACATACTGATGGATAAATAAACTAGAAATAAATAATTAAGATTCTATTAACAATACAACCCATTACCATATATTACAAAAACAATAAAAACAGACAGTGAAATAATAAAAATCAAAACCACATATTAACTTTTGATCATAAATTGTTAATAATTACATCCAAAAAGGAGGTATACCCTCAATAAATCAAACTTTAAGGAATATTTTTATTCATTTATATTATTGACTGTAAATTAGTATTGTTTTATAATTTTAAAGACGATTCAGACAATTACTTTTTTTCGAAAACTTTATTGTATCTTAAAGAGGTTAATATCTGAAAATTGCAATAACCATTTCAAAGCTAGAGAAAAGACCATATGGATTAATTACTAGTCGGTAATTTCCTATATACAACTGTGAGGTAAAGGAGAGAACACACACAATGAAAAAGAAAACGTTTAAATTAGCCATTACGATATTTATCGTTTCTCTATCAGCTATTCTATTAGTTGGTTGTGGAGGAAAAGAAGCATCCGTTGACAGTTACCCAGAAAGAGAAATTGAAATGATTATCCCTTGGGCGCCAGGTGGCGGAAGTGATATCGAAGGAAGACTCGTAACAGAACATGCTCAAAACCAAATTGATACAACATTTGTAAACGTAAACCTTCCTGGAGTTGGTGGTACGGTTGGTTTAGAAGAACTAGAGGAAAAAGAAGCTAACGGCTATCATTTGGGACAAATTCACGAGGGACTGCTTGTCGCTCATCATTCAGGGATTACTCCTATTAACTTTGATAACTTCATCCCGATTGCGGCAATGTCTACTGCAGATCAAATTCTAGCTGTAGCTAGCCACTTAGACGTGACAACATTAGAAGAATTTGTTGAATTGGGACAAAGCGAAGAAATCCGCTTCGGTGGTACAGTAAGCGGAATTCCACGTGTTTGGCTTGAACAAATGGGACAAGAGTTAGACATTCAGTACAATCTAGTTGGTTATGAAGGTTTAGGTGAAGCGATTCAAGCACTTGCAGGTGGACACATCGATGCTGCTATCGTTGACTATCCTTCCGCTAAAGACTTTGTAGAAGCAGGACACATGAACTTTTTAGCTGTTGGTACACAAGAACGTTTAGACCATGCTTCAGACGTCCCTACTTTCATTGAGAGTGGCTACGATATTGTTTTAAGCATTAACCGTGGTTATGTCGCACCAATTGGAACACCTCAAGAAATCATTGATTATTTAGGTCAAATTTTTGAAGAAACCGCGAATGACCCGGCTTATATTGAAGCCGTAACAAACGCAGGGGCAGGCGTAAACTTTATGGGACCTGAAGAATATAAAGCGCATTTAGAAAGTCAGGACGCTATTATCAAAGCGATTATTGAAGATATAGAAGCTTCAGAATAATTTCGCACGTATTCAATGAAAAAGGGGTCGGGCCGGCCCCTTTTTTACGTTCATCATTAACTACTGAAAGGAGGAGAACAATGGGTGAACTTCTTATCGGAATTGCACTTATCGTGTTATGTATAATCATTTATTCTCAATCTGGGGACTTTCCTCAATTTAATGAAACGACGTTAAATCCTGGGTCTTTCCCACAATTAATTGCTATTTTATTAGGTCTTCTTTCTCTTATCTTAGTCATCTCAAAAATAAAAGATCTTATAAGTCAAAAAGCCGAGTTGAGTAAGATGAACGTCAGAGAATATTTAAAAGAGGTCCTTGTAGAATATAAACTAGTCTTTATTACTCTTATAAGTCTATTTCTTTATATCTTTTTAATGCAATTTATCGGTTTTATTGTCACTACTATTATCTTTATCATTGTAACTTCTTTAATTATTGGACCGAAAAAGAAGAAAGATATTATCGTAGCAACGATTGTGTCTGTTGTTATTACCGTAACGACTTATGTCTTCTTTGAAAATGTATTACATGTACGATTTCCATCAGGGTTATTCTTCTAGAATTAGTGAAAGGAGGTTATCACATTGTTTGATCTATTACTATTAGGGATTGCTGAGATCTTTCAGATTAGAATATTGCTTATTATTTTGGCTGGTGTTGTTGTTGGTATTCTAGCAGGGTTAATTCCTGGATTTACAGTAGCTATGGCCATTGTCCTTACCTTACCCCTTACTTTCGGGATGGACCCTGTTGCTGGGGTGGCAGCGATGATTGGTGTATTCGTCGGCGGGATGTCAGGTGGACTCATAAGTGCTGCGCTCTTAGGCATACCTGGTACGCCATCATCGATTGCAACAACATTTGATGCGTATCCAATGGCCAAAAACGGAAACCCCGGGAAAGCTCTTTCTATCGGGATTTGGGCATCATTTTTAAGTTCGATCATTAGTTTATTATTATTAGTTTCAATTGCACCACAAATAGCTAGATTCGCATTGTTATTTGGTCCGTGGGAAATGTTTTCCTTAATTGTTGTTTCTTTAACGATTATTGCTAGTGTGACAGGTGCATCTGTAATTAAAGGATTGATTGCTGGATTATTTGGAATTCTCATTGCCACGGTAGGTGCCGATCCCATTGCAGGAATTGCTCGTTTCTCTTTTGACCTACGGGCTTTACGTGCAGGTATCCCTTTTCTAGTCGTCTTAATTGGTATGTTTGCCATTTCTCGTCTTCTTATCTCTTTAGAACGCAAGGAAATGATGAAAGATCAAGAAGACCGTCAAAAAGAAAAGCTTCAAAATGTTAGCTTTGTCCTTCAACCAATTAAAACATTAAAGACTGTCTTATCTAAGCCTGGTACGTTAATTGGGTCTTCTACTATTGGTTCCATAATCGGAGCGATCCCTGGAGCAGGTGGAAGTATTGCAAACATCGTGGCTTACGACCAAGCCAAAAAATGGTCAAAGAAACCTGAGAAATTTGGTAAAGGTTGTGAAGAAGGGGTTATTGCTTCTGAGGCGGGAAATAACTCAACTGTAGGTGGAGACCTAATTCCAACCGTCGCCTTAGGTATTCCCGGTTCTGCAGTAACAGCCGTTTTGCTTTCAGCATTAATGGTACACGGAATTTCTCCAGGACCGTTATTAATCGTAAATGAACCAAATGTTGTCGGCGGAATCTTCTTTGCCTTCTTTGTCGCCTCATTTTGGATGCTTATTACTCAATTTTTGGGGATTAAATACTTTATGAAGGTGACGCAAGTCCCTACTCACCTATTGGTCCCTGTCATTTTGGTACTATGTGTAATTGGTACATTCGTCCTGAATAACCGTTTAACAGATTTATATATTCTTTTAGTGATGGGAATCATCGGTTACCTATTCACAAAATATAAATTTGCTCTAGCACCTGCCATCATTGGAGTCATCCTTGGACCAATCGCTGAAGTAAACTTGCGAAGAGCGTTCATGTCTGACCCAGATTGGACATTGTTTTTCACACGGCCGATTTCTTTAACATTCTTAATCCTTACTGTATTGTCTATTGCCTTTACGGTTTGGCAGACGAAAAAGACAAATGCACGTAATAATGCGAATGCATAGCAGATTGTTTTCATATAATCGGAGAAAAACGCTCAGTTGGGCGTTTTTCTTTGTTTTTGGAACATATTTACAATCTCTAAAGGCCCCAAATTATACTCTTACATCATAGTCATTTTTCCTTCGTACAGACATATACTAGACAAGCATATTGAGAAACTCAGTTTTTTCTAATGAATGTTGATAGATGTCCTTGGAGGAACGACTTATGCTTTTTAAACTCATGCCTGGCTTGTATCGCCTATCTCATTATGACCGTTCTTATTTACATAAGGATATTGTAGCAGGGTTAATAGTTGCTATTTTATTCATCCCTCAAAGTATGGCTTATGCCACCATTGCAGGGGTGCCGCTAGTAGTTGGTTTGTATGCAGCCACAGTGCCTCTCATTATCTATGCGTTATTCGGAAGCTGTAAGTATTTATCTGTTGGACCTGTTTCGATTGTGTCGTTACTTGCGTATTCTGGGGTATCTAGTATCGCCTCCCCCCATTCGCCGTCCTTTATTGAACTCATTTTGCTACTAGGATTACTGGTCGGAGCAATCCATCTGTTACTAGGCATTCTGAGGACAGGGTTTCTTTTTGACTTTATCTCACAAGCTGTTATTACTGGGTTTACCTCCGCAGCGGCTATAATCATTGCTTTAAATCAAGTGAAATCATTAGTAGGAATCTCTCTTCCTCCTTATGAAGATGCCGTAAGCTACTTAGTCTTACTAGCTTCTCATCTTTCTCAAGCAAATCTGGATACGTTGGTAATCGGTCTTAGCAGCCTATGTTTTTTACTCCTCTTGAAAAAAGTCGCTCCTGCAATTGGCCCTTTGCTTGTTATTAGTTCTTCCATTCTTCTTGTCAGTCAACTTGCCTTGGATCAAAGAGGGGTTGATGTTGTCGGGGCAATTCCAAGTGGATTACCTAAGTTAATAATTACGTTCCCAACCATGGAGACGGTTCTAATGCTCTTGCCTATAGCGACAACCATTGCTTTCATTTCCTTTCTTGAATCATATGCTGTCGCAAAAACAGTAGCCAAAAAGGAAAAAGAAGTCATCCAGACAAACCAAGAGTTAATTGGACTAGGGCTAGCAAATCTATCAAGTTCTTTCATCGGTTCTATTCCTGTTGCAGGGGCGCTCTCCCGTACGGCTGTCAATTATCAGTCTGGGGCAAGAACGAATCTTGCTTTGCTTATTACGGCTCTTTTCATCATCATAACACTCTTATTTTTAACTCCTCTATTTTATTACTTACCTAAAGCGACACTTGCTGCCGTTATTATTTTAGCCGTATCGAAACTTGTTCACTTATCACATGTACCAAAACTTATGAGATCGTCTCCTTTAGATGCTCTCATCCTGCTTTCTACGTTTCTAGCAACCCTGATGATCGATATCTTTTTAGGTTTGCTTATTGGAATCGGTCTTTCCATGTTCGTTGCTCTTGTAAAGAAACTTCTGTTTCCTTATAAAAAAAGAAACCCCTTATAGATAGCGTAACGCTATCTATAAGGGGTTCTAATTGATTACCAAGATGCCACTTCTCCGTCCGTACGCGGCTCTGTTCCTCCGCTTAAGACACCAGTCTCATTGTTTCTCCAAATAATCTGACCGCGTCCAAAGCCTCCTTCATCAAGAGCTCTCACGATGTTATGGCCTTTACGCTGCAATGCACGCGCAATATGATCAGGGAAGCTTGGCTCCACTTCCACCGTCTTATCTTTTGTCCATAACCAACGTGGCGCATCTAGCGCAGCTTGCGGATTCAAATGGAAATCGACTGTGTTCATAACGACTTGTGCATGCCCTTGTGGCTGCATAAAGCCTCCCATCACTCCAAATGGACCTACGGCTTCTCCATCTTTTGTCAGGAAACCTGGAATGATCGTATGATACGTTTTCTTTCCTGGGACAAGGTAATTATCATGCTTTGGATCAAGTGAGAAGTTATTCCCGCGGTTTTGTAGTGAAATTCCCGTGTTTGGAACAACCATTCCTGAACCGAATCCCATATAGTTACTTTGAATAAAGGAAACCATATTTCCATCACCATCAGCTGTGGCAAGGTAAACCGTACCACCCTTTTGCGGTTCGCCTGGCTCAGGAGTTAACGCCTCATCGCCGATTAAGGCACGACGACTAGCCGCATATTCCTCGGATAAAATTTCATCAACTGACACGGACATTGATTTTTCTTCAGTGATGTATTTTAATCCATCAGTGAAAGCTAATTTCATCGCTTCAATTTGTTTATGATACGTTTCTACTTCGTCTTTTGCTTTGAACTCAAAGCCTTTTAGAATGTTTAATGCATGTAAGGCAATTAGCCCTTGGCCATTCGGAGGAATTTCCCACACATCATAGCCTCGGTAGTTTACACTAATAGGCTTCACCCACTCAGGTGCGTAGGCTTCTAAATCACTTTTGCGAATATATCCTCCATACTTTTGCGAGAAAGCATCAATTTGATCAGCTAATTCTCCTTTATAGAAAGATTCTCCATTCGTTTCAGCAATTTTACGCAATGTTTCAGCATGTCCTTTTGACGACCAAATTTCGCCTGCTTCAGGAACTTTCCCATTTGGGGCAAATGTTTCAAACCAAGATGTAAACTCTTCTCCTTTTCCTACTTTAGCAAATGTTTCATACCCTTTTTTCCAGTACTTAGCGAGTGTTGGTGAAAGAGGGAAGCCATTTTCAGCATAGTCAATGGCAGGTGCTAACACTTGCGTTAACGGCAATTTACCAAACTTTTTTGATAACTCTGCCCAAGCTCCTGGTGCTCCTGGTACCGTTACTGGTGTTAAACCGAACTTCGGTAGTTCTTTTTCATGACCAGCTTCCCTCATTGCTTCAGGAGTCAATGCCATAGGAGCTTGTCCGCTTGCATTCAATCCATGAAGTTCCCCTTTTACCCACACAAGTGCAAATGCGTCTGAACCAATTCCATTAGACGTTGGCTCAACGACTGTTAAACAAGCTGCAGTCGCAATAGCTGCATCAATCGCATTTCCACCCTCTCTTAAAATTTGCAGTCCTGCTTGGGCAGCTAGCGGTTGTGATGTTGCAACCATTCCTCTGTTTCCATACACCACATTACGTTGAGAGGTATACGGGTAATATAACGAATCATATGTATTTGTCATCTCTACTCTCTCCCTTACTTTTGTAAACAAAAATTCCCTTTCGCTTCCCTTTATGTATGACAAGAGAGAATTTTTTGATCAGTTTGTATATTTTTAATTATAGATCATTCTCATATGATAGTCTATAAAGTATTGATATTTCTGAATAATAATTATTTACCAATCGCTCTTCTAGCAACAAGGTTCAATCCTAAAGAAGAACCCCAGACAACGTGGACTGGGGTTCTATCTTAGGCTTTGAATTTATTATTTTTAGCTTTTTAAGAAAAACAAATAAAATTTACTTGGCTTATGAAACAACATCGCTTCGTTTTTTCATTATATGGATCACTGTTGCGAGATTCCGAGACGTATTTTTCATATTTTCATAACCCGCTTCTAGAGCTTCCTCTAGCGTTACCGCTCCTGGAACAATACTAAAGATAGCATCAATGCCGTGATCATATACATTTGTGTAATCATTTGTTAAACTGCCAGCAAGAGCAATGACAGGGACATCATACTTTTTGGCTGTATTCGCCACGCAAATGGGTGTTTTTCCATGAATCGTTTGGTGGTTGATCCCGCCTTCCCCCGTAATCACTAAATCGGCATCTCGTACCGCTTCTTCTAGCTTCGTTGCTTCAATAACTAGATCTCCGCCTCGTTTCAGTTTTGCAGGTAGAAACGCAAGCAGTCCAGCACCTAAGCCACCAGCAGCCCCAGCTCCTGGGACATCTTGAATGTCCTTGCCAACGTCGCGCTTAATCACACTTGCATAATGAGCTAGATTCGCGTCCAATAGCTCAATTTGTTCTGGAGTTGCTCCTTTTTGAGGACCGTATATGGCAGACGCCCCTTTAGGACCTATTAACGGATTATCAACATCACACGCCACATCTACTTTCACATTAGCAAGGCGTATATCGAGCGTCGAAAGGTCAATTCGTTCAAGTTTTGCTAGACCAGCTCCACCAAATGGAATGTCTACACCGTCTTGATCTACTAATTTTCCTCCCAATGCTTGAACCATTCCAGCGCCTCCATCATTTGTTGCGCTTCCACCAATTCCAATAATAATTCGCTCTACCCCTTTATCTAGAGCAATGGAAATTAATTCACCCGTCCCAAACGTTGTGGCAATCATTGGATCACGTTTCTTTCTTGGTATTAACTCAAGTCCTGATGCTGCAGCCATTTCAATAACAGCTGTCTTTCCATCACCAAGCAAACCATAAAATCCTTTTACTTTGTCTCCTAATGGACCTGTAACGGTTGCATGCTCAATCTGTCCTCCTGTTGCATCTACTAACGATTGAACCGTGCCTTCTCCGCCATCGGCCATCGGAACTTTGACAAATTCACAGTCTGGCAAAACTTCTTTTAAGCCCTCTTCAATGGCATTCGCTGCTTCTAATGCCGTTAAACTCTCTTTAAACGAATCTGGTGCAATGACAATTTTCTTCATGATCGGTTCCTCCTAATTTATAAAAATAGTTTAAATACGCCAAAGATTAATGTTGAAATGATCGCAATCGTCAAACCAACGAGTGACTCATACGGAATCAGCTTTAATCGTTCTTGGAAGTTCATCAGCACACTTCCTGCTGTTGCGTGGAAGAAGCTTCCGTGCGGGAGGTGGTCTAAAACAGTGGAACCAGCATGAATCATTGCCGCACCGGCAAGGCCCGCTACACCTAACTCAATTAATGTTGTACTAAACACACTACTTGCAACAGCCGCACCGGCAGTCGTTGACGCTGTTGCTGCTGACATGAAAATACCTGATACAGGTGCTAAAACGTAAGACGGCAGTCCAAGCACATCAATACCGTCAATTAAAACCGTTCGAAGACCAGAGTTTGAAATAATTCCAGCTAACGTACCTGTTCCAAGAAGCAAAACAGCCACACCTGACATCTTATTTAATCCAGAAACAATATACTTATTAACCGACGTAATCTTCCCCATTACTAATGCACCAACAAGTCCACCAGCTGGAAGCGCCAGCATTGGGTCGATTACAATGTCAAATAATGGACGCAGGGCTAGTAATACAATCGTTACTAGTGGCGCTATAATAGCAAGACCAAATGTTGGAAGCTTTTGGTCATTTGTTTGCGTGATTTCATCAAGCGAAACCATTGTCCCTTTGTTCACTAACCTTTTCGCAATGACATACGTAACAAATAATCCACATAACCCAGGTATAATACCTGCAGCCATTACAGATGTAAGCGGCACTTCAAACGCCTCTGCAACCGCGATCGTATTTGGGTTTGGTGACATGATATTCCCTGCCTTACCTCCACCAATCATCGCTAGTAATATCGCCGTTTTCGATAGATTTGCTCGACTAGCAATCGCTAAAGCAATTGGTGCCACAGTAATGACAGCTACGTCTACAAACACACCGACAGCTGTTAAAATCATTGTCGCAATGGCTAGGGCAAATAACGCTTTTCTTTCCCCAATTTTCTTAACAATGCTTTCTGCGATGGAAGCAGCTGCACCCGACTCAATTAACACACCTGCGAGCACACCAGCTGCTAAAATTCGTAAAACAGCAGGGATGATTCCTTGCGCTCCACCCATCATTAAGTCAACCGTTTCCGTTACTGATGCTCCACCGACTAAACCACCGACCATCGCTCCTCCTACTAATGCGTAGACTGGCGGTACTTTTCTAAATATAAGAACAATTGCTAATACTAAACCGACTATTGCGCCTAAAGCGCTTACTTGAATATCCATTGTTGTCCCTCCTAGTTGAATCACAATCTAGTATTCATTGTAAGCGTTTTATATTTTCAATTCATTGTTCAGATGAACAGAATAAATCGGATTCATTTACTCTTTTTCTGTTCATTTGAACAATTCATTTTTTGTGATCAGCAAATGTATCGATGATAAGCGAGAGATATAATTCAAATAAATCCTTGTAGTTTCTAGGATCTTTGCCTGTAACTTCTTTTATTTTTTCTAATCGATATTGAAGAGAGTTTCGATGGATAAATAACTCATTTGACGTGTTGATCGCTTTTCCACTTTGATTGATATACACTTGGAGCGTCTTTTGGAGTTCCCCCAACTCATCTTCTTCTTTTAATCTATTGATCAAATCGAAAAAAGGGTTGTTTTCGATTTCATTTGCTAAATTACTCATAAACACATAAATAGAAAGATCATCATACAATAACACCTTTTTTTCAGGAGCTAATTTTTCGCCAACGACCATTGTCTCTTTTGCTTCTATAAACGATTGATACAGCTTTTTAAAGGTTGGATGATAACTGCCAATTGCTACTTTTATCGTCGAATCAATTTTCGTTAGCTGTGTCATCCATATTCGAATGGTATTTAGTGTCCGTTCCTTTTCCCACCTGTCATCTTTCACATCCACCTTTTTTACAATCACGATCTCTCCTGTATACGTAGTAACAATGAGATCATCCTGTTCAATAAGTTCATTAAACATAAGTTCAACTTTTCGTTTCCGCTCCAATTTCTGATCATCACTTTTCACAACGATGACCACTCTTGAAATCAGTAAATCTACCTGCAAAGACTTAGCCTTTTCATAAAATAAACTCTCATCAAGATGATTACCGTTAAGCCATTGGTGAACAAGCTCTTCTTTAATTCGTTCATCGAGTTGCAACTGCTTCTGAAGAAAAGCCTGTTCAATAATCATTTCAGTTGTCATTTTAACTAATTCGCCGTACCCTCTAATTATCTCAAGGTCGCCCGTTATTCCAACAACACCTAGCACCTCACCTTGAAACAGGATCGGCAAATTAATCCCCTCTTTGACTCCTTTCCAATATTCCGTGTCTCCTTTTCCAATTTCCACGGTCTCTTTCTTTCTTAAAACTTCACTAGCCACTTCATGTTTCGTCGAAATGCGCTGCTTATCGCCTGAACCGATAATTCTTCCATCTTGGTCCATCACATTAATATTGTATGGAAGGATAGCCATCGTTCGATCAACAATTTCCTGGGCAAGTTGTTCTGTTAAATAGATTGTCATCGTTGGCACCCCTCCTCTTCTAGTTATTTTTTTGTACGCTCTTAATTCAACACAGCAGGTTCAGGATACTCATACCCTTTTGTATCAATCGTTACAGTTTCCATACGTTGCTCCTCAAATGGATTATCTCTAAAGTCACGTTCTGTGAGAACGATTGCATCGACTGTATCCATTCCTTCAAGCACCTTTCCAAAAGAAGCATACTGTCCGTCTAATTGTGCTGAGTCATCAACCATAATAAAAAATTGAGAACCAGCTGAATTAGGATCACTCGTTCTTGCCATTGAAATCACTCCACGCTCATGCTGCAGCGGATTCTCAAATCCATTGTCCAAAAATTCGCCCGGAATGGTGTAATCAGGACCGCCTGATCCATCTCCAGCAGGATCACCGCCTTGAATCATAAAGCCGGGAATCACTCGATGAAACGTCAATCCATCATAAAATCCCTCTTCCACCAAAGAAACAAAGTTTACAACCGTATTTGGTGCAATATCCGGGTACAATTCAACTACGATCTCTTCTCCATTTTCCATTGTAATTGTCACAATTGGATTTTCCTCAACGTCAAGCGTATATGGATATGGCCCTTCGTTTGCTTCGTTTGCTTCCTCTTCTTGCTTGATTTCATTATCACTTTGAACCTCACCTGCTTGTTCTTCTTCCTGTCCCGTTCCACAGCCTGTTAGTAGCAGGGTGAACGCCACAAAGCTAGCAAGTAGTATTGCGTTAATTTTCATGTATGAACCTACCTCCTGTATGTATGTATGTGCAAAATGCGTATTTATTATAGCATGCATTGATTGTGAAAACTTTATAACTGATACGAAACGAGGCTCTAAACTATGCTCCTTCTTCAACACGCGGCAACCGAATATAAAAGCTTGTTCCTTCATTCACTTGACTTTCTACGCTCAATTTCCCACTCATCGATTCAATAATGCGAATCGAAACAAGCATCCCAAGGCCGGTACCTTCTCTCCCCTTCGTCGTAAAATACGGCTCCCCAATTCGAGCGAGCTGTTCCTTAGTCATCCCTTGCCCATTATCAGATATGATAAGGAGAAGATTCCCATTCTCCTCCTGCGTCTCGATCGTAAGCAGTCCTTTGTTCGGCATAGCCTCAATGCAGTTTTTTGTAAGGTTAATTAAGCATTGTTGAAAAAGCTGCTCCTCACCTTTGAATAAGTAATCATCAATCTTTTTTCTAATTTCTACCCCATTCATGTTCGCAAAAGGAGTTACAATTTGAAATGTTCGATTCAGCTCCTCTTTAATATTAAGCGTCTTCACATTTTCGGGGGAGGGCTTGGCAAACGTCAAATAGTCACGAATAATATCATTGGCCCGATCAATTTCACCAATTGATATTTTTAGAAATTCCTTGCGCTTTTCTTCAGGAATCTCACTTTGAAGCATCATTTGCATAAATCCTCTAACCGTTGTTAACGGGTTGCGCACCTCATGTGAAATCGATGACGCTAGATGGCTGACGACCTCCATTTTTTCCGCTTTCATGACTCGTTTGTGCACCAAAATATGATCATGAAACACTTCGTATAAATACACGATAGAAGCTGTCGCACATATCGTAACAAGTCCATGGAGGAATAAGAATACAATAGATAACGTAGCACCAAATAGTAACGTAGCATTTAACATAGCTACTAACGTTGCAAATGTAGACAGAGAACTCGCGAGCACAACCTTTCTTTTCCGTGAAGCCTTTTGGAAAGAAGGATTGATATAAATTAAAGTGATAAGGAGAATCGACACGACCATAGCCGTCCCGATAGCACCGACTCCACCGATTAAAAAGCGGAAGAAAACCGTAACCGCAGCTAACAGAATGGACGCTGAGATCCCTCCATATAAGCCACCAATGGTTAGGGCAACTAATCTCAAATCAAAAATATACCCCTCTATCACAGGAATTGGAAAAGACATACAGGCTATAATTGCAAACGTAGTTGAAACGATATGAATTTTCCTCTTGTGTTCATTAAAAAACTTATATGTATTAATCTCCAATAAAATTGGTACAAACAGCAAAAACACTAACAAAAAAAGAACGTTTAATAACAACTGTTCTAGACCATACAAGTGATCGCCACCCTTTTAACAAATTCTTGCTACTTTCATATTCTCCTAAATGTTACGAAACCCTTTCCAATCTTTACATTTATGTAAAATTAGATGAAGATAAGAAAGAGAACAATAGAATCAGTTATGGTGGTGATCGTATTTATGCCTACAAAAAACTACGTATTAGCCTTAGACATAGGAACAACGAGCGCAAAAGCTGTTTTATTTCAAAAAAGCGGAATTGTTGTAGCTGAACATGAAAACGCATACCCAGTGCAACATCCACACCCAGCTTGGGTAGAACAAGATCCTCATGAAATTGAACAAGCGGCGATTGCAGCCATTTCTACTGCTATTTTGAAAAGTGGGATTGATCAACATGACATAAGCTGTGTCGGCATCTCTAGCGCCATGCATTCTTTAATATGTATGAATGAGCAACACGAAGCCATTTCCCCATCGATTACATGGGCAGACGGGCGCAGTGTCGACCAAGCAAACCACTTGAAAGAGTTTGCAGGCAAAGACATTTATTTAAAAACCGGTACACCGATTCACCCTATGTCTCCTTTACCTAAATTAATCTGGATGAAGGAGACTGGCTATCAACCTTACTTACAAGCTGCAAAATTCGTATCAATTAAGGAATATTTATTAGTGAGATGGTTTGGTACATACAAAGTTGATTATGCGGTTGCCTCAGCAAGCGGACTTTTTAACATTCATACGTTTGACTGGGAGACTTCTGCTTTATCAGCAGCGGGCATTACACGTGACCAGTTGTCAGAACCTGTCCCGTCTACAACAGTATGCCAAGGACTCTCCTCACAGTTGGCCGAACGGCTTTCTCTCCCACAAGACATCCCATTTGTGATCGGATCAAGTGATGGTCCCCTCGCCAACCTTGGGATCGGCGCGATTAACCCTGGCGATGTCGCGATTACAATTGGAACAAGCGGAGCAATCAGACAAATGTCTGCAAAGCCTGAGACCGATGAATTACAAGAAATTTTTTGTTATGGAGTCACAGAAGATTTATGGATTATGGGAGGCCCAACGAATAATGGGGGTATCGTCTTTCAGTGGATGAAAGACGTGTTAGGCGAAACAGAGGTTGAGCGTTCACTGGCCTCTGGAAGCGGGAGTGCGTATGACCTGTTGACTAATTTAGCAGCAGACGTTCAGCCTGGAGCAGACGGTTTATTGTTTTTGCCATTTCTAAACGGTGAACGTGCTCCTTACTGGGATGCCGATGCTCGTGGAAGTTTTATCGGATTAACCCTTGCCCACCGAAAACAACACATGATTCGTGCCGGATTAGAGGGGGTTATTTTTAGTATGTATAGCATTGGCGAAGCACTGGAGCGCCTAGCTGGAAAGCCTTCTAATCTATTTGCAAGCGGCGGGTTCGCTAGGTCTTCATTATGGCTGCAAATTGTTGCAGATATATTCGGACGCGAGGTCCACGTTCCCGTCAGCCACCAAAGTTCGGCTTGGGGCGCTGCTTGGTTTGGCCTCTATGCACTCGGGGACGTTCCTTCACTCGCTGCAATTAAGGAAGATATTCCGATGAAGGAGAGCTACATTCCAAACAACGTAAATCATGAGCTCTATTTACAGTTGTACAAAACATATAGTGAGTTATATTTTTCGCTAAAGCCGCATTTCCATTCGCTTTCTGCGTTGCAGAGAGGGTTGGGTAGGTGAGTTTAAGTAGTTCCGTTTTCGTGGAGAAACACTGCAAATAGCATCCGAATTTGCACACCTTATATTGTTGATATATCAACGTTTTATAGAAATTTGAATCATAATAACATAGAAAATAGCACCTCGATTGACATCTTGACAATGGCTATTATCATCGTGTAAAAGAGGGGGCTATTTTACTAGTTTTTTGATATGTGATTTAATCTGTTTCGAGTAAAAATTAAGGATTTATATGTTTATGTGTGAAAGTTCAATTCTCCAACTAACGATGGAGGATTGTTCAATTTTAAAATAGGGGTATATCAACTTTAATATGAGGTATGGAGAGAGCCAATAAGCGGAAATTTTTCTGTTAAACTGCAGACTAGAGACGTTCGTGGGTATATAAGCGGAGGTTTTCCGATTAAGCAAAGAAAAATTATCCATTTTTACGTTTTTCGAGTAAATAGTCGGAATCTTTCCGTCTATTCAAACAATTTTCAGTGCTATTTCCTAATTAAGAGAAATTCCTCCGCTTATTTATATCTAATTCCCCTCTCTTATAACAAACTCCTCCCCACAAAAAAGAGTAAAAAAGTCCTTTTTAGCAGATTGAGGAAGCAGCAATGGCTCCACACGTTGCAACGGTTCCGCTCATTGCATAAAGGCCATTGAAAAAGGTCAAAACCGTACCTTTTTCAGTGGCCTCACAAAAAAAGAACTCTGCGCCTAAGCAGAGCTCTCTCTAAAAAACTATTCTAACCCCAAATGCCCTCTTATCTCACTTCTTACACGAGCCAGCTCATCATCTGGTACTTGCAAATAATAAATTCCATTAATCGTTGCGTTATTCCCTTTGATCTCCATTTGCTCGATGTTGTGACGAGCATCGCGGTAATTGGCTTGAAGTTTCCACATTTCGTCTAGTGTCATATCAGTACGTACCGACTCACCGACTGCTCCTAAAATACCGCCAGCTTTTGTAACTGTGCCAATGTTAGCAGCTTCTTGGATTACAGCATCAACAATTTCACGTTGGCGATCGTTTCGACCGAAATCACCACGTGGATCCTCTTTTCTCATACGCGAATACGCAAGTGCTTCTTCACCGTTTAAGAATAATTGACCCTCTGCGAATGTGTGCCCCCCATAATTAAACGCAAATGGGTTATCGACTTCCACCCCGCCTAGAGCATCAACAACACCCTTGAAGCCTTCCATATTAATACTTATATAATGATCGATTGGAATATCTAAAAAATTCGCTACTGTATCAGCTGTCATTTGGACACCGCCAAATGCATATGCATGATTAATTTTATCGAGTTGTCCGCGTCCGATAATTTCCGTACGTGTATCACGCGGAATGCTTAACATTTTAATTGATTGATCATTCGGATTGACCGTCATCACGATAATCGTATCGGAACGTCCAGCATGGGTATCGCCTCTTGAGTCGACACCAGCTATTAGAAATGAAAGTGGTTCTCGGCTCTCTAGATCAACAACTCGAGAGGGCGAAAATGGTTCGTGCATTTCCTGAACAGTGTCCGTTACAGATTTGTATAAATAAAAGAAATAAGCAACAACCGACAAAAATACAACACCAACAATTAACCCAAGTGATATGAAAACCTTTTTCTTTTTCATTTCTTGCCTCATCTCTATAAATTCTTGAACCTGTTGAAATTAATATAGATTCTTAGATATTATAGTGAATCCGACCTAAGCTAGCAATAACTATTTTCTTCCTTATCCCCATTCATTCGACTTTCTCTTGCTGAATCTGTCGGTAAAAACTGCCCTCCCTGTGACATCGTTCGTCTTACTTCCCAAATGATGATTGCTATAGTCTTACTATAGATAAAAACTAGCGCTTTTTGACTAGTAGAAAGGTGGAGTCAATTTACTATGAGAAAAATTATGTACTACGCTATCATCCTAACAAGCATCATTATTATCTTTCTTGGTTATTTTCATTATGAAGATAAGCTAGCAACCATTGCTGCTGATGCCGAGGATATTGAACTTGAGCTTCCTTCTGAGCCTTTTCAAGAAGAAGAGGTGGAATCACAGTATGAGCTAGGTGGTCTGCTTGAAGAAGTGGCAAAGCAAAATGAAGAGGAAGAGGAATTTCTTCTGATGGTTATCGGCTCTTCCGCTGTTTCTAGTACAGAAGAAGATTCTTCCATGCCACAATTATTACTCCCACAATTCAAGACGCTCTTGCCTACTCAGAATGTAGCTCTAACTGTTATAGATGTACAAGAGGCTACTTCAAGTGAAGTGCTAGCTAATAATTACATAGAGAAAGTAATAAAAAATAACCCTGACCTTTTAGTCATAGAACCATTCCTATTAAATGATTACGATCAATTGTCAATTGAGGATTCCCTTGAAAATCTAGAAACGGTAATGAGTGAATTGACGGAGGAGCTATCTGACACATTAATAGTCTTATCTCCCCCACACCCACTTGAAGACGATAAATACTTGAGATTCACAGATAAAATGAAAGCCTTCGCTATCGAACAAAAGTATTTATATGCAGATCACTGGGAAGCATGGCCTGCAAAAGCAAATGAATTGCCAAAGGAAAAATGGCATAGTATTTGGACTGATTATTTAATGGATTTTTTTGTGAATTAGAGGTCTATAGACATTAAACTGTAAAATACTGTTAGTGGGTGTTGCGCTAGCTAACTGCTTTTTGGGTCGATTAACAAATGGAACTTTTTGTAAATAAAAAGGCTATCGCCATCAAAATGTAAAAACCTGTTAGCGGATGTTGTACTAGCTAACAGGATTTCTTTTTTTGAAAACTTATTCATTAAAGTCCCAGAGGATTTTCCACTCATTCGTTTCTAGGTCTTGGGTAACATAGACATCTTGTTCGAGGCGGTAGTTTCCATTGTCTTGGTCTCTGATTTCTTTTGTTACGGTAACTTTGTAGGCTGTTTCGAACGGTTCTGAGCTTTCAGACATGCTCCAGTCTTTTACTTTTTTTGGTTTGCTAAGAGAATACGGAAAGCCCTATACTCCGACAAACTTCCATCTATTTTCAATGTAGCGACCTCTTGAATTTCTTTCTAGCATCTTTGAATGGAACAGATCGTATGCTGCCGAAAATTGGGCTTCTTGCTCATATGTATAAAATGCGTCGACGACTTTCTTTGCTTTTTGTGGCTCTGATGGTATGAGGAAGAAGAAGATCAGTGCTATGAGTAATGCTGCCGGGATGATGAGGATCATTTTATTTGGTCCTCTTTTATACAACGGCGATCCCTCCTTTTTTTCGGGTGATGGTGTATTAGTTCATCGTATTCGTAGGTGTCCCATTTTATTAATTAGGATTTTGGTTATGGGGATTTCGTGTATAATTGATTCGGGTGATATTATGAATAGTAAAAAGTTATGGTGGACGGTTGCGATCTTGTGGTGTATTGGAATTGCAATTGCCACACGCATGCCCGTGTTTACTGGGGATTCAACGGAGGAAATGCTAAAGAATCCATTTTTTGATTCAGCTATTGTCAATTATATTGCTAGAAAAGGAGTCCATTTAGCTGCATTTGGGTTGTTGGCATTGTTTTTTTGGTTAGCTTTACGTGGTGTGCGTTATCGTTATGTATGGGCTTGGGCACTTGCCACGTTGTACGGTGCAATTGATGAGTGGCATCAGTCTTTTATCCCGGAAAGATCAGGATTGGTTTCAGATGTCGTGATTGATTCGGTAGGGGCGTTTTTGGTGTTGTTGGTTGTTTATTTCTTTTCTCAAAGGAAAATTCATATGCAAAAAAATAAGTGATTCTATCGTAATGATAGAGTCACTTTTTGATGATTTTATAGAGATAGATTTTGCTGAACGATTTCCACCATCTGAAATGCATTTTCCTTTATAATATAGGTAAGCGAGAGACTGCTAATCATATAAAAAGAGGTTATGTTTATGGAAAAACAGAATACCTTTATTACTGGATTAGTTTGGGGAACATCTTTAAGTATACCTTTATGGTTGTCGTTCATCGGCTGGGTTAAATGGTTTTATTTGTTTTTTTCATAATTAGAAAGAGAAAATTAATTTAGTTGAAAGTTTATTTTCTTTTTACTGAATTTTCAGAATTAAGGAGTGGATGATCATATGCCTTTAATCAGATTGAAGACAATTTGGACACCCTTAGCCTTATTGGGGATAAAATTTTTAAAAGATGATGAGAATAATAAGTATATAAAGATATTTAATGGTGAACTAAAGAAAATTGGAAGTTAGATAACTTCATCTCGTTTGAGACGCTGTTTAAATATACAGCGTCTTTTTTGATTTAAGTAGTTGCAAGTAGTTGGGGTCAAGTAGTTGGGGTCAGGCCCCTCTTTACTATGATAAAGTAAAAATACCTGCTTTCCTACTTTCGGATGATTAAGTAGATGATCACGCCGACAACAGGAAAGAAGAGGGTCGCAACTAGCCAAAGCAGGCTATATTCCTTGCTGTTACCTTGCCTTAATGAGTCTCGATAACACCAAATACTTGTGATAATGTTTAAGATAAGACCACCAGATACGAGTAAGAATAAGACCAAAAGGACGATGGAAATTTCCATTTTGCGTGCTCCTTTCTGCTATGAGGGGTCAGACCCCTCTTTAGTTCTGTGACGTGGTGCATAAGTAACGCAGGGTCTGACCCCTGAAGGAGGAAATGATGAACTATATTGATATGATACGGTCTATTGCTGGGAGTAGACCATTAATTTTAACAGCGTGCGCGGTTTTTATTCTTGATGAACAAGGGCGTGTATTGTTACAACATCGTACGGATACGGATAATTGGGGTGTCCCTGGTGGGTTTATGGAGATGGGTGAATCGGTTGAGGAGGCTGCTCGTCGGGAAATTCTTGAGGAAACTGGGTTAACCGTTGGTAAGATGAGTCTATATACGGTGTTTTCAGGTGAAGAATTTTATTTTAAGTACCCTAACGGGGATGAAGTGTACAATGTCATAGTTACGTTTATGTCTAAGGATGTGTCTGGTAAGCTGCAGGCGGATCATGAAGGAAAGGACCTGCGCTATTTTCCTTTGGATGCCCTGCCTGAGGAGATGATTCCGACAAGTCGGCGGATGTTAGAGCAGTTGAGGAAAGACCCATCTTTACCACGTTAAGTGCGTAAGGATGGGTCTTTTTGTATATCATTCAGATTCATTCAGGTATTTCCAGATGTGTTCGCGTGTTTCTTCCGTCGTTACGCCGTTGATGAGGGAGCCTTCTGAATCAGCCATTGGCATGACGCTGTAGACGTCATCTTCTAGTACAACGAGTGTTGGTTCGATGTCAGGGGTATGGATGTTAATCGTTGAGTCCTCCCCTTTTGTTGTTTTTGTGACTTCGATCGTAGCTAGGCCGCCTATGTCTGTGTACTCGAAATTTTGTCCGGAAAAGAAATTTCCTAAGGAATAGAATACATACGTTTCATGTCCGTCTTCTTGTTCGAGCAGATCAATTGGCTGCAGAACATGCGGGTGATGGCCGAAAACGATATCGACTCCTGCCTCTGATAAGAGCTGAGCTAGCTCTCTTTGCTTTTGGTTCGGCTCGTGAATGTACTCGTCTCCCCAGTGCATATGTACGATGAGGATATCCACTTTTTCGCGCAGAGCTTTTACATCTTTTTCGATACGGTCTGGGTCAATGAGGGCGACGATGTCTTCGTGTCCTTCTGGAATCGGAATGCCATTTGTGCCGTATGTGTAGGCTAGTACCCCAAGGGTGATGTCTTCAATTGTGACGATACGTTCGGTTTCACGATCTGCTGTATCACGGTAGACCCCCACATAATCCATGCCTACTTCATCAAAGAAGTCTAAGGCACTTTCAACCGCCCTTACACCGCGGTCAATCGTGTGGTTATTGGCCCCTATTGCCATATCAACACCCAATGACTGCAGATCTGTGACAATTTCATGTGGGCTATTGAACGATGGATAGGTTGATAAGCCAATCTCAACGCCACCAGGGATAGATTCAAAGTTTGCCATTAAGAAGTCTGGTTCCTGTAGAAGCGGCCCCACTTTTTCAAGCATTGGCATAAAGTCATAGCCATCTTCGGTTTCTGCCGGGACGTACACTCGCTCATGCAGGAGGACATCCCCTACTGCACCGATCGTGATCGTCGTTTCCTCTTCTTTTGGCTCAGGTGGAGCTTCTTGACGAATGATTTCTGCATCGATTTCTGTTTCGGTTTGCTCGACAGTAAGTTCTTCTGGCTGTGAGCAGGCTGTGATGATTAGGAAAATTAGTGCTGCGTAGATTGTTTTTAGTTTCATCGTTACACTCCAGTAGAATAATAGTTTCATAGATTACCGGCCTGAATGTAGGCATTTTTTCTAGTGTAACATAGGCGGATTTGTAATTGGTTGAGAATTCTAATAAATGTTAATAGGATGTGCAGTTTAATGCACTACTGTGGTAAAGAGGGGTCTGACCCTAAAGTATATTGATGACTGTTCATGTGGATACTATTACCGTCTAATTTTTGTAAAGTTCACCTTTGCAGTTATTAATTTTCTTAGGAGGTTATGATGAAGTTACCTGGTTATAGAAGTGGAACAGGTTGGAAGAAACGACTTGCAACATTAGTATACGGGATTCTTTTGATCGTGGTTATCTTGTTTGTGATGGATCCTTTTACTCAAGAAGCGATGGATCTTAATCAACCTACTGCTCAAGTTGCAAACGATTCACCTGTTCATAAGCTTGAAGTACAAGGACAAAATGAGTTGTCAGAGCAGTATGTGTTTGAATTTACGAGAAATATTCACTTTACGAATATGACTTTACCTAGTATACGTGAACGGTTAACGACACTTAAGAGTAACGCGGGCCAAATTGCTAGTATTCGTGAAGCGAATGATGAAGTCTTCCAAATGATAGGTCAATTTGGAGAAATGGAAAATGTACCAAGACAATACGAACGTGTTCATGCGGTGTATGTACGAGGTGCTCGAGATGTCGAGCAGTTTCATGCGATGGTAGCTGAGGCGTTGGATTTCATGGAAGCAGGCGACCAGAGCCGTGCACGCATTGCAATCGAAGAGGCGATTCCTTTTATTGAAAGTGCTGAAGCTTATTTCCGTGAGGCTAGTAGAGAAATGGACGGGCTAGGTCCTTCTGCATAACTTTAAAGCAGGAAAGGGGTAAAGAGGGGTCTGACCCCTCTTTACCCCTTTAAGAGGCCACTGAAAAAGGTCAAAACGGTACCTTTTTCAGTGGCTGTGACTACCTGCTTCGGGGTCTGACCCCTAGCAGGTACAACGCTGGTACAATGACTAGTGTGAGCAGTGTTGAGAAGATGAGTCCTGAGACGATGGCGATACCGAGCGGCTTAAATAGCGTGCTATTGCCAAGTGCAATAGGCATGAGACCAGCGATCGATGTCATCGTTGTTAGGACGATTGGACGGAAACGTTGCCGAGCAGCTAGGATAACTGCCTCTTTGGGGTCTGACCCCTCTCGCCTTCTTTGCTCGATAAATTCGATGAGGACAATGCCGTTTCGGACGACAATGCCGGCAAGACTAACTGCTCCCATCATTGACATGAAGCCGAGTCCGGTTTGGGTGATAAATAGCCCTAGCAACGCACCCGCAACGGCCAAGTATACAGTACTCATGATTAGAACAGGAATCGTCAATGAATAAAACTGAATCGCAATGACGATTAAGATCAAGAATACGACAACGATGAAGATTTTGCCGATATCGATAAAGACGTCTGTTCTTGCTGAGGTTTCACCGCCAATGACGAGCGAGTACCCAGCCTCCTCTGCTACCACTTCTTCCAATGACGTACGCGTATCAGCTATAATCTCATCGGTGCTGCGCTCTCCTCCTGGGTAAGCACGTACTGTAATTGTTCGAACCGTGTTTTGATGAGGAATGCTTGGTGCTGTTGTTGTCTCACGAGCGGATACTAACTCAGCAACAGCTACCGTACCTCCACGTACCGAAGGAAGTGCAAGCTCCTCAAGCACCTCTTCTGAGCCAAGAACACCTGTATCAAAGATCATCCGCATATCAAGCAGCTCGTCAGGCGTTTGCAGCTGCCCGATCGGGATTCCTTCGCCTACTAAACGCAGTGTTTGAGCAAGATCGTTGCTTGATAATCCGTGAGACTCCAATTCGTCACGCTCTGGGACAAATTGAATGGCTGTAAGAGGAATGCCTACGTCATCGTTAACAGTTGTTACTCCTTCTGTTGACGCTAAGATTTCTTTTACCTCTGTCGCCATTTCGCCTAAGCGCTCCATCGATTCCCCTCTTATTTGAATGGCAATAGGTGCACCAACCGGCGGTCCTGATTCAATCATGGAGGCAGTAAATGTTTTATTAGGAAACATCTCAGGTAGCTTTTCATTCCAAATGTCTACAGTATCACGTGTTGTTATTTTCTCCTTGTTTATAAAAACAAAGAAATTTGCGGTGTGATCACCTGCGACTCCTCCCCCGCCAGGACCGAATAAACGCGGGACATTCGTTCCAATATAGGATGTTACTGACTCAACATAGTCTATATTTTCAAGCCACTCTTCGACGTCAGCAGCTTGCCGATCTGTTTCTTGGAGTGACGTACCCTCTGGCAGCTTCATCTCAACGAAAACTTCTTCACGATCTGTGTCTGGGAAAAACTCCAATGGAATAAAAGGAATTAATCCATACGCAGCTGTTCCGATTAAGAAGCCTGTGATCACCGTTAAAAGCGGACGTCTTGTAATTCGGCTGACAATTTTTTCACTATAAAATTGTGAAGAACGATCAAATGTCTTACCGAGAAATCCAGCTGATTTCCGCTCTTGCTGGTGCTCTTTTTTGCTTTCTTTTATAGACCGAAACGTCGGAATTAAAAAGAGAGCGACAAATGTTGAAGCGATCATCGTTGCAATGAGAACAACAGGAAGCGGCCTAATAAAGGCTCCTGCTTCGCCTGGGAGTAAAAGCAAGGGCAAAAAGGTAAAAACAACTGTCAATGTTGATGTAATAACAGATACAGCGACCTCTTTTGTCCCGTTAATTGCTGCATCGATCGGCTTATCTCCTACCTGCAAGCGGCGTTCGATATTTTCGTTTACGACAATCCCGTCATCTACCAATATCCCAAGAGCAATAATAATCGCAATTAGTGAAATGAGGTTCAAATCTATTCCCACAAACGGGTAAACAATCGCTCCAAGGCTGAGCGAAACAGGGATTGCCAGGGCCACACTGAGCGCTGTTGATACATTTAACCCGAGAGAACAAACAAGGAGAACCGAAACAACAGCAATCGCAAAGGAGATTGCCAAGTCCTTAAATAATTCTTCCACTAAGTCAGCTTGAGAATAGAGAAGATTCATCTCGACTCCGCTTGGCAGGTCCTGCTCCATTTCTTTTACAAATTGATTGAGCTCGGACTGGGCTTTCGTTACACTTGCACCTTCTTTTAAGTAAAACGTAAGCGAAATAGCTTCTTCGCCATTAAAATAAACTTTTTCTGTTGGTGCTTGAAATCCTTCATTAATGGAAGCAACGTCACCAAGTCTAATGACTCCGTCTTCTTGAGAATATCCAATCGCCAGTGTTTCAAGGTCAGTCAAGGAGTCATATGTAGCGAGCTCGACTCGGTAGTTGTACTCATCCGTTCTCCATTCACCAGGAGGCAGTGTACTTAGTTCACCGTTAATAGCACCAATGAGTTGGTTCGTAGTTATGCCTGTGTCCTGCATCGCTTCATAATCAATTTCTACTAAAACTTCCTTCTCGAGTGCCCCTTGAGCACTAATGGAAACGATGTCCTCAAGCTGAACCAAGCGTTTGCTCCACCGATTAATTAGCTCGTTCACTGCAGTCAGATTTGTTTCTTCGTTAAACGTCAGCTGATATGTGGCAAGACCTTGAATACTAAGATTACTGTTCAGATTCGGTGTATGAACGTCATCCGGGAATTCGCTTGCTGCATTCGTTACTTGCTGTCTCACTTCATTCCACATGCGATCCGCATCGGCCCCACCGTCAAGCTCAATAGTGATAAGTGAGATGTTTGGGTGAGAGGTGGAAGTGAGCGAGGAAATCTCCTGTATTGGCTCAAGGGCTTCCTCGATCAGGTTGGTGACATTCTGCTCAACTAGTTCAGCTGACGCACCAGGGTATACTGTCGTTATTTGTGCGACCGCCGGACTAATTTCCGGTATTTCGCGCTGCGGCAGCTGTAAAAAGCTTAGCACCCCCACTAACATAAACATGACAAAAAAGAGAATCGTAATTTTCCTCTTACGAATGAGCCACGAAATCATCATCTGTTCCCCCAGTCTGCTCAAATACATTATACAAACATTATACAACAGTTAAACTCATTTGTGTAACTTATGTGAGGGGTCAGAGAGGCCACTGAAAAAGGTACGGTTTTGACCTTTTTCAATGGCCTTTAAGCAATGAGCGGAACCGTTGCTTTGTCTTAAAGCCTGCTATGAGTGGTTTTCTCATAGCAGGCGCGCAACGTGTAGAACCATTGCTGCTTCCTCGAATCCGCTAAAAAGGACTTTTTCAGTGCCCTCTTACATTTATACAGAGGGGTCTGACCCCAACAAGCAGGAATTTGTCAACAAACGTCGAATATATACTCAATCTTTTTGCAAAGGAGGTGATTTACGTGCCTCGGAAAACTCGTTCTTGGAACCCCGGTGATTGTTTCCATATCACTTCCCGAGGGAACCGAAAGTCTAATATCTTCTTAGACATTGGCGATTATCAAATGTACCTTGCCATGCTAGAGGAAACACAACAGAAACACCCCTTTTTTCTCCACTCTTACTGTCTTATGACCAATCATGTCCATCTGTTATTAGAAACGATTGAAACGCCTCCCAAAGTTTTCATGAAACATATTAATTCTCGCTACGCCATGTACTTCAATCGAAAATACAATCTAACTGGCCATCTTTTTGAAGGTCGCTATAATGCAGTACCTGTCCTTGGTGCCATCCCGCTTCTAAATATGAGCCGCTATATCCACTTAAACCCTGTAAGAGCATATATGGTTTCTCTCCCCGAAGAATATCCTTGGAGTTCCTACCTTTCATTTGTATCAAACAAACCGAGAAAAAATGTCACGACCAAAACAATTCTTCAATACTTCCAAGAGTCCCCAAGAGAAAATTACCGTAACTATGTTATGCTCGAACACATCCGCTGGCTGCAAGCAAAGGATAGTTAATCATGAGTCGGGGTCAGACCCCTCGGAACTTCTTCACCGCGTTACAGCACCGCCCTGGGGTCTGACCCCAAAGAAAAAACCTACCGCCCGTAAGCGATAGGTTCCTATATCAGTAATTAGTTAGCTTCTTCTTCGTCTTCTTCCTCGTCAGCGAATTCGTCGCCTTCTTCTTCATCTAACTCGATGTCGATTTCTTCTTCAGTGTCAAACTCTTCATCGTCTAACGCAGGATCTTCTTCTACAGGCTCATCCATTGCTGGATCTTCTACTGCAGGTTCTTCAACAGCTGGATCATCTAACATTGGCTCTTCTTCTGCAGGTGCTCCACAAGCTCCAAGTAAACCTACTGTTAATGCAGCTGCCGCTGTGGTCATTAAAATTTTCTTCATAATAATTACCCCCAAAATTTTTTATATGACTAAGCAGATATATCTTTGGCTTGCTGTTAGTCTTTGTGTATCTTAGCAAGATTATTCATGCTCGTCTACAAATTGCGCACTTTTTTGGAAATGTCTAACAAGTTTCTCACCTTGTCACATATTTTCCCATAAAGGGGTCAGACCCCTCAACGCTTCTTTACGAGGGCACTGAAAAAGGTTTGTTCGTACCTTTTCAGTGCCCTCGAAGCACTAAAGCGGGCTAGACATAGACAAAAGCAGAGCCTATCCGTTGTAGTGGGATAGGCTCTGCATAGTTTCTCACATTTGTATGATTTCATTCATCATTGTTGCTTTGATTATTTAACCGCAAATGTAATATCTGTTTCACATGCAATCTCGCCATCGACCGTTGCAATGGCATGTCCTTTTCCGATCGGTCCTTTCAAGCGGACAATTTCCACCTCTAGACGTAATTGGTCACCAGGCTTCACTTGTTTTTTAAAACGACAATTATCAATTCCAGCGAAGAAAGCAAGCTTGCCGCGGTTTGCCTCAGGCTTTAAAATCGCAACCGCTCCTACTTGAGCTAGCGCTTCCACAATCAAAACACCTGGCATAACCGGATAGTCAGGAAAATGTCCGTTAAAAAATTCTTCATTCGCACTAACATTTTTAATTCCAACTGCTTTTTTTCCTTCTTCAATTTCCAAAATGCGATCAACTAATAAAAACGGATAACGATGCGGTATAATTTCCTTGATTTCTTCAATAGTAAGCATGAAACATTCATCCCTTCAATATGTATATTTCTTCAATTATAGCATAACTTTCTTGCTAATGAATAACAGCCCAGGTACATGCTTCCAATGCCGAAAGCAAAAAAAAACGAGGACTGCTAGCGTCCTCGAATCATATCTATAATATGGTACCACGTTTCCGGCCTTGTTGCTTCACCAGCTTCACCACCGCCGATGACACTATAGCCAACGATCACGCCTAAAATTAAGCTTCCTCCAACCAAGAGAATCGAAATGACAAGACGAAGCCAAATTGGGATAAGACGCAGACGCTCCTTTTTTGGACGTTTTTTTCTACGTGCCTCTCTTGTGTCTTCTTCATCTTGTTTTTTTTCCTGCGTTTGAAGAGCCAGTGCTTCTGAATCAACAAGTTGCTCGTCTTTGTCATCAAGAGCTTCCTCATCTAAAATATCCTCTGCGGAAAGATCCTCTTCCCCTAATGTGAGCGAGTTTTTGTCATCAAGCTTGTTAAGTTCTTCCACTTCATCTAAGAGCTCTGTCTCGGTCATATGCTCAGAGCTTGTCAGTTCTTGATCAAGCAGCTGTTCGTCGTCATTTGAAGGCTTAGGATCGTTGGAAACACTCTCATTATGCGCGTCATCCAAAGTTTCTTCAGCGTTAGCTGCATCATCTTTTTTTGAAGATTCCTCAAGCTCCGTTTCTTCGGTATTCAAATCCTTCTCTTCTGCTAGCTCTGATTCTATTTTTCGGCTTTTCTCGTTTGATCGATTATCAGTCATCGTTTTCTCCTCAAATCTGTTCAGCCGTTCATGCTGAATTTCTTGCGTCTATTTTTATTATCTGCGGAGACCATTTACTAATCCAGACATTTCATCCGCCATAGAAATAGAACGCGCGTTGAATTGATAATGACGCTGCGCTTCAATTAACTCAGTCATCTCTTTGCTCAAGTCTACATTGGATCCTTCAAGAAACCCTTGGCTTACTGTTTGTCCATTGGACGCAAAATTTTCCTGTACATCTAAAAGTGCCAATCCTAATGCTTGCAGATCAGGAAAACGATACATATTGTCTCCAACAGCATCAAGCAGCTGTGGTTTTAATACATTCGTTAAACCAAGCTGTCCGACGTTTTGCACCGTTCCGTCATTTAATGTAACAAGCAATTGCCCTTCTCCAGAAAAGTTAATAGATTGAAAGTTTCTTGGTAAATTAATACGGTTACCTGCTTGATTTAAAACAAAATCACCATTTCCAGTTACTAGTGCTAAAGTTTGGGCGTTATCCGGGTTTTCCGTTAAATAAAACGCCCCATCTCTTGTTAACCGCTCAACTGGTACACCATTTTCAACTGTTTGAATACGAAAGAAATGATTTTTTTCCGTTAAAGCAAAATCAAGTTCACGGTCGGTTTGCATAAGAGATCCAATTTCTGTTCGAACAGCCGTTTGAGCAATTTTAGCTCCTGTTCCAACACGTATGCCATTCGGGGTAAGACGGCCCACTTCTAGAGCTGCTCTCGATTGATTGTTTACTTGCTGATGAAGCAAATCAGTAAATGTTGATTCACGGCGCTTATATCCTGTTGTGTTTGTGTTTGCAATGTTGTGTGATATCGTATCAAGCTTTCGTTGAATCTGCCCCATTGTATTCGACGCAGCGATCATCGATGTGTTCATCTTCATCCCTCTTCTTATTAAAATACGTGCTCAAACAAGAGCTCAAGCAAGACGCATGCTCTGCAAACAAACATGCGCCAATTTGCTAGATTTACCCTATTCGTCCTATTTCATTCACTGCTTTTTCCATGCTTTGATCATACGCTTGAAGCACTCGTTGGTTTGCTTCAAACGACCGGTATGCACTCATCATTTCTGTCATCGTCTGCTGAGCATCGACATTCGAACGCTCAATGAAGCCTTGCTGCAGCTGAAAACTAATCGCTCCGTTACCAATAGCTGTTGGCAGGTCGCCCTCGCCTTCAAAGCGCAGGAGGCCATTTCCCTCTTTTACAAGCTGCATTGGATCTTCCGCATAGACAACATTTAGCTGTGCAACCTGTACTCCAGCTTGATTAAAAACAAGTCCTTGCTCATTCACACGGAATTCCTCGTTCCCAACTTGAATCGGCTGACCATTCGCACCTAATACGTAATGTCCAGCTGGAGTCGTTAGGAAACCTGCTCCATCAACGGTAAGATTGCCATTTCGTGAATAGCGAACGTCTCCATTTTCATTTTGAATCGTATAAAAAAGAGCGCCTGGTCGTCCTGACTCTGTCACAGGCATAATTCCTTGTAATAAAGCAATATCGGTGTTGTTTCCTGTTTCCATCAAGTCACCTTGGCGGAAGTTTGGCATGCGTTCTTGTAAGTACACACCTGTTGTTAACTCACCAATTGTCTGAGCTGGTCCTGGTGTTCCTTGTGTGTTCATTGCTTTGATCAGCATGTTTGGGAACGCCCTAAGTGATGCTTGATCGGCTTTGAATCCTGGTGTATTGGCATTGGCTAAGTTATTTGTCAACATTTCTTGGCGCTGCTGTTGGGCAATCATCCCTGCCGCAGCCCCGTACATTCCACGAAGCATGCTCGTTCCTCCTGCAACTTTTATATAAAGCTTGTCCGCTTAAATACGCACTTTTTTACTAGACATACGATCTAGATTTTCTAAAATAATCCCCGTTCCTTTTGCAACACAATGCATCGGCTCTTCTGCAACTAGTACAGGAACTTTAAGCTCCTCAGCTAGCAGTTGGTCGATACCGTGCAATAAGGCTCCTCCGCCTGTTAGTATAACGCCGCGATCAATAATGTCCGCTGAAAGCTCTGGAGGGGTTTGTTCTAACACTTGTCGTGAAGCTTGGACTATGTATGAAACAGATTCCAATAATGCTTCTTCAATCTCTTTTGAGTGTACCGTAATTGTTCTTGGAAGTCCACTTACCATATCACGTCCGCGAATGTCAATTTCTTCTTGTCGCCCACCCGGAAATACTGTTGCAACTTGGACTTTGATATTCTCAGCCGTTCTCTCACCAATTAAGAGCTTATACTTCTTCTTTATGTATGCCAAGATGTCTGAGTCAAAGCGATCACCAGCTACTTTTATGGAAGAGGCGGTGACGATATCACCCATCGAAAGAACAGCAACATCTGTTGTTCCACCGCCTATATCTACAACCATGTTTCCGCTTGGCTGGAATATATCCATCCCTGCTCCAATTGCAGCAACTTTTGGTTCTTCTTCCAAATAAACATTTTTCCCACCGCTTTTCTCTGCTGCTTCTCGAATTGCTTTTTGCTCAACTGATGTAATATTAGTTGGGCAGCAGATGAGAATTCTAGGCTTTGAGAAAAGACTTTTGACGTTGATCTTGCTTAAGAAATGTTTGAGCATTGATTCAGTCATTTCGAAGTTTGCAATGACACCGTCTTTCATTGGGCGTAGGGCAACAATATTTCCTGGTGTACGTCCGACCATACGGAACGCTTCCTCCCCTACTGCAAGTACTCGATTGGTTGTTGTTTCAACCGCAACCACAGACGGTTCATTTAGGACAATTCCACTACCTTTTACATAAATGAGGACATTTGCAGTACCTAGATCAATTCCAATATCGCGACCAAACATGATTCTTTTTCCTCCCTGTTATCCGAACATAATCGCATTTAGTATTACGATTTACCTAATTTTTTATTTTATCACATAATGTTCTGACAGGGTCCACTTTTTTGAAAAAATGTTTGACATTAATTTGGTGCTTTAACGATTGTTTCTGTTGAGTCTTCAGATTTCCTATATTTCACCTTTGTAGCTTCTCCTCCGCGCAGGTGACGGATGGACTTGTGATATTCCAGAATTTCCTTCACTTCATTTGCTAGCTCGGGGTTAATTTCTGGCAATCTTTCTGTGAGGTCTTTGTGTACGGTACTTTTTGAGACGCCGAACTCTTTGGCTATCGTTCTCACCGTTTTCTTTGTCTCAACAACATACCTACCTATCTTGATAGTTCGCTCTTTGATGTAATCGTGCACACGACTCGCCTCCTAATTCTGTGTTGGTGATTGGTACAGTTTATTAGGGGGAGTTCACAGATATACCACATTCTTGCAAGGACATGCTTGACTTTTCAGAATTGTATGTTCCTTTTAGACATATCACTTATAGCCAAAAGGTCGGCAAATGTACGTTTGTTGCGTGTTTCAAGGTGATATAACAGCTCACAAAAAAGGTGCGCCGTTGTTAATGCATCTCCTAAAGCTTCGTGGCGATTATAGATTCTTGTGCCAAATTGACTAGCGTAAACTTCTAAATCAAGCATGTGCTTAGAAGGGCTTATATAGCCAATCAGATCAAGCGTATCGATGGTTGTAGGCATATCAATGCGATACTGATGACGCTGTAACTCTTTTTTTATGACTAGCAAGTCGAAGCTCACGTAGTGACCGATCCAAATCGTGCTGTTTGCTCGCTCATTAAATTGTAGATATGCTTCGATCGCTTCAAGAGAGCTAGGCGAATGTCGAATTGTTTCCAAGGAAATACCGGTGAGCTCGGTAATCTCTTCTGGAATATGTCTCTCTGGATTTACATGCATATGAAACGTTTCCTCTTCTAGGACGCGGTTTCCCTTCACATGAACCGCTCCAATTTCAATGAGCCGATCGTGCCTCCCTACCGCAAACCCTGTCGTCTCCGTGTCGAATACTGTAAAGGTGATATCAGAAATCGGGGTGTTAAGTGGCGTTTCAGTGTTGGTGATCGACTGGCTCGCTGGTAAAATGGGTTTCTTCCAAAACACGGAGTGGAGCACCTCCTTTCGCTTTAGCAGAGTGAAGAGGGGTCAGACCCCTCAATACATTCCGACAACTTGGTTCTGCAGTGCTCGAATGGTTTTTAGTGCTAACAGCAGTTCTTCTTTGTCCTTTGTTCGTAAGTAGTTGAAATCTATTAAACTATCATTCTCTCTACCCGTCTGATAAGCTTCCCATCCACGCTCCACACGAATTCGGAGCACCACCTCATAGGCAAAGCACAGTTCATCAGCAGTTTCCTCTGAGAGCACATTTTCATTCACGAGCCATTCTATTTGTTCTAACGGGCTCCCCCCTCCAACGAGCCCTTTTCTCGCACAAAGCAGTTGCAAGCAATGATGAAACGGAAATAGTGCCTGTTTTTTTAAGTCCACCGATTCCCGCTTCATCCGAAACAGCGCACGAATTGGATGATCAAACGTCGGCACAGGCTTTTCTTTCTCAAGTTCAGCCATTCTATATAAGAAGATACGTGACCGCTCAAGTTGTTCTTTCACACCTGCGACAAATTGATCGTGCAACGCTTCATCGCCATAAACGTAACGGAACGCCAAGAAGTTATGCGCAAGCAAAATGTTGTCATTCGTTGCCCGCACACCCCAGCTGCGCAATCGCTCCTTCCAAACGGTAAGTGTCCCGCGCCACTGCTCCTCACTCGCCATCATCAAACCTTTACACCGCTTATAGCCAGCTGCCTCTAAACAACGAACGATCTCACCACCTAACTTTTCAAAATAATCATCAACCACCACCTGATCGCCACCATCCTCATAAACGAGAAAATGATCCTGATCGGTTAACATAAATTGTTCCTTCCGACCGCCGCTCCCCATCATATACCAAGCAAATGCAACAGGCGGCTCACCGACCTCACTAACAGCAAGCTCAATCGCATGCCGAACGAATCGATCATACAGTTTTGTCATCACATCAAGCGTATGGACTGTTGGGATCCCGTCTTGAATCAAATTTCCTAACACATCATAAAAAGCAGGCTTCAGCTCATGAATCGTCTCAACTGTTGACTCCTCAACGTTTTGCAAAAGCTCCATCGTCCCTCGATTTTTCTTCCGCAGTAAATCAGATAATGTCACCATCCCAATGACACGGCCGCGATCCATCACCGGCAAATGCTTAATGCCATTCATCAGAAAACTCGACATTGCTTCGTAGTAGTACGCGTCCCGGGCAATAATGAAAGGGTGTGGAGTCATGATTTCACGAGCGACAGTCCCAGCACCTAATCCGCGCGCGACCACACGTTGCACGAGATCCTTTTCCGTTACAATCCCAATCAATTGGTCGCTATCATTTAATACGACAACTGAACTTGTGGAATGTTCCACCATCTTTCCTGCAATGTCCTGCACATCATCGTCCATATCCGCAACAACAACAGGTTCATTCATAATATCTTGAACTCTACGAATAAAAGGTTCGCTCTCTCCCCATTTGCTTGCTAGCTGTACTTGCTCAGCAAATGAACCATATATGTCACGCAGGCGAATCGTCGCTTGCTGCAACGCAAAATCTCGTACAGCCGGGTCTTCCCAGCGCATTTTGACAACAGTGTATGGAATATGAAGACATACCGACTCCTCCACAGCACCGACTTCTACCTCGTAGCGCTTGGGGTCCTCTGTTTTTCCTCCTAAAAAATCGGCTAAGCTTGAAAAACCAATCATATCGTTTTGCTCAAGCACCTCCAGGACCTCCTTCTGTTGGTACTGCCCAAGCTCTGTTGCAACAAAAACTTCTGCTACCCCCTTTAGGATAAGCAGAAGTCCTTCTCTTGGTGCCTTCTTGTAAAGCACCTTGTCGCCTTTTTGATAGGATTTGAGAGCGCAGGCACCCAAGCATTCGGTAAACTCAGAGTCACTGAGCCCTTTGAAGATTGGGTGCTCACGGATTTGCGTGTCGAACTTATTTTCCTGCTCCCTCATCCATCCATACCTCGCCGTCGCGATACGTCATTTGTTCTGGATAACGGAGGTCAACGACTTCATCTTGAAGTTTTTGCGATGGTGCTGCTGTCATTTTTGAAACAAGGATCGTAACAAGCAGGTTAATTGGAACCCCAATTAAACCAGCACCTGTATCTTGAATACCAAATAGTGTTATGCCTGAACGTGCTAAGAAAATATATGTGAGTGTAACCGTTAATCCTGTTAACATCCCTGCAATCGCACCTTGTTTGTTACAACGTTTCCACCATACACCTAGAAGCAAGACTGGGAAGAATGTTCCACCTGCAAGACCAAACGCCCAAGCAACAATTTGAGTAATAACCCCTGGTGGATTAAGCGCCACAACTCCTGCGACAACCGTTGCTAACACAATTGCCCAACGTCCTGCCGCTAAGCGCTTTTTATCACTTGCATCTGGTTTTAATAAACGGTAGTAAATATCATGTGCAAACGAAGACGAGATCGTAATCAATAGACCACCGGCTGTTGAAAGGGCGGCTGCCATCGCACCGGCTGCAACTAAACCGATAACAAACACACCAAGGTTCGCAATTTCCGGTGTCGCCATGACGACGATATCATTTGAAATGACAATCTCAGACCATTGAAGAATTCCGTCCCCATTCGTATCAGCAAGCTGTAACAACCCTGTGTTCACCCATGTTTCTGTCCATGCTGGTAATTGATCAAGCGGCTGACCTGCTACACGCGTCATTAAGATGAAACGAGAGAATGCTGCATAAGCAGGAGCTGATAAGTATAGAAGGGCGATAAAAACAAGTGCCCAAGCGCCGCTCCAACGTGCTGCTTTCATCGTTGTTACTGTGTAGAAACGAACGATAACGTGCGGAAGCGCAGCTGTACCAACCATTAATGTAAACATAAGAGCAATAAATTGTGATTTGTCGCTTTCAGCAAATGGAGCAAAATACTCCGATATCCCGAGTTCTCGGTCAAGCTCTCCAAGCTGTGTGACGATGTTTCCATATGTTAACCATGGCAGCGGATTGTTTGTCACTTGCAAAGACATGAAGACAATTGGAATAATGTAGGCAATAATTAAGATCATGTATTGTGCTACTTGTGTCCACGTGATTCCTTTCATCCCGCCTAGTGTCGCGTAGATCGCGATAACAACAACCCCGATCATCGTCCCGTACATTGCAGGGATGCTGAGGATACGCCCGATAACAACCCCGGAACCTGCAAGCTGACCGATAATGTAGGTAAAACTGATGATAATCGTCGCAATCGCAGCGATTAGTCGCGCGGCGTTACTATCAAAACGGTCACCGATAAATTCAGGAACCGTGTAACGTCCATATTTTCTAAGCTGTGGTGCTAGTAAGAAAGTAAGGAATAAGTACCCACCAGTCCAACCCATTATGTAGGCTAAACCATCATACCCAAGAATCATAACTGTTCCAGCCATCCCAATGAATGAGGCTGCACTCATCCAGTCTCCACCAATTGCCATTCCGTTCCAGAAAGGCGGTACACCGCGGCTTGCTACGTAAAAGTCAGAGGTTGCTTTTGCCCTGTTGTAGACAGAAATACCAATATAAAGTCCAAATGTAGCCAAAATGAGAAGTAACGACACAATTGTTTGCTGATCCATTGATTTATTCCCCCCTGCAGGTCTCTATTTTCCGTTTCAAACCTAGTGATCTAACACCTTGCCAGAACTAACTCTCGTATTATGTTCCTCATCAATTCCAAACTTTTTATCGATCTGATCACTTATGATAGCGTTTCCGAATAACAGGATAACGAATGTAACAACAGCTCCTTGTGCCCCCATATAATAATGGGCCGGCATTCCCATAATCGTAAATTCTGCAAAGCGTTCAGCAAAGGCTACAACACCAAACGAAACAAGACCACCGATGAATAAGCAAATGACGACTAGCCAAGTACGAGCACGAAAGTATGCATCCGCCACTTTTTTATCAATTTTCTTCACAACTCATTCCTCCTCGTTTTTTATCAATCTCGTTTTTATGTGCAGCTGGCTAAGCTACTTCATCGCCTCCTTTACAGAGTAAACTTATCTTTTAAATGGCTCTTAGGTGTCGTTGGATTTTGTGACAGGACTTGCAGCGTTTGAGAGGTTTTTGCTTTTTTGAAATGTACATGTTGATGATCGTCACAATCGGTACAAAAATAAAGAAAATCGGGTGAACGGTGAAAACTAACAGCATTGCTAATACCCATGGCAGCACACTGAGAAAAATGACATACCTCGAATTCGGCATATCTTCGAGTTCTCCACGTTTACACTGCGAGCATACTGAATGGTCGGTCTGAATTAGACGTAGGTGACTCCTATTTTTCTTTGCCATTTTATCTCAACCCCATAATAAATCTTACTGTTTCAAAGAAGCCGAGTGGTACCATTGCAATTTGGACAATCATATAGATGAAAATGGAGATAAAGGGGACGGACAACAATAATGGTTTTTTCAAGCGAAATGTAAAAATAATCGATAACAGCAAAATTACTAGAAAGACATACATCATTTTAGATCCCTCCAACGTTACTTTGTAAGCGTTATCATTATTATCCAAAAAAAAGGTGACTGTTACAGTGGAAATCTCGGACCAACCATCTGTTCTATATCACATTATTTCAAAATTTCAGATTGTTGTCAAACATTTCTGTACGACAAAAAAACACAAACTGACTTTCAATTGTAAGTCAGTTTGTGTTTGGCTTCGTTTAGCCGATTTCACTTTGTTCTTCTTCGTCTTCACCTTCGTCATTGTTTTCTTCAGGTGTGACTTCTTCTTCATCTGTCGTGCCATCTTCTTTGCCATCTTCTTCTTCAGCTGGCTTTTCTTCTTCTTTTTCTTGTTCATCCGCAACGTCTCTTACAGAGTCAATTGGTTGTTGGAACACATCATTTGGATTGACAGCAACGCCATCATAACGAATTTCAAAGTGTACGTGGATTCCAGCATCAGCATTGTAGCTGTTGCGTCCTGCGCGGCCAAGAATCTCACCTTGCTCAAGTGTTGCACCTTCTTCCACTTCCACATTTTCTAAACTGTGGTAGTGTGTAACGACACCGTCTTCATGGGAAATTTCAACGACATACCCTAGCAATGAATCTTTCTCTGCTCTTACTACTGTTCCACTTAGGGCAGCAGCTACTTCAAAGCTTTCACCATCTACATGAGCGAAGTCCATTCCTTTATTTGGGAAATACGTATTATTGTAGTATACAAGAGCTTCTTGCTGTTCTTCAGGTGAACCATTCACATCATAGAAATAACCAACAACAGTAACTTCTTCTTCATCAACGACAGGCATTTTTACAACTTCAGATGAAGCCGTAACAGCTACAGCATCTTCACCATATGGATTCATATCTCCAGTATAGTTTGGATCTGTTACTTCAACACTATCTTCTGGTGCTGCTGACTCGTCTCCACCTTGCATAACGAAAACGGCACTTAACACACCAGCTGCTGCTACTAAGTATACTGCAGGTAATACCCAGCGCTTACGTAATAAACTTTTTACATTTAATTTTTCTTCAGATTTAGAAGAGCGATTGTTTTCTTCTTCTCTCATTTTCCATCACCTCAGCAATCATTCTGATCAGATTGCTAGAAATGTATACATCTTGCAAAAACTTTTTTTAAATTAGTTTTCGACAAATGGGTTTCTTTTATGCATTTTATTAAAAAAAGTTATGAATTGGCTTAGTGTTGCGGGTTGGTGAGAGGTTTTTTTAGAAAACTGGTTTCGCATACTTTGTTGTTTTTATGGGTTACGCGTCCTTCACATGTTCGTTCCATTGCGCTCCAGCCACTCGCTTTCCACGGGGAGGTGCCGAGCCTCCTCGGCTGCGCCTGCGGGGTCTCGCCCTTACCTCTGCATCCCGCAGGAGTCGAGTGACTTCCGCTCCATTTCACTACGAGGAAAAAAATTTACTAGCAACCATCTTTACGAAAACAGCCTTTTAGGAAAAAACAATACTCTTAATATTATCGTAGGTCTAATTAAATAAAAAAAGACCCTTGAACAAGGATCTTTCTCTCATTCATTATTCCGCTTTTGCTAACATTTCAGATACAAATGGATCGACTGGCTGGATTTCTACCCCTTTATAATAGTGGTGGATGATGTCGGTATAGTTGCTGCCTTCCTTCGCCATGCCATCAGCTCCAAATTGGCTCATTCCAACACCATGACCCCATCCTCTTGTTTGAATCGTAATCTGCTCTCCTTGACGCTGCCACTGAAAGTCAGATGAGTCTAGCGCTAATTTATCTCTCACATCACGTCCAGAAAACTCTTTTCCATTGATAACTACCTTGGCCACGCGTCCACCCTCTGTACGCTCTAAAATGGCCCCTACTGAGCCGTCTTCAGGCAGTGTGACTCCAAGCTTTTCTTGAAACTCACTAACTGTCACACTTGTTTCTGAGTTAAATCGAGGGGACACTTGATCCCATGGGCTTTCTACACTACGTAAATAAGGGATTTCATCTCCCCAATAGTCTTCTGAGTTCTCAGTATAGCCGTTGCTCGTTGAGAAGAACAACGCATCAATCGGCTCCCCTTCATACGTTAACACTTGGCCTTGAGTCGACAACACAGCCTCCTGAATTCGCGCCATGTTACGCTCGTAATCATCACCCCAAAGCTCTCTTAACTCTTCTTCATTTTTATAGACTTGATGATTTGTCGTATCCGTCACCATCGCCCCTTCTGGCAGCTGTTCAGAACGCGGTTGTAAAATATGCTTCACCATATAAGTACGTGCCGTTAACGCTTGTGCCTTTAAAGCTTCCATTTCAAAATTGGCGTGCATTTCAGACGCCACCACCCCCATAACATACCTTTCTAAAGGAGTTTCCTCCAATTGTTCGGTTGCCGTTCGAAAAACGGTCACGGCGACATCGTCCTCAGGGACATATGAAAATTGCTCTTCTGCCTCTTCTAACGTGATTGTCCGAGTGACGGTCGTCGTACTCTCTGCAGGATCTGAAAGAAATACTACTAATACTGCTGGAATAATGAGCACAACTGTGCATAAAATAGTGGCTACAACGAGAAGTCGTTTCATGTCTGATCCTCCATTTACTAATCTGTCTAAAAAAGTATATGAAAGCTTGGCAGGAAATAGAACTCACTTGCGATATGTAAAAATAAGAGATTTTGCAGGGAAGTGTGGGTGTAAAGAGGAGTTATGGAGCGGACTGTTAAGCGAATTATACAAAAACTGCCAAACAAAAAAGAAGATACAAACCACTATACGATTTGTACCTTCTTGCTATCCATAATTAGATTGATTTGATTTGTAGCGGAGCTGGAGCTTCTAGATTTTCAATTTCTTCTTCTAGTTCTTCCTCAATTCGTTCTACATCTGCACCTAGTGCTTGAAGCTTTCCAGCTAAGTTAACGTATCCGCGGTCGATATGTTTTAACTCCATTACTCGAGTAACGCCATCCGCGATCAGACCTGCAATGATTAAGGCAGCCCCTGCACGTAAGTCAGTTGCAGAAACTTCTGCGCCTTGAAGATTGTTTGGTCCTGTGATAATAGCTGAACGGCCTTCGATCTTAATGTTCGAGTTCATACGACGAAATTCTTCTACATGCATGAAACGATTTTCGAATACTGTTTCTGTAATGACACCTGTTCCGTGTGCAGCTAGCAGTAATGCCATCATTTGTGCTTGCATATCAGTTGGGAACCCTGGATGAGGCATTGTCTTAAAGTCAACTGGTTTTAACTTCTCAGGTCCCACAACGCGTAACCCGTTCTCTTCTTCAATGATCTTGACGCCCATTTCGCCCATTTTTGCAATAAGTGGACGTAAGTGTTCAGAAACAGCACCTTCGACTAATACATCACCTTTTGTGATCGCAGCTGCTACCATGAATGTTCCAGCTTCGATACGATCAGGGATAACCGTGTGCTCTGCACCTACTAATTCGTCAACACCCTCGATACGGATTTCACCAGTACCAGCACCGCGGACTTTCGCGCCCATCGCGTTCAAGTAATTAGCAACACAAACAATTTCAGGCTCTTCTGCAGCATTTTCAATAATCGTCGTTCCCTCTGCCATTGCAGCTGCCATCATGATGTTTTCAGTTGCACCTACACTTGGGAAGTCTAGATAAATTTTTGCACCTTGCAAGCGTCCGTCAATGCGTGCTTCAATAAATCCATTTCCGATCTCTACAGTTGCACCCATTGCTTCGAACCCTTTTAAGTGTTGATCAATTGGTCGTGAACCAATTGCACAACCGCCAGGAAGAGCAATTCTTGCTTTTCCTACACGCGCAAGAAGAGGTCCCATTACAAGGAAAGAAGCTCTCATCTTACGTACATATTCAAATGGTGCTTCTGTCTTTAATGGTTTTTCTGCATTTACAGTAAATTTCCCATCTACATATTTCACATCGATATTTAAATTGCTTAATACTTCTTTCATCGTGTATACATCTGCCAATTGTGGCACATCATATATGTGGCTTGTGCCGCGGCCTGCTAGGATTGATGCAGCAATTACAGGTAAGACTGCGTTTTTCGCGCCTTCTACCTTAACAGTGCCGCGTAGCTGATTGCCACCCCGGACAATAATTTTTTCCAACGTATTCCCCTCCGCGTCTAAATTATAGTCTCTTCTCTATCATCAATATTCAGTCGTAATAATAGGCGTTCCTATTGTCAACGTTGTCCCTGCGCCCAATCCTTCATTGAAGTCTCAAATTGCAACTTGGACATTCATATTTTTTTACTTTTTTTCTAATTATGGTGTCCATTTTGAATTATACGCGGAAAAGGAGAACAAACTGAGTAAGTCAGTGAGCTAACCGTTTCAGCTTAAAATTCTAAGATCCCACTCTCTCTCTCGTATCTTTGTTGGGAGAATCTGCTTGAAACCTCTATAGGACATATAGCCGCAACCCAATTCTTACATTAATATTGCATACTATATTAGATTCAAGAACAGATCCATTCGTTCCATGTACCGTACAGATGCCTAGGTACGTTGTTCATTGGTGTTGGATAAAGCGTTAAATGAAATTGATCCGGAACCTAATCGCTTGGATTTTTATGTAAAGTGAGCATGTCTATTCAGTCCCATCTATATCACCAATCCATCATGCTGTTCGATCTAGAGCTCATCAATCCATCGAATGTTTTCAACGCAGCTGCGTGCGGAATGCTCAATTCTTTAAACGATCGAATGTGCCCTAAAGTTTCATTTTTTTGAAACCCAGTGAATGGTTGCTGATATGAAAAAACGTCTATTTTTGCCCGCTGAACATCTTCATACCCTTTAACAGAAAGATTCAAACCAATTACAAGAACAATCAAACCTTACCCACGTTGTGTTCTCCTCCCCAAGAAAACGTTTATTACTATCATTTTTTCCTGAAGTGGACTCTGCATACATGGAAGTTGTAGTCAAACTTGAAAGTGCTTACTCCCACAAATACTTAAGCATTTGTGAAGAATATAGATAATCAAGAAAGAACTGACTAACCAATTGAGCAATGGCAATCGTCACGATTATCATAAGGACTTTTGCCTTCGGACCCTTTGGTTCTCTTACAAAAAGATCAAATCGAAAAGATTGTAATGCCCACCATGTAACGCCAATGAAAAACACATTGACCACAATATGTATGACCGCTTGCTGTCCCAATCCATCAAACATCGTCATCATTACTCCCTTACTCATGATCAAAAAACGGCGAACCTACCTTTGTATCAGCATCTCTACAAATTTCAGCCCATTTTCCATCATAACTGATTCATTGTAAAAAATCCACATGATTTTTCTAGTTGTTCGGACCTATTTTAGTCCCAATAAAAAAGGACGTTTTACCCTTTTTTATTGGGACTAAGCAATGAGCGCAGCCGCTGCTGTCTTTTAAGCCTTAAGGAGCGGGTTTCTCCTTAAGGCGCGCAGCGTGCGGAGCAATTGCCACTCGCCGTAGCATACACTCCTAAAAGGACGATCTTCCCTTTTTTCATTGGGACTAAGCAATGTACCAACCGCCGTTGTCTCTTAAGCCTTTTGAGTGGGTCTAAAATAAGCGTACGGCGCGCGGAGCCATTGCCACTCTTTGTAGCACACCTTCTAAAGGACGTTTCACCCTCTTTATAGCACTTCGTAATGCACTAAAAATACAATAAACCAACACTGAAAAAAGTACTAGCTAAACCGCTCATTTTGCACCATTTCCCACAAAAAACACACAATTCCCGTTAACAAATCCGACACAATCTAAATATTTCAATAAAAGTAGAACAAAAAAGCACAATTAAAATGGAATAAATAGGAAGTGGCAGTTCCACATCTATAGTATTAGCAAAACAAAAAAATAAGACACCAAAAGGCGTCTTATTTTTGTAAAGATTATTTACCTGCAACATCAAGACGGTTTACAGCTCTTCTAAGTGCTAATTCAGCACGTTTGAAGTCAATTTCGTCTGATCTAGCTGAATCAATGCGTTGTCTCGCACGTTTTTCAGCTTCTTTTGCACGGTCTACATCAATATCTGAAGGCAACTCAGCTGCCTCTGCTAAAATCGTTACCTGGTCTGGACGGACTTCAACAAATCCACCAGTCACAGCTACTTTTTCCACAGTGGTGCCTTTATTTAAGCGTACAGCTCCAACAGTTAATGGAGCAACTAACGGGATGTGATTTGGTAAAATACCGAGCTCGCCTTCTACTGTGCGAACAACGACCATATCAACAGCACCGTCATACACCTTGCCATCAGGAGTAACAACACTTACTTGAATTGTCGGCATTTGAAAACCCTCCTAAAGTAGCAAAACCGGGTTTTAATATTTGATAAGACGCTATTTACGCCATTTCTTTTGCTTTTTCAACTACTTCTTCAATACGACCAACTAGACGGAATGCATCTTCAGGAAGATCGTCGTACTTACCTGAAAGAATTTCTTTGAAACCTTTGATCGTTTCTTTAACTGGTACATAAGATCCCGGCTGGCCAGTGAACTGCTCAGCAACGTGGAAGTTTTGAGATAAGAAGAATTGGATACGACGCGCACGCGCAACGATCAACTTATCTTCCTCAGAAAGCTCGTCCATACCAAGGATCGCAATGATATCTTGTAATTCTTTATACTTTTGAAGTGTCGATTGTACTTCACGTGCAATACCATAATGCTCTTCTCCAACGATTTCAGGAGAAAGGGCGCGTGATGTTGACGCAAGTGGATCAACCGCTGGGTAAATACCCATCTCAGAAAGTTTACGCTCAAGGTTTGTCGTTGCATCTAAGTGAGCAAACGTCGTTGCTGGAGCTGGATCCGTATAGTCATCGGCTGGTACATAGATCGCTTGGATCGATGTTACTGAACCAACTTTTGTTGATGTGATACGCTCTTGTAATTGACCCATTTCTGTAGCAAGTGTTGGTTGGTAACCAACGGCAGATGGCATACGACCTAATAGGGCCGAAACCTCTGAACCTGCTTGCGTGAAACGGAAGATGTTATCGATGAAAAGAAGTACGTCTTGTCCATCGCGATCACGGAAATGCTCTGCCATTGTTAAGCCAGAAAGTGCAACACGCATACGTGCTCCAGGCGGCTCGTTCATTTGACCGAATACCATTGCCGTTTTCTTAATAACGCCAGAGTCTGTCATCTCGTGGAAAAGGTCATTTCCTTCACGAGTACGCTCACCTACACCAGCAAATACCGAGATACCGCCGTGCTCTTGAGCGATGTTGTTAATTAATTCTTGGATAAGTACCGTCTTACCTACACCGGCACCTCCAAATAGACCGATCTTACCACCTTTAACGTATGGTGCAAGAAGGTCAACGACTTTGATCCCTGTTTCAAGGATTTCCGTCGTAGTTGAAAGCTCTTCAAATTTCGGAGCTTCACGGTGAATTGGATCACGCTTCACATCTGCTGGAACTTGATCTTTTAGATCGATTGCTTCTCCAAGCACGTTGAATACACGTCCAAGTGTAGCTTCACCAACAGGTACAGAAATTGGCGCACCTGTATCTACTGCTTCTGTTCCACGTACTAGACCATCCGTTGAATCCATTGCAACTGTACGAACTGAGTTATCGCCAAGGTGCAAGGCAACTTCAAGAGTAACGTTTACATCAACAGCATTGTTATCGCTCTTTTGCGAAACAGTTAATGCATTGTTGATTTCAGGAAGGTTTCCACTGTCGAATTTTACGTCAACAACTGGACCCATTACCTGAGTAATGCGACCTTTATTCATTTTTTAGTCCCTCCTATTCACTACTACTCACCGGGTGAAGGATTCTTCTTAGCTTCCTTCTTCCTCTTCATTTCACTTATCTAATGAGAGCCTCCCTTTCGCAGGGAGACCTCCTCTAAATGGTTCTATTCGAGAGCTGCTGCCCCGCCAACGATTTCCGTAATTTCTTGCGTAATCGCTGCTTGACGTGCTCGGTTGTATACTAATGTTAAATCATCAATGAGAGCAGTTGCATTGTCTGTTGCAGCGCTCATTGCCGTCATACGTGCACCAAATTCACTTGCTTTTGCATCAAGCAATGCACCGAAAATAAGGCTCTCTGCATATTGTGGCAATAAACGTTCTAAAATGGCTTGCTCAGACGGCTCATACTCATACGCTGTCGTCGTCACACCTTCCGCAATGTTTGTAAGCGGCAAGAGCTTTGACTCCGTTACTTCCTGTGTAAGTGCACTTACGAAGTGGTTGTACCACACGTATAGCTCATCAAACACCCCATCAGAAAACATCTCAACTGTTGTCTTCGCCAAATTTTTAATATCGTTAAAATCTGGTTGATCCGCTAGCCCAGTGATTTCTTGAATGATTGGAAGATTACGTTTTTTGAATAAGTCACGTCCGATTCGACCGATGACAATAATTCCGTACTCATCAGGTGATTTATGACGCTCACTAATCGTTTTGAGAAGGGAACGAATTAAACTTGCATTGTAACCTCCAGCTAACCCACGGTCAGAAGTGATCACAACATAGCCTGTTTTCTTTACCGGACGCTCTTCTAGCATCGGGTGAGAAACTTCTGTTGAAGAAGATGCAATACTTGCAACCACCTCACGAATTTTTTCCGTGTATGGTTGGAATGACTGTGCATTCGCTTGAGCCCGGTTCAACTTAGCAGCTGATACCATTTGCATCGCCTTTGTAATTTGCTTTGTCTTCTTTGTCGAAGTAATTCGTCCTTTTATATCTCGCATTGAAGCCATTTCTTTTCACCACCTTTTCGCAAAAACTAATCCGATCTACCTAAGATGTTCAAATGTCAGTTGAACAAATACTAATTAGTTACTAGGAACGAATCCTTTTTTGAACTCACTGATCGCAGCTTTGAACTCATCTTCGTTTGGAAGACCACCAGTTGTGCGAATGTGATCAAGAATTTCTTTCTTGTTATGATCAAAGTAAGTGAATAGCTCTGATTCAAAACGAAGAACGTCTTCAACTGGGATATCATCTAAGAAACCTTTTGTTAGAGCATAAATAATCGTTACTTGGTACTCAACTGGTTGTGGTTTGTGAAGGTCTTGTTTCAGAACCTCAACCGTACGTTGTCCACGATTTAATTTCGCTTGAGTTGCTTTATCTAAATCAGATCCGAACTGAGCGAATGCTTCTAACTCACGGTAAGCAGCTAGGTCAAGACGAAGTGTACCAGCTACTTTTTTCATTGCCTTAATTTGTGCAGAACCACCAACACGTGATACAGAAAGACCTGCGTTAACGGCTGGACGAACACCAGAATAGAATAAATCTGATTGTAAGAAGATTTGTCCATCTGTGATCGAAATTACGTTTGTTGGAATGTACGCAGATACGTCACCAGCTTGCGTTTCGATGAATGGAAGAGCTGTAATTGAACCTCCGCCTAGTTCATCGCTTAATTTCGCTGCACGTTCTAATAAACGAGAGTGTAAGTAGAATACATCCCCTGGGAATGCCTCACGACCTGGAGGACGACGTAACAATAATGAAAGCTCACGGTAAGCAGCTGCTTGTTTTGATAAATCATCATAGATGATTAAAACATGCTTGCCGTTATACATGAACTCCTCACCCATTGATACCCCTGCATATGGAGCTAAGAATTGCATCGGTGCTGGGTCAGACGCACTTGCAGAAACAACGATTGTATAGTCTAGAGCACCACGTGAACGTAGTGTTTCTACTACACCTGCAACTGTTGTTTTCTTTTGACCAATTGCAACATAGATACAAATCATATCTTGGTCTTTTTGGTTTAAGATTGTATCAATCGCAATTGCTGTTTTCCCTGTTTGACGGTCTCCGATGATTAACTCACGTTGGCCACGGCCAATTGGAACCATTGTATCAATCGATTTAATACCAGTTTGAAGCGGCTCATGAACTGATTTACGAGCCATAACGCCCGGTGCTTTGTTTTCAACTGGACGAGATTTTGAAGAAGCAATTGGACCTAATCCATCGATAGGTTGTCCAAGAGCATTTACAACACGACCTAGTAACTCATCACCTACTGGTACTTCCATGATACGACCAGTACGTTTTACTTCGTCACCTTCGCGGATATCTGAGTAAGGACCCAAGATAATAATACCGATGTTATTCTCCTCAAGGTTCTGAGCCATTCCCATTACCCCGTTTGAGAACTCAAGAAGCTCACCAGCCATAACGTTTTCAAGGCCATGAGCAAGCGCGATACCGTCACCAACACGGATAACTGTACCTACATCCTGTACTTGAACATCAGACTGAAACTGATCAATCTGCTGTTTAATAAGAGAACTAATTTCCTCTGCTTTAATGCTCATTGCTTTCACCCCTATCTTCTAGCGTGTTCCGGCTACGATATTACGCTCGAGCTTATCAAGCTGCGCTTTTACAGTGCCGTCATATATGCGATCCCCAATACGGATCTTAATTCCGCCGATTAACTCTGAATCAACGATGTTTTTTAATTCAAGCTTTGACTTCTTTGCCTTTTTCGCAAATACCTTTGCGATATGATCTTGCTCTTTCTCAGTTAATGGCTTAGTCGAATACACGATCGCTTCAGCCATATCTTGAGCCTCGTAAGCTAATTCTTTATATTTATTTACCATTGGAACAAGGATATCTGTTCGTTTACGGTCAATTAACATAAGAAGTGCATTTAAGCTCACGTCGCTTAAGCCTTTAAAGCTTTCTTTGATAAAAGCTTGCTTCTGTGCAACGGTCACTTTCGGATGAGTTAAGAATTGTACAAGTTCAGGTGTTGATTCAACAACATTTTTGACAACTTGTAACTCTTCATTTACTTTCTTTAGGTCATGCTTTTCTTTCGCAAGCTGAAATAGGGCTGATGCATAACGATTCGCTACTGCTTGATTGCTCATAGCTTATCGCCTACCTCTTTAAGATACTCTTCAACAAGTTTCTCTTGTGCCTTTTCATCTAACTCTTTTTCAATTACCTTCTTGGCAATTAAAACGGAAAGACCAGCAACTTGTTCACGAAGAGCAGATACAGCTTGTTCTTTCTCACGTTGAATTTCAGCTAAAGCCGAATCTTTCAGGCGTTCAGCATTTTCACGTGCTTGATCTAAAATATCTTGACCTTGTTGCTCGCTTAGCTTTTTCGCTTGTTGAATGATTTCTTGAGCTTCAAGCTTTGCTTTTTCTAACTCTTTGCGTTGTTGTTCAATATATCCCTCTGCATCTTTACGGCTTTTTTCAGCTGAGTCCATATTTTCATTAACCATTTGCTCACGCTTTTCCATTACGCCTAGTAACGGCTTAAGAGCAAATTTATTGAGGAAGAAAAGTAATACTAAAAATGCTGCTAGTTGATAAAGTATTGATCCCCATGGAATTACAAAACCCATTTCGATTCACTCCTTTCTTGGATGTGAAGATTTTCGTAAATCTATTTATTCACAGACTGCTCGGACAGTAATTAAAGTTTCATTCAAATGTTCCTAACGATACATAAGGAATGGCGAAAGGTCCCATAGCCCGACCCTGTCGCCATTGTTATGTGTGAACTCCTCGCCAAATAAGCGATGAGCGCAATTATCCAAATAGTAATAGGAAAGAGATAACGATCGCGATGATCGGAACAGCCTCTGCAAGAGGTACACCGATGAACATAAGTGTTTGTAACGTACCTTTAAGTTCTGGTTGACGCGTTACACCTTCAAGTGTTGCTCTTACGATAATTGCTACTGCAATCGAACCACCGATTGCTGCTAAACCTGCTACAATTGCTACTGCTAATGCTTCCATGAGAATAAGTCCTCCTTAAGGATAATATAATTTTTTATTATTTTTAAACGCTCAGGATTGAGCTGTGTTTAATGATGTTCTACTTTGTGTGCCATGTAAACCATTGCTAGCATCGCGAAAATGTATGCTTGCAGGGTTCCAATGAACATACCAAAGGCTTGCCATATCATTGTCGGAAGGAATCCTCCGAACATCCCCACCAAGCCTGATGTACCTAGGCCGACGAGTAATACCATGAGAATTTCTTTTGCATATACGTTACCGAATAGACGCATACCAAGCGTTAACGTATTCGCGAACTCCTCAATGATCTTAAAAGGTAATAGGAATGGTACCGGACGAACATAATCCTTCAAGTACTCTCCAAACCCTCTAATCTTAATTCCATAATAGTGAGTTAAGATAATAACGAGTGCTGCCATTGTTAATGTTAAGGCAGGGTCTGATGTAGGTGATTTCCACCATACTTCGTGAGATTCCTTATTGTAGATTTCAAAAGGAAGTCCCAGCATATTTGCTACGAAGACATAGAATATTAATGTGAAGGCGAGGGCAATAAATTGTCCACCCACTTTCCATCCCATGTTCGCTTTAATGATTCCGCGTACGAAATCAATTAGCCACTCCAGGAAGTTCTGTAAACCACTTGGGCGCATTGCCAACTTACGAGTACCAATAAAACAGATTAAGAATACGATTAGACATGCCACAGTCGTCATTAAAACCGTTGACATATTAAACCATAAGCCGCCAATCTCCCTCATAGGTGTTATATGATCCATAATGTTTTCACCTCTTTCTACCAAATTCAATAAGCATATCTGCCATAATGATAATATAGATCAGGGAAAACCCTGTAATGACCGAAATTAAATGGAGCGTCTCGGGGTACATCAAAGCTAGCCACACACATAATATAGCCAACCCTATCCGAATTAAGACGCCAAAACTAGCAATTACATAGGAAAACATCGAATACTTCTTAAGTCCAGAAGCAACATCTCCAATTACTTTCGTTTTTCTGAAGGTTGTCCAAAGACTAAGATAGCTAAAAGCTAGTCCAACTATGAGACCGAGGAATTGAGGTTTATGTACTGTAAGAAAAAAACCTACTGTAAAGAGCAACAGAATCACACTTACTACAATGGTATAACGTTTCATCTTTCCATCAACTGTTAACATTACTCTTTACCGTCTCCTAGAAAAGGTTTGACAGCGTTGTATACACCGTATAACCCTGTTGAAAGTCCTAAAAATAAGCACGTGATAAGAAAGAATGGTTTTGCTCCGAACTGATTGCCGAGCCATAACCCGAGAAAGACCCCACCAACAGTTCCTCCTACAACGTAAGAAGAAATGATCGAAACGAGTACGATAGCACGTAACGGACTTCGTCTGCCATTCGTCATGAACAGCCTCCTCTTCGCATTATGTTTTGGTCGAAATTTATCATTCTAAACCTTCACACAATTTCACATATGTAAACCTTCTCACCACAACCTTTTTAATCGTACAATAGTGAAAACCCTGTGTCAATGCGATTTCGCACTAAATAAATAGGATATTTCCCGCGTTCACACGATTGTCAAAAAAGCTCACAAATGGGGGTCAGACCCCTCTTTCACGCTTCGTAGTGATAAAGAGGGGTCTGACCCTTAATTTTCACTCTGTTTCTCTTCTGGCAGCGAGGCTCCGATGGTAATCGTCGATTCAATCGTGTCTTCTTTTCCATCTTTTTTTGCAAAAATTAATGCTTTGTAATTCCCATCTGGCAAATCGAGATTATCCCATTCTTTTCCGACCATGCCGCGTCCGACATCTTCCTTGAAGTCTAAAAACTTGACAAACTGGAAGGTGTCCGGGTCATACAAGGCAATACCCATTTCTTCCGCTCCACCTGGTAAGTACAATTCATAACGGTATTCGCCAGGACGATCACCGTGTCCAAAGTTAAAGGCCATTGCCCTTGGGTAATCCGGTTCTTCGATGAAAAAGACATATGGAATCGAGATTGGATCTTTGCCACCGTCAATGACAATGTCCCCGTGATGGATACCTTCTGCAAGTACCGCCGGAAAGAGATCTAGCTTAACCTTAACCTCTTTCTTCTCTCCTGGTTTAATTGTCGTTGCAAACGGAACATCCCATTGCAACCCATCAGGCAGTTCAAATGGCGGCTTCACATGAAACGTACGCGTCTTCTTATCGTGGTTTTCAATCGTAAACGTCACTTCTCGTTTTTCTCGAGGATCATCTTTTGTCCATTTACCAAACGTAATGGCTCCTGGATACGCTAAAGTCGTCGCATCAATCGCTTTATCGACTTGAAGTCTTCCTGCTCCTTGTTCATATGGATAATACGGTTCTCCATCCTCGTTCATAAGCTTTTTTGCCGTATTCATTAATGCTGCTTTCACTTGATCTGGATTCCAATCAGGATGTGCTTGTTTCACTAATGCTGCCGCCCCTGCCACATGAGGTGCTGACATACTTGTTCCATTTAGTCCCAAATATCCTTTTGGCACGGTGCTATCAATAGACACGCCTGGTGCAACCAAGTCAGGTTTTACTTCCCACGTTTGCGTAACTGGTCCTCTTGAGCTAAATGGAGCGATAAAATCCTCCTCATTACGGTAAATCGTTCGTGCAAACTGACGATCTTTGCTATCTTCAAGCTGTTCTAACAGCCACTCCCCATCTTCCTTAGAGATGCTGACAACAGGCAGCTTCACCCCTTGCTCAACAGCACCAACAAAAGATCCAGGCAAGTTGTTATAAATGAGTACTGCTTTTGCTCCTTTCTCCTGTGCATACCTTGCTTTTTCAGAAAAAGGGATCATCCCTCTCTTGATTAAAACCATTTTGCCGCTTACATCAACGTCTTCCCATTCTTCCTTTAATCCATGTCCTACTTCAACTAGTTCAAAGTCTCTTTTTAAATTCCATGGCAACGTACCACCGATTGGATAGAGCGTGACTTCTTTATCTAATCCAGGAATTGTAACAAAGGGGGTTTTGATTGGTGGTGCAGAGGCCCCAACTGATATTGCTTTCGTTGACGTTCCCGGCGAGCCAACTGTCCACATATTAGGACCGCTATTGCCATTTGAGGTGACAGCAACAATGCCTTCTTCCACCGCTTTATCAAGTGCCACACTCGTAGGCCAATCAGGTCCGTTCACCGTATTTCCCAGGGATAGATTCAGAACATCCACGCCATCTTCAATTGCCTTTTCAATCGCTTCAATGACTTGCTCTGTCGTCCCTTGCCCACCCGGACCTAGCGCACGATATGCGTAGATATCAGCTTCTGGCGCTACACCTTTTACTTGGCCATTCGCAGCAATAATTCCAGCTACATGCGTCCCATGAAGAGTCGGCGGCCCTTGTGATGCAACAGTTTCCATTGGATCTCGGTCGTAATCAACGACGTCGTACCCGCCTTTGTAATTGTTTTTTAAATCAGGGTGTGTGTAATCGATTCCTGTATCAATAACAGCAACTTTGATGCCCTTTCCAGTTAAGTGTTCTCCGTTCGGGTCAAGATGTCCCCTAATATTATCCGTACCGATAAATGGCACACTTCCGTCTAAATTCGCTTTATATTCAACAACCTTATCTACTCGTTCCACCTCATTAAGCTCTTGCAGCATCTTTACTTCACTTTCTAGAAGTTCGATTGAAAAGCCGTTTAGAGCTCGTTTGAACGTTTTCCTTATTTTGCTCGAAGGAAAAGTAGTGGCAACCTGCTTTAATACATCATCAACCTCGCCTGCCGCTGTAACAATGACAACGACCTTCTCATCTGATTGATCCACCTTTCCAACGGTTGGGATTTCAGGGTATATCGCAGCCTGAGCAGAACTAAGACTGATGCTACATGCTATCGTCAATATTAATAACCACGCAATGACTCTTTTCATATCCATCTCCCCCACCATTTTGCATATGTAGATAGTATGAACAGCAAACGAAAAAACATGCAGGAGGTGTGCTTTATTGCAGTTAAGAGCGGCCTTTTTGCTTTAGTGGGGTAAAGAGGGGTCTGACCCCTCTTTACCCCTGCACAGCAAAAAAGAGGCGGGTCCATTATTGGCCCTGCCTCTTTTTTGACGTTGTTATTTTGTTCCGAATAGACGATCTCCAGCATCACCTAGTCCTGGAACTATGTAGCCTTTTTCATTAAGCTTTTCATCTAATGCAGCTAAGTAGATATCCACATCCGGGTGCGCTTCTTGTGTTAGCTTTACGCCTTCAGGTGCTGCAACAAGACACATTAACTTAATCGTTTTTGCGCCTCGCTTTTTCAAGCTGTTAATTGCCTCAATTGCCGAACCGCCTGTTGCAAGCATTGGATCAATGACGATAAATTCACGTTCTTCTACATCTGTCGGAAGCTTTACATAATATTCAACCGGCTGCAACGTTTCTGGATCACGATACAAGCCAACATGTCCCACTTTTGCTGCTGGAATCATGCGCAGAATCCCATCTGTCATACCAAGACCCGCACGAAGGATAGGCACAAGACCAAGCTTTTTCCCTGCAATTGTTTTTGATTTTGCCGTTCCAACAGGTGTTTCGACCGTTACATCTTGTAATGGTAGATTACGCGTAATTTCAAATGCCATTAAACCGGCAACTTCGTCAACAAGTTCACGAAATTCCTTTGTCCCAGTTTCCTTATCACGGATATACGTTAGTTTATGCTGAATTAAAGGGTGATCAAACACGAAAACTTTGCTCATACGTTATTAGCTCCTTTATTCTTTCTTCATCCATTCAAGATGACTTCGCTTCTACAAGATTCTACATAAAAAGCTACTCCCCTTCAAGGTTTACTGTGAGAAATTCTCCGAAACAAAAGTTAAAGTAATATTACGAATTTTCAGCTTGGCTGATCTTCTGGCCACAAACGGCTTTTGTATATTGCTGCTATTTTTCACAAATACCCTGCTACTTCTAAATATTAGGCTGTTTCGCATGCTTTGTTGGTTTTATGAGGGATGTGTTCTCCACATGTTCGTTCCATTTCACTCCAGCCACTCGCACCCGCAAGGAGGTGTCGAGTGAGACCGCTCCATTTCACTTGAGAAAAAACGTTTTTTCACAGCAACAATCTTTACGAAATCAACTAAATTTCAACAAGCATTTGACACGCAGGTTCAAGAGCGTACTGTCTTGCCCCCTCCGTACACCACAAAAAAAGCCAGACCCCTTAAGGTCTAGCTTTTTCATATTAAAGATGCGTATACATCGGGAATTTCGCTGTTAATGCAGCTACACGAGTGCGTGCTTCTTCAAGTTTTTCTTCATTATCAACATTTTTAAGAGTAAGAGCGATGATTGAACCGATCTCATCCATCGCTTCAAGATCAAGACCGCGAGATGTAACAGCAGCTGTACCAATACGGATACCACTTGTCACAAATGGGCTTTGCGGATCGAATGGAATCGTGTTTTTGTTCGTTGTAATCCCAACTTCATCAAGAGCATGCTCTGCTACTTTACCTGTTAGGTCAAGTGAGCGTAAATCTAAAAGAAGAAGGTGATTATCGGTTCCACCTGAAACGATGTTGATCCCTTCACTCATTAATTTCTCAGAAAGGCGTTTTGCATTCTCAATAATTGCTTGTCCGTAAGTTTTGAATTCTGGTGTTAATACTTCACCAAATGAAACAGCTTTCGCAGCGATTACGTGCATTAACGGACCACCTTGAATTCCAGGGAAGATCGATTTATCAATCTTCTTACCGAACTCTTCTTTACATAGGATCATTCCGCCACGAGGGCCACGAAGAGTCTTGTGAGTCGTCGTTGTTACGAAATGAGAATGCGGAACAGGGTTTGGATGTAAGCCAGCTGCTACAAGACCTGCAATGTGTGCCATATCAACCATTAGGTATGCTCCTACCTCATCAGCAATTTCGCGGAATTTCGCAAAATCGATTTCACGTGGGTACGCACTTGCTCCAGCAACGATTAGCTTAGGCTTATGTTCTTTTGCTAATTCACGAACAACATCATAATCAATGTATTGCGTTTCTTTATCAACGCCATACTCAACGAAGTTATATTGAACACCACTGAAGTTAACTGGGCTTCCGTGTGTTAAGTGTCCACCGTGAGAAAGGTTCATCCCAAGTACTGTATCGCCTTGCTCCAAAATAGTGAAGTATACAGCCATGTTCGCTTGTGCACCAGAGTGAGGCTGCACGTTCACATACTCAGCACCGAAGATTTCTTTCGCACGATCACGAGCTAAATCTTCGACAACATCAACATATTCACAACCGCCATAGTAACGGCGGCCAGGATAACCCTCAGCGTATTTGTTTGTTAATACAGAACCTTGAGCTTCCATAACAGCAGCACTTACGAAATTTTCTGACGCAATTAATTCAATTTTGTCGCGCTGACGTCCTAACTCTTGCCCAACAGCTGCAAACACCTTTGGATCTTGCTCTTGTAATGACTTTTGATTCAACATCTCTATTCCCCTTCCAATTGCTTATATTTCGGTTTTATAACCACTCGACATCTGATTCGCTTTTATCTTACCACAAACAATCATCTATTTCCGTATGAAATTAATAAAAATTTATTTTTTATTCATGTTCATCTGTTTTTTCATAGACAGCGCGAATGCCGCCGATTAGTTTCGGTCGGGTTTTGGCCATTGTCAAATGCGCTTCCCCTATCGTTTTGACCCGGCTTCTAACCGGAACAGCCACTTTGCGCAAGTGCATTCCTATAAGGGTATCGCCAATATCAATACCCGCTTCTGCTTGAACTTCCTCAACTAACGCAGGATTTTTCATCTTTTTAAACGCGTAAGTCGCCATCGCACCGCCCGCTTTTCGAACAGGAACGGCCGATACGAGCTCATAGCCACGTTGCTTCGCTGTTTCCTCTTCAATGACAAGAGCCCGATTTAAATGCTCACAGCATTGAAAGGCAAGTTTAACCCCTGTTTCTTGTTGCTGTTTTTTTAGGACACTGTAAATGACTTCAGCGACTTCATGTGATCCATTTGAACCAATATGTGAGCCAATCACTTCACTTGTGCTTGTCCCAACAACAAGGAGGACTTCTTCGGATAAAGGAAACGCCGCATGTAAATCTTGCAGCGCTAAGGTCAACTGTTCTTTCAATTGTTCAATTGGAGTCATAACACGCCTCCTATTATGCTTCGTAATCAGTAATCTTCTTTACTCTATCTGCATGTCTTCCGCCCTCAAAATCGGCCCCAAGCCAAATGCGAGCAATTTCTCTTGCAAGTCCTGCACCAATAACTCTCTCACCCATCGCCAAAATATTGCTGTCATTATGTTCCCTCGTCACTTTGGCTGTAAACATATCATGAACAAGTGCACAACGAATCCCTTTTACTTTGTTGGCCGCAATTGACATCCCAATACCTGTACCACAAATAAGAATCCCGCGGTCAAACTCGCCATTCGCTACTTTTTCAGCAACCGGTAATGCATAATCCGGGTAATCAACGGACGTACTGCATTCACACCCAAAATCCTCATAAGAAATCCCAAGCTCATCCATTAACATTTTAATCTCTTCACGAATATGTAACCCACCATGGTCAGAAGCAATAGCTACTTTCATCTTAATGTACCCCATTCCTTGTTTATATTGTAAAACGCTCAATCGTTATTTTTAACTTTTTTGCTTGATCAGAAAGCTCGTGTGCAATACTTTCCATTTCGTTAATAACGGCCCCTTGCTGCTCAGTCATCGCTGATATCTCAAGGGATCCAGCTGACGTTTCTTCTCCAATTGCTGCCACTTCTTGAGATTCCAGTGTCGTTTTCTTTATTGATTCCATTTGTCGATCAATCATATGCGAAATGTCAGCAATACACGCGTCGACTTCCTTCACTGATTTTTCCATCTCACAAATCGATTGATTCGTAGCAGTCCCTTGTTCGGACTGATTCAAAGCTACAGTGACTTGATTTCCAATTTGGCCAGCAACATTTTTCACTTCTGACTGCATGTTGTGAATCAAGTTTGTAATACCTTGAACGGCTTTAGCGCTCTCATCCGCCAAATTTCGCACTTCATCCGCAACAACAGCAAACCCTCTTCCTTGCTCCCCGGCACGAGCTGCTTCAATGGATGCATTTAGGGCAAGCAAGTTTGTCTGTCCCGCAATATCGCCTACTAATGAAATAATGTCACCGACTTCCTTTGCCTGCTCCTCCAAACGTCTTACAGCTATTAATGATTTTTCATTATCGGTAGCAAGCTGTTGAATGCCTTTAACGAGCGAGTCAACAACTGTTCTACTTTCTGTTAAGCGCTCGACCATACTATCAGATGATCTTTTCGAATCACGCGCACGCATTTGTACTTTTTCAGCAATTTGTGTCACTTCTTCCATTGACTCAGCTGTATTTTGAATGGCATTGGCAGTATTTTCTGCACCCTTTGCAATTTCATCCATCGTTGAATCAATCTGCGTTGCTTTTGCCGCAGCAAGCTCAGACGCAGAAGAAATCTCACTCACCTTTGTATTCGTTCCATTAAAGTTATCCTCAATATCATGTACCATATTACGCAAGCTTTGAAGCATTCCATTGTAAGCAAGTCCAAGCGCACGGATTTCATCATCAGATTTTGATACGACAATATCATGTTGGATATCCCCAGCAGCTGCACGCCTGGCCGCTTCTTCTACTTCTTTTAACGGCTTCGTAATAAGTGGTGCTGCAATAAACCCGAGAACTCCACTCCAAAAGACTCCCTTCACTAGAGTAAAAGCAATAAGAGCATTGCCACTTAATCCTAGGAGTCCTTCTAGAATATCTGCTAAAAAGAAAATAAAAATAGCACTAAAACCGAATGTAACAACAGCTAGTCCACTAATACCAATAACTAACTTTTTTCGAATACTAGCCTTGTAAGACTTTCGTTCCCCCTCCACGCTGACTCCACCTCATTAAGATTATTCTGTTAATTTCTTTGTGACTATATCTAAGCATTGTTCAATTTGTTCAGCTGTTTGTCGGTAAGAGTCAATTGGCCCACCGATTGGATCAGCAATATCTAGATCATACGAATGCGGGTCGACGAATTCCTTCAATGTAAAAAGTTTCTCATTCACATGTGGATAGAAGACTTTGATCATCTCTTTATGAGAAGTTGTCATCGTCAAAATCACATCAGCCCAGTCTAATAATTCTTCAGTCACTAGTTGCGAAGCATGTTCGGCTGATATTCCTTTTTCAGCTAAAACGGCTTTTGTCCCTTCTGATGCCGGGCTGTTTGGAAAAGCTTGCACTCCAGCAGATTTCACTTCAATCCTCTCGTCCATTCGCGAACGAAGAAGTGCCTCTGCCATCGGACTTCTGCACGTATTTCCTGTGCAAACAAACAACACTTTTTTCATGTAATGTCCAACGTCCTTTCTGTTTCAATACGATTGGGGCTTTTAGTCTCTCTTTACGAAGCGTTCCCCTTACTATTACGTTCCATATTATCATAACGAATTTGAAAACGGTATATGCAACCGAGGCATTTCTTTCCTATCATTCTATGTTATGCGGGAACTTTTTTACGTTAAAAAATGAGCTTAATTCCAAATCCTATTAAGATGAAGCCTCCAAGCAACTCTCCATAAGAACCTACGTAATGTTGAAACCTCGAGCCCATTAATAGACCAATCCATGAAAGGACCATGCTGACAATTCCAATCATCAGTACCGTTACCGCCGTCTTCGCTCCTAACATCCCAAAGCTCAATCCAGCCGAAAAACTATCTAGGCTTACACTTAGAGCAAACAGAACAAGCCCTAGACCTACTGGTTGCATCAACTTGTCGTCATCATCAGATTTAAATGAAGAAAGCACCATTTGTAGGCCAATGATTAATAAAAGTCCCCCACCAATTAATGTCGCAATCATTCCAAAATAGTTTGATAACAACTTGCCTGCAGCAATTCCTAAAAGCGGCATAATAATATGAAACAATCCGATCGTAACGCCAATATTAAAAATTTGCTTTAGTCGCAAACCAAGCATACCCATTCCAAGTGCTATCGAAAACGCATCCATCCCAAGTGCACTTGCCATGATAAAAAGTGTCACAAACTCGCCCATCAACAACCACTCCTTGTACATGCTATTCCAATGTATGCACGTCCAAAAGAAAATAGACAGCCAACTTTAAAGTTGGCTGTCTATTTGAGTGAGGGGTCTGACCCCTCGGCTGTCCTTCACCGCGTTAATGATATACCGAGGGGTCTGACCCCATTGCAGCTCCATTGCATCTCTTCACCGCAGTACCATCTTACAGAGGGGTCTGACCCCCTGCTGCTTTTTCAAGACGATTCATAATGGCGATGCCTAGTCCTTCGTATGGAAATACTTCTGAAAATATCACTTCTGCCCCGTACTCATCGAACTTGCGCAAGCTTTCATAGAGCGCGGTTGCAACAGACGCTAAATCCGTTCTTGATCCACACGGAACAACAACATCTGCTTCTTTATACCGACATGCTCCTTCTTCCGTTGTTAACACTCCTACACGCTTTCCGTCCACTTTCGCCTGTGCCACTAGCTCCAATATCCTCTCTTTCTCCTGTACCAAATACAACGTACCTGCTGGCGAATAATGTGTATACTTCATTCCTGGGGATAACGGCGTTTGATCGTCCGACAATAGGGACGGGTCAACGTTAACCTTACCAACTACTGCCTCAAGCTCCTCCTTGGTTACGCCACCAGGTCGATACAAAACAGGAACGTCCTTCGAGCAATCAAGTACCGTTGACTCAAGGCCCACTCCCGTTTTACCTCCATCTACAATCCCTTTAATTCTCCCTTTTAAATCGTGAAACACATGTCCCGCTGTTGTCGGGCTTGGCTTCCCGGACAAATTCGCACTTGGCGCAGCAACAGGAACGCCTGCTGCTCGCAACAACTCTCTAGCAACTGGATGATCCGGCATTCTTACAGCTACCGTATCAAGTCCTGCAGTTACACTTGGAGCAACCGCTTCTTTTTTCTTAAAAATTAATGTTAACGGCCCAGGCCAAAACTGCTTCATTAATAGCTGAGCGATTTCTGGAATTTCCGATACTAGCTCACTTAATTGATCTATGTCAGCAATGTGGACAATAAGTGGATTATCACTTGGTCGACCTTTTGCTTCGAAAATTCGTTTCACCGCTCTCTCATCTAACGCATTCGCTCCAAGTCCGTACACGGTCTCCGTAGGAAAGGCCACAACCTCCCCTTTCGTTATCCACAAGGCAGCTTCCTTAATTAATTGGAGATTTTCTTCACTTCCGGAAAAGTTATCCACACTCCAATATTTTGTCTGTTCATAACTCACTGTTCATCTCTCCTATCCCTTCCATTTTGCAAGTGTTGTCTATCGATGTCAATAAAACGGATAAAATTCGACATAAACCCTAGAAAACCAATGATCTCACAAGCAGAATCGCATGATTACTCTCCCTATTTCGACAATGTTTTCATCCACATACAAAAACAGGTTATCCACAACCGTGGATAACCTGTAGATAACTCCCAATATTTATTCACTTTTCCACAACTTACTCTGTTAATTCACATGCCCACACTTTCGCTTCTGCTTTCTCTGTCGCATTCCGTTTAAAATGCTCCGAATGCTTCAGAGATTCCGGAACATCTTTCTTATCTACTTCCCGGAACCCTAACTGGTGAAACAGAGCATTGGTCCCTTTTGCACACAAATACACAGTTTCAATGTGTTGCTCCTCTGCATACTTCAACGTTAACTGCAGAAATTCTAAGCTAAGCTTCGCATTCCAAATCGGCGAGTCCAAAACGAGCGAACGAAGCAATCCATTCTCTTCATACTTTTCCACACCAACTGTGCCGATTAAACTTTCTTCCTCATCCTCCACAACAAGAAAACTTTCAATATATTGTTCAATTCCTTCATCACGCAATCCCGCTTTTGCGACCAACCTTTGAATCGGAAGCATGTCCTTATTCTTCGCCTTACGCACGACAATACCCATAAGCTCCACCCTCTCTTACTCTATTACTAGATTGTATGAGGAGCCTGTATATTTTATGCTAGCTTTCTTATTTTCGCATAAAAAAGTTACTAGAAGAAGAGGCTACCGAGAAAAGTTTCCCTTTTCAGTAGCCTCTACTAATGCAACTTACACATTTTCTGAAGAAAAAATACGATCTTTAATTTTAGAGAAGATTTCTACTACGAAAAACTTCACCTCAACCTCTTCCATGTCGTTCTCATCTGTTTGCTCTACTTCTCCCTCAGCATCAGCTGCTACCGCATCACCATTTGCCATATCAAGAAAGCATAACGGCGGGAACAACACACACCACCAGTTTTCACCTTTTCCTTCTCCTAGTGTGATTAACACCGCATCGTACAAACCAGCTGGATAGACAATGTCGCCGTATAACTTTGTCGGAAACTCAACTTTTGAAAAACTGACTTCAAACGATTGATCCATTCCCATTTTCGCTAACTCTCGCTCTACGATGTCTTCGATTTTTGCTAGATTGTCTTCAATCATTGCTTTTCCTTCTTCTAAGTCACCTACACCAAGAACCATTTCTGTAATCGCTGCATTCACTTCATCACGGATCTCACGCTTTAACGCTTGATCTCGAACTGAATCACTATTTGCTAGAATTCTAAGTCTAACTGCTTCTTCTTGGCTTACTTCATTATGTAAAGACGCAACTGCTACTGCGTTTTGAGATTCCCAATTCATAATTAGAACAAATAAAGAGAATAATAGATAAATAACAACATTTGGTTTCATTTCAAAAGCACCGTCCCTTCATAAAAACATTGTGGCCAGGACGGTACTTTTTTAAACTTAGAATCTAGAAAAAATGTGATTGATTTTTCTACTATTTAAAACAAAGGTTGCCGCTTCTCCGTAAATTGACAATAATATGGGGCAATCGCAAAACAAATAACGAAAACTAGCACTGTGAGGAAAAGGTCAGACGATAAGGACAGGTCAAAAAGCAAACGACAGATAGCAGGAATATAAATAGCTGGCAAAACAACAACCCCTGTCCTCCACTTCGAATGTGTCGTCGTATATTGTTTCGCTCCGCACTTTTGGCACGTCTTTTTTCCTTCTACCACAAATAAAAGCTCTCGCCAGCGAAATGTCTCACCGCATGACCAGCAGACAGGCAGCTCCATGAAATCCCCCTAACTGTAAAAATCATTCCTTCTATTAGTACGAGTGGCAGTTGAAAAGGTTCCCAGCAACCTGAATTGCATCCCCCCAAACAATCAACGGCCACTGCAACGACGTTAGTATTCCTATCAATTTGATAAAATAGTTTAATAGGATAGTTGAATATGCGCCTATACCCACCAATATCATTTATATTGACTATATGAAAGACTTTTCCTCTGAGTTTCTATCTTGTTTTGTCCTTCATCCGCTATATGAGGGACTTTTCCCTAGCTTTTCTATTCTCTTTTGTCCCTCATCCGCTTTATGATGTATTTTTCTCTAGCTTTTCTGTTCTCTTTTGTCTCTCATTCGCTTTATTAAGGACTTTTCCCATACAGTTCTGTCTATTTTTATCCTTCATCAGCTCTATGATGAGCTTACATCCCTTTTATCTCGATCCCGCACGATCCTTAGTAACAGGCAGATATTTTGTATAGTAGGCAGCGACAAATAGCAATCCTAACAAACCTGCCCAGCTAATGATCCCGACCAAATCAAGCAAATGAACAACGAGAGCAAAAACAGGCATCAGTAACATGCACACAGGTGTGACCCACCCTTTTGCACCATGGATGTTTTTCGTATTTCTTCTTCTTTTCATAAACATCAATGTTGAAAAACTAATAACAACAATTGTGATCACAATCATGATCCAATCCAACAAAACGTTCCCCTCCACCAAACCATTATGGTAATTTATGTTAACACCTCCCATACAAACTAGCAATCTACAGATGAATGCTACGGAATATAAAAAACCCACTAAGAAAGGATCCTAGCAGGCAAGTAATTTTAGTTTGTCATATTCCCATAAGCAAAGACCATGCGCTCCTTGCCATTTATATCAACTTTGATTTCCGTCGTTGCATAAGGGAATGTCGTTTGAAGCATTTCTTTCACGATCTGAGCTTGACCAACACCGACTTCAAATCCAACGATCCCTTTCTCTTTCAGCACTTCTGGAAGCTCTTCCATAAAACGACGGTATAAATCAAGCCCGTCCTCGCCGCCAAATAACGCCAAATGCGGTTCGTGCTCCCTGACGTGAACAGCCAAACTCGGTGCATCCGAGAGAGGAATATATGGCGGATTGGAAACGATCACCTCTACTTGAAGTCCTTCTTCAATGATCGGCTTCAGCAAGTCCCCATTTTTGAAGCGAACCTTCGCACCGAGCTCTTCCGCATTTTTTTTCGCTACTTTAAGTGCTTCTTCAGAAATGTCAATCGCTAAAACATCAAGCGTCTCATCCTCTTCTAGCGCAAGGGTAACAGAAATAGCACCGCTCCCTGCCCCAACATCGATCAAGCTTATTTTTTCTTGTTGAAAAAGCTTCTGCTTGAGCTCTGTCACAGCAACGATCAATTCCTCTGTTTCCGGACGCGGGATCAGCACATGTTCGTTTACAATAAAACGTCTTCCGTAAAACTCCTCATAGCCGATAATATGTTGTACGGGTGAACCTTCGGCGTGGCGTTTGATGTCTTGTTGGAGGCGCATAAAGAGTTCCGGTTCAATTTTATCATCTAGTATCATGAGCAGTTTCGCTCTGTTCACTTGATAATAGTGACGTAACAACCATTCCCCTACAGGTGGCTCTAACCCTCTTTCCTCTAAAAAAGAAGAAGCCCAACGAAGGGCCTCACGAATCGTCATTTCTTTCATCTTACTGCTCTGCATTTTGCATCGCTTCAGCTTGCTCTTCCAAGATCAACGCATCAATGATTTCATCAAGCTTCCCTTGAAGGATTTGCTCAAGTTTTTGAATTGTCAGCCCAATACGGTGATCTGTTACACGGCTTTGCGGGAAGTTATACGTACGAATACGTTCAGAACGGTCCCCTGTACCAACAGCAAGCTTACGGTTTTGGTCGTACTCCGCTTGAATTTCACGATTAATTTTATCGTAGACCCGCGCACGAAGAACTTTCATCGCTTTTTCTTTGTTCTTAATTTGTGACTTTTCGTCCTGACAAGATACCACTGTATTAGTCGGTAAGTGCGTTAGACGAACAGCAGACATCGTCGTATTTACACTTTGCCCACCCGGTCCACTTGAAGCAAATGTATCGACACGAATATCTTTTTCATGGATATCAACTTCAACTTCTTCCGCTTCAGGTAAAACAGCTACCGTTGCTGTTGATGTATGAATTCGTCCGCCTGATTCTGTTGTTGGAACACGCTGTACACGGTGTGCTCCATTTTCGTATTTTAATTTCGAGTACGCACCTTGGCCGTTAATTGTGAAAATAATTTCCTTATACCCGCCAAGCTCCGTTGTTGTTGACTCAATTACATCCGTCTTCCAACCTTGCGCTTCTGCAAAACGACTGTACATTTTGTAAAGATCACCCGCAAACAACTGCGCCTCATCTCCACCAGCCGCCCCACGAATTTCCATGATTACGTTCTTATCATCATTCGGGTCTTTTGGCAGAAGAAGAATTTTCAGACGAGCTTCGAGCTCTTCTTTGCGGTCAGCAAGCTCACTGATTTCTTCCTTCACCATTGCATACATTTCATCATCTAGGTTTTCTTCGAGCATCGCTTTCGCATCTTTATGCTGCTCATTCACTTCTTTATATTCACGGTACACTTGAACAGTTTCTTCTAAATCCGATTGTTCCTTTGAATATTCACGCAATTTTTTTGAATCATTTATGACATCAGGATCACTAAGTAACTCGTTGAGACGATCATAACGATCCTCAACTGATTGTAAACGATCTAACACGGCTCTTCACCTCATTAAGATTTTCCAGTGTATAACATTATAATTATAGTATACAGAAACAAGCGGGTCAATGAGAGACATATCCCAAAAGGCTGCTCTTGCCTTTTGGGATATGTCTCGATGCAGTGAGCGGAGCCGGCGTTATCTTTTAAGCCTTTTTGAGCGCTCTTCTCAAAAAGGCGCACGCCGAGCGCAGCCACTGCAAACAGGGTTTGCTCTCTTTACAACAAAAGGCCGCCCTTCCCTTTTGGTTTCAGACTCTACCACATTCATATAGCCTTCCCAATTCTTGCTTAACTAGAAGTAATTTGGGGAAAGTAAATTATATAAAAGGAGTGATGTTTCGATGAAATATGTTATTATCGGTGGCGATGCCGCCGGAATGAGTGCGGCGATGCAAATTGTTCGTCATGACGAAAAAGCTGATGTAACAACACTTGAAATGGGAGAGGTTTACTCTTATGCTCAATGCGGTCTCCCCTATGTTGTCGGCGGAGTCATTGATTCATTTGATTCGTTAATTGCACGCTCCGTAGAGACTTTTCGTGAGAAATACGGAATTGACGCGCGTGTGAATCATGAAGTAAAGGCTGTTGATGTCGAGAAAAAGGTTGTCTCTGGAGATGGATTCGAGATTCCTTATGACAAGTTGTTAGTTGCAACCGGTGCAAGCCCTGTTGTTCCCCCTTGGGACGGAGTCAATTTAAAAGGCATACACTCAGTTAAGACCATTCCTGATACTGAAGCACTAATGAAGGACTTAGATGGGGTTTCAAAGATTGTTGTTATTGGCGGAGGGTATATTGGTTTAGAAATGGCCGAGAACTTTGTAGTGATAGGAAAAGACGTAACAATGATTGAACGCAATCCACGGTTAGCAGGGATTTTTGATGAAGAGTTTAGCGAAAAAATTGGCGAGGAAGCCGTGAAGCATGGCATTAAGCTAAGGTTTAATGAATCGGTCGAAGCATTTGAAGGAGGTGATGATGGTCGAGTTACTCAAGTTGTGACAGATAAAGGTCGTGTAGATGCAGATCTTGTTGTGATTGCAATCGGTGTCAAACCAAATACAAGCTTTCTTGATGGAACAGGAATTCATTTATTTGCTAATGGTGCAATTAAAGTGAATTCGTTTATGGAGACAAATATTGAGGATGTCTATGCCGCCGGTGATTGCGCGACTCAATACCATCGAGTGAAGGAACGAGATGATTACATTCCACTTGGCACACACGCAAATAAACAAGGACGACTCGCCGGGCGTGCCATGGTCGGTGCTCCGCGACCATTCCAAGGAATAGTCGGTACATCTATTATTAAGTTTTTCAATTTGACTCTAGGACGGACTGGCTTGTCTGAAAAGGAGATCAAAGCACAAGGTTACCCATATGAGACAATCAGCGCTCAACTTCCACATATTGCTGGCTATTATCCAGAACCGAAAAAACTTGATATTCGGTTGAGCTACCACACAGAAACAGAACGATTGCTCGGTGCTCAAGTAATCGGCGAAGCAGGTGTCGATAAGCGAATCGATGTACTAGCAACCGCACTCTTTCATAACATGCGCGTATCTGAGCTCGAAGATCTGGACCTGGCATATGCCCCACCATATAACGGCGTATGGGATCCAATACAAAGAACGGCCAGGAGACTGTGAGTTTTTTGATAACCGGGGTCAGACCCCTCGCTGTTGCGGTGAAGTGGCAAAGAGGGGTCTGACCCCCTTTTGGACCCCCTTTTGCATATACCAC
>NZ_JAKRYL010000011.1 GCF_023555415.1 Halalkalibacter alkaliphilus | reverse complement strand
TATATGCATAAACAGAATGCTGAAGGCGCAGAAGAGCTTTTGGTCCGAAGGAGCAACATCTTCTTCGAGTAGGCCGATGGTTACTACATGATTATACTTCTCTGAAAAACATCATGTCCCCCTGTGAGACGAACTTCTTTTTTTCGTAAGCAACGTCGAAGAAAAAACACCATGGCCAAACATCCCCATAGAAGAGAAAGGACGAGCCAGGACGTTGCCAGGCAGGGCACGCTCCGCATGGAAATAGGAGAGACGGACATACGCGAAAGCCAAAATACCTCAGATGCAAACTAATAGAAAATGTATTATAGTATTAATATTCAGTTTTTTGAAAAGGGGGATTTACCATACAACGCTTTATTCTTATTTCTATAGGCATTATTAACTTCTCCCTCGCAACCATACTTTTTGCTGTTCCCAACACCATTATGGCGGGGGGGATTACAGGAATGGCAACCATGAGTTATTACTTATTCGATTTAAATATTGGAGTAGGAATGTTTTTGTTTAATTTCCCTTTATTCTTATCAGCCTTTATTTGGTATCGTGATCTATTTTATAAGTCGGTTGTCAGCATGGTTTCTGCATCTATCCTTGTCGGAATTCTTCAAGAGCCATTGATGCGCTTCGGTGTTGAGAATATTGTAATCGGTGCTCTAATTGGCGGGCTATGGATGGGAATTGGATTAGGTCTGATGGGAATGGCCAATTCAAGTTTAGGTGGCGGTTCCATGTTGGGAAAAATGATTAACTTAAAATACGGATTTTCTTTTGGTTTAGCAGTCTTTTTAGTGGATAGTTCTGTTTTTCCTTTAAGCTTTTTCCTAATTGGCGCCAAAGAAACCCTATTTTCACTTCTATTAGCAGCTTCTAGCGCATTTGGAATAACATTGGTAGGGAGAATTCACCAGGCTCTGATTAAAAAGAAACTTATATTATCACCCGACCTCGGTTCAAACGCAGTCTCTAAAAGAGCGTAAAAATAAATGAAAGTTAGGTAACTAGTGAAAAGCATCCTCCTTTTTATAAGAATATCCAAATTTAATTTGACTAGGTAAAACATAAAAAAGGGTGTCTCAAAGAACTTTTGAGACACTCCTTTTTGAATATATCAATATTTTTAGGTTTAGTTAGTAAAAACAACACATACAGGGTTAGGTACGGAAACAGTAACACCAGTAGGGGTGAGTTTACCAGTTGAAGAATCAATCGTAAACTGAACGATATTGCTGGTGTCTTGATTAGCAGCTAAAAGGAACTTTCCAGTAGGATCTATTGTAAAATCTCTTGGAAAAGAACCTTCCGTTGATGTATGGTCAACTAACGTAAGATGACCTGTATCTGCGTCAATTTGAAAGACTGCAATACTGTCATGACCACGATTCGATGCATACAAAAACTTTCCATCAGCAGATAGCTTAATAGCTCCCCCGATGCTTTCTTCTCCAATACCAGCTGGGAGAGAAGATATGTATTGAAGTTCATTAAATGAGCCAGTTTCAAAGTCATAGCTTAAAGCGATTACTTCTGAACTAAGTTCACCATTTACGTAAGCAAATTTTCCATTTGGATGAAATTGAATATGTCTTGGACCTGTGCCTGGTTTAAAAGTTTGTTCACTGTGTTTCGTCAATGTACCATTATCGAAAGAGTAAACAACCATCTCATCTGTCCCTAAATCTACCACACAAAGATAATGTTCGTCAGGAGTTAATCCAGCATAGTGAGCATGAGGCTTTTCTTGTCTTTCGTGTGGCCCACTCCCCGCGTGTGTAACTGTTGATGTGACTGCTGCAATCTCTCCGTTATCGGTTAGCTTATACGCAATTCCTGTACCTTGATGGTAATTGGCTGAGAAGAGAAAATTATTAGAATCATTTAAACTAACGTGACATGGAGGGCTCCCATCAGCTACATTATAATTTAATAACGATAATTGTCCATCTGGTTCAATCGAATAGGCTCCAACACCGCCTTGATCTTCCACTTTCGTAACCGAATACAAATACTTTTGATCACTAGTAACTGTAAGAAATGTTGGATTTTCTAGTTCCGCAGCAACTTGAACATCATCTATCGTACCTGATGTATCGTCCATGGATAAACGGTAAATCCCTTTGCTATCCCCTTTTGTATAAGTCCCAATATAGGCTGTTAACTTTTTACTCACGACAATATTCCTCCTTAGTAAGAACTCCTTTTAACTATATCATAGGAAAAAGGGAAGTGCATTTATGTGTCATTTTCAAATGAAAAAATTAATAAAATATAACAATTTAAACCAATTGTTTGCGCAGAACTTGACAAACTTTGAAATCCCTTTTATAGTTGTGGTAGTTAGGGGGAATTCATTTTGGATAAAAAATGCGCTGGAACCACAAAAGACGTCATAGATTCTTTTGCTGTCTATCTCTCTCAAAAAGGAAGGTCAGAAAATACAATTAAAACGTATTGTGGTGTGATCCATACATTTTCTAGTTGGTTAGAGGCCCAGGACAAGGAACTACATGAACTTACACAGCAAGATGTGCAATCGTATATTGACTTCTTAGAAACAGAAAAACGAAGTGTTTCAACAATAAATAAAATTTTTAATACAATAAATACTTTTGCCAAGTCGCAAAATCGTCCAGAAATGACTGAAAATATAAAAAGGTCAAAAACAAAAATCGATTATGTTGCCCCAGACTTTCTAACGGAAGAAGAAATAAATACCCTTCTTAAGAAAGCCAAAGCTGATTCAAGTAAGCGTAACAAAGCGATTGTTTTTGCCTTGCTTTATACAGGGGTACGAGTTTCTGAACTGTGTATGTTGAATCGTGACGACATTAAATTAAATCATAAGAGCCAAACAGGTCAAATGGTTGTAAAAAATCTAGAACAAGAAAATGAACGAATTATTCCTTTATCAAAAGAGCTCGTTCATAAGCTACACGATTACCTTACGTCTAGAAATGACGAGCATGAAGCACTTTTTGTTTCAAATTATCAGAAACGAATTGCAGCGCGTACAGTACAGCACATGTTAAAAGAGGAGTATGGTGTATATCCTCATAAGCTTCGCCATACGTTTTGTTATGATTTAGTTCGTAAAGGCGTCGATCTTTCTATTGTTGCACAACTATCCGGGCACTCAGATATAAATGTAACACGACAATATTTAGCCGTAATTGATGATATCGTCAGTTAATCGGATATAGACAACGCCTAGTCCTAACTCTGAAAATCAGAATTAGGACTAGGCGTTGTTGTAGTGAAGCAAAAATACCCCGTAAATAAATTTTCCAGTTGGAATTGAAACGAGTAAGAAAATCGCTAGAGCTTTATTTCTAGCGATTTTCTTATATTGAAGATTACTCTTGTGCTTCTCTTTTTACTTCATCTTTTATAAGTAGTGTTCGGACACGTTGGATAAAACGGTGTGATTTTTTTTGTTCTAAGTACGCATCAAGCATAGCATCTAGTGAATCACGATCGATGAGAGTTATTTTATTTGCACGTGCAATACGTTTAGCTGATTTTGTAAACTGACTATTTGTTACGATGATCACTCGTCTTGCTTGATAATTTGGTTTTAAAGCAAGAACATCGTGAACAAAATTTGCACTTACTTGATTCGTTTGACGTTTAGCAACGACGATTGCTTTTAGTCCTTTTTTTCGAAGAATTAGATCTGGTTGTGCTTTGCGGTTCACTTTCGTTCTACTGACTGAGTAGCCTTGCTTTTGAAAAAGTGGGACTAATAGTTGTTGAAATTCCCGATCAGGTATCTCATCGATATTTAATAACTCAGAAGATAGATGGCGAGAAATCCATTTCGATGTTTTTAAAAGATTTGTGATTCCTAATGTGGAAAGGATTGCGGCTAGTACAAATCCAAATATCGTAAAACTGTAATTATATAAATGAACTAGAATATATGTAGTTAGAAAAAGATAGATAGGCAAAAGTGAATTATGCTTTTTACGTTTAGGATTTTTCATGAATTCACATCCTTTAGACGTTTTTCATCACTAGTCTACCCAATGATTTGATTAATATGTCATGGTTGACGATTTTCTCTTCTCTGTTTTCTTAATGTACGGTACGATAAAAGGAACAAGTCTAAGTGAGGGTTGATGATGGACCAACAAAACCATTTCGTTCAGGCCAAGAATGTTAGGGAAACGTTACGTATTATTTCAATGACATTAAATGAAGGCAATGACCTTAAAAACATGCTGCAATCGGTATTAGAACGGTTACTTCAAGCAGTAAAACTGGAATGTGGTTGGATTTTTCTTATACATGAAGAAGGGAAGCACTCCCTGTTTGCTTCTTATGGCTTACCTGAGGGACTAATGTACAAGGAAAACTTACCGCTTTGTGATGGTGGCTGTTGGTGCAAAGATAAATATTTAGCAGGCCACCTAAAAAAGGCTGTGAATATTATGGAATGTAGACGTCTTGAGCGTGTGAAGGTTGGAAATTTTGGTGCGACAAATGGAATTAGCCATCATGCTACGATTCCTATTTTTGCTGGAGAAGAGTCATTTGGCTTAATGAATGTAGCTTCTCCAAGCAAGACTCATTTTTCCGAAGAAGAATTAGATCTGCTTGAGACTGTAGCGTATCAAGTAGGAGCAACTGTAAAGCGTTTTAAATTATTTGAACAGGAGCAACGTCGGTCAAATTTGCTAACAACACTTGGTACTTGTTTATCAATGATACAAAAGGGAGATAAAGAACCTTTTGAATTAGCTGCAATGATTTTACGCCTTTTTAACTGGAAGGGAATTTCTATAAGTCTTAATGGACAGTTTACTGAAGTAGGAGAATGCAATCGTAGACAAAAGGTCGTTCAAAAAGCTATTTTTGGTGAGACAAGATTGAAGGTAACCATTTTTCATGAAGTGTTCGATGAGGTCGATCACTATCTTATAGAACAGCTTACTCATTATCTTTGTTTGTATTTTGAGAAGGAGCGATTGAACGAACAAAGAAAAGAACTTGCACGATTAGATGAACGTAACCGGTTAGCACGAGATTTACATGATTCAGTAAACCAAATGCTGTTTTCCTTGTCACTAACAGCAAAGGGAGCTCAATTACGGACAAAGGAAGTAGAGACAAAAGAAACACTTGGGCAAATACAAGTGTTATCTCAAGAAGCGTTGAAGGAATTAAAGCAACTAATCTATCAGTTAAGATCAGAAGAGTTACAAGAAGGAATGACGTCTGCTATTAAACATTATGCAAGCTTACTTGGGGTAACTGTACACGTAAATGTGAAAGGTATACTTACTCTATCTAAATCAAGTGAAGAGTGTTTATGGCGAATTGCTCAGGAAGCACTAAACAATGTCAAAAAGCATAGTGGTGTTTTAGAAGCTTTTGTAGAAATTGAGGCATCGAAAGAAGAGTTAATGATGAAAATAAGAGATCATGGTTGTGGGACGAAGGAAACTGAGTATATTCACAGTAGATCAATAGGCATTCATGGGATGAGAGAACGAGTTGAAGCCTTAAAAGGAACGTTCACATGGGAGAGTAAAGAGAATATAGGAACGACACTTACAGTAGTCATTTCAAATCAGTAGGGGGATCATCAGATGACTATACGAATTATGATTGTTGATGATCATCATGTTGTTAGAAGAGGCTTAGTTTATTTCCTTGAGTCAATGGAAGATTTAAAGGTAGTAGCAGAAGCTTCTAACGGCATGGAGGCAATTGAATTATTTGAAAAAGAGCGTCCAGATGTGGTGATTATGGATTTAGATATGCCGAAAATGGATGGAATGGAATGTACGAAGAAGCTAAAAGAGCTAGATGAGAGTGCAATTGTTCTAGTGTTAACTAGTTTTACAGATCAAGATCACGTCATTCCAGCATTAGAAGCAGGAGCTTCCGGCTATCAATTAAAAGATATTGAACCAGAGCAGTTAGCAGAAACTATTCGCGCTGTGTATTGTGGTGAAAGCAGACTACATGAAAAAGTAACTAAGCATGTATTAACTCGTGTTTCACCAAACTTCACTAGTGAACAAGCGCGTCTACAGAGGTTAACGGGACGGGAACGTGATGTTTTAGTAGAAGTGACAAAAGGGCGAAGTAATAAAGAAATCGCACAAGAGCTCTACATTTCAGAAAAAACGGTCAAAACACATATGTCTAACATATTAGCCAAGCTCGAGTTAGCCGATCGAACGCAAGCGGCAGTTTTTGCACTGAAACATAACGTAAAAAAAAGATAGAACGGAAGAAGAGGGGTCCTCTAAGTCCGTTCTTTTTTTTCAATAAACTCAACATAATAATAATCGTTAGAATAGAAGATCGTTTTCCATCCATTTTTTAATTCGTATGGTCCACACGCTTCAAAAGAAGGTGGTGGAATCCAGTTTTGCATATGGTTTTCTAAATTAGGGACTTGGTAGGCAACGTGAAAAGGAAAGGTAGTTGGATCCCCTTCAATGAGTTCAATGATAAAAGAATCTTTATTTAAGAATAGTAAGTTTTCATCCATAAACGAAAATTCTGCTTCTACCTCCCAGTCAGATGCTAACAACGTTCTAGCAGCGTTAATATCTGGAACAACGATACCAATATGATGAATGTCCATGTTTAGTTCTCCATTGGCAAAAGGAGGTTCATATCACCAAACTCATGCCACAAATAACCTTGTCTAATTGCCTCTTCGTAAGCAGCCAGTAAATTCTTTTGGTCAATAAAAGCAGAAAGCATGTCAAGGTGACTCGCTTCAGGTTCGTGGAAGCCTGTTAACAAACCATCCACAACATAAAGTGAGGAATTTAATTTGATATGAAGAGTTGTTTCTCCTGTAGTAGGTTGAAGAATATGCTGTGTATCAACGGCGCTTTCTAGTGCTCTCACAACCGTTGTACCAACGGCGATAATCCTTGAATTTCTGTTTTTGGCTAAATGAATGAGTTCAACTGTTTCTTTCGGGACATGAAATGGCTCTGGCTGGAAAATGGGATCTGGCCAATGGTCGTTTTCGAAATAGCTTAGACCAGTATGGAGATAAACAAAGCCAATTTCGACCCCTTTCTTTTGTAGGTCAGCAAGCATCTTCCAGGAGAGGGCGCGACCAGCTGAAGGCATTTCGATCGAACCTGGTACAGAGCTATACACCGTTTGAAAGGCTTGCAGTGGCCAGTGATCCTGTAAATATTCGTAATGAATCGGTGTCCCGTGTGTATAGAGATAATTATAAAATTCATTTCCTGCGATTGAAAAGCGTAAAGAGATAAGGGGGGTCTTACTACACTTGTCTAAAACGGTTGCTTTTACGTTACTTGTAAAGGTTAGAGTATCACCAATTTCTATTTCATGAAGATAAAGAACATCCCAAATTTCAGAAGAACGTTTCCTTGCAAGGCGTACTTCCATATGATCTGTCGTAAAAATGACGGCTGGAATTGTTCGACTATTATTTAAAATTAGGACATCACCTTCTTTCAAATAACTGCTAAGGTTTTCGAAAGTATCATGATGTACGTTGCCTGCTTGGCGATTTTGAACTAACAGCTTTACTGCTTCTCTTTTATTAGAACGGATCTCAGCTGGCAAAAACGCATGTAGGTGATCTGGAACAACGAATGGATAGGATGCTAAAGTCATGTTCATACCCCCTTTCTTGTAAAAGATTGTGCTTCGAACCGTTGACCGGTAACAAATTGAGATTCGCTTGATGCCAAGTAATCAAATACATCTATGACGTCACTAGGTTGAGCAAGCTCATATTCACAATTTGGTACGGCAATTTTGTGCATAGCAGTATCCATTTCTCCTGGATCGACAAGGTTGATTCGAACACCTGTATCAATTAATTCATCTGCCCAGATTTGAGTCATACCTTCTACAGCAAATTTAGAGATAGAATAAGCTCCCCATTCGGCATATCCTGTTTTGCCTACTTCAGATGTGAGGTTAATAATACTGCCTTTATGACGTGCAAGCATTCCAGGTAAAACACGTTTCGTCATTAGGAAAGGGTTCATAATATTAATTTCAAGCACATTTTTAAGAGCTAGATCAGGATAATCGGCTAAATAAAGGGGGCCAGGCCCAAAGATCGATGCGTTGTTAATTAGTGTATCGATGTGACCAAAATAATTTTCTGTTACTGAGATAAATCGCTCAACATCATTAGGATTAGAAACATCTGCAGAAAGTGCAACGACTTCAGCCCCGTATTTCTCCAATTCGTTTTGAACCGTTTTAATTTCGTTTTCCCCTCTAGCACAAATTGCTAAATTAGCCCCTTGCTTGGCAAAGTGTTGAGCAAGAGTATAGCCTAGGCCGCGTGTGGCACCTGTTATCATAATGACTTGTTTTATTTGATCAAACATTTGTTTAACTCCCTTCGTTCTTTGATTACTCTCATTTTATGAAAACAAGCAACAACCAACATCGAGAAGAAGACTGATAAAATCTACAACTTTTGGAGTAGGGCACTGAAAAAGGTGCGGTTTTGACCTTTTTCAGTGCTCTTTAGGAGTAGGGGGGGTCAGACCCCTCTGTATATATTCACCGCGTTAAAGGTGTGCAGAAGGGTCTGACCCTTTAACAAACAAGTGTTTGCTTTTTGGGTTTCCAACGCTTAAGATAAGGAACGAAGGGAGTTGGGACGAGTATGAATGAAAGTGTGCCAACATGGCTCAGTGTGGCGGGATTTAGTGTTCTCTTATTGCTCACCGTTGCAATCATTGTTATAGCGGTTCTTTTGCATTTTCGAAAAAAGAAACGCTTTGATGTAAGTAAGATTTCAATTACAGATATTGACCGAATGTCTGGTCATGATTTTGAAGATTATTTATATGTCTTATTTGTAGCTCTTGGGTATGATGAGACGTTTTTAACGAAGAAAAGTCGGGACTTTGGAGCGGATTTGCTTTTTCGGGATCGATTAGAGGCTCAAACCGTTGTCCAAGCTAAGCGTATTACTGAGAAGATTGGTTTAGAGGCTATTCAGGAAATTTATGCAGCAAAAGCCTATTATGATGCCAATCAAGCTATTGTTATAACATCTGCAATTGATGTTTCCGAGCCTTGCAGAAAGCTTGCTGCAGCAACAAAAGTTAGGATCCTTGCACGAGAAGATTTGATTGAAGTTATCCGGTTGTTTAAAAAAGGAAGACTAACCGAAGCACAAGATGTTATTGAACTCCCATATGAAGAAATAGATTATAATGCAGAAGATAGCATAGATGACTTAGATCATCAGCGGGGACTGATTAAGGCAGGAGAATACTTTTATAAACTAACGAAAACAAGACAAAGTATGTAGAAATCATAAGACAACTTCTTATCGGCATAAATTTCGATATGGGGGGATGTGCTTATGTTAAAAGGCGTTGATTGGCAAATGATCGCATTTGTTGGAGGGTCATTGCTCCAAGAATATTTACGATTTTCGCATTTACCACGTATTTATTATTTTTTAGAAAAAAAAGAAGACAAAGAAGAGGATGACCGGGTAGCTTAACAGCTCGGTTATCCTCTTCTCTTAGATTAAATCGTCACTTTTGGATTTATCACATTTGAAATTCGCTCTATAATTGATTCAACAGCTTGTTCATCGTTTAATAAATCATACTCTTTAATATTTAAACGTAACACTGGACAAGACGTGAAGTTGTTAATCCACTCCTCGTAACGTACATGCATTTCTTCCCAATAGGAAAGTGGAGTCTTTTGTTCCATTTCGCGGCCGCGTTCTTGAATACGGCTAACAATATTATTCAAGTCACCTTCAAGGTAAATAAGCACGTCCGGATGAGGAAAATATGGTGTCATTACCATCGCATTAAAAAGGCTCGTATACGTTTCGTAATCAACGTCTGTCATTGTACCTTTATCTGAATGCATTTTAGCAAAAATGCCTGTATCCTCATAAATGGAACGGTCTTGAATAAAACCGCCACCTTGCTCAAACATCCTCTTTTGTTCTTTAAATCGTTCGGCAAGAAAATAAATTTGTAAATGAAAACTCCACCGTTCAAAATCAGCATAAAATTTGTCTAAGTATGGATTTTGATCAACATTTTCAAAAGAAGTGTTGAAGCCAAGAGCTTTTGCAAGTGATGTTGTCATTGTTGATTTTCCAACACCAACGGTACCTGCAATTGTTATTATGGCGTTTTCAGGAATGTTATATTTAGCGCGTAGGTTCAAAACAAGTCGCTCCTTTTTGCAGTGCTTGATCTTTTTATAAGTATGCCATCTAAGTCTTGCGCCTTTTTGATAAAGTTTACCTCATCACCGTTAATGTCAATAATAGGTGTATTAGGGTAGAGAGAAGCTCAGTTTGACATTGTGTGTTTCATAGTCCTTAGATAATTGGTTAAGGTACTGAGGATCCATTTTCTGCTCCATTACTCTTCCTCGTAATTCCATACGGGACAAGGAGGGGTCAGACCCCTCTTTACTGCACTAAAGAGGGGTCTGACCCTTATACTCTTATACTATACTAATTTTGTTGTCCATGATTCGCAGTTCCAGACGTCTGTAGCAACGTCTTGATAGAACTCTGGTTCGTGACTAATTAGCAAAATGCTTCCTTTGTATGCTTGCAGCGCTCGTTTTAACTCTTCTTTTGCGTCAACGTCTAAGTGATTTGTCGGCTCATCGAGAACAAGGATATTTGTTTCACGATTAATTAATTTACAAAGACGGACCTTGGCTTTTTCGCCACCACTTAAAACGACAATCTTACTCTCTATATGCTTTGTCGTTAATCCACACTTAGCAAGGGCTGCACGTACCTCAGCTTGTGTGAATGAAGGGAAATCCTGCCATACCTCGTCAATACATGTTTTATCAGGATCTTTTGCTTCTTGTTCAAAATAACCGATCTCTTGATAATCTCCACGCTCAACTGTGCCATCTACTGGTTTAATTAATCCTAGGATGCTCTTTAGTAACGTTGTTTTTCCTATTCCGTTTGCACCAACAAGAGCAACCTTTTGTCCACGTTCCATTCGAAGGTTAAGAGGACGTGAAAGCGGCTCATCATAGCCGATGACAAGATCCTTCGTTTCAAAGATCAGCTTGCTTGTCGTTCTTGCTTCTTTGAAGTTAAACTGTGGCTTTGGCTTTTCTTGAGTAAGTTCAATCATATCCATCTTATCTAGTTTCTTTTGACGAGACATCGCCATATTACGTGTCGACACACGTGCTTTGTTCCTAGCAACAAAGTCTTTTAATTGAGCAACTTCTTGCTGTTGTCTCTTATAAGCTGCCTCAAGCTGCTGTTTCTTCATTTCATGTACTTCTTTAAAATGCTCGTAATCCCCTACATATCGATTAAGCTCTTGATTTTCCATATGATAAATCAAGTTGATCACGCTGTTTAAAAATGGAATGTCATGTGAAATCAAGATAAACGCATTTTCGTACTCTTGTAAGTAGCGCTTTAACCATTCAATATGCTGTTCATCTAAATAGTTTGTAGGCTCATCCAATAGCAGGATATCAGGTTTCTCGAGTAGAAGTTTCGCAAGTAATACCTTTGTTCGCTGACCTCCACTAAGGTCTGTAACATCACGGTCTAATCCAACATCATCAAGACCAAGTCCTCTAGCAATTTCTTCTACCTTCGCATCAATTGTATAGAAATCATTGTTTGTTAATGTATCTTGAATAATTCCAACTTCTTCAAGCATCTTCTCAAGTTGTTCAGGAGTAGCTTCTCCCATTTTGTCATACATTTCATTCATTTCCGTTTCCATGTCAAACATATATTGAAACGCGCTTTTTAACACATCGCGCATCGTCATCCCGCGCTCTAAAACAGAATGCTGGTCTAAATAGCCGACACGAACCTTTTTCGACCACTCTACTTTTCCTGCATCAGGCATTAGCTTACCGGTAATAATATTCATAAACGTCGATTTTCCTTCACCATTGGCTCCAATTAAACCAATGTGCTCTCCTTTAAGTAAACGGAAGGACACGTCATGAAAAATCGCACGATCGCCAAATCCATGGCTTAAGTTTTTAACGGTTAACACACTCATTCCAAACACCTATCCTTTAATAAATACGTACTTTTTTGCTTTTTCCATCTTATCATAAGAGAGGGTGAATGTCTGTTTGGAATTAGACTTTATCACTGAATGTATTTTCCAAAATAACCACTCTTTTTTATCATTGTTGAACTACAAAATATTAAATAAAAATTTGAAAAAATATAAATTTAAAAAGGAATTAATTATTCTTCGTTGAATAGTAAATATTGACCTAAAGACAGAAAAAATATTTAATGGAGGTATGTGTTTCAATAGGGAGGAAGTGTAAGTTATGAGTAAGCAATTCGATGAAATAGTTGAACGTCGTGGTACGAACTCAATGAAGTGGGATATGACTAAGCAACGTTTTGGTAAGGAAGACCTTTTGCCGATGTGGGTAGCAGATATGGATTTTCGTGCACCAAAAGAAGTATTAGATGCATTACATGCTACAGTTGAACATGGTATTTTTGGATATCCTGCTCATTCAAAAACGGTCGATCAAGCCGTTCAAGGTTGGTTAAAGAGAAGATATAGTTGGTCGGTTGAAGCGGACTCACTTATATATACATCAGGCATTGTGCCAACGATTAGTTACATTATTCAAGCATTCACTGAACCTGGTGAAGGTGTTATTATCCAAACCCCCGTTTACTACCCGTTTTATGATGTTGTGAAAAAAAATAATCGTGAGTTAATCAAAAATCCACTCTCGTTTGACGGAGATCACTATGATATCGATTTCAATCAATTAGAGTCAGTGATTACGGATAATACCAAAATGCTTGTTCTTTGTCATCCTCATAATCCAGTTGGGCGTGTTTGGAAGCGTGATGAATTAGAAAAGCTCGCCGCGATATGTGAAAAGCATAATTTGCTTGTTGTCTCAGATGAAATCCATGCTGACTTACTATTTAAAGGCCAAAAGCATATTCCATTTGCATCGATTAGTAAAGATGCTTCAGAGCGTACGTTCACTTGTTTAGCCCCAAGTAAAACTTTTAATTTAGCTGGGATACAAACTTCGTATGTAGTAGTTGAGAATGAAGAATTACGTCGCAAATTAGCTAACCACTTAGCTAACTCATTTGCAAATTCTGTTAATTCATTTGCAGAAGTGGCAACTGAAGCGGCATATACACATGGGGAAAAGTGGTTAGAACAGTTAATGGACTATGTGCAAGATAACTATGATTTTGTCCGAAAGTATATCTCTTTGAATATGCCTAAATTACGAGTAATGGATTCAGAAGGTACATACTTACTGTGGTTAGAATGCTCAAATCTACCATTATCAGCTTTGGAGCGGAAAAAATGGCTCGTTGAAGAAGCGAATGTTGCTTTAAATCATGGTCCAATTTTTGGTGATGAAGGAAAAGATTTTGAACGAATCAATTTAGCTTGTCCAAGAGAAACGTTAAAACAAGGTCTAGATCAAATGAAGGAAGCCTATGATAAGCGCGGGTTTTAAATAACAATTTTTTATAAGTGCGGTGAAAGGGATGGAAAGGTTAGAATATCGAGTTTTATTAGAAGCGTATGAACGTGCGATTCGTTTGGAGTTAGAAGAAGATTTTATTGAATTGTTGCGTGAAGAAATCAAAGGGCGAAAAAAAAGAATGATTATAAGCAAAAAGTCGAAAATTTTTGTGTGAAGCTTTGTTGTAAATAGGGAAAAGCTAACATATTTCGGGTTTGTACGCATAAATTGTCAGAGTGACACCATCGAGCAGTTGAGAAAAATCGACAAAGGAGACATTTACTATATGTTACAAGAAAATCTTTACCAAGAACTTATCGACGATTGTAAATGTAAGCTGAGGAGAGACCTTACTAGTGAAGAGGTGGAACTCATTAAGTGGATTCTAGAAAAACAATATGAGCTGTGCTTTCAAAGGATGAAAAGTTCATAAATAAGCGTCAAGGGGGATTTTTAAAGGGCACTGAAGTAGGAAGCAAAGCTTTTTCGGTGCTCCTTGAAAAGAAAGTCCCCCTCATTTTGGAATTTGAAAGATTTATGATTTAATTAGAGTAAAAGGAGGGAAATGCTTTTGAAAACATTCAAACTTTATTCGCTTAGCTTGCTTGAAGGTAACGGTGAATGTGTTGATCAAAAATTAATTCCCATTCAAGACGGACTAATTGTGAATATGGAAAACAAGAATCAAACATGGTATATTGAAGCCGTGATTAGTAAGGAATATACTGATTATTTTAAAAAAGTAAAGGAAAAAAAAGGCCATATTCTTGTAGATGTGATCATTACAAGTAAGGACAATCACCCAGCTGCTATGATTACAAATGTTCAAACGATTACTGAATTGTCAAATAATATTAGTGTATTATTAGAGGCAAAACTTGCGTTAAAAAGAGATGTAATTATTGAAGATGTCTTAAAAGATTTAGTTAACGAAGGTTACTCAGAAGAACAATTGCTAGCAGAATTCCATAACAAAATGGAAAATTTAGCTGCGCACCCTCAAAGTGCATTAAATACTATTTATCGCTCCATTAAAGAAAGTGGAGACTATAACTTACAATAATGAAAAGCATCTATTCAATTGAATGGGTGTTTTTTTGTTCCTTTGTTACAGTCTTTTTCTTCCTTGCTTATGTAAAGTTTAACGTGTATAGAACATGCACTCTTCCTAATACTAACAAGGTAATTATTTTGAGTTAGGAACGGGGGAGCCTCGCGATGCAAGAAAAAGATAAATGGGCTATTTTCTCGATTTCGTCTATACCACTCGTTATGACATTGGGGAATTCAATGCTTATTCCAGTGTTACCTCAAATCGAGAAAGAGCTTGGAATTAGTTCATTCCAAGTAAGTATGCTCATCACGGTCTACTCCATTGTGGCAATCCTTTGTATCCCAATTGCAGGATATATATCAGATCACATTGGAAGGAAAAAGGTCATCATTCCTAGTCTAATTATTGCAGGGGTAGGGGGATTTATTTCAGGTTTTGCAGGTTGGCAAATGGAAAATCCATACGGTATGTTGATTTTTGGTCGTTTCTTGCAAGGCATTGGAGCAGCTGGAGCAATGCCGATTGTGTTGCCATTAGTTGGTGATATGTATACAAATCAAAAAGATGTAAGTAAAGGCTTAGGAATGATTGAGACAGCCAATACATTAGGAAAAGTGTTAAGTCCGATATTGGGTGCTGCATTAGCGCTAATTGTTTGGTACATGCCTCTTCTTTCCATTCCTGTATTATGTTTTATATCGATATTATCCATGTTATTTCTAGTAAAAGTCCCTCCAATGAGTGGAAAAGCTGTCGGATTTAAGGCTTTTGTCAAGACAACAAAAGTCATTTTTAAGCGTGAAGGACGGTGGCTCTACGCTGTATTTGCCATTGGGGGCATATTGATGTTTGTTATTTTTGGTGTTCTTTTTTATTTATCTACAATGCTTGAAGAGGAGTTTCAAATAGATGGCATTAAAAAAGGGATTATCTTAGCTATTCCGTTAGCAGCGTTATGTTTCTCTTCATTTGCAACGGGAAAGGTGATTGGGCAAGATAAACAAAAAATGAAATGGTATACCGTTGCAGGTCTCGTCATATTGACTCTTGCTATTTTCACGGTCTCTTTCTCCAAAGACATTTATTTATTATTAACGTGTCTTTTCGCAAGTGGTGTAGGAATCGGAATTGCTCTACCATGTCTGGACGCATTAGTAACAGAAGGGATTGAAATGAAACAAAGAGGAACAATTTCATCACTTTATAGTAGCATGCGTTTCGCTGGTGTGGCTCTTGGGCCGCCGGTTTTCGCTGTATTGATGAAAACGTCCCATTCCTTGATGTTCTTGTCTAACACAGTCTTATGTGTTGTAACAGTGCTTATTGTTTTGTTAATGATTAAACCAGAAGATCCTGTCAAACCGACATGGGGATAAAAAGGCAGCAGAAAAAGTTCAATTTCCTTTTTCTGCTGCCTTAAAAGGTTCGAAATTAGTGCGTTTCATTTATCGACAAAAATTGTTTTTGTCTTTTTCATAGTTTCCCTTCGCTTTTTACATCTGTATACTTAGGGTAAGAATGACAAAATGAGGCGAGTGTATGTATCAATTTCAGGATCAAAATGATTGTCAAGTCAGACTTACGTTTGAGGAGCCAGGTTTTGTGAAGAATGCAAAGCATATATGGGTAGTCTGTCGTTACAATGGTAGTTGGTTATTAACGAGGCATAAAATGAGGGGCCTTGAATTTCCAGGGGGCAAAGTAGAAAAAGGGGAAACCCTTGTTGACGCAGCAAAAAGAGAAGTTCGAGAAGAGACGGGCGCAGAGATAGAAGCTTTACATTTTATTGGACAGTATGAGGTTAAATGTGGGCAAAGCATTATGTATAAAACGATATTTTTTGCTACAATTTCAAACGTCGCAAAGAAAACCTACTACTACGAAACGAATGGTCCAGTATTATTAGAAGAGTTACCAGCAGAGCTTTCTTCACAATCAGAGTTTAGCTTTATAATGAAAGATCAAGTTCTTACGTATACAATGGAGCAAATAAACAAACTGCAATTAATTTAGAGGATATGCAAAGGATAATCGCTTTTTTGCGAAAAGAGAGCAAACATAGTGGCAATGGCTTCACTCGTCGTGCGCCTTTTGAGAAGGGCGCTCAAAAGGCTTAAAAGATTACGGTGGCTCCGCACATTGCTTAGAGCAGCAGCAAAAAGGAAAATCGCCTTTTTGCGAAAAGAGAGCGAATCCAGTGGCAATGGCTTCACTCGCCGTGCGCCTTTTGAGAAGATCGCTCAAAAGGCTTAAGAGATAACGGCGGTTCCGCACATTGCTTAGAGGATATGCAAAAAGGAAACCCGCCTTTTAGAGGATATGCAAAGGAAAATCGCTTTTTTGCCAAAAGAGAGTGAACATAATGGCAATGGCTTCACTCGCCGTGCGCCTTTTGAGAAGAGCGCTCAAAAGGCTTAAAAGATGACGGCGGCTCTGCTCATTGCTTAGAGGATATGCAAAAAGGAAACCCACCTTTTTGCATATCCTCTAATATTGTTTCAGTAATTTTTGTTCGAGGGCTTCGACGATTTTGTACATAATGGTTGCGAGGATAGCGATGGTGAGGAGGCTCATGAGGACGAGTGTAAAGTTGAATACTTGGAAGCCGTAAATAATTAAATAACCTAGTCCCTGTTTAGATACTAAAAATTCTCCAACGATAACACCGACCCAAGCTAGGCCTACGTTTACTTTTAATGTTGAGATAATGGTGGGAAGAGAAGCTGGAAAAATAACGTATCGAAACGTTTGTTTTTTGGATGCGCCAAATGTATTCATTACCTTTAGATAATTTGAATCGACTTCACGAAAGGCTGTAAAGACGACCATCGTTGTAATGACGACGGAGACGAGTGCTCCCATTGCGATGATCGACGTAAAACCAGGGCCGAGCCCTACTATTAAAATCGGCCCTAATGCGACTTTGGGCATAGAATTTAAAACGACTAAATAAGGGTCGAGTACTTTTGATATGAATCTAGACCACCATAAGATGGCGGCGAGTAATGTACCAATCCCTGTGCCAAGCATAAAACCAAATAATGTTTCAAACATCGTTACAGAAGCATGAGTAAACAATGAGCCATCACTGACTCTAGATACAAGTAAGTTCCAAATTCGTGATGGCATACTAAACAGCAAAGGGTCTATCCAACGTTGTCTTGCTGCAACTTCCCAAAAAACAAAAAATGAGATGAGGATTCCAAGTTGGACTACAAGTACTTGCCTATTTTCCCTTTTCAGGGAGGCAAGGTATTTTTTGTGTAAGGAATCAAGATGTTGATGCAAGGCTCTCCATCTCCTTCCATATCAATTGAAATTGATCGTTAAAATCCTTATGCTGCCTTGCTTGAAATGGCAAGACACAAGCGATGTCATTTGGAATGTTGAAGATACGATGAATGCGGCCGGGTCTTGGTGATAGTAAGATAACTCGGTCTGACATAGCAATGGCTTCGGCAATATCATGTGTCACTAAAATGGCCGTTTTTTTCTCTTTTTTTAATGTTTGAAATACTAAATCCTCTAGCTTTAGTTTCGTTTGATAATCAAGTGCTGAAAAAGGCTCATCTAAGAGCATCATAGCTGGATTGGTTGCGAGCATCCGAACGAGTGCTACTCGTTGCCTCATTCCACCTGACAGTTGATTAGGAAATAAATCCTTTTTATCGGCAAGGCCGAGCTGAGTTAACCAATTCAATGCGGTCATCTTGGTTGAATCAGAATAGACACCTTTTATTTTTAGCCCTAATGTAATATTGTCTTCAATCGTACGCCAAGGAAAGAGGTAGTCTTGTTGAAGCATGTAACCAATATTGCTAGTAGCATTAATAGGTTTATGTCCCAAAGTGACTTGACCAGTTGTTGGGGTGAGAAGTCCTGCAATAATGGAAAGCAAAGTCGTTTTGCCGCAGCCGCTTGGGCCGAGGATAGAAAGAAACTCTCCATCCTCTACTGAAAAAGTTATTGATTCCAGTGCTAACGTCGCCTCGCGCTTTGTTAAATAACCTAAGGAAACGTCTTGCAATTGCAAAGTCGCCACCTAGACCACCCCCTAATTTGTTACACTTTCTGCGATTGTTGTATCGACTAATTCGGTATAGTCAACTTGTTGTGGAAGCTCACCCGCTTCATCCATAATTAGCTGTAAATTGTCCCAAGCCTGTGGTTGGACGAGTGGGGAAGTAGCGTAAGATCCTTGTGAGCGGTAACGATCTACAACTTGAGCAACAAGCTCTACATCTGTATCTTCAAAAAAGTCTACAATCGCTTCGGCAACCACTTCTACTGGTTGTTCACCTACCCACTGTTGTGCTTTGTAAAGTGCGCGAGTGAATGCTTCGAGCTTATCAACTTCAGATCCCATGTAGCTTTGTTTCGCCATAAAAACAGTATAGGGAACACTTCCTGATTCAGTTCCAAATGATGCCACAATGTGACCGATTCCTTCATTTTCAAATAAGGTTGCTTGTGGCTCAAACAATTGAACGAAATCACCAGTTCCAGAGGCGAACGCACTTGGAATGTTACCAAAGTCAATGTTTTGAATAAGGTTCAGGTCATTACGAGGATCAATGCCGTGTTTCCTTAACACATGCTCCCCAACCATTTGAGGCATGCCACCCGTTCTTTGACCAAGGAAAGTGCTTCCTTTTAGGTCATCCCAATCAAAAGAATCTAGTTTTTCACGCGATACAAGGAACGTTCCATCAGCCTGTGTTAGTTGAGCGAAGTTTATCGCTGGGTCAGTTGCACCTTGAGCATAGACGTAAATGGAAGTCTCAGCCCCTACTAGAGCGATATCGGCTCCACCGGATAACAAAGAAGTCATCGTGTTGTCTCCGCCCCAAGTTGTCGTCAGTTCAAGGTTTATTCCCTCATCCTCAAAAAAACCTTGGGATATTGCCACATACAGTGGGGCATAGAAGATGGATCTAGTCACCTCTGAAACACGGATTGTATCTTTGCTTCCCCCGAAAGAACAAGCAGAAATTGAAATGAAAAGTACAAGAGATAAGAGCAATAGAGCAGCTTTTTTTATGACTTTCATGACAGTCATCTCCTTAAAATGAAATACTAATTGTGATAGTCTATGTGAGTACTGGAAAATGTGTGTTTGCCCAATTTTATTTTTTTTGTCACATTTCTTTACAATAACAACAATTTGTCACTTCGACGTTTTTCTCGAGTCAATACTGAAGTAGAAAGGAATTCATACATGAACCTAATTGATAAGGTACGTATCCCGTCTCCGCACCCTAAAATTAAATTATTTGAAATTACTTATCTTAGTTCCGGATTGAAAGTAAAGGGCTATTTAGCAATACCAACATGGGGTGAGCGATTCCCAGGGTTATTATACTTACGCGGAGGGATCAAAACAGTGGGGATGGTTCGGATTCAACGAGTCATTCAATGGGCGGCAGAAGGAATGGTAGTAGTTGCGCCATTTTATCGTGGAAATAAAGGAGGGGAAGGGCAAGAGGACTTTTGTGGGGAAGATCGAGAGGATGCCTTTGCGGCTTTTGATTTAATGAAAAACATGATCCAGGTTGACTCTAGCTCTCTGCATATACTTGGGTTTTCTAGAGGGGGAGTGATGGCGTTGTTAACTGCGATCAAACGACCAGAGACGACATCGGTTGTATGTTGGAATGGTGTTTCTGATATGGTACTCACGTATGAGGAAAGAATCGATTTACGGAGAATGATGAAACGGGTCATCGGTGGTACACCGAGTAAATATCCAGACAGGTATGAGTGGCGGACACCACTTGGAGAAATAAAAAACATTAGAGGGAACGTGTTAGTGATTCATGGTGAAAAAGATGAGCATGTGTCAATTGAACATGCGTATCGTCTTGAATATGCTTGTCATTCTTCGGATGTGAACATAGAGACATGGTATTATCCTGTTTTTCATCATCATTTTCCAGCATCGAGCCAACGACAGATCCTATCTGAGGCAGCAATGTGGATGAAAAAAAGCTTTTGCAATTAACTGAAATCTAAGAATGATTAAAGTGATTCTTACAAATAATACCTTTAAAACACTATTGGAGTTGTTGTAGACAATGGACAAAGTGAAAAGGGAAACGATTTTCATTGCAGGCGTCAAAGTTTATTGTGAGTATTTAGTAAATGAAAAGCCGCCAATTCTCCTCATTCATGGCTTTGCTTCATCAACCTATACTTTTCATCGTCTTATCCCGCTTTTAAAGGAGAATTTTTCAATTGTTGCCTTAGACTTACCTGGGTTTGGGCGAAGTGAAAAATCAAAAACGTTTATCTATTCTTTTGAAAACTATGCGATCGTAATTGCTGAATGCATAAAGTACTTCAATCTTGAACGTGTTACGATTGTTGGTCATTCAATGGGGGGGCAAATTGCTTTATACACGGCAAAGAAAGTCCCTTCCAAAATATCAAAGTTAATTTTAATATGTAGTTCTGGTTATTTAAAACGTGCTAAAAAACCGTTAATTTATTGTTCATATATTCCCTTTTTTCGATTTTTTGTAGAATATTACATTCGAAGAAAAGATGTAAAGAAAAGTTTAGAGAATGTCTTTTATAACCGAACATTCATAAATGAAGAAATGATGCAAGAATTTGCAAGGCCTTTAAGTGAGAAAGGTTTTTATATTTCTTTAATGCGACTTTTACGGTATCGTGAGGGAGATTTGTCGAGTAAGCAACTAAGTGAAATAAACATCCCTACTTTATTAATATGGGGAGAAGAGGATCAAGTCGTTCCATTGTCTGTTGGGAAACGGTTAGTCAAAGACTTACCAAATGCAGATTTAATCACTTATGAAAAAACAGGGCATTTAGTTACTGAGGAAAGAACAGAGGAGCTTTACTGTCATATCCTGTCCTATACGTCTTAAGAGTAGGAAGGAGAAAGACGGACCTACCGTCTTTCTTAAACATAGATAAAATAAACAGCAAGTATAGAGCTAATTGTTCCAAGGAATGCACCTATAAGACAGTCTGTGGGATAATGCAGTCCTATATACATTCGTGATATAGCTACAATCATTGCCAATGGCACGACAGTAAAGGTAAGGATGGGAGAGTGAAGAGCGAAAACAACTGCAATAGAAAAGGCAGCTGTTGTATGACCTGATGGGAATGAGAAATCTTTAAGTGGATTCGCAACGGTGTTTACATCTGGTAATTTTAAATATGGACGCTTTCGGCCAAAGGATTTTTTAATTATTTGGACAGCAATGAAGCTTATTGTTAATGAAATTAATCCATCAATGGCCCAATAACGTACATCGTTCGAAAAAATGAAAATCATTGTAAGTAGCATAGATAATGTAAAAGTTGCACCACCAAGATGAGTGATTCTCGGTAAGATAAGGTCGAGAGGTTTGCACCGCCATTGTTTATTCACGACTAGAAATACTTTATCATCGTTTGTAGATAGCCAGTCGACTATTCGATTCATATGAACAACTCCATTAGAAAAGATCTAGTTAACATATTTTATTATAATAGCATTTTTTTAAGTGATTGTTAGAAAAATGTTGAGTTTTTTGCTTGGAAATTCATGATAACTTTACAGTATCTTTGTAAAATTATTCTTCTTCATGGAGTAAAGTGGAAGTAACGAGAATCTTTTACTACAGGGGGAGAGAGCATGGATATACGCATTGCGATTTTCACTGATACGTATACACCTGAAATTAATGGTGTTGCTAAAACCTTACAAAGGTTAGCAAACTACTTAGAAAGGAGCAAGATTGAATATAAGGTGTTTGCACCTGAAAGCAAAACAACAGTTCCTGAAGTTCCTCACATTCAACGGTTTGCCAGTCTTCCGTTCCTTTTATACCCAGAGTGTAGAATAGCTCTTCCTAATCCCGTTCAAATGAAACAATCCTTAGAGGAATTTAAACCATCCCTTATTCATATCGCTACCCCGCTAAACTTAGGGTTATATGGTCTCCATTATGGAAAAAAACATCATATTCCTGTGGTTGCTTCGTATCACACTCATTTTGATGATTACTTAAAATATTATCATGTGCCATTTCTTCAAAAATGGTTTTGGAAATATATGTTTTGGTTTCACCGCTCTGTTGAAAAAATCTATGTTCCCTCACAAAGCACAAAAGAAAAGCTTACTAATATCTCATTTCATGATGAGTTGGAAATATGGGGAAGAGGAATTGATCATTCCTATTATACCCCGATCAAGAAAACTGATGAAATCAGACGAAAATATCAAATTAAACAAAGAAAGATTCTCTTGTATGTAGGTCGAATTGCACCTGAAAAGGAAATCGATATTGCCTTAAATACGTATGAGACTCTTCCTCTACATCTAAGACAAGATACCCATTTTTTAATTGTTGGAGATGGGCCACAACTTAAATTATTATCAGAACATAACAATGAGCAAATAACATTCACAGGTTTTTTAGAAGGAGAAGAGCTCGCGAAGATTTATGCTTCTAGTGATCTTTTTTTATTTCCTTCATCTACCGAGACTTTTGGAAATGTTGTGTTAGAAGCGATGGCTTCTGGCTTACCAGTTGTTGGAGCCAATGCAGGAGGAGTGCAGCATTTAATTAACCATGGTGAGAATGGTTTTTTATGTGAGGCTAGAAATGTGAAAGGTTTTTCAGCGTACACGGCACTGTTATTAGATGATAACGATAAGCGGTACCGTTTTGCAAACAATGCACGGCAATTCGCCTTGACGCAATCATGGGATGAAATATTTTCACGTCTTATAAGAAGCTATTATGATGTGGTGAAGCGTAATGTAAAGCGTTTTTCAGCTTAAGATGTATAAAATTCTTTCACCGTTATGCTAGCTCCTGTTGTACGCAAATCTATTAAGAGTCTTTGCATTTAGAGTATGAATCTGACTAAAACGCAAAAGGTAAATACGAATATGGAAAAAAGGAGCACGAATGAAGTGAAGAGTTGGAGAGTACTTTTTTTGGTCAGTTCATTTGTAGCAATTTTTGCAGTTATCCTATCTTTTGTTGAATTTGAATATGGCTATGTTCCAAGTGAAGATAAGATCTTAAATGACTATAAGACTGAATTTGGTGAAAAAGTTACTTATGATGTAATGGGTGCATTTATTAGTCCAGAAGAAGTTATGTCCCTTTCGAAAGATCAGCGACAAAAAAAATTATCACCTGAACATGGTGCAGTTCATGTTGATGATGAGTTGATCAAATTAGGCAAAGAATTGTTTTATACAGAAACGTTCGGAAATGAAATATTTTTAACAGATATCCTTGGTTTTATTGATGGCCCAATGGGGATACCAAATATTATGAAGGCCATCATCGCACTAAAAGGAGAAGCAACAACGAATCTTCGTGTAGAGCTCTCTGAAGATGTGACGATTGGGGACAAATCGTGGAAGAAAGGAGATAAAATTGACACAGGCTTAGATGTTGCAAAAGGAGCTCTAACACCTTTGGGAATTCCAATTTCATACTCTGATGGGAGAGTGAGAGCTGGGCTAAGCTGCGCAGCTTGTCATGCCACAGTAGATCTAGAAACAGGGAAAGTGATGGAAGGGGTTCCCAATTTAGATTTTGACAGTGGTCTTATTACTGCGTTAGCGACCAATTCAGCTGCTTTTTTCCCAACAGCAGATATTGAATCGATAAGGGATTATATACGTGATACAAACCGAACAATCAAAAATTCAAAAGGGGAGGAAGAAGCCCTACCAGACCCTATTGCATTGGAGAATGCGGTCGATGAGACATTTAATAAGTGGCCGAAAGGGAATTTTGATACGACACCAGACTTTGTTGCAAATCCAACCCAGACACCAGATGCGTTTACATTTGGTGCACATCCATATGGGTGGAATGGCTTTTCGTTGTTCGGACCTTTCAAAGGCCTAAGTACGTTTAATAACGAAGTACATTCGTTTAATTCAGACTCGTTGTCCTTCTCAGAACATAGCGATATTTTATTTGGTATTGATAAGGAAGTTTATATGGCGACAATTTTACAAAATGCAGCAAGTAAAAAGTATCGCTATGATGTTTCATCTAATGAAAAGCCGTCAGACTTTTTTCGGTCTGTTGACGATACTCCGGATATTCCAGGGGTAAACGAAGGAGTAATACTTCCTACGTTTCCTAAACTTTCAATGGTTACACCTAATGCAACCATTGTTAGCACAATTGGTACAGAAGTAGGGAAAGAAAATAATGCTCTTTCTGCTTACCAGAATACGCTAGCACCACCTACGTATATGCGAAAGGTAAGCGAAGAGACAAAAGCAGCTGGAGGAGAGGTGTTTACAAGAGCTGGTTGTATAAGTTGTCATGCTGGAAGAACGTTTACAAATCATAAAATTATTCCCGTAGACGTAATAAAAACAGAGCCTACAAGAGCTAGATCTTTGAAAAACGTTGGGAAAGAACTAGGAGAGTCGTATATGTACGCACCAAATACTCCTACACCCCTTCCTAAAAATCCTACCGTACTTAAAGTACCTACAGATCATATCGATCCTGAGCAAAGAAGGTTAGCATTTAACATAGGGACTAACGGTGGTTATAAAGTAAAAAGCTTAATTGGGTTAGCTTACTCAGCACCTTATTTACACGATGGCGGGGTTGCTGTTGGGGTGGATGAAGAAAGTGAAATTGGCGTGCCGGGTACAATTATGAAAGGAAAACTGCCGGATCCATACAACAGTTTAAAAGCAATGGTCGACAAGGAGTTACGCCAAAAAGTTATAAAAGCAAATCAGTCTGTACCACAATTAAAGGATGTACATGTGGAAGGGATTGGTCATGAGTATTGGGTAGATAGAACGTCTGGTTTTACTAAAGAAGAGCAAGAGGCGTTAATTGATTATCTACTTTCAGAAACAAGCCCGAATAAATGAGGCTTTTTTACAGAAGGAAAATTGGACAAGGGGGTGTCTCAGAAGGTCTATGTTTGACCTTTTGAGACACCCCTGGTTTCTTATCCTATTTAGGACCAGCTTTCTTAATTCTGCTGCTAATAGAATTGAACTTTTCAAAGTTCTTCTTGAAATTAGTGGCTAATTCTTTTGCCTTCTGATCGTAGGCTTCTTTATCTTCCCATGTATCACGAGGTTTGAGAACCGAGTCAGGTACTCCAGGACAATGAATAGGAATGTGTAATCCAAAAATAGAATCTGTAATTGTCTCTGCAGAACGTAATTCGCCAGATAAGGCAGCCTGAACCATGGCGCGAGTATATTTAAGATTCATCCGTTTTCCGATTCCGTATTCTCCACCGGACCAGCCAGTATTAACAAGGTAGACATTAACATCATGCAGGTCAATCTTTTCTCCTAACATTTCAGCGTAACGAACCGCTGGCAATGGAAGAAAAGGTGCCCCAAAGCAAGTGGAAAAAGTAGCTTCTGGAGAAGTTACACCACGTTCTGTTCCAGCAAGTTTACTAGTGTATCCAGATAAGAAATGATACATTGCCTGTTCCTTTGTTAACTTACTAATTGGAGGCAAAACACCAAAAGCATCTGCTGTTAGGAAAATGATTGTTTTTGGATGTCCTGCAACACTTGGAACTAAAGCATTAGGTATTGCATCAATCGGATATGCCGCTCGGGTATTTTCGGTTAACGATGTATCATCGTAGTTTGCATTGCCTGTTTCATCATCAACAGCTACGTTTTCAAGAACTGTTCCAAATCGAATAGCGTTCCAGATTTGTGGCTCCTTTTCTTTAGAAAGGTTTACACATTTAGCGTAACAACCCCCCTCGATATTAAATACGCCATTACTTGACCAGCCATGCTCATCATCTCCTATTAATGAACGAAGTGGATCAGCTGATAACGTTGTCTTGCCTGTTCCGGAAAGACCGAAGAATAAGGCGACGTCTCCCTCTCTGCCTGTATTTGCAGAGCAATGCATCGAAAGTACATCTTGCTCAGGAAGTATGAAATTCATAACGGAGAAGATGGATTTTTTCATTTCACCTGCATATTCCGTTCCGCCAATTAAAACAACACGCTCTTCAAAAGAAATGATGACAAATGCTTCTGAGTTTGTTCCATCAGTTATAGGATCGGCTTTAAAAGAGGGAGCTGATATTATTGTGAACTCTTTTTGCGAAGGTTCCTGTTGATCTATAGTAGGGCGAATAAATAATTGACGTGCAAAAACTTGGTGCCATGCAAATTCGTTAATGACTTTTAATGGAATTTGATACCGGTTGTCAGCACCTGCATAGCCATCAGAAACAAAAATTTCATCTTTGCTTTTTAAATGTTCAATTACTTTAAAATATAGGGAGGTAAACGTATCTTTGTCAATTGGCTGATTAACCGTTCCCCATTCAATGCTGTGTTCTACACTTGGTTCGTTGACAATGAATTTGTCTTTAGGGGAACGACCAGTGTAAGCGCCAGTTTCAACACTAAGTGCACCTGTAGATGTGAGCTTCCCTTCACCGCGCATTAACGACTTTTCAATTAATGAGGAGATAGGAAGATTAAGGTGAACTATATCTGAGTTCACTAAATTAATTAATTCGGAATGAAGGCTGATTGTATTCATTGTCGCAAAACCCTTTCTTTAATTTTTTGATTATTAGCATAAAATACTAAATCTTGTTAATTAGTATAACATATTGAGTCTAATAGTCTATACTATTAATTCATTTTTTCATTTGTGCTATATTTAATAGAAAATGTGTTTCCGCAGGAGTTTTTTTTGCTTCTATGGTCAGCATTGGAACAAAATGCTTCAATTGTTCCTAAATTTTTGTTTCATGCATAGAATGTGATAAAGAGAAATGAAGGAGGCGTTCTATTTGCAGCAAGTTTCCATGTTGGATCTAGCTACTGTTTCCGCCGTAGTAGCGGCGCTTGTAACGGTAATAGGAAATGCCTTTGGTATTGAAAAGCAATATCGTGCTCTATTAGCGATCGGAATAGCTGGTATACTTTGGTTTATCCCTAGAGAGTGGGGAGAACAAGTACTGATGGCACTGATAATCGGCTTAACAGCTAGTGGGGTTTATAGCCAAGTGAAACCTCGGGATAATGCAAATGAATTAATGAAAATGCAACTTCGAGAAGAACTTCGAAAAGAACAAGAATTGGAGAAGGAAAGGGAGCAAAAGCAACAACAAAGGGAAAGACAAAACGCAAACCATCAAGAGAGGCGAGATGATACACCATACTAAAAATTAAAAGGCGGGGTTTTTCTTGAAGGCACTGAAAAGATGTTGGTTTCACCTTTCAGTGCCTCTTTGACTGCTATCAAATCTTATATCGTTATTAGCAAGAATTATTATGATTACTCGTTATAGCATAGTTTTAAATGAATCGTGCACAATAAGAATAAATCTGAATGAAAAATTGATTATATCTTTGATAGGAGTCGGATATGTTGACACTAATCAACATGTGCGATATGATATGCGTCGAACGGATACTCTTATCCTGAGTAGGCGGAGGGACAGGCCCGAAGAAGCCCAGCAACCAACACTTTAAAGCCATGAGTGAAAAGGTGCTAACCTGCAAGGCTATGCCTTGGACGATAAGAGGCTAAAGGTAAACATTCAACCCTTTTCCTCTATAGGAGAAGGGTTTTTATCGTTTATACGGTCTGACAGGTAGGTATTTCCCATTCGGTGGGGCATGAGTGCCGTCTCAAAGAAAAACACAAGCTAATGGCGTAGTAGCAGTGTTTAAAGGAGGAATTTGATAATGACAGAATTGAAAAGCAGACGTTTGTTTACGTCGGAATCAGTAACAGAAGGGCATCCTGATAAAATTTGTGATCAAATTTCAGACGCAATTCTGGATGCGATTTTAACCAATGACCCGAATGCTCGTGTAGCTTGCGAAACATCTGTTACAACGGGCTTAGTATTAGTTGCGGGAGAGATTACGACAAGTACGTATGTTGACATTCCAAAGATCGTTCGTGAAACAATTAAAGGAATTGGTTATACTCGTGCAAAATATGGTTTTGACTATGAAACGTGTGCAGTCCTTACATCAATTGATGAGCAGTCAGCAGATATTGCTCAAGGTGTTGACAAGGCACTAGAAGCTCGTGAAGGTCAAATGACGGATGAAGAAATTGAAGCAATTGGTGCTGGTGACCAAGGACTTATGTTTGGTTATGCTAACAACGAGACAAAAGAGTTAATGCCTCTTCCAATTTCACTAAGTCATAAAATTGCTAGACGCTTAACTGAGGTACGGAAAGAGGAGATTCTTCCTTATCTTCGTCCGGATGGGAAAACACAAGTAACTGTAGAATATGATGAGGATGGAAAACCTGTTCGTATTGATACGATCGTTATTTCAACTCAACATCATCCAGAAGTAACTTTAGAGCAAATTCAACGTAATTTAAAAGAATATGTCATTAATCCAGTTGTCCCACAAGAATTAATTGATGAGAAAACGAAATACTTCATTAATCCAACAGGCCGTTTCGTTATTGGGGGACCTCAAGGAGATGCTGGTTTAACAGGGCGTAAGATCATCGTTGATACATACGGTGGATATGCACGTCATGGTGGTGGGGCATTCTCTGGTAAAGATGCGACGAAAGTTGACCGCTCAGGAGCATATGCAGCTCGTTACGTAGCGAAAAATATTGTTGCGGCTGGCCTTGCTGATAAATGTGAAGTCCAGTTAGCTTATGCCATTGGTGTTGCACAGCCTGTCTCGATCTCGATTGATACATTTGGTACTGGAAAAGTATCCGAAGAGTCACTAGTAGCGCTTGTGCGTGAAAACTTTGACCTACGTCCTGCAGGTATTATTAAAATGCTTGACTTACGTCGTCCAATTTACAAGCAAACAGCAGCATACGGACACTTTGGGCGTACAGATGTCGAATTACCATGGGAACAAACAAATAAAGCGTCTGCTTTAAAGGAGCAAGCTGGACTATAAAAAAATTAAATAGAGACGTACTAATGCACACGATTTTTCTAAAAGAATCGTGTGCATTTTTTATTGCCGATTTATAAGGATAGAAGGTGAGAGATGAAGACCGAAACGCATGTGAGATTAGGAGGAAGAACAGTCCTTCATAAGAGAGAGAAAGACCGAAACGCATGTGAGATTAGGAGGAAGAACAGTCCTTCATAAGAGAGATGAAGACCGAAACGCATGTGAGATAGGAGGGGAAAATCCTTCATAAGAGAGATGAAGACCGAAATGCATGTGAGATAGGAGGGGAAAATCCTTCATAAGAGAGATGAAGACCGAAATGCATGTGAGATAGGAGGGGAAAATCCTTCATAAGAGAGATGAAGACCGTAACGCAGAAGAAATTGGAGGGAAAAGTCATTCATTAGAGAGATAAAAGCCGAAACGCAGAAGAAATTAGAGGGAAAAGTCCTTCATAAGAGAGAGAAAGACCGGAAAGTTTTTGAAAACAAGGAAACCATCCCTTATTTCAAAAAGGAACCCCCCTTCTGATCCCAATACAGATCCGATAATTATTAAGCCTGTCCGTATGGTTCCCGGCTTTATTGGTCAAAATGAAACTAAGAGGGGGTGAGTGAAATGGCACAAGATGTTTTATGTGAAGTAAACAACTGTGTATACTGGGCTCATGGAAACCAATGTGAGGCTGACAGAATTTATGTAGTAAGTCATACAGGAAAAGAAGCAGAGAAGCAAGAAGAAACAGATTGTAAAACGTTTGAACCACAACATTAATTTTGGCTTGAAAAGAGCGAAGGCCATCGCTCTTTTCTTTCTATATTATTGATAATAATAATCAATCTTATTCATTAAAAAAGAAAATCCTGTTATTTGTTTTTATCTTTTTGAATAACTTGTTTATAATGCTGCCCTTTTTCTACATATTCACGACGGATGCGAGCCATATCAACCGTATCTTCTTTAGTTAGATCCCGAATGACTTTTGCAGGTCTGCCAAATGCCATACAATTAGCTGGGATTTTCCTTCCAGGAGGGACGAGGCTCCCAGCACCGATAAAGGTCCCTTCACCAATCTCAGCACCATCTAATACAATGGAGCCCATGCCAATTAATGCATTTTTACGAATTGTGCAACTATGTAGCATGACTTGATGACCTACAGTAACATCATCTTCAATGATTAATGGATATTTTGGACTTTGATGCAGCATTGACTGATCCTGAATATTGACTCTGTTCCCTATTCTTGTAGGAGATACATCACCTCTAATAACAGTTTGAAACCAAATACTTGATTCATCCCCAATTGTAACATCTCCAGTAATTGTCACTCCATCTGCAATAAAGGCACTGTCTGAAATTGTCGGAAATTTGTCTTGATAACGATAAATCATTCGTCCACATCCTTTTCGTTTAGTGAAAAAATCGCTATACTTATTTTAACGTAAAACGTAATGCCAGGGTTACTGAAAAAGGATAGAATTGTCATTTACATAACTTTTCATAACGCCATGGTCTTTTTCAAATTATATCGTTAGGGGGAATACATTATGTGGAAATGGGAAGTGGCTGACCCAAGAGGAGTGGTCGTCATGGTTCATGGTGCAGGAGAGCATCATGGCCGGTATTTGTGGCTAGCGAAAAAGTGGAATGATCATGGATTTGATGTGGTAATGGGCGATCTTCCAGGCCAAGGAAAAACAAGAGGAAAAAGAGGCCATATTCAATCGTTTAATCAATATATTGATTCAGTGGAAGAATGGTTAACTGAAGCAAGATCGAAAGGATTACCGGTCTTTTTATTTGGGCATAGCATGGGAGGACTTGTTGTAATTCGCACGTTAATGGAGCGAAGTACAGCCATGATAAGCGCAGCTATATTGTCATCGCCTTGTTTAGGTCTAAGTGAACCTCCTCCAAAAACAAAGGAATTTGCGACAAAAATTCTTCACCGAGTTGCACCTTCATTTAGTCAAAATTCAGGGATCCGTACTGAGTTAACGACACGTAATGAAGAGGTAAGAGAAGCCTATTTAAAAGATGAACTTCGAGTTACAAAGGTTTCCGCTCGATGGTATCAGGAATTGGCAAAGGCAATGCGCTTAGCACATCGTTACCCAGAAAAATTCCCGAATCTTCCTCTACTTGTCCTCCAATCAGGAGAAGATTACATTGTGAATAAATATGAAGTTAGAGAATGGTTTAATCACCTTTCATTACAAGAGAAACATTATAAGGAATGGGAAGGCTTCTATCATGAAGTGTTTAATGAGCCAGAACGAGAAGATGTTTTTCGTTATGCTATTGGCTTTGTTAATTTACTTACTCCTTAAAAGTCCGTACAACTTAATTGTATGTATACTTAGAATATGCTAAGGTTCTAAGTATGGAAAATAACTAGGAGGAATTCGGTTGAGCGCACCAACAAGACCTATCCCGTTACTTATGAACATTTATAAAGAAGTCATTCCAACGGTCCATAAATACTTTGACCCATGGATAGAGAAGGCTTCATTAATACCAGATCCTGAGCTTCGTGCCCAAGCACTTGACGCCCTTAAAAAGAAAAAATTCCATTGTGAAGGGGGCGGGGTTTATGGCCTCGTAGCGAAGGACCGTTTTGATGATTTGCTTCAGTTTATCATTGCCTATCAAATTGCTTGTGATTATTTGGATAATCTATGTGATCAAAGTCCATCCTTTGACCCAAACGATTTCCGATCGCTGCATCAAGCTTTGCTCGATGCATTAACACCAGGGGCAAGCTTAAAAAATTATTATCAATACCGTAAGGAACAAGAGGATGGGGGCTATTTACATGAAATAGTAAAAACATGCCAAAATATTCTTTCAACGTTTCCTTCTTTTGATAAAGTGCAAGCCGCCATGTTGGAGTTAAGTGGTTATTACGGCGATTTACAAGTACATAAACATGTTGTTAAAGAAGAACGCATTCCACGTTTAGAAAAATGGTTTGCAGAGCACAGCCACAAAGTTCCTACAATGACCTGGTTTGAGTTTTCAGCTTGTGCTGGCTCGACATTAGGAATTTATACACTGGCTACTTATGCTACAAAAGCTGACTTAACAACAGAAACAGCAGAAGTAATAAAAGAGGGGTATTATCCATGGATGCAAGGTGTTCACTTACTTCTTGATTATTTTATTGATCAAGAAGAAGACATTGCCGACGATGAATTGAACTTCTTATTTTATTATAAAAATGAAGAAGAGATGATTGAACGTTTTCGTTTTTTTGTAGAAAAGGCAGAACAGTTTATGTCGAAATTGCCTGATCCAAAATTCCATCGAATGATTATTCGAGGGGTTATCGCTATTTATATAGCTGATGAAAAAGTCCAAAAAGACAAAGAGTTAAAAAAGAAATCAAAAAAGATGGTTCAAATGGGTGGACTCCCAGCGATGTTATTTTTATTAAATAGCTGGATTTATCGTAGAGACCGCTAATACATGAAAAAGGTCTGATTCCTTAATAGTAGGATCAGACCTTTTGATTTTGAATCATACTCATATTCGTATCTTCGTATCCGTTAATTATTAAATCCAGTTGACCTGTTTCGGGGCAAATGACAAGACCGTGGACGGAAACATCTTTTGGAAGCAGAGGGTGACGTTTAATCATTTGCACACTGTTTTCAACATTTTCTTCAACCTTTTCAAAGCCGGTTAAAAAGCCTTTCACATCTACACCTGAAAACTCTAACATATCTATTGTTTCCAAGCTGACTCCTCTTTCTTGAGACTTCTGAAGAATACTAGATGGTTGTAATCCAGTCATCCCGCAGCCGTGATGTCCTACAACCATGACTTCATTTGCACCTAATTCGTAAATAGCGACTAAAATGCTTCTCATAATACTCCCAAACGGATGAGAGATAACTGCCCCAGCATTTCTTATAAGTTTTGCATCCCCATTTTTTATATTCATAGCAAAAGGCAGAAGTTCCAATAGACGTGTATCCATGCAGGTTAAGATTACGATCTTCTTATCAGGGAATTTTGTTGTTTGGAACCTCTCATACTGCTTTTCCATAACAAACTGTTTGTTATGATCTAACACTGAGTCTAGTAGTGTCATAAACGACTCTCCTCAAAATTCTGTTTATTTATATTTTCAAACTATTGCTACAAATTGTCAACTACTACCTCTTTTCCACGGCAACAACAAATGGTGGATTGTTTGATTGATTAATAAATTCATATTTCAGGACATGAGCTAGGCGTTGATCGTATTGCTCAAGAAAAGAAAGGAGTGAGTCTTTTTCTGTTTTTCCTCCTTCGTGGCCATGATAGATCACTAGAACGATCATACCTCCTTTTGGCATCATATCGAGCAATGCACTAAGTGCAGCAATGGTCGATGTCGGTTGGGTAATAATTGACTTATCACCACCTGGGAGATAACCGAGGTTAAAGATAGCCCCTTTTAGTTTCATTTGTTTGTTTTCAGGTATGACAGACCGTACCTCTTCATGTCCTTGCTGATTCAATGTAACTCTCTCAAGTAATTGATGCTCTGTTAATTTTTCCGTAGTGGAAGCGATCGCCTCTGCTTGGATATCAAATCCGTACACATGCCCGTTTTCCCCAACGAGATTAGCTAGAAAGACGGTATCATGCCCATTGCCAACTGTACAGTCAACAGCGATATCCCCAGGCGATAAAGCATTTTCTAACAAAAATCGTGCAAAAGGTAACACTCCAAGTACGTTCATTCTAATGACACCCTCTCTGCTTGATAAAATTTACCTTGCCAACTATTTCGCCGCACAAGCTCTGCTTCAATTCCATTAAGAACACTCCATTTATTCATACTCCACATAGGTCCAATCATAATGTCACCAGGACCATCTCCTGTTAAGCGATGAATGACCATGGAAGGAGGAAGAATTTCTAGTTGATCTACAACAAGGTTAATATAATCGTCTTGACTCATAAATTGAAGCAAGCCTTTTTCATATTGCTTTACCATCGGGGTTTTTTTCAATAAATGAAGAAGATGAATTTTGATTCCTTGTACATCAAGCTTTGCTACTTCTTGAGCTGTCTCCATCATCATGTTGCGGTCTTCCTGTGGGAGCCCATTAATGATATGCGCACAAACATTGATTCCGTGCTTTCGTAATTTCTCTACTCCTTTGATGTAGCATTCATAATCATGGGCTCGATTTATTAATAATGCCGTTTTCTCATGAACCGTTTGTAAGCCGAGTTCAACCCATAAAAACGTTCGTTCGTTTAATTCTGCTAGATAATCAACAACATCATCTGGTAAGCAATCAGGTCTCGTTGCAATGGAAAGACCTACAACTCCTTCTTGCTTTAGAATTTCCTCAAAGTATTCTCGTAATGTTTCAACTGGTGCATAGGTGTTTGTGTAGGCTTGAAAGTAGCCAATGTATTTTCCGCTTTTCCATTTTTTATGCATTTTATGTTTAATTGTGTTAAATTGAGTGACTAAGTCATCTTTACGATCACCTGCAAAATCCCCTGAACCACGTTCGCTGCAAAACGTGCATCCTCCATGTGCGACATTGCCGTCTCGATTCGGACAGTCAAAACCAGCATCAAGAGGGATTTTAAACACTTTTTCACCAAATTGGTTTCTTAAATAGTAATTCCATGAATAATATCGCTTTTCTCCGTAATTTTGAAATGTCATTATATCACCTTTCTTTTTTTTGCAAGAAAGAACTTATCAGGTTCGTGTATCTTACTATTGTAGCTTTAAAATTGTTCTAACAGCAAATGGTAGATAAAAAAGATTGCAATTCCCAAAGAGATCACCTAAGATGGCTAAGGGATAAAGAGGAAGGAGGGGCTATTATTATGCCGAAATCACTTTGGTTATTAATAGTCGCTATGGCTATTAATGTAACTGGTGCCTCTTTTTTATGGCCGTTAAATGCAATTATTATTCATCAAGAGTTAGGTCGGTCATTAACCGCAGCAGGGTTTGTTCTTATGTTGAACGCTGGTGCGGGTGTTTTGGGGAGTTTAATAGGTGGTCGGTTATTTGATAAGATTGGTGCTTATCAAACGATGATATTCGGACTAATTGTCACAACGGTTAGTGCGGTGGTATTAGTATTTTACCATAGTTATTATTTTTATATGTTCTTACTTATTGGTTTAGGTTTTGGTTCTGGTGTTATCTTTCCTGCCATGTATGCTTTAGCAGGAAGCTTGTGGCCAGAAGGAGGTCGAAAACCATTTAATGCGATGTATATTGCTCAAAATGTTGGAGTTGCTCTGGGGACGGCATTAGTAGGTGTTGTAGCAACAGTAGAATTGACAGCTGTTTTTTCTGCCAATGCACTTATGTATACTTTGCTAACGGTTTTTGTTGCTATTTGTTTTAAAAGCATTGGAGCAAAGGCACAACATGCGAGTACGTCCAATGTATTTGAACAAAAGACGTCTTTACGTAGCAACTATAGAATGCAGTCGCTTGCTTTGTTATCAGTTGCTTTTTTTATTTGTTGGGTTGCGTATACGCAGTGGCAAGCAAACGTGTCTGTCCACACGCAATCACTAGGCATAAGTCTACAGCATTACAGCTTTTTATGGACCATAAATGGCTTAATGATTGTCTTTTTTCAACCTATCGTTTCGTGGTTGATTAAAAAATGGGTCCACACGTTAAAGCAACAAATGATTGTTGGTGTCCTAATCTTTATTTTGTCATATACCGTTCTTTTGCAAGCAAGCGTCTTTTCTATGTTTCTTATTGCAATGATTATATTAACAATTGGAGAGATGTTTGTATGGCCAGCTGTTCCTACGATTGCGAGCAAATTAGCTCCGAAAAATAAAGAAGGATTTTATCAAGGGATTATTAATAGTGTTGCAACTGGAGGCAGAATGATTGGACCTCTTTTAGGTGGAGTAATGGTCGACTTCTTTTCGATGTCGATGCTCATCATTGTGCTTTTGATTTTGTTTGTCTTTGCCATTTTGATCTTATTTATTTACGATTTGCCGTTAAAGCGAGTATTGGAGGGCAAACAACAAGAAGCCCAAATTCCAAGTTGAACCAAAACGGTTGCTTGACATGAGTCGTATGAATTCATACAATACAAATAAGTTCATATGTTGACGTAGAAAAGGAGTAGTAATCATAGTTGGGATTTTTAGAGAGCTGACGGGTGGTGCAAGTCAGTCGAACAAGTATGGTGAACTCGCCTTTGAGTTTTGAAAGTGAATGAAGTAGCTTTCGACGGGTCACGACCGTTACTTGTGAAGAGCGAATGAAGGATTGGATATTCATTAATGTGGGTGGTACCGCGGGAAGTATAAATAACTCTCGTCCCTAACAAGAAGTTAGGGGTGGGGGTTTTTTCTATATGTACGGTGAAATTCCATTATGAATTACCTTAACATACATGATAGCTCGAGCCATATCGCCATTTGAACAACATACAATTAGGAGGAGTAAAAGATGTCGTTTTCACATGATCAGATTGAAAAGAAGTGGCAGCAATATTGGGAAAAAAATAAAACGTTTAAAACAACAGAGGAAACAGATAAGCCAAAATTCTATGCTTTAGATATGTTCCCTTATCCTTCTGGTGCAGGACTGCATGTTGGGCATCCTGAAGGATATACAGCGACTGATATTTTATCTCGTATGAAGAGAATGCAAGGGTATAATGTTCTTCATCCTATGGGTTGGGATGCATTTGGTCTTCCTGCAGAACAGTATGCATTAGATACTGGAAATGATCCAGCAATCTTTACGGAACAAAATATTAATACATTTCGCCGACAAATTAAATCATTAGGTTTCTCCTATGATTGGGATCGTGAAATCAACACAACTGATCCAAACTATTACAAATGGACACAATGGATCTTCACGAAGCTGCACGAAAAAGGGTTAGCGTATATTGATGAAGTCGCAGTTAACTGGTGTCCGGCCCTTGGCACAGTCCTTGCGAATGAGGAAGTTATTGATGGGAAAAGTGAGCGAGGTGACCACCCCGTTGAACGCCGACCTATGAAGCAGTGGATGTTAAAAATAACTGCTTATGCGGATCGCTTACTTGAGGACTTAGAAGAACTTGACTGGCCTGAAAGCATTAAGGATATGCAGCGCAACTGGATTGGTCGATCTGAAGGGGCTGAAGTCACGTTTAAAGTGGATGGACATGAAGGAGAAGATGTAAAAGTTTTTACGACACGCCCTGATACGTTATTTGGTGCAACGTATATGGTATTAGCTCCTGAGCATAAGCTTGTTGATGTTATTACAACAGCTGAGCAACAAGAGCAAGTTGACACATATAAAGCAAAAGTAGCTGCTAAAAGTGATTTAGAGCGTACTGAGCTTTCAAAGGAAAAATCAGGAGTATTCACCGGTGCTTTTGCTGTTAACCCTGTAAATGGTGAGCGCATTCCAATTTGGATCGCTGATTATGTGCTTGTAAGTTATGGAACAGGTGCAATCATGGCGGTACCAGCTCATGATGAACGTGACTATGAGTTTGCAAAGACATTTGATTTAACGATTCGTGAAGTTGTTGCTGGAGGAAACGTTGAAGAAGAAGCCTATACAGGTGATGGTGAGCACGTAAACTCTGACTTCTTAAATGGTTTAGACAAAGAAACAGCGATCCGCAATATGATTGAGTGGCTAGAAGCAAATCAGTTTGGTAAAAAGCAAGTAACGTATCGTCTTCGTGATTGGTTATTTAGTCGTCAACGTTATTGGGGTGAGCCAATTCCAGTTATTCACTGGGAGGATGGAACGATGACGACAGTTCCTGAAAATGAACTGCCGCTTGAGTTACCAAAAATGAAAGAAATCAGACCTTCTGGAACGGGAGAATCTCCACTTGCAAATGCGAAGGACTGGCTTGAGGTTGTTGATCCTATAACAGGAAAGAAAGGTCGTCGTGAAACAAATACGATGCCGCAATGGGCTGGTAGCTGCTGGTACTATCTTCGTTACATTGATCCAGACAATAAAGAGGCTTTGGCTGACCCTGAAAAATTAAAGAGATGGCTTCCGGTAGATATCTATATTGGTGGTGCAGAGCACGCCGTTCTTCACTTGCTATATGCGCGTTTTTGGCATAAAGTCCTTTATGATATCGGTGTCGTGCAAACGAAGGAGCCTTTCCAAAAGCTCTATAATCAAGGGATGATTCTTGGGGAGAACAATGAAAAAATGAGTAAGTCAAAAGGCAACGTCGTGAATCCAGATGATGTTGTTGAAAGCCATGGTGCTGATACATTACGCTTATATGAAATGTTCATGGGACCACTTGATGGTTCGATTGCATGGTCAACAAATGGGCTAGATGGAGCTCGTCGTTTCTTAGATCGTGTATGGCGTCTCTTTGTTGATGAAGCAACAGGTGAATTAAATAGTACGATTCAAGATGCAACAGCAACAGAGAATTTTACACGAGTGTATCATCAATCAGTTAAGAAGATTACAGAAGATATGACGGAGTTACGTTTTAACGTAGCGATCTCGCAAATGATGGTATTTATCAATGAGGGATATAAACAAGAAGTACTTCCACGTGAACTAATGGAAGGCTTTGTGAAAATGCTGTCTCCAATTGCACCACATTTAGCGGAAGAGCTTTGGGAGAAGTTAGGACATACTAGCACGATTAGTTATGAACAGTGGCCGACATTCGACGAGTCATTACTTGTTGAGAACGAAGTAGAAGTTGTCGTTCAAATTAATGGGAAAGTCAAAGCAAAGCTTCTAATTCCAGCAGATGCAACTCGAGAGCAAATGGAAGAGATTGCAAAGGATGATGAAAAAGTTCAAGCAGCCATTGGTGAGAAAAGCGTGCGAAAAATTATTGCTGTACCAGGCAAATTAGTTAATATTGTTGTTGGATAATGATCAAAATTTAGCCATAAGAAAAGCCCTAATAGCTGTTGCTATTAGGGCTTTTCTGCCTTTTTCTCAAAGCTTTCACTAAGCATAGAAACAGCGATAATGAGCACGATATTTACTGGGTATCTATGTACCTGATTATGAGGAGCGGAGGTCTATAATATGGGAGAAAAAAAGCAATTGTTACTGCCGGCTGGACAAGGGAGCGTACAAAATATAGATCTAACTGAAACAAAGGCATTTCTTGAACAGGCTAAGCAGGATCTCGAAACGGGAAGCGAACAACTCGTAAGTGCTGAGCTTGAAATTCAGCAGGAAACGCAACCGCCACAACAACCATCACCACAACTTGATCCATTGCAACAAGCACAGCAAAATTTGCAAATGGAAAACCAACAGTTTCAAGATGCTCAACAAAAGCTACAACAAGCCCAGCAGGAAGTACAGCAACAGAAGATCAATTTACAAAATTTGCATCAACAAGTAGAGCAAGGTCAACAGTATCTACAAACACTTCAAGGGCAAGTTGAACAAGAAAAGCAACATGTTCAGCAAGAGAAGCAACAAGTTCAACAAGCCCAACAACAAGTATTTGATGCAATGCAGCAACAGAATAACCTTCAGTAAAAAGTTTGAAGGGGTTATCGTGAACACTAAGAAGAGCAATGGCTTCGCACGTCGCACGCCTTTTCTGAGAAACCCATTCAGAAAAGGCTAAAAGTGAGGCGACGGCTTCGCCTATTGCTTCTAAGAAAAGCCGCATGCGCGGCTTTTCTTTTCAAAGACTCTGAAAGCGAAAGCTAAGAAGAGCAATGGCTTCGCACGTCGCACGCCATTTCTGAGAAAATCACTCAGAAAAGGCTAAAAATGAGGCGACGGCTTCGCGCATTGCTTCTAAGAAAAGCCGCATGCGCGGCTTTTCTTTTCAAAGACTCTGAAAGCGAACGCTAAGAAGAGCAATGGCTTCGCACGTCGCACGCCATTTCTGAGAAAATCACTCAGAAAAGGCTAAAAATGAGGCGACGGCTTCGCGCATTGCTTCTAGAAAAGCCGCATGCGCGGCTTTTCTTATTAAACTTCTTCTAATTCTGAAATATCTACATCAGAACGTTCTTCTAACGGTCCGCGTAAATGAACAGTTGCTGTCTTACCATCTTCATGCAATTGGTCAATCCAAACAGAAGTCCCGTTATAGGTAACATTAATATCAGCGGAAGAAGACAATATTTGTTTGACTCGTTTTACATCCATTTCATTCACTCCTCTTTTAGATTCGTTTTATATTGTGTGGAAAAAGATGAGATTATTCGGCAAGGAAGGAAAATGAAGGGTTATTTAAAAACTGTACAAATTGGAGTGTGAATTGATAGAATATTGGGACTTCTGCAGCAGAAAAACTAACAAATACAGGCCTTTGTTACTTGTATATAATGTGAATAAAAATGTGGATAACCCAATATATACACAAGTGAATATATTGGGTAAATAAAGAATTTGTCGGAATATGAAAGAAATAGTCAGAATAATCATTCGACCTGTGGATAATGTGGATATTATTTGTGAACAACTTGTTCTGCTGCGGATTTCCCAGCTGTATAGCCTGTGGAAAAGGCAACAGTAATATTATAGCCACCTGTATAGCCATGAATATCGAGAACTTCACCGCAAAAGTATAAGCCTTTTTTCTTTTTAGAGTGCATCGTTTTCGGTTCGATTTCTTTAATGGAAATTCCACCTCCGGTAACAAATGCTTTTTCTATCGATAGTGTACCGTTTACTTCCAGTTCAAAATGCTTACAAACTGTTACGAGAGATCGAAAGCATTCATGTTGAATTGTAGATGCTTGTGCTTGCGTATCAAAAGAAAGTTTATCATAAACGAATAACAAAAATCGCTCAGGTGCAAAGCCTTTTAATAAGTTCTTCATTGATTTTTTCGGTTCGGCCTTTACCTTAGCCAATAATTGTTGAAACAAAGCCTCTTCGGATAAAGAAGGAAATAGATCAATTTCCATTTTAATTGTTTTTGTTTCAAACTTCTTTAATGCTTTCACAACATATTGACTACAGCGTAGTGCAGCAGGGCCAGAAATACCAAAGTGGGTAAAGATCATGTCACCATCGTGAGTTTTAATTTTTTTTCCTTTAGGGTTAAACACAGTTAACTCAATATCTCTTAATGACAAACCTTGCAGAGATTTTTTGCGTATAAACTCTTCGCTTGAAGTAATAGGTACTTCTGTTGGATATAAGTCGGTAATGGTATGTCCTGCTTTCTCAGCCCAAGGGTAGCCGTCTCCAGTACTGCCTGTGTGGGGAACTGATTTCCCACCAGTTGCCACTATGACTGTAGGGGTAGAGATATGCTCACCATTTTGTAAAACCACTTCAGAGACGGATTCATCTGAATAGTTAATCGTTTTGACAGTTGTGTTCGTACGAATATCCACTCCTAACTCACGAACCCGGTTTAAAAGTGTTTCAACTACAGTTGTTGCTTTGTCATTAACTGGAAACATCCTTCCGCGATCTTCTTCTTTTAATTGAATGCCTAGTCCTTCAAAAAAGGCAATAATGCTTTCGTTATTAAAGACAGAGAATGGACTGTGCATAAAACGACCATTTCCTGGAATGTGCGCAATAAGATCTTGAATTTCCATGCGATTTGTTACATTGCAGCGCCCACCTCCTGAAATAGCAAGCTTACGGCCGAGTTTATTCCCTTTATCTAAAAGAAGTACACTTGCGCCATGTTCAGAAGCTGCTATGGATGCCATCAAACCCGAAGGACCACCGCCTATAACAATGACATCATATTTTTTCATGTTTCTTCACCTCAATTTCTTTGATTACAGAGTCTGCTCAAAAAGGGGTGGTTTATCCCTTTTTGAACAGACTCTAGGCAATGAGCGGAACCGCTACAAGGTTTTGACCCTCTAGGAGTGGGGTTCACATAGAGGTGTGTAGCGTGTGGAGCTATTGCTGTTTTTTTTACAGACTCATACAGTATCACTATTTATAAAAAAAAGGAATTCAATGTTAACTCGAGCAACTCATAGAAGACTGTGGTAAAATGCAAAAGGAGTAAAATGATCATCTTAAATTTAGGGATTTAGGAAAGTAGGAATCAATGATGTCGGATTCAAAATTAATGCGCGGTACGATGGTATTAACAGCCGCTACGTTTGCTTCTAAAATATTAGGTCTTATTTATATTTTCCCTTTTACTGCTATTGTGGGCCAAACAGGAATAGCCCTATACTCATATGGCTATTTACCATATACCGTTTTATTAAGTCTAGCCACATTAGGTGTACCAATAGCCGTTTCTAAATTCGTCTCAAGATATAATTCATTAGGTGATTACAGAACTGGACACAGATTGTTTAAATCAGGATTACTATTTATGTTCATAACCGGCTTAATAGCTTTTCTCGTTTTATTTTTCACAGCACCTTACATCGTGCCTTGGATTATTGAAAATCCAACAGAGCAAGGAAATACATTTGATGAGATTGTCTTTACCATTAGGATGGTAAGTGTTGCTTTACTTGTTGTTCCAATTATGTCTATTATTCGAGGATACTTTCAAGGGTTCCAATCAATGGGGCCTACGGCTGTATCACAAGTGATTGAACAAATCGTTCGGATCGTCTTTATATTAGCCATTACGTTTTCAATTGTGAACATTATGGAAGGTAGTACGGGCCTAGCAGTTGGGTTCGCAACATTTGGCGCTTTTGTAGGGGCGCTTGGTGGTTTAACTGTCCTGTTAACATACTGGTTTAAAAGAAAAAAATATATCCATGAACAGATTGAAAAAAGCACGATGGATCATCAACTGTCGCTCGGGTCCATGTATAAAGAGTTAATTACCTATGCATTGCCACTTTCGTTTGTAGGATTAGCGATTCCGCTTTATCAACTAATAGACTTATTTACGTTTAATAATACATTGATTGGTACACATTTAACACAGGATGAGTCAGAAGTTGCGTTTGCTGTGTTTTCAAATACGGCCCATAAAATCATTCTCATTCCAATGGCACTAGCAACAGCACTATCGATTACATTAATTCCAACTATTACAAAATCTTTTACAATAAATGATACTGATTTGTTGCAGAAGCAAATCACTCAAACCTATCAAGTGATTTTATTTTTGACGATACCTGCTGCAGTAGGTATGTCAGTGTTAGCATATCCAGCGTTTGGTGCGCTTTATGGACTTGCTGATTATGAAATTGGAGGATATATCTTACAATATTATGCCCCGATTACATTGTTCTTTTCATTGTTTGCTGTAACTGCTGCGATTCTTCAAGGTATAAACAAACAGAAAATAGCGGTCATCGCTTTATGTGTTGGTCTTGCCTTAAAACTGGCAGCAAATAGTTGGTTTCTAACTATGTTCGGACCGCTTGGAGGAGTATTAGCTACGTATGTAGGGTATACAGCCTCGCTTGTCATAACAGTCTGGGCTATTGGGAAATATGCTGAATTCAGTTACAAATTAATCGCCAAACGAGCCATATTAATTATTGTTTTTACGGTTGTTATGGCAGGAGGTGTCATGGTTGTCAATGTCGGAATGCAACAATTGCTTCCAGTTACATCGCAGCTACGAGCATTTCCTAGTTTGATTGTCGGTGTCTTAGTTGGTGCAGCTATTTATTTATTTTTAAGTTATCGTTCCAATTTAGCTGGACAAGTACTTGGAGCAAGGTTCCGATTTTTGAATAGGAAGAAACTGAAAGAAAGGCAAGAGGGGTAATATATGTGGAAATTTCCCTTCTGGGTTAGAAGTCGGAGTTTGATTGGTAAGAAGAACTCAGGCTTTGGTGGAAGTTGCTGAATTTGATAGAGTGGAGAGAGTGTGTAGAGGAAGCTTACAGCCTCCCTTTTTATGAAAGGAAGAAGTAACTTCGTCATCATCTTCTCTTTTTCAGTTTATCGGGTAAGAAGAAGGAGTTTGGTTGGTAGTAAGAACTAAGGCTTCGGCCGGGTGTGAGGGAAAGATGTTAAGTGAGGGTTGGAGCATAACTTCCCTCCATAGCTGAAAGGAAGAAGTAAGTTCGTCTTCTTCCTTTCAGTTATTCCGGGTGAGAGAGGGTGGAGTTTGGTTGGTAAGAAGAACTAAGGCTTTGGTGGAAGTTGCTGAATTTGGTAGAGTGGAGAGAGTGTGTAGAGGAAGCTTACAGCCTCCCTTTTTATGAAAGGAAGAAGTAACTTCGTCATCATCTTCTCTTTTTCAGTTTATCGGGTAAGAAGAAGGAGTTTGGTTGGTAGTAAGAACTAAGGCTTCGGCCGGGTGTGAGGGAAAGATGTTAAGTGAGGGTTGGAGCATAACTTCCCTCCATAGCTGAAAGGAAGAAGTAAGTTCGTCTTCTTCCTTTCAGTTATTCCGGGTGAGAGAGGGTGGAGTTTGGTTGGTAAGAAGAACTAAGGCTTCGGCCGGAGATTGCCGGCTTTGGTCAAGTGTGAGAAATAGGTAGGAAGTATGCTTCTTTCCGGGTGGTATCTGGCCGAAGCCGAGTTCTTCTAACAATTTCGACATTGTTTGGCAATGAAAGCCTCTTTTGCTTGTATGGGTGGTTTGATATAATAAAGAATGTTCTAAAAGTCCGAGTCTGCAGGCATGTTAGCTTCTAGAAAAGCTGGAATGTTAGTTATGTCTTCCTTTCCGCTTTTTGGACTGGCGTTCATGGTGAACGAAATTTTGCTAGAGCAGGGGGGCGCGATGAAGTATTCATTTCGAAAAGATAATGATTGGCTGTTAATCATCACTACGTTCCTTTTGGCTGGGTTCGGCTTGGTGATGGTATTTAGTGCAAGTTATCCTTTAGGGTTAGGACAGACGGTCCCCAATCCGTATTCTTTTATACAACGACAGTTGCTTTGGTTTGTATTAGCTGTATTAGCTTTTTTAGTTGTCATGCATTTTCCTTATCGGTTTTATCGGAAGATGTCTCCAATCATCATACTGATTTCCATTTTTGCATTATTTCTTGTCTTGCTCCCGTGGTTTGGCGTAACGATTGGAGGGGCTCAGCGTTGGATCCAATTAGGCCCATTAAGGATACAACCTTCCGAATTTGTAAAGATCGGTATGATCATTTATTTAGCTCAAGTTTATTCACAGAAACAAGCGTATATTGACCAATTTGTAAAAGGCGTCATGCCGCCATTAGTTGTAGTCGGATTTGTGTTTGGGTTAATTATGATGCAGCCGGATCTTGGAACGGCAACGTCGATTCTTCTTGTTACCTTCTTTCTAGTTTTTTTCTCTGGAGCTAAGTGGCGGCATTTAATAGGGCTAGGGGTAGTTGGAGCTACGCTATTTATAGTATTTGCTATGTCTGCCCCTTATCGAGTGAGGCGTCTTACGTCATATCAAGATCCATTTGCTGATCCAATGGGTGATGGACATCAAGTGATTCAATCATATATAGCGATGGCACACGGCGGTCTTAGTGGGACAGGCTTAGGTCAAAGTGTTCAAAAGCTCTATTATTTACCAGAGGCGCATACAGATTTTATTCTTGCGATCGTCGCTGAAGAATTAGGATTATTAGGTGTATTAATCGTATTAGGATTGCATGCACTTATTTTAATCCGAGGTGTTATGATAGGAGCAAAGTGCAAAAGTCCCTTTGGAAGCTTGTTAGCATTTGGTATCGTTTTTCAAATCGCAGTACAAATTATCTTTAATATAGGGGCGGTTACTGGAATGCTCCCAATTACAGGAATCCCACTGCCATTAATAAGTAATGGAGGATCCTCACTGTTCTTTACACTCGTCTCTTTGGCTATCTTAGCGAATATTTCGCGTAATAACATACGTCAAATTAGACTCAAAGAAAACAAGGAAGAAACACAGCTTTCTGCTTCTTAAATAAAGTCAGAGAGCTGTTTCTTATAGATGGAGGCTACAATGGAAGAAAGGAAAACGGGCTTTCAGCAGATTGATTACACATTGTTATTTCTGTTGTTTGTGCTCATGTGTATTAGCTTGTTAGCTATTTATAGTGGATCTGGTCAATACTTCAGTAATGACCCGACTTACTATGTGAAGCGCCAAGTGATTTGGTTTGTCGTCGGGATCGTCGTTATGGTAGGCGTTATGTTAATCGACTATGATTTGTTTAAAAACTTCTCGATTCCCCTTTATGGGATTGGGATTACTCTTTTGTTACTTGTTGCATATTCTCCTCTTGGTGTATTTCGTAATGGTTCTCAGCGATGGCTTGATTTAGGGCCTGCTGAAATACAGCCATCAGAGTTTATGAAGATATTCTTAATTATTGCGCTCGCTCATATGTTGTATCGGGTGACGGCTAATAGAGTAACAAAAGATCTCAAATCAGATTTAATTATCGTTGGGCAGGTTGTTGCAATTGGGCTTCCTCCATTTTTCTTAATACTAAGACAACCAGATCTAGGAACGGCGCTTGTTATTGCAAGCATTATGGGAACAATGCTTTTAATGTCAGGGGTTGCCTGGAGAATTCTTTTGTTTTTAGGATTGTCGGTAGTAGCAGGAATCACATCACTGGTTTGGTTGCATAATCATAATTTTGAGTTGTTTTCAAAAATTATTGCATCACATCAGCTCGATCGTATTTATGGTTGGTTGGACCCATATGAACATCAAGGTTCATTTGGTTATCAACTTGTCAATGCGATGAGAGGGATAGGATCAGGTCAATTACATGGAAGTGGATTCATGCAGGGAGTTCAGACGCAAAGTGATCGAATCCCTGAGATTCATACAGATTTTATTTTTACCGTAATTGGTGAAGAGTTTGGTTTTATTGGTGCAACGATTTTAATCGTCACGTATTTTCTATTGTTTTATCGAATGATCATCATTGCATTAACATGTAATAATTTATTTGGAACCTATTTGGTTTCAGGCGTTATTGGATTGCTTGTTTTCCAAGTGTTTCAAAATATTGCAATGACGATTGGACTAATGCCTATTACAGGTTTGGCTCTTCCTTTTATCAGTTACGGAGGAAGTGCACTCTTAACCAATATGCTGGCAATGGGGATTATCCTTAATGTGAATATACGAACACGGCATTATATGTTTGAAACAGAAGAGTCAAGTATGTAAGAGTTGATAATCATTTTGATTTCAGCTCTTTCTTTTTTAGAAAGAACGATGTAATGCAAATAGGGGGTAGAGTCGATGAAAGTTATTATTGGATCGGGCCGTCTAGCTAGTATGCTTTTAACTGTTTTGAAGAAAGAAGGAACTACGTATGTGTTCGGTCGGAATGAGCAAACTGTTGATAACTTGGTTGAGCAATTTCCTTTTGTAAAAAAAGCTAGTGAAGCTAATTTAAGAGAGGCAAAAGCGATTTTTCTTTGTTTGCCAAAAAATGGTTACAAAGATTTTTTTGAGAAATATGATCATTTTCTTCAAAAGGAAGTAACGGTCTATCATATGGCTACTGCGGTAACGGAAGATGAGGTAAAGCAACTTTGTGTTGAGAAAAAAGTGGTCCCTCTAAAGTTGGCAGGACATGCGATAGTTGCTAAAAAAGAAAAAAAAGGATTATTGGCATTGCCTGCACACCATCAGAAGGAACAGGGGAGGCTTGTATCTTGGTTTCCTACGATGCAAATTGAAATTGCCGAAGAGGAAGAGGTACTTCTAGCTAATCAATTAGGGACAGAGGCAGCGATAAAAATGAGTGTAGAACTTGGGAACTCGTTAAAGGCGAACGACATCCCTGAGGCAATTATTAAACAAACGTTTGATCAAACCGTCCATGGTGTGGTTGATGCTTATCAATCCAATGATTTGGGAGGTTTTGCTAGAAAAATTGCCGATAGATTGCAGCTGAAAGGAGAACAAGAAAATGAGAATGGATAAATTACTTGCCAATATGGGCTTTGGAACGAGAAAAGATGTGAAAAAGCTAATGAAATCAGGCAGTGTCCATGTAAATGGAGAAGTAGTAAAGGAAGGCAAAATACATGTAAATCCAGATTTGGATTTAGTAACGGTTTTTGGGGAAGAGGTGAAATATAAACCGTATATTTATCTCATGCTTAACAAGCCTCAAGGAGTTATTTCTGCTACTGAGGATCAAGAGCATGAAACGGTCATTGATCTATTGCTATATGAACATGCAATGTATGAACCATTTCCGGTTGGGCGGTTAGATAAAGATACGGAAGGGTTACTCTTAATTACAAATGATGGTCAATTTTCACATGCGCTAATGTCACCTAGAAAGCATGTTCCAAAAACATATACAGCAGCAGTCCGGGGCGAGGTGACGGACGAAGATATCACACTTTTTAAACATGGTGTAACATTAGAAGATGGCTATGTAACGAAACCGGCAGAACTAATCATTTTAGAGCAGGGGGCTACCTCAGTAATTAAACTAACCATTACGGAAGGAAAATATCATCAAGTGAAACGAATGTTTGAGGCTGTAGGGAAAAAAGTTCTTTCACTTAAGCGGTTGAAAATTGGAGAACTTGAGCTTGATCATAATCTAGAACTAGGTACATATAGAGAACTAACAGAATCTGAAATTGAGTTGCTTTTGACAAAATAAAGAAGGTGTCTCTATGGTTTTCTAAAAACCATAGAGACACCTTCTTTTAGCTTACCTATTGCATATGGCTTTACACCATATCTATTACGAAACTTGAGTCTTCTTTTTGGTTGCACTCCACTTACCACGCGTAGGACTTTCAACGAGATTGTTGTATTCAAGTACGTTTAGGTCACGTTGAATCGTCCGTTGGGTTATGCCGAATTCTTCAACTAATTCATTCGTTGTGACGGTCCCCCTTTGTTTGATGTAAAGGTAGATAGACTTAATACGAGTCAGCATACGATCAGTTGAAGTTTTCAAAAAACCACTCCTTATTCATAATCATGACTTGTTCTTAGGTAGAGTCTATGTAATAACATGGTATATCATGCATGTTATTACAGCTGTCAAATGTCTTTAACATTTTACAGGGATGACCGTTCTCCTCTCTCAGTTGCATTTGCATTATAAGAAAGGTAATGTTGTAAGTGGTTCAGATGAAGCATGGTTCATTCCGTTTGTCTACATTTTACAATAATTCTAACAACTATGCAAAACCAGTGTACGAAAATGTTCCGTACTTAATGGAGGGTGATGGAAATAGTGGAAATAAATTGGCTATTTGAAGTGGGAAAAAGAAAAGAAAAAATCATTAAAGAAACTCAAGATTTCCTACGTATTTCAAGTGTTTTAGACGAATCGACATCAACGGAGGATGCGCCATTTGGAGAAGGAATTGCACGAGCTTTAACATATTTGTTACAAAAAGGTGAACAAAATGATTTTCTTGTAAAGAATGTCGATGGTTTTGCGGGAATTATCGAATATGGGAAAGGCAATGAAAGTGTAGGGATCTTGTGCCATCTTGATGTCGTACCAGCGGGAGAAGGATGGACATCTCCACCTTTTGCAGCTGACATTCGCGACGGGCGGATTTACGCACGCGGGGCAATTGATAATAAAGGGCCAACAATGGCAGCGTTCTTTGCTCTCTCAATAGTCAAAGAATTAAACCTTGAACTACATAAACGAGTGCGGATGATTTTAGGTACAGATGAAGAAAGCAATTGGCGATGTGTAGATCATTATTTTAAACATGAAGAAATGCCGACAATAGGGTTTGCGCCAGATGCTGATTTTCCAATCATTCATGCTGAAAAAGGAATTACCGATGTGAGTTTTCTGTGGGGAGTTAAGAAGGATGATGAGGTGGGAATGCTTTTTCTCTCTGCGTTTGAAGCAGGAGAAAGATTTAATATGGTGCCTGAGCTAGCACGTGCGACAATTAAAGGAGAGAGCAGTCTTCTGAAGGAGCTTGAAAAGAACTTTCAAAAGCATTTGCTAGATCTTGGACATACTGGCAAGACCGAGATGAGTGGTGGTGAATTACATTTGAGTTATGATGGTGTATCAGCTCATGGATCAACACCTGAAAATGGCTTGAATGCCGGAACATACCTTGCTCATTTTTTAGCGAAAGATAACTTTCAACAAGCAGCCAATGACTATCTTCAGTTTATTGTTAAGCATTGTGACTTTGATGGGGGGGATTACAAATAGCAGTGAGTGATGAGGTATCGGGCCCATTAACGATGAATGCTGGATTGTTTCGATTCGAAGCAAATGGTGAAAGCAAAGTTGGATTGAATATCCGCTATCCGGTTACAGCTTCAGGTGAAAAGTGTTTAAATAAACTAAAAGAAGTGGCTAAGAGTGAAAATGCAACATTGACGATACATGACCATATGGGTCCTAATTATGTTGAAGAAGATCATCCACTTATTGAAACATTACAACGAGTTTATGAGCGTCAAACAGGAGAGGCTCCTAAGCTATTAGCTATTGGAGGAGGGACTTATGCGAGATCTCTGAAAACAGGGGTTGCGTTTGGACCGATGTTTCCTGGAAGAGAAGATGTGGCTCATAAGAAAGATGAGTATATCGAAATCGATGATCTGTTAAGAATGACAGCAATTTATGCTGAAGCTATTTATGAGCTTGCAAAAACGGAAAGTTAAAAAAGGGGTATCGAAAGCCAGCAACAGAGGTGGCAATGACTTCTTTCGCTACTCCCCTTGAGAGGGGAAATCGACTCCTCCCAAGGCTTTCAAACGAAGTAGCGACACGCTCATTGCTACGGATTAGTTATTTCTCAAACTGAAACAAATCAGTGGATAGATAGCGTTCACCTGTATCACAAGCAATCGCAACCACAACATCATCTGGGGTTAGATGTTTGGCAACTTCCATTGCAGCAAAACAAGCAGCTCCAGAAGAAGGGCCTACGAGAATGGCTTCTTTTCGTGCTAAATCACGTGTAACTCGATACGCATCTTCATCTTCAATTTTTAATATTTCATTGTAGACATTTTCATTTAAAATAGGAGGGACAAATCCAGGGCTAGTGCCAACTAGTTTATGTGGTCCTGGTTGTCCTCCTGATAAAACTGGTGATCCTGCAGGTTCAACAACATGAATGGTTGCTTCCGGGTAAAATTTCTGCAACTCTTCGCCCGTCCCTGTAATGGTTCCGCCTGTACCAGAAGCAGCAACAAAGGCAGAGAGAGATTTACCAATTGAATCAAGTGATTGTTTGATTTCTACAGCAGTTGTATGACGATGGGCATCAGGATTCGCTGCATTTTCAAATTGCATCGGAATATAGCTATTAGGGATATCTTTAGCTAGCTCATGAGCCTTCTCAATCGCACCGGGCATTTTTTTATCTCCAGGTGTAAGAACAACTTCTGCGCCATATGCTTTTAATATATTGATTCGTTCCGCAGACATCGTATCTGGCATCGTCAAAATGGCTCGATAGCCTTTTGCTGCAGCGTTCATAGCAATACCGATTCCTGTATTTCCACTTGTAGGTTCAATAATTGTTGAACCTGGTTTCAGGTGGCCATCCTTTTCTGCTTGGACTATCATGTTATAAGCTGCGCGGTCTTTTACGCTGCCACTTGGATTTTGCATTTCCATTTTCAAATAGACAGTCGCACCATTAGGATCAGCAATACGATTAAGGCGAACAAGCGGTGTATTACCAATTAATTCTGCAATATTATTTACAACAGTCATAAATACACTTCCTCTTATAGTTAATACATTTATTTTAGCATAGAAAAAAAGTGATTTCCTAGTTGTTATAAGAAAGAGTAAAATGGTATAAAGTGGTTTAAATGGCAGTTTCCTAAATCGAGATGTTTTTTGTGAAAGGAAGTATTTACATATGCAAACCCATTATTTTTTAGCTGTTCCTTTGCCGTCAACATTGAAGAGAAAAATTGTAGAGTCTATCTCTCGAGAAGACTTCCCTTTTAAACGCTGGGTTCATGAAAAAGATCTTCATTTGACTCTCGTTTTTTTAGGTTCATGTACACAAGAACAATTGCAACAAATCCAGAAAAAATGTCAATCCTTAGTAACCAATTGGGAAGCTTTTACGTTGGAACTCTCCACGTATGGAACTTTTGGCTCGAAGAAAAAGCCGAGAATTTTTTGGATTGGTGTGAAAGAAGAAGCAAAATTGTATCAATTGCAAAGAGATGTGTCCAGGCTTTGTGAAGAAAGTGGTTTTGAACTTGATAAGAAGTCATACTCTCCTCATATCACTTTAGCAAGGCAATGGGCGATAGATAATGACTATGAACCTGTTGATGGAAATCAAATGCAGGGTGTTCAATGGCGTGTAGAGGAGTTCATTTTATATAAAAGTGTTCTAACGGAAACACCTAAATACAAAACGGTACACAGGTTTCAGTTTGGTGGAGGGGATAATACCCAATGATTAGAATAATGGTTCATATAACTATTTTAACATGCTTTTATTTAATAGGTGCAAGTATACAACGACAGTTTGAATTGTCGATTCCAGGCAGCATCATTGGCATGCTGCTTTTGTTTCTTGTCCTTATTACAAAAATCTTGCCTGTACGTTATATCGAAGAAGGTTCGACTTTTATTTTACGTCACATGCCACTTTTATTTTTACCAGTAACAGTTGGTATTTTACAGTTTCTAGATGTCTTTGCTGGAAGGGGAATTCTATTAATCTTAATTACATTAATTAGTACGATGATGGTAATGGTTATTTCCGGTTTAATTGGCCAGAATCTAGTAAAGAAAAAGGAGATTATGAAAAGATGAAAATCATGATGAACCTCGTTTTTTTACTATTAACGATTGGAGTTTATGTAGGTTCTAAAAAGCTTTATAAACGTTATCCCTATCCGTATATGCTACCATTGCTCATTTCAACGATTGCAATGATCATCATACTACTTGTTTTTCAAATTCCTTATGAGACATATGCTCTTGGTGGAAAATGGCTGGAAATGCTCCTAGGTCCAGCGGTTGTTGCTCTAGCTTACCCTTTATATCGTCAATTGCCAATGTTGAAAAACAATTTTATTCCAATTATAACTAGTGTGAGTATTGGAGCGATCATTGGGATTGCAAGTGGACTTCTACTTTCAAAATGGATGGGATTAGAAAAAGAACTAATTTATTCACTCGTTCCTAAATCAGTAACGACCCCAGTAGCGATGGATATTGCTACAACAATTGGAGGGATTCCGCCTCTTTCGGCGGTGTTGGTTATGGTTGCGGGAATTGGAGGAGTAGTTACTGCTCCATATTTATTTAAATGGTGTAAGATTGTGCATGAAATTGGCAAGGGAATTGGTACGGGAAGTGCTGCTCATGCGATAGGAACTGCTAAAGCGCTGGAGAATAGTGAGAAGGAAGGGGCATCTAGTTCGGTTGCGATGACCTTAAGTGCAATCATTGTTTCATTTATTGGTCCATTTATCGTCTTTCTTTTTTACTAATGGACATGATAGGATTTGAAGAGACGAAACTTGAAGTACATTAGGATAAAGCTGGAGGTACGAGCGTGGCCCATTTAGTCAAACTTGAAGATTATATCTCTCGTTACCAATTTGATTTGAACCGATATTCGAGTCAATTTACTCGAATGAAAAAAGAACGCTGGTTTTATGTTAAATCAGAATGGGAACAACTACAGTATGATTCGACTTCCGCAGAAGAAATTCTGGAGGAGGAGAAAGGGCGTTTCTTTGGAATACTACAAAAAGTGAAAAACTGGTCTAGATACACAAAAAAGAAAAAACAATATGAAGATATAGATGAAAGTGTAAGCCATTTAACCCAAGTGACGTTTGAACAACTGAAAGAGGAGTTCTTACATGACTTGTATCTTTCGCAATTGCGCTGGGCAAGTTCATCTTTATTAGAAGAATCAAGGCTCCATCCAAAATATAAGAAAGATGACTGGTTGCAATTTTTTGCCCAGAAACTGCCAGATAATTATTTTCTTATGTATAGGCCTGTTTTCTCTGTCAAGCAAGCTCCGATAGAGTTAGAAATTATACTAATTAGTCCTACGGAAATTTATTGCATCTCTACCTTAGAAGGAGAAGAGCATAGTGTGTTTGAAGGAAGTTCTGATCGTTTCTGGATTGAATATGTGAATGAAACTCGTATGAAAAGGTTAAGTCCTCTTGTTTCGCTATCTCGCATGACAGGAGTTATCAAGCCGATTCTTGAGGAGGCTGGGCATTCTTTTCCAATTAGAAACATTGTGATTTGCAAAAACAGTATAATAGATAATAAGGTGCAAGGAGCGAAAGTTGAGTTTGTTGATCGAAGAACATTCACTCTTTGGCATGAAAAGTTGAAGAAGCATCCTTCTCCGATTAAAAGTCAGCAAATGAAAATTACGTCTTTACTTCTATCACATTGTCATACAAATGCTTACAAACGAGAATTAAATCAAGAGCATATCGATGGTGATTTGAATTAGATTTAAATAGTGCGTATAATTACGAGTGCGTTTTGGTTAAAAAAGATAGGGGGAACAAGTAGGAAGGAGAGGTAGGTTGATTGAGATAGAAAAAACATATGGGTTTGAATGTAAACCAGAAGACTTCAACTGGAGAGTTAGGAAAGTTTACAATTGGCTAGGTGGAATGGAAGTGATGATTGAATTAGATCAACTTGATGGGTGTGTTAGCTTTGGTGAGACGGTAAAGGAGGCAAAAAAAGGACTGCAAGAATCACTTTATTTATGGATTCGTATGCATGGAGAGCAACAACTTCCTGATATTCGGAACGAAGCGCAACTGATCTTCCTAGACCCACCAATGGAAGTAGAAGAATTTGAGTACATAAACAATGAACTACTATCGTTAAAAAGTTAATTAGCTTAGAGGCTGTATCAAAAGGTCAAAGAACGGACCTTTTGATACAGCCTCTTTTAAAATACGACTGTTTTGTTTCCGTGAACAATAATTTGGTCATTAATATGCCAAGTTACTGCTTTAGCAAGCGCAATCCGTTCTACGTTACGACCTGCAACACGTAGCTGTTCTGTCGTATAACGATGATTTACACGGAGAACATCTTGCTCAATAATTGGTCCCTCATCTAGATCATCAGTAACATAATGAGCCGTGGCACCGATTAATTTTACCCCTCTTTCAAATGCTTTTGCATAAGGGTTGGCACCAATAAAAGCTGGCAAGAATGAATGATGAATATTGATGATTCGTTTTGGGAAGGTTCCGACAAAGTCAGATGAAAGTATCTGCATATATCTAGCTAAAACGATAAAATCAATGTTATGTTCATGAAGCTTTTGAATAGCTTCTTGCTCGGCTTGCTGCTTCGTTGCTTTTGAAACAGGAATATGGAAAAAAGGAATGCCGTAAGATTCAACTTGTTCTTTTAAATCAGGATGATTACTTATGACAAGAGGGATGTCAACATCGATTTCTCCTGCTCTCCATCTCCATAATAATTCAAGGAGACAATGGTCTTCTTTTGAAACAAAGATCGCCATTTTTTTCTTGCGAGATGCAAGTTCCATACGCCAATCCATTTCAAAAGAGAGGCCAATCTCAGTAAAAGCAGTACGAATCATAGTAATATCAAAATCTGGGTCTAACATTTCAAATTCAACACGCATAAAAAACATTCCACCAGATGGATCTGTGGAGTATTGATCGGATTGAACAATGTTCGCTTTATATTGGTGTAAAAATGTTGAAACAGCAGAGACAATTCCAGGTTGGTCATGACAAGAAATTAATAATCGGACACTAGTGTTGTTAGTATTGTAGTTCATTTCGATCCTCCAAATTCAATCAATGCCTTCTCAAAATTAAAAAGAAAAAAGTAATAGTAAGAGTAAATGAATCGTTTTAGCTCATTCCTCATAATGTTATACAATAGTACTACAAATACATTAAAAGAAACAGTACGATACTGTCTTACGATATTCTTTAGACTTTAGAAAAGGGGGCTTTCATCATTGAAGCAAAAGAAGGAGTCATTTGTCAATCATCCGATAAAATTTGCAACGCTCGTCACCATTGACAACATCCTAGTCACCATGGAAAGTTCCATTGAGCATATTGAAGAAAATTGGTTTATTAGTAATGATTCTGGGAAGTGGCCTCTTTTGTTAAAAGGAGTAAATGGCCAAGAGGTAGACCTTCAGTTAACTGAGCCTTTTTGTTTTGAAGAAGATAACTATGTTGAATTTGGTGAAGGAAGAAGCTTTGTCCAAATTACTGATGTGGTGAGGACCGAAGCATTTGACGAGTTGTTTTATTATGCCGGCGATGATCTTGGCATGACCTATACAAAAGAATGGACAAAGATTGCCATTTGGGCTCCTATTGCCACAAAAGTGAATCTCGTTCTTTTCGAAAATTGGTACGATGAAGAAGGAGAGAGGAAAGCCTGTTATCGTGATGACAAAGGTGTATGGAGAGTGAATCTTGAAGGCGATAGGGATGGAGCTTGGTATTTACTTGAAGTGTGTGTGAACCAATCTTGGCGTAAGGTTGTTGACCCTTATGCTAAATTTTTATCAGCGAATGGTCAAAAAGCAATGATAGGGGATCTAACTAAAACGAATCCGTTAAATTGGCCAAAGCTAGAGCCTATGCAAGCAAAAAATGATGTCATCATCTATGAGTTACATATAAGAGATTTTACAATTGGAAGATTGAATGGGATTACGAAAAAAGGTCAGTATTTGGGAATGACCGAAACGAACACTTTTGATGAAAAGAACTTAGTTACTGGAATTGACTACTTAGAAAGATTAGGGATCACTCATGTAGAGTTGCTGCCGGTCCAAGAGTTTGGAAGTATTGATGAGAGTAACAGGCAAAATCCTACTCATTACAATTGGGGCTATGATACAACTCATTTCTTTGTTCCAGAAGGGAGCTATGCAAGCGATCCGTATAATGGTTATTCAAGAATTAGGGAACTGAAGTCACTCATAGCTAGTTTGCACGAGAAACAGCTTCGAGTAATTATGGATGTCGTTTTTAATCATGTATATATTTGGGAAGAATCTCCACTTGAGAATATTGTACCGGGCTATTTCTTTCGTTATACAGGTGAGAAAGAAATGAGCAATGGAACAGGAGTAGGGAATGACTTTGCATCAGAGCGGAAAATGGCTCGGAAAATGATCGTAGACTCCATCTCATATTGGTTAAAAGAATTTAAGGTTGATGGATTTCGCTTTGATCTGATGGGCATTTTGGATGTCGAAACAATGAAGCAAGTAACAGAGGAAACTACTAAGAGTAGCAAAGATATATTCGTTCTTGGTGAAGGTTGGGATCTTCCGACAGCCTATCCAACTGAAATACGCGCAGTTACAGATCAAGCACGAGAATTAAAAGAAATCGGATTTTTTCAAGATAAGTTTCGAGATGGGATTAAAGGTAGTACATTTGAATCGATACAGCCTGGATTTATTAGTGGCAACGATTTTTCGATAGATGAAATACTAAGCGGTGTGAGAGGAAGCATTGAACTGTTTACAAATCCAAGGCAGGCAATTAATTATGTGGAGGCTCATGATAATCACACTCTTTGGGATAAGTTAAAAAGAATTCATCCGTATGAAGAAGGAGTTCTTCTAGAAAAACGACACAGACTAGCAACTTCCATCGTATTGCTCTCTCAAGGTATCCCTTTTTTACATGCAGGACAAGAGTGGTTTCGTACCAAACATGGTATCGAAAACAGCTACAACCAACCAGATTGGGTAAATCAATTTGATTGGGGGCAACGAGCACATTTTGAAAAAACGGTCAATTATATTCGTGGACTTATTAAAATCAGACGCTTTCACCCGGCATTACGTATGGAAACTTATAAGTTAATTAAAGAACATTTTCATTTGCTTCTAGTTGAATCAGATTGCATTGCCTATCATTTAAGAAATCTTGGTGAGTTGGATCGTTGGGATGATATTATCGTTATCCATAACGCTAGTCTTCATTCTAAACGGCTTTTGCTCCCGAAAGAGAACGAATGGTACGTAGTCGTTGACGATCAGGCCGCTTCTCTGATACCATTAAGCAAAATAGGAGAGGACTGCGTAAACGTTTCTCCGCTATCAACTTTAGTTTGTGTGAATTATAAGACAAAATAGAGGCAAGGATTTTTATACAATAAATCAACCGATTGTCTTACTTTTGCATAAATTTTTTAAAATGAAATAGGTAAAAGTCATCAAATACGATATAATACTAATATAAAGTAAGTGATGGATAGTTTATGAAATTGAGGGTGAATTGGGTGGAACAATTTTTAGGAGATGGCTGGAAAGTTCATCCAGCTGGTGGTGCAACAGGAGAAGCATATATAGCCCAGCAAGGTGAACAGACAGTTTTCTTGAAAAGAAACTCGTCGCCTTTTCTTGCTGTCCTTTCAGCCGAAGGAATTGTTCCAAAGTTACTCTGGACCAGGCGCTTAGAGAACGGTGATGTTGTTACAGCCCAAAAATGGGTGCAAGGTCGTGAGCTAAAGGCATATGAAATGAAAGAGAGCAGAGTTGCAACGTTACTTGCAAAAATTCATGGTTCAAGTGAACTACTTGATATGTTTAAACGGATTGGCAATGAACCATTGACACCATATGTCATCGTTGAGAATTTGCGAAGGCAGTTACAAGCCTTTCAAATAGAGGATGAAACGATTGAGCTTGGAATGACTTATTTATTTGATAAGTTGGAATCTGTCCTTCATGAACATTTTGTAGTTTGTCATTGTGATATTAACCATAATAATTGGATGCTTGATGAAGAAGAGCACCTTTACTTAATTGATTGGGATGGGGCAACTGTCTCGGATCCAGCTCTTGATCTTGGACTCCTGTTGTACTCTTATATTCCTCGGAATGAATGGGAGTACTGGTTGCGCCAATATGGTGTTGAGCTTGAAGATTGTTTACGGAATCGGATGCATTGGTATGTTGTTTCTCAATCGATCTCTGTTTTACTATGGCATTTTGGCCGTGGTCAGTTTGAACAGGCAGAACAATTAAAGGATTATATAAAAAGCCTACTTGAAGATTAGAAGAGACTCACCGTTTCTAAGATGGTGAGTCTTTTGGTTTGTGTTGTATAAAAGATTTCCTCGGTTCATGTAGATATTTCCTGAGGAATAAATATAGATGCTGTCGAATTATTCAATTGTAAGAGCGTTTAACCATTGTTCGACATCATTTTGTTGAAACGGCTCATGGTTTAGCTGATGTTTTTCCTGAATTAAACTTAAAGTTTGTGAAACGACAGGTTGTAAAGTGGGATCATCATTTAGGGAAGATAACAGTCGTTCAATTTGTTCAGCTTCATCCGTTGTCATGTAGTTCTCAGCAGCTTGATTTTCCAATAAGTCTTTTAGTAACCGTAATTTATCTTGATTTGTAATAGGCATAATCGTACACTCCTTTTATGTATTTCCTTACGCATTATTTTGCACTATGTAAGTAAATGCTATTCGAAACTTAAATAATCATGAGGCAGACAAGCTATAATCAATTGTTTAAATAAATAACTAGAGGTGATTTAATTGCGTTTACGTAATATACCAGGTGCAAAGGATGAGTTAAAACAATATCCGAATATTGTTGTTCATGATCCTAGTCAACATAAGGGAAGTTGGAAGAAGGTTTTTAATAACGAAAATCCAATTCATGTTGAAGTAGGAACAGGGAAAGGACAATTTTTAGTTGGAATGAGTGAGCTTCATCCACATATTAATTTTATCGGAATTGAAAAGTATGATAGTGTATTGCTCAGAGCTCTAGAGCAAGTAAAAGATCTAGATCGACCAAATCTTAAGTTTTTAAATGAAGATGTAGCAGATATTCTTAATTTCTTTAATAAGGGAGAACTTGAACGTCTTTTTATTAATTTTACAGACCCTTGGCCAAAAAATCGTCATGAAAAGCGCCGTCTTACTTATAAGGGGTTTCTAGAAATGTATGAACAAATTCTAGTTGATGGTGGCGAAATTCATTTTAAAACCGATAACCAAGGTCTATTTGAATACTCTTTGGAAAGTTTTTCTGGATATGGAATGACGTTGCACAATGTAAGCTTAGATTTGCACCGCAGTGGAATAAAAGGGAATGTTATGACAGAATATGAACGTAAATTCTCAAGAAAAGGAATGAGAATTTATCGTTGTGAGTCTAAATTTAGATCATAAAGGACTAGCCCAAAGGGGAGGATTCGAATAGGGATTCTTTCCTTTTTTAGATGGAAAACATGGCTTTCATGCTTCAAGAATAGAATAGGTTATGAAAACTAAAAACTAACAAAGGGAGGCTGATCAAAATGGAACGAATTGAACGAAATGGGTTGTCCATCACTTGGTTAAATGGAGGCGTTACTCATATGGATGGAGGAGCGATGTTTGGTGTTGTACCGAAACCTTTATGGAGTAAACGATATCCACATAATGATAAGAATCAAATTGAACTACGTACAGATCCTTTTCTAATTGAAAAAGATGGCTACCGCATTTTAGTTGAAAGTGGAATTGGGAAAGGCCGCTTAACGGATAAACAAAAAAGAAATTTTGGTGTCACTGAAGAGTCATCACTTGAAAAAGACTTAGAAGCTTTATATCTCAGTCGAAAAGATATTGATTTTGTCTTAATGACACATATGCATTTTGATCACGCCACAGGACTTGTTATGGATGTGGACGGAGAAGATGTACCTGTCTTTGATAACGCTTTCGTCATTACTTCTGAAGTGGAATGGAATGAGATGAAACATCCTAATATTAGGTCTATCAATACATATTGGGAAAAGAATTGGAAGGCGATTGAATCCAAGGTGAAAACATTTCAAGATGAAATTGAAATCATACCAGGCATCCGTCTTATTCATACTGGTGGACACAGTGAAGGGCATAGCATTCTCGTTATTGAGCATGAAGGAGAAACATTTCTTCATTTAGCTGATATTATGCCAACTGAAGCACACTCAAATGTATTATGGGTTCTCGCATATGACGATTATCCAATCACGTCTATACATGAAAAAGAGAAATGGCAAACCTTCGCAAAAGAACAAGAAGCTTATATTTTGTTTTATCATGACTACAAGTATCGAGCAATCAAATGGAACAAGAATGGTGAAATCGTTGATTCCATTATTAGAAAGTCATAAAAAAGAGTGCAGCCTTTTTAGGTGTTTGTAGGTGACTCTCTATAGCTATATGTAGCGGAGAGTCACCTCAGTTCTAAGATGATTGAAGTTCAAGTAATGTACCGGACTTTGTATCCACTAAAAATTCAAATTGCGTCGTTCCTTGTTCATTAGTAGTGGAAAGGCCACCGCGATAAACGGTATAGGAGATATTATTACGGTCAACAGTTTCTGGGATCATATGAATCCATGAACCAGAGATTGCATATGTTTTAGATACGGCTTTTTTTACTTCTTTTAATGCTTTTTCCGGAGATATTTTATCGCTTTTTAACGTTGGACCAAGTAGATATCCTGCTGCTAAACCAATTCCTAATCCTGCAATGAATCGTTTCACCATCAGTTTTCATCCTTTCACATTTAGATTACTCTCACTTTGTAGTATATCCAAAATAGAATAACGGTTTCAATCTATATATGATCTCTTTAGAATAAAGGTTACGGTGGAAATCAAAAAGTGTTTCGGATAAGATAAAGATGATACATAATTATTCGGGAATCGAAAGGAGTTTTATGATATGAATCAAGAAACAATGCAATTGTTCAAAACATTAACAGAACTTCAAGGTGCCCCAGGGTTTGAACATGATATACGTAAATTTGTTCGCTCTGAAATGGAAAAATATACCGATGAAATTATTCAAGACAGATTAGGCAGTATTTTCGGTGTGAAGCGAGGGTTAGAGAATGGGCCAAAGGTGATGGTAGCTGGTCATATGGATGAAGTTGGTTTCATGGTTAAATCGATTAGCAAGAATGGTTTGGTTCGCTTCCAAACATTAGGAGGATGGTGGAGTCAGGTCCTTCTTGCACAGCGTGTGCAAATTATGACTGATAATGGCCCAGTCATTGGTGTAATCGGATCGACACCTCCTCATTTATTAGAAGAGGCTCAGCGCAAGAAACCAATGGATATTAAGCAAATGTATATTGATATTGGTGCTGACGATAAAGAAGATGCGACCAATATTGGGGTGAAACCAGGTCAACAAATTGTTCCGGTTTGTCCATTTACACCGATGGCTAACAACAAAAAAATACTAGCTAAGGCGTGGGATAATCGTTATGGCGTTGGGCTTTCTGTTGAATTATTAAAAGAATTACAGCATGAAGAAACACCAAACATTTTGTACTCAGGTGCAACCGTACAGGAGGAGGTTGGACTTAGAGGAGCCCAAACAGCAGCTAATATGATTCAACCTGATATTTTCTTTGCATTAGATGCAAGTCCGGCAAATGATGCAACAGGAGGAAAAGATGCATTTGGTCAACTTGGAAAAGGAGCATTGCTTCGGATCTATGATCGATCCATGATTACCCATCGTGGAATGCGTGATTTTGTACTAGATACGGCGGAATCAAATGAAATTCCTTATCAATATTTCATTTCTCAAGGTGGTACCGATGCAGGCCGGGTTCATATGTCTGGTAACGGGGTTCCATCTGCAGTCGTTGGTATTTGTTCTCGTTACATTCATACATCAGCTTCGATCGTTCATATTGATGATTATGCAGCAGCAAAGGAATTGATTGTTAAGTTAGTGAAAGCAACCGATAATAGTACGGTAAAGACTATTAATGAAGGAGTATAAAGCGGCAAAATAAGACTTAAATGAGGTTGACAGCTTGGGATTAATCCTTGTAGGTCAACCTTGTTTTTGTTGTTGGAAAGAAAGGAGTAAACAATGATTGTTGCCATAGGAACAAAAAACCCGGCAAAAGTACATGCCGTTCAAGATTCGCTCATAAGAGAGGGGCATACGTTTATCAGCGTCAAAGCAAAATCAGGAGTAAATGGACAGCCATTTTCCGATAACGAAACGTTAAAGGGAGCCAGAAACCGAGCCAAACATGCACTTGCCATGACTGGTGCTGACTTGGCTTTTGGGTTGGAAGGTGGGGTGCAAGAAACGGAATCGGGATTGTTACTCTGTAACTGGGGAGTTCTATCGCATAAAGAAGGAGCTGAATGGATAGCAAGTGGAGCAAAGTTCCCATTGCCAGAACAAGTTGCAAATAGACTACGGCAAGGAGATGAACTTGGTACTGTAATGGCTGATGTAACAGGAAATATTCACACTAGAAAAAAAGAAGGAGCCATTGGAATATATACGAGTGGTTGGGTAAGTAGAAAAGAACTTTTTGCTCACATAGTTAGGTTGTTATACGGACAATATGTTACTTCATTAGTACAAGCAAGACATTAATATTCTTAACAATTTAATCATAGTGTTTATATTAATAATTCCATTAATTGTAAAATTATAGACACAACTAGCTCAGTCACATTGTTCACTTCTTATTATAATAAAAGTGGGAGTAAGAATTTGATGTAAGAAGGAGTGGTGACAATGACTGGAGCAACTGTAGCTATTGTACTTGCCTTTACGGGGGCCATTTATTTAACGAGCATAGGGATGGCAATCGGAATGTTTAAATTGGCAGAAGGAACGAAATGAATGCAACATAAAGAGGTGACGGCTAGGTTGTTTCTACTTAGCGGTTACCTTTTTTAGGTAGTAAGGGAGTGTGAAAGCATATAAGGAAAGCCGCATGCGCGGCTTTGCCTAAACAGCTTGAGTTTAATCAAGGGGCTTGAAAGTGTAGTCGAAGAAGTGCAATGGCTTCGCACGTCGCGCGCCTTTTTCTGAGAAAACCACTCAGAAAAAAGGCTTAAAAGAAAGTGACGGCTTCGCGCATTGCTAATAAGGAAAGCCGCATGCGCGGCTTTCCTAAACAGCTTGAGTTTAATCAAGGGGCTTGAAAGTGTAGTCGAAGAAGTGCAATGGCTCCGCACGTCGCGCGCCTTTTTCTGAGAAGACCACTCAGAAAAAAGGCTTAAAAGAAAGCGACGGCTTCGCGCATTGCATATAAGGAAAGCCGCATGCGCGGCTTTGCTAAAAAGCTTGAGTTTAATCAAGGGGCTTGAAAGTGAAGTCGAAGAAGTGCAATGGCTCCGCACGTCGCGCGCCTTTTTCTGAGAAGACCACTCAGAAAAAAGGCTTAAAAGAAAGCGACGGCTTCGCGCATTGCATATAAGGAAAGCCGCATGCGCGGCTTTCCTTATTCAAAAACATATGAAAGTGCTTGAAGAGCTTGTTCGGGTGTCTCGACAACTATTTGAGCTTTGTTAGATAATTCTTTTAATGGATGGTGAAGTTTTTCATCACGAATAAGAATCACTGGTTTATTTAAGGTGATAGCTGTTGCTGCATCCATTGCACTATTCCACTGTTTGTACTTTTCTCCAAAGTAAGCAATGACCACATCAGATTTGGAAAGTAAGATTTGTGTTCGTAAATTATTAATACTAGAAGCTGTTTCGTCTTTTAACACTTTATTTGGCTGTTCCCCTAAAATTTCCTCACCAATGTTGTCTGAACGATCATGATCTTCCATAGGACCGGTAAAGACAAGTGGAAGGTTACGTTCACTTGCTTGCTTACGTAAATACTCACGCCATGGACTATGAATTTCTCCTGCTAAATAGACGGTTAATTTCATGAAATCACTCCTATTCTGTAATGAGTCAGTTTTATTATATCAGGGGTAGTGGAAAGTTGTCTTGTCAGCTAGTGGCTTCAGGGGTATTATTAGGTAGAATTGTGCAAGATAAGAAAAAAGGAGTGTAATAATTGATTACAAAATGTTGGAAAGTAAGTTTGGTTCTTACGTTCCTATTACTAGTTGTAGGTTGCCAAGTCACAGAAGAAGAGGCGTTAGAGTTAGGTCATCAAGCCTTTATTCATAATCTAGCAGAAGATTCTCTTGAACCTAATACTGAGTTATCAATGTTTCAAGTTTACTTACCTAGAGGATTTGAAGTAATAGAGGACATTGAATACAATGCTTTATTTCAAAGTGGTGAGCAATTATTCGTTTTATTTCATCAACCAGCAGAACCTGCAACAAGTAGTATTCATCTTCAACGTGATTTAGAGGCTGCGGGTGGGGCTTTGCTTTACGAGCTTTTAGAGGCAGAAGATCAGTTGGCCTATTTAATTGTAACTGAAGAAGACGAAGAACAGTTATTTGTCATTGTAACAGTCGGCGGTGCAAAGTTATCAACGCTTACAACCTATAATGACCTTAGGGACAGCATTGAAGCAATGACTGAAATTGTTCAGTCATATCAAGCTAAATAACAGATTTCTTTTGATGTAGGAGGATACTATTCGTGACGACATTTTTAAAGAAAAAAGGGATTGACCTTTCGTGGCGAACATATTTCATAACCGCGTTAAGCCATATGGCATTAGGTCTATTTGCTTCTCTAATTATTGGACTCATCATCCGTACAGTAGGGGAGCAAGTGGCTCTTCATACAGGAATGTTAACGGTAGGGACGTGGTTACAAGAAGTTGGTTCTCTAGCAATGGGATTAATGGGACCGGCAATTGGTGTTGCGGTCGCTTATGGATTAAAGGCACCAAAACTCGTTGCTTTTGCGACGATTGTAAGCGGTGCAGCGGGAGCTCAGTTAGGTGGACCAGCCGGAGCTTTTGTAGCGGCTGTTATATCGTCGGAAATTGGAAAAATGGTATCAGGAGAAACAAAGCTTGATATTATCTTAACACCGCTTGTTACCATTATTACAGGCTTCTTATCTGCTTCTATCATTGGACCTTGGATTCAAGCAGGCCTGCAGCAATTTGGCTCCCTTATCATGTGGGGAACAGAACAACAGCCAATTTTGATGGGGATAATTGTGGCAACGTTAATGGGACTAGCTTTAACAGCGCCCATTTCAAGTGCTGCACTAGCAATCATGTTAGAACTTGAAGGAATTGCTGCAGGTGCAGCAACGGTTGGATGTGCGGCACAAATGGTTGGTTTTGCTGTTAGTAGCTATCGCGAAAATGGTTGGTCTGGACTAGTTTCATTAGGAATAGGAACCTCGATGCTCCAAGTGCCGAATGTTGTTAAAAACCCGTATATCCTTATTCCTCCAACAGTTGCAGGTGCCCTATTAGCACCTGTTGCGACTGTTGGATTCAAAATGACGAACAATCCAGCAGGAGCCGGAATGGGAACGAGTGGACTCGTTGGTCCGATTATGACATTTACACATATGGGGTTTTCCATGCATGTATTAATTGGTGTTGTTTTACTGTATTTCATTGGACCTGCTATAATTAGTTTACTCATAGCTGAATGGATGAGAAAAAGAGGTACCATTCGATTAGGAGATATGAAGATAGAACAATAAGTAAGGTGAGAGGTGTTTTAATTGGAAAAACTTCAAAGTGTTGAACAATTTAAAGAAATTTCGAGTAAGGAATCAGCTGTATTTATGTTTTCTGCTGATTGGTGTCCAGATTGTCGTGTAATTGAGCCAGTTTTACCGAGAATAGAAGCTGACTTCCCAAGTTTCTCATTCTACTACGTAGACCGCGATCAATTTATCGACTTATGCGGAGAATTAAATATTTTTGGGATCCCAAGCTTTCTAGCTTTTGTAAATGGGCAAGAAGTAGAACGATTTGTCAGCAAAGATCGCAAATCACAAGAAGAGATTGAAGAATTTCTTACAAAAGCAGAATCACATTTTTAAGAGTTTTTCGAAAAAGGTCGCCTTTTACCTTTTTTGAAAAACTCGAAGCGATGAGCGGAGCCTCCGTTATGTTTTAAGCCTTTATGAGCGGTTTTCTCATAAAGGCACACGGCGAGTGGAGCCATCGCAGTACTTCGCACTTTCTTAGAAAAGTGCGATTTTTTTTTTGCAATTTTGATAATGTACGTTTAATCCTTTTTTAAATCAATCAATTTGGTTCGTCTATTCCTTTCTGATAAAATAGGATAGATAGAAGGAGAGGATCGTTTTATGGAAATGAGACAGTTTCGAAAAGAAATTGAGAAGAGGTTAACAAGAGATGGGTGGACCATTTTTTATGATCATAAGGAATCGACTTTACGAATAGAAGATGATGAAATAAAAAAAGGAGTTACTCTTTCGCTAAAACCATTGCTTGCTAAATGGGAGAGGAAAGAGTTTAGTTCGATCGATGAAGTTGTTCGGTATGTTGAGGTCGGACTAGAAGCGATGAAACATAAGCCAATGATTACAGGGAATGAGAAACGAATTTTCCCAGTCATTCGTTCTACTTCTTTCCCGACAGAGTCAAATGCAGGAGATGCACTGTTGTTTGACGAACATACTGCTGAAACACGGGTCTATTACGTTATTGATCAAGGAGAATCATACACTCTGATCCAAGAAAGCATGCTTGAAGGGACGTCATTTACGAAGGAAAAAATTCGCGAAGTAGCAATGTTTAACGTTCGATCATTGCCACAGCCTTTAAAAGAAGATACTGTAGCAGGAAATCGCTTCTTTTTCTTACGAGCAAAAGATGGATTTGATGCAAGTCGAATTCTCGATCAATCATTGTTAGAGAAAATGGAAAAGAAGGCAACTGGCCAACTAGCTGTTGCTGTCCCGCATCAAGATGTACTTATTTTTGCTGATATTGTAAATGAACGAGGCTATGATGTTCTTGCACAACTTGCTCTTCAGTTCTTTGGAGAAGGGAGAGTACCGGTTACGGCACTACCTTTCCTCTACGAAGATGGGGAATTAGAACCAACATTTATTTTGGCGCAAAGAAAACCAAAATAGAATTAGGTCGATAAGCCCCATCACAATAAGATTAATTATGGTACAATGATAAAGTTATAGAGAACAAAAAATAATTGTCAAAACACAATGTCTTTTTTAGCCATAGAGGAATGGTATACATTCAGTGCATGCATTACTTGAACGAAAAGGACGTTTTTGCTAGAGGCGATTGATATGAGATTGGTGCCGTGCTCAAATAACTGTGATGATATAAGGTTGTCTCAAATCCAATGCGTCTGTTCATTGTTAGGAACAGATCACTTCTAACATTGATTAGATTGGTATGAGTCAACCTTTTTCTATCGTTACTAGAAGAAATGATTGAAGAAAGAGAGTGATCACAATGGGAACATTGCATCGCTGGATGAGGAGGCTCCAACAATTTTTAAGCGGAGAACCTACGGAAGAAAAGGAAATAGAAGCGAGGCAGCATCGCACGGAGACGACGTATAAGTCTTTTCAAGTAGAAAATAAAAAAAGTGAGTCTAAGGTTGTTTATCAATATCCGAAAAAAGGAAATTTTCGCTTTCCTTTAATTGATGATAAACCAAAAGCAAAAGTGAGCGAATCGAAAAACAGGAAACCAAAGTTTGACAACAGATCAAGTAATCCTACAATGAAAAAGGCAAAACAAGTGGAAAAGGTTGATCCAACATGGAACTCTAACTCGAAATCCGAGTTTAAGCTGTCGGAGATTCCATCCCCAGTGTATGGTTTTAAAGCAAGAGAATCGGCAAAAAGTAGATTGGGTGACACTTTATCTGTTCTTCCGTTTGAGGATAAAAGCAAAAAGGAAGCCAAACCTCATAACGTTGAACAAATAGAAAAGAGAATAGAGAAAAATGTCACAGAGAGTTTACAAAGTGAAATTAAGCCAAAAATCGAACAAAAAAATCCTGTAGAACAAATTCAAATTTCGAGTGAAGAAGTGATTAAGGAGCGAAAAGGTTCAGAGAATGAACTTGAAGTGGTTCAAGATGTAAAAGGTTTAACAGATGAGCTCGAACTAGGTTCAACTGAAGTAAAAGGAAGGCCCTATAATGTACCTACCGTTTTAGAAGAGGCGTTAGCCAGAGCAACATCTCAGCAAGAAGAAGAAAGAAAAGAACAGGAGAATGTAACTTTTGTTACAGTTGTAGAAGAACTAGAGGAAAAAATAGAGGAAATAAGCGAAGTAAATGTCAAAGAAACTGTAGAGGAAATAAAAGAAGAATTCGAGGAAATAAATGAAGCGGAAATAGAACTAGAAGAAAGTATAGACGTAGCACAATCAGAAGAAGAAGTTGAATTAACAGAAGTAGCACAACCAGAAGAAGCAGAATTAACAGAAGTAGAAGAGCCAGTAGAAGAGGCAGAATTAACAGAAGTAGAAGAACCAGTAGAAGAACCAGTAGAAGAAGCAGAATTAACAGAAGTTAAACAAGTAGAAGGAAAAGTTGAAGAGAATTACATAGAGCCCGAAGCTTCGGAGTTTGAAGGAAATCAAGAGAGCTTTCTAAAAACAGTTGAGGAATCTCCAAAGCAAAAAACAGGAGAAGTTGAAATGTCTTCTGTTGAATCTATGAAACCTAAAAAGGAAGAACAGGATCACAAGACTTCTGAGGTGAGCAAACCTCAAAAAGCAGCAATTCCATTTAATGTAATGATGCTACCACAGGATCGAAAAAGGAAACAGTCTCAAGTATCTGCACCTACACCTGAGAAAAGCCCAATTGATTACTCTTATCCTAGTATTCAACTTCTTAATTACCCTGAATTACAGGAAAAGGATGAGTCAGAATGGCTTAAGGAACAAGGTACGATCTTAGAAGAAACCTTGCAAAGTTTTCATGTTGATGCAAAAGTTGTTCACGTTACGAAAGGCCCTTCTGTTACAAGGTTTGAGATTCAACCTGGTCGGGGTGTGAAAGTAACAAAGATAACGGGGTTAACCGATGATATGAAGCTAGCATTAGCTGCTAAAGATATTCGAATTGAAGCGCCAATTCCAGGTAAAAACACAATCGGCATAGAAGTTCCTAATCGCACGTCTACCCCAGTATTTTTACGAGAAATTCTACGTAGAAAAAACTTTATACGTTCTGAGTCACCATTAACGGTTGCACTAGGACTGGATATCTCCGGACAACCTATCGTAACGGATTTAAAGAAAATGCCTCATGGACTTGTTGCAGGTGCTACCGGATCTGGAAAGAGTGTTTGCATTAATTCGGTTCTCGTTAGTCTATTATTTAAAGCGACTCCGGATGAAGTGAAGTTAATGTTGATTGATCCGAAAATGGTTGAACTAGCCCCATATAATGGGTTACCACATCTAGTAACACCTGTTATTACAGATGCCAAACAGGCAACTGCGGCCTTAAAATGGGTTGTTCTTGAGATGGAGCGTAGATATGAATTGTTTAGTCAGCAAGGTGTGCGTGATGTAGGCAGATATAATGAGATTTATTCTGAATCTCCTGATAAGCCTGCTCTTCCATTTATTTTAGTAGTCATCGACGAATTAGCTGATTTAATGATGGTTTCCCCACAAGAGGTAGAAGATTCAATTTGTCGGATTGCACAAAAAGCAAGAGCATGTGGAATTCACTTATTGCTTGCAACTCAGAGGCCGTCAGTTGATGTCATTACTGGGTTGATTAAGGCGAATATTCCAACAAGAATTGCCTTCTCAGTATCCTCTCAAACCGATTCAAGAACGATTTTGGATATGGGAGGAGCTGAGAGATTGTTAGGTAAAGGGGATATGCTTTTTCATGAAAATGGCTCGCCGAAACCTGTTCGTGTTCAAGGAACTTTCGTATCTGATGAAGAGATTGAAGATGTTGTTGCGCACGTGAAGAAGCAAAGAGAGCCTGAGTACTTATTGCAAACGGAGCAATTAAAGCATGTTGCCCATGAAGTAGTCGATGATGAGCATTTTGAAGAAGCTTGTTATTTTGTTATTGACCAGGGATCAGCCTCTGCTTCAAGTTTACAAAGACGATTCCGTGTTGGTTATAACCGAGCTGCTAGACTTATTGATATGATGGAGGAAAGAGGAATTGTATCTGAAGCGAAGGGGAGTAAGCCAAGACACGTACTTGTAGATGAACTCGAGCTTGAGGAAGTTCTCTATCATAAAGAGGGGTAATGAAGTTCTACTATTTTTTACCTTGTCTTAATGGAAAAGGTTATATATGATAGTAAGATAAAAACGTTACCTATTCTACTGCTGAATGGTTTATTACAAGGAGTTTAGATGGATGAAAGAGATTACACGGAAATTAAATGGAGAAATAAAACGTTTAACAAACGAAACTTTTAAATTTGATGAACGTGTTCAAGAGGGCTGGTTCTCTGCCGTTTATTTTTTGAAAACAAGAGAGATTGTTGAAAAATATCGTCCAAATAACATTGTGACAATGCAATTTTTTCAAAAGGAACACGCGGTTTTATGTGGGACTGATGAAGTCATTGCATTAATAAAAACATTTGCTCAAAACGCAAATGACCTTGAAATTAGGTCTTTAGAAGATGGGGATAAAATTAAACCATTCGAAACAGTATTAACAATTGCTGGTAAATACGAGGATTTTGGCTATTTAGAGGGAATTATCGATGGGATCTTTGCTAGACGCACATCTGTAGCTACAAATGTCTATAATGTAGTTAAGGCTGCTAGACAATCGGGAATTCAAAAACCTATTATTTTCATGGGTGATCGTGATGATCACTTTACGCAGCAATCTGGAGATGGCTATGCAGCTTTTATTGGAGGTTCTAAAGCACAAGCGACACATGCAATGAACGAATGGTGGGGGAAAAAAGGAATGGGAACGATGCCTCACGCCTTAATACAGCTGTTTCAAGGAGATGTTGTTGCTGCAACTCGTGCGTACAAAGAAACGTATCCAGAAGATGATTTGATGGCCCTTGTTGATTACAATAATGATGTTATTACGGATTCCTTAAAAGTAGCTCGTGAATTCGGCACGGAACTAAAAGGAGTAAGAGTTGATACATCTAGAACGATGGTTGACCAGTATTTTTGCCGAAAGCCAGAAGTCATGGGGGCTTTTGACCCGCGTGGTGCAAATCCGACTTTAATCTTTGCTTTAAGAGAAGCGTTAGATAAGGAAGGATTTGAGCATATTAAAATTATTGCTACTGGTGGCTTCACTGCTACAAGAATAAGAGAATATGAAGAAGCGGGTGTTCCAGTCGACATATATGGTGTTGGAGGAAGCTTATTGAAGCTTAACATTGGTTTTACGGGTGACAATGTTCTGTTAAATGGTGAGCATGAAGCTAAGGCTGGTCGAAGATTCCGTGATAACCCAAGACTACAAATAGTAGAGTAAATTAAGGAAGTAACAATGGATCCGTGCGTTTTGCCGTGCAACTTTAATTATAGTTGTATGCGTAAGATATACTCACAATATCGGTTCCTTTTAAAGAATAGAGGTTATAGAAAAGGAAAAAGTGAACCTTTTTCTGTAGCCTCTACTTAAGAGGGTCTTTTCTTCGTGTTATATCATATACTATGGGGTGAATACAGAAGAACGGCTCAAATTGGTGATAGCGTTGTTTTCTGATATAATGGGTCAATGCAAATGTATAAAAGGGTTGCATAGATAAGAGAGAACATTTTTAAACAAATGCAATACTGATACCATTGGACGCAAGAAAACCATGTGAATTTTGGAGGTCCAAATATGACAAATTTCCATTTTATTGGTATAAAAGGTTCTGGCATGAGCGCACTTGCTCAAGTTTTACATGATATGAAAAAACAAGTTCAAGGGTCGGATGTTGAAAAACAGTTTTTTACACAGCGCCCGCTTGAACAAAAAGGGATTAATTTATTGCCTTTTGAACGTAACAATATTAAAAGTGATCAACAAGTGATTGTATCGGCAGCTTATGGTGATGATCATGAAGAAGTACAAAGAGCTCATGAATTAGGTCTAGAAGTGAAGAAATACCCAACCTTTTTAGGTGAATTTATACAAAACTTTACAAGTATTGCGGTAACGGGAGCTCATGGAAAGACATCAACGACTGGGTTGTTAGCTCACGTCTTAGGTTCAGCTTTTCCTACTTCGTATTTAATTGGTGATGGCACAGGAAAAGGAGAAGAAGATTCCACATATTTTGCGTTTGAGGCTTGTGAGTATCGTCGTCATTTCCTGAACTATAAACCTGACTATTGCATTATGACAAACATTGATTTCGATCATCCAGATTACTTTAAAGATGTTCAAGATGTCTTTTCTGCATTTCAAGAAATGGCCATGCAAGTGAAGAAAGCAATCGTAGCATGTGGTGATGATGAACATTTACAAGGAATTCATGCCAATGTTCCTGTTGTATATTATGGTTTCGGAGAACATAACGACTTTCAAGCTAGAAATGTAGAGACAACAAATGAAGGAACGCAATTTGATGTGTACGTTCGTAATAGCCTATATGGAACATTTACGATTCCAGGGTACGGAAGGCATAACGTCTTAAATGCTTTAGCTGTCATTGCGCTTTGTCACTATGAAAATGTACCGGCAGATGTGGTTGCAACGCACTTAAAGACATTCAAAGGTGTTAAACGCCGCTTTTCGGAAAAAGTGATTGACAAACAAGTGTTAATCGATGATTACGCTCATCACCCAACTGAAATTGCAGCGACCATTGAGGCGACGAAACAAAAATACCCAGATTACAATGTCGTAGCTATTTTTCAGCCTCACACATTTACAAGAACGAAAACATTTATTAACGAATTTGCTGAGTCGTTAAAACAGGCAGATGTTGTTTATTTGTGTGATATTTTTGGCTCAGCAAGAGAGCAAGCTGGTTCCTTAACGATTGGTGATTTAAAAGATTTAATTCCAAATGCACACTTAATAACGGAAGAATCAATCGAGGTACTAAAAAAGCACGATAATAGTGTTCTTCTTTTTATGGGAGCTGGCGATATTCAAAAGTTCCAACAAGCTTATGAAAAAGCTATTTCCAATTAAGAAAAGGGTGACTCAAACGTTGTGAGTCACCCTTTTTGTGGCCTTTTATTTTAAGTTCTCCGGATTCAGTGCTTCTAGTTCTGGTACAACAAAGCGACCATCTTTGCGAATGAGAACGTCGTCAAAATAAATTTCGCCCCCACCGTATTCTGGACGTTGAATCATCACGATATCCCAATGAATGCTAGATGAGTTACCGTTTGAAGCTTCTTCATAACATTGACCTGGCGTGAAATGAAAGCTTCCATCAATTTTCTCATCGAAAAGAATGTCTTTCATCGGATGTTGAATGTATGGGTTTACACCTATCGCGAATTCTCCAATAAATCTAGCTCCCTCATCAGTATCTAATATTTTATTAATTCTCTCAGAATCGTTTGCTGACGCTTTAACAATCTTTCCATTCTCAAATGTAAATGAAATATTTTCAAACGTGAACCCTTGATATGGAGAAGGTGTATTGTATGTAATCGTTCCGTTAACTGAATTGCGAACTGGAGCTGTGTAAACTTCACCATCTGGTATATTGCGTTTTCCCGCACATTTAATAGACGGGATATTTTTGACTGAAAAAGTTAAATCAGTACCTGGACCTTTCAATTGTACTTTGTCCGTGCGGTTTAATAAGGCAACTAATGAATCCATCGCTTCATCCATTTTGCTGTAATCTAAGTTACAAACATTAAAATAAAAGTCTTCAAATGCTTCTGTACTTGTGTTAGCTAACTGTGCCATAGACGAGCTTGGATATCTTAAAACAACCCACTTAGTTTTTGGGACACGAATTTCTCTGTGAACCTTTGTACCAACTGTTTTGCCGTGTAATGCCATCTTATCATTTGGGACATCGGACAGTTCTGAAATATTGTCACCTGCACGAAGACCAATATAAGCATCCATCTCACTCATTACTTGAGCTTCAAAGGTAGCCATCATTTCAAGTTGTTCTTCTTGTGCGCCCATTAATAAAGAACGATCCACCTGATGATCCTTTAATAAGACAAATGGAAGTCCTCCAGCAAGATAGGCTTCTTGTACAAGCGCAGTAACTAGCTCGCGTTGAAGGCCAAAATTTTCTATTAAAACTTTTTCCCCTTTTTTTAACTCAACCGAGTAGGTAATTAAATTTTTGGCTAATGTTTGAATTCTCGGATCTCTCATTCAAATTCCTCCTTAAACGTTCTTTCTTATTGTATACGATAATAGGAAAACATAACAGTAATTGTGAAAAGATGCAGGAGATTCCGAGACAACCACGAATTATTACTCATAGAGAGGTTTAATATCTCGTGAGATTGGGTATTACGAATTATAGATCGGAAAGTCAAGGAGGTGAAGATCTATAATGGAAAGTTTATTGTACATAAGTGCTTTAGTAGCTGCAATTGCCTTTGCAGTATTAGTCATATATTTGGTTCGAACATTGAAATCAGCAAATCGAACGCTTGATCATGTTGCGAATACGATGGCTGGATTAGAAAAACAAGTAACAGGAATTACAAAAGAGACTGAGGAATTGTTACATCGTACGAATCGCTTAGCTGACGATCTTCAAGAGAAATCGGAATCGTTGAATACAGTATTTGCATCAGTAAAGGATCTTGGTGATTCGGTTGGGCAAGTCAATAAGTCCATCAGACATGTTTCTGATACAGTCTCATCTCAAGTTGTTAAACAATCGGATCAAATTGCAAAAGCCGTTCAATGGGGCAATGTCGCAATTGATTTATATTCAAAATTTAAACAAAAAAAAGAACAGAGTGAGTTGAAGGAGGAGAAAGGTTATGAGCGATAAGAATAGCATGAACACAAAGGATTTTTTAATCGGATCATTAATTGGTGGGATTGTAGGTGCTTCAGCAGCCTTATTTTTGGCACCTAAATCAGGGAAAGAACTCCGTAGCGAAATTAACGAACAGGCACAAATTGCCCGCGATAAAACGACTCAATTCACATCAACTGCATATGATAAAGGAAATGAGTGGGCTACTTATGCGAAGGAAAAGTCATCCAATATTGCTAAAGTTGTTTCAGACCAATCGGCACAAGTCGTAGGTAAGGTAAAAGAGGCGACTTCAAATTTAAAAACTGAGGCTGAAGAGGCATCTAACTCAGCTGAAGAAATTGTAGGAGATCTTGCTGGAGAAGTTCAAAACTCAGGGGAAGAAATTGCTGAGACGGTAAAACAGGAGATTAGTGACATTCAATCAAAGATAGAAGAAGAAGAAACTGCTGCAGCACAGTCGAAATAAACGATTGAAAAGAAAACCTCTCATCCTGACGAAGGAATGAGGGGTTTTCACATTTATGATGGCAAAAACCTCATGCGCCACATAATATAAATAATTCATAAGAACAAAAAAGCAATTCAAAATAACACTTTAACGCTTAAAAGCTAAAAAGCATAAAAGCTTAAAAGCGTTAAAGAAAAAAGCGTGACATTCTCTGAATTTTCATATATAATGAATTTTAAATACAAAAGAAGCATTGTAAAAGGGAGTGGAGAATAGTGAGTAATGACCAATTAGATGTGTTGAGAACAGAGTTAGACGAGGTGAACCTAAAGCTTCTTGAAACAATCAATGAGCGAGCTCGTCTTGTTCAAGAAATTGGAAAAGTAAAAAGTACGCAAGGTGTAAATCGATTTGATCCGGTAAGAGAGCGTAGCATGCTTGACCATATTGCCGCAAATAATAAAGGTCCATTTGAGACATCTACATTACAGCATTTGTTTAAACAAATTTTCAAAGCAAGTCTGGAACTGCAAGAGGAAGATAATAGTAAAGCATTACTAGTTTCACGTAAAAAGCACCCTGAAAACACCGTTGTCGATCTTAAAGGTGTTATGATGGGGGATGGTCAGCAACGTCTTGTTATGGGGCCATGCGCAGTGGAGAGTTACGAGCAAGTATTAACCGTTGCGAAAGCACTTAAAGAAAGAGGAATTAAGTTGTTACGTGGAGGAGCGTTTAAACCACGTACGTCTCCTTATGATTTCCAAGGTTTAGGATTAGAGGGTTTAAAAATCTTAAAGCAAGTTGCTGATGAACTTGATATGGTAGTTATTAGTGAAATTGTAAATCCTTCTGATATTGAAACAGCTATAGAATACCTAGATGTAATTCAAATTGGTGCTCGCAACATGCAAAATTTTGAGTTGTTAAAAGCTGCAGGTGCGGTTGATAAGCCAGTATTATTAAAACGTGGCCTATCAGCAACAATTCAAGAATTTATCCATGCCGCAGAGTACATCGTAGCAAAAGGGAACAGTAATTTAATGTTATGTGAGCGTGGGATCCGCACATACGAGACAGCTACTAGAAACACGTTAGATATCTCAGCAGTGCCGATCTTAAAACAAGAAACTCACTTACCAGTGCTAGTTGATGTAACACATTCTACAGGTCGTCGAGATCTATTACTTCCAACAGCTAAAGCTGCACTAGCTATCGGTGCAGATGCAATCATGGCAGAAGTTCATCCAGATCCTGCAGTAGCTTTATCTGATTCAGCACAGCAAATGGATATTCCTCAATTCAATAAATTTATTGATGATTTGCAAGCTTCGGGTTTATATAAGGGCTAATACTAAGAGACTGTCTCATAGTCGAGAACAAAGTCGCTACACCCATGAGTGTGTAAACTATTCTTCTAAAGGATTATTAAAGATGTAGCGACTCTGCTCATTGCTTAGGGGATGTCCTAAAAGGTCGAAACAGACCTTTTAGGACATCCCCTCTCTTTTTGTCGATAAGAAGCGAAAAAAGGTGAATGAACGTAGTTTTTTTTGAAAATACTATGAAAAATTTTTGAAGGTTGTCGATATAAATAGTGTAGAACATTGCGGACCTCTTCATAGTATCGTATGATATCTATACAATCATGAAAACGAAAAGTTTATTTTCAAAAATTAAGGAGGATCCTAGTGAATACAACAATCTATGATGTAGCAAGAGAAGCAGGTGTTTCGATGGCGACCGTTTCACGTGTCGTAAACGGAAACCCTAATGTAAAACCAGCAACAAGAAAGAAAGTGTTAGAAGCAATTGAGAGACTTGGTTATCGTCCAAATGCTGTGGCAAGAGGACTTGCTAGTAAGAAAACGACAACTGTTGGAGTGATTATACCTGATATTTCAAGTATTTTCTTTGCTGAGTTAGCACGAGGTATCGAGGATATTGCCACAATGTACAAGTACAACATTATCCTTTGTAACTCGGATCAAAACCAAGAGAAGGAAATCCACTTAATTAATACGTTACTTGAGAAACAAGTAGACGGTATTGTGTTTATGGGTGGGCACATTACTGAAGAGCATGTTGAACAATTTAAGCGTTCACCAGTCCCTGTTGTTTTAGCCGCTACACTTGATGCTAATAGCGAAATTGCATCAGTAAACATTGATTATAGACAAGCCGTATATGATGCCATTTCGAATTTAATAGAAAAGGGTCATACTCGTATTGGAATGCTTTCAGGTACGCTTGATGATCCGGTTAATGGGTATCAGAAGTTCTTAGGTTATCGCGAAGCAATTGAAGGAGCGGGAGTTTCTTTTGATGAGGAATTAGTTGTCATCGGAGATTACACATACGATTCAGGTATAGAAGCAATGAATTCATTTTTGGAGCTAGAAAACAGACCTTCTGTCATCTTTGCTTCTACAGATGAAATGGCATTAGGCGTTATTCATGGTGCGCAAGACCAAGGGTTAACAATTCCAGATGATATTGAAGTGTTAGGATTTGATAATACGCGTCTAGCTACGATGGTTCGCCCAACGTTGTCTACAGTTGTCCAACCAATGTATGATATTGGTGCCGTTTCTATGCGTTTATTGACGAAACTCATGAACAAAGAAGAAGTAACAGATCATGTTGTTGTGCTCCCGCACCGAATTGAATTTAGACAATCAACGAAATCATAAGGGTAGCTAAATTTGACTCTGGCAAACGAACTACGTTGGAATAATTGGAACGTAGAAGGAGTACTCAGAACGGAATGAAGCGCCCACTGGGAGAGGATTATGAAAAAATTTGATATTATGACGCCAATAGGAATCTTACTAGGTGTGATTGTTATTCTATTGGCTGTCTTCTCAAACTCTGGACCATCTGGATTTATTTTCTTTATTCAGATCGCTTCAGTTCTTATCGTAATTGGGGGACTTGTATCGGCAATTATAATTACGTTTTCTTTGGCAGAATTAAAATTAGTTCCCAAAGTATTAGGGGAAGCGTTTCGTACCGAAAGTCACGATTTAGAGAATTTAATTGATACCTTTGTTAATCTCTCAACGAAGGCGAGACGTGAAGGATTACTAGCTTTAGAAGCCGGTTTAGATGAAGTGAAAGATCCTTTTATTAAGAAAGGTGTTTTGCTAGCTGTAGATGGAATTGAACCAGATGTCATTAAGGATATTATGATGGCAGAAGTAGTTGCAATGGAAGAACGTCATCGCAAAGGACGAGCTATTATCGAAAAAGCAGGAGAATATGCACCAGCTTGGGGGATGATAGGAACGTTAGTTGGACTTGTTCTAATGCTACAAAATTTAAATGATCCTGCTACACTTGGGCCGAATATGGCTGTAGCTTTACTAACAACTCTTTATGGAACGGTTCTAGCTAATCTAGTCTTTTTACCAATGGCTACGAAACTAGGTAATAAAACGGATGAAGAAGTGTTTATTAAACAAATCATTATTGAGGGTGTTATTGGGGTTCAATCTGGACAAAACCCGAAAGTTCTGCAAGAAAAATTAAGTGCTTTTTCAGTAGTAAATAAAAAAGCAAAATACGAAGAAGACGTTCTAGGTGAAGAGAATGTTGCCTCGTAAGCGCCAGCGCCAAGAAGAAAAAGGCGCACCAAAGTGGATGGTGACATTTTCAGATCTTATGACCCTCATTTTAGTCTTTTTTATCCTGCTGTTTTCCATGTCAGTTGTTGACGCTCAGAAGTTTAGAGCAATTGCTGATTCATTTAATCAAAGACAAATATTTGAGTATATGCCATCAGCTATTGAATTTGAAAATCCTAGTCAAGAGCAGGGAGAAGAGAGAAGAGATCCCTTAGCTGAAGGGGAATTTGGTAGAGAGACAACCTCATTAAATGAAACACATGTAGCTATGGATGAGCTTTTAAAAGAAGTTAATGAATTCCTCGAACAGAATGAACTGACAGAATTGATATCAGCTACGCGAGATGACCGAGGAGTTGTTCTCGTGTTACAAGAACGTACGTTATTTGAAACAGCTGAAGCAGAATTACTTCCTGATGCAGAGCCATTCTTAAGTAAAGTTGGAACATTACTAAAAGCAATTCCAAATAGTGTAAAGGTGGAAGGACATACAGATAGTAGGCCCATTTCGACTTATCGTTATCCTTCTAATTGGGAACTATCTGGTGCCAGAGCAAGTAGTGTAATTCGTTTTTTAATAGATACACATAACCTTGAGGCTAAGCGTTTTATTGCAACAGGATACGGCGATACAAGACCAGTCGTTCCCAATACGACTGTTGAAAACTTACAATTAAATCGTCGAGTAGTCATTGTCATCTCAGACCCTACTCATGAAGACGCTAACTCATATTAAGGTGGCTAAACTCTGTAATCACTATTTTCACAATCATTGATAGAAGTTTTGAACTTGACACTTCTTTACGGTATATTGTGATTGCTAGGTACGATTACAGTAGAGATGCGTATTAGGTCAAAATTTGACTTTTTCAGTACCTCTACAATAGTCACTTTTTTATGTTCTCATAGGAGGGTAAAAATGAAAATTGGAATCATTGGTGCAATGAATGAAGAAATTGAAAGAATGAAATCAGAAATGAACGTCATGACTACCCATACTTTTGCTACTGTGACTTTTTATGAAGGTACGATGCATGAGCAGGCCATCATTCTATGTAAAAGTGGAGTAGGTAAGGTAAATGCGGCTCTTACAACTCAAATTCTTATTGATAAGTTTGCTATTTCGCACCTTCTTTTTACAGGTGTTGCAGGTGCTGTCGACGAATCGTTAGATGTAGGTGATTTAGTTATTTCTACAAGTGCAATGCAGCATGACCTTGATGTAACTGCATTAGGTTTTAAAAAAGGTCAAATTCCGTATTTTGATGGCTCATCTGATTTCCAGGCTGATGAAGAACTTGGTAGCATTGCAGTTCGTGCAGCAGAGACATTGACGAAACGCCATGTTGTTCAAGGAAGAATTGTTAGTGGAGATCAATTTATCGCAGACAATGAATATGTAAAAAACTTACGTGAGGAATTTACTGCAGCCTGTGTTGAAATGGAAGGAGCCTCAGTAGCTCAAGTAGCAGTTATGAATGACGTTCCTTTTGTCATTATTCGTTCGATGTCAGACAAAGCAAATGGAGAGGCTTCTATGAATTTCCAGGAATTCACAAAGTTAGCGAGTGAACAATCGCATCTTCTAGTGTCAAATATTGTGAAGATGTTAAAAGAATAACAAGATGGCTGAAAAAGGTCTATTTGTACCTTTTTCGGCCGTCTTTTTTTTGAAGCTACAAAAGATCATCGTTTTAACTCATTCCTTATGTAAAACAAGGCTTTTTCTAAAGTTTTATTATTTTTATCTGTGATTTCTGGTCTACGAGGGATACTAGGTACGATGTTGCCATCCTCCCACAACGTAGGTAATGGATCTTCTGATTGACCAGACCATTTTTGAATCCACGATGGTGGAATTTCTTGATCAAGCTGATTTAATTGATTAGTCATAGTAAGCCATATTAAAGCCCAAGCTCGTGGTACGACTCTCCAGATATCATAACCACCGCCACCTACTGCAATCCACCTACCATCACAATATTCATGAGCTAACTCATGAGCTAACTTAGGTATATATTTATAGGTTTCGATCGTTGAACAGAGATGTGTTAACGGATCATAGTGATGAGCATCTGCACCATTTTGAGTTAGGATTACATCCGGTTTAAAAAACTCGACAACTTCACGAAAAGCAGTATCATAAACTTCTAAAAAAGACTCGTCCTCCGTGAAAGCATCAACCGGAACATTGATTGAGAAACCATAGCCTTTCCCTGAACCTTTTTCATGTACCTGGCCTGTCCCCGGAAAGAGGTATCGACCAGTTTCATGAATGCTGAGTGTACAAACATCAGGATCGTCATAGAACGACCATTGTACTCCATCTCCATGGTGGGCATCTGTATCAACATATAATACGCGTGCACCATATTTTCTTTTCATATATTCAATTGCGATAGAGCTATCATTATAAATACAAAAGCCTGATGCTTTCCCTTTAAAACCATGATGCAATCCTCCGCCAAGGTGTAGCGCATGATTCGCATTGCCGGACATAACTTCATCGACTGCTTGCAATGTACCACCAACTAGTAAGGACGCAGCTTCATGCATATGGGGGAAAATAGGAGTATCTTCGGTTCCAAGTCCATAATTTGAAGCAATAGCTTCATCCAACATTCCTTTACTAGCAGATTTAACCGCATGAATAAATTCTTCATCATGGATAAGAGCAATTTCATCATCTGTAGCCAATCGTGGAGGAAGAATGAGGCTTGAGTCTAATGCATGTAAACTTGCTAGTAAATCAAATGTGAGCTGAAGACGTAAGTGATTAAAGGGATGTTTTTCATTAAAACGGTATGCAAGTTGTTCATTAGAAAAAATAAATACCGCATCCTTTTTCATCATACGATCCTCGGTTCACTTGGCCAAATTACATCATACCCTTTATCCTCAATCACTTTAACTACTTTTCTCGGATCGATCGTTTGAACTCGAAATACAAGTATTTTGTAAGCGGGATCTTGATAAGGATAAACCAAAACACTTGTTATATTCATATTTAACTCTTTAAATATAGCAGCAATATCTGAAAGCTTTCCTGTTATATTCTCAACTTTCACCTCAATATGAGAACTAGGTTGATGGGCTCCCATTAACTCTACTAAAGTATGAAGCATATCTGTTTCTGTGACGATGCCTACTAACTCATCATCATCTAAAATGGGTAAGCATCCAATATGATGTTCGTAAAATAAGGTAGAAACTTCTTCAACAAAATCTAGAGGATGGGCTGTGATTACATTTTGTTTCATAATTGATGATATAGGCTTTAAAAAATCTTCAAGGTGATCAGTGAAATGAAAAATAGAAGGGCTTGCATCTCGAATATCACTGTCAGAGACAATCCCTACAAGTTTCTTTCTTTCATTCACAATAGGAATGTGTCGAAATTGGTGTTGTTCAAGAAGTTGCATTGCTTCTTTAATCGTTGATGTTTCAGTAAGAGTAACAACATTACGTTTCATAATATGTTCGATAATCATTGATATACACCACCTTAGTACATAAATCGATTTTGAAAGCGAAGTTGATCAAATTGCTGTATAGAGTTTGTTTCCACTCGTTTTCCAATTCGAGCCATTAAACAATTAGCTGGGTGGGAACAGATCTCAGGATCATCCGTTGCAAGCCATTCTAAGCCGCCCGCATTCATCATTTTCTCCATCACTTTTCTATATTCCCAAACGTCCAAACCGCTTCCTTTTAAATCCCAATGCCAGTAATATTCAGTCGTAATAATAATATAATCTTCCATTGCATCATCTTGTACGGATAGCCGTAGAAGGTTCTTTCCAATTTGAGCACCGCGATATTCCGGTGCAATTTCAATAGCGCCAAGTTCTATTAAATTATCCATATTCCCTTCAGACCAACGTTCCATAGGATCAGGGTACACAAAAGTGACGTAGCCAACAATTACATCGCCATCTCGTACGACATTAATTCGTCCTTCTGGTAAATCAGCAATACCTAACAATGCTTCTTTTTGTTGATTGGGGGGGCGAAAAGCAACAAGACCTGAATGAAAGTCATAAGATTGTATGCTCTCAGAAGAAAGAGGACCTTCTAATACGAGAGTACGGTCTTGAAATGGGACTTCCATTGAGTAATATGTCTTTTGATGAATCATGATTATGTAACCACCTTTACAGAGCCTATTCTGGTATATTATACATGATGTTGGCAGGTTAGTGTTTAATCGTCATTGTTTTGTCACGAAAACGCTTAATCATACTTTTTTCCTAAAAAATGGCTAATGTTAAAATTTGAAATTGATATAATATTCTGGATGTATTATACTATAAATTGAAAATACATAAAAGAGAGGAAGATGTATTATGACTATGCAAGCGCTTCCATCTGTAAAAGGAAATCACAATTTAGAGAACTATGAACAGACTGCACAGTCTTTCGATTGGAAGACAACAGAATCGCAATTTACTTGGAGTAAAACAGGGAATGTAAATCTAGCATTCGAAGCGATTGATCGCCATGTAGAGGAAGGCAAAGCTAGCAAAGTAGCACTCTATTATAGTGATGCGAATCGTGAAGAGCAATATACATTTGCTGATATGAAGAAATATTCAAATAAAGCAGGAAATGTTTTAAAAGGTGCTGGGGTTGAAAAAGGCGATCGTGTGTTTATCTTTATGCCTCGTTCACCTGAACTTTACTTTTCTGTGCTAGGTGCAATAAAAGTGGGGGCGATTGTTGGGCCTTTGTTTGAAGCGTTTATGGAAGGAGCAGTACGCGATCGTTTAGAAGATAGTGAAGCGAAGGTATTAATTACAACGCCAGCTCTACTAGAGAGAGTTCCAGTAGACGATTTACCAAATCTTGAAACGGTATTTATTGTTGATGAATCACATGAAGAGAATGGATGCTATTTAAATTTACTAACTCGTTTAAATGCTGCAAGTGAAGAATTAGATATTGAGTGGGTTGATAGAGAAGATGGGTTAATTTTACATTACACATCTGGGTCAACAGGAAAGCCAAAAGGTGTCTTACATGTGCATAATGCCATGCTTCAGCATTATCAAACAGCAAAATGGGTATTAGATTTAAAGGATGACGATGTATATTGGTGTACAGCTGACCCGGGTTGGGTAACGGGAACATCTTATGGAATCTTTGGCCCATGGCTAGTTGGGGTGACAAATGTAATTCGTGGAGGAAGATTTAGTCCTCAGGATTGGTATGAAACGTTAGAAAGGTATAAAGTTTCTGTTTGGTATAGTGCGCCAACAGCGTTTAGGATGCTAATGAGTGCTGGAGATGAGGTCGTAAAGAAATATGATCTTTCAAACCTACGCCATATGTTAAGTGTCGGTGAACCTCTTAATCCAGAAGTTGTTCGTTGGGGCAAGAAAGTGTTCGATCTTCGCATTCATGATACGTGGTGGATGACAGAAACAGGGGCACAAGTTATTTGTAACTATCCATCCATGGAAGTACGCCCTGGCTCAATGGGTAAACCAATTCCAGGTGTGAAAGCAGCAATCATTGACGATAAAGGAAATGAGCTACCGCCTAATCGCATGGGCAATCTTGCAATTGAAAAGGGTTGGCCGTCGATGATGCGTGCTGTATGGAAGAACGAAGAGAAATACAATAGTTATTTTGAAATTGAAGGTTGGTATGTTTCAGGAGACTCTGCATATATGGATGAAGATGGTTACTTCTGGTTCCAAGGTAGAATTGATGATGTAATTATGACTTCCGGCGAGAGAGTCGGTCCATTTGAAGTAGAGAGTAAGTTAGTTGAACACCCTGCTGTTGCAGAAGCTGGTGTAATTGGGAAGCCAGATCCTGTAAGAGGGGAGATTATTAAAGCGTTTGTTGCTTTAAGAGACGGTTATGAAGTAACGGATGAGCTAAAAGAAGATATTCGAAACTTTGTAAAAAAAGGTCTTGCAGCACATGCGGCTCCACGTGAAATAGAGTTTAGAGCAAAACTGCCTAAGACGCGTAGTGGTAAGATTATGAGACGTGTATTAAAAGCATGGGAATTAGACTTACCGACGGGCGACTTATCAACAATGGAAGATTAATCTAGCAAAGCCTACACTCATTTGGGAGGGCACTGAAAAGGTACAAATCAGCCTTTTTCAGTGCCTTTCTCATTTGGTGTAGGCTTTTTCGACTGATATTATTATTTATTCGTCAATAATTATGATCATATGTGGTGTTGTTTGAGCTGGTATGCTTCGTGTTGTAATAGTATAAAAAACAAATAATGTATTACCTGATATGTCAGCTTCCTCTAGCGTTTCTCCATGGCTATTAATGATAACCGTATCACTACTAATATGTAGCTTAAGTTCATTGTCTTCGCTAACTAAATTTTGATCAAAAATATCTAGCTTTACTTGCTGCAGATCAGACTCATCTCCAACAAACTCATCACAAGAATAAGTAAACTCCTTATTTTCAGTTGGTTCTTTTGTCTTCGCTACTACTACTAGATAACCAGTGAATATTCCGCCTATCATGAATGAAATGGCAGCTAGTAATTTTAACTTGCTCATATTATCACTCCTTCTTTAACAGAGTATAGAACGATACAAAAATTAAATAAGTTTCATTTTTCAATTTGAACATATACGAAAAAACTGTACTCCAATTCTAACAATTGGAGTACAGTTCAAAACGCTAATTCAATGATTCAGGTGAAAAGTTACCCAGCCATTACTAGATTAATCCTCATCCTCATCTTCTTTCTCTTTTTTGTCTTTTTTATCTTTTTTATCTTCCTTTTCTTCCTCTTCCTCTTCCTCTTCCTCTTTTACTTCTGGCTTAGGTTCTGGAGAATAATTCTTCCCCTCAACTATAGAGGAAGCAGAAGATTCACGGCCAGCAGCATCGACGGCAGTAACATAATAAGAATAGTTTTTCCCATTCACATTGAATGAGGTTGATTCATTCCCTCTAACATGATTATAGAAACGGTAATCTGTACTCTCATTTTCGGCTCTATAAATTCGATAACCGACAATATCGTTATCAGAGTGTTTAGACCATGAAAGAGTGTCGCTATTTAACGTAACTCCACTAACAGCACCTGGAGTATTTCCATTGTCTGGTGCTTTTTTATCTGGAATTAAGTTCTTCATATTATCTGGTAGATAGTTAGAAATATCACTAACCCCATCAATAGCATCTGATACCACCACGCCTTCTTGTGTAAATTCAGAAGGTGTGTTTGATAGAGCTAAAAAGTTCTTTCCGTTAATGGTTACATAGCGTGCACTGTCTAAACTATCATCTGTTTGATTTGGTACATATCTCGCATCAAATAAATCGGTTGTTACAAGACCTGCTTGCTGACAAATCGATGAAGGTAAAAGCCCAGTCAAGCTGCAAATTGAACGAGAGACAATCCCGTCAGGACGTGCAAAGCGTTCACTTGGAGCCATTAGCTCTGAATTTTTACTGTGGGCGGCATTCGCGATATTCGCCCAAATTTGCTGAGTTCTCGGTCCGGAACGTAATCCATTAACCGTCGTAGAAATTTGTTCTTGCCTATCATACCCAATCCATACACCTAATGTTACGTTAGGATTGGTTCCAACAAACCAAGAATCACGCGTGTTACTTGTTGTTCCTGTTTTCCCAGCCCAGTCTGTAGAAAAGTTTAGTCTTCCTGGCAACGTGCTTGCTGTTCCGCCAGCTTTTAATACATCACGTAGCATATCTAACGTTAAATATGAAGCTTGAGGGCTGAACACTTCGACTTCTGTCGGCTCATGTTCATAAATTATATCACCAGCAGCTGTTTCAATGCGTTCTATCATATACGATTCGACGTATTTTCCACCATTTGCAAAAGTAGCATATGCATTCGTATTTTGTTCAACCGTAACATTGTAATCTGTTGAACCGAGTGGAGCAGAAGGGTAAGGTTCTCCACTGTTAAGTTTAAATCCTAATTTTTGTAGTGTTTCACGTGACTGCTCATGTGGAACCATTAAGAACGAACGAACTGCTGGAATGTTACGAGATCTAGCGAGAGACTGTCGAACTGAAAGAAGTCCTTGATGACTGTTATCAAAGTTTGATAATGGTTCACCGCCTGGATAGGTAGTCGGTGTATCGGGTACGACTATTCCCGGTTGAATAGCTCCAATGTCCAGTGCTGGAGCATATGCAAGTAATGGCTTCATTGTTGACCCATTTTGTCTGTACGCTCCTGTAGCTCGGTTAAACTCTCTTCCATAAACTTCCTCGCGTCCACCTACAAATCCTTTAATGGCTCCTGTTCGGTTTTCAATTAATACAGCACCGACTTCTTCTTGTTGACCATTTTTTTCAGGGCCAAATAAATGATCTGTTTTGACTGCATCCTGCATCGCATTATAAATATCTTCATCAATGGTTGTATGAATATGGTAACCATTATTTCTTAATTCACTTCTAGCCTGCTGTTTATAAGTCGCTTCGACTTCCAGAAGTTCTTCTGTAGTAAGCTCACCAAGGTCTTGATCACTATTATTTAACATTTGCTCAGCTAATACATCAGCTGCACGGCTTAGCACTTCGTTCGTTAAATACGGATACTTTTCAATAGGAGCAGGAGTTCTTTCGGTAAAGTCTCCGGTAATATCATAAGCAAGTGCATCTGCTAACTCATCTTCTGTAATAAAACCTGACTCATGCATTCTCGAAAGAACCGTTCTCATTCGATTCATACTTGGATCAAGGTTTTCTTTTACCTCACCACCAGGTAAAAAAGGAGTATAACCAAATGGACTTTGAGGCAATCCTGCAATATAGGCAGCTTGCGGGATTGACAGTTCACTGGCATCTACACCGAATATTCCAGTCGCTGCAGCTTGAACTCCAGCAATTTGACGGCCGGAAGAATTACGGCCAAATGGAACAATATTTAGGTAAGCTTCAAGAATTTCGTCTTTATCCAAAAAGTGCTCCAAACGCATGGCGAGTAAAATTTCAGTAGCTTTACGATCGAAAGATACTTCACTTGTTAAAATTTGATTTTTGATAAGTTGTTGTGTGAGCGTACTTCCACCAGTTTGTAAGGACGAGTTAGCAAATTCTTGGAATGTTGCACGCATAATAGCCTTAGGTACAATTCCTTCGTGTTCGTAGAAATACTCATCCTCAGTTGCAATAATGGCATTTTTAAGGTGTGGAGATATGTCCTCTAATGCAACTTGGTAACGCTCAAGGTCTGAAGGTAATTCACCTAAATACCGATCATCAGCAAAATATGCAACGCTCGTTTCTTCATAGTCATAAATTTGTGTTCGCATTTCATCCGCTGTTCGTAATGGTTCATCTTTTACTAATGCTGCGAAATATCCAGCTGCAGTACCACCAACGAAAAAGAGCGTCATACATCCGACAAGTAAGAATACAAGGAATAAGTTCCAAAACACTTGGTATGTAATGCCGATCTTACGAAATACCTTCAATTCATGTAATTTTCTTGGAAACCTTTTTAGTTTCTCTATAAATGATGATTCGTTATAATTCATAGCAAACCTCCCATATATCAGTAAATATTATATCATATGGTGTCGAATGACGATATGGTAGAAATAGGATTGACAATGCAGTTTTGTTATGGTAAAAAAGAAGCATTGCTATTGGTTGTACGACAATACATAAAAATAAATATGTTAAAAGCGAAGAATGATCGAAGTAGTCCTTATCTTCCCTGTACAAGAGAGCTAATGGTCGCTGTGAATTAGCACATAAGGTTAGGATGAATTACAGTCAGGAGCTTTCTTTGTCATAAGCAAAGAACGGTTATACCGTTAAATAAATGAAGTGGAAGGGAAAAATATGCATGTGAGAAAAATGTGCATGTAAGAAAAATTGCATTTTTCTCTTCAACAAGGGTGGTAACGCGAAGACCTCGTCCCTTATTTAGGGGAGAGGTCTTTTTTTTATACAAAAAATAGAATGGGGTATGAAAATGGAAAAAGAATTTACATTAACAGAACAACAACAAGCAGAAGTAGAGAGACAACTCGCTTATCTACAACGTGGAGTAGTTGAAATTGTACCAGAAGCTGACTTTAGAAAGAAGATCGAAAAATCCGTAGCGACCGGGAAGCCTTTAAAAATTAAATTAGGAATGGATCCATCTGCACCAGATGTTCATATTGGTCATACGGTTCCACTTCATAAATTACGTCAGTTTCAAGAATTGGGACATGAGATTCAAATGTTAATCGGGGATTTTACAGGAAGAATTGGTGATCCAACAGGTAAGTCAGAGACCCGTAAACAGTTAACAGACGAAGAAGTAAAGAAAAATGCAGAGACATATGTTGAACAGTATGGGAAAATTTTAGATATGGATAAAGTCACGATTTACTACAACTCTGAATGGTTAAAACCATTGCAGTTTGAAGATGTGGTAAAGCTTGCTGCGAATATGACCGTTGCTAGAATGTTAGAGCGAGATGATTTTGAAAAACGTTATAAATCAGGACAACCTATTTCTGTCCATGAATTTTTCTATCCATTAATGCAAGGTTATGATTCGGTTGCATTAGATACGGATATTGAAGTTGGGGGAACGGATCAAAAATTTAACCTTTTAATGGGTAGAACATTGCAAGAAGCTTATGGAAAAGAAAAGCAAGTCGCTTTGACATTGCCATTAATTGAGGGACTTGATGGAGAACGAAAGATGTCTAAGTCATTAAATAACTATATTGGCATCGACGAAGCGCCAAATGAAATTTTTGGTAAGTCCATGTCTATTCCTGATGAGTTAATGATTAAATATTATAAGCTAGCAACTGACTTACCGATGCAGGAGATTGAAAAATTAGAAGCAGGTTTAGCAGATGGCAGTGTACATCCGAGAGATGCGAAAATGAATCTAGGAGCGCTCTTCGTTGAAATGTACCACGGAAAAGAAGCAGCAGAAGAGGCTAGAACTTACTTCCAAACAGTCTTCCAAAAACGCTCTCTTCCAACAGACCTTCCTGAAACAAAATGGGAAGGCGAATCATCAGTTTGGATCGTTGATCTACTTGTAGAACTTAAGATGATGAGCTCAAAAGGTGAAGCGAGAAGAATGATTCAAAATGGTGGCGTGAAGATAAATGAAGAAAAAGTAGAAGACGTTCAACTACAAGTAGAAATAGAAGATGGATTAATTCTTCAGGTTGGAAAACGCAAATTTATGAAACTGATTAAATAAAAACAACTGGGTTGATAAAGCCTATGAAGACCCGAACCACTGAAAAGAGAGAGGAAAAATGCTTCATCGGTGAGATAAAGGCGGAAACCACTGAAAAAGAGAGAGGAAAAGTCCCTTATCGGTGAGATGAACGCCGAAACCACTTAGATAAGAATGAGAAAGTCCTTTCATAAAACCGTACGTAGAACAATAACATCACTTAAAATATCTCATGCTTCCTTAATAATGGAGCAGAACTAATAATCTGCAACTCACTGATGGTATATAGAATAAGAGACGGAAAATCGCAACGATTTTCCGTCTCTATTTCGTATGTCCAACCGCTTTTCAAAAACGACTAGGCCTATCTATTGTTCTTGCAAGAAAAAAGAAAAAGCCAGTCCAATAAGACTGACTTTTTTTCGATAAATCTTAACGTGAATAGAACTCGACGATAAGAGCTTCTGTGATTTCAGCAGGAAGTTCAGAACGTTCTGGAAGACGGCTGTAAGTTCCTTGTAAGCTATCAGCATCAAAAGTTACGTAAGCTGGAACGAAGTCGTTTCCTTCAAGAGCTTCCTTAATTACATCAAGGTTGCGTGACTTTTCACGAACACCGATTGTTTGACCAGGCTTTACGCGGTAAGATGGGATATCTACGCGGCTTCCATCAACTAAGATGTGACCATGGTTAACTAATTGACGAGCAGCACGACGAGTACGCGCAAGACCCATACGGTAAACTAGGTTATCAAGACGAGACTCAAGAAGAATCATGAAGTTCTCACCGTGAATTCCAGTCATTTTTCCAGCATCATCAAAGATGCGACGGAATTGACGCTCATTTACTCCGTACATGTGACGAAGCTTTTGCTTTTCTTGAAGTTGTAAACCATATTCAGAAAGCTTTTTGCGTTGGTTTGGACCGTGTTGCCCTGGAGCATACGGACGCTTTGCTAATTCTTTACCCGTACCGCTTAGTGAAATTCCTAAACGACGAGATAATTTCCAAGATGGACCTGTATAACGAGCCATAATTTGACTCCTCCTTGTTATTTTGATGTTGCAAAATAACAACCGGCTGGCAATCTCTAACAATGTTCATTTTGCTTTCATGCATCTTCGCTTCGACAGCTAGAAGTTACACGATGCACCTCGTCAATATGCAGCCGCATCGAGGAACAAAATGAAGGAACATTGTATGTTTACCGTGGCTGTCTTATTTCACACAAATTCTATTATATGAAGATCATATTTAAATGTCAACCAGACATTGTGCATGAAAGTAACTTTTTATAAAATAAACATTTTTTTATGATCACAGGACACGACCGACATAGTATAATTAGATGTATATTCCTGTTATATTTTGGATATCAAACAAGATATATAGTGAAAAATCCCTAATTAGAGAAGGGGATAAAAAGAATTGTATTCATAATAAATAGTTGAATAGATCATATTACCTAATTTATACGTGATTGTGTGGTGTGTAAAAGAAATGGATAGTTTGAAACATGACAATAAAAAATATGAAAACATATTAGATAAAATAGTCTCAAGAATTATAGAGAACGAGAGCTTTAGAAAACCTGCTATATTTTTTATTGCATCAGAAGTGAACATTCTTTCGTTACATGAGGTAGGATATATACCTAAAATTTTAGCAGAGGCCAAATCATACTTTCAACAAACCTTCCTTCCGAGAACAACACCGATTCAATATGGGGAAGCCAGGCAATTTATTTCTCCTATTTTTCGCGATACATGCCAAAGTCTTTATTTTGGTGTGATCGTACAGTGCCAAAAAGAGGAGATCGATACAATAAGTAAGTACATTGAAGCTATTTCAAATGGAATTGCCTCTTCTTATTCTGAGCTTGCACAACCTAAGCAATCTGTAACGACAGAGGAATTACTTATGACAGCAGACTATGAAGTTATGTTTACTAAGTTAGCGAAAGCATTGGTTCACTGTTGGGCACAACGAGATACTAATCACCATTTGACAATATATAACATGAAACATAACAGGCTTATTGCAATGGGCTCTTCAAAGGATTTGCCCATTTCCGAAATTACTTTGTCAGGTGAGTTTGAAAATAATTTACTAAGTTCACACAGGATTCCTCTTATTATGAAAGGGAGTCTGTTCATAGAAGAAAAGGATCAAAGAACGTACCTTATTTTCCCTATTGTTTTTGAAGAGAAAGTTGTCGCAGTTTTTAGCTTCTCCTATCAAGTTGAGGAGGAAGCTTATAAGGAAAAAAGCAATTATGAATGGATAAACAGATTAATTCCATTGTTCCAAAAAGGATATGGTCAAGAAAAGGAAAAGGAAGTAGAGAAACGTAAAGATATTTTAATGCAAGTTGCTAAAAAGTTTCATTCTACGATAGATATTGCTAAAGTTCTTGATGGGATTGTTGATGCAATTAAGAAGGCTTATCCAAAATTTAAAGTACATTTGCTCATATCGCAAGAATGGCAAGTAAATGAAGAATTGCCAATTAAGCCGTTTTTGTACGGAACCAGAAAGAGTGACCCTTTAGTTGAACAGGCTTATTTATCAGGGCGGGTTCAGCTTGCTCATGCGTTGGGGAAGGATAATATCTTTATATTTGCACCACTAAGGGGAAAGCAAGGTGTCTATGGTGTAATGGAAATTGAAACAGTTGATAACAGTCATATTCCTAAAGAAGAAGTTGACTTTATAAAAGTTTTGGCAGATACAGGTGGAATCGCACTAGAAAATGCAGAATTATTTCAACAAAGTCATAAGCTTATTCATGATCTACAATTAATTAATAAAACGTCACATCAATTGAACCTTAATTTACGTTTAGCTGATACGATCAATTTTATGACACGTCAAATAACAGAATCTTTTGGGGCAGAGCATGTCGGCTTTATTATTTTTCAATCAAAAGGAGAATCCATTGTTCTGGAAGGTAGCTCACAGCTCTTTCTTGAAGAAACGATAATAGAAGAGTTAGCCCCTTTTATCAAGACGGTGAAACGAGAAAAAGATGCTGTATTTATTGGGGATACCGATCTTCAAAACATAAACGTTCTTGAAGGTTTTCAATCTGTCCTTGCAGTCCCGATGATCCAAAATAAACAGTTAAAAGGAATCGTCATAGCTATCCATCGAAATAAAAATCATTTTAGTTTTGATAACTTTAAACTTCTTCAATCTCTTGTTCACCACTCTACGTTGGCATTTACAAATTCGATGCTACATGAAGAATTGGAAAAACTAGTTATTACCGATCATTTAACACGACTTCATTCACGTAGCTATCTTGACGAGTGTATACAACAGTCTTTGATGAATGATAGGAAAGGGACGTTACTATTATTAGATATTGATAATTTCAAGAAGGTGAACGATACTTTTGGTCATCAAGTGGGGGATGATATAATCATTCAGGTTGCCAATGTGCTAAAGAGAAATATACGTGATGGGGATATTGCAGCTAGGTGGGGAGGAGAAGAGCTGGCTATATATTTTCCAAAAGTCGATGTGGAAATCGGTTTGAAAATTGCCAGAAGAATTCTCCGAGCAGTTGAACTTGAGACAAGTCCACGTGTGACTGCATCAATTGGTTTATCACACTGGAGTTCAAATGACCATGATATTACATTACAAAAACTTTTAAAATTAGCTGATCAAGGTTTGTATGATGCAAAAGAAACAGGGAAGAACCGAGTTGTGGTGAAATAAATAAAGTTGTCTCAAAAACCTCGCTTTAGATCCGCGAGCATTCTACATGAATGAACGTTTTGTATCTTTGTATAGGGGTTAATGAGACAACATTTCTTTCAATTTTATAAAACGATATGTTTTTCAAGAACTGTTACAAATTCCTCTAAATAACGTTGCTCTTCTTCTGTAAACCTTGCTAGAAGAGGGCTGTCAATGTCTAAGATGGCAACAAGTGAATTGTTTTGACGTATTGGGATGACAATTTCTGAACGAGACGCTGCATCACATGCGATATGGCCAGGGAATTGATGAACATCCTCAACTAGCATCGTTTCATTTCTTTCTACTGCCGTTCCGCACACACCTTTTCCTACTGGGATTCGTACACATGCAGGTAAACCTTGAAATGGCCCTAACACTAAGCCTTCTTTCTTCAATAGATAAAATCCTACCCAATTCACATCGTCTAGAAATTGAGCTAATAGTGCACTTGCATTTGCAAGATTGGCGATAAGATCTTCCTCACCGCTTAATAAAGCATCTAGCTGCTTTGAAAGTGTCGTATATTGTTCTTCCAACGTACCTTTATATGCTTCTTTTGCGAACATGTCCATCCAACCTTTCTTTTGAAAAAAACTATTGTGACATTTTACATGAAATTATATAAAAAGGATACTCAAAAGAAATCAAGAGAGGAACGAGGAGTCGAAAATGATAGGGCAAAGCAAGAATTTTGTTGAAAAGTCAATGATTTTTGTCGAGCGATTCATAGAGGAAAATGGCTTACTAGCACGAAAATTTTAAGAGGAAGGATATACAAGGAGGGCTACCAATTATGAAGGAAACAAAAAAAGATAGAATTATTGATGCTGCTGTTCGACTTTTTCATACTCAAGGTTTTGATGGTACCTCGGTTCGAGATATCGCTAGTAAGGCTAACGTCAATGTCGCTCTTGTCTCCTATCATTTTGGTGGAAAAAAAGGCCTCTATGAAGAGTTGATGACTCAGTTTCTTGAAGGACATTTGCAAATAATAAAAAACGAACAAGAGAAATCACTTAATTCTACAAAAGAACAGTTACTTTCACTAATAAAAGCGCTTCTTCAATATCAATCTGAAAATCATTTTGTCGCTCGGATGGTTCATCGCGAAATGACTATGGACTCAGTTTTAGTGCGAGAACTTATGACGACATATTTAAGAAAAGAAAAACATGACTTAGAAGAGCTTATTCGCTCTGGTATGAGAAAGGGAGAATTTCGGAAGCAACCACTTGACTTTGCTGTCATTCATCTACGGACGATGATTATTATGCCTTTCCAATCTCCCCATTACTTAAGCGAGCTCTACCAGATTACAACAACCGAACCGTACTTTATTGAAAGATATATGAAGCATATTAGACATTGGATTGATCTTTGGCTTTGCAAGAGTCAGCAAGAGTATACAACTACGACTACGTATTTACTGCCAAGGTCTATTTCATAATAAGGATAAGGGTCTCGTAAAACTTGCTTTTGGATAAAGTTGATCCATTCCTGACATTAATCCATTCGCTTGATGTGCGTCTGAACCATACACAAGTGGGATGGCAAGATCGATGGCCTTTTTAATAATTAATTCATTAGGGTAGGGCTCTTTACATAATGGCTTGGTACAACCCGCGCCATTATAATCGAGCGCATACCCTTTTTTCTTGATCTGATGCAGAATTAAATTAGTTTCTTCAGAGAAGTCACTAGCTACTGGGAATTTCTGAATGAATTTCCTAGCTAGTGTTATATGACCTATCCGCTTAGGTTTAAAAGGACCTAAGTCCATTTCAATTGACTTCGTAACCGTTTGATAATAGAGCTTATGCACGGATTCCGTTGATCCTAATTGTTTAATGGCATCTGAAAAAACATCAGGGCTGTAATCAATACAAAGGTAATTCTCATTAATTTTCAAAAAATGGACAGATAAAATACTGTCATCTAACAGCGGACCAATTTCATTTAGAAAGTCTAATGTTTCTTTTTCATAACCTTCAATATAATCAATTTCTAATCCGGCATAAATAGTAAGATGTTTATTATAATGCCGTTTTAGTGCTTGAATTTCCTTGAAATAGTCTTGCAAATCATCTGGATTCATTCCACTATCTTTCAAGGGAGTAGGGTCTTGAAAAGAAGGAGGGAGAGGAGCATGCTCTGTGAACGTAATTCCTTTTATATTTTTTTGAATTGCCAACTCACAATACTTCTCAAACGAATCTTTCGTACCATGAGGACAATAAGGACTGTGAATGTGACCATCATGTATCATTCATTTCTCTCCTTACTAATTGAGAATGAAAAATAAATTTCTCTCGTTTTGTTTTTATTTTACAGATTTGAACTTATAAAATGGATACAAACTAGCTATTTCATGGTATCATAGAAACTATCAAAATCGTAAAAATCTTAGACAAATTTGTCAAAAATAGAGGATTTTTGTTTTATTTGCAGAAACAACAAGAAGCTATATTGAAATGTACAGACTAATGAGCAAAAGAAGGGAGTCCTCCTATGATTTATTACTTAATATACATTAGCATAGCCATTGTTGCTATTTTTATAATTGTTAGTTCCGTTATACGAAAGCGTGTATATAAGGAAGTAGACCGATTAGAGGAATGGAAAAATGGTATATTAAATCGAGATATTCCTGATGAAATTGGCAAGGTGAAACATTTACATATGTCCGGTCAGACAGAAGAAAAATTTGAAACATGGCGCAATGAATGGGACGAAATTGTTGGGGGGATCTTGCCAGATATCGAAGAGAAGTTATTTGATATAGAGGATCTTGCTGGAAAAAACCGTTTTAATAAAGCGAAACAGCTATTAGAGCTAACTGAAAAGCGTCTCGTTAGCATCGAAGAACAAATTAAGACTTTATTAGATGATGTCAAAAGCCTTGTTCAAAGTGAAGAGCAAAATAGAAGCGAAATTGATGAAGTGCGTACAGCTTATAAGGAGCTATTTTCAACGATTACGAAGAAACGTGGATCTTTGGGCCTTGGTCTTGCTTCCTTTGATGAGAAAATGGATCAAATTAACGAACAACTTGAAATGTTTGATCAGGCAACGGCTGATGGGAGTTACTTGAAAGCTAGAGAACACCTTGTTTCGGCTAATGAAATAGTTACTCATTTAGAAACATTAGTAGAGCAGTACCCTAAGCTTCTTGTGCAGGTTGAAACAAGAATCCCCGCTGAAATGAAAGAGATAAGAGATGGAATGGAAGAAATGGAGTCAGCTGGCTATCAACTAGAGCCATTTTCACTACATTCAAGATTAGAGCAAATGGAACTAGAACTGGATAAAGTTAAAGAGGATTTAGTTGTTTTAAAATGTGATGGAGCTGAGGAGAAGCTTTTTGAGCTCTCGAATAAAATTGAACAGCTTTATGATACGCTTGAGTTCGAGGTTGAATCGAAACAATATGTTTTTGACCAACTAGTGCAATTGAAGTCTCAAATAGATGATAGCGAACGAAAAGTTGAGGCGTTATCTTACGAGACAATGGATGTACAAAAAAGCTATTTTGTTTCAAAACAACAATTGAGTACTCAAAAACAAATTAAAGAAAATGTTCATGATTTGACGAACCAGTTATATGTTTTAACGGATTTAGCAGAACATCAAAAGCAGACTTATACATCGATTCGAGAAATGGTAGTTGTGTGGCAAAATGAAATGAACAAGCTTACCGAAGAAATTGAACAAGAGAAAGCAACGCTGTTTGCTTTAAGAGAAGATGAACGAACGGCGAAGGAGACCCTACAGTCTCTTCAAGACATCATGATGGAGACGTATCGTGTTCTAAAAAAGAGCAATATTCCAGGAATGCCACAACATACACTAGATCAATTAGAAAATGCTGATGAAACGCTAGTTCGGGCAGCTGATCAATTAGCTCAAGTACCGTTGGAGTTAGGCAGGGTGACTGTGTTAGTTGAAGAAGCAGAAACGATTGTTAAAAAGAATCAAGAGATGGTCATTGAGATAGTAGAGGTCGCTGATTTAGCAGAAAAAGTTATTCAATACGGCAATCGCTATCGAAGTCGATCAGAAGATGTTGCTGCAGGCTTGTTGGAGGCTGAATTGTTGTTTAGACAATATGAATATGAGGAAGCTTTAAACTGTGCTGTTTCTGTCATAGAGAAATATGAGCCAAATGTATTGGATGTTGTCAAAGGGTATATGCCTGTATAGTAAAAAAGCTAGCTCCGACAAGAGGTGTCGGAGCTAGCTTTTTTTATTCAGCCACTCTCTCGTTTTAAAAAACGGTGCTTTTTCGTACTATCATGTGAATAACTGGCAATATTGATAATGTACCTTGTTATTTAAAGATTTTATGCTAACATATATGGATGCGTAAATAAAAATGAGGTATAGGGGGAGTATATGATGATTTACTTAGATAATAGTGCAACGACCAAACCGTTTCAGGAAGTGATTGAAACGTATGCGAAAGTTGCATCAACCTATTTTGGAAATCCATCTTCTCTTCACTCTCTCGGTATGCAGGCAGAAGGGTTAATTGGTGAATCTAGAAACCGTATTGCCCGACTACTTGGTGTAGGAGCTAATGAAATCATCTTCACTTCTGGTGGAACAGAAGGAAATAATATAGCAATTAAAGGGGCGGCTCGAGCAAAACAAAACCGAGGCAAACACATAATTACTACTCGAGTCGAGCACCCTTCAGCTGATGAGGCATTCGTTCAGCTTGAAAAGGAAGGGTTTGACGTAACTTATTTACCTGTTGATCAAGAAGGTAGCGTAAGCGTAGAGCAAGTTAAAAAGGAAATTCGTTCTGATACAATCATTGTTTCAATGATTCATGTTAACAATGAGACAGGAACGATCTTACCTATCAAAGAAATCGGTCAGCTTCTAAAAAGTTACCCTCAAATTCTTTTTCATGTTGATCATGTTCAAGGGGTCACGAAAGTCCCTTTAGAATTGCGTAAATCTGGAATAGACTTATGTACATTTTCTGCTCATAAATTTCATGGGTTAAAGGGGAATGGCTTTTTATTTGTTAGAGAAGGATTGAGAATCGATGCACTCTTTCATGGCGGTGCGCAAGAAAGCCGTCTTAGGGCGGGTACGGAAAATGTAGCAGGGATTGTCGCAATGGCAAAAGCATTACGATTATCGTTTGAACAAGATAATAAACGCAAAGAACTCGAACAGTTACGTCATAATTTGATTACACAGTTAAAGGAATTAGAAGGAGTTGTTATTAATAGTCCAGAACATAACGCAGCTCCTCATATCGTTAATTTCTCAATTCCAGGTGCAAAGCCAGAAGTAATTGTTCAATCATTAACAGCAAAAGACATCTATGTATCTACGAAATCTGCTTGTTCATCAAAGGCTTCAGAACCGAGCCGAGTACTGCTAGCGATGGGTCTAAGTGAGGAAAGAGCAAACTCAGGCATACGTGTTAGTTTCTCTTTTGAAACAACAGCTGCTGAGTTGGATCAATTTATAGCTGAATTAAAAGTTATTATTCCGGAATTATTGGAGGTTGTAAATTCATGACATATGATCATATATTAATTAGGTTTGGAGAATTAGCATTAAAAGGAAAAAATCGCTCCATTTTTGAAAAATCATTGCAGCAAAATATTAAAATGAGTTTAAAATCATTTTCTAACTTAGAAATTAAACGCACATATGGTCGAATTGTTATCAAATTAAATGGTGAAAACCACGAACTTGTCGTTGATAAATTAAAACACATTTTTGGTATCCATTCATTTAGTTTGGCATTGAAAGTCGAAAATGACATTGAATCGATGCAAAAGGGTGCTCTTCAAGTATTGAAGGATCATGAAGGTGTTCAAACCTTTAAAATTACTGCAAGAAGAGCTTATAAACCTTTTCCACTTGATACAATGCAGTTAAATCGGGAAATTGGCGGATATGTCTTAGCGAATACGGATGGAATTACAGTGGATGTTCATAATCCAGATGTAGATATTCGAGTAGAAGTGCGTGAAACAGCAACCTACGTAACATCAGGTTCTTATGCAGGAGCAGGGGGCCTACCTGTAGGAACGAGTGGAAAAGTATTGTTGTTATTATCGGGTGGAATTGATAGTCCAGTTGCCGGCTACTTAACGTTGAAACGTGGGGCAAAAATTGAGGCTGTGCATTTTCACAGTCCCCCATATACTAATGAGCGAGCAAAGCAAAAAGTTATTGATCTGGCGAAGGCATTAACGAAATATGGAAGCTCTGTCGTGTTGCATCTTGTACCTTTTACAGATGTGCAAAAGCATATTCATCAACACATCCCGAGTAATTTACAAATGACAATTATGAGAAGAGTCATGCTTCGCATTAGTGAGAAAATTGCCCAAGAACGAAAAATCCTTGCTCTTGGTACTGGAGAAAGTTTAGGACAAGTTGCTAGTCAAACGTTGCACAGCATGAATACAATTAATGAAGTAACGAACTTGCCAATCATCCGCCCGTTAGTTACAATGGACAAGCTTGAGGTCATTGATATTGCTAAAAAAATCGAAACGTATGAAACATCGATTTTACCATTTGAGGATTGCTGCACAATCTTCTTACCACCAGATTCAAAAACAAGGCCAAAAAGAGAACAAGCTAATAAATACGAACAATACATCGAAGTAGAAAAATACGTCAATGATGCAGTAGAACGAACAGAAAAACTCATAATAACAAGCTCAGCACCAGTAAATAAAGAAGTAGATAACTTGTTTTAGTTTAACCAAAAAGGCGATCTTCCTTTTTGGTTAAACTAAGCGCTGAGCGGAGCCGCCGTAATGTTTTAAGCCTTTTGAGTGGTCTTCTCAAAAGGCGCACGGCGAGAGAAGCCAGAGCAAAGAGGTTCGCACTATTCCTGCAAAGGCGAACTTCCTTTTTGATGAAACTAAGCGCTGAGCGGAGCCGCCGTAATGTTTTAAGCCTTTTGAGTGGTCTTCTCAAAAGGCGCACGGCGAGAGAAGCCAGCGCAAAGAGGATCGCACTATTGCGGCAAAAAGGCGAACTTCCTTTTTGATGAAACTATGTTTGATTAATTACAACAATTACCAGCTAACCTTGTGTATGTTTTTACCCTCTCCTACTCATTCTATGAGTACAGAAGGAGGTGAGAAACATGGCAAACAACAACAGCGGTAATTCAAACCAGCTTCTTGTACCTGGTGTACAACAAGCTCTAGATCAAATGAAGTATGAAATCGCTTCTGAATTTGGTGTTCAACTTGGAGCAGATGCTACTTCTCGTGCTAACGGTTCTGTTGGTGGAGAAATTACAAAGCGTCTAGTTCAAATGGCTGAACAACAAATGGGTGGCAGCATCCAATAATTAGATATATTATGGCTGGGAGAAGGGTGTTTAACTACACCCTTCTCTTTGTTTTTGAGAAAATTATCTTAAAGTGACATAATATTATATAAAGAATGAACGTGTTACATTTTTACATAGTTGTCGAGGAGGAAAGGGATCATGGGAACGCTTTGGTACAACGGAACGTTTTTTACGATGACAGAAGAAGGCGAAACGGTTTCAGCTCTTTATGTTCAAGATGGGCGAATATATGATTTAGGTAACAAAGAACATTTGGAAAAACGGTATGCAGATGTAATTGAGAGAAGGCATGATTTGTCTGGAGCCTTTGTTTATCCTGGATTTGTTGATAGTCACTTACATATTATTGGTCACGGTGAAAAGCTGATTCGGCTTGATTTATCTGAAGTAAGCCAAGCCGAAGAAATGAGGTCTTTACTAGAGAGAAAGTATAACCAATCAAGCGGTGATCAATGGATTTTCGGGGAAGGTTGGAATGAAAATAACTTTCCGGATAGGAAAATATTTCATCGTTTAGAACTAGATGAAATATCACCCAATAAACCAATGTTTCTAACAAGAGTGTGTCGACATGCTGCGCTTGTAAACACAAAGGCTTTAGAGATGGCAGGAATAACAAAGGAAACAAAAGACCCAACGGGGGGAGTCATTGTTCGTGATGACCATGGAGAGCCAACTGGGTTTCTTCTTGATACAGCAGCGGATTTAGTGAAAGAAAAAATTCCAAAAGTCACAGATGAATATGTAAATCGCGCTCTTCGAGTGGCAGTTAACGATTTATTACGAGTAGGATTAGTTGGTGGTCATACAGAGGATCTTCATTACTATGGAGGATTTAAACAAACGTTTGATCAATTTATGAATGTCATAGACGGTAAACAAACGAAGTTTCGTGCTCATCTCCTTGTTCACCATGAAGCAATCGATGAAATGGAAAATGAAAATTATGATAAAGGGTCAATCACGCCTTTTATTGAACTAGGTGCAGTGAAAATATTCTCCGATGGTGCGCTTGGTGGGAGAACGGCTTATTTACGTAGTCCCTACACTGATGACCCATCAACATCAGGTGTAGCCATACATACGGAAGAAAGTTTACAAAAACTTGTAAGAGAGGCACGAAACAAGAATCGGCCTGTGGCCATTCATACGATTGGAGATGGTGCTCTTGATATGGCTCTAACAGCTCTAGAGAAATATCCAGTGACAGAAGGGAGAGATCGATTGATCCATGTTCAAGTAGTCGATGATACGCTAATTGAACGAATGAAGAAGTTGTCGGTGATTCTTGACCTGCAACCAAGATTTGTTGCTTCGGATTTCCCTTGGGTGATGGAACGATTAGGAGAGGAACGAATTAAACATTCGTTTGCGTGGAAAACGTTACTTGAAAATGGGTTACACTGCGCTGGTGGTTCAGATGCCCCAATTGAGCCTGTTAATCCACTTCTTGGAATTCATGCGGCCATAACGAGAACCCGAATAGGAGAGAATCATGAAGGGTACTTACCAGAGCAAAAACTTACCCCTTTTGAAGCAGTGCAACTTTTCACAACGGGAAGTGCTTATGCCATTGAAAAGGAAAATGAACGAGGAAAAATAGCAAAAGGCTATGTAGCGGATTTCACGATACTTGACCAGAACTTATTCACAGTTACCCCTGATGAAATTTTAACTACAAACGTGGTGATGACTGTTGTAGATAATACAATTATGTATGAAAAATAATAAATGGCCTGTCCGAGAATATTACGAGCGGACAGGCTTAATTTGTATACTTATTTTGGTTTGCTTAGAAAGTTTCGTTGAACTTTTTCCCAAAAAGAGTTGTTTTTTAATTTTAATACCTTAATTGATTGTTCAGCAAGACGGAGTTTTAATTGTTTGGCATGACGAATACTAAGGGCTTCATTATCTACTCCAATAATTGGGTGGTCATTTCCATCTTGTACGACTTTTAATGTTAATGACCTGTTTTGTCCAAGGAGAAAGGATGTACCAAGTGTACGATATTGGTTGTTATTTAAAGAAGCGATTTCACTAACTTGTAAAGAAGGAAGGGTCGGATCAACTACAGCGCCATTAACAGACATGTTATAAGCCGTACTTCCGGTTGGTGTGGATACGATCATTCCATCCCCTCGGAATGTTTCAAAATGCAAATCGTCAATGAGTACATCAATGACAAATGTTTTGATAACATTTGAACGAATTGAGCATTCGTTCAAGCAAAAAAATGGTTTCTCGTTATCTACTGTCACTTCAAGAATCGGATAACGTCGTACTTCCACCTCAGCGTTTTTCATAGCTTGAATCATTTGTTCCATGTCTTGAATAGAAAAATCCGTATAAAATCCTAACGAATCCGTGCTAACACCTACATATAGACAATCTTGCTGAAAGCCAGTCTTTCGAGTTGCTTGCAAAAAAGCATTATCGCCGCCTATGCTTGCAATAATATTTGCCTCTTCAACATTAGTAACGATGTTAAATTCGTTCCTCTCAGCAAGAGTACGTAACTGGTGTACGATTTCTTCCATTTCATTTGTACGCTTATAGGATAAATACAGGTTGGTTCTAGATGACACAATTCTCATCCTCTCTGAAATGTCCTTTTATCAATTTTATGTTATCATATCCATTGATTGGGAAAAAGAAACGAAAAAGTGAAATTAGAGGAGTGAGGGAATGAGTCGTAAACGTTGGTTAGCGTTAATTGCTGTTGCTATGCTATTGGTGGTTTCGCTCGTGGTAAATGCAGCGACATCGATGATTTTTTCTAATACGAGTTCATTGATGGATTCCATGCGACATCATGATTGGACTGAACAGATTGTTGAGACAGGGGAAGAGTTTGGAGGTCAAATTGTTGTATTAGAAGTTACTGGGGTCATACAAGATGTAGGGGATGGAGGTTTATTTGCACCAACTGGCTACAGACATCAAATGTTCTTGTCGCAAATTGAACAAGCGGGTAAAGATCCAAATGTTGAAGGGATTATTATTCGGGTAAATACCCCAGGCGGCGGCGTTGTGGAAAGTGCTGAAATACACGAGAAAATCGTTGAAGCACAAACAACTTATGATAAGCCAATTTATGTTTCAATGGGAAGTATGGCAGCCTCTGGAGGATATTACATAGCTGCACCAGCTGATAAAATTGTAGCCAGCCCACAAACGATAACCGGATCAATTGGTGTAATCATGGAATCAATTAACGTAACAGAACTAGCTGAAAATTATGGAGTGAAAGTGAATACAATTAAAAGTGGTCCATACAAGGATATCATGTCTGCGACAAGAGAAATGACGGAAGAAGATAGAGCAATCCTTCAATCTTTAATTGATGAATCGTATGATGAATTTGTTCGAGTCATTGCTGAGGGAAGAAACATGACTGAGTCTGAAGTTCGTACAATTGGGGACGGACGAATTTATAGCGGAAATCAAGCTTTGGAGCTTGATTTAGTTGACGAGCTTGGAACTTTAGATGATACGATTGCTATGATGCAAGACCATGTTGGAAATTTTGATGTAATTAAATATGAGCCACATATTGGTTTTCCAGGCTTTCTTTCTTTGTCGTTGAAGCAATTATTCGGCAATAATACGGGAGAGTTAGCAACACTTGAACGAATCTTAGCTACACATCGTTCACCAAGTTTACAATATATCTATACAGATTAAGGAGGGGAGAACATGAGTCAATTAGTTGCAAGAGCACTTCCGCCAAAACGAAAACGTATCGTAAACAGTCGTTTACGAAATCGAAAGGTACAAGACATTCATTCTCCTCCTGAAATTAATAAAGATGGGGAGAAAGCGGAAACCTCCCTATATTTTGCCGGGTTTTGGATGCGTCTTTGGGCATTTCTTTTAGATATGATAACGGTATTCTCATTAAATGGATTACTTGTATACCCGCTGCTGCGGCTAACGAATGTAAATGGGTTGTTATCACTTGGTCCTTTTAACCTTGAGACAGTTTTATCAGCTGTCATATTTTTCTTGTATTTTGCGATTATGACAAAAATTTACGGTCAAACCATTGGGAAGATGATTATGGGGCTCCGCGTGATCTCGTTAAAGAATGATGAATTAAGTTGGACACAAATTATTTTCAGAGAAGGCGTTGGACGCTTTATACATCAATCTTTCTTTCTACTTTATGCCATTTATGTTATGGTTGCTTTTACAACAAAAAAACAAGGCCTTCATGACGTGATTGCAGATACATGCGTTATACATGAACGCGAAGAACAGTCTCATATGTAATTTTGAATAAACCTGCCAAAACTGGCAGGTTTATTCTGTATAAAAAAGGAGAAACTAGGTACAACTGAAATTTGTAAAAGGGGTATTGTATGGTTTGGACGATAATTATTTCAGCAATAATAATCTTGTTTACCATCATTATTTTTTCTAAGGTGAAAATATATATAGATTATCAACATAATCAAGATGATGACTTACTTGATGCCAAAGTCACGTTTTGGGGGATGAGAATTTATACATTTTCGGCACCTGTAATAAAAATTGATGATGATTCCGCTTCTTTGATTGTGGAAGAAGAACAAAAAATTGCGGGTATAGAATCAAAAAAAGCACTTCCTGTCACACCAGAATTGCTGCAACATTATTTTCGGTGGTTAAAGGATTTTTTAGACCACGTAGTCGGCCTGCATAAGATCGTAAGAAAATTTTTAAAAAAAGTTAGAGTAAATTCTTTTACATGGCACACAGATATTGGGGTTGGTGACGCGGCTCACACAGCTCAACTTGCTGGAGCAATTTGGGGAGTAAAAGGGAATATTATTGGATTAGTTGGTAACTATATGAGAATGAAGTTCATGCCAAAGCTAACAATAGATCCACATTTTCAAGCGATGGTATCTCACACGTACCTTTCATGCATGTTTTCTTTCAGAATCGGACATGCTATCGTTGCAGGTCTAATGTTACTCAAGCATTGGAGACGAAGACCGAAAATGTCTAAAACAAATTCGGTTGAAAAAAATATGTAATTTATGAAGGAGGAAACGAACATGACAGACCATCCAATTCAAGGCTTAATGAAGACGGCTATGGAAAATTTAAAAGAAATGGTCGATGTAAACACAATAGTTGGTGACCCAGTTGAGACTCCTGATGGCAGTGTCATTATGCCAGTTTCTAAAGTGGGCTTTGGTTTTGCGGCCGGTGGTAGTGAATTTGTTATCGAAGAACGTGGCCCAAAAGAAGAACATAAGCATCCTTTTGGTGGAGGTAGTGGTGGTGGGGTATCCATTACACCGATTGCCTTCTTAGTTGTAAACAGTGAAGGTGTTAAGATGGTACACTTAGATAGCAACACTCATTTGTATGAGAAGTTACTTGACTTTGCTCCACAAGTTGTTGAAAAAATCCAGCAAATGGTTGGTAATAATGGCAATAGTGGTTCTAACAATGGTTCTACTACTACTTTTTCAAGTACAACAACTACAACGGATCCTAATCAACCACCACTTTAAGAATGGGGATAACCCCATTCTTTTCTTTTTAGAAGTTTTATGCATATAACTGGCATATTTTCCTAGCCTCATGTAAGATAAACTTGTACATAATCATTAGGAGGGGTAACAATGGCTGAAATTACGTTTAAGAATAATCCGGTTACACTATTAGGTACTGAAGTAAAGGTTGGAGAAAAAGCACCCAATTTTACAGTTCTAGCGAATGACTTATCAGAAGTTACTTTAGATGATTCAAAGGGTAAGGTACGCTTAATCAGTGTCGTTCCGTCAATTGATACGGGAGTGTGTGATCAACAAACACGTCGCTTTAACGAGGAAGCGGCAGGGCTTGAAAATACACAAGTGTTAACAGTAAGCGTTGACTTACCATTTGCTCAAAAGCGCTGGTGTGCAGCTGCAGGGATTGAGAATGTTCAAACGGTTTCCGACCATCGTGATCTTTCATTTGGAGAAGCATTTGGGGTTGCAATTAAAGAGTTGCGTCTGCTAGCTCGTGCGGTGTTTGTCATCGATTCTAATGATGTTGTCACGTATGCTGAGTACGTTTCAGAAGCAACGAACCACCCTGATTATGAAGCGGCAATTGAAGCTTGTAAATCTGCAAAATAATAATATTTAGAGGGTCTGCCCGACTAGCTATAGGGTGGGCCTTTTCTATTTTCTTTCTACTTAGAACTAACTTTCTGTATGAAAGAGTAGCTATCTGTTTAAAATGGATTAGTACTAAAATCATAAGTAGTATTAATAACACGCTTTTGCTAAAATAGTGGGATGAAGTTGAGTGTTAAAAGGGGAGAAGGTCTTGAATAGTACGAAAATGGAAGAGTTATATACATATTTAGATGATGTAGCATTATATTTAGAAACGAATGGGGAAGTGACATATTTAGAAGGGCTCGCAGAAGCTGGAGAAAATCTTTTTAGAGGAGAAGTATGTCAAAGTGTTAATCCAGAACAAAAAAAGTGGCTTCTTGATAAATTGAGCAGTATGGACCTAGAAAGTGTTTCAAAAGAGGATGTAAGAAAAGCCTATCAACTAGCAGTATTAAAAGGGATGAAAGGAGCAGTTCAGCCTCACCACTCTATGACGCCTGATGCTGTATGTTTATTTTTAAGCTATCTTGTTAATAAAGTGCTTAATAAGAGTGAAGAACCTGCCGTGCTCCTAGATTTAGCTGCAGGTTCAGGGAATTTGGTGAATGCTATTTTAAATCAATCCAATAAAAGCCTTTCAGCTGGTGCTTTTGAGGTAGATGAGACGTTGTTAAAGCTAGCATTTGTTAGCGCTAATTTACAGAAGCATGAGCTTCAGTTGTTTCATCAAGACAGTATTGAGCCGATTGCATTTCAGGAAGTAGATTTAGTCGTAACAGATTTGCCTGTAGGTTATTATCCAAAAGATCAAATAGCTCAAGACTATGTACTTAAAGCAGAAGAAGGTCACTCATTTATTCATCATTTAATGATTGAGCAAGCCATCAACAAGACAAAAGCTGGTGGGTTTCTGTTCTTTCTTGTTCCTAATTTTCTTTTTCAGAGTGAACAAGCAAAGCAGTTGCATGAATATGTGAAAGGTAAGGCGAACATTTTAGGATTGCTGCAGTTGCCAAAGAGTATGTTTCAATCTGACCAATTTGGAAAAAGTATCTTTATGCTTCAAAAGAAAGGAGAACAAACTAGACAGCCGAAGCAGGCTCTTCTAGCAGAACTTCCTTCTTTCAACAAAAAAGATTCACTTGCTGATATGATGAAGCAAATTAATAAGTGGTTTCAGGAAGAGTTAAGCATATAAAATGAAAAGAGTGTGGACCTTAAGCTAAAGGTACACTCTTTTTTGGTTTTAAAAAATACTGTGTTAAAAAGGCTGTTTTCGTAACGAGTGATGCTGTGAAGAAACGTTTTTCTCGTAGTGAAATGGAGCGGAAGTCACTCGACTCCTGCGGGATGAAGAGGGAGGTCACTGAAAAAGTCCTTTTTAGCGGATTCGAGGAAGCAGCAATGGCTCCACACGTTGCGCGCCTGCTATGAGAAACCCACTCATAGCAAGCTTTAAGACAAAGCAACGGTTCCGCTCATTGCTTAAAGGCCACTGAAAAAGGTCAAAACCGTACCTTTTTCAGTGGCCTCATGAAGAGGTAGGGGCGAGACCCCGCAGGCATGCGCCGAGGAGGCTCGACACCTCCTTGCGGGTGCGAGTGGCTGGAGCGCAATGGAACGAACATGAGGAGAACACGTACCAAAAACAACAATGTATGCGAAAACAGCCTTTTAAAAAAACGATTTCATTTCTGAAAATAAAGAATATAGGCGAAAAAAGTAGAAAAAAGGCGAATAAACTTGAAATGATGAATCGCTGGTGCTTAAATGGAAGAGGATAAAAGAAGTTAAGAGGAAAAAAAGGAGCGGTCAAAGCGAATGGCAAAAATTATTGCAATAAATGCAGGTAGTTCATCATTGAAATTTCAACTTTTAAATATGCCTGAAGAAACAGTTGTTACAAAAGGTTTAGTAGAACGTATTGGTCTAGAAGATGGTGTATTTACCATTGAAGTTAATGGAGAGAAGAATACAGAAACATTGGATATACCTAATCACGCTGTAGCTGTAAAAACGTTATTAGACAAGCTAACAGGCCTTGGAATTATTCAATCTCTTGATGAAATCGAAGGGATTGGTCACCGTGTTGTACATGGTGGAGAGAAGTTCAATGATTCTGTTTTAATAACGGATGAAGTGTTGGCAGGAATTGAGGAAGTTTCTGAGCTAGCCCCTTTACATAACCCTGCTAACGTAGTTGGAATTAAAGCGTTTAAAGAAGTGTTACCCAATGTACCAGCTGTAGCTGTATTTGACACAGCATTTCATCAATCGATGCCTGAATCTTCTTTCTTGTATAGTTTGCCGTATGAATATTATGAGAAATATGGCATTCGTAAATATGGTTTCCATGGTACATCACACAAATATGTATCAGAGCGTGCAGCAGAACTGCTAGGTCGTCCTATTGAGCAATTACGCTTGCTATCCTGTCACTTAGGAAATGGAGCAAGTATCGCAGCCATTGAAGGTGGAAAATCAATTGACACGTCAATGGGCTTTACTCCTCTTGCAGGTGTAACAATGGGAACACGTTCAGGGAATATTGATCCTGCGTTAATTCCATATATTATGGAAAAAACAGGCCAAGACGCTAATGGTGTTTTAGATACGTTAAACAAACGTAGTGGACTTCTAGGTGTTTCTGGTTTCTCGAGTGATTTACGTGACATTGAAGGAGAAGCGGAGAGTGGTAACGAACGTGCTGAATTAGCTCTTGAAGTATTTACTTCACGTATTCACAAATATATTGGCTCTTATGCGGCTCGTATGAGCGGTGTAGATGCAATTATCTTCACGGCTGGTATTGGTGAAAATAGTGATGTCATTCGTGAGCGTGTATTAAAAGGTTTAGAGTTCATGGGTGTTTATTGGGATCCGGCTTTAAACAAAGTTCGTGGGAAAGAAGCTTTTATTAACTACCCTCATTCTCCAGTAAAAGTAATCATTATCCCAACAAATGAAGAAGTAATGATTGCACGAGATACAGTTCGTTTATCAAGGTAATAGATTAATTACTCAAAAACCCTCCGACCTAGGAGGGTTTTTTTACAGGCCATTGAAAAAGGTATGGTTTGACCTTTTTCAATGGTCTTTAAGCAATGAGCGGAACCGTTGCTCTGTCTAAAAGCCTGTTATGAATGGGTTTCTCATAGCAGTCGCGCAACGTGTGGAGCCATTGCTGCTTCCTCGAATCTACTAAAAAGGACTTTTTCAGTGCCCCTCGGTTTTTTACTTAATACAGTTTTGCTTTTACGATGTAACAACGCTATCATTAGACTGAAATCTTTCTATGGCGCATAGGATATAGAAAGCAGCGTTAGGGGGGATTGCAATTGTTACAGTTGCAAGAAGGAGAAACGATTACAACTTTTTTTCTGATTAAAGAGAGAGAAATAAAACAAGCGTCAAATGGTAGCGATTATGCGAACTTTAAGCTTGAGAGAAATTTAGAAGTTATTCCGGCAAGGCTATGGGATATTACTGCAGATCAAATAGATCAACTGCAAAGAAAAGCAATTGTAAAAGTAGAGGGCACTGTCGTTAATTTTCGTGAAAAGTTACATTTGACGATTCAAAGAATTCGTCTTGCTACAGAAGCAGATCAAATCAATGTTTCAGAATTAATTTCCAAAAAGGGAGTTCACAGAGAAGCTCTTTGGCATGAGCTCAGGTTAATGATGGAAGAAGTTGAATCGGAGATAATGCGTCAGATCATTAAACAATTATTTAGCCGAAAAGTGTTACGAGAACGTTTAACAACGATTCCAGCATCCAAAAACTATCATCATACATATTATGCTGGATTGCTTGATCATATCGTTCATGTCACACAGTCAGCCCTGCAGCTTTTACCCCTTTATCCAAAAATTAACAAAAGTGTTGTGGTCGCAACGTGTCTCATTCATGATTTAGGGAAAACAGAGGTTTTTACAGATGCGGTCGCACCAGATTATTCAACGGCAGGAGAGTTTTTAGGGCATATTACGTTAAGTCTTGAACTTGTCCAAGATGCAGCAAGGGAAGCAGGAATCTCTAGGGAGAACAACGAATTATTAGCTTTAAAGCATTGTATAGCCAGTCAATACGGAGAAGTAAGTCAAGGGTTTGGAAGCACCGCGTCTCCGAAAACAGCGGAAGCAATCTTTTTTCAGCATATTAAGCAAATGAATGCAAAGCTACAAGCTTTTGAGATGGTACAAGAGAAAGCAAATGAACAATGGGTGTATTCTCCAATGTTAAAAAGAAAATTGTATACGAATATGAACGATCATGGTAATAAAGAGGGATAAAAACAATGAAAAAAACAGACCAATTACAAATTCGATTAGACGAAATAAGCGAATGGGAAGAGACTTTCTTTTCGTATGAAGCTACAGATTTAAAAACGACGTATAGTAGGTGGACGGAGCAAGTTTTTGATCAGCTAAGTGAGAAGACTAAAGAGAGATGGCTTACGGCTATGGATACATGTTTATTGCACTTGCAAGCTTGGCTACACCACTCTAGGTCCTATGAAGAAACAAAACGCAGAGTCATCTCTCATGCACGTACATTCGATCCTACGATTTCAACGATTGATGACTTACAAAGCCTTCCATTAGAGCAATTAGACTATTTAGCTGATCAGTTAATGGCAAAACAAAGATTGCTTGCGTTAGGTCAAGGCGGGTTAACTGGAATGGGAGGTGCCTTCCTCCTGCTTTCAGATTTACCTGCTTTAGCAATTATCCAGTTACGGTCCCTGCAGCATCTTGCTTTAGTGTATGGATATGATGTGAGACGTCCTGTCGAATTAATGAACATGTTAAAGCTATTTTATGTTGCGACGATTCCAAAATCCTATCAAGCAAATGAATGGGACAAGTTGTTGAATGAAGTGGAAAATCAAGAACGAGATCATGTCTTTTATAGTGGAGATGATGCCATTATGCAAGACGCCATTTTTGAACAATTAACAAAACAACTTGTGAAAAGCTTTGTAATTACTATGTTAAAAAAGAAACTTATTCAAGGTGTTCCTTTAGTTGGAATGGCAGTAGGAGCGGGCATGAACTATCGCTTCTCCCAGCAAGTCATTGATGTTGGACAACATTTTTATCAAAAGCGTCGATTAATAGAAGAAATGTAAAAAAAGAGCTGTCTGAGACGAAAGTTTTTTCAGACAGCTCTTTTTGAGGTTTATGAATTTTTTTGAGAAAACAGGCAACATCTGTGATGGTTTTACTATGATGTTACTAGGCAGCTATTGATGTAAGCGAGGGTGTGGTGCGGAACCAAATCCACAAGTCATTAATAATTGAAGCGAGTTCAGCCATTTCCAAGTTTAATTCACACGAACGTTCAAAATCTTCTTCTAAAGCTAATTGATTATGAACTAGCTCTATTTGCTGTTCAATTTCTTTAACCCGATCAGGAATGGTCCCTCGGATCGTTTCCCACCTTGTTAGGACCTTTTCTTGGCTGTCTCTATCTAGTTCAGTCCAAGATCCTTGGAATACTGGCAAGGATAGACGAAGTCGTGAATCATAATTGAATATTACACTCATGTAAATCACCTCAACTTCAATTTTAAAAGAGGAAGACGAAAATTGGAAACAAAATCAAAAAAAAAAGCAAAAAATATACTTGCCAAAACCAATCACCCCTGTTAAAGTTATGAATATTAATAAGAATTGTGTTTGGTTTTATGCAAAGTAGTGCAAGCAAGTAGAGCACTCATTTTTTTGAATAAGGATGTATAAAAATAATATTTTAAGTATTAATATTCATTGGAGGTTTTGAGAAATGAGCAAAGAGAAAGTAGTTTTAGCATATTCAGGTGGGTTAGATACATCAGTAGCAATCAAATGGTTAGCAGATAAAGGTTATGACGTTATTGCAGTAGGATTAGATGTAGGTGAAGGAAAAGATTTAGACTTTGTTAAACAAAAAGCATTAAATGTAGGTGCGATTGAGTCTTATTCAATTGATGCAAAAAAAGAATTTGCTGAGGACTTTGTTTTACCAACATTACAAGCTCATACAATGTATGAAGAAAAGTACCCACTAGTATCGGCTCTTTCTCGTCCGCTTATTTCTAAAAAGCTTGTAGAAATTGCTGAGAAAACAGGTGCTTCAGCTGTTGCGCATGGTTGTACAGGAAAAGGAAACGATCAAGTTCGTTTTGAAGTTTCTATTCAAGCGTTAAATCCTAACTTAAAAGTTCTTGCTCCTGTTCGTGAGTGGGGTTGGTCACGTGATGAGGAAATTGCTTATGCAAAAGAAAATAATATTCCAATTCCAATTGACTTGGATAATCCTTACTCAGTTGACCAAAACTTATGGGGACGTGCAAATGAGTGTGGAATTCTAGAGGATCCATGGGCGACGCCACCAGAAGGAGCGTATGAGTTAACAAATGCTATTGAAAATACTCCAGACCAAGCTGAGATTATTGAGATTGGATTTGAACAAGGTGTACCTGTTACATTAAACGGCAAATCATATCAACTAGACCAGTTAATTCTTCAATTAAACCAAGTAGCTGGTAAGCATGGTGTTGGACGTATTGACCATGTGGAGAACCGTCTTGTTGGAATTAAGTCTCGTGAAGTGTATGAGTGCCCAGGAGCGATGACATTAATTAAAGCGCACAAAGAGCTTGAAGATATAACGTTAACGAAAGAAGTAGCACACTTTAAACCAGTTATCTCTAAGAAATTATCTGAAGTGATCTACGATGGTCTTTGGTTCTCACCAATCACAAAAGCATTGCAAGCATTTTTAGAAGAAACGCAAAAAACAGTAACAGGTGTTGTACGTGTGAAATTATTTAAAGGTCATGCGATCGTGGAAGGTCGTAAATCACCGAACTCTTTATACAATGAAAAACTTGCTACGTATTCAACAGATGATGAGTTTGATCATAGTGCAGCAGTTGGTTTCATTTCATTATGGGGCTTATCAACAAAAGTGAATAGCATGGTGAACAAAGAGAAGAAGGAGGTCACTCAGTAGTGGCTAAGCTTTGGGGTGGACGTTTTACAAAAACAGCTGAGGAGTGGGTCGATGCATTCGGTGCATCGATCGGCTTCGATCAGGCATTAGTAGATGAAGATATTGAAGGAAGTCTTGCCCATGTGACAATGCTTGGAAAATGTGGGATTCTACCATCAGAAGAAGTTGAACAAATTAAAGCAGGGCTGAACATCTTACGTGAAAAAGCGAAAAACGGGGAACTTGAATTTTCTGTTTCTGAAGAGGATATTCATTTAAACCTTGAGAAAATGCTTATTGATGAGATTGGTCCTGTTGGTGGGAAATTGCATACAGGGCGCAGTAGGAATGATCAAGTTGCAACGGATATGCATCTTTATTTACGAAACAATACGAAAGAAATCATGGGAGCTGTTAAGAAGCTACAAGAAGCTTTGTATAATCAAGCAACGAAGCATGTAGAAACATTGATACCAGGCTACACACATCTTCAGCGTGCTCAACCTGTTTCTTTTGCTCATCATCTTCTAGCTTATTTTTGGATGCTTGAGCGCGATTATGGTCGTTATGAAGATAGTATGAAACGGTTAAACATCTCCCCGCTTGGAGCAGGTGCATTAGCTGGTACGACGTTTCCGATTGACCGTGCATATTCTGCCGAGCTATTAGGCTTTGATGATATATATCATAATAGCCTTGATGCGGTTAGCGATCGAGATTTTATTGTTGAGTTTTTAAGTGCCTCTTCTGTCTTAATGATGCACTTGTCTCGTCTTTGTGAGGAATTAATTCTTTGGTCAACACAGGAATTCCAGTTTATTGAGATGGATGACTCATTTGCAACAGGTAGCAGTATTATGCCGCAGAAGAAGAACCCAGATATGGCTGAGCTAATCCGCGGAAAAACAGGACGGGTCTATGGAAATCTTTTCTCATTATTAACAACATTAAAAGGATTACCGTTAGCTTATAACAAAGATATGCAAGAAGATAAAGAAGGTATGTTTGACACAGTTGAAACAGTCAAAGGATCACTTAATATCTTTGCTGGCATGATTGAAACGATGACAGTGAATACAGATACAATGGAAAAAGCTGTTCATCAAGATTTCTCAAATGCAACAGAGCTTGCTGATTATCTAGCAACAAAGGGAATGCCTTTTAGAGAAGCGCATGAAGTAGTTGGCAAACTAGTTCTTGTTGCCATTCAAAAAGGCGTGTTCTTACTAGATCTTCCTTTCTCCGATTACAAAGAAGCAAGCAGCTTATTTGAAGAGGATATCTTTGATGTTCTTCATCCAAAAACAGTTGTGGCACGCCGAAATAGTGCAGGGGGAACTGGTTTTGACCAAGTGAAGCTTGCTTTAGAGAAAGCAGAAAAATGTTTAAAGTTTTAAGCTAATCGATAATTTGTGAACATAAAACTAGTGGGTCTGTTCCATACTAAGTAAGCGATAGAATACTTAGAAGGGGGACATCGACATGAAAGAACACAAATTATCAAACCATGTTTATGACGCAGAAGGAGAAATGTCTGTTCATCAGCAAGTAATGGATTCTTATAGTCAAGGGACGCATGAACAGCGTCATCAAGACGAGATGCAGCACCAATACGATAAGACAAAGTATTAGGCTGCCGTAATCATGGAAAAGAGACTGTATTCATAGTCTATACAATAACCCCTTTTCAATGGTGGTTATTGTATAGCAGCTATGGAACAGTCTCTTTTTTTACTATCCGTTTAAAACATAGTATCATTTACTTATAGAAGATATGGGTGAGGAGGAGTAGACATGCGTCATGCCTTCATTACGGCTGGAACGAAGGGATTAGGTGTTCAAGTGACTGAGTCTTTACTTGCTGAAGGGTATTCTGTGACGGTAACCTTTCGAAGTGATCAAGACGTTGTAAGATCATTAGAAGAGAAATGGAAGGAATATGCAGATCATCTACAATTTGTTCAAGCTGATGTGACAAAAAAAGAAGATATACAACATGCTGTTGATCTAGCTATGGATCGATTTAAAAGGATTGACATTTTAATTAATAATGCTGGCCCGTATGTGTTTGAGCGGAAGAAGCTTATTGATTACGAAGAGTCTGAGTGGTATGAGATGATCGAAGGGAACTTAAGTGCTGTCTATCATTTACTACGAAGAGTGGTCCCTATTATGAGAAATCAGAATTTTGGACGGATTGTTACATACGGATTTCAAGGAGCGAATAGTGCCCCTGGCTGGATCTATCGCTCAGCTTACGCAGCCGCAAAAGTCGGCCTAGTTTCGTTAATGAAGACTGTATCGATTGAAGAAGCTGAATACGGCATTACGGCGAATATGGTGTGCCCTGGTAACATTTTAGGGAGCATGAAAGAAGCGACGATCGAAGAAGCAAGGCAACAACCGGATAGTGATACACCGATTGGACGATCGGGAACAGGGGAAGATATTGCTAGGTCTATTCTATTTCTTTGTGATGAAAATGCTGATATGGTTACAGGAACGGTTCTTGAAGTAACGGGCGGAGTCGATGTTATCCATCGATATCGATGATATAGCAAAAGCAAGGTAACGGGTTCGTTTTGAAGGTTAAAATGACAATAGATTTAGAAACTGAAATAACTAGTAAAATTATCAATTGTAATTAGCATTGAAAGACGCTCAGAGTAGTCAAAAAAAGGTACTGCCCCCGAAAGTTAGAGTGAAAAAATCTAACTTTCGGGGATAACCACCAAACTCTAAGCGTTTTTTTTATAGACTTATTCAATTATAGCTATCCGTTACTTGAAGAGGCTGTTATCTCCAACAAGAATAATTCATATTGATTTTTATGAAGTACTTATCCAAAGCTTTTCTGTCTGTTAGGGTCTTCATCGGCTTTATGAAGACTCTTTCCTATGTTTTTTTCCAGTCTGTTAGGCTCTTTATCAGCTTTATGAAGGGAATTAGCTTATTCAACTTTTTGCTCCATCAGGTTAACATTAGTTTTTTTTTATTTTATAAAGAAAAAGAATCCCGCTTGTTAAAGGAACGCACCCGTTTAATTCAGTGAAGTACGTCACATATTGAAGATTATTTATTCTTTAAATGATAACCCTTCTTCTTCTAATGAAGTTCTCATAATAGGTAAGGAAGCTGGTCCAATTCCATGAATTTTTAATATTTCTTTTTCAGTGTGCTTTGATAGTTCTTGCAAAGTGTCAATCCCTTCGTGAACCAATGCATTTCTTGCAGGTGAACTGAGTTTCGAAAGGAAACCGCTTTTAGGCTTATTCTCTTTATCACAGGTAGGGCAACTTGGGCACTCACTACTTTTGTAATACTTATGTCCCTTTTCACAAACCCTTAAACTTTTTTCTTCTTTCAAAATAATCCCTCCAAACAAATTCTGTATCAAATATTAGTATATTATATTTTGTATACACTCTCGATAAAACTATGTATGTTCCTATTTAACAATCTCACTCCGCAATGGCTCCACACGCTGCGCGCCAAAAGGAGAAGATCGCTCCTTTTGGCTTAAAAGCAGGCAGTGGCTTCGCGCATTGCGAAGAGACCTAACAAAAAGGGGAAGGGCGCCTTTGGGGGAAATCGAAGAAGAGCAATGGCTCCACACGCTGCGCGCCAAAAGGAGAAGATCGCTCCTTTTGGCTTAAAAGCAGGCAGCGGCTCCGCGCATTGCTAAGAGATCTAACAAAAAGGGGAAGGGCACCTCTTTGGGGGAAATCGAAGAAGAGCAATGGCTACACACGCTGCGCGCCAAAAGGAGAAGATCGCTCCTTTTGGCTTAAAAGCAGGCAGCGGCTCCGCGCATTGCCAAGAGACCAAGCAAAAAAAGCAAGAGCGTCTTTTTTTGCTTGGTCTCTTGTATAACATTCCATAATTTAACACACTTTAATAATGAGGTGATGTTTAAGATGAAATGGTATGTTGTGCCTTTTGTTATTGTTGTTGTGTTGGGGTTGTGTTTGCCGGTTCAGGCGGCGGGGACGGAGCTGATGACAGCTTTTTCTCTTAGGGTTACCGTCGTTGAAAATGATGTGATATATGAATGGGAATATGATAGTCCGAATCATTATGAATATGAGCAGGGAGAGCGGGTAGTAAAGGGCGCAGAGGCAAAAGAGAAAGTGGAAGAGATCGTCCAAGAATTAAAGCTGGATGAACATGCTGATGTAGACGATTTAGTAAAACGCCTAAAAAATTCATCTCATCCGGACATTGAACGCCTGGATATACGCTATATGAATCAAGATAGTAAGTTGTTCACATGGGTTTGGGAAGCGTAGCAATTTTAAAGAGAAAGCATGAAGTCATAGAGAAGGAAGATCATAAAATATAATGTTTTTAAGACCAAAATCGTGTTGATTTGGTCTTTTTTTCCATAAAAAGCCGAAGATTCCAGGGGATTTGCTAAACCTCAAAACAAATTGGTAAGCTTACCAATCATCTACTAATGAGATTCCTACGAAAAGCTGTTAGCCTTGATAAATGAGCCTGTATCATTACAAAAACAGGAGGGTAACCATGAAAATTATATTTGTCTTTCTCATGACAGTAATCGTAGTAATCGGTTCCTATACTGCAAATAAAGTAAACGCCGAAGCAAATATGTCTAGTCAACCAGGTGACGTTTTGGAATTGTTGTGCGTAAAATATGGTTTTAACCAATTTGAAGAGAATATAAAAAACGCATGTTTTGAGGACGAGCCTAATCTATTTATGACCTTAAAAGAAAACAGAGATGATGCGCTAACAATCTCTGATAAAGAAAAAGATTTACTTGCTCAACTCGTTCACGCTGAAGCAAAAGGAGAGCCATATGTTGGTAAAGTGGCAGTTGCAGAGGTCGTGCTCAATCGTGTGGAACATGAAGAGTTTCCTGATACAATTGAGGAAGTTGTTTATGAAACGAATGCATTTGAACCTGTGCTTAATAACTCCATTTATGAACCAGCTGACCAGGATGCGTATGATGCTGTGGAAGAAGCATTAGCCTATCAAGGAATTGAAGACGACATTGTTTTCTTCTATAACCCTGAGACAGCAACAAGCGATTGGATTTTTACACGTGAAGTTGTAAAGGTAATAGGAAACCACGCATTTGCTAATTAATAAAAGGCCGTTTGGTGGATTCGTTTAATGAAAAAAAGAGAAACCTGCACTCCGTTGTGATCTAACAATGGGGTGCAGGTTTTTAATTATAAGATACCCATCTAGCCCTAAAAGTGATCTTCAGTCACTAAAGCAGGAATGTTGAATGACGGTTTCAAAAGTAATAGAAAGATAAAAAGAGGTGGGAAAAAACGATGGCTAACGTTCAAAGAATTATTAAATATCTTTAGGGACCTATTTGTGGGAAAATAAGGAATAGTTGGTTCTCATAACGTACACCTTTTCATATATTAACAGGTAGTAACACGTTATGTTCAATATTGTATGGGGAACTAAATACATAGTTTAATCAACTAAAGGGGACAGATATGTTTAAGATTAATGTTAGAATGCCCTTATTTTATTTGATAGCAGCAACTATCGTTCAATTCATCTTTCATAGGGAAGTTAACTGGTTACAGAATATTAGTATTTGCGTGATAATGGTCTTGATTATGATGTTTTATAATTGGTCGAAAGTACCATATGAGTGGAAGAAAGACAACAAACCTGAATAAAAAATGAATAGTTTAGGGTACTGTCCCAAAAGTCCGGAACAGAGGTGGCAATGGCTCCGTTCGCTACGCACCGTGAGTGTGTAACCCACTCCTCTCAAGACTTTTAAAAGATGTAGCGATTTCGCACATTGCTTTTGGGTGTATCAAAAGGTCAAAAACAATCCTTGTTGATACACCCGGTAAAGTCTTATTTAATGACTTGTAGATCTTTCGGATATTGTGTTAAGCATTCATAGCCATCTGCCGTAATTAACACATCATCTTCAATTCTTACGCCACCTGTTTTCGGAACATAGATTCCAGGCTCAATGGTAAAAGTCATTCCTACTTGTAACTGATCATTATTTGTTTCGTTAAGAGAAGGGAGCTCGTGGACTTCTGTCCCTAATCCATGTCCAATTCGGTGTGGAAAATATGAGCCATAGCCAGCTTCTGTAATAATTGACCTAGCTTTACGGTCTAAATCCCCCAAGGTAGTACCGACTTGACATAGCTTTAATGTCTCTGTTTGTGCATGCAATACGGTATTGTAGATATTTTGCTGCTCTTCCGTTATTTGACCGAAAGCAACTGTTCTCGTGATGTCCGAACAATACCCTTCTAACACAACCCCCAAGTCAAATAAAACAAACTCACCTTCCTGTAGGTGTTTCATACTTGGTTTACCATGAGGATTGGCAGACTGCTCTCCACTAAGGACAAGTGTCCCAAATGACATTTCAGCAATTCCTTTTTTCTTTAACTCATATTCAATCATCGCTAATACGTCCATTTCCGTCCGTCCAGTAGAAAGAGCGTGAACGCCAACTTCAACACCATAGTCTGCTAACTTTGCAGCCTCTCGTAAAATAGCAATTTCTTCGTCATTCTTAATTAGGCGTAGATTCATTAATTTCGTTTCACAACAGATGAAACCTGCTCCTTTAGAAAGCTCTCTTAATTGTTCCGCTCTCGCTACAGAGAGTAGGCTTTTTTCAATAGCAATAGTAGAGCCTTCTATTTTTAATGAAGCAAGATAATGTGAAATAAGCTCCCATGGATTTTCATGGTCACTATAGCCAATAATATGATATTTCCAGCCGGTTTGTCGCACAAGCTCCTTTTCCATGTTTGGACAAATTAATATAGGTTCCTCATTCTGAAAGACAAATAAAGAAACTAATCGTTCATGAGGCTCACAACGAAATCCTGTAAGGTAGAATAAGTTCGCTTTTCCTTGTATAAATGCATACGCAACATCTTCATTTTTTAACCAGGTTTGCAAAGTTTGTAACCGATGATCTAACATAATGAACTCCTTTCAAAGCTTTATGATTATTCTTAATTTAACATCATATGTTAAAATAAGATAGACAAGAAGAAGAGGGGAAACAAATGAAAACATTTTTTAATTACCTTATTTTAACGATTGGCTCGATCATCGTTGCGGCCGGTTTGGAACTGATTCTTGCACCGAATGGCCTTGTTGATGGTGGTGTGACGGCAATAGCGATCATGGCAAATTCTCAATTGGGATGGCCTATTTGGGCTGTATACCTAGCTTTGAATGTCCCTACTCTTCTTTTTTCTGGACGTTTTATGGGGAGAAAATTTGTTGTACGGACTTTATATGCTAATGCCGTGACGACAGCGGCGTTATGGTGGTTGGCTCCGATGCAAGCCATTACATCTTCAGAGGTATTAATTGTCTTATATGGAGGTTTGATGCTTGGTTTAGGAATAGGACTTGTCGTAAAAGCTGGAGGAGCAGTAGACGGAACGGAAATGGTTGCAATTTGGGTGAATAGACGTTTTCATATTCCAATTAGTACATTTTTATTAGCTATCAACGCGATTATCCTTACAGCAGCTGCCTTTGTATTTACATTGGAGCAAGCGATGTTTAGTATTGCTGTTTTTTATATCGTTTCTAAAATGATTGATTTTGTTTTAGATGGTTTAAACCAGGGCAAATCGGTGATGATTATTTCAGAGAAGCCTCATGTTATAGGCAACAAACTATTGGAAGAACTCGATGTATCCATCACATATTTGTATGGACAAGGTGGCTACACAGGGGATGAAAGATTAATTATCTATTGCATAACAAATAGGTTTATGTATCCGAAATTAAAAGATATCGTCCTATCAATTGATTCAACAGCGGTATTGGAAGCTTCATATGTGACAGAGACAACAGGAGTGAAAAAGCAAATGCTTTTTCAAAGTGGAGAAAGAAAAGATTCATAAATAGTTGCAGGAAATCTATTAGCTGTTGGTTAATAAAGTGATAGGGAAAAAGATTATTTAAAAGGAGTCGATATAGAGTGAAAGTTAGTTATCATGGACATTCTGTTGTACAAATTGAAACGAAAAATAAGAGAATTATTATTGATCCGTTTATTACAGGAAATCAGTTAACAGATTTAGATGCAAAAGAGCTCAAAGTGGATGTCATCCTTTTAACACACGGACATAATGATCATGTAGGAGATACTATTGAGCTTGCGAAGAGAAACGCTGCACTTGTTATTGCACCTTTTGAGCTTGCTACCTATCTGGGATGGCAAGGTGTCAAAACCCACCCAATGCATATTGGCGGCTCTCATCAGTTTGAATTTGGTACAGTGAAGCTGACACAGGCATTTCATGGGTCATCATTTACCGTTGAAGAAGAACAAAAAATTGTATATACAGGAATGCCAGCAGGGATATTATTTACAGCTGAAGGAAAAACAATCTTTCACGCAGGAGACACCGCTTTATTTAGTGATTTGAAATTAATTGGTGAACGAAATTCAATCGATATAGCATTTTTACCAATTGGTGACAACTTTACAATGGGTCCAGAGGACGCCACGGTTGCATCAGAATGGTTGCAAGCTAAGCGTGTCGTACCCATTCATTACAATACGTTCCCTGTGATTGAACAAGACCCAGTTGAATTTGCTGAAAATTTATCAGGAAAAAAAGGCCTTGCTTTAGCTGTTGGAGAGTCGGTTGAGTTGTAAGTAGCAATTTAAAATAGGTTCAAAGAAGGGTGAAGTAGGTGCTTCACTCTTTTTTTTTTGTAATTTGAGAGAGCGAACAAGTGAGCAATGGCTCCACACGCCGTGCGCCGAGGCCACTGAAAAAGTCCTTTTTTGCAGATTCGAGGAAGTGCAATGGCTCCACACGTTGCGCGCCTGCTATGAGAAACCCACTCATAGCAGGCTTTAAGACAAAGCAACGGTTCCGCTCATTGCTTAAAGGGCACTGAAAAAGGTCAAAACCGTACCTTTTTCAGTGCCCTCCGTGCGCCATTTGAGAAGCCCACTCAAATGGCTTAAAAGAAAACGGCGGCTCCGCTCATTGCTTCGAGCCTATTGAAAAAAGGGAAGTGCACCTTTTTTCAATAGGCTCTTGGTCTTTTCTGTTGTTTGTTGCATAGAATGTACAAAGAAAAGTAGTGGGGTGATGTCTTTGAAACAACGGTTGTTTTTGTCCTTTTTGCTTGCTGTAGCAATGGTTGTGTATGGATTAGAATACTTACCTTTTGATGGTTCAGGAATGGACAGGGTGTTTGCGTGGTCATGGCTCGTGTTTGCGATGCTCGTAATTAGTGGTAACGGTCTACACCTGTTATACCAAAAAAAACGACGAAGACGCGTGGCTGTACCTATTCGATATGTAAGCCAATCACGTGAAAAAATGCGCGGATAATAAGAGAGCCTTGATAGTCCGAACTTTCAGACGTATAATGGCAGTAGTACAGAATGCATATTTTTAGTACAACAGCTGAGTGAAAGTGTGGTGGCTATCATGGCTACAAAGCATGAGCAAATCATTGAATATATTACGAATCTTGCAGTAGGAGAGAAAATCTCCGTACGTTCGATCGCGAAAGCCCTTACAGTTAGTGAAGGAACAGCCTACCGAGCAATTAAAGAAGCTGAGAATAAAGGGCTTGTTAGTACGATAGAACGGGTTGGTACTGTTCGAATTGAAAACAAGAAAAAAGAAAATATCGAAAAGCTTACATATGCAGAAGTTGTTAACATTGTAGATGGACAAGTATTAGGTGGGCGAAACGGGCTTCATAAGACGTTAAACCGTTTTGTCATTGGGGCAATGAAGTTGGAAGCAATGATGAGATATGTAGATCCAGGTAACCTCTTAATTGTTGGAAACCGTGATCAAGTCCATAAAGTTGGCTTAGAAGCTGGGGCTGCCGTTCTTATTACAGGTGGGTTTGGTACAAGTGATGAAGTGATTGAATTAGCGGATGAACTTGAACTACCAATTATTTCAACTAGCTATGATACTTTTACCGTGGGGTCAATGATTAACCGTGCGATTTATGACCAACTCATAAAAAAAGAAATTGTTTTAGTTGATGATATTTTAATACCTTTTCAAGATACTTTCTATATGACAACGCAAAACACTGTTGAGAAATGGCATGATTTAAATAGCAAAACAGGACACAGCAGATACCCTGTTATCGATGGAAATTTGAAAATACAAGGGATGGTTGCTGCAAAAGATGTACTCGGTGCTTCAAGACAGACGCCAATTGAAAAGGTGATGACAAAGAACCCTATTACCGTCAATGAACGGACGTCTATTGCGGCTGTGGCGCATGTTATGGTTTGGGAAGGAATTGAATTACTCCCTGTTATTGATACTCAGAGAAAGTTACTAGGTATAATCAGCAGGCAGGATGTCTTAAAAGCACTGCAAATGGTTCAGAAGCAGCCACATATCGGTGAAACGATTGAGGATATAGTTACGAGTCGAGTGCAAGATATTTCAACTTCAGAGGAATTAATCTTCGAATGTGAAGTAACCCCGCAAATGACCAATCAGCTAGGGACGATTTCTAATGGAGTTATTACAACACTCGTAACGGAAATAGGAAGTCGTGTCATGCGGAAGTTTAAAAAAGGGGATTTGGTTGTCGAAAACATTACATTGTATTTTCTTAAACCAGTACAAATTGATAGTGTGATTACAATCAAACCTAAGATTCTTGAGGTTGGAAGAAAACATGGAAAGATTGATGTTGAGCTATATCATGAATCAGCTATCGTTGGGAAGGCGATGATGATGGCTCAACTTATTGACTAACGAAGACAAACGAAGGAAGGGTCTGCTCTGTATGGCATATATGTTGGATATAAACAACATATATTATAGCCAGAAGCAAACCCTTCCTGTTTTTGATTAGTCACCTAATTGTGCGACATAATGACGAGAGGCACGGTAGCCATAAACGATATTTGCAACACCAAGAATGGCAAATAACGCACCTACGACAAGGTCAACTACGCTTCTGTTATAGATGAGTAGATTTGCACCAAACGCCGTTAGGAAAAATCCTAATGACAAAGAAGACTTAGTTTGATAAATTCGTTTTAATAAAGATTCTTTTGATCGCCACATTCTAATCTTATTATATAAGAAAAAGACAGCTGAAATAATGATGATAATTGTTAACAGTTTATCCAAAAAATGAACCTCCCTAATATCTAAGTGGTTAAAAAGATATACCCATCTGTTATAAGTACAACCTCTAGTAGCCATTGTATATCGGGAAGAGCGAATTTGCCAGTGGAGGAACAGTGAACAAGTACTTTTAGGAGGAAGAAATTATGATAAAACAGATTCAAGACGCAATTAATCAATACGAGACGATCATTATTCATCGTCATGAGCGACCTGACCCTGATGCATTAGGATCACAATTGGGATTAGCAGAAGTGATTAAAGTGCGCTTTCCGAACAAAAAAATATTCGTGGTGGGAGAAGAGGAAGAGAGTCTAGCTTTTCTAGGTGAGATGGACTTTGTTTCAGATCATGAGTATAATGAAGCGCTTGTTATTGTATGTGATACAGCTAACACAGATAGAATTGATGATAAACGTTATGATCAAGGTGCGTTTCTTATTAAAATTGATCATCATCCAAATGAAGAACCATATGGGGACCTACATTGGGTTGATACATCATATAGTTCCACGAGTGAGATGATAGTTGAATTTGTAGAACAAGGTAAAGCAGTTGGATATAAACTAGATTCAGCATCAGCATTATTGTTATATGCTGGAATTGTAGGTGATACAGGTCGTTTCAGGTATACAAATACGACACCAGAAACGCTACAAAGAGCAAGTCTTTTAGTTAAACAAACGTTTGATCAAAATGCTTTTTATTCTAATTTACATAAAAAAGACTTAAAAATAACGAGACTACAAGGGTATGTACTTCAACATTTTTCAATCATAGAAAATGAAGTTGGGGTGATGCGTTTAACAAAAGAGGAGCTTGAACAATTTAATGTGACGTCTACAGAATCATCACAGCTTGTTAATACGTTCTCTGATGTAGAAGGACTGAAAGTGTGGGTGTTCTTTGTTGAAGATGAGGACAAGATTCGAGTAAGGCTTCGTTCGAAAGGCCCTGTGATAAATACGATTGCTGCCGAACATAACGGTGGAGGACATCCTATGGCTGCTGGGGCAACTGCTCACTCTTGGGAGGAAACAGAAGAAATTGTGAAGAAGTTAGTGGAAGCTTGTAAATAGGGTTATGCCTGCTTTTTGATAAGGAGGAAAAAGTGTCAAATGGGGTGTCGCAAAGGTCTGTTTGTTGACCTTGAGACACCCCATTTAGGGTGGAACTCTATAGTTTATTGACAGGAGTAAACCAAGACCCTACCTCAGTTACGTCTTCATGTACATCGATTTTTTGTTTCTTTAGCTCGTTTCGGATGAGCTCGGTCACTTCTTTAGATTCAGCAAAGGCAGAAAAACCGTTTTTTATCTTTTCAATTTTTTTAAAGGCCATTTCCTTCCGATTAATGACCATTTCTTTTCCGGTAATGTCCATTAATAACCCTCCCATATCGTAATGAGATTCTATACTTATTATACATTAGATTAAAAGATAAGAATGGGTTATGACGGAACGTTCAAAAAAATGTGATAATTAACTGTTGGAAGGAATGATTTTAACGAAAATTCGAACAGTTGTATACAGATGTACATGTTCAACTTCCAACTGGTACCGTTTATCTCCTGCACGGAAAACTTTATTTTCAAGGTTGCTAATCATAAGCTCATTCATATTTGACACCGTTTCAATATCTTTTCGTTTAATATATTGCAATTCAGTTAAGGCCTGCTGCTTTAAATCTAGTAATGTTAATTGATTAAGCCGGAGCCTGCGGTCGTTACTAAATTGTATATCTATTTCTTGGACGGTCAACTTTTTTTGATTCTCTTCGTTCAGCCTGCTTTGTTCGCTGCGTAATAGATCAATGTCGTCTTGAAGCTCGTTAATGATCGCTTGTTGTTCGGATATTCGAAATACTAATCCTTCATACACTTGTCCATATTGATAGATGAAAAAGAACCAACCAATAATTACTCCTAAGATAATGCCGGCAAAAAAGCGCTTTACAGTAGGACGTTCATAAAAAGGAGGAACCCTCATGGTGATAATGACTCCCCAACAATCCACTGAATTAGTATTGTTCCTGATTGCGCCCCACATAACGCAGCAAAGATCATAAACCCTGTTTTAAAAATATCATCATGAGTTCCGTAAAAGAGGCCTCGCTCTATACTAGTAATTGCGTCGAATGTTCCACCAATTGCTGCAACGATGGCCCAAATTTTTAGACTACCGGCTAAATCGTGCATCACTGATAACGGTGGTTTTCCTATTAAAAATGCACCAATCCCACCAATGATGGCCCCACCGATGATAACGCCGAATGCGACAAAGAAATCAATAATTAACGTTGCGAGAAGTTCTCTACTTAGCATGTGGTTCCACCCACTTTCATTATTTCAGTTCAGATAAAAGAGCTTATCCATATCATTTATAAGTAGAAAAAGTGAAAATTATGACTAGGAATTAAAAAGTCGTAAGGCCGTCTCATATTCATTGATACTAAATTTGTACTATACTAGAAATATAAAGGATGAAAGGTGAGGAGAGTTGTATGGAGATTGTTCAGACGCATGTTTACAGTGAATACAGTCTTCTATCATCAACGAATCGAATAGAGGAACTGGTAAAAAAGGCGAGTGAGCTTGGTTACGATACGCTAGCATTATGTGATCACCATGTTATGTATGGTGCTGTGCCTTTTTACCAAGCTTGTTTACAATATAAAATTAAACCGATATTTGGACTTGAGTTAACAATTGAATATAAAGAAGGGTTGTTTGGTTTTATTCGAGTTTATGCCAAGAATGAATCAGGATATGCAAACCTTCTTAAGTTAGCAACAAAAGTTGGGCATCAAAAATCAAAAGTACCTAGCTTAACAAAACAAGAAGTAGTCCCGTACTTTCGAGATGTTCTAGTTGTTATTCCTTTTCAAAAAGGTGTATTAGATGAAGAGATTAACAATGGTCAATTTGAGAAGGCGTTTACTTGGTGTGAGACATGGAAGGGGGGCACAAAGCGTACTGATTGGTTTTTGGAACTCCAAACATTAGATGGACAAAACGAAGGTAGATTAGAAAAGGTAAAACGATTTTCAGAGAAAAGCGGAATGAAGCTTCTAGCTTCCCATCCGGCATGTTTCTTAGAAAGACAAGATGCAGCTTCCTATCAAGTAATACGTGCGATTAGAGAGGGTGTGAAAGCAGAGGATTACCCTCTAAAACAAGGGGAGCGTTCCTTTTATTTACAGAGTCCGAGCGAAATGCGTGAGCGTTTTTCTAAGGAAACGCAATCTATAGCCAATACAAGTTACTTTGCCTCGTTGTGTTCCGTTCAACTCGAACTAGGGCAACGAAAACTTCCTAAATTCCCTTTAGAAGATGCAAAGGCGAGTGATGTATTGTGGTCATTGTGTGAGGAAGGCTGCAAAAGACGGTACGGAGATTTAACAGACGAAGTGAAGGCCAGACTAAACAAAGAATTAGCTGTCATTAATCAAATGGGGTTTAATGATTATTTTCTAATTGTATGGGATTTTATGAAATATGCGAAAGAACAAGGGATATTAACAGGACCGGGTAGAGGGTCTGCAGCAGGTTCTCTTGTTGCCTATGTTCTTTACATTACAGACGTAGACCCTTTGCAGTATGACTTGTTATTCGAACGTTTCTTAAATCATGAGCGTGTTTCAATGCCAGATATCGATATTGATTTTCCTGATCACCGACGCGATGAAGTTATCGAATATGTGCAACGAAAATATGGTCATGAGCACGTAGCGCAAATTATTACATTTGGGACATTGGCGGCAAGGGCAGTCGTTCGTGATGTGGGCAAGGTACTTGGAATTGATAGTTATGTAATCGGACAACTAGCAAAGGAAATCCCAGCAGTCCCTGGAACTACGTTAGAAAAAGCCATACAAAGTAGTACGCGTATACAATCGCTAATAAGTGATTCCAATGAGCTAGCCGCTCTTTGGAAAATCGCCAAAACATTAGAAGGTTTACCTAGGCATGTATCTACACATGCAGCGGGAGTGGTGATAAGTGCAGAGCCTTTAACAGGCGTTATAGCACTACAAGCAGGGCAATCATCAATTTCACTTACACAAGCAACGATGGATGTAGTAGAAAAGGTTGGATTGCTTAAATTTGATTTTCTTGGGTTGCGTAACTTGACGTTATTAGAAAACATTGCTCGATTAATTGAACATCATTATGGCTCGAAGGTAGATTTTTCTCGAATCCCATTAGATGACCAAAAAGCTTTCCAATTGTTAGGTAGTGGTGACACAACAGGGATCTTTCAGCTCGAATCAGACGGGATGAGGCAAGTGCTAAAACAATTACAGCCAACGGAATTTGAAGACATTGTGGCTGTTAATGCGTTGTACCGACCAGGTCCCATGGAGTACATTCCTTCTTACATTAGTGGAAAGCATGGAACGAAAGAAGTATTATATGCGCACCCAGACCTTGAACCAATATTAAGAAGAACGTATGGCGTTATCGTTTATCAGGAACAAATCATGGAAGTGGCTTCAAAAATGGCAGGATTTTCACTTGCACAAGCGGATAATCTTAGAAGGGCGATTAGTAAGAAGAAGAAGGGCGAGCTTAATAAGCATCGTAATGCATTTATTAACGGGGCAATGGATAAGGGCTACACCGAGCAAGTAGCAACGGATGTATATGAATTGATCGAACGTTTTGCTGATTATGGATTTAACAGGAGTCACGCCGTTGCTTATAGTATGATAAGTTATTTGTTGGCTTATTTAAAAGCGAATTATCCCTTAGCTTTTTATACGTCTCTTTTATCAGGTGTGTGGAATAATGCAGATAAATTAGCTCATCACATTCGAGAGTGCAAAGAAGCAGGCTATGAGGTGTTTCCTCCTTCTGTATGTAAGAGCCACGTATTGTTTACAATTGAAGGAGAAGGCATACGTTTTGGATTACTTCCAGTTGCTCATGTAGGATTTCAAGCGGCCAAATGGATCGTACAAGCTAGAGAAAAGGAACCGTTTAAAGACCTTTTTCATTTTGCTGTTCAAACCGATCAAAAGATTGTAAATAAAAAAGCAATCGAAAATTTAATCAAAGCTGGGGCAATGGATGATTTTCACCCTGAACGGGCAACATTATTATTTTCAGTGGAAGACGCATGGAAGTTTGCACAAGAAGTGAATTCGTTTCAAGATGAAACAGAAGGGCTGTTTACACTTGATATACAAACGCCTGAATACAACGAAATGGAGCCGCTTCTTATTCAAGAAAAGTTAGATTATGAGAAAGAATCATTAGGATTTTATTTATCAGGACACCCAATTGAACAATATAAAAGTCAATTACAGGCACTAGGAAGACGTACGTTACAAGATGCGTCAAAGAGTAAAGGAACAATTCGGATTGCTGGGCTTCTTTCACAAGTAAGAAGGATTAAAACAAAAAAAGGGGAATCAATGGCTTTTGCGCAACTGACAGATGAATCAGGCAGTGGAGAGCTTGTTATTTTTCCACGTATTTGGGAAAGCTCACATCAAATAGTCACTGAGGGGGAGTTGGTGATTGTAGAAGGTCATTATGACAATTCAAAGGGGAGAACCCAGTTTATTGTTGGAAAGATAGGATTAGTCAAATCGATTTTTGAGTCAAGAGGAAATGTAACAACCTTGTATTTGCGAATTAGCTCGAGCCATCAAACGCCAGATATATTAGAACAGGTGAAATCGGCCTTATTAGAGAAACAAGGGAAAATCCCGGTTATCCTGTATTATGAACAAACGAAACAAACAAAACATCTAAGTGATGAGTATAGGGTCAAAGCCGATGAATCTTCTATCAATACATTAAAAAAGATATTAGGATATAATAATGTCATCTTAAAAGAATGATAAAAAATTCAGCTTTTGTACTTGGCTAATGAGCAGTTCTTCTATATAATTAGAAATGTTTTAGGTGGTCTGACCAGTAAAAGATCTTACAATTATCTAGAAAGAAGAAGGAGAGTGTCGTTGTGGCAACCACAAGAGAAGAAGCCTTACATATGCATCGTGTTAATCAAGGGAAACTGGAATCAAAAACAAAAGTCGCTGTTAGAAACGCTAAAGATTTAAGCTTAGCGTATTCGCCAGGGGTAGCTGAACCTTGTAAAGAGATTTTCGAAGATGTTGAAACAGTTTATGAGTATACGATGAAAGGCAACATGGTTGCTGTTGTTAGTAACGGGACAGCCGTACTAGGCCTTGGCAATATTGGTCCAGAAGCCTCTTTACCAGTAATGGAAGGAAAAGCTGTATTATTTAAATCATTCGCTGGGGTAGATGCATTTCCAATCTGCTTACGGACAAATGATGTTGAGAAAATTATTGAAACTGTTAAACTAATGGAGCCAACATTTGGCGGGGTCAATTTAGAAGATATTGCTGCACCAGAATGTTTTGAAATTGAAGAGAGACTAAAGAAAGAAACAAATATCCCAGTCTTTCATGATGATCAACATGGTACAGCCATTGTTACTTTAGCTGGTTTAATTAATGCACTAAAGATCTCTGGGAAAAAGTTATCTGAAATAAAAGTGGTTGCAAATGGAGCAGGTTCAGCTGGAATTGCAATCATTAAGCTTATGCAGCGTATGGGTGTTCGTGACATCATTTTGTGTGACTCAAAGGGAGCTATTTTTGAAGGCCGCACGTACGGGATGAATGATATGAAAGCTGAGGTTGCAAAAAATACAAACCGTGACAGATTAGAAGGGAATTTAGCTGACGTTATTAAAGGTACAGATGTATTTATTGGTGTTTCTGTTGCTGGTGCTTTAACAAAAGAAATGATCGAGAGCATGAATGATAATCCTATCATTTTTGCAATGGCTAATCCAGTTCCAGAAATTATGCCGGAAGAAGCAAAAGCAGCAGGTGCAAGTGTAATAGGAACAGGTCGTTCAGACTTTCCAAATCAAGTCAATAACGTATTAGCGTTTCCTGGTATCTTCCGCGGTGCACTGGATGTAAGAGCTACTCATATTAACGAAGAGATGAAGGTTGCAGCTGTTTATGCTATTGCTGATTTAGTAGCAGAAGCAGATCTATCACCTGATTATGTTATTCCAGCTCCATTTGATCCACGTGTTGCACCAGCAGTTGCAGCAGCAGTTGCTAAAACAGCGATGGAAACAGGTGTTGCTAGAAAACAGGTTGATCCAGAAAAAATAGCTGAAAAAACAAGAAAACTTGCCATTATTGGGGATGAAAAATAAATAATATGTTTATAACTGAGGTGAGGGTGACAAATGTCATCGGAACAACCGAAAGTCTATTTAGAAGTCATTAAGCAAATAAATAACATTATTAATGAAGATCAATTGGCAAGTGGGGACAAGTTACCATCGGAAAGAGAATTGAGCGACCGTCTTGATGTCGGTCGCTCCTCTGTTCGTGAGGCGTTACGGGCTCTTGAATTATTAGATTTAATAGAAACTAGACGTGGTGAAGGAACCTACATAAAGGCTTTTGGTAGTTATCGGCTTGTAGAAATTCTCTTATCATTTCTTCTTAAAGATGAAAATGCGAGGAAGGATTTGACGGAAACAAGACGAATAGTAGAGCTTGAAGCACTTAAATTAGCTTGCGAACGGATTACCGATGAGGCTGTTAATCAATTGCAAATGTTGGTTAACCAGGCGAAAGAAGAATGGTCCCATGGAGACTTACCAGTTGAAGAAGACTATTTATTTCATAAGACAATCGTCGAGGCTAGCCATAATCGGTTACTCCTTAATCTGTGGGTCTCACTTGTTGAATATAATAAAGTTGCGATTGAGCGCTCATTAAAAAGGGAAGGACGGATGCTCGTTTCCCTTAATGAGCATGAGGAAGTCTATCATGCTTTAAAAAGTCGCGATCAACAAAGAGCGACAGAGGCAATGAGACGCCATTTAGAAAATAGTCGTTTTTAGCTTGTACTATTTACGGAGACAGAGCCATATCCTGAATTAATAGTTAGCTTAGGCGAATGAGGTGGAAAAATGCTTAAGGATTTTTTGAAGAAAAAGAAAAGATATGCAACAATCCCTTCAGAACGAGCGAAACAAGAAGTTCCAGAAGGACTAATGACAAAGTGTCCGTCGTGTAGAACGATTATGTACACAAAAGAATTAAAGAAAAATTTATATGTTTGTGACTCGTGTGGACATCATCATCGAATGACTGCATACGAGCGCTTTGATAGTTTGTTTGATGAAGGGACATTTGTGGAATTTGATAAAGATATGATCGGGGAAAATCCGCTTGACTTTCCAACGTATGAGGAAAAGTTAGAGGCAGACCGTAAAAAAACGGATTTAAATGAGGCCATCGTTACTGGGAAAGGAACCATAAATGGTTACGGAGCAGTAATGGCTGTTATGGACTCTAGGTTCAGAATGGGAAGTATGGGTTCTGTAGTCGGAGAAAAAATTACTAGAGCCGTAGAGCAATCTATTGAAATGGGTGTTCCATTTATTCTCTTTTCTGCTTCAGGGGGAGCGAGAATGCAAGAAGGCGTCTTAAGTCTAATGCAAATGGCAAAGACAAGTGCTGCATTAGAGAAGCTAAGTCGTCAAGGAGGATTATTTATTTCGATTATGACTCATCCAACAACGGGAGGGGTCTCTGCAAGTTTTGCCTCCTTAGGAGATTATAATTTTGCTGAACCTAAAGCGTTAATCGGTTTTGCGGGTCGTCGCATTATCGAACAAACAATTCGTCAAGAGTTACCAGAAGACTTTCAGACAGCTGAATTTCTATTGAAGCATGGTCAATTAGATCGTGTTGTGTCTCGTCTTGAAATGAAAGAGTTACTAACAACAATATTGGATATTCATGCTTCATAAGGAGGTGTCTTAGCATGGCAAGTGAATTGGGATTTGAAAAACCAATTGTAGAATTAAAAAATAAAATTTCTGAACTTCGAACATTTACGGAAGAAAAAGAAATTGATCTAACTGATGAAATAACAAAGCTTGAAAAGCGCTTACAACAACTTGAGCGTGATATATATGGAAATTTACAGCCATGGGAACGTGTTCAAATTGCTAGGCACAGTGAACGTCCTACGACTCTTGATTATATTGGAGAATTATTTACTGATTTTCTAGAAATGCATGGAGATCGTCTATATGGTGATGACGCTGCTATTGTAGGTGGTATAGCGAAATATAAAGGGCGTCCAGTTACTGTAATTGGTCATCAACGCGGGAAGGATACAAAAGAGAATATCCACCGTAATTTTGGGATGCCTCATCCAGAAGGATATCGAAAAGCACTTCGTTTGATGAAACAAGCAGAGAAGTTTAAAAGGCCAATCATTTGTTTTATTGATACAAAAGGTGCGTATCCAGGGAAAGCAGCGGAAGAAAGAGGACAAAGCGAGGCCATTGCTAGAAACTTATTGGAGATGGCAGGTTTAACGGTCCCTGTTGTTTGCATCGTAATTGGTGAAGGTGGAAGCGGAGGTGCTCTTGCACTTGGAGTCGGCAACCATTTACACATGCTTGAAAATTCAACCTATTCAGTTATTTCTCCTGAGGGAGCAGCTGCCTTGTTGTGGAAAGATGCTTCTCTTGCAAAAAAGGCTGCCGAATCAATGAAAATTACTGCTCCAGACTTAAAGGAACTTGGTATCATCGAGGAGATAGTTCGTGAAGTAAAGGGAGGGGCTCATAGAGACCTTGCAGCACAAAGCGAAGCTATTGATGCTGTCTTAACTGTTTCTATTACGCAACTTTCTAAGTTGACTGAAGAAGAGCTCGTTGAACAACGCTATGAAAAATATAAAAAAATTGGACAATTTACGCATGTAAACGGTACCATAGCTGTAGATAAAGGATAAGTGCTTTCGATTTTTGTGAAAGCACTTTTTGTGCTGGAATTAACTGTATTGTATTCAATTCGTTAAAGTGGTATTTTAAAAAATGGGAAATGTTTAAGTGCATAATTATATTGAGGCTAAAAGTACACATGCTATTAGCATTGAACTTTATAATATATTTTTATTACAGAGTTTGAGGAGGAGACGAAATGAAAAGAATAGGAGTATTAACAAGCGGTGGAGATTCTCCAGGAATGAACGCTGCTATTCGTGCAGTTGTACGTAAAGCCATTTTTCATGGCTTAGAAGTGTACGGCATCTCTTACGGTTACGCAGGGTTAATAAATGGAGAGATTAAGAAAATGGAATTAGGGTCTGTTGGTGATATTATCCACCGTGGGGGAACAGTACTATACACGGCTCGCTGTGAAGAATTTAAGACGCTTGAAGGTCAGAAAAAAGGAATTGAACAGTTAAAGAAGTTTGGGATTGAAGGACTTGTTGTTATCGGTGGAGATGGTTCGTACCGAGGCGCACAGAAGTTAAGCGAACACGGTTTTCCAACAATTGGTGTACCAGGAACGATCGATAATGACATTCCTGGAACAGATTTTACAATCGGATTTGATACAGCATTAAATACAGTTATTGATGCGATTGATAAAATCCGTGATACAGCTACATCACATGAACGTACATATGTAATCGAAGTTATGGGACGTCATGCAGGCGACCTTGCTCTATGGTCAGGTCTTGCAGATGGTGCGGAAACAATTATCGTTCCGGAAGCAGATTATGAAATGTCAGACATTATCGCTCGTTTAAAACGTGGACAAGAGCGTGGGAAAAAACATAGTATCATTATCGTTGCAGAAGGTGTAGGCAGCGGTTTCGACTTTGGAAATCGCATTAAAGAAGAAATCAATTTAGAAACGAGAGTTACAGTATTAGGTCATATTCAACGTGGGGGTTCACCTTCTGGATTTGACCGTGTTCTAGCCAGCAGGTTAGGTGCAAAAGCTGTAGACCTCCTTTTAGAAGGAAAAGCTGGAGTAACTGTTGGTATAGAGAAAAACGAGCTTGTTTATCATGATATAGATGAAGCATTAGCTCGTAAGCATTCGATCGATATGGAAATGTACAAGCTATCTCAGCAATTGTCGATTTAAGGATTCTTGATATTTTGACTGGTACCATACATCTGTGAGCAGTTTCCAAAAACGGATGTATGGTAATAATTGATAAGTAAATAAAAAAATATATGAGTAAGTAGGAGGATATTATGCGTAAAACAAAAATAGTATGTACGATAGGTCCAGCAAGCGAGTCAATTGAAAAACTTGAGGCTTTAATTGAAGCAGGTATGAATGTAGCACGATTAAACTTTTCACACGGTGACTTTGAAGAACATGGTGCAAGAATTCGTAACATCCGCGAAGCGGCAGAGAAAACAGGAAAAACGGTTGCTATTTTGCTTGATACGAAAGGACCTGAAATTCGTACCCAAACGTTAGAAGGTGGCGTAGCGGATTTAGTTGCTGGAGACGAACTAATTGTGTCAATGACGGAAGTTGTTGGTAACAACAAGAAAATCTCTGTTACATATCCTGGCCTAATTAACGATGTTCAGCCTGGATCGAAAATTTTACTAGATGATGGTTTGATTGGACTTGAAGTAACAGAAGTCGGTGATGGGCAACTTGTTACAAAAGTATTAAACAGTGGAACATTGAAAAACAAAAAAGGGGTAAATGTACCGAATGTAAGCGTTAATCTTCCAGGGATTACGGAGAAGGATGCTGCTGATATTAAATTTGGTATTGAACAAGGAGTAGACTTTATTGCTGCTTCATTTGTTCGTAGAGCAACGGATGTTCTTGAAATTCGTGAGCTTCTAGAAAATAATGGTGGAGAAGCAATTCATATCATCCCTAAGATTGAAAATCAAGAAGGGGTAGACAACATTGATGAGATCTTAGAAGTTTCTGATGGCTTAATGGTAGCTCGAGGTGACCTTGGTGTAGAAATCCCTGCAGAAGAAGTACCACTTGTTCAAAAGGTACTAATTAAAAAGTGTAATGCTGTTGCTAAACCAGTTATTACAGCGACTCAAATGCTTGATTCTATGCAACGTAACCCTAGGCCAACTCGAGCAGAAGCAAGTGATGTTGCAAACGCAATTTTTGATGGAACAGACGCGATTATGCTTTCTGGTGAAACGGCAGCTGGTGATTATCCTGTTGAGTCTGTACAAACAATGCACAACATTGCAACTCGCACTGAACAAGCATTAAATTATGCTTCGATGCTTCGTAAGAAAACAAAAGAAGAAACGACTACAATTACGAGTGCAATTGGCCAATCGGTTGCTCATACAGCTTTTAACTTATCTGCATCGGTGATTTTGTCTGCAACAGAAAGTGGACATACTGCACGTATTGTATCGAAGTATCGTCCAAAATCTCCAATTGTAGCAGTTGCGAGTGACCCTAAAGTAATTCGCAAATTAAACTTAGTTTGGGGCGTTACACCAATTCTAGGTAAGGAAGCTTCATCAACAGATGAAATGTTTGATTCAACAATTGGAACAGCGATCGAATCAGGAGCAATCAAACAAGGTGATCTTGTTGTTATTACAGCAGGTGTACCTGTAGGTGAGTCAGGTACAACGAATATTATGAAAGTTCATGTCATTGGCGAAGTGATTGCTAAAGGTCAAGGAATTGGACGTCGCTCAGCGGCTGGTCGTGTAGTCATTGCTCGTTCTGCTGAAGAAGCGAATGAAAAAACAAAACAAGGGTCAATCCTTGTTACGTATAGTACTGATAAAGATATGATCCCTGCTTTTGAAAAAGCGGCTGCTGTAATTACTGAAGAAGGTGGATTAACTTCTCATGCAGCTGTTGTAGGTTTGAACTTGAGTACGCCAGTTATCGTAGGAGTTCAAGGCGCTCTAGAGCTATTTACAGACGGCGAAGAAATCACGGTTGATAGTGCTCGAGGCGACATTTACAGAGGTCACACAAGTGTACTATAATTTAAGGTGAGGAGAAGGGAGTTCCCTTCTCCTCTTTACGTATAAAAGCTAATTTCGCCAATGATTGAATGAAATTAGGAAGGAGCAGAGAATGTTTCGATTATTATTGTTGTTAATTATTATTGTACCTGCCCTTGAAATTGCCGTTTTAATTTTATCTGGGAATATCCTTGGGGTTTGGCCTACGATCTTGTTGATCATTGCTACAGGCGTACTAGGTGCTTGGCTTGCAAAAAAAGAAGGGTTACAAGCATTGAGACTTGCACAGCTTCAAACACAGCAAGGCCAATTGCCAAGCGGTGTCATTTTAGATGGAATTTGTATTTTAGTAGGTGGGGTTGTTTTATTAACTCCAGGGTTTATTACCGATGCTATTGGTTTCTTTTTATTGATCCCAGCAACTCGAATGATTGCTAAAGGCTTCTTATTAAAAATGTTTAACCAAATGATAAAAAATGGAAATTTCGTTATAATGACAAGAAGGTAATGGATAGATAGTTATTTTTGATAGGAAGTTAGAATAGTAGCTGAATTAGCAATATTATGTTAAAATTAAATTGCTATGAAGTGCACTTGCAGTATCTGTAAGTGAGGAAGAAGGGGCGTTACTTGTTCTCACAAGCATCCGTATTTATGTTGATTTTGTTACTTGTGGCTGTTGCCGCAAAAAACCAATCTCTAATTGTAGCTGTTCTATTTTTACTAGTTATCAAATGGATAGGACTGGGTGATAAACTATTCCCTCTTTTTCAGCAAAAGGGAATAAATATTGGAGTCACAATTATTACAATTGCGGTTTTAACGCCAATTGTCACAGGTGAAATAGGTTTTAAGCAATTAGGAGAAGCTGTTAAGTCGTCATATGCATGGATTGCACTAGGTGCAGGAATTTTAGTTGCTATTATTGCTGCGAGCGGTATTGATTTACTAAAAAATGATCCGCATATAACGACTGCGTTAGTCTTTGGTACGATTTTAGCTGTTGCCTTATTTAATGGGGTTGCAGTTGGACCACTAATTGGGGCAGGAATAGCTTATCTTGCAATGAAAATAGTTCATTTTTTCACTCATCTCGGAGGATGAGTGAAAGCTCCTTTTAAAGAATCAGAATAATGGTACAGGTTAAGGTTTTAGAATTTATTAATTACTTTCCACGAAAACGTTCACAAAAGCGTAATAAATCGTTATAATGGAACTTGTGAGCATCCTTCTTACATAGCGTAGCTTTCTCTCTCCATAGGGAGTGTAAGCACTTACTAGTTAGAGGAAGTTTATGATATTAGAGAAAAGGAGAGGTTAACGTGAGTACAACTCGTGGTCTAGAAGGTATTGTAGCAACGCAATCAAGTGTTAGCTCCATCATTGAAAGTGTCCTTACTTACCAAGGATATGATATTGATGATTTAGCAGATAATGCGAGTTTTGAAGAGGTTATATACCTCCTTTGGAATGGGGCATTACCAAAAGAAAATGAACTTAGTCATTTTACTCAGGAGCTTGCCAACCATGCTGAAATACCAAAACAGATAATTGACCAAATGAAGGCATACCCAATTAACAAGGTTCACCCAATGGCTGCCCTTCGTACAGCGATTTCAAGTCTGGCATTATTTGATGAAGAAGCAGATGTAATGGATGAGGCTGCAAACCGTCGTAAGGCAATCAAGATACAAGCACAAATCCCAACAATAGTGACAGCGTTTTCAAGGATACGCGAGGGATTAGAGCCAGTGGCCCCACGTAAGGATCTAGGTTTTGCTGCGAACTTTCTTTACATGTTAACTGGTAATGAGCCAGACGAAATTGCAGTGAATGCATTTAATAAAGCGTTAGTGCTACATGCTGACCATGAGTTAAATGCTTCAACGTTTACTGCACGTGTCTGTGTAGCAACTCTTTCTGATGTATACTCTGGTATTACTGCGGCAATTGGAGCTTTAAAAGGTCCGCTGCACGGTGGTGCTAATGAAGCCGTAATGAACATGCTATCTGAAATTGGCAGTGTGGAAAATGTGGAACCATATATCCGCAAGGCGTTAGATAACAAAGAAAAAATTATGGGCTTTGGTCACCGCGTTTATAAAGATGGAGATCCGCGTGCAAAGCATTTACGTGAGATGTCTAAGCGATTAACGGAAATAACAGGTGAGACAAAGTGGTATGAAATGTCTAAGAAGATTAATGAAATGGTAACGAGTGAAAAAGGGCTACTTCCTAATGTGGATTTCTATTCGGCTAGTGTCTATCATAGCTTAGGGATTAAGCATGATTTATTTACACCGATCTTTGCGGTAAGCCGTGCATCTGGATGGTTAGCGCATATTCTAGAACAGTATAGCAATAACAGACTAATTCGTCCGCGTGCTGAATATATTGGACCGAATAAACAAACCTATATTCCAATTGAACAGCGTTAATAGCGTACTCTGGGGGGGATTCCTCCCTGTACATAGATTGACATTTGGTAGAAAGAATAGCAACATAATAGAGTAAGTGTTAATTTAAACTTTTTTGAATATTTAGGAGGTAATTAAGCATGTCAAACGGTCAAGTAATTAAAGTAAACAATGGAGTCCTAGACGTACCAAACAACCCAATCGTACCTTACATTGAAGGAGATGGAATTGGACCTGATATCTGGGCAGCTGCTTCCCGTGTATTAGATGCTGCAGTTGAAAAAGCATACAATGGTGAGAAGAAAATTGAGTGGAAAGAAATTTTAGCTGGTGAAAAAGCATATAATCAAACAGGTGAGTGGCTTCCAGAAGCAACATTAGATGCAGTACGTGAATATATGATTGCTATTAAAGGACCTTTAACTACACCAATTGGTGGCGGTATCCGCTCTTTAAACGTTGCACTACGTCAAGAGCTTGATTTATATGTTTGTCTTCGTCCGGTACGTTATTTCCAGGGGGTTCCTTCACCTGTAAAACGTCCTGAAGATACAGATATGGTTATCTTCCGTGAAAATTCAGAAGATATTTATGCTGGAATTGAGTATAAAGAAGGTTCTGATGAAGTGAAGAAGCTTATCGAGTTCTTACAAAATGAAATGGGCGTTAGCAAGATTCGTTTCCCTGAAACGTCTGGAATTGGTATTAAGCCTGTGTCTCAAGAAGGAACAGACCGACTAGTTCGTGCAGCGATTCAGTATGCTCTTGATGAAGGTCGTAAGAGTGTTACACTTGTACACAAAGGAAATATCATGAAGTTTACTGAAGGAGCATTCAAAAACTGGGGTTATGAAGTGGCTGAGCGCGAATTCGGAGACAAAGTATTTACATGGGCTCAATACGATAAAATCGTAGAAACAGAAGGCAAGGAAGCTGCAAACAAAGCTCAACAAGAAGCAGAAGCTGCTGGAAAAATCATTGTAAAAGATTCAATTGCTGATATCTTCTTACAACAAATCTTAACACGTCCAAAAGAGTTTGATGTTGTAGCAACAATGAACTTAAATGGTGACTACATCTCTGATGCACTTGCAGCACAGGTTGGCGGAATTGGAATTGCTCCTGGAGCAAACATTAACTACGACTCAGGACATGCTATTTTTGAAGCTACTCATGGTACTGCGCCTAAATATGCTGGTCTTGATAAAGTAAACCCATCATCTGTTCTTCTTTCAGGTGAGTTATTGCTTCGTCACTTAGGTTGGTTCGAAGCAGCAGACCTTATCATGGCTTCAATGGATAAAACAATTGCAAGTAAAGTTGTAACATATGACTTTGCACGTCTAATGGACGGAGCAACTGAAGTATCTTGCTCAGGATTTGCAGAGGAATTAATTAAAAACCTTTAAGATTTAAACCCAAAAGGGCGCTTTTCCCTTTTGGGTTTAAATCGAAGCAATGAGCGGAGCCGCCGTAATGTTTTAAGCCTTTCGAGTGCACTTCTCGAAAGGCGCACGGCGAGAGAAGCCATTGCAAAGATGTACGCACTGTTTCGGTATAAAAGGGCGCTTTTCCCTTTTGGGTTTAAATCGAAGCAATGAGCGGAGCCGCCGTAATGTTTTAAGCCTTTCGAGTGCACTTCTCGAAAGGCGCACGGCGAGAGAAGCCATTGCAAAAATGATCGCACTGTTTCGTCTGAAAAGGGCGCTTTTCCCTTTTGGGTTTAAATCGAAGCAATGAGCGGAGCCGCCGTAATGTTTTAAGCCTTTCGAGTGCACTTCTCGAAAGGCGCACGGCGAGAGAAGCCATTGCAAAGATGTACGCACTGTTTCGGTATAAAAGGGCGCTTTTCCCTTTTGGGTTTCAATGAGTAGGATACAAAACTAAAAAACGGGGTGCATGACTATGGCAATTAAACGTAGAAAGATTTCCGTGATCGGTGGAGGTTTCACAGGAGCTACAACTGCTCTAATGGTTGCACAGAAAGAGTTAGGCGATGTTGTTCTTTTAGATATTCCTCAGATGGAAGGCCCTACAAAAGGAAAAGCATTAGATATGCTTGAATCAACACCAGTAGCTGGAATAGATTCCAATATCATTGGCACTTCTAACTACGAAGATACGAAAGATTCTGATGTAGTTGTCATAACTGCAGGGATTGCACGTAAGCCAGGCATGAGCCGTGATGATTTAGTTAACACAAATGCAGGTATAATGAAAGCAGTCACAAAAGAGGTAGTGAAATATTCTCCGAACTGCTATATTATCGTTTTAACAAATCCAGCAGATGCAATGACATATACGGTATTTAAGGAATCCGGATTCCCTAAAAATCGTGTTATTGGTCAATCTGGTGTACTAGATACAGCAAGATTCCGTACGTTTGTTGCTCAAGAGCTTAACCTCTCAGTTGAAGATATTACTGGTTTTGTTCTTGGTGGACACGGAGATGATATGGTACCACTTATTCGCTATTCGGCTGCAGGTGGAGTCCCGCTTGAAAAGCTCATCCCAAAAGATCGTATAGATGCGATTGTTGAGCGTACTCGTAAAGGTGGCGGAGAAATCGTAGGTCTTCTTGGAAATGGAAGTGCATACTATGCACCCGCTGCATCTCTAACTCAGATGGTTGAGGCGATTATTAAAGATAAGAAACGTGTAATTCCTACAATTGCTTACTTAGAAGGTGAGTATGGTTATGAGGATCTATATGTAGGTGTTCCGACGATCTTAGGTGGAGATGGAATTGAAAGAATCATCGAACTTGATTTAACAGACGATGAGAAAGCAGCATTAGCTAAATCAGTTGAATCTGTTCGCAGTGTTATGGCGGCTTTACCGTCAACATAATTAATAATTCGGGGTATTCTAAAGGTCAAACCGGGCCTTTGGGATACCTTTTTTGTTTTTCTTGATAGCAATTATCCGATACTTTGCTATACTAATAATAGAAATAGAAAGAACCCATTAGGGATATAGCAGGGTGGACCGTTACATTTACTCGTTTTTTGAAACGAGTTTGGGAGGATTAGTATGTCACAGCGTTTGTTAATTGTCGATGATGAAGAATCCATTGTTACGTTATTGGAGTTTAACTTAGAGCAAGCGGGTTTTGATGTCACGACAGCAATGGATGGTGCAAAGGCTTTCGAATTGGCCACCACAGAATCATTTGATTTACTCGTTCTTGATTTAATGTTACCTGAAATGGATGGCTTAGATGTCTGTAAGCAACTTAGACAAAATAAGGTAACAACTCCAATTTTAATGCTTACAGCAAAAGATGACGAATTCGATAAAGTATTAGGATTAGAACTTGGAGCAGACGATTATATGACGAAGCCATTTAGCCCGCGGGAAGTGGTTGCAAGAGTTCGAGCTATCCTAAGAAGAGCACAACCTGTCCTTTTAGAAACGAACACAAGTCAAGCTTCAACAGAAAATGTTATTAAATTTGGAGAGGTGGAAATCTATCCAGATAATTACGAAGTGTTTTTCAAAAAAAATGCACTGGAATTAACACCTAAAGAATTTGAATTATTACTCTATTTAGCTAATCATAAAGGGCGTGTATTAACGAGAGATCAGTTATTAAACGCAGTTTGGAATTATGAATTTGTTGGTGACACGAGGATAGTGGATGTTCACATAAGTCACCTTCGTGAAAAAATTGAAGCAAATACAAAAAAGCCTACTTATATTAAAACAATTCGGGGACTTGGCTATAAATTGGAGGAGCCCCCAGTCAATGTATAAATTAAGGTTCAAAATCATGTTAGCTGTTCTATCGATTACCTTGCTAGTATTGATTGGTATAGGCTTTGTGATAGGAAAGCTATATGAAGACTTCTACATTAATAATTTGACCGATCGAGTAGAGAAAGAAGCCAGCTTAGCTGCATATATGCTTGCTGAATATGGCCTAGAGGAAGAAAATGCTCAAAAGAGGGCGTTGGAAATAGCGGAAATGCTTGACTCAAGAGTAACGATTATTCTTTTAGATGGTACCGTTATTGGTGAGTCTGCAACAGATCCTAAAACAATGGACAATCATTTGCTAAGGCCTGAAATTGAAGCGATTGAAAATGAGGAAAGTGTCTCGTATATACGATATAGTGAAACTGTACAAGATGAACTTCTATATTATGCTGTTCCAATTATAGAGGAGAACGGTAATAAATTAGGATACATGCGTTTAGGGCTGTCTACAAGTACGTTAGCCGATATGACAGAGAAGATTTGGTTTATTTTAGGAATTAGTTTTACTGTCGCTTTTATCATTATTGTAACTATCACCTATCGTGTGACAAATGAAATGATAGGACCGATTGAAAGTGCGACGGTCGTTGCTAATGAGTTAGCAGAAGGAAACTACAAAGCGAGAACATCTGAAGGAAAACGAGATGAAATTGGACAGTTATCAAGATCTATTAATATTCTTGCTTTTAACTTAGAAAAACTAACTAAACGAGATCAAGCTCAAAAAGAACGCATGGAAACCTTGATTGACAATATGGGAAGTGGCTTAATTTTAATTAACACAAAAGGAGACATTTCCCTAATTAACCGGGCTTGTCAAGAAATCTTTGAAGAAAATACGGACCTTTGGCAAAGTCAACTTTATCATGATGTGATTCAACATAAAGAACTCATAAAGATCGTACAAACCATCTTTATGACTGAAAAAAAACAAAGAATGCAAATTCATTTCCCTGTTCATTTAGAGGTACGTCATTTTGAAGTATATGCAGCTCCGGTCATGAGCAAGAGCGATAAGTTAAAGGGGATCGTCCTTGTGCTGCATGACATCACTGAGTTAAAGAAACTTGAACAAGTACGCACAGACTTTGTTGCTAATGTGTCGCATGAACTAAAAACTCCAGTCACTTCGATCAAAGGATTTACCGAAACACTTCTTGATGGGGCGATGAACACAGAGCCGCTTCGAGAAAAGTTTTTAACGATTATTGCTAATGAAAGTGAGCGACTGCAAAGTTTGATTCAGGATTTACTTGACCTTTCAAGAATTGAACAAGCTTATTTTCAGTTGAATTGGCAAAGAACGAATTTACAAGAAATTGTAAGTGAAGTGATTGAATTACTTAAAGATAAGGCAGAAGAAAAACAAATTGATTTACAGATGTTCGTTGAAGGAAATACGACACTTGAAGGAGATATGGAGCGTATAAAACAAATTGCTATAAATGTAATTAACAATGCTATTATGTACACTCCAGTTTCTGGATCGATCAAAATGTTTATTAAAGGAAATGAAGAAACAATTACATTAGAGATCACTGATACAGGTGTAGGAATAAGTGAGAAAGATCTTCCTAGAATCTTTGAACGATTTTATCGGGTAGATCGAGCGAGAAGCCGGAATTCCGGGGGGACTGGCTTGGGACTTGCTATTGTTAAACACTTAGTAGAAGCACACCAAGGTAAAATAGTTGTCAATAGTTTGGTTGGAAAAGGAACAACTTTTACGATTACTTTTCATCGATATCGAGCTGAGTAGTTGTAACAACTAACTTATGGAATAAACCAAAACAAAAAGTGTCATCAAGGGAATCGCTCTTGATGACACTTTTTTTACGAAATATTTACAATTTATTAAAACAAGCTTAACTAAATGTGGCTATAATCTAAGGGAACGGTTTTCATCACTGCTTGGCAAGCTATTACATCTTGCTAATAGTTCAACCCTTTTATTGACATGAGCGCCCCCCTTTGTGCTCATGTCTTTTTTTATTGAGCAATGATTGATAGTAGGTTTTCGGTAAAAAGACCCAAATAGCTTGAAATTTGTACTATAATGAAAAAGAGTGAGATTCTTTAAAAATAAATGAAACCGATTTATTTAAAGAATCGTATATAGAGTTAGAAAAACAAGAACATCAAGGAAGGAATGATAAGATGACAGTAAAGCAATTACTGGTTGGCTTTGGATCTTGTGTTGGTGTCGCAATACTAGCCCTTTTTCTTGCTACAGGTTGGTACATAGTCGACGAATCGGAACAAGCAGCATTAATTACATTCGGAAAAGTAGATGAAACGATTACCGAGCCAGGATTAAAGTTTAAAATGCCATGGCCGATACAAAGAGTTGAGATTTTATCGAGAGGAACTTATAACCTCCAAGTAGGCTATAAGGAAGAAGATGGAGAAGTCGTAGAATTCACTAGAGAAGCGAAAATGATTACGGGTGATGAAAACATTCTTTTTGCTGATTTAGCTGTTCAATGGCGAATAATAGATCCTGAGCAATACTTGTATAGCTCAGTTGATGCCAGGGAGGTCCTATATAATGCGACGTCATCTGCCCTACGTACAGTGATTGGAAGCACAACAATTGATGAAGTCTTGACAGATCAAAGACCTGAAGTAGAGGCACGGGTGTTTGAAAATTTAATTGAGCTATTAGAAATCTATCAAATTGGTGTAAGTATACAAGATGTAAAACTTCAAGATGTAGAACTTCCAACTGAAGATGTTCGTCGAGCTTTTATAGAAGTAACGGATGCTCGTGAGGAACGTCTGACAAAAATCAATGAAGCAACAAGATATCGTAACCAACAAATCAATGAAGTAGAAGGGGAAAAAGATGCGATCATCTCTCGTGCAGAGGGAACAAGAGCAGAACGGATCGAGCGGGCACGTGGGGACGTGGCAAGATTTGACGCTCTCTATAACGAGTATCTTGTTAATCCGGAAGTAACGAGGCAACGCCTTGTTCTAGAAACCCTTGAAAATGTGTTACCAGATACAGAGATTTATATTATGGACAGTAATAGTGATACGGTAAGTTACTTACCAATTAGACCACTAGAGCGGGGACAAAGTTCTGCTGAAGGGGGGAGTAACTAATGAGTGATGAGAATATCGTGGATTTAAATGAACGGCGTCCGAGTGATGAATGGAGAAAATACGCAAAGCTTGGAGCGATCGGTATTATTTTAATTGCGCTTTTAGCAACGATCATTAGTAATCTTTTTATTGTAGAACAAGGGGAATATAAAGTAGTTCGTCAGTTTGGTGAAGTGGTCAGGATTGAAGATGAACCTGGGCTTAGTTATAAAATTCCATTTATCCAAACTGTTTCAACTCTGCCAAAATATCAATTAATTTATGATATCCCACCAGCTGAAATTAATACGAGAGATCAAAAACGGGTACTAGCCGATCATTATGCAGTATGGAGAATTGAAAATCCACAGCTAATGATCTCAAATACAGTCACACAGGAACGTGCGGAAGCAATCATGGGTGAGTTAATCTTCTCGGCAATTCGAGCAGAGTTAGGACAATTAGAGTTTGATGAGATTATTAATGAAGAAGAAACGTCCTCACGTGGTAGTTTCAATGAACTTGTACGTGATCGTGTAAATGAGGCGCTTGAGCGAAACCAGTACGGGATTGTTTTAACAGACGTTCGGATGAAACGAACAGATCTTCCAGAAGAGAATGAAGAAGCTGTATATAGCCGGATGATTTCTGAGCGTCATGCTACTGCGCAAGAATATTTATCACAAGGGGATGCGGAAGCGAACCGAATTCAATCGAACACAGATCGAGAAGTAACAGAAATTCTTGCAACTGCTACTGCCGATGCAAATGAAATTGTCGGGGAAGGGGAAGCCGAAGCGGCACGTATTTACAATGAATCATTCGGCCGTGACACAGAGTTCTATCAGTTGTATCGTACGCTTGAATCATATGAGCAGACAATTGGTGAAGAAACTGTCATTGTTTTGCCGTCTAACTCTCCTTATGCTCGTATTTTGATGGGCTTTACAGAATAATTACTTCAAGAGAGTACCAAAAAGTCAAAGAGAGTACCGAAAAGTCAAAACCGGACTTTTTTGCGAAGAAGTGGTCAATGGCTCCACACGCTGTACGCCTTCCTGAGAAAATCACTCAGGAAGGCTGAAACCAAAACAGCGGCTGCGCACATTGCTGCAAGGGAGTACCAAAAGTCAAAACCAGACTTTTGGTACTCCCTTTTTTCGTGTGCTACAATAACTATATGAAAAAACTGGTTTTTAAGAGAGGGGCATTTAGTTGAAAAAGCTCGTATTAATAGATGGAAATAGTATAGCTTATCGTGCTTTTTTTGCACTGCCATTATTGAATAATGATAAAGGTGTTTATACGAATGCAGTGTATGGCTTTACAACGATGTTACTAAAGATTATTGAAGAAGAGAAGCCTACGCATATGTTAGTAGCGTTTGATGCTGGCAAAACAACGTTTCGTCATAAAACATTTGATGAATACAAAGGCGGGCGTCAAAAAACACCGCCAGAGTTATCAGAACAGTTTCACCTCGTAAGAGAAATGCTTGATGCTTTTAACATTTCTCGTTATGAAGTTGAAAATTATGAAGCTGATGATATCATTGGTACGCTTGCAAAAGAAGCATCAAACAAAGACTTTGAAGTGAAGGTATATTCTGGAGATAAGGATTTGCTTCAGCTCGTCTCTGATAAAGTGACAGTTGTATTAACAAAAAAGGGGATTACAAATGTTGAAGCATATGACGAAGCTCTTATCGCTGAAAAGTACGGGATTAGTCCGAAACAAATCATCGATATGAAGGGTCTTATGGGAGATAGCTCTGATAACATTCCTGGTGTTCCAGGTGTCGGTGAAAAGACGGCATTAAAGCTTTTGAAAGAATTCGGTTCAGTTGAAAAGGTACTTGATTCAATTGATCAAATCTCTGGGAAGAAAATGAAAGAAAAACTAGAAGAGAATCGTGAGCAAGCGTTAATGAGTAAAGAGCTTGCTACCATTTTTGTAGATGTTCCTTTTGAAACACAATTAGATGACCTTAGTTTTGGTGAGTATGAAAAGCAAAATGTAGTTAAATTAATGAAAGAACTAGAGTTTACATCGCTTGTTTCGAAATTTGATACAGACGGTGTTGTGGAAGAAGAATTAGAAGATATTACATATGAAGTGTTAGATGAGGTAACTGAAGAGAACTTGACAAAAGAAGCAGCTCTTATCGTTGAAGTGCTAAGTGAAAACTATCATCAAGCAACTATTGAAGGGTTTGCACTTGTTAATGAAAAAGGTCGCTTTTTTATCAACACAGAACAAGCATTACATTCTCAAGCTTTTGTTGATTGGTTAAAAGATGATACGACAAAAATTACTGTATTTGATGCAAAACGAGCCGTCGTTGCCCTAGGTTGGAAAGGGGTACTCTTAAACGGGGTAACGTTTGATTTACAAATGGCTTCCTATTTATTAGATCCATCGTTGTCGTCTCATGAAATAAGCGATGTAGCTAAGCGCAAAGCAAAGGGACAAGTACAAGAGGATGAAGTTGTTTATGGTAAGGGAGCGAAGCAAAAAGTTCCAGCACAAGAACAGCTAGCCGAACATTTAGTTCGAAAAGCCGATGCGATGCATCAACTCCAACCTATCTTGGAACAAGAGTTAAAAGAGAACGAGCAGGAAAAGCTGTTTAGAGAGCTTGAAATGCCACTTTCCATTATCTTAGGACGTATGGAAACAACGGGTGTGAAAGTTGACAAGGAACAACTTGAGCAGATGGGGGAAGATTTAAATCGACGCTTGAAAGAATTGGAAGAGAAGATTCATGAGCTTGCTGGTGGTTCATTTAATATCAATTCCCCTAAACAATTAGGAGAAGTGTTGTTTGAAAAGTTAGGTCTTCCTCCAATTAAGAAAACAAAAACTGGATACTCAACTTCTGCAGATGTATTGGAAAAATTAGCTGAGGATCATGAAATTGTTGAACATATTTTGCACTACAGGCAGTTAGGAAAATTGAATTCAACATATATTGAAGGTTTATTAAAAGTAACAAAGTCCGAAACAAATAAAATTCATACTCGCTATAATCAAGCCTTAACACAGACTGGGCGCTTAAGTTCTACTGATCCAAACTTGCAAAATATCCCAATACGATTGGAAGAAGGTCGTAAGATTCGAAAGGCTTTTATCCCGTCAGAGACAGGGTGGAAAATCCTAGCAGCTGATTATTCTCAAATTGAATTACGGGTACTAGCTCATATTTCTGGCGATGAAAAGTTAATAGAAGCCTTTTTGTCTGACATGGATATCCATACGAAAACGGCGATGGATGTGTTCCATGTAAATGAAGAAGAAGTTACGGCAAATATGCGTAGAAGTGCCAAAGCAGTTAACTTTGGAATTGTGTACGGAATAAGTGATTTTGGTTTATCACAAAGTCTTGGGATAACGAGAAAAGAGGCCGGGCAATTTATTGAGCGTTATATAGCAAGTTATCCAAAAGTAAAAGAATACATGGATAACACGATTGAAGAAGCTCGGGAAAAAGGGTATGTGTCTACCTTATTACAACGTAGACGCTACTTGGCTGACATTACAAGTCGAAATTTTAATAAAAGGAGTTTCGCTGAGCGAACGGCGATGAATACACCAATTCAAGGAACAGCCGCTGATATTATAAAAAGGGCAATGGTCGATATGGCCGAGCGCCTTGATGCAGAAAATTTCCAAAGCCGTATGCTATTACAAGTTCATGATGAATTGATTTTTGAAGTGCCTGAGAATGAGATGGAAATCATGATGAAGCTAGTACCAGAAGTGATGGAGCAAACGGTTAATTTAGATGTTCCTCTTAAGGCGGATGTCTCTTATGGTGAAACCTGGTATGATGCGAAATAAGGAGAGAACAGAGTATGCCTGAATTACCTGAGGTAGAAACGGTAAGTCGAACCTTGCGTCAATTGGTCATTGGAAAAACCATTGCAACGGTTGATGTATTGTGGGCAAATATAATAAAAAAACCTGATGATGTCGAACAATTCAAGCTTCACTTAATAGGGCAAACGATCCATGAAGTCAATCGACGAGGGAAATTCTTGTTGTTTGTGCTAGATGATATAACGATGGTTTCACATCTACGTATGGAGGGGCGGTATGGTCTTTTTCAAAGAGAAGTAATGCTAACGCCGCATACTCACGTAATTTTCTCTTTCACAGATGGTACACAGTTGCGCTATCAAGATGTACGTAAATTTGGGACGATGCATATTTTTGAAAAAGGAACGGAAGAGAAAACAATGCCGCTGTCTCAGTTAGGAGTTGAGCCTTTTTCTCCGGAATTTACCATAGAGCTGATGGAACGTTCCTTTAAGAACACGACGAGAAATATTAAAGTCGTTTTATTAGACCAGAAAACAGTCGTTGGTCTTGGAAATATCTATGTCGATGAGGCTTTGTTTAAAGCGGGAATTCATCCTGAACGTCAGGCTTCTTCTCTTTCAAATACTGAACTAACACGTTTGCATAATGCCATTATTACTACGTTACAGGAAGCTGTTGATTTAGGAGGCAGTTCAATTAAATCGTATGTAAATGGACAAGGTGAGATGGGAATGTTTCAACAACAACTCACTGTATATGGACGTAAAGGTGAACCATGTGTGCAATGCGGGGCAGAAATTACGAAAAAAGTCGTTGGTGGTAGAGGGACGCACTTCTGCATAAACTGTCAAAAATAAAGTACCATTGGATAGGCTCTTGCCATATACTATCGTATGTTTGAAATGGAAGGGGCTTATCAATATGGTTGAGATTCTCTCCTTATTAGCTATTGCTCTGGCTGTAAGTCTTGATAGCTTTGGAGTTGGTTTAACATATGGACTCCGAAAAATGAAGTTGCCTTGGAAGTCACTCCTTTTTATCGCGGGTTGTTCAGCAACCTCCATTTTGATTGCCATGTATTTTGGAACAGTGATACAGACGTATTTGTCCCCCCGTGTTGCTGAATCGATCGGTGGAGCTATTTTAATTTTAATTGGTGCTTGGGCATTGTACCAAGTATACAGACCCGCTACAAATACAGTGAAGACAAAAGGTGACGAAGTAATACTTAATTTCGAAATTAAAGTATTAGGTGTAGTCATCCGTATTTTACGTAAGCCAATGGTAGCAGACTTCGACAATTCGGGGACCATTACGGGAAGAGAGGCATTGCTGCTCGGGATTGCTCTTTCACTAGATGCATTTGGTGCCGGAATAGGCGCTGCTTTAATTGGTTTTTCACCAGTTTGGATGGCAATTGCTGTAGCAACAATGAGTGCTTTATTTGTTACATTGGGTATGAAAAGCGGCAATCGTTTTTCTGACTCTGCCTGGATGAAAAAATTCTCATTTATCCCTGGTCTTTTACTTATTCTAATTGGGGTGTTCAGCTTATAGGAGTTTAATATCAACTGTGATGTTCGCTCTAGAATATTTTTTGGAGCGAACGAGTTTGAAGGAGAGTTGGCGAATGTTAATCGGATTAACTGGGGGGATTGCTAGCGGGAAGTCTACTGTAAGTGAGATCATACAGTCAAAAGGCATTCCTGTCATTGACGCAGATCAAATTTCTCGTGAAGTTGTAGAGCCTAAAACGGAGGCTCTACAATTAATTAGGGAGCATTTTGGACAAAGTGTTATAAATGAAGACGGTACGTTGGCTAGGAAGAAACTCGGGGAAATAATATTTAAGCATCCAGAAGAACGTCAAATATTGAATCAAATTGTTCATCCAGCTGTACGGAAGCGTATGAGTGAATTAAAGGAGAGGTATGTTGAGGAAGGTGAAAAAACCATTGTCTTCGATATCCCACTCTTATTTGAGAGCGATTTGTTTCATTTAGTGGATAAAGTATTGCTTGTCTATGTAGATGAAGAGACTCAGTTAAAGAGATTGATGAAACGTGATATGGCTGGAGAACAAGATGCTAAACTTAGGATTGCTTCACAAATGCCATTACAAAAGAAGCGAGAACGAGCAGATGCTATCATTGATAACTCCTCTACTGTTGAAGAAACAAGACGGCAATTAGAAGAAATTTTAGACGAATGGACAGTGTCATGAACGAGGCTGACACAAAGGTCAAAGAACGACCTTTGTGTCAGCCTTTTTTTATTTTTTATGAATTTAATAATGTCCTTAAAGATTTAATGTGTTATACTAATTGTGAGAAAAATAGTGCAGAGTATAACCTTATTATAAGGAGGAGTTATTCTAATGAAAAAGAAAGTAGCGATAAATGGATTTGGTCGTATAGGGAGAATGGTATTTAGAAAGGCAATGAACGAGAAGAAAGTAGAGGTTGTAGCAATAAATGCTAGTTATCCTGCAGAAACGTTAGCTCATTTAATAAAGTATGACACGATTCATGGCAAATATAACTTATCAGTAGAAGCAAAAGAGAATGCATTAGTAGTTGATGGAAAAGAAATAAAACTTTTGCAATCACGTGATCCAAGAGATCTTCCATGGGCACAGCTTGGAGTTGATATTGTTATTGAGGCAACAGGAAAGTTTAAAACACAAGAGACTGCTGGTTATCATTTAGAAGCTGGAGCGAAAAAAGTGTTAATCACAGCCCCAGGTAAAGATGAAGATATTACCATTGTGATGGGTGTAAATGAACGCGATTACATCAATGAAGAACACCATATTATTTCTAATGCGTCATGTACGACAAATTGCTTGGCTCCGGTTGCTAAAGTTCTTGATGAGGAGTTTGGAATAGAAAGCGGGCTTATGACAACGGTTCATGCGTATACAAATGACCAAAAGAATATTGACAATCCACATAAAGATTTAAGAAGGGCGAGAGCGTGCGGGCAATCAATAATCCCAACATCGACAGGGGCAGCAAAAGCAATCGCTAAGGTTCTTCCTCAACTAGAAGGAAAATTAAATGGAATGGCGTTACGTGTACCTACTCCAAACGTTTCACTTGTCGATTTAGTTGTAAATGTAGAGAAGGATGTAACTGTTGAAGAAGTAAATCATGTACTTGAAACAGCATCTAAAAACTCATTAAAAGGAATATTAGGTTATACAAATGACCCACTCGTTTCGGTAGACTTTAATGGGGATGAGCAATCATCTATTATTGATGGCTTATCAACAATGGTTATGAATGACAGACAAATAAAAGTTCTTGCTTGGTATGATAATGAGTGGGGGTATTCATGTCGCGTAGTTGACTTGATGAATCTTGTTGCACAAAAATTAAATCAAACAAGTCAAATTCACTCAGCTTCGTAAATGTTGGCAAAAAAGGTACCTTAAGAGGGGGTTATAACCTGAATAAGGTATCTTTTTTGAGTTAAATGATTAGCAGTAAATTGAAATGAATAGTGCTTATCTTTTGTGATATCCTATAAAATAATTGTTGTTCATTACAGTTCAAGGGAAGAAAAGAAGCTTATTATTAATATTTTCCTTAATATAAGGCATCAAAAAGTTTGAAATGTTGCAATCAAATTGACAAAAAACTGTTTTTTGTGAACTTCAATTACAGCCATTCAGAAGCTTTTTCACAAATTGGATTAGGACGGACATCTTTGGATTAACTTTCCCCCGTGTACTTGACATACCTACGTGCTTATAGAAGGCATGAATTTATTGTGAAAGGGGGATTCAACTTATGGAAACTATGGGGCGCCATGTAATTGCAGAATTATGGGGATGTAACGTAGAAAAGTTGAATAATATTGGTTTTATTGAACAATTATTTGTTGATGCTGCATTAAAATCAGGTGCTGAAGTAAGAGAGGTAGCCTTTCATAAATTTGCTCCTCAGGGCGTTAGCGGGGTTGTTATTATTTCTGAATCCCATTTAACAATTCACAGCTTTCCTGAGCATGGTTATGCCAGTGTTGATGTATATACTTGTGGGCACCTTGACCCAAATGTGGCCGCAAACTACATCGCGGAATCATTACGTGCTACGTCAAGCGAAGTAATCGAAGTACCAAGAGGTATGGGACCAATTAAAGTTCAGAAATCAAAAATACAAGCACTATAAGCGAAATAAAGAGGTTGACTCAAAAATATAGCTATCTAAATCCCTTGTAACAGTTTGTGCTAACAAACTAGGTTTAGATGTTACCTTAAGTCAACCTCTTTTTGGTAGCTCACTTTCGTATGTGTCTTTATGTTATGATATACCTATGTAATATGAGTTCTTGTCATACTTCTACTTTTTCTATATCATAAAATAAAGATACTTAACTCAAACGACTGAGTACGATACGGAAAGTGGAGATGATTAAATGCTATGTCCTGCTTGTCATCACAATGGAACTCGGGTACTTGATTCAAGGCCAAGTCATGAAGGGCGGTCCATTCGTCGTCGAAGAGAATGTGAGGAATGTAGCCATCGATTTACGACGTTTGAAATGGTCGAGGAAATTCCGCTAATTGTCGTAAAAAAAGATGGAACACGACAAGAGTTTTCCCGAGAGAAGATTTTAAGGGGATTAATACGAGCTTGTGAAAAGAGACCTGTTTCATTGGATACTCTTGAAAAAATTGTTAATGGTGTAGAAAGAGAACTTAGGGGCTTTGGGAAAAATGAAGTAAACAGTCATGACGTAGGTGAGCTTGTCATGGAAAGATTGGCAGATATTGATGATGTTGCCTATGTTCGATTTGCTTCGGTTTACCGTCAATTTAAGGATATTAATGTATTTATAAAGGAACTAACAGAGTTAATGAATAAGAATGAATAATAGAGCTTAAGCGTAATCGCTACAAGCTCTTTTTACGTGAGGAACTCTTTGTATGTTTTTGGGGGTGAGAGAATGACATGGCATTGGAAAGAATTATTGCCAGTTGATCGGTTTTCTGTGCGGACAAGCAATTTTATAACAGAGATGGACAGACTTACACTAACATTGCTATATCAACCACTAACTGGAGCTATAGCTCATAGCCTATACTTGACATTGCTATCACAATTAGAGAAGGATCAGTATTGGAGCAATGAGTTGACCCACAGACAATTGATGATGTTATTAGGTGTCTCACTGGAGGTTATATACGAAGAACGAAAGAAGCTTGAAGGAATTGGTCTTTTAAAAACCTATAAGCGTAAGGATGAGGATGGTGGGGCAACGTATTTATATGAGTTGCAGCCTCCTATGACGCCAAAACAATTCTTTGAAAATGATGTGTTAAGCGTCTATCTCTTTAATCGGCTTGGGAAATCGCATTATCGTACGCTTCGGGATCGTTTTACATTAGATAAGATTGACCACGACCAATATACGGAAATGACTTATGCGTTTGATGAAGTATTTGTCTCATTGCATCACTCCGAAATGGTCACAAATCTTAAATCTGAGACTGGTAATGCATTAAAAATGGAAAAAGGAAAAGAACTCCTCTCTATTAATGATCAAAACGAAATGATGTTTACTCAATTCGACTTTGATTTACTGGTGAAAAGTTTATCAACTTTTATTGTTCCAGAAGAGATATTAACTAGTGAAGTGAAAAAAACGATTAGTAGGCTAGCCTTCGTTTATAAAATTGAACCGCTTGAAATGAGTAGTATCGTACAGCAAGCTCTTCTTCATGATGAGAAACTAGACTTACTGGAGCTAAGGAAAAAGGCACAAGAATGGTACAAAGTTGAACATGGTAATGAACCACCCGGAATAGGTATGCAAAAGCAACCGGTGAATCAACAAACGATGGCAGGGAAAGAGCCACAGACAGAAGAAGAACGAGCCATAAAATTTTATGAAACGACATCTCCATTGGAACTCCTTGAAATTCGTTCCCACGGTGGGAAAGTAGCAGCTGCTGATGTAAAAATTATTGAGTCGTTAATTCTCGATCACCAGTTGCTCCCTGGAGTAGCAAACGTTCTACTGGATTTCATGTTATATAGCCATGATATGAAATTGTCTAAAGCGCTAATTGATAAAGTAGCCGGTCATTGGTCTAGAAAGAAAGTGAAAAACGTAAAAGAAGCCATGCAGCTTGCCATATTAGAGCAACGAAAAGCAAATGAGGCTAGTACTCAAAAAGTGACCCAAGCTCAAGCTAAGAAGCGAAGCGGTCAACGAAAACAACCGCAAAAGAGAGATAAACTGCCTAAATGGTTGGTTGCAGAGAAGAAAGAACAATCGACTACGGAGTCAAAAGCAAATGAGAACCCTAATCGAAAAAACGAAGATGAACAAAGTTTTGAACAAATGCTGGAGAATTTAAGGAAAAGCAAAGCACAGAAAGGAGGGAAATAAGGTATGGAATCTATTCAATCGGCTTTAAAACAATGGACGAAAGACAAAAACTTAGAACAAAGATTAGAGAATGCTAGAAAATCATTACTTGCAGATCCATTTGTAAAAGGTGCGCTGGATAAAATACCGGTTACCGATGATGCTATTGACCAAGGCTTAATTAAGCTTTATGAATTTAAAAATGAACGTTATAACTGTGAGAATTGTCCTGGTTTAGCAGCCTGTCCTAATATGATGCAAGGCTATCAACCAGAAATTATTTTTGCGCGTAAAGCAATTGACTTAGAGTATCATTCTTGCTCTTTAAAGAAACAAGCAGAAAGTGCAAAGAAACAGCGTCAACTAATGAAATCACTTTATGTTCCAAAAGACATATTAACTGCAACTTTTGATGAACTAGATCTTGATCGAGATCGTGCAGAAGCGAGTCGAAAAGCATTAGAGTTTGTTGTTAATGCAAAGCCAGGTGAAGATGGACAAGGTCTTTATTTTTACGGACCTTTTGGTGTAGGGAAAACTCACCTTATGGGTGCTATAGCAAATGAACTTCGGGAAAGGGAAATCGAATCCTTTATTGTTTACACGCCAGACTTCTTTCGTGAAATGAAACAATCAATTGGAGATGGTACGTTCCAAGAGAAGCTAGATATGGTGAAAAGAGCTCAAGTCCTTATTCTTGATGATATTGGAGCAGAAACAATCTCGGGATGGATTCGAGATGATGTGTTAGGGGCGATTTTGCAGCATCGAATGCTTGAAAACTTACCTACATTATTCACCTCGAATTATGACTACGATGAACTTGAGGAGCATTTAGCCTACTCTGAGCGCGGAGGAATTGAAGAATTAAAAGCGAAACGAATTATGGAAAGAATTAAGCACTATACGACATTTGTAAGGGTTGAAGGAGCGAATCGTCGTGCTAGATAATGAACTTTCTTCCAATAGCTTAGTCCTTACTTTGCGCATGGAGGTAACTATGGTAGGATAACAGTATCCTATATTGAGAGATTCGGAGGTACAACATGAGCATTGATGCTATATTAGAACGTGCCGTGAATGGTGAAAGATTGTCGATGGACGATGTGGTTGCTCTATATGAGAGCGATGAAGTCGAAAAAATGGGAGAGGCTGCCAACCAAATTATGCTGAAATGGCACCCAGAACCAGTGACAACTTTTGTAATTGGACGAAATGTTAACTATACAAATTTCTGTGATACGTATTGTCGTTTTTGTGCGTTTTATCGTGCTCCAGGGCATAAAGAAGGGTATGTTCTTGAAGATGAAGAAATCTTCAAGAAAATACAAGAAACGCTAGATGTTGATGGGACAGAAATCCTTATGCAAGGTGGTACGAATCCTGATTTGCCACTTAGTTATTATACTAATCTATTACGCGAGATTAAGCGGCGTTATCCGGCTATTTGGATGCATTCTTTTTCACCTGCAGAGATTTGGAAGATCGCTGAAGTGTCAGATTTATCAGTTGAGGATGTTTTACGTGAGTTACACGAAGCTGGGCTTGACAGTATGCCGGGTGGTGGGGCTGAAATTTTAACAGAGGAAACCCGTCTACGTGTAAGTCGTTTGAAAATTACGTGGGAGCAATGGATTGAGGCGATGAAAGCTTCAAAGCGCGTTGGTATGCATGGCTCAGCTACGATGGTTATTGGGTTTGGTGAATCTTTTGAAGAGCGTGCTTTGCATCTTCAACGAATTCGTGATGCGCAAGATGAAACTGAATGTTTTACAGCCTTTATTTCGTGGTTATTTCAACCGGAGAATACAGGAATGTATAAGACGAAAAAACTAACCTCGCGCGACTATTTAAAAAATGTGGCGATTTCAAGACTTTTTCTTGATAACATTCCAAACTTCCAGTCTTCTTGGGTAACGATGGGACCAGAGGTAGGAAAGTTGTCACTTCAATACGGTTGTAATGATTTTGGGAGTACAATGATGGAAGAAAATGTTGTTTCTGCTGCAGGTACGACTCATAAAGTAAATACAAATGAAATTCTACGTTTGATTCGCGAAGCTGGGAAAATTCCAGCACAACGTGATACGAAATACAATATTTTACGTGTGTTTGATGATAAGGAAACAGCAGCAAAAGATTTTATTATGCAAAACTAAAAACCATCTATTCTCTAACATTGCTTTTCTATAAAGACCGACCATTGTGTCAGGTCTTTTTTTTGTATAGGTGAATACCAGTTAGCTTAGTTATGAGTTTTAATAGCCCCTTCAAATGAAAAATACAATTTGTAATCATGTTTTTCTCATCTCAACATAGGATGGAAGTAGAGCCTGTCTGAAATGACGAAAAAGATGATGTTCACATAGAGGTGTTCGTTATATGTAAGGGGGAGTAAGCGTTGATAGCAATCCATTTTGAAGAAAGCTATGATTGCAAGCAGCTGTATAATCAGCTGACAGCGTATATCCAAAAGTACGCTGAGTACGGCTTAGGTGGAGCTGTGAGAGCAGAAGGTGAAGATACGATTATTCTCAACTATGAACACAAACATATCGATTTTTATGATTCGTTTCATCCTCTGCTAGCTTCTGTGTTAACCGATTATGTTATTAGTTCAAAGGAGGATGGGTGGCTATTAGATATCATTGAAACTATGTTCTACTTTCATGATGAGGAAGAACAGGAACAGATTCTTACGATTGCTCGATCGATTCTAGAAGGTGATCGCAACGATCTTCCACAGATGAAATCGTTTTTTAATCGAAGGGAGTTTATTTATCAAGCATTTTCTAATCATTTGGAAGAGGATACAACCTTTTATTATGAACCATTTCTTACATTTCGCTTAAGAGATTATGGAGAAATCTTAATTGATTGTGTGGAGATGGCTATTGATGAGTATATGCTTGAGCAAGAATATCAAAATATGATTGAAGACTTCCGACAGTTTGTCCAGTTCAAGCGTCCGAAGTTAGAGATGGTTTACATTGTTCATGATGAAACATTCACGTTCTATGATGAACATTTTCGTAGAATGACACGAGAAGAATTGCTGTTCCATCTTCAGGACGATCTCGTTTTTGAACAAGAGGTAGATATAGAAGATATGGTTATTAGTCCTTTAGTAAGCATGGTGCCAAGACTTGTTCATGTCTTCTCAGATGATCCTGACCATGGAGTGATTTTATCAATTCAAGCCATTTTTCAGGAACGTATGAAGCTTTATCCGTTAAAAGCATATGATAAAGAATGGAGTTAACATCGTAAATAAAATAGAGCGGCTGCGCCATTTTTTGTTTGCCACTTGATTTTCTAAACAAGGCTCCCTATAATACTACATATCACAGTCAAACATGTAAGAGTCTTGATGAGGACATGAGGCGTTGTATCAGTTTTCAGAGAGGGAAGCATTTGCTGAGAGCTTCCTAACTAGAATAACGTTCTTACCACCTCTGAACTGCGGCAGGGAAACACATAAAGTGGAATATCTGGCGCCGGTAACAACCGTTATTTTGTATCTTGAGGAGATTGATTTTGTTTTCTTTTGAAAATAAAACTTTCTCGAACAAGGGTGGAACCACGAACTACACTCGTCCCTTCTATATGGAGGGATGGGTGTTTTTTATTTTAGATTAAGAAGGAGTGGACAAGCATGGCCGATGTTAAGATTACGTTTCCAGATGGTGCAGTCAAGGAGTTTCCAAGTGGAACGACGACAGAAGAGATTGCAGCGTCGATCAGTCCAGGGTTAAAAAAGAAGGCAATTGCCGGAAAATTGAATGATACATTACTTGATTTACGTACACCAATTACGGAAGATGGGGAAATTGCCATCGTGACACCTGATTCAGAAGAGGCACTTGAAATCGTTCGTCACAGTACAGCTCATGTAATGGCTCAAGCGATCAAACGTCTATACAAAGATGTGAAGTTAGGTGTAGGCCCGGTTATTGAAGGTGGGTTCTATTATGATATCGATTCAGAAGAGTCACTAACACCTGAAGACCTTCCGAAGATTGAAAAGGAAATGAAGCGTATTATTTCAGAAAACCTTGAAGTAAAACGTATCGAAGTATCACGTGAGGAAGCAATTCAAAAATATAAAGAAATTGACGATGAGTACAAGTTAGAGCTTATTGAAGCAATTCCTGAAGGGGAAATGCTTACAATTTATGAGCAAGGTGAATTTTATGACCTTTGTCGCGGAGTGCATATCCCATCAACGAATAAAATTAAAGAATTCAAGTTATTAAGCTTAGCGGGTGCCTACTGGCGTGGAGATAGCAAAAATAAAATGCTTCAGCGTATTTACGGCACAGCGTTCTTTAACAAAGAAGATTTAAAAGAACATCTCCGCTTACTTGAAGAAGCAAAAGAGCGTGATCATCGTAAGCTCGGCAAGGAACTAGGGATTTTTGCTTTATCGCAAAAAGTAGGACAAGGCCTGCCGCTTTGGCTGCCAAAAGGAGCAACCGTTCGTCGAATCATTGAACGTTACATCGTGGATAAAGAAGAACGCCTTGGTTATCAGCACGTCTATACACCTATTTTAGGAAGCTCTGAGCTGTACAAAACATCCGGACACTGGGACCATTACAAAGATGATATGTTCCCTGTTATGGAACGCGATAATGAAGAGTTTGTCTTGCGTCCTATGAACTGCCCTCATCACATGATGGTGTACAAGCAGGAGATGAGAAGTTACCGTCAACTCCCACTACGTATTGCTGAACTTGGTATGATGCATCGTTATGAAATGTCTGGTGCCGTTTCCGGGCTTCAACGTGTTCGTGGGATGACGTTAAATGATGCGCACATCTTCTGTCGTCCTGATCAAATTAAAGATGAATTTTTACGAGTTGTTCGACTCATTCAAGAGGTTTACAAAGACTTCGGTATTGAAAAGTATAAATTCCGCCTGTCTTATCGTGACCCTGAAGATACTGAAAAGTATTTTGATGATGATGAGATGTGGAATAAAGCACAAAGCATGCTAAAGGATGCGATGAATGAGCTTGAAGGAATTGAGTACTTCGAAGCAGAGGGAGAAGCGGCATTCTATGGTCCGAAGCTTGACGTTCAAGTGAAAACAGCACTTGGAAAAGAAGAAACATTGTCAACGGTTCAGCTAGACTTCTTATTGCCTGAACGTTTTGATTTAACTTATGTTGGAGAAGATGGGCAACAACATCGTCCCGTCGTTGTTCACCGTGGGGTTGTATCAACAATGGAGCGCTTTGTTGCTTTCTTACTTGAAGAGTACAAAGGGGCATTCCCGACTTGGTTAGCTCCAATACAAGCACAAATTATTCCTGTTTCTAATGATGTGCACCTTGAATACGCGAAGAAAGTACAAGAAGAACTCCAAGCAGTAGGAGTTCGAGTGGAAATTGATGAGCGTGATGAAAAGCTTGGCTACAAGATCCGTGAAGCACAAATGCAAAAGATTCCATATATGCTCGTATTAGGCGATAAGGAACTGGAAGCAAAAGCTGTGAACATCAGAAAGTATGGTGAGCAAGATTCGGCATCTGCTTCATTAGAAGAGTTTGTACAGCAAATGAAGTTAGAAGCTAGGAAGTAGAAGAGAATATTCAAAAAGGGAAAATCACCCTTATTCATAGAGAGAGCGAATAAGTTTGCGATGGCTCCGCGCGCCGTGCGCCTTTTAGGAGA
>NZ_JAKRYL010000010.1 GCF_023555415.1 Halalkalibacter alkaliphilus | reverse complement strand
CCTATAAAACAGTAGTTCTATAGGGTTTGAATATTTTTATTTCTATTATATTCTTTTCTCATTTTGATTATCATCGTTGAAACGATGAATTAACGTAATAACTTTCTGAGTAACTTCATTGTTCTTTTATCTTGTTTATACCTAATTGGCAAGTCAAATCGACTCGATTGCTTCAAGACACTTTTCTTATTTGTAAAAGCAGAGAAACTTTCATAACCGTGGTATGCCCCCATTCCACTTTCTCCTTTTCCTCCAAAAGGTAAGTGCGGGGTAGCAAGGTGCATAATCGTATCATTTACACATCCGCCACCATATGAGAGCTGATGAATGAACTTATGCTGCACTCCTTGATCTTCTGCAAAAATGTAGAGAGCTAATGGTTCGGGCTTGTCACGAACGATAGCCATTGCTTCACTATCATCTTCATATGAAAAAATAGGTAAGATCGGTCCAAAAATCTCCTCCTGCATGATAGGGGCATCCCATTTTACATCGGTAAGCAGCGTTGGTGAAATCGTTAAACATTCCTCTTCACTGAATCCGCCTGCAACTATATCTCCGTCATCCAAAAAGGATAGCAATCGTTTAAAGTGACGTTCACTTACGATCCTTGGATATGTCCCCTCTTCATACTTAGTTATATATACATTCTCAATTTCATTTTTTAAATGAGAGAGAAACTCTTCTTGAATTTCTTTGTGTACAAGTGCATAGTCTGGAGCGACACATGTTTGACCCGCGTTAATAAATTTCCCCCAAGCAATTCGTTTTGCCGCTAATTTCAATTTCGCACTCTTATCAATAATAACTGGACTTTTCCCGCCTAATTCTAGGGTTACAGGTATTAGATTTCTTGAAGCTGCTTCCATTACCTTTTTCCCTACACCAACACTCCCTGTAAAAAATATATAGTTAAATCGCTTTGAAAGTAATGATTGACTGACACTAGCATCGCCTTCTACAACCGCAATATATTTCTCCGAAAAATGAGCTTTAACTAATTGTGAAATTAGTCTTGAAGTATATGGTGTTAACTCAGAAGGCTTGATTACAGAGCAATTCCCCCCTGCAATAGCACCTATCAGAGGAGCAAACGCTAACTGCAATGGGTAATTCCAAGGTGCGATAATGAGCGCTACTCCATGAGGCTCATGATACACATATCCCTTAGAACCAACGTGGGAAATAGCTGTCTTTACCCTTTTCGGCTTTGCCCACTTACGAAGGTGTCTCTGCACATATGTAATTTCTTGATAGAGTGGTCCAAGCTCTGTTAAGAAAGCCTCTTCTTTTGATTTATTTAAGTCCTTGTTCAAGGTATGAAGAAAATCCTCTTCGTACCGCCGGATCGCTTGCTTTAATATGTTTAATTGTTTCAGACGAAATGATACATCTCTTGTCTCGCCTTTATGAAAATACTCTAGTTGGTTTAACAATAATTTATCGTTCACAGACAAATTCTCCTAAATTATTCTAATAAAAAGCTCACTAAAAGTGGGATTAATAACAGCTACATTACACCCCTGCTTATTTCCGTCCATAATCAGCTTTAATTTCTCCCCATTTTTCCGTATGCCATTTTTTAATTTTGTTAGGATAGCTATTTGTTTGCAACCATCTTTCAGCACGGTCCATTAATGACCAAATATAGGCCGTCTTTTCATTCCGCTCTAATGTTGACTTAGCCTTTTTTTGCTTTACCCATTTAATGGCTGTCATTGAATCGGAATAAATCGTTTTAGAACTTCCTTGATCTTTTAGGTAAGCCAATCCGTGGACAATTGCTAAAAATTCTCCCATATTATTCGTGCCAATATGGATTTCATCATGAGAAAATAAGATTTCCCCCGTTTTCGTATCAACACCTTTGTATTCTACAATACCGGGATTGCCTCGACAGCCCACATCAACAGAAATGCTGTCCCATTCAACTTCCTCATTAATCTCCTTAGCCACTTTATCATTTGAACGGCTTTGGCTTTTTGGCCTCGATTCCCCGGATAGAGCAGCTTCGGCTTCTTCTTTAGTAGGAAACGATTTAAACCTTGCCCCTGTAAACCCTTTTACTTGGGCTTCACACTCAGCCCACGATGTAAAGATCCCTGTTTTTCTGCCTTTCCAAACAACATAAAACTTCTTTTTTGCCAATGTGACACCTACTCTTTGAATAGAATTTTGATCTAAAGAAATAGTAACAGTGAAACCAATTTTAGACAATGACAAGGAGGCTGTGCAAATGGATAAGCGAAACAGACAAAAGGGAAAGGCGTTAACAAACAATCAGACCCCTAAAGAAAACTTATTGAATGAAGATGTTGCAAGTGAAATGATTGATAATGGGACAAACCGTGCAAACAACAAAAAGAAATAAAATTCTTTTTTTATGAATAATTTCATTAAAATTCTCCAATAATGGTGCTAAAAAAGAGGTGTGACCTAGCGTGAATGTGACGATTAACCGCAAACGTTCAGTTAACGAGCCTGGGGACCTTATCAGTACAAAAAAAAATAAGCTATACGCCATTATTGAAGACCGTGGTGAGAAATATCCATTCCATCTCCTATGCCTTGAAACATTTAGGATTATAGAAAGTTATGACTCGCTTCCGACAAATCAAGAAATCGAAGAGGATATTGGAGACAAACTTGACGGGATTTATCAGCACACGGACTCACACATTACATTAAACTAAGAAGAGTTATCCCCCAAAATGAAGGTCACTTAAGACCGGGGATAACCCTTCTTTTTTAGCATTATTTCAACTTAGTATTAGCTAATGTAACAAACTCATATCCTTGTTCACGCAAGTCCATAACAGCCAATTGGACTCCCTTTGCAGTCCCACTTTCAGGTTGGTTCATATGAAGAAGTACAATCGATCCATTTGTAGCCTTCATCATCGCCTCGTGGACCTCACGAGCAGAGAAAGTCGCACCTGCATCACCTAAAATATCAAAATTAACAACTTGCAACCCTAAAGCATTTACAATTTCAACGGCTACTTCGTCATAAAATGCAGTACCCGAACGAAACAAAGTTGGAGCTTGTCCTGTTAATTGACGAATCGTTTCTTGGTTCCCTAATACCTCTTCTCTTACTTCCTCTGGGCTCTCAGTCCCCTTAATTCCCCAGGCTGAATTACCAGTTACTGAAAGAGGCACATGTGACGTTCCATGATTTTCAATTTGAAATAACGGATCGCGAGCTAGCTCTATAAACAATTCCTCGTGCTCTACTATCCAACGCTCATTAATAAATAATGTAGCAGGGATTTCTTCTTCCCTTAAAAAATCAATCAATGATGCATCATATCCATTCCCATAAGGGCCTCCACACGCATCAAACGTCAAAGCAATTACTTTCTCATCTGTATCTATACGGGTTTTCACACCTTTAACATTTTCTCCCCAGTGTAGCGGTTCACGCTCTTCGTATAGGCTCAAGTCGATCTTTGGCATACTATCCTCTATCGCTAACTCCTTTTCACCTTCTTTTTCCTCTATAATGCTTTTTTCTTTTTCTATTTTTTCACTCGATTCTTCGTTTGGACTCTGAATACCACACGCCTTTAAGCCTATAACAGCTAAAAGCAGGAAAACTTGAAACCACTTCATCACATACTTCCTTTCAAAAAAAATCCCCTAAGTATTTAACTCTTAGGGGGAAGATTACTATTCATTTTTCGTTGACTCTTTTTCCGGCTTTTCAGATTCTTCATACCAATCATCGAGAACTTTTGCATCTAGTACTCTGCCTTCAATAAAAGAAGATTGTTTATCTAAGAAAAGACTCTTCCATTCCATGTTCATATCTTCTGCAATTTTAACTACCGTTAGTAATTCCTGCCAAGCAACATAACGTTTGTACCAAAAAAACTGCGGTTGCTCCGTCATGTATGGATACAGATCATCAAATTCGGTATGCTTACAATCGACAGTACGTTCAAACTGTGTTTTAGCCTGTATAACTCGTTCTTCAAAATACGCATGAATTTCTTTCTCTTCCACCTGATATCCCTCCCGGTCTACTTTCTATCTAAATGACAGTCATAAACATAAAACAACAGCAACAGGTTATATAGTTTATAACCTATGCACTATCCCAAAAATAAAGAATAGAATTTCATAATTTATATTTTAATCATACCACGAGTGACGTTTTTACTAAACGAAAAATAGTTAGAAAATTATTGAAACAACAAAAAATAATTTTAATCCCGGTCTACATTTGTTGTTTGTAATTCTTCTTAAAGCAGTAACGGTAAGGTTTGAACATGTTTCCCTTCGCTGTTATCCAAAATTTTATCTACAACATTCAAGAAAGGTTCGTCGTAATCGTAATTTCTTTGGTTAATCTGCCCAACTATATTCTTCATATCTTCATATGTTAATTGACTCTTCACGGTTAGAAAGCTCCTTACGTTAATCATCTTTAATACTAGTTCATACAACGTGAAAAATCGACCGTTTTATGGGTAGAACCAAAAAAGGGAAAATTCGCTAATGACACAAAGAAAAATTCATTATGTAAGGGATCATTTCCATTGACGTTCTTTTTTTTTCTCGATATGATTGATGTGGGAAAGAGTATAAAGTTCGACAAAATTCTTATTTTGATGAAAGGAGGAAAATTAATGTTAACCGTCAAGAAAGTACTAAATAACAATGTTTTAGTTGCAGAACATCCTAGCTATGCAGAAGTTATTCTTATTGGAAAAGGGCTCGGCTTCGGAAAAAAGACAGGGGACCATGTTGCTGATGCGCAAGCTGAAAAGTTCTTTGTATTAAAAGAAGAAAAAGAACAAGAGCAATATAAGCAACTGCTTGATTATGTTGATGAAAATTTCATTGGACTAATGAATGATATTATCGAGATTGTTGAGGAAAGGTTTGCTGTTAACTTACATGAACACATCCATATTGCATTAACGGACCACCTTTTTTACGCAATTAAAAGGGTTAAACAAGGATTAGATGTAAAGAACCCGTTTCTCCCGGAAACTGAACTAGCTTATCCAAAAGAATTTTCCGTAGCTACAGAACTGGTTGATTATTTGAGCAGTCAATTAGACCTTGATATCCCTCCTGGAGAAATAGGATTCGTTGCCTTGCACATTCATAGTGCACTAACAAGACGTTCTCTAAAAGAAGTAAATCGTCACACACAGTTAATAAGTGAATTAGTCTCCGTAACTGAAGAAGCGTTAAAATTAAAAATCGATCGCAAAGATGTAAATTATTTAAGACTGGTCAGGCATCTTCACCATGCGATTGAGCGGATAAATAAAGGGCAATATTTTGATAATCAAGATTCATTAAAAAATGTGTTGCAAGCTGAATATCCTGTGTGCTACAATTTGTCATGGAAATTGATGAAAATTATGCAACAAACCTTAAAGAAAACGATTCCAGAAGCTGAAGCTGTGTATTTAACATTACACCTTCAAAGACTTTCTAAGCAATCATAATTAATAAATGCTATCATATTTCTTTTTACGTGTTACTGGTTATGCAGGCATGAGTGGAAGAGAAGTGATTACACGAATATCTAACGATACTGTGTAAGCACTTTGCCACTCATGTCTTTTTTTGTTGCATAAATTTCAAAATACTTTTTCAAACTAACTATACAAGGAGGAATCATTATGTTTAAAAATTCGTTTGGCGTTTTGCAACGTGTCGGTAAAGCTCTCATGTTACCAGTTGCTTTATTACCGGCAGCAGGTATTTTGCTTGCTTTTGGTAACGCTTTGCAAAATCCAGATTTAATAGCACGAATTCCTGCTCTGGAAACAGGCTGGGTTGTCATGCTTGCTAGTGTAATGGAAAATGCGGGTGATATTGTTTTTGCCAACCTCGCTCTTTTATTTGCAGTTGGGGTTGCCATCGGACTTTCGAACGGAGATGGTGTAGCCGGTCTAGCAGCTCTAATCGGTTACCTAATCATTAACGTTACGATGAGTGTAATAGGAGGCTATGGTGAGTGGTCACCAGAAATGATTGCTAATGATCCTGGTATTTCTAATGTTTTAGGGATTCCAACGCTACAAACTGGGGTTTTTGGCGGGATCATAGCTGGTTTGCTTGCCGCCTTTACGTATAAGAAATATTTCAATATTGAACTACCATCTTATTTAGGCTTCTTTGCTGGAAAACGTTTTGTACCTATCGCAACAGCGTTCTTTGGTTTGTTGGTCGGTATTGCTCTATACTTTGTATGGCCGACTATTCAAGTCGGATTAAATAATTTATCTTACTTAATGGTAGAAACAAATCAAACGGTATCAGCCTTTATTTTCGGGGTTATCGAACGTGCGTTAATTCCATTTGGTTTGCACCACATCTTTTACTCTCCATTCTGGTTTGAATTTGGACAATACACGAACGCAGCTGGAGATATTGTACGAGGTGACCAACGTATTTTCTTCGCACAACTTCGTGATGGTGCGGAATTAACAGCTGGTACATTTATGACTGGTAAGTTCCCATTTATGATGTTTGGACTGCCTGCTGCTGCATTAGCTATTTATCATTGTGCTCGTCCAGAACAAAAGAAACTTGTTGCAGGTATTATGGGTTCTGCTGCTTTAACTTCATTTTTAACTGGTATCACAGAGCCTATTGAATTCAGTTTCTTATTTGTTGCTCCAGTTTTATTTGCGATACATGCCGTATTTGCCGGTTTTTCTTTCATGATTATGCAAATGCTTGATGTTAAGATTGGTATGACTTTCTCCGGTGGGGTTATTGACTTCTTACTCTTTGGAGTTCTTCCGAATCGAACTGATTGGTGGCTTGTTATTCCAGTCGGTCTAGTATTCGCTGTGATTTACTACTTCGGTTTCCGTTTTGCGATTAAGAAGTTTAATTTAATGACTCCTGGTCGTGAAGAAATGGATGAAGATGATTCACCTTCAACTGGAAATACGTCTGAACTACCATATAATGTATTAAAAGCTTTAGGCGGAAAAGAAAACTTAACAAATTTAGATGCTTGTATTACTCGCCTTCGCGTTAGTGTAAACGATGTTGACAAAGTCGAAAAAGACACGTTGAAGAAACTAGGTGCTTCGGGCGTTATGACGATGGGTAACAACATTCAAGCAATTTTTGGTCCACGCTCTGACCAAATTAAATCACAAATGCAAGATATTATTAGCGGTCGAACACCTGCTCCAGTAGAAGAAACAGCACCAGCAACTGCAGCAGTAGCTGGTGACGTATCATTCATATCACCATTAGCAGGTAAAGTTCTACCAATTACAGAAGTTCCGGACCAAGTTTTCTCTGGTAAAATGATGGGCGACGGGTTTGCAATTGAACCAACAGAAGGTGTTGTTAAATCACCGGTAAACGGGAAAATCATTAACCTCTTCCCTACTAAACATGCTATCGGTATTTTGTCTGATGAAGGAAAAGAGATTTTAATCCATGTTGGACTTGATACAGTAAATCTTAAAGGCGAAGGTTTTGAAGCGCTAATTAAGCAAGATGATACTATCGAGCAAGGGCAAGAACTCCTTCGCTTTGATCTTGAGTTCATTAAAGAAAATGCAACATCTACAATTACACCTATTATCTTCACGAACTTAGCTGAAGGTGAATATGTAGAGATTAATAAAAAAGAACAAGTATCCTTGAACGAAAAAGATGTTGTTTCCATTAAGCAAAAGTAGAATGGAATGTCATACAAGTTCAATGCATAGGATGAAATAAACAACAAAAGCGAGGAAGCCACAGGCTTGCTCGTTTTTGTTTTGACTTTTTTGAAAGGATGGATGTACATGTATATCGGAAGTAAAGGTTGGTATGTGAAGAAATTAAAAGAAAAGGGAATACGCTATATAGAAGGCAGGAAAATTGAACGATACAAGACACATGTATTAGCAAACCTTTTACATGAATCACAGTCTAAGTAACAGCTACATTACGTGTCTGACAAATATAAAAATGATATCCTCTTTTATCTGTAATAATTATCTAGGTCAGACACCCCCAATTTCTTTTTACCTAGGAATATAGACACCTTCAGCAAATAAGTGGAAATCGTTTCCTGATTTTTGCGTTAAATCCCTTACTGCTTCCGTAAACTCTCACATTATTACATAGAAGATGAGCGATTCGACACTATTCTCGTTTCCTCATACCTGCTAAAATCAAGACTTACCTAGAAAAGATCTGATAAAAGTTGGTGAAATGATGTTTTCAAATATTGAAATAGGAATTGACTTAGGTACTGCTAACATCCTTGTATACAGCAAAGATAAAGGCATTATCTTAAATGAGCCATCAGTCGTTGCCCTTAATCTTGATACAAATGAAGTTCTAGCAGTCGGAACAGAAGCCAAAAACATGGTAGGTAAAACACCTGCAAATATCGTTGCCATTAGACCATTGAAAGATGGTGTCATTGCCGATTTTGATATGACAGCAAGCATGCTAAAGGCAATCATGAAGAAAACGAGCAAAGAGCTAGGAGGACTTACTCTTCGTAAACCGAATGTAGTCGTTTGTGCGCCATCTGGATCGACATCGGTTGAGCGTCGTGCCATCCTAGATGCAGTTCGAAGCTTCGGAGCAAAAAATGTCCATCTTATTGAGGAGCCATTAGCTGCCGCAATAGGTTCTGGCCTTCCCGTTGATGAGCCTATTGCAAATGTTGCTGTTGATATTGGTGGAGGAACAACAGAAGTAGCTATTATTTCATTTGGTGGTGTCGTTACATGTCACTCAGCACGAATTGGCGGAGATAAATTTGATGAAGCAATCATTCAGCATGTACGCAAGAAATATAATATCTTAATTGGTGAGCGAACGGCTGAGCAAATTAAGATGGAAATCGGCTACGCTCCTATTGCTCATGAAGAAATGACAATGGAAGTACGCGGACGCGACCTTGTACACGGTTTACCTAAAACAGTCACTTTAAACTCTACGGAAATTCAGCAAGCCCTTAATGAGTTGCTCCTACAATTGCTTGAATCCGTAAAAGCAACTCTCGAGGATTGTCCTCCTGAATTGAGTGGAGATATTGTTGATCAAGGAGTTATGCTTACAGGTGGCGGCGCCCTATTAAATGGTTTACAAGAATGGCTTGCTAGTGAGATTTCTGTTCCCGTTCACGTAGCCCCGAATCCACTTGAATCGGTAGCAATCGGGACAGGCCGTTCGTTAAAATTTATTGATAAACTACAAAAAATTTCAGTGTGACCAAAGAAAAGAGGGCACTGAAGCAATCAGCAATGTAGATTTTTCTCTAAAAAGAGGAGAAGGGCATCCCTTCTCCTCTTTTTTCATACTCTTTCTAATCAAGCGTTAATTTGCGTTATCTTCTACGTATAGTTTAGGAACTCTACTCGAAAATACTGGTACATCTTTGCGAATACGGCTAACTTCGTCCAATTTCAAACTAACACTTATTGTCTCTTCTCTCGTTGACGAAGCTTTATGAACAATATCCCCCCAAGGATTAATAACCATGGAATTTCCCGCGAATTCAACCTCATCATATGTACCCACTCGATTACAACTCACAACAAACAACTGATTTTCGATCGCTCTTGCTTGTTGGAGAACTTCCCAATGATTAGCTCTTGCCATAGGCCACTCCGCAACGACAAATACCACTTCCGCCCCTTGTAGCGCTAGTGAACGAACGAGCTCAGGAAAACGTAAGTCATAACAAATAATAATCCCCATCTTACGCCCTTCTAGCTCAAATACTTGTACTGAACTTCTTCCTCCTATTAAGTAAAGATGTTCATCTAACATCGGAACAAGATGGATCTTATCATATGTATAAATAATTTGGCCGTTTCGATTGAGTATATACGACCTGTTATAAATACCGTCATCCTCCTCCACTGCAATAGAGCCAGCAACAATATTTACGTTTAACTTACTAGCTAGGTCCTCTAGAAATAATTCTGTTACATCCTTATCGGGTTTAATTGTTACTTCCAATGTAGGCAGCGTATAAGCTGTCGTCCACATTTCAGGTAGGACAAGGATATCAGGCTGTTGTTCCTTACAAATCTGTTCTGCCCACATTTTTATTTTTTTTCGATTTTCAGAAGGGTTGCCTGGGACAATATCCATTTGATATGAAGCTATTTTCATACTACCTCTCCTCCCATTACTTTGTATGTATCTTTTATTATATCATTGGTTAAAAGAGAAACCGAAATAAGAATGGCTACTCCTCAACCAACGTTTTCATTTTAAAAGGCGTTCGCATACTTTAAAAGTTGTTTTTATGGGATACGTGTTCTCCTCATGTTCGTTCCATTGCGCTCCATTTCACTATGAGAAAAACGTTTCTTTACAGCAACAATCTTTACAAAAACAGCTTTAAAAAACAACAAAACCACCTTACCAATGGTTTTGTTGTTTATCTATTTAATTTCTAATAATAATATATATTAAATATATTATATAAAATATCGTTAAAGCCATCCCCTCGTATTTTTTCACTTTATAGTGTGTACGAGAGAAGATAAACAAAATAATTGTTAATACAAGCAAGACAAAAATATCAAAGAATAATTTATCATTCACTGGCAAAGGAGAGATTATAGATGCAACCCCAAGGACAAATAACACATTAAAGATGGAGCTTCCAACAATATTCCCTAAAGCAATCTCACTTTGCTGTTTCATTGCAGCAGTGATTGATGTAATTAGCTCTGGCAAAGAAGATCCTATAGCAACTATTGTTAGTCCTACTAACGTCTCACTCATCCCAAAACGTAAAGCAATATCCGTACTACTTTCTACAACCAAATATCCGCCTAATACAATAGCAGCCAACCCACCAATAGTAATAAGAATGCTCTTACCCCATCCTCCAGTTTGGTCAATGTTTTTGCTTTCACCAATTTCCTCTTCGCGGCTATTCCTGGCAGCTTCAATTACATAATACAAAAATATAGCAAAAAATAACAAGAAAATAATTCCATCACTTCGAGTAATAAAATTTTCATTTGTAAATTGGAGAGCTCTATCACTCATAACTACGAGTAATGCAACCGTAGCTAGAAAAGCAAACGGAATTTCTTTTTTTATTGTTGGTCTTTCGACAGCTAAAGGGAAAATAGCTGCCGTCACCCCAACAACTAAAGACATATTTAATAAATTACTACCAACAATGTTACCGATTGTGACATCCGCATTCCCTTCTAAAGCAGCTATGATACTAACTGTTGCTTCAGGGGCCCCTGTACCAAAGGCTACAATTGTTAACCCCACAATAAGAGGCGGAACACGAAACAATGCAGCAATATTAGACGAACCATCAATAAAGTAATCCGCCCCTTTAATTAGTAACCCAAAGCCTATTAAGAGTAAGAGATATACCATCTTATTATCACCCGTCCATTTTGTAATCTTTTTTACTTTACACAAATTGAAGGGATTTTAACCTTTTTCCACCAACAAAAAAAAAAACGACTCACATGGAGGACACCGAAACATTCAGCTTTTCAGTCCCTCGTCACATAGAGCCATTTTTCACCTAATCCTATTATGCTGCATCTGAAACTTTTCTCTGTCGTTATGCCAAGAACTGAGGATACTTTTTTGAAAGTAAAATTAATATGACAAGCATTAGTAACATCTCTGTTATTCTTCTAAAAGGTTGGATTTCTTCTGATATTTTCCAACTTTTCAAACGCTGCTGCAACTTCAATTAAAATATTCTCTGTAAATGCTTTTCCTGTAAACGTAATCCCTACCGGTTCCCCTTCTTCTGTGTAACCAGCTGGAACTGTAATAGATGGATAACCCGCTTTTGCTGGAATGGCAGCTCCAAGATTATTAGGAAAAACAATGATGTCAAGATCATCCTTGAGCAGCGCCGCGTCAATTCCATTTTCAGTGGAATGATAATGATCAAATAAAAGCGCATCTAAGTAGTCAGCCTCAGTTAATGTCCCGCTAGTCCTATCTGATTTTGTAAGCAAAGACTGGCCGTATTTCAGCCTCCGCTCTGCATCTTCTTGGTTAAAACGAATGACATCAGTAAGATTGTGTACTGGTTGCTGCGAGCTAACTCCTTGTAAATAAGCATTTAAGTTGGTCTTAAATTCATGCACCAACACTTCTATTGTCCAATTCTCTTGTGCTGATGGGATAACGACTTCATCAATAACTTCTGCTCCACCATTTTTTAAGGTTGCTATCGCATGATTAAGGATCACTTTTTTCTCATCACTTAATTGATTAAAAAAAGGCTCTCTCGCAACACCAATCCTTTTTCCTTCAAGCGAAGGAGAATCAAGAGCTTTCAATATTGCTTCTGCATAAAGAGTATTTCTTTTTGTTACAACATCATTCTCATCTTCCCCCATCATCGCTACTAAAACATAAACAGCATCCTTTACATGACGAGCCATTGGACCTGCTGTATCTTGAGTATGAGAGATTGGAATTATCCCATGTCGACTAATAAGACCTACCGTTGGTTTAATGCCAACAAGACTATTTTGACTCGATGGACTTAAGATTGACCCTGATGTCTCCGTACCAATTGCAACAGATGCCAGGTTTGCTGCTATAGCAGCACCAGAACCTGAGCTTGAACCACCAATATCAAACTTTCCTGGCCCATACGGGTTTAACACTTGCCCTCCTCGTGAGCTATAACCACTTGGCATATTTTCAGTTGACATAAAATATGCCCATTCCGACATATTCGTTTTCCCTAAAATAATAGCGCCCGCTTCACGAAGTTTTTTCACTAAGAATGCATCTTCATTTGCATAGTGCTCCGCTAGTGCCAATGAACCAGCACTCGTATGAAGTTTGTCTTTTGTATCTATATTATCTTTTAACAACACAGGAATTCCGTGAAGTGGTCCTCTCGTCTTTCCATTTGCACGTTCTAGATCTAATACGTCAGCTATATGAATAGCATCTGGATTCACTTCAATAACTGAATTTAAAGTAGGACCAGAACGATCAATGCGAGCAATTCGATCTAAATAAATTAAAACTAGTTCTTTTGCCGAAACCTCTTTACTCTCCATTTTCTTTTGTAATTCTTCAATGGTTGCATCTAATAAAAAGTTCTCTTCTATCTCTTTAAATTTTGGGTTGATCATTTAAAGACCTACTTTCGTAATAATATTATTTTATTATACTGAACTTTTTACAGCTCAAAAAGCAAGAACGATAAAAGGACAAAAAAAGGAGAGACTTATGTCTCCCCTCGATTCCTTATTAAACAGTCTTCTTCTTCCAAATTCCTAAAACTAATGCTGTTACAATAGCACCAGCAAGAATGGCCAATAAATACATAAACCAGCCACCAGACACAAGTCCAATTACAAAGATACCACCATGTGGAGCCGGCAAACCGATACCGAATAGTGCAGTTAGACCACCTGCCACTGCCGCACCTGCCACTGCTGCCGGAATGACACGACCTGGATCAGCTGCAGCAAACGGGATTGCTCCCTCTGTTATAAAGGATGCTCCTAAAATATAATTTGTCTTACCTGCTTCTTGCTCTTGCTTCGTAAACTTACGTTTAAAGAATGTTGTCGCTAACGCAATTCCAAGTGGTGGAACCATACCACCAGCCATTACAGCTGCATGGGGACCAAAGTTACCTGCATCAATCATCGCGATACCAAAAGTAAAGGCAGCTTTGTTAATTGGACCGCCCATATCAATTGCCATCATACCACCAAGAATGATTCCTAAGAGTACCATATTGGTAGTACCCATACCACCTAACCAGCCTTCAAGTCCACGGTTAATGGCACTTAGTGGTGTAACAAGAAGTAACATGATCATTCCTGTTAAGAAAATATTCAATACAGGATAGAACAAAATCGTCGTTATCCCGCTCAGTTGTTGTGGTAAACCAGCTAATAGTTTCTTTACAAGAAGGGCAATGTAACCACCTAAGAAACCTGCAATTAGTCCACCTAAGAAACCTGCATCTCCATTTACAGCAATTAAACCACCAACCATACCAGCAGCAAAACCTGGACGATCAGCAATACTCATCGCAATAAAGGCAGCAAGAACTGGAATCATTAGTGCAAAGGCTGTTCCTCCACCAATGTCCATTAACATTTGAGCAAACTCATTATTTAGGTCAATGTCAATTAAGAAGGAAAGCGCGATTAAAATACCTCCACCGACAACAAATGGGAGCATATTTGAAACACCATTCATAAGGTGTTTATAAAATCCGCCACCAGATTTTCCTTTTTCTTGATTTCCATCATTTCCACCAGAACCGCCTGCCCCTTTATAAACTGGAACATTCCCAGATTTAGCTTGATCGACAAGTTCTTTTGTACGACGAATTCCATCTGTTACTGGCACTTCAATAACCTTTTTGCCAGCGAAGCGATCCATTTCCACTTTTGTACTCGCTGCAACGATAATTGCTTGAGCATTTTCAATTTCCTCTGGCGTTAATTGATCTTTCACTCCACCAGAACCATTTGTTTCAACTTTAATAGTTAGTCCTTGTTTTTTCGCTTCATCTTTTAGAGCATCCGCCGCCATAAACGTATGAGCAATTCCTGTTGGACAACCTGTAACAGCTAACAGATCATACCCACCTTTTGCCGGGGTTTTTTCTGCTTCTTCTTTATCTAATTGCTCTTGTTCCTTTTTATCAATAGCAGCGACAACGTCAGCCTCTGTTTTTGCTTCTAATAAAGCCGTACGGAAAGCCTCATCCATTAAAAACGTAGACAACCGTGATAATGTCGCTAAATGCTCTTCATTTGCTCCAGCTGAAGCAGCAATCATAAAGAAAAGGTGAGTAGGCTGGCCATCAAGTGCTTCATAATCTAATCCGCTATCTGAGCGACCAAACGCAATCGATGGGGTTTTAACCGCATCACTTTTTGCATGAGGGATTGCAATTCCATCGCCAAGACCCGTTGTACTTTGTTCCTCCCTTTCAAGTATTGCTTTTTTGTATTCAGATGCATCATTTAATCTGCCAGCGTCATCTAGTTTTTTGACTAATTCATCTATCGCTGATGCCTTGTCGCTAGCTTTCATATTGAGAACAATTGTATCTCTTTTTAACAAATCTGAAATTCTCATCTACTCATCCCTTTCTATTCTAAAACTTTGATGTTAATTTCCAACATTAATGCCTCTACTTTTTCCCTTTCTGCAAATCCTTTAGAAAAAGCGGTCGCACTCCCTGTAGCAACTGCAAACTTAAATGAATCTTCTAGTGTCATATTTTCTGTTTTAGCCGCTAAAAAACCAGCAACAACGGAATCCCCCGCACCAACAGAGTTCTTTACTTCCCCTTTAGGGGTATTAGCGAAAAGAATTTGATCCTTTGTTCCTAAGACTGCTCCATCGCCTGCAAACGAAACCAAAACATATTCGATTCCTTTTCCAAGAAGTTCTCGGACATAAGGAATGGCTTCTTGTGGTTCATGTAGTTTTACCGAGAACAACTCTCCTAGCTCATGATGATTCGGTTTAATGAACGTTGGCTGAGCTTCAAGTACTTTTGTCATGGCTTCACCGCTTGAATCAATAAAAACCTCAGCGTTTCTCTCAATTACACTTTTACATAACACTTCGTAAATTTCACTAGGAATCATCGCCGGTACACTTCCTGCTAGAACGAGCGCATCGCCTTCATTTAAAACCGACAATTGTGTATGCAATTGCTCCAGATGTTCACTAGTAATTTCAGGTGATACACCGTTAATTTCTGATTCCTGTTCACTTTTGATCTTTATATTAATCCTTGTATCACCAGTAACTTGTATAAAGTTTGTCTTTATGTCTTCCTTTTCAACGACATCTTTTATATATGCACCTGTAAATCCACCTATAAATCCAAGTGCTTCACTTTGATGACCTAGTCTTTTTAAAACTCTTGAAACATTAATCCCTTTCCCCCCCGGGGCTTTATAGTCATAATTAGAACGGTTCACTGCACCAAGATTAACTTGTTCAAGTTCAACAAAATAATCAAGAGCAGGATTTAAAGTAACGGTATAAATCATAGGCTAACCACCTCTAACGTTGTCATTTTTCGTAAGTTGCATAAATATTCTTCATCTACATTTGTACTTGTTACTAGTATTGCTTCTTCAATATTACTAAATTTACTAAATGAAACTTCACCAAATTTTGAGTGATCTGCTAAGATATAACTTTGACGCGATCGTTTTATTGCACTCTCTTTAATGAACGCTTCTTCAGGGTCAGGCGTTGTATAACCATCTGGAATAGCTACTCCGTTCACGCCAATAAAAGCTTTATCAAATCTAAAAGACTCCAAGGTTCGAATGGCACTTCTACCAATAAAAGCCCTTGTCCCTGACTTCACATAACCACCAACAACATGTGTTTCTATGTTTAGATCAATTAGCAAGGGTATATTAGACAATCCATTAGTAACAACAACAACTTCTCTTCCTTCTAAAAAAGGAATCATTTCAACTGTACTTGTACCAGCATCAAGGAAGATGCAGTCTCCTTCGTCGACTAAAGAAGCAGCCTTTTCGGCAATCTTTTTCTTTTCTTGACTGTTTTTGATCGTTTTCTCTGCAACTGTCGGTTCTTCTAATTTCTTTTGAAGAAGTGTCGCCCCTCCGTGAATGCGCTTTAATTTATTTGCTTTTTCAAGATCGGTTAAATCTCTTCTAATTGTTGATTCCGATGCATTCGTCTCATCAACTAATTCTTGCATTTTCACTGTAACTCTTTCTTTTAATAAAGAAAGGATTATTTCATGTCGTTCAATTGTGAGCAAAACCCATCACCTCACCTACAAACATAGTATACACCCAAATTCAATCACTTTCAATCAATTTCGATCATTATTACGCAAAAAAGAAAGCGCTAACCATTTTTTAGGTTACCACTTTCGTTATTTATTATTGAAGTTTAAATGAATTTGTCAGAATGAAAAGGAACTTCTTCTAAAGATACGACTGAAAAAGGTACGGTTTTCACCTTTTTCAGTCGTCTTCTTATCCTTTCTTTTGGTTATTTTCAATTTCTTCAACTAACAAAGATAACTCTGCCCACCGCTCAATTGTTTCTTCCAACTCTTTTTCTAACGATTCTTTCTCCTTCATTTTTTCTGAAATAGCTCCATAATCACTACCTGCTTCAGTAATTGCATTTTCTATATTTTCAAGCTCCTCTTCAATTCCTGTAATTTTGTCTTCAATTTGATTCCATTCTTGCTGGTCTTTATAAGATAACTTTTTTCTTGGTTCTTTTTTAGAGTTATCTTGATAACGACTCTTTTCTTTTTCACTAGGCCTTACTTCTTCTAATTTGCTCTGCTTATCTGCTAAGTAATCAGTGTAATGACCTTGAAAACGTGAAACAACACCATTGCCTTCAAATACGAGTAAGTGATCTACAACACGGTCAAGAAAATAGCGGTCGTGAGAAACCGTGATGACAACACCAGGAAACTGATCTAAATAATCTTCAAGTACCGATAGTGTTTCCGTATCTAAATCATTTGTTGGTTCATCCAAAAACAATACATTTGGTTCCTTCATTAAAACTTTTAATAAATAAAGACGTCTTCGCTCCCCACCAGATAATCGGCGGATATACGTATATTGCATGGACCTTGGAAATAGGAAACGTTCTAGCATTTGTTCTGCTGTAATACTTGATCCTTCAACAGTATAGACGACCTCCGCTACTTCTTTGATATACTCTACGACACGTAAAGATCCATCGATTTCTTCATCCTCTTGTGTGTAATAACCTATTTTAACCGTTTCACCAGTAGTAATTGTTCCTTTATCCGGGGGAATGCGACCAGCTATCATATTCAATAATGTTGTTTTTCCACTTCCATTCGGACCTACAATCCCTAGTCGCTCTCCTTTAACAATTAAATAATTAAGAGAATCGATCAGCACTCTTTGATCGTATGTTTTTGAGATATCTTCAAGCTCAATAACTTGCTTTCCTAGTCTGTGTGAACCAATGGCAAAATCAAATTCTCCTCGTCCGGAGAACCCTTCCTCCTCTTGCAACAGTTCCACTCTTTGAATTCGGGCCTTTTGCTTCGTTGTTCTAGCCTTTGCACCACGCTTTAGCCATGCTAGCTCTCGCCTTAATATATTTGCTCTCTTTTGATCCCTTTGCGCTTCCTGTTGCTCTCTTTCCGCTTTCTTCTCTAGAAATGTTTCGTAATTTCCAACATATTTAAATAAACGCCCTTGGTCTAGTTCATACATATGATTTGTCACTCGATTTAAAAAATAGCGATCATGTGTAATAAGTATAATCGAACCTTTGTAAGTCGACAGAAACGTTTCTAACCACTCAATCGTTTCATGATCAAGGTGGTTGGTTGGTTCATCTAATAGTAACAAGTCAGCTGGTTGAATAAGAGCCTTCGCAATCGCAACACGTTTTTTTTGTCCGCCTGACAGCTGATCGATCTTTACTTGATAATCGTTAATGCCAAGCTTAGAAAGGACTGTTTTCGCGATTGTATTTGCTTCCCACGCATCAAGTTCATCCATTGTTTGCTGCCATTTCATAAATTGCTGCTGATAATGTTGACTTTCTGGATTCTTCTCAAATAACAACAAGCTTTGTTCGTATGCACGCATTGTTGACATAATTTTTGAATCTCCATAATAAATCTGTTCCATAACCGTAAGATCACCCTGTAACTCGGGCTGTTGCGGTAAATATTCAATCTGAAAATCATTCGCATGAATTTGTTCACCTTTATCCGCCGACTCGACACCAGCGATAATTTTTAAAAGAGTTGATTTTCCCGTTCCATTTACACCAATTAATCCAATCCGTTCTTTTTCTCCAATCGTAAATGAAAGATGATCAAATAGCGTTTTATCACCGTATGTCTTTGTTAACCCCTCAACCTGTAACATGCTCATTTTTTCCCGTCCTTTATCTCTATACTTATGAACTCTATTTTAACGTAACTTCCCCCAATTTTACATCTTCTTGTAACAGACTCAAAAATGAAAAAGTCCTTTTTAGCGGATTCGATGAAGCAGCAATGGCTTCACACGTTGCGCGCCTGCTATGAGAAAACCACTCATAGCAGGCTTTAAGACAAAGCAACGGTTCCGCTCATTGCTTAAAGGCCACTGAAAAAGGTCAAAACCGTACCTTTTTCAGTGGCCTACAAAAACAGACCTTTTGAGACACCCCCTAATACTTTTTGTCTTGATAAAAATAATTCGGCTTAACCACTTCATCGTGATAATCCTTATGAAAAATGTGCGTTGCAGCTGGAGATACAGGCGGGATAAGCCACGACCATGTTCCAGTTACCTTTCTATGTTTATCCGCTTCTCTATCTTCAAACTGCTTAAATTGTTTTGCAGCTGTATGATGGTCAACAATACTGACTCCCGCTTGCTTAAACGAATAAAGAACAGCTTCATTAAGTTCAATAAGCGCACGGTCCTTCCATAACGTAGAGTCTCGAGTTGTTTCAAGCCCCATCAGTTCAGCAACTTTTGGTAAAACATTATAACGGTTTTGATCAGCTAAATCTCTTGCCCCAATTTCTGTTCCCATATACCATCCATTAAAAGGAGCTGCTTCATATATAATTCCACCAACTTCAAGCTTCATATCTGAAATAAAAGGGACAGCATACCACTGTAATTGAAGATCTGAAAACTGAACAATGGTTGGATGCTTAATTTTGATATTTAAAATGCATTCATTGGGAATAGTAAAGACTTTTGGTTGGCTTTTTCCAATCTGAATCACTAAAGGCAATATATCATATGGAGTTTTTTCACCTTCCCATCCTAGAGACTCGCAAAATTTTGTGAATGCTACAGAATCAGGATCTCCCATAATCCCATCCTTCGTTTCATATCCAGCATAACGAATTAATTGGTGATTCCAAATACGAACATGCCCCGGCTTAAATACGGTTATAGTCGGAATCACTTTTCCCTGATTAGTCCCGTATTGAAGGTGAAAAAAGAGTGCATTGGCTATTTCCTCTGCTGTTTCAAGCTTCCGTTCATCTAGTACATGCATTGATTCCCAGAACAGACGGCCAATACAACGATTGCTGTTTCTCCATGCCATTCTCGCCCCATGAGCTAGTTCTTCATAGGTGTGGGTATATGTTCCGAATTCATTAATCTCCTTAAAGATTGATGCCATTCTTTCATTGTATTCGCGTTCATCTTTTCCTAACTCTTGATAACATTTCTTGATAAATATTTTTGCTTCTTCTTGTAATATACCGACCACCTCATTTACCGTCCGCTCTTCTTATTGTAGGCGAGAATTGCATTTTTACACAATTCATCTTACTGCAAAGAGGCCTGACTATTCGAGAAACAATTGATCATAAGATGAATGAATATAAAAAAAGACATGCCATTGTTACAACGACATGTCTGCTTTATCAGTCTAATAATTTCTGGATATCTTCTTCAATTTTTTCCGGGACAACCGTAGGACCATAACGTTCAACCACTTTACCACCTTTATCCACTAGAAATTTAGTGAAATTCCACTTAATTTCCGAGCTCAAAAATCCCTTTTTTTCGGTTTTTAAAAATTTATAGAGCGGATGAGCTGCATTACCTTTGACATTAATTTTCGCAAATAAAGGGAACGTGACTCCAAAGTTTAGCTCGCAAGTTTCTTCCATTTGTTCATCACTAACAGGTTCTTGATTTAAAAACTCATTTGATGGGAATCCTAACACAGCTAACCCTTGATTTTTGTACTTTTGATGTAACTTTTCTAGTCCTCGAAACTGAGGAGCAAGTCCACATTTTGTAGCTGTATTAACAATTAACAAAACATTTCCCTTATAAGATTCAAGACTTACCTCTTCTCCACTAGACTTCAATACTGAAAAGTCATGAACACTCATCAAACCCCTCCTCATTTACGATCATTATACCGTAAATGAAAATAACAAACGAAGACTCTGCTCTTATTATCGTGTTCTTCTGGCAAAATCAACAAAACGAAATTTATCCGGGCGGTGCCGTGATTCCGTATATTGAAACATCGTTGCATCATCGAGGTAAACATGACTCTTAACAACAACAATCGTATCATACTCTTTCAAATCAAGAAGTTCCTTGTCTTCTTCTGTAGGCCTTTCAACTGTTATCTCTTTTTTAGCAAAACTTATCGTTAGGCCAAGCACCTGTTCAATATATGCATATAATGACTTTTCACATATATTTATTGTCAGACCTGGAACTAGGGATGTAAGGAGATAATCTTTATCTAAAATAATTCGCTCTTTATCAATTTCCCGAACACGTTTCACATTCCAAACATTGGTCGCTTCCTTCATCTGAAATTGTTCTTGCATATCCGCAGTCATCAGCTGTTCTTCTAAGCCTACAACATCCGTTTTGGCGCGTTTGCCCATTTTATCAGCAAGTTCTCGAAAACTCACAAGTCCAGAGATCGGAAAGTTAATTTTCGTTACATCTAAAACAACTGAGCCCTTCCCTTGCATCTTCTGAATATACCCATGTTCAGACAACAACTTTAATGCCTTTCGAATTGTTTCTCGTGACGCTTTAAAGCTTTCAGCTAGCTCATTTTCCGACGGAAGAAGTTCGTTTGCTTTTAAATCTCCATTTTCGATATGTCCTACTAACTCATCATAGATCATTTGAAATTTACTTTTAGTCATCTATACCACCTGCGTATAGTGTATCATGTTTACTTTGTGTAATAAACGAGTGACTCATAAGGTTTTAATTGTAGTCTAGGTTTTAGTTGTTGCTTCTCTTCATAATTTGAAAGAAGAAGCTCACAACTTGAAATCAAGTCAACCCACTCTTCAGGTACTTCAAACGTACCTTCCTTCCCGTAGAAATTATTAATAACGAGAACTTTTTCATTTCCTTGGACACGCTCATAAACGAATAGCTGAGGATCTTCCTCTAATAATAATCGGTAGTTACCAACTGTTAAGATATCATAGTCTTTACGTAATTGAATCAGTTTTTTGTAATGATAGAAGATCGATGATTCATCTGCTACAGCACGTTCGGCGTTAATTTCTTTATAATTTGCCGCTACTGGAATCCACGGCGTTCCCGTAGTGAAACCTGCATTTACTTCATCATTCCATTGTACAGGTGTTCTAGAATTGTCACGGGATTTGCGTTTAATAATCTCCATGATTTCTTCTTCGTTTAACCCTTTTTCTTTCATAATACGATAATAGTTTAATGTTTCAACATCACGGTAATCCTCTATAGACTCAAAACCGGGATCTGTCATACCAAACTCTTCACCTTGATAAATATATGGCGTACCTTGCATAAGATGGATCGTTGTAGCTAACATTTTCGCTGATTCGTTATGGTACGTTGTGTCATTTCCATAACGTGTAACCACTCTTGGCTGGTCGTGGTTACACCAAAATAGTGCATTCCAGCCTCCACCTTTGTTCATTTCAACTTGCCATTTTGTTAAAATTTGTTTTAAAGCAAGAAAATCAAAATCTGCTATCGCCCATTTTTCACCGTTAGGATAATCTACTTTTAGATGGTGAAAATTAAAGGTCATGCTTAATTCTTTGCGCGCAGGATTTGAGTACTTTATACAATGTTCAATAGATGTCGATGACATTTCTCCAACTGTCATACTATCGTACTTTGATAGGACTTCGTTGTTCATTTCTTGGAGATACTCATGAACTCTTGGACCGTCTGTATAAAATTTTCTTCCATCCCCTGGGGCAACACTTCCATCATCATTTGGAAACGATTGGTCTTTTGAGATTAAGTTAATAACGTCTAGACGGAAACCATCAATCCCTTTTTCAAACCAAAAATGCATCATATCATACACATGCTTGCGCAATGTTTCATTTTCCCAATTAAGGTCTGCTTGCGTAACATCAAATAGGTGCAAGTAGTATTGGCCTGTCTTCTCATCATACTCCCAAGCATTCCCGCCAAATTTCGATTGCCAATTCGTAGGCTCTGCACCTTCTACGGGGTCCTTCCATATATAAAAATCACGATATGGATTATCTTTTGACTTCTGTGACTCCTTAAACCAGTTATGTTCAGTAGATGTATGGTTAACAACAAGATCCATGATTAACTTCATTCCACGTTGGTGTGTTTCCTTTAGAAGTCGATCAAAATCGTCCATATTTCCATATTCCTCATGGATCGAATAATAATCAGCTATATCATATCCGTTATCCTTCTGAGGAGAGGCATAGACAGGTGTAAGCCATAATACGTCTACCCCTAGATCCCTTAAATAATCTAGCTTTTCAATAATTCCTTGTAAATCACCAACACCATTCCCAGTCGTATCGTTGAAACTTTTCGGATAAATTTGATATACAACTGACTTTCTCCACCATTCGTTCATACTAGTTCACCTTCCTAATCCCTGTAATAAAACTCTTGCTTCATACGGTTGTAACGTTATACGATTGCTTGGTTGTTTAGCAGCTTTAATAATACCTTGAAGATCACCTATTCCATCTCCATTGCTATCCATAAAGCTTCTCGGGTAAATTTGATAAACTACACTTTCCTTCCACCAAGGTCTTTCCACCTTAGAAAACCACCGTCCCCACTTGTATATACAAGAAAAGCCTAATTGTTATTCTAATATAAAACAAGGGAGCGATCAATATAAGTTGCATGCTGCCTCCCTTATACTAATCGTTCCCCTTTTTCACTTAATCACGTAAACAAACGTTTAATTAATTTCTTTCTTTCGCGTCTTTGCAAAAATAAATGTTAGAACCAATGGTACGACTACAGCAATAACCATACCAATTGCAAATGCAAGCCACTGTCCCGCTTGAATTGAGAAGATACCTGGCAAACCACCAACTCCTATGGAAGGCGCTAAAACAGAGTTAAACGTAATCCACATGGCTGCAATTGCCGAACCGATAATAGCGCAAATAAATGGGAAACGGTATCGTAAGTTCACACCAAACATTGCTGGTTCTGTAATTCCTAAGTAAGCTGAGATTGAAGATGTTAATGAAAGACCTTTTACCTTTTCATCTTTTAACACAAAGTACATAGCAAGTGCTGCTGACCCTTGTGCAATGTTAGAAAGAGCTACAATAGGCCACAAGAACGTTGCACCAATACTTCCAATCAACTGAAGATCGACTGCTAAGAACGTATGGTGCATACCAGTAATAACAAGCGGAGCATAAATCCCACCGTACAAAAGACCACCTAATATTGCGAAATTATCAAAAATCCCTACAAATAATGCTGTTATTCCATTACCAATTGCAAATGTAACAGGACCAATTGCAATAAATGCGATAAACCCCGTGACTAGTAAAGCAACCGGAGCTACTACTAGCAGTTGAAAACCGTCTGGAATTCGCTTTTTAAGTGCAATTTCTATTTTAGCTAGAACGAATGCTGCCACCAGAATTGGTAGAACTTGACCTTGATAACCGACTTTAGCTACATCAAGTCCAAATAAGTTCCAGTAAGGGATTTCACCAGCTTCCTGTGCCGCCCCATATACCCAAGCATTAAGGAGATCAGGATGCACAAGCATTAAACCTAATACAATACCGAGCAATTCATTACCACCAAATCGTTTCACTGCCGACCAACCAATTAAACCTGGTAAAAACACAAAAGCAGTATTAGCAATTAAGTGAATAATGTCAGCAACATCAGCCCACTGTGGAAACATTGCAACAACGGATTGTTCTGCAAATATCCCTTCAGCAGTTAAAATATTATTAATACCCATTAACAAACCGGCAGTTACAATAGCAGGTAAGATTGGAATAAAAATATCAGCAAGCGTTTTCACTGCCCGTTGCAATGGATTTAAGTTTTTCTCCGCAGCCTTCTTCGTTTCTTCTTTTGAAGCTTCCGTAATTTCTGCAAGAGATACAAGCTCTTTATAAACTTTATCAACTGTCCCTTGCCCAATTACCACTTGGAATTGACCACTCGTAGAAAATGAACCTCTTACTACATCAATGTTCTCTAGAGCTTTTTTATCTACCTTTTCTTCATCTACTAAAGCAAGGCGCAAGCGTGTAACACAATGGGTTGCTGACGCTATATTATCCTTACCACCTAGAGCAGCGAGTATTTGTTTCGCTGATTCTATAAAATCACTCATTTTTTATTTCCCCTTCCCTTGCGAGCGTTTTCATAAGTGCTACATGTACAAACTAACCAATCTTGTATATACAAGATTTGATCACGTTTTCATTCTAACTTGTATATACATATTAGTCAATGTTTCATTTCTATTTTGTAAGATTTCCTTATGAAAATGATTTATTCGGGATAAAACAAAGAGAAGCGACGACCACTCCTTGTGGACATCGCTCCTTCATTTCATATTTTTTTCAAGAAAATATTTACCTCAATCTTTTTACATATTGTTACGTAATGTAAGAAGGTGAGTAAAATTGCTCCCATATTCATTCCTAGAATAATTCCATCCATTTGAAAGCTTGGGTTAGAGCCTAAAACATACATCATGACAAAAGAAAATACCGTCGAATAGAGCGCATGAACAAAAGCATCCTTCACGAGTCCAAGACCAATTAAATAGGCTTGCATAGGTATAACAAAGAAATGAAATAAAAAATATGGGACTAATAATTGTAAATAACGGATTGCTGGTGAATTCTCAAAAAAGAGACTAGTCAATGGTTCAGCAAAGAAATAAAAAACTGCCACAGCAGGTATTCCATATACTGCTGTTAATAACATTACCTTCCTTAATAGCGATCTCAGTCTTGCTGTATCTCCCTTTGAGTACGCCTCAGATACAGTTGGTATTAAAACAATCAACAACGAATGAGCAATAAAAGCCGGAAAAAAACCAATCGTAAAAGCTACCCCCGCCATCTTCCCATACTGTACCATTGCAAGTGAATCAACCATTCCCGCTCTTACCAATGTTTCTTTAATAAAAAAAGGTTTCACTGCAAAAGTGGCCGCATGGAAAATACGTAGCCCAGTTGTCGGTATTGACACTTCCAGCAAACTTTTCCGTACTTTACTGCCTGAGAGGTCCGCCCTCGGTTCTCTTTTCAATACTCTCATTTGAATAAGAAAGGCAATAAACAAGAAGCTTAGTACAAGGAACTCACTGGCAATTAACGTACATAACGCTACTAACAAAGCTACTTCCGAGTCAAATGAGGTGAACATAAATAGGATCATTAATAAAATGAGTTGTCCCGCACGCCTTAGGAAATTGGCAAATGCGATCTTCCCCATCTTTTGTGCTCCCATGAAGTATCCTCTTGCTACAGAGGAAAACGCAATGATCGGAATTAGGCAGAGAAACAACCAAGGAACAAGTGGATGATACCGTTCAAACACAGGAATAATCGGCAGGATCCATAACGCTAATAATGAAAACACAACCGTACACACTGTTGCAAATTTTAACGCATGCATCAACATACTACGATGAAAAATTACATTTTGCTCAGCTACAAACTTAGAAATAGAAATAGGAAGTTCAAGACTTGCTATAACTACAATAAACAGCACTGTCGGCAAGATCGACATGTATAATCCAAGGCCTTCCTCTCCTAATTCCCTTGCCAACACCATATTAATCAAAAACTCTATACATTCACCTAGAAAAGCAGCAACAATTAACAGTAACGCACTTTTGAAAAAGATATTCATTGTTTCTCTCCCCCACATCCTGTCCATAAATTTATATGAGACAAGTCACTAAAATATGGTTGAGAAAAGCAAGATTCGTTGGAAATAAAATAAAAAAACCAAGCTTGTATAATTAAGCCCGGCTAGAAAGTACTAATTATTTTTCATGAAAAGTGGAATTTCAAACTAATCATTCTTTATTGATAATGCTGCGACTTCTAAGGACGACTTCGTACTTTGATTCATCGGCATTACGATTGTCACTTTCGTACCAACATTAACACGGCTTTCGTATCTTAGCGTCCCCCCCATCTCTTCAATAATTCTAAATGAAACCATGGTCCCAAGCCCTGTCCCTTTTTCTTTCGTTGAGTAAAAGAGAGTACCAATGTTAGCCAGTTGTTCTTGGCTCATTCCTTTTCCGTTATCTTCAATAGTAATTCTTACAACGGTTTGGTCCTCTTCGACCTTTACAGTAACTTGACCTTTTTCAGGCGTTGCTTCAATCGCATTTTTAATTAAATTAATTAATACTTGTTTAAATTGATTTTTATCACTACTAATTAACGTGTTCATTGTGCCTTCAATATTTAACTCTACATTTTCTTTAAGAGAATAAGGGGTTAAGAAACTAATAATTTCATGTAAAATCTGATTCACTTCAATCACTTGAATATTTTTAAATTGTGGTTTTGCAAAATTTAAATAATCGCTAATAATTTGCTCTGCTCGATTCATTTCATGCAATGCAATATTAAAGTATTCTTTTTTCTGTCCTTGTTCTTCTTTTTGCATTAATTGGAGAAAACCTTTCACTACTGTCAGGGGATTCCGAACTTCGTGGGCGATCGAAGCAGCCAGCTCACTAATAGCATTTAATTTTACAGCTCTTTGCATCTCCTCTTGTATGCGCTTTCTTTCTGTCAATTGTTCCAATAATAAGGTTGCAAACCCTACTGAAATAACAAGTGCACCAATAAAGACAAGTATGTAATAAATAAAATGACCTAATTGTCTATTTAAGTCTCCACTTAAATTTAAATAAATTGCTAATAGCGTTAATTGAGTAAGCGCAGGCCAAAAAACTAACATAATAGAAAATCTGACTCTTTCCCACTTATGCACAATTTGTTGATAGCGATTGGTGAATAAATGAAACATAAGAGAAGAAACAATAATGACGCCAAGTCCAATAAAAAGATGCTCTCCACCAATAATTGTTCTTGTTAAGAGTGTCACTCCACAAATAGCCCAACCTGCTTTATGACCCCCATATAAAAACGCAAGCATTAATAAAACATAACGTAAGTCCCAATGTAATCCTTGTTCTTTAAACGAGAAAACGATACATAAAATAGCTGCTACCCCTAATAAAACAACTAAGACGAATTTTGACTGTTTATCTTTTCTGTTATTTAAAAAAAGAGTAACAACCAAGATTGGCATCAAAACGATTAAAAGGTGTAACAGGAGTTTTTCTGCAATCATGTAAAGGCTCCCACCTTTTTTCCACTCACAGTGGATTCAATAATGTTACACCAATATTCGACATTCTCTCTGTTAATCCTTCAAAAAATTAGAAATTTTGTAAGTAAATAATCTTACATTCCCTTAACTTTAAAGAGAAGTCTTACAAACATCGGATAAACAATAAAAAAAGCCCTACTGTAATAATTCTAGCAGGGCGGCCTTCAACTAACTTCAAATATATCTATGCTCCTTTTACAAATTAAGCTTTACTGACTCTACAATTGTCTTAACAAGTAGCTTAACTTCTTCTTCGTTAATTATGAGAGGAGGAGCAATTGTTAGTACATTATTAAATCCGGCAACTGTAGCACCATTTTTCCCAATAATAACACCTTTCTCTTTACAGCTAGCAATGACTTTATTTACTAGTTGAACATCAATTGGTTCTTTAGTCTCTTTATCGTTTACTAGCTCAATTCCAATAAGCAATCCTTTGCCTCGAACGTCACCTACATTCGGGTGTGGTAATAATTCTTTTATTAGTTCTTCTAACATTTCTGCACCAACGACTTTGGCTCTCGTATATAACCCTTCTTTTTCCATAATTTCTAAATTCTTTAGCGCTAGTGCACATGCTGCAGGATTCCCTCCAAATGTGTTGACATGCCTAAAATAATCATACTCTTCGGATCCTTTAAACGCATCGTAGACTTCTTTTTTAACAGCCGTAACGGATAATGGTAAATATGCACTTGTTATCCCTTTTGCCATCGTAATAATATCTGGTTTTACACCATAGTTCATAAACCCAAATGGCTCCCCTGTACGCCCAAAGCCACAGATTACCTCATCGACAATCAATAAGGCCCCTTTTTCCTGGCACACTTCCTGTACGGACGTCAGGTAATCTTCAGGTGGGAGAAGAATACCTCCTCCAGTAATAATTGGTTCCATAATAACAGCTGCAACTGTTTCTGCTAGCTCCCAAACCATCATTTGCTCAATCGCTTTTACTTCTTCTCTTTCTCTCCCTGTCTTAGTCGAATCAACTGGAGATCGGTACGTATCAGGAGGCGCAACGTGAAGAAATCCTGTAGTCATCGGTTCATATTTATACTTCCTTTGCGCTTGGCCAGTAGCCGCCATTGCCCCCATCGTGTTTCCATGATAGGAACGATATCTTGAAATGATTTTATAACGGTTAGAGTCGCCTTTTTGCTGGTGATATTGACGGGCAATTTTAAAGGCAACTTCATTCGCCTCTGACCCGCTATTGGAATAAAAGATAACATAATCTCCACCAAGCAATTCATTTAACTTCTCTGCTAACTCAATAGCAGGGCCATGACTATGTGTTAGCGGGAAATAAGCAAGTTGCTTCATTTGTTCATAGGCCGCCTCTGCTAACTCTTCTCTTCCATAACCAACATTTACACACCATAGTCCAGACATCGCATCCAAGAAGCGTTTCCCTCCTTTATCTGTTACCCATACTCCTTTTGCCTCTTTTGCAATTAGTGTGTTAGTGGGATTATATGGCTTCATGGCATGCCAAACATACGCTTCATCCTTCTGCTGATAACTAGTTAACTCTGATTTTGACATAATACCTCCTCCTAACCTCTTCTACATTTTTATTTAGTCGATCTAGATTTTAGACACAAATTTTGATATGTTCAATGCTTTGACTTTACTGATTCACAATGAAAAGGGGTGTCTCAAAAGGTCTGTATTTGGCCTTTTGAGACACCCCGAAGCAATGAGCGGAGTCGCTACATCTTTTAAAACCCTTGAGAGAAGCGAACGGAGCAATTGCCTCCTCTGTTCCGGACTTTTTGGATAACCCCATCAAACATTACACTATCATTAATTTATTTTGCTGTAACGACTTTTGACATGCCTCAAGAACTTTCATATTAGCGATTATTTGTTCAACACTATAGACTGGTTTATTCCCTGACAAAACACAATTCGAGAAATGTTCAATTTGAAGAGCATACTGATCACCTTTTACCCATTCTTCACGTGTTTCACCGTTCTGATCTGTAATCAATATTTGACCATTCCCTTCTTGTATATCAGGTCTAAAAGCGGCCGGCACGTCTATTTTCCCCTTCGTACCTATCACTGTATATTGATTTTCATAAGGTTGCTGAAAACTGCAAGAAAAACTAGCCGTAATCCCTTCTTCAAAAGACAATAAACCTGCTGTTGTAAGATCAACACCAAAGTTAGCTGGAATATCACCAGAAGCAAACACTTGCTTCGGCTCTTTATCTAGAATGAACCGACTGGCATGTATACAATAGCAACCAACATCGTAAAGACTCCCTCCACCTAATTCTGGGTTTAAACGTATATTCTGTGCTTCATTTTCTAAATTCATAGAATAAGAAAATGATGATCGCATAAGATTAACGTCACCAATAGCCCCACTCTCAATCAACTCCTTCACACGTTGGTGCTGAGGGTGAAATTGGTACATGAACGCTTCCATGAATAAAACATTGTTCCTCTTACATGCTTCAACCATATACTTAACCTCTTCAACTGTTATCGCTGCCGGCTTTTCACAAAGTACATGCTTCCCTTTCTCAGCCGCTTTCGTAACCCACGTTACATGAAGATTGTTTGGCAATGGGATATAGACTGCCTCAATTTCATCATCGTCTAATAACTCATCGTAGCTTCCATACTTCTTAGGAATGTCAAACAACGTCCCAAATTCCTCTGCCTTTTTTATATCACTGCTACTAGCAACGGCAATGACCTCCGCATTATTCGCTCTTTTTATAGCTGGGATAATGGCCTTCCTCGCAATACCTGCAGTACCTAAAATCCCCCATTTTATGGTTTTATTCATTTTCCTAACTCCCTTTTCACTAAAGTAACTGTCCCTATATTATTCAAGACAATACGAAAAAAACCTTTTTATGTAAATTAATGTCACTAAAAAATAGGAGAGGTCACAGCACCTCTCCCTAACAATGTCTAAATTAAAAACTTAAAAAGATAGCTCCATATCCTAAGCCACCAACGATGACAAAAGCAGGATGAACCTTCCATTTCTCTAATAGTAAGAATCCAGCAATTATTAAAAAGAGCGTATGCCAAATTCCCGCTCCAACGTATGAACTTTCCAAGAAGCGATACGTCAAAACCCCCAATAATATGGCAATAGTCGGACGTACAAGTGCTGTCATATTTTTAACTTTTGGAGAGTCTTTAAATTTATACAAAAGCCCTAAAAGAGCAATCATTAAAATTAATGATGGCGCAACCGTTGCGAAGACTCCAACAACAGCTCCAAACACTCCGCCAACCTCATACCCAATATAGCCAGCCATTTTTGTAGCGATTGGCCCTGGCAACGCATTACCTAAAGCCAGTACCTCACTAAATTCCTCGACGGTCATCCATTGATACTTCGCCACTACTTCATATTCAACTAACGGAATAGATGCTGGGCCACCACCATAACCGAGTATTCCTGGAATGAAAAAAGCTAGAAACAGCTCCCAATATATCATTTAATTCGCCCCTTTCTGCTTTTCTATTTCTTCATTTTTCTGCTTATTAGGCTTTAACAATGCATAAGCGAGTAAAAGGGCAATAACGATTCCTGGATGAACATGTACTAATTCGATTAATAAAAAACTAACCAAAAGAAGAGTAATGCTAATTTTCCAACCGAGACCCTGATTTGACTTTTTAAAGAAGTCCCAAGTGAGAACCGCCATCATCACTACAACAATCGGGATTACACCCCTTGTCATTCCAGCAACCCAAGGTTGATCTTTAAAAGTGGTCAATGTCGTTAATAATACGATCATCATCAAAATGGATGGTACTATTGATGAAAGCACTGCATTAATCATTCCTAATACTCCAGCAACACGATAACCAATATATCCAGCCATTTTCGTGTTAATTGGACCTGGTAACGTATTCCCTAAAGCTAATACATCACTAAACTCGTCATCGTTCATCCACTTAAACGTTGTAACTACTTCTTTATGTACAAGCGGAATTGCAGATGGACCACCACCGAATCCTAAAATACCTGATCTAAAAAATGCAATAAAAAGATTTATATGAGTTTTCAACTGACTCCCACCTTAAACAAAAAATATCTATCTCTGAGAATGATTTTAATAACCAAGAGCCAAACCATCCCCCCTTGGGTCTGCTCCACCTCGTTTTACGTTATGTTCATCTATAAGGATCGCACCTGCATGCCCCATAACATCAGTAAATTCCTCCACTACTTCTATATCATGCCCAAGACTTTCAAGAGCTTGAATGACTTCACTTGGCACTCTTGATTCAATTTTTAGGTTATTCGAACTAGCTCCCCATGTTCGACCATATAACCATCGCGGTGCTTCAATCGCTGCTTGAACATCAAATCGATAATCAAGAATTCTTGTAACCAATGCTGCTTGCGTTTGAGGCTGCCCCTCTCCTCCCATCGTTCCATAAACAAGATAAGGTGCGTTCTCTTTTAGAAGCATTGCTGGATTTAACGTATGGAATGTTCTTTTGTTAGGCTCTAATGAGTTCACATTGTTTTCATCTAATGAGAAAAAGCTTCCTCTATTTTGCAGAAGTATACCTGTTTGTTTTGGAATAATTCCAGAGCCAAAATCATGATAGATACTTTGAATAAATGAAACAGCATTTCCCTCTTTGTCGACGACCCCAAACCAAACTGTGTCTCCTTTTGGGTCTAACTTTTTTTCCATTTCTTTGGAGAAGTTGCTATTAATTTGGTGAGCAAGCTCCATCCCATGTGATTTTGATAACAAATCATCTAGAGGAATATCAACAAAATCAGGATCTGTTAACCATTGATCTCGATCTTTGAATGCTAGTTTCGTAGCTTCAATTAGCAAATGATAATATTCTTTTGATCCTTCTTCAATTGTGGAGAAGTCAAAGTTATTTAATATATTCAAAATCGATAATGATGCCATCCCTTGTGTATTTGGAGGCAAATTATACGCAGTATATCCTTTATAAGCAACGCTAATGGGATCGACCCAATTTGAACGGTGCTTTTTAAAGTCATTAAGGGTTAACAAACCACCATTTGCTTGCAGATCATCAACAATCTTCCTTGCAATCTCTCCCTCGTAAAACGCTTTGCTCCCTTCAGAAGCGATCAGTTCTAATGTGTTAGCCAAGTCTGGTTGTTTCAGTACTTCCCCTTTTTTATATAAAGATCCATCAGGTTTGAGGAATGTCTTTTTAAACTCATCAAATCGATGCAAGTACCTAAATTCGCTATCTTCTTCGTTTATGTTCACTTTCGTCCAGTGCTCTTGACTATGTGTGACTGCAAATCCATTCTTTGCATAAGAAATCGCCGCTCGTAGTAATTCTTTCCAAGAATATGTACAACTGAGGTGATCTTTAGCATAACGATAGGCTTCACCCCATCCAGCAACAGCACCCGGCACTGTATTTGCGGACAAATAACCACGAGAAGGTATTTTATTATATCCTTTTTCTTTATAAAAAGAGATTGATGCATTTTCCCCTGAACGCCCACTGCTATTAAGAGCTTTTACTTTGTTTGTTTTCGCATTGTAAATCAACCAAAAATTATCACCGCCAATGCTATTCATATGCGGATAAACGATGGAAATAGTTGATGCTGCTGCAATGGCTGCTTCAATTGCATTTCCTCCATTTTGCAGGACGTTCATTCCCGCTTGGGATGCTAAGTAGTGAGGGGTTGTAATCATTCCATTTGGTCCCATTGTCGTTGCTCGATAAGCTTGATCATTCTTGCTCATAATTTACCACCCTTCCTCTCCATTACCATTATAATATCTTTTGTAAATTATTTTAAGGACTTTTACGAACAAAAAGAAATTATTTTTTTGCTTTATTAAACAAAAAGGTCACTTTACTCAATTTCCAATTCCATTAGTTATTAAAAAGAGGTGTCTCATAAGGTCTGTTTTTGACCTTTTTGAGACACCCCCGTTTATTTTGATTAGTAGTTTTGTTTTTTGACTTCAGTTACGAAAATCTCTTTCTTTATGAGCGACTACACATATCATAATAATATCCCCTTTCAGAGATTAATTGATCATGTGATCCCTTTTCAAAGAGTTTCCCTTCTTTTAAAACAATAATCTGATTCGCTTCCTTAATCGTATTCAAGCGGTGGGCAATCACAAAACTCGTTTTCCCTTTCATTAGCCTTCGAAGAGCTTCTTGTATTTTAATTTCAGTAATGGTATCAATGCTACTTGTCGCTTCATCTAAGATTAACATCGATGGATTGGCAAGCATGACTCTCGCAATCGATAAAAGCTGTTTTTGCCCTTGACTAATTCCACTTCCATCTTGATCTAATACCGTTTCATATCCGTTTGATAAGGACGTAATAAATGAATGAGCATTTGCCTGCTTAGCTGCTTCTTCTACCTCCTCATCACTTGCATCAAGTCTACCATAACGAATGTTTTCTCTAATTGACCCTTGAAACAAGTGAGTATCTTGAAGAACAAAGCCAAGCTGCTGCCGCAAACTCCCAATTTTCACTTCAGTAATATCATGCCCATCGACTGTAATTGCTCCACTTACTGGCTCATAAAATTTGGAAAGTAAATTAATGATTGTCGTTTTACCTGCTCCCGTAGGACCGACTAAAGCAACGGTTTCACCCTCGTTCACCTTAAAGCTGACATTAGAAATGGTGTTTTGATCGTCCTCATAAGAAAAAGATACATTCTCAAACGATACGTCTCCTTTTATTTCAGACAATTCACGGGCATTGACTTTGTCTCTTTCTTCTTCCTCATCAATGACTTCAAACACTCTTTCTGCACCCGCTACGGCAGATAATAATGTATTAAACTGATTAGCAAGATCATTTAGCGGACGTGTAAATTGCCTGGAATACTCAGCGAATATCACAATGACCCCAATTGTAATTAAATTATTAAATGCTAGAATTCCGCCTATTCCGGCAATAAAAGCAAAGCTCATATTATTTAATACATTCATTAACTTTGGAATAAAGCCGGAATATGTTTGAGCCCAAAACCCCGCTCCCCTCAAGCGTTCACTTTTCCCTTTGAAAGCATGTACTACATATTCTTCCTTAGAAAAAGCTTTAACAATTCTCTGACCAGAAATAGTTTCTTCAATATATCCATTAACTTCTCCTAAGTGCTTTTGCTGCTCTTTGAAAAATAAGCTTGTTCTCCGCGTTATCCACTTCATCCCAAATACCATTAAGGGAACAACAACCAAAGTAATAACTGTTAATATAGGACTTAACCAAACCATCACAACAATAATTCCTATAAAGGTCAAAATACTTGAGATGATTTGAATGACAGAACTATTTAACGTTGTACTGACATTTTCTATATCATTTGTCAACCTACTCATCAGCTCACCATGTTGGCGTTTATCTAAATAGGAAATCGGCAGCTTTTGAAGACGAGTAAATAATTGCAACCTCATTGCATAAATCGTTTTTTGAGCTACTCCTATCATCCAAAAATTTTGTAACCATATACTAATTGAATAGAAAACATAAATAAGAAACAGGTAGATTAATAGTTGAAACAACCCATTTACATCATGACTTACTAAGAACTCATCGATAGCCATTCCAACGAGGAAAGGTCCTAACAAACTTAATGCTGAACTTAAAAAAATCATGAATATGACAAGAACGATATATTTTTTATGAACAGCAAGATAATTCCAAATTCGTTTAATTGTACTTTTCCAATTTTTCGGTTTTGTTTTTACTATTTTTCCTTCCGTTTTCGTATCAGAATCAGGTAAGGGAATCCTCTTATATCGGAAAGGTCTCGTCAGTTGATTAGACATTTAGTTCCTCCTCTCTCATCTGAGATTGAAGTATTCCCCTATAAAGCTCTGATTCTTTCTGTAATTGTTCATGATCTCCTTCGGCTATCAATTGACCTTCTTGTAGTAAAATAATATTATCAGCCTTCATGGCAGAGCTTATTTTTTGTGTAATCATTAACGTAGTGCATGAGTAGTTTTTCAATGCTTCTAGAAAACTAGCCTCCGTTTTCACATCTAAGGCACTCGTACAATCATCTAATAGTAATATTTTAGGCCTACGTACTAGCGCTCTAGCAATAGACAACCTCTGCTTCTGTCCGCCAGACAAATTCACACCTTTTTGTCCTATTTTCGTCTCATATTGATCTGGAAGTTTCTCAATTACATTATGGATTTGAGCGTGTTTACATGCTTCAACTATTTCTTCTAAAGTTGCCTCTTCATTCCCCCATTGGATATTCTCTCGTATCGTACCAGAGAATAAAAATACATCCTGAGGAACATAGCCAATTTGACGGCGCAACTGTTCAGGGTTGAAGTTCTTTATATCCAAATCATCTATTAGAATTCGCCCTTCGCATGCCTCATACATCTTCGGAATGAGTTGAAATAGCGTTGTTTTCCCAGATCCGGTTACACCTAAGATAGCTAACATCTTACCTTCATTTGCTTTAAAAGAGATATCATGTAACACTTTCCCTCTTGTATTAGGATACGAAAAGCCAACGTGTTCAAACTCAATTGAACCATTTATTCGTTTCCCAGAATACTCACCTGCGTTTCCTCGCTGTTCTTCTTCATGTGTTAACACTTCAGAAATCCGTTCAGCTGATGCACGTGCTCTCGAAAAGACTATAATAATCATTGAAAATACGGTTAGAGCTGAAGTGATACGAGTTGCATAGTTTACAATCGCAACAATTTCCCCTACTTGAGCTCCTCCTGAATTAACCTCAAATGTTCCAAACCATAGAATGGCCATAATGCCAACATTCATAAGAAACAACAATACTGGCATCGCAATTTCCATTAGCCTTAGTGCCGACATTGTTTTTTCCATCAATGCTTCATTGCTCTTTTTGAACCGATTATTCTCATGATCATGACGGACAAACACCTTCACTAGCCTCATTGCAGTTAGGTTTTCCCGCATGACATGGTTCACGCCATCTAATTTCGTTTGGACGCGCTTGAAAAGGGCTCCTCCTTTTTTCATCATCCAAATTAAAAACATCACAATAACCGGAATTGACACAGCTAGAATAAGAGCTAGCTTAACATTAATGAAAAACGCCATAATGGTACCACCGATAATTAACAAAGGAGCTCGCATCATGATCCGTAAACTCATGAAGATCGTATTTTGAATTTGTGTTACATCATTCGTCAGTCTTGTTATTAATGATGAAGTCTCAAACCTTTGCAGCTGAGAAAAGGTAAACTTTTGAATCTTACTATAAAGTCCTGAACGCAAATCAAATCCTGTACTTTGACTTACATGGGCCGCATAAAAGGAGTTAATAACTCCCGCTACAAAAGCAAGAAAAGACAAAGCCACCATAATGCTGCCCCAGCGTATTATTACAGCCAAGTCCTCTTGTAATATTCCATCGTCGATTATTTTAGCTAACAATAATGGGTGAAGCAGCTCCACAAAAAGTTCAATTAGCATTAAGAACAATGCTATGCTAATCGGAAGTTTATACGGCCTTAAAAAACCAAATACGTTGGACACACAAACATCCCCCATATACCTATTAATTTTCGCAATTCGAAATAACATAGTTAATTATAGCTTATTTTGTATAATTCTACTAATATTCAGTTGGAATTATTAGACGATTCAAAATACTATATTGTACAAATATATCTAATGCCCAAAAATGTCTATTATTGGACCGCCTTTATGCGGCTACAAGTAGGTAAGCTTATTTGGACTGTGGTTCCCTTTCCTTCTTCGCTCTCAAGACTTAAGCTACCGCCATGCTCTTCAATAATATGATTGCTTATCATTAATCCAAGTCCAGTTCCATTTTCCTTTGTTGTATAAAATTGTTTTCCAATGTTAGCTAACTTCTTTTTTGGAATTCCTTTTCCTTGATCAATAATAGCAATTTCAATGAAATCATGTTTTCGTGAAACGTTAATAGTAATGATTCCTTCATGCTTCATTGCTTCTATTGCATTCCTTAAAATATTGATAAAGACTTGCTTTAGTTTACTCTCGTCACACTTCACCATTTCCTTCTTTAGGGCCGTCTCCATTTGAAGTTTGATGTCAATATTGTAAATGATTGCTTGCGTTTTTGTTAAAGTAACGACCATCTCAATAATTTCAAAGAGGTTATGTTTTTTTATCGATAATTCCTTTGGTTTTCCTAAAAATAGTAACTCACTCACAATCAAATTTATACGCTCGATCTCAGATAGCATTATTTTCGTATACGGAGTAGATTTCGCCTCAGTACTATCTATTAATTGTAAAAATCCTTTTAAACTTGTAATTGGGTTTCGTATTTCATGGGCAATCCCTGCAGCCAGTTCACCTAATAAAGATAATTGTTCAAAATGCTGCAGTTTTGATTGATTTTCCTTTTGCTCACTTATGTCTCTAACTAGTAAGAAATATTCTTCACGTTGATGATTAGATAAAGGCTTTTGGAGCAGTTCTACATCAACCGTGTTTCCTCTTACATCAGTAAGTTTCCCTAATCTACTTTGACTTTCGTCTACTGGCTCTTTCCCTCCGCCATTAAAGACAATGTAGTTTGTGACGAGTTTTCCATTTAACTGAGCTGCTGTTGCTTCAAACATAGATAACCCAGCCCTATTTACATAATCAATTTTATCGTTTACAACAACGATAATAGGCATAGGAAGAAGCTCAATTATTGATTTTTCACTCTTATTCTTTTTTTCGATAATCTTTTGTACACAAAAAATAATGAACAATAATACACTACTGATGATTCCTACTAGCATGACAGGACTTCCAATTATCTGTGTAATGAACATTAAGAATGTACTAACAACCAGTATGATGATAATCCACGACTTATTTAACATATATCCTCCTTTTTAAATACAAAAAGACCTAACTCCCCAAAACGGTTGAAGTTAGGTCACGCGAGACTTTTTATTCCTCACATTTACCTTTTTATTTTATTGTAGAATAAACACCATAAGTGATTTATCTTTCTCAACATCCCAATCAATAAAGATATCACGGACAACTCGATTAAGAATTTCGTTAAATCTACTATAGCGATGGAAATACTCTTTTTCTAACTCATCCTTCGTTATAAGTAATTCATTTTTGTACCCTTTTGATATTAATGCTTTTTCAATCTGAATTAAAATACCTTCTCTTTTTACTAATAGTATTGTATCAGAAAGCGGGGTTATTTCAATTTCATCAGGCACTTTCTGAACGATTGCACTGATTCGACTAATTTCTTTTTCAAATTCCCCGATATTGTTCACTTGTGTAATGCTCTTTTTTTCAACCTCTTTCTCAAATACAAGGATTATGACCCCTGTATTATTAGGAAAGTTCCAGTCTTGATAGTACTCAATGACATCAACTTCCAAAGAAATTTGAACAACTCCCTTGAGTTCTTCTAACACGTGAGCAATGATGACTGACCTAGCAGTATCGACATCCTTTGACATGCCTTGTTGAAGAAGGACTTCTTCCATTGGTGAGATAAATCCTCGTATATGTAATAATAAGTACCGTTCTGAAAGTGTTCCTGAACAAAGCTCAGGACCTCGCCCAAATTTCTTTCTAAGTAATTTACTTGTATAACTACTAATATGGTTTAATTGCTCTTGAAAGTCTGTCATTATACTCCCTCTTTCAAAGGGAACAATAATCAATGCCGTTAAGACACCAACCAACTGCATTATACCACAACTTATCCAATCTTGGATAATTTATCTAGTGGTGATCAGCTATGTCCCCAAGCTTTAATGGCACTTTGAAATCGTATGAGTATATTATTGACTTTGACTTTCAGAATTAAACTTCTTGTGAAGGAATTATTTTACTACTTCGAGCAGTAAGCTCCTTCCGTATTCAATTAAATATTTCAATGTAGTAATATGCTCTTGTGTTACAGAGCATATAAAGGACTCTTGTGTCATCATTAATTGTAGCTTCGTAAATAACGTGTTTTGCACACCTATCATTTTAACAATTTTTGTTCCCATTTCAATAATGGTAGGTGCATCATCAAGACCCTCTACTAGTACGTTTAATAGTCTATTCATATTCACCTTTTTCTCTGTAATTATTTCATTTAAACAATAATCAGCGTCTCCGCTAAGGAACTTTCTATTAGCAATAATGATTTTTTCTATTTCGTCCACTATTTTTTGTAGTTCTAGCTTTTTTTCTTGTATTCTCTCGATAATTTGCACACTATACTTATGTTCATAAGTTGAGTAATCAGCGTTTTTTAACAAATCTTTTATATTCACCATTCTATTTACTCTCCTAATTCAAGTAATCCGAATTATCCATAAATAAAAAAGCCAAAACAGAGAATATGAGTATTCCATTTCTGCTTTGGCTTATGTAAGTTTTCATCTCATCATTTAGACCACTTTTATTAATTAAGTTATTTAACCATTATTTTATTACTAAAAAGAAGTGTTTATTCTAATTTACTATAAAATGACAATTCTTTTTAATTATACTTCATTATTGTAAGAATGTAAATTTCATTTCACATAAAAGACAATATAACTTTTATTTTCTTCGTAATCCCATGTAACGAAAAGCTGATTAATCTCTCGACCAAGAACTGGCTCAAATTCATAGCGAAATTCATTATAATTTTTCCGTATTTCCTGCCCTTGCTCTAATAATAAGTCATCATATCCATTCTCAAACAAAAGGTTTTCCGTTTTAATAAGAACTCCACTACATTCCATGACCTGTACAGCTGTTTCGGACAAAATCCATCTTACACCTGATGGTCTTTTATGTACTTTATCACTTACATATTTAATCTTTTCAATAAAGGAGTCTTCCAATGCATGGTTTGCAATAGGTTCAGCAAGTAGCGGTTCCGTTCCAACAAACATAATTAATCCTACATTTTTTTCGTAATCCCAATCAAAAAGCGATTTTTTAATTTCTATGTTTGTCACCCTAGTAATATCTGCTTTTACCTCTTCAATGATCGCTTTCACTAAAATTGATCGAAATTTCAAAGCAAGACTTAGCTCATTTTTATTACAAAGCACTTCCTCTGCGGGTGTAATAAAATGATGAACTTTCACAATGACAAGGTTATTCTTCACAACAATATTGCATTGCTCTGGACCTTTCCCTAATCGTCGTTTCATTATCTTACAAATAAAACTACTTAAATACGTTAAATCTCGTTGCTGATGACTATCTTTAAGCATTTTATAATCCTCCTTATCAAACAAAACTACCAAAAAAATACAAAAAAAGACCTAACCTTCACCAAGAGTGAAAAGTTAGGCCATGAATAAGACTTCTATACTATGTATATATTCTTTCATTTACCATTCAATATTCATTGTGTATTCTAAACTAAGTATTTAACCATTGTTCATTTCGGTGACCGCTGACAGCTAGACAGCAATCATCTAGAATACTAGCATACTCTTAAGGATAATTCAATCAGTTACTCTTACTTTTCACAAAACACCCTTCCACTAAAAAAAAGAGAAGGCTGACTCAAACCCTCTCTCCCTTATTCTTACACTTGTACAACTTTGTTACTTAATGATTCAAAACCTGAAATCTTGCATTCAACGACATCACCCTGACGAATCACCACAGCTCCAGGTGTACCGGTCATAATAATATCCCCAGGCAACAACGTTGTGACTTGGGACAAAAAGGAAACAATGTAAGCTGGTGAACAAATCATATTTTCCACTTTATTTTCGTGTACGATGCTACCATTTAACATTGTTGTAACTTGTAACGACTCTATGTTTTCCACTTCGTCCTTTGTTCGTAGCACTGGACCAAATCCAAAAAATGTATCAAAGCTTTTTGCCCTTTGGATAAACCGGGGGTTTTCCGCGTGAATGTCTGCAGCAGTTATATCTACTGCTGTTGTATAACCAACAATGACATCTTGAACATCTTTTTCAGGTACGTTTTTACATTTCTTTCCGATAATAATAGCTAGTTCCGCTTCTGCAGTTGTCCTTTTTGATTGAAGAGGAATTTCAATTGCATCGTTATCACCAATAATGCTAGTATCAGGCTTCATAAAAAAGACAGGATCGGACGTTTCTAATCCACCTAGCTCCGACCTTACCGTTACATAATTCATTCCTATTCCCCAAATTTTATGAGGACAACGATATAAAGGAGCATATATAACTTCCTGTTTAGAGAGGAATAGATCTTTCTTTATTCGATCTATACCTCCACTAGAATACCACTCTCTTACGTCACCAAGTTCACCTGACTCAATAAGTTTAAAAATAGAAAGAGACCAACTTTTCTGTTCTTGTTCATTAATGTCCTCTATTAAAACGATTCCCTCATCAGTTACAATGCCAGGAATTTCTTTGTTTCCTCTTTTTACTGTGGCAAGCTTCATGATCATCACCTATCATTATGTATTTGATTATGCAAATAGGCTTGTATTCTCATAAACCCATTGCAACAAGCGTCTATCCTGATTAGGGCCAGCAATAACTGAAAGGGCAATTGGCATTCCAACTTTCCCCTCAATCGGAATCGTCACTTGTGGAAAACCGGTTAGCCCAGCAATACACGATAGCTGCATTGTTTGTGAACGGCGCTCTTCAATCTCTTCACCTGACAAATTACACAGAGGAGCTTCCCCTGGTGTTGTTGGGATGATTAGTAATTGGTCTTCTCCTAACACTTCTAGCAGCTTTGTAGAAATAGTTTCTTTTAGCCTTAGATTTTCCGGCTTATCTTCTTCTCTTAATGTACTTGCCCAGTCAAATCTAGCAGCAATATCTGGACCAAAGCTCGGATTCACTTCATTGATCCATTTACCATGGTTTTTCCATATCTCTAATCCTTGAAGTGTTCTAAAGCAGCTTGCCCACTTTTGTAACCCCCCTTCTGCAATCGTTAGCCATTCTGATTGCAACTCATTTCCCAGTCTGTCTGTATACGTTTCTAAAACTTCCTTACTTTTCTCATCGGCCAATTCCCAAGCATCAGTCCCAAATAAAAGGCTTGCAAAAGGTTTGTCTAATAATCGATTTTCTTTAATTAAGGAACTGCCTACCTCGAGTAATAATTGTGGGTCAGATGTCATCCAGCCAACTGTGTCAAAGCTTTCAGCAAGAGGAATCACTCCATTAATCGGTACAAGCCCGTGAGTAGGACGGAATCCGTAAACTCCGCAATAGGCTGCTGGAATTCGAACAGAGCCACCTGTATCAGTCCCAATAGCAAAATCGACTACTCCCGATGAAGCAGCAACTGCTGAGCCACTAGATGACCCTCCAGGAATATGCCCCTCCGCTTTCGGATTTACTGGTGTACCATAGTGGTAATTTTCCCCATTTAAACTATACATCAACTCATCTGTAATAGTAGTACCCGTTAACGTAGCACCTGATTGTAACAAAAGTTCTATAGATACAGCATTCTTTTCTGCTGGGGTATGGGTTCGTAGCCAATCCGGATTCCCTGCACTTGAAGTGATTCCTTTAATATCAAATACGTCTTTCACAGCAAATGTACGACCTGAGAGGTTCCCTGTTTTCACTGGTTTTACTATGACATTTTCATCAACAAACGCATTATAGTGATCCTTCATACATACCTCCCTTTAATTACACACTCTCGATTCTTTCTTTGTTTTGGTAAACATCTAGCGCAGCTTGAACTCCTTCTCCAACATTCAGTTTCACTTTATGACGCATAAGCACCGCTTCTAGTGAGGCTAGTGTTAGTAAAACATTTCGCTGCTGGCAACTGTAACCCATCGTACCAATTCTCCAAATCTTTCCGTGTAATGGACCAAACGAACTTGCAATCTCAATGCCAAATTCATCTAAAAGCATTGATCTAACTGAATCACCATCAATACCTTCTGGGATGTTAACACACGTGACAGTCGGTAATTTATGATTATTGTCTCCAAAGAGAGACAGCCCCATCGCTTCAATTCCCCTGACCAATGCTCTTTCATTTAGACGGTGTCTTTTGAAACGTTGGTCTAAACCTTCTTCAAGAATTAAACGTAATCCTTCATATAACCCATATAACATTGTCGTTGCTTCTGTATGATGGTTTAGTCTTGCAGGACTCCAATAGTCTTGTAATTGACTTAGATCTAAGTAGTTACTACGGATCTTTCTATGATTGTTGGAGGCTTGTTTATCAGTTACAAGCCCTTTCTCGATTGACTTTCTCTCTAACAAGATGGCTTCAATTCGATCATTATACGTCAATGGTGCCATCCCTGCAGGAACAGATAAGCACTTCTGTGTACCTGTAATCAATCCATCAATTTTCCATTCATCCGTTTTCACTTCTGTTCCAGCCACTGTTGCAACAGCATCAACAATAAGCAATACATCCAATTCGCGACAAGCAAGGCCTATTTCCTCTAAAGGCTGCATTCTTCCCGTAGATGTGTCGCCATGAACCATTGCTACCACTTTTGGACGTACCTTTTTAATCTCAGAGATTATCTCCTCTGGGTCAAACACACTTCCCCAGTCACAATAAATAGCATGAATTTCCGCCCCGCAGCGCTCTGCAATTTCAGTTAATAAACCGCCAAATCGTCCAAAAGAAGGGATGAGAACTTTATCTCCTTCTTCTAGGACACTGCAAAGCATTGCTTCAATCCCTGCTCGTGATGTACCATCCACAGGAAATGCCCAATGATTTTCAGTTTGTAATACTTTCCGTAGTTGAATCATTGTTTCATTCATTAAAGATGTAAAACTTGGATCAAATTGCCCTAAAATAGATGAGGACATTGCCTGCAATACCCTTGGATCGACCTCTACTGGTCCGGGTGTCATAATTGTTCTAGCCGGAACTTGTAATCTATTAGATAGTTGCATATTTTCTTCCCCCATTATGTTCAACTATTATTTTGCTAATTTTATTAATGCCTGTAACAATACTTGTGTACCAATGGCACAATCTTCTTCATCTGTCCATTCCTTTGGATTATGACTGATTCCATCTTTCGAACGAACAAAAATCATGCCCATATCTGTCACTTTCGTCATCATTAGGGAATCATGCCCTGCTCCACATGGTAGTTTCATAGTCGGAATATTCATCTCGGCACATGATTCTTCAAGCATATCAACAATTGATTCAGAGCAAATCGCTGGATCGACTGCTTTTTTCATATCAATTTCTGCTATTATATCTCTTCTCTCGCAAATTTCCTTAATCGCCGTATTCACTTCATCAACCATTTTCGTACGTAATTCTTTGTCACCATGTCTTAAATCAATTGAAAATACAGCTCTTCCCGGAATAATATTCACTCCACCAGGCTCGACATGTGTTTTTCCTACCGTACCGACCCCTTGGTAAGTGGTTGAAATCCGTTCCACTTCAAGCATTACTTCTGCCATTGCGAGCGAGGCATCTTTTCTCATATTCATTGGTGTAGCACCTGCATGATCTGGGTGACCATTTAGGCTAACCTCTAACCAAACAGGTCCTTGAATCGTTGTAACAACACCAACTGCTAACTCGTGTTCTTCAAGTACTTTCCCTTGTTCAATATGCATTTCTAAGTATGCTTTTATTTCTTCAGGCTTTCGAATCGCTAGTTTATACTGAGTAGCATCAAAGCCAGCTTGCACAAGCGCCTCTGCATAAGTTATTCCATTTGCATCTTTTAACTTAAGTGTAGCTTCGTCTAAATAACCGGTCATCGCCTTACTGCCAATATAGCCAGTTCCAAACCTAGTCCCTTCTTCATCTGTAAAAGATACGACTTCAATAGAATGAGTGAGCTCTATCCCTGATTCCTTTATGGAGCGAACAGCTTCAATTCCTCCTAAAACCCCTAAAGCTCCATCAAACAAACCACCTTGATAAACAGTATCCACATGAGACCCAGTCATCACTACTGGCGCGTTCTTGTCCTTCCCTTCTAATTTCCCAATAATATTTCCAACAGGGTCCACTCGAACGTCTAAGCCTGACTCCTCCATTAACTGAATTACATATTTTCTTGCCTCTAAATCTTCTAAGCTAAGAGCCAGTCTTGTCACACCTTCTTCAGTGCCATTTGAACCAGCACCGATATTACCGAGTTCCTGAATCGTCTTCCATAACCGTTGTTGATTTATTTGATTTATAATAATCATCTAGAATCAATCCCTCCTTGTAAAATCCCAGCTTCTAATTGGTTTCATTGTAGAGAATGGAGGAGGGTTAGTCATTGTTCAATATATCTAAAAATATACTATTTTATTATTCAAACTAACTAACATTTTGATGTGTTTTCACATATGACAAAAAGATGAATTGGTATATGCCTCATTCGAAATGTTAGATATTCTCCCCTTCTATTTTTATAAGATCTAAAAAAGAAGGGTTCAAGAAGGTAATTCTACCTCCTTGAACCCCCTTAAATTAGTTAGACGGCAGATATTCAATTGTATAGATTTCATTTGCATCAAATTGAGTTTCTAGTAAACCTAATTCAAACAGTTGATCAATCAGCAACTGCCAACGTTCCTCCGACATATAACCAAAACCGTGTTCTTTAGCATCGCCACCATAGACAAAATCCTTTTGCGAATCCGTCTCAAATTTTAAGTCTTCTAGAGCAAGATCAGGATTTACTTCATGAATAACTTCATTGACTTCATAAGGGGATTCTTTATAGATATTCCACCCTTCTACAAAAGATGTAACAAAGTTTTGAACAGTCTCTTCATTATTCTCAATATAATCCTTCGAAGCAAATAACACGACATTATATGGATCAAAGCCCGATTCAGACACTAGGATCGTTTCAGTCTTAATCCCTTCCTTATCTAAGAAAAATGGTTCTGATGTGACAAAAGCCTGACTGACAGACTCAAGGTCCTCAATGAAGTTAACGTGTTGTCCGGTATAACCCATTTCAGTAACTCCACTTAAATCATATTTATTCGTTAAAAAATCCCAATATGGAATACCTGGTTGAATGTAAGCTGTTCTCCCATTCATATCTTCAAATTCAGTAATATCTTCACCTTCGTGGAACATTAAAGCAGCCGGACTATTTTGCATAGCTGTCGCTAATGTAACAAGTTCAATTCCTTCATTCCTGGCAATCACTATTTGATCTGCATGAGCTAATCCAAATTGTGCATTCCCTGATGCGACAATTTGAATTGAAGAAACTTGAGGACCGCCTGCTTCAATCTCAACATCTAAGTTATGTTCAGCAAATATACCTTCTTCTTGTGCAGCAAAAACACCACCATGTTGACTTTTCGGAAACCAGTTTAATACTAGTTTTACTGATTCAGTTGAGTCAGAACCTTCTCCATCCGCGCTTCCTCCGTCTGCTTCTTGACCTCCACAAGCCGCTAGAACTAAGAGAATGAGTGTAGTTACCATTACCAACTTTGCTTTGTACGCACTCTTCAAAATCGTCATTATTTAACCCCTCTCAAATTATATTTGTTTATAAAAACCTTTTCATAGTACAAGCTATTAACTACCTCTGTATGTACTATATCCACCTGGTGCGATCAGTAATGGAACGTGGTAATGTTCATTTTCTTTTGTTATAGAAAACTGAATTGGCACAATTTCTAAGAAGTAAGACTCCTGCTCTAGCTTGTTGGTACGATAATAATCACCGACCTTAAACTGGATCTGATAGGTTCCTTTCATCTCCTTTCCTTCTAAGAGTGGCTCAGATACTCTACCATCTAAGTTTGTACGAGATTGTCCGATTCTCACAAATTGATTGTCATTATTCCTTTTCCATAGCTCAATCGCAACATTTTGAGCAGGCTTTCCAGTACTTAGATCCAAGACATGTGTCGTAAGCTTGCCAATCTCCTTTTCTAAAATTAAATCCCACAATCTAAATTTAGCGATCTTACTTACTTGTTCAAGAGCTGTTTCAAATTCCTCTTCATAGCTATTATGAATTCGAGCTTTCATATTGCTTTTTATTGCTATCTTACTTTGACCTTTTACCGCCATAATAAAGGGGAATCCAAATTTATTAATATAATCTTTATTTAACATAGAAAACTCTTCAAATTCTTGTTCTGATAACTGACTGAGTCCGGCGTTTTCCTGTTCATCTCTAGAGGATTCAGAAATCTCTAACCTCGTACCTAAATCTGGGTGAGCCCTTAAAAGAGACAGTTTCAAAGCAGTAGCAGCGCCATACACTTCCTCAATCATATGATTGTACATTTGCTCGAGATTAACAAACGGATGGGCATTCCACGACTTTTCAGCAACCCAAGGTGAATGTTCAAACACAGCACCTACAATTTCAATAAATTCTGATTGATCCATTTTATTAACCTTTTCCATTGAGATTTTAATCTTCAACACCCGCTTTCCTATTTGTAACCTAGTTATGACACCACTTTGTTGTAGCCATATCATAAAACGTTAAAGCTTCTTAGTCATTGTTTACCTTAACTTAAAACATATAGTAGCTTTGTTCAAATAGCCTAATCAAAACGAAAAGAACAACAAAAATATCAAACAAAATCAATCACTACTTATTAAATAAAAGGTTTAAAAAAACTTGTATTTCGCCACTTTTTCAATATGACTGCCCAGTACTTCCGTAAATTCCCTTAGTCCATTCAGCATGTTAGAAAAAATGACTGTAAAAATCACTATAATCAATTAACTTTAAATCTTATTTACCTTACTTTCGGTGATTATTCACCCAACACTAATGAACTCCCACCCCTATTTTGTATGAAATAACTAACTTAGATATAATTTTAGTTAGAAAACCTAACGAAGAAGTTTCGGAACTACTGATTTTCTTGTACATTGTTCACAATGAAAGTTTTTTATGTGAGGAGGAACTACAATGAGGTTATTAGACATATTAAACTTGCCAACTTTTAAAGAAGCTGCGGTTGTAGCCGGAGAAGAAGGTTTAACAAAAAACGTTCAATCCGTCAACCTTATGGATGCTCCTGATATTATTGATTATTTAAACGATGAGCAGCTACTACTGACAACCGCCTACTCAATAAAGAATAACCCTAATGCACTAATAGAGTTAGTAACGCAAATGGCTAATCAAGGCTGCGCGGGACTCGGACTAAAGACAAAACGCTTCATTGATGAAATTCCTACTGAAGTAATTGATCAAGCCAATGCATTGAATTTCCCCATTATTGAAATTCCTCTTAATTACTCTTTGGGTGAAATGTTAAATGAGGCATTAGGATGCATATTAAAAGAGCGAACACATGAATTAAATTACGCACTTAATATCCATCGAGAATTTACCGATATCGTTGTGTCAGGGGGAGGGTTTTCTAATATCATCGAAAGTTTAGCAACAATTTTAAGCCTACCTGTTATTCTACTGAATTACAGACTAGACATTATGGCCTATTCACACGAGATTGATAAGGACGTCTTCTTTGATATTTATTGGCACATTCACGAAAAGATCCATCATGAGAATTTAGATACGTACAAAGTTTTAACCATTCCAAATGAAGAGGGAACTAACGAATTTACAGAGGTTTCAATTTACCCAATTAATACAACAAATCAACAAAAAGGGTATATCATTATTTTTGGTACAACATTATCAAATGAATCTTCTTTTACACTCGCTGTTGAACAAGCAGCCAATGTCATTTCCTTTGAATTTATGAAACTACATGCACTCGAACAACATTCGCGCAGGTTAAAGAATGAATTTTTTGCCGACTTAGTCGAAGGAGCTATCCCAAGTGAAGATGAAATCATTAATCGAGGAAAAACCTATCATTTAAATAAATCTTTACAGTACATTTGCATTACTTGTAAGATGGATGACGCTTCCGAACTCTACCAAAATTCTCACCCTTTACAAACAGAAAAAGAGATTAGCTTACGTAGAGATCGCATTTATGAGTTTTTTGAATCAGTATTAACGAAGAAATTTGAAAACTGTATTGTTTTTACAAAAGGAGATTTATTTACAACATTATTAGGCTTTGAATTCTATAATGACGATAGTGAAAAAAATGTATTAGAATCGATTACTGACTTACAATCTGATTTATATCAAGCGATTGACTCTTCTATGTCATTTGGAATTAGTAATTACACAGAAAATATTACAGATATCCCTACAGCTTTCCAAGAAGCAGTCGATGCACTTCGAGCTGGTTACCGTGAAAACAAAAAAAGGTTTATTAAAACGTATCGTATTAAAGAGCTAGCAGAAATCTTTAAAACAATACCATCTCAAAAGTTGAAGGAGTTTTATCGATCGACTTTACGAGAATTAGCTTATCCGAAAGATAAAGAAAAAGAAGATCTAGTCCAAACCCTTTCCGTCTTCTTAAATCACAATTGCCAAATTTCCGAGACCGCTAAGATTATGTTTATTCACCGGAACACAGTCATTTATCGAATTAAAAAATGTGAAGAAATACTAGGTCTTGAGATAAAAGGGTCTGATGAAACCCTCACTTTAAGAACGGCCTTATTTATTCGCTCCTTTTTCAATAATAAAATCGAGAAACAAGTACTATAATGGGTGTCTCAAAAGGTCAAAACTAGACCTTTTGAGACACCCATTGTAATGCTCTTTGATAATCTTCTAGAGTGTCAATATCAAAGAGGATACCCCTATCCTTTACAACGAAATTTACTTTTTCTACAAATTGTAACAGTCCTCTTCCTCCTGTATCACCTGTAAGTATGGAAAAATCAATGTTCTTAAAGTTTCCCCAATAAATAGGATGACCTGGCTTCTCATCATAGATAGGACGGATGACAAAAGGAGCAGATACCTCTCTTGCTCTTCTCCTCCCCTCTTCTAAAACGATAGAAACCGTTTCACTCTTAATAAAAGGCTGGTCCCCTAAAAAAAACATGACTGATTGAAACGGAGAATCAATATGGTCGATTGCTGTTACAAAAGATGTACTTTGGCCAAGTCTATAGTTAGGATTATAGACCCAACATACTCGTGTTGATGCACAGACAATACCCTCTTTGATTTCTTTGGCCTTATGCCCAAGAACAACAATAACTTTTTCAAACGAATGCTCTAAAACAAGTTCAAGGACGTGCTCCAACAATTTTTTATCCTTAATTTTTAATAGCTGTTTCGCAGTTCCCATTCGAGAAGAAGTTCCTGCCGCTAAAATAACAGCACATACTTTATGATCAACCACACCAAATCGCCCCTGATCTCTAACGAATAATCTCTTTAAAACTTGGTTTTCTTAGCTTTCATACGATGTTTATTCAACACCCGCTTTTTGTTTCTCACTTTAATTAGCTCACTGACTATACTAAGACTAATTTCTTCTGCACCCTCTGCATCAATATCTAATCCAATAGGCGAGTGTATCCATTCTGGCAATTGTATTGGATGCAGGAGTCGCTCCGTCCGTCTTCTAGGCCCTAAAATCCCTACATACTTTGGATGATGACTGCTAAAGAACGAGAGGATCGTTTTATCTCTAGCAAAGCTGTGAGTCATAATTAATACATAGCTATTTAATGGTAATGAATGGCTCGCTAAAAAGTGTTCAGGATGTGCTTGAATGCACCTGGCCGCGTCAGGAAAAAACTCAGGCCGACATCTACTTCCCCTTGGGTCTATAACAATTGGTAAGAAATCAAATTCAGCCGCTCTTTTCACAACGGGTTCAACATCAGGTCCTGCACCAAAAATATAAATTATATCCTTTGACTCGTGCAATTCAAATAAAAATTGTGTTTTTAACTCAAGGTTCATCTGATAGTCAAAAATACGCTCCTCTTGATAAAAAAGAATCGCATCTCTACTTAATAAACGTTCTATTTCTAAAGGAGTTTGGCCTAATTTCTTTCCTTCCTTAGTAAAAAAAAGCCGACTTCCTATTTTTTCTCCAGTAATCTCACGTACAGAAATGACATCTTCCCCCATTTCAAAAGCTTCAAAAACAGCCCCCCAAGAGCCTTCTCCATTTGTACCTATTCCGTTCCAATCGATTGGCTCTAATAACACCTTTACCTTACCGTTACATCCAGCCCCTTGTCCCCAGCCTAAATCATCCTCCGATTGTAAATCATACGTAATTGTTTCTGGTTTCTTCTTGGTAATTACACCATTAGCACGAATCCGTAAGTCTTCTTCAAGACAACCACCACTAATCAGCCCATATTGTATCCCATTTTCTAAAAAAAGCATTTTTGCTCCTTCATGACGATAGCTAGAACCCTCGACTTGGATAACAGTTGCTAATGCACAAGTTTGATTAGGATGTTGTTTAATAATTGTAAGATAATCATATAGTTCCTTCATTACAAACACCCACTTGTTTTATTATTTATCTGTTAATCTTCGTAACACTCTGTAAATACCTCCGTACCCTGTACATCGACAAAGGTTTCCTGATAATCCTTCTTTTAAGTCTTCCATTGTCGCTTTCGAACTTTCCTTTAATAAAGCTTTCAATGAAACTATCATTCCTGGAGTACAATAGCCACATTGAAATCCACCTTCTTCTAAAAAGGCTTGTTGAACAGGATCCATTCTATCTGTGCTAATACCTTCAATTGTCTGTATCTTCTTGCCTTCACACTGGTAAGCCATCGTTAAACATGAATTTTGTTGCTTTCCATCAACGAGAACCATACACGCACCACATCTACCAATCTCACAAGAAATCTTTGTCCCTGTTAAATCTAGATCTGTCCTGATAATATCTACCAAGCGACGAGAGGGATCAACTGGAATTTCTACTGACTCCCCATTTAGTTCAAAAGATAGTAAATACTCCGTTTCTTTCTCAACTCTAACCCGGCTCCCCTTTTGACTCATTTTGTTCCCTCCTCTACTCCCTCTTTCCGCCTGGTTAGAAAAGGTGTTTGTTGTAGCTGCTCCCGATTAACTGGTAGTTTGGTTACCCAAATACCTGTTGCCTCTTTTATTGCTGCAACAATAGCAGGAGCTAAAGCAACTGAACCAACCTCACCTACACCTCGAGGGCCATAAGAATCTCCATCGGGTAACTCTTCAATTGCATGAACATGCTGTTCTTCTGGTACGTCAAAGATTGTTGGAACTAAATACGTATCTAAGTTCTGCGTCACGTATTTACCATCATTCATTACAGCATCCTCCGATAGAGTAAACCCAAGTGCCATCACGCTACCGCCCTCAATCTGTCCTACATACCCCATAGGATTAATTACCGGTCCAGCCGCAACAGCGTGATCCATCCTAATTACTTTAACCGTTCCCGTTAGTAGATTTACTTCAACCTCCGCAATAACAGACGTACTCGTATAAAGATAGTGCCCGCCCATGAATGGATCCGGTGTAACAGGAAAGTGAAAATCAGTTGAACATTCTAGTTCAGCGACTCCATTTTTACCTAGTTCACTATAAGTAATGACTAGCTCTTCTTCTTCTTCATTAATTTTTGCCCAAATACCCCCTGGACCTGTTTTCAATGTTTCCACAGGGCACCCTGTTAATTCGTTCACCTTTGTAAACAAAGCTTCTAAAAAAGGACCTTTTAGACGGTTCAAAGCTTGCCAAACCATATTGGTAGTTCTCGAAGCTGTCGATGACCCACTTGGTGGAACAAGATCTGTATCTCCAATCACAATATTGAAATCATCCTTATTGCAACAAAAATGATCTTGTAACAAGATTTCCAATGTTCCTAATAAACCTTGCCCAAACTCCTCATGACCGAAAGCAACCTCAATCTTCCCTTCCTTATTTAATCGGATAAGTCCGCCTGCGTGATCAGGAATTCCGTATCCTAACCCTGAACCATGCATAGCTAATGCCGCTCCTATGCCGCGTTTTATCCAAGGCTTTGAAACATTCGATTGTGTCTTCTTTTTTTCAAAAAGAGGTGAGTGTTTAACAGCTTCCCAAACTTGTTCTGGTCCATTTGTCGGTACAACCCGCTGTCCCATTGGACCGAGATCATTCAGCTTTCTTAAGTTCCTTTTTCGTAATTCCCAAGGGTCTATCTTCAATTTCTCTGCCAATCGATCAAGCTGACCTTCTAGAGCAAAGATAACTTGATTTCCACCAAATCCACGAAACTCTCCCGATATTCCGTTATTCGTATAAACAGCCTTACCCTTTACATCTACATGAGGAATTTGATAAGGACCTACTGCATGTTCAGTAGCAAAGTTCAGAACAGGACCTCCTAATGTAGAGTAAGCCCCCGTATCAGAGAGAATTTGAACTTGATGGGCGAGTATTTCTCCATCTGCGTTCACTCCCGTTTTCATTGTGATTTCCATTGGGTGCCTTTTTAACCCAGCTTTTACAGATTCCCATCTTGAATAATGAATCTTAACTGGCTGATGACAATAAAGAGCGAGCAATGCCCCATACGGTTGTACATTCAATTCATCTTTTCCTCCAAATGATCCTCCTATAGGGCTTGAAATCACACGAATCTGCTCTTCCTCACAAGCTAATATTCTCGCAAGCTGCATTCTGTCTTTGTACCCATGTTGCGTTGGAGCGTAAACTGTTAACCTTCCCTCCTGACTTGGAACAAAAATACCACCCTCTGTTTCTAAGTACGTATGCATTTGCCTTGGAGTTATATAGGTCTCTTCAATCACATAAGTACATTGCTTTAACCCTTTATTTATGTCGCCTTTCTGATAGTCCGTTTGATGTAGAATATTGCCGTCTTTGTGCAATTTAGGAGCTGTAGGTTGAAGTGCATGTTCTGGAGTGTCTAATGTTTGAATTGGTTCATAATCAACTTTAATAAGGGATAAAGCCTTTTCTGCTATTTCTTCTGTCATCGCTGCTACAGCTGCGATGGCGTCTCCTTCAAAACGAACAAGGTCTTCACAAAATACTGGCTGATCTGGCGTACTGATTCCAAATCCATTTAAACCTGGAATATCACGGTGAGTTAATACAGCAATAACACCAGGATATTCAAGAGCGACAGATGTATCGATTGAAAGAATTCGTGCATGCGGAATTGTACTTCTTAACACTCTTCCATAGAGCATATCCGGAAACGTCATATCGGTTAAATACCGCAGTTTTCCTTTAACTTTCTCTTCTCCATCTGGTCTTACTTTCCACTTTTCACCACTCGACCTACGATCCAGCCACAATCGAAACACCTCCATTTCCATCCCATTGTTCAAACAATTCGCTAATAATAAGATTTGCAACCGTTGTTTTTTTGTAATCACTCGATGCAAAAGGATCTGATGTTGCATTAAATTCTTTCGTAATCACTGGAAAGATCGTTTTAAATAGATCCTCAGATCCCTCTGTATTCTGAAGTTCACTCTCCGTATGTGGGAGCCTAAATGGAATAGGACCACCACCAGCGGCTAATGAAACCTCTTGAAATGTCCCTTCACTGCTGATCTTTCCTTTACCGGCCACTGTGACAAGAGAAGCTGTAAACGTTTCTCGTCTTCCTACTTTTTGAAAAAAAGAAAAATCTTCGTTGGATCGTTCATCAATCTCTACGGAAATATCAACTAGAATACGTTGATCTCTTTTCATTTCGTTTGCCTGTAACCCAATCAACCACTCTTCCATTAGCTCCGTCTCCATCTCTTTCCCATTAAACCAACGCATCTTTGCATTGTGGATTAAAAATGCAGGTATGGTATCTCCCGCAGCCGTATAGATATTGCCACCAATTGTTGCTACATTTCGAATAGATGGAGCTGCAATGTTACGACAAGCTTTCACAAGAGGAGAAAGACACTTAATAAGAAGAGGATTTTTGATACAAGCTGCTAAATTCACCTGTGAACCAATGACAATTTCTCTTTTCCCCAAAAAAAGTATCTCTTTTACTTCTTTCATTTCATGTATTTGCTCTAAGCTGATCAAATTCGAAGGCATTTCCTTAAGATCTGCTTCCCACTGTGTCCTAAGCCACGTTCCTCCAGACACATAACAATACTCACTTGGTTTTAGATTAGTTTGAATCTCCCATGCGTCTTTCACATTGTTTGGTCTCCAGATTTTTTTAGTTTCAATCATGTCTAGACACCTCTTTCTATAATTAACAGGCAGCATACAGTTGTGTATCTATTTTGTATGATATTTCCATTATAAACAGCTAATTGGTTAGATTATTTCACGAGAAAAATTGAAACATAGCCCCCTTGAAACCACATTTAGTTTTCACTATTTGCACAGTTAAAATATTTTAAAATGGAAATATGTGAAAAAGAGTAGCGACCAAAGAACTACATATGTAATAATTAGGTATTACTATTAATGGTTACTAGTTAATCCTGCTTACATCATAGAAGTGAGGTTTTTACTATTGAGAGATTATAACGAAAAGTTTTCAAAGTACTCAAGAACTTCTAAAGAATTAATAGATATTAAATATGCTTTGGATAACGCCTCTACAAATAGGATTAAAGACCAATCCTCTACCAAATGAAATCATTGAACAATATTTAATAGATTATCAAAACAATTATGAAAGAAGTGAAGAACATGCTAAAACTCTTCTCAAGAAATAACAAAGATACTATGAATGGCAGCATTATGTCGAATATCGCTAATCAGACAAACAATGTATTTATAGATGTTTCAAAATCAAGTTCAATTCATAAACAAATAGAATTAATTGAGTTAAAAACGGAAGACCTTTTAATCATTCGTGCTTTTCAGCCTGTTATAAAAAACCATCTAGATGTAATCGTTCGTCGCTTTTATGAAAATCTTGCAAAAGAACCATCTTTAACCGACATCATCAGTCACAATAGTACAGTTGATCGTTTGAGGAATACCCTTTTCACTCATATTTTTGAAATGTTCAGCGGACAAATTAACGAGCATTTTATTAAAAAAAGAAATACGATCGCTCATGTTCATGTACGGATTGGTCTACAACCCAAATGGTATATGTGCGCTTTTCAAGACCTGTTGTTATCAATCCTTGATATTGTTGATCAATATACATATAGTAAAGAGGAATTTAAAAGGGCTTCATCTGCTGTTACAAAAATCTTAAATCTCGAACAACAGTTGGTTCTAGAAGCGTATGAGTTAGAGTCAGAACGAATTCGACAAGAAGCAGAGGACCAAAAAAATTTATTAAAAATAGAAGTAAGCAAAAATGCAGAGGAATTGGCTGCTGTAAGTGAGGAAACAAGCTCTTCCTTGCAAGATGTGTCTCATAAAACAGAAGAAATAACTAAACTAACAGCTTCAAGCTCTGATATCGCAATTCAAACCGAGGCAAAATCAAAAGATGGGAAACAACGTCTAATCAGTCTTGAACAAATTATGGTAGACACACATACAAACATGAAGAAAATCTCAAGTGAGATGGAACAATTGGTCATAACATCAAAGAAAATTGATCAAATTTCACAAATTGTTACATCAATTGCTGATCAGACAAATTTACTGGCTTTAAATGCTTCTATTGAAGCTGCACGTGCCGGTGAACAAGGAAAAGGATTTGCTGTTGTAGCTGGTGAAGTTCGAAAACTGGCTGAAAATACGAAAGCGACCGTTTCTGAAGTATCAAATTTAGTTAATGAGATCAATCGCTCTACAGCTACCATGTCTGAATCTATCATACAAAACAATAAATATATTGAAAGTGGAACAAATGAATCAAGCCAAACAAATCAATTTTTTGATGAAATCCTTACCTCAATGGAACAAATGAAAAAACAAAACATGATGATTGCAGGTGAAATGAAGAACTTAACAGAAATATTCTCGGAAATTAATCAAGCAGCAGAACATGTTGCTGCCTCTTCTGACAACTTAACAAACATCACAACATCTTTGTAAATCGTAAAACATGCTCATAACTTATCATTAGCTTTGAGCATGTTTTTGCTTATTCCATTACCTTTGACACCAATCACAGTAAAATGTCTTTCTAGAAGAGATTTCATCCTTAATAATGGACTTTCCACAACGTTTGCACGGTTGCCCTTCAAGGTCATAAACATAACAATGCTCATTATAACCTCCTGTCAATTGGTCTTCCTTACATACCGGAACATCCATATATCCACCAAATTGAATCCCTCTTTTTAATACCGCTTGGATGCTATGATAAAGTTTTATTTGATCCTCTTCTGTTAAATCGTTTGCTTGCCTTTTTGGCAGTAATTGAGCATGATAGCATATTTCGTCTGAGTAAAGGTTGCCAATACCTGCTATGAACTTTTGGTTTACTAATGATGTCTTCAATGCGCCTCTTTTCTTTTTCATTAGCTCTAGAAATGTTTCTAACGTAAAAGAAGGATCTATGGGCTCGGGCCCTAAATCGCTAAGCGTTTCTTCAAGCTGCTCAGCTGTAAGCAAATGCAAGTAACCAAGACGCAACCCAATAAAATACAACTTCTTCTCACCAAAGGAAAGGGTCACCTGTTTCGTTCGCTCTAAATCATCGCCCTTTCCTCCAACGTACATTAATCCACCAAGCATAAGATGCAGCAACAAGCTTTTTCCCGAATCAAGTTTGAATATAAGAAACTTCGCACGCCTTTCAATGGCAATTACAGTTTTGTTTTGTATCTCTCTTATAAACTGTTCTACAGGAATATTGATCGTTTTTTCCCTGGTTACTTCAACAGTCGTAACTGTTTGACCAGCCACCTGTTCACTTAGAAGGCGTTTGTATGTTTCCATTTCTGGCAACTCCGGCATATGATATCCCCTTTCTTCTGACTTAATATAAAAGTGTTGCAACCCAATAAAAATAAGGTATTCCAAAAACTAAATTAAATGGCAATGTTAAACCTAGCGCTGACCCTAAGTAAATACCGGAATTGGCCTCTGGAATCGCTTGTGCTATCGCTGCAGGTGCCGCGATATAGGAGGCGCTTCCTGTTAAGACCGCTAAAATGAAAGCTCCTCCCATTGATAGTCCAATCACTTGTCCTGTCAGAATCCCTATCGTCCCTCCAATAACCGGTAAAATAAATGCAAACAAAAAAGAGACAATTCTTATATTTTTCATTTGCTTAATACTTTGTGTAGCAATCATCCCCATATGTAATAAGAAAATACATAGAATACCATAAAATAGATCTCCAAATAGCGGTTTGATTAGCAGGAGTCCATCTTCATGAGCGACAAAACCAATAAAAATACCACCCAGAAGCAAGAAAATACTTTTTCCAAAGAAGGCTTCTTTTACGACATGTTTGATACTCGCATTCGGATTCGTTTCCTCTGTGCCTTGTCTTTGCAAATAGAGCTTGTACATTATAATAGCCAAAATAATAGCTGGGCCTTCCATAATAACTAAAATAGCTGACATATAAGCTTCATAGAAGATCCCCATCTTATCTAAAAAAGCTAACCCCGCAATAAATGTAACAGCACTAACTGAACCGTAATGTGCTGATACAGCCCATGACTCTAATACAGAGTAGGAAAAAAGTTTATGTACGAAAAAGTACGTAATATATAGCATGATAATACTTAATATCACCGCTGCAATAATGGTTGGAATCATTTCCATTAAAGAAACATGCCGTAGCTCTACGCCTCCTTTAATCCCAATTGTAAATAAGATAATCATTGTATACCCCGTATAAAACGCTGTTGGTACCTTTAAGTCAGAGTTAACAACAACAGCAATAATTCCAATGAGAAAAAATAAAATCATTGGTGACAACAAATTAGAATAGGCAATATCAAGCATTTGATCCATAAGAAACACCTCCATACAAGTTAATTAAACGTTTGTTTGACTTTATTAAATATTTATTCAAAATTCTTAAACTAGATGTCTTTTCTCTTCTCATCAAGCATACGTGGTTCTGAAGGGCGGTTTTTCATAAGGACAAGCGGTGCACGGATCATAAGATCTAACCATTCACCAAATTTATACGGTGCAAATGGAGACGTATAGTAACTCCCAAAGCTTCTCAATCCGACTAAATGAATATTTATTAAAATATAAACGATAACAATGCCAAACAATCCGAAAAGAGCTGAAGAAATCATCACACCAAAACGTAACAGTCGAAAAGTAATACTTACGTTGTAAGCTGGAATGGCAAAAGATGCGATCGCCGTAATAGCTACAACAATAACCATAACGGGACTTACAATCCCCGCACGTACAGCAGCATCTCCAATAACAAGCCCACCAACTATACCAATTGTTTGACCAATTGGACGTGGTAAGCGAATTCCCGCTTCTCTTAACAGTTCAAAAGTGATTTCCATTAAAAATGCCTCAATGAAACCAGGAAATGGCACACCTTCTCGAGTACCAGCGATGGACAAGGCCAAAACAGTTGGAATCATACCCTGATGATATGAAACCATCGCAATATATAGCCCAGGCAAAAACACAGCCATAAACGCTGCTAAATAGCGTAGTAACCGAATGAAACTACTAATATGCCAACGGTCGTAGTTATCCTCGGTTGCTTTCATTAAATCATTAAAGGTTATAGGGGCCATAAGTACAAATGGGGTTCCGTCTAATACAACAATGACTTTACCACTTGTTAACGCATTAATAGTTTTATCTGGTCTTTCCGTTCGTAATACTTGCGGGAATGGAGACAGAACATTATCTTCAATATATTGCTCAATAACCCCTGTCTCAGATATCATATCCATATCAAGACAAGAAAGTCGGTAACGCACCTCCTCTACTAGATCTTGATTAGTTATCCCCTTTATGTAAACAAGCGCAAAATCCGTTTTTGACCGGCGCCCAAGCTGACCAAATTGCACAGTCAGATTTGGGTCTCGTAATCGTCTACGTATTAACATGACATTTGTGTGAAGAACTTCATTAAAGCCATCACGTGGCCCGCGGACGATTACTTCACTTTCAGGTTCTTCAATCCCACGTTGATTAAACTGTCTCGTATCAAAAATAAGAAACTTTTCTACTCCATCAATGACAAGTAGTGTTTCTCCTGACATAAGAGACAAAATCGCTTCATCAAACGTATCCGTCTCAGCAACTTCAATATATGTGATGACTTCTGTCAAAACGTGTTCTACTAACTGCTCCGCGGTGAATTCTTTGTTCGTCTCAGCAAAATAAATGAGAGGTTTAATAATTCGATCCTCAATTCCTGAGTCAAAGACAAGACCATCTACAAAGAATAAACTGGCTTTTAAATGAGCTCCCACTTTAAAGTTTCGTTGAACGATATCATCACTTTCACCAACAATGTTATTGATCGATTCAACCATTGTAGCAATATCTTTAGAGACTTCAATCGTATATTCATCTGTCTCCCGTACTTTCTGTTCATTTAGCTTTTTTAAAAGCCTTCTATACATATCCTCACCTCATTCCTCTTCTAATTCCTCCGTTGTCATATGATGACGTATTTTCACCTTTGCTTCTACATTGATTTCCGTATTAGAAAATGCTCCTCCTTCACCGTCCCAATGACCTTTCACCTCTTGCCAATAAGAAAAGTTATTCGTTTTTACGTGTTCATGAAGCTGAAAAATATCAGTGAAAAATTCCTCTTGCATTTTTCCAATAATTTTATTTCCTTGTCGTTCAATTTCTTTCGCAACTTCTTCTTCAAGCTTTAAGATCGTCTCTTGAGAGTCAAGCTCGATGCCAGCAATCCAGTTTTCCACAAAAAAACCCTCTGACCTAATCTTTATATCAAAAATATCTTTTCCATTTTCCTTCTTATAATGAACCTCTGTTTCCGTGTAATCAGTTTCGTAGACAAAAGGTTTCTGCTCACGTCCATAATAAGCTTCTACTATCTCATTCTCCACAGTACCAGTTATCCAACTATACCCTTGAACGTCATACTCCCCCATCCAACCAACCATTTTATTTTCTTTTCCAAGAAAAACAGCCGCACCTGCTACTTTAAATTCTTCTCCATCCGTATTCACAATCCGCGGAATAATATAGCTTTGATCACTAATAATATTACTCATTAATTCACCGCTGTATTTTGGTGGGGGAATGCTATGTCCTCTCGGAGCATGTTCGCTAATCATTTCAATAGACATTGCCGGCATCATTTCTAAAGGTAGTTTCTTTTCTAGTATGTCAGATCCTTTTCCTTTTGAAATAAGAATAAGAATGTCCCTTCTCATTTCGTGGTCTCGAATAAACAAATCTAAAAGGTGTTCTATGATCCCTTCTCGAGCTAACTCCTCATTAATAATCAGCGTTTTTAAATGTTCATAATTCATCGTTCTACTTCTTCTAGTCGTAAAATTTCGGTTTGTCTTAAAGCTAGTCATTGCTGTTGTGCGAATATTAAAGAACGGTCCCTCTGAAGCACTCCCGCCTTCTTCTCCGCCTTCAATTTGTCCAGGAATGACGATTTGATTCGTCATTTGGAACATCCCCTTAGGTAGAGGTCTGCCCGTTTCCTCTTCATACGTTGCTCTAATTTCCTCATCATTCATGGGATCAAAAGCTGTTCCTATAACAAAGCTTATCTGTTCAATTTCCGTTAAATCCCAACATCCAGGTAAAATTAGTAGACAAATGAGAAGAAACGTTAATACTTTTCCATTCATTTTGCTATCTCCTTAGCTTGTTGTTGATTCTTGTTCTTTTTTGTTCTGATCCATACAGTCAGAAAACCAATAATCAGACTAAGTACAATAAGCAGCGCACCGGTATAACTCACTAGATCCCCTAATTTAAAGACTTCTTGGATAGAGTTCGGTATAAACGCAACGATATAAGCTAAAAAGGTGACAACACCAGGAATCCACATTCCCTTTTTCGTATTTAGTATTTCTTTTTTTATTACTTGAACAGCAAGAAGATGGATAATAGCCATTGTATTAAAAATTGCCATAATCCAAATGACAATCATTAATGGTTCAAACCGTTCAATCAACCCTTCAACAATCTCTACTTCTTTTGCTAAGGTAACAGTTGGGAATACTAATTTCTTTACAGAGTTAACAGACATGGCAGTGTAAGAAACGACTACAATTAAAAAATACAAGATCGTTACAAAAAGAATCCCCATATTTAGAGGTAATGCTCTTAAATTGCTTGATTTCATATAAGTAAGCCAAAAAAACAATAACTCAATCCCTAAAAACGAAAACAAAGTTGGCTCTAAAGCCGGTAGTAAAGGCAGAATTCCTAAGGGTAAAACAGGTCGGAGTTCAACGATATCCATATTCTCGATATTAAAAGCGATTAAGACAAGATAAATAAGAATGATAAAAGGAATAAACATTAGATTTAAATGAACAATGCCTTGAACCCCTTTTGTTACAGCATACGTTGTAGTTAGTAGAATAATGGCAAGTGTTATTTCCATTGGAGTTCGATCAAGCAAATACATTCGGACGACAACGGCAAGGATACGTGCTTCATAAGCTAAAAAGGGAATAAAGTAGAGGGCAAAAAGGATTGCTAAAAGCCTAGCAACCCATTTTCCAAACCCTCTTTCACCAATAAACTCTAGTAGAGTTTGGCCAGGAAAATGTTTTTGAAGACGAACAATCAGATAGACAAATACCATTACCAAGCTACCGCTAACTAGAACCGCAATCCACCCATCCCCGGTCTCCATTGTTTCAGCTAATGTTCGGGGTAAAGTTAACACCCCTATAGCCAATAACATAGAAATTAAAGTTAAAGACATTTCTAAAGGGGAAATGCGGTAATGATCTTGATTAATCATCTTTTCACCCCTAATTCTGTTTTGAGTTTTTGTTATTTTTTTGTAAGATCTGTTTTCTTTGTTGTTGATTTTCTTCCTTCATCCAAGGAAGCTTTAAAATTTCAGTTAACTTGCTGTATATATATTGAAAAGCCAAAATAAATACTAAGGTTCCCACGCCTACCCAAAGGATTATTCTTTGAGGTAAAAAGCCAAATACTCGATCTAATATCGCTTCCATATAATCACCCATATATAATAACTTTCTTGTTATCTTTCACCTAAATTGGATAAATTATGTTTACTTTTATAAGGTATTGGAGCATTGCAGTATTGCTAGATAAAAATTCATTCCCTGTCGTACATACTTTCTTTCAACTTTAATTAGAAAGAACTAGCACGAAGAAGAGGACCGGCATATTAGCCAGTCCTCTTTGAGTACTACACAATTCTTCTGTAAGATTTTAGTGATACAAGAGTGTCTAGTTACTGTAACACACTTTTCTCAATTTGCTTTAGCTTATAAAAATACCCTTTTTCCTTCATAAGCTTTGAAAAGCTCCCAACCTCAATAACCTTCCCTTGATCCATCACAATGATCTGATCCATCTTCTCTAGGCCAGCTAGTCGGTGACTGACTATGATAACTGTGTCATTTCTCGCTTGAGTAAATAGACGTTCATACAGACGTTGTTCCGTCCATGAATCTAAGGAAGAGGTAGGTTCATCAAGAAGCCATAAGTTACCACTCTTTGCAATGGCACGGGCCATTGCAAGTCTCTGCTTTTCACCGCCAGATAAATTTTGTCCTTTTTCCAACACGGGATCATCCAAATTCAAATAAGGTAATTGAACATCAACTAATAGTTGTTTCAGATCTTCGTCTGTCCAGTTCTGATCAGATAACAATAAATTGTCTCTAACCGTACCGTAAAAGAAATGACTTTCCTGAAGGACTACATTCACCTTTTCCCAAATTATTTCTTGCTCAAACTGACTAATAGGGACTCCATCAATCAATATTTCTCCCTCTGCATCAAATTGCTTTAAAATTAAGTTCAATAATGTTGACTTTCCCGACCCACTCGGTCCTACAATAGCCGTCTTTGATCCAGCAGGAAAACTTACTGTAACGTCTGTTAAGGTGCTACGCTGATCTTTTAAAAATGCAAAACTCACTTTTTTAAAATCAATGGACGGGGAAGCGTATAAACATTGATTATGCTGAGTAGACAGTGGCCTTTTTTGTTCAGTCTGATCGACAACGGAATACAACCTTTTAGCTGCTCTTTCACTTTCATCATAATGAATGGGAAACAACGCCATTGGTACCGATTGTTCAAACACAATGAAACTAATCATAATAAGCATTGCTAAAAATAGACCATCTAACTCTCCACCAGCAACTAAAAGTGCACCAATAGCTAGTACTGCCCAAGAGACAAGTAACGAAACAGCCATATTCATTGATTGATGGAAAATGGACTGGATACCTGCTTGTTCTTGCTCTTTAATATATCGATTCGAAGACGCAACAAGATGTTGCTCTTTTTCCTCTAGTTTTTGGTGAATTGTTAACTCTCGGAAGCCATAAAACCATTCAGCGACATCCGTTGATAACTGTGATCGTTCTTCGAGAATTCGACTGCTCACTTTTTTTTGTTTCTGAGCAAACCAAGCAGGCATAATAATCGCGGTTAAAATAAGACCAACAAGTAAACAAATGACAACTTGAAGCGAATAAAAAGAAACGAAAACAATCGTGCTTAAAAATACTAATACCATCACAATTGGAGGGTATAGGACACGAAGAAAAAAGTTCTGAAGACTTTCAACATCCCCTACAACTCGTGATAGCAAATCACCACTACGATATGTTTGGAACAAAGATGTTCCTATTCGCTCTAATTTATCATAGAAATACACACGTAGATCACTAAGCATCGTAAAAGTGGCCCTATGTGAGTAATAACGTTCTGCATAACGACTTAGGGCGCGTATAAAACTTCCAATTTTAACCACAGCCACCATCGCAATCAATACATACATTGGGGGCTCTAGAGCAGCTTGTGAGATTAAATACCCATTTGCCGCAAATAACCCAACTGCAGTAATACCTGCTAAAAATCCAAACAAAACAGATAATACAACGTCTTTCTTATCCTGAATCATATTTTTTACGATATGGGTAAGCTCACTCATCCCTGCTCCTCCTTCCCTTGCACACTAAACAATTGACGATAATACTCCGATGTTGCCAAGAGTTGGTCATGTGTCCCCTCTGCTAACAGCTCTCCTTTATCAAGCAACAAGATTTGATCAGCAAGCTTGATTGTCTGCACACGGTGCGCAACTGTTATAACTAGGGACGTCTTAGTCAGCCTCTGAATCGATTCATGAAGATATCGCTCTGTCTGTAAGTCTAGACCTGTCGTCGGTTCATCAAATAGAACAACTAATGGATTCTTTAAAAAGGCGCGAGCAAGAGCAATTCGCTGCTTCTCTCCCCCTGAAAGGCCTCTTCCACCTTCACCTATTGCTGTATCATACCCATCAGGCATGGACTGAACGAACTCTCTAAGTCCTGCTTGAACGGATGCTCTTTCGATTTCATCCTTCGTTGCCTGAACTCCTAAAGAAATGTTTTCTGAAATCGTTCCTGCAAACAAGTATGGATGCTGTGTAATATAACTAATATGCGAGAACCATTCCTGCCTTTTGTACTCAAACAAATGATGCTCGTTCAATACCACACCACCACTTTGTGGAGGCAGCAGTCCAGCAACCACATTTAATAACGTCGTCTTTCCCGCCCCGCTTCTCCCAACAATTGCCACTTGGCCAGTTGAAGGGAAATCACTTCTTATTCCTTTTAATCCAAAATCACTTGATTCATAGTCATACGTTACATTGTTCAGCTTGATTGAAAGTGGCTTCTCTACTGAACGCGTCCCCCACTCTGTTACGCTTTCTTTATTCTCCAATTCCTTTTCTATCTTTTCCGCAGCCCCTGTACTACTTCGCCCCGAATGAAAGGCACTTCCTAGTTCCTTAAGCAAATTAAAGAATTCAGGCACTAACAGCAAAATGAAAAAAGCTGTGAAAAAGTTGATTTGATTAAAAACAACAAGACGTAAACCAAGCTCTAGCGCAACAAGTCCAATACTTAACATTGAAATAAATTCAAGCATTAATGACGACGTAAACGCTACTTTTAAAATTCCCATCGTGGTATCACGAAAGTCGAGACTGCTTTTTCGAATGACTTCTTTGTAATGCTTTGATCGCCCAAATAGCTTTAAGCTTTCAAGACCTTGAATCGTATCAAGAAAGCGTCCAGAAAAAGCTTTAAGACTATCTAGCTTCTCTTCTGACTTTTTCTGCGTCATACTGCCGACAATAGCCATAAACAGCGGGATGAACGGTGCTGTCAGCAAAATAATGAGACCCGAGTAAATGTGCTGGGAAAACACCACGATTAAGATTAGAAGCGGGACAACTGTCGTTATGATCTTTTGCGGGACATACTTGCTAAAAAAACTGTCTAATTCATCAACCGCATCCAACATCACACTCATTTTTGATCCCGACTGTCCTTTTGTCGAAGCCATAACCGTACGGCTTCCATATGAATGCAACAGCCGCTCTCGGTATTTTTGCTTCACTCTCGCAGCCATCTCCACACCGATCTTGCCGCTTAAATAAGATAAAGATGCCCTAACAAGCAGGACACCTAATAAAACAAATAACAACGGTAGAATTTGATCAAACGTTTGTTTATTTAAAAACAGGTCATCAACAATGGAGACGATCAAGTACGCTTGTGATATTACAACGATACCAAGAGCTATCGCTATGACATACAATGCGTAATAGCGCCCTTTCTCAGCTAATGCTAGCTTTTGAAGTGACTTCATCAGTTAGTCCTCGTACTTCGTGCTTTTATTTGCTACGAAAAAGGAAATAACCATGGCCAGCACAGCTACAAGAAGCGGTGCGTAAAACAACAAAAAGTTGTGCATTTTTACTTCCTCCTTATTTGCCACTTTGAATATACGGCTTATTCATAATAAACAATTTAAACACTAGATAGAGCGACGGTATTAAAAGCATCAAACCTAAAATAAACACTGTGATGAGCGCATATGCCATCGTTTCGTTTGTAAAGCTATCATAGATCGTTAAGTGTGGATACAGTAAATACGGATACCTTGATACGCCGTAAGCATAAAAGGCTAACGCAAACTGAAGCACAACGAAAATAAATGACCAGCCGTAGTTTCTCGTTTTTAAGAGCCATAAACTGATCAAGAAACAAATAAACGACAAGGCAAAAAGCCACCAAAGTGATACGAGTCCTTCAAAGTGAGCTGGGTTATGCCATCTCATCTCAATAATAATCCCTAAAGCAGTCACAATCGTCGGGAAGCTCCAAATCCATGTGTACTTCTTAAAAAGCTTCAAAGCCTTTTTATCCTGAGCAACAGACGAATAGTAAGCTAAAAAACTAGCCGAAATAAATAGAACACTTACTAGACTGAGGACAACAATTGACCAAGCAAACGGGCTTGTAAATAATGCCACATAATCAAGTTCAATACGTCCAGAAGCTGTTTCACGGATGAATCCACCTTGTGAAACAATCAATGCTGTTGTGAGTGATGCCGGGATTAGGACACCGGTCACTCCGTACATAAGTGTGTAACCGACATGTCCTTTTGTCCCATATGTTCCAAATGCATAGTAACTTCCACGAAGGGCAAGCAAAATGATCGAAATGCTTATCGGAATTAATAGCACTGTACCGAAGTAATAAGCTGTCTGTGGGAAAAATCCTATCATCCCAACAAAGAAGAATACTAAGAATACATTCGTGATTTCCCAAACAGGCGATAAATATCGCTGGATGACAGTATTAACAATATGATGCTTCTTGGTAACGATCGTCGACGCATTAAAGAATCCAGCACCGAAATCAATCGATGCTACAATGACATAGCCAAATAGGAACAACCATAATACCGATATTCCTATCACCTCAATTGTCATTTCGCAACACTCCTTTGTTCATCTGCAAGCTTTTCTAATTCTCGCTCCACTGGATTCTTTTTAAACATCCGTGTTAACACAACAGCTGTACCAATCATTAGAATTATATAAAGAATCGCAAACGCAATAAACATTACCCATACATACGGAGAATCAGTTGCTCCTTCTGCCGTAGTCATAAATCCACGCATAATCCAAGGCTGACGCCCGACTTCTGTAAACCACCAGCCCGCCTCAATCGCAATCATCGCTAACGGACCAGATGCAACAAGAAGGATGCGGAATAAACGCGTCTTAATGACAGCCCATCCACGCGATAGAGCAAGCCAATAAAACAGTGACAACACAGTTAACCAAATTCCTATCGTCACCATAATATCAAAGAAATAGTGGACAACAAGTGGTGGATGATACTCTTCGGGAATATCATTTAACCCTGTAACGACTCCAAATGGGTTACTGTGGACAAGCATACTAAGAGCATAAGGTATTCGAATTGCATATTTCACTTCATTTGTTTCTGTTAAGACACCATATAAAACGAGAGGAGCCTCTCCCTCTGTTTCAAAATGCCATTCAGCAGCAGCTAGTTTTTCTGGTTGATATTCAGCTAAAAACTTCCCTGATAAATCACCAACAAGCGCTGTGGCAATTGAGAAGATAAGAGCAATTTTCATCGTTAGCGCAAGGGCTTTACGATGATATTCATGACGGTTTCCTTTCAACAAGTGATAAGCCGCAATGGACGCCAAGACAAACGCTGTTGTCATATAAGCAGATGTCAACACATGAGCCACTTTCGTTGGCATGGCTGGATTAAACATCGCAACAAGCGGTTGGATATTCGTTAATTGACCATCAACTAACGTGAACCCTTGTGGTGTATTCATAAAAGCATTTACTGACGTAATGAATAGTGCCGACATAGCCGACCCTAATACAACTGGAGCTAATAAATAAAAATGACGCTTCGGGTTTTTGAATCGGTCCCATGTATACAAATAAATCCCAAGAAAAATCGCTTCAAAGAAAAACGCGAACGTCTCCATAAATAGCGGAAGAGCGACAAGTTGTCCCGCAAACTCCATAAACCGCGGCCATAATAGAGCTAATTGCAAGGCAATCGCTGTACCTGTTACGACACCTACAGCAACAGTAATGACATAACCACGTGCCCAACGTTTTGCTAATAAAAGATAATGCTCATCCTGATTTTTTAATCCAAGCCAATGAGCAATTGTTATCATAATCGGAACACCGACACCGAGTGTGGCAAAAATAACATGTACAGACAATGTCAGCATCGTTAAATATCGACTAAATTCAACTGAATCCATTTCTCTCCTCCTCTTCTCTAATGTGAAGATATTGTTATTGTATAAGCAAAATGTATGTGAATTACATCACAAATTGAACGATTTCGTTACAGAAGAGTGATGAATTTTTGACAATTACACCCCGAACAACAGAAAACAACCTTAAGACCTGGATCTTAAGGTTGTTTTAACGGACTATTACTAGCTAGCTTGCCGAATACTCTTCTTTTCTTTTTTTATTCCGTATACTAATAGAATGATTCCAATAACAACTAAAATCGGTTCAATAATGTCAGCTTCTGGACCATGCGTCAATCGATGGAGTTCGAAAATCCAATGAATAACGACGATATCAAAACTAGCAAAAAATCCTGAGGCAGCTATTACACCATGAAAGAAAGAGGACGAAAATAATTTTGCACATACAATATAAAAGACAACTGTCACTCCCCCGGCAAATAGCAACGAACCGATTCGTTCTCCAGTTGTCGTAGCCGCAAAGCCAAAAGCATTCACATTGTCTGTATGAAAGAGCCAGTCTGTATATAATACGCCGATTAGAAAGCCTATTAACCTACTCATCTATGCTCTCCTTTACATTTTTCTACTACTAATATGTACGTAATTAATTTGTTTTATACTTATCGTCAGAAACTATGCTATTTTGAGAGATTTCTCAGACGTCCACAAAACAAAAACGGTGCGAAGCTAAAATCCTCCGCACCGTTTGCCTTTATTTCTCTTACATGTACGTAATTAAAACCCAATATTCTCCAAATACAACCCATTTGCATCAGCAAAGCCGGCTAAGCTTCGATCATTCGACTCTAACATCGTTTTTATCTCATCAGGCTGCACTTCACCTAATCCAACATGAATCAACGTTCCTACCATTTTTCTAACCATATTATACAGAAAGCCGTTTCCTCGAATTCTAATAGTAATGAATCCAGCGTCTTCCTCGATCACAATAGAATAAATATGTCGCACCATCGATTTTTTCTTCGACTTTGCATTAGAAAAAGCAGTGAAATCATGCTCACCGACAAAATAATCAGCTGCTTCTCTTACTTTTTCTACATCTAGCTTCTTTTCAACATGCAGACTATGCTTTCGCATAAAAGGATTCGGATAGCTCTCATTCCAAATTTTATACAAGTACGTTTTATCCTTTGCATTGTATCTAGCGTGAAAGCGGTCATGAACCGAACAAACGTCTGTAACACTAATATCCTGTGGTAAATAACGATTCAAGTAATTTTGGATTTCAGATTCTGCCATCTTTTCAATTAGCTTAACATTTGCTACTTGAGCAAGTGCATGTACACCTGCATCTGTTCTACTAGAACCAATAATTTCGATGTTTCTCCCTACCATTTCAGATAAGACATTTTCGATTTTCCCTTGTATCGTATTTTCCGTATTCCCAAGACGCTGCCAACCTTTATACCTAGCACCATCATATTGGATTGTTAATTTGTAATTATTCATTTGCTTTCTCCTTCATTTACCCGTAACGTTCCTATTCTATTGTCTCCCTTTTTCAAGCATCTATATTCACGCTTTACTCCCTCGGGCCCATTTAATGTTTTCATTATGTTTTAAAAGCATAAACAAGACAATTAGAAAAGCTGAGACAACTGCCATTTTTTCTTCATAACCTATATATTGGTATGGAACAACTAGAATCGCAGCAACTCCTGTTAATAAGATGTACTTTTTAAACGCTAATCCTAGTAACCACAGCACACCAATAATGAGTAAAGCAACCGGTTCTGTTGCTAAAAAGATCCCTAAGCTAGTAGCAATGCCCTTTCCACCCGTGAAATTTAAAAAGATAGATTTCAAATTTCCAATAATGACACACAATGCAATGACCATCGTTTGACCACCACTAAAAAATTGTGCAGCAAATGCAACCATTATGAAAGCTTTACTCACGTCACCAATTAAGACTAAGAAAGCCATTTTCTTGCCTAAATTTAAATAAACATTACTTGCACCTATATTTTTTGTACCTACTGCTTGAATGTCTATGCCTTTAAGTTTAGCTATTATTTTACCAGTTGGAATTGATCCAACAACGTAAGCGATCACACAGAACATTAGAAACAACATCATCCAAATACCTCTTTTCCAATATTCATTTCTACTATTCTAGTATAAACGATGTCGACGTTATCGGATATAACCTTTATAAAAGATGAAAGACTTGCCAATTAGCGTTATCAGTTCGTGAAGGTCTCTTTAACTACTGTTTATGTGCTGTCCCTTGGTTAAGGACATAAATTCTCCTACTATTATAGCTCTAATAAGAATCCGCTGAAAAAGTCCTTTTTAGCGGATTCGAGGAAACAGCAATGGCTTCACACGTTGCGCGCCTGCTATTTAGAAAACCACACATAGCAGGCTTTAAGACAAAGCAACTCATTGCTTAAAGGCCATTGAAAAAGGTCAAAACCGTACCTTTTTCAGTGGCCTCTCTAATAAACGATCGTTTGTTCAAACAATGACTTGTGATACAATATTGTCTATTACATGTGTATTATGGAAAAAATATAATACACAATACATACAAGAAAGGGTGAAATATGTGGAACATAATTCCTCTAATTTTATTAGAAATATTATAAAAGAAGACTTAGATTCAGGTAAGCGAAATCATGTAATTACTCGATTCCCTCCAGAACCAAATGGATACTTACATATCGGTCATGCCAAATCGATTGTTATTAACTTTGATTTAGCAGATGAATTTAACGGAAGAACAAACTTACGCTTTGATGATACGAACCCGTTGAAGGAAGACTCAGAGTATGTTCATGCAATTAAAGAGGATGTCCAATGGCTTGGTTATGATTGGGACGGGCTATTTTTTGCTTCGGATTATTTTCAAGAAATGTACGAAAGAGCAGTCCTTCTTATAAAGAAGGGAAAAGCCTATGTCGACGATTTATCGCCTGATGAAATCCGAGAATACCGTGGTACGTTAACAGAGCCAGGTAAGGATAGCCCTTATCGAGATCGTTCGATTGAGGAAAACTTAGAATTATTCGAACGTATGCGTAAAGGTGAGTTTGAAAACGGTGAGAAAGTATTACGAGCAAAAATTGATATGAGTTCTCCTAATATTAACCTACGCGATCCTGTTATTTACCGAATTTCTCACGCAGAACATCATAACACAGGAGACCAATGGTGCATTTATCCAATGTACGCATTTGCACATCCATTAGAGGACGCCATTGAGGATGTCACACATTCAATTTGTACAACTGAATTTGAAGACCAACGTCCACTTTATAACTGGATTGTAGAAGAATGTGAAATGCAGAGCACGCCACAACAAATTGAGTTCGGTCGTTTAAACATTACAAATGCTGTTATGAGTAAGCGTAAGTTAAAACAACTAGTCGATGAAGGGTTTGTTGATGGATGGGATGATCCGCGCATGCCAACAATCTCAGGTTTACGAAGAAGAGGATACACACCAGAAGCCATCCGTACGTTTGTACGTGAAACAGGTGTATCTAAAGGGTCTGGTCATGTAGACTCTCAAATGCTGGACTACTTTGTACGAGAAGATTTAAAAATGAAAGCACCTCGTACGATGGGAATCCTTCGTCCATTAAAAGTCGTGATTACAAACTACCCAGAGGGACAAGTAGAAATGCTTGATGCGGAAATTAACCCCGAGAATCCGGAAATGGGGACAAGACAAATTCCATTCTCAAGAGAGATTTATATTGAACGAGAAGATTTCATGGAAAATCCGCCAAAGAAATACTTTCGTCTCTTCCCTGGAAACGAGGTTCGCCTAAAACACGCTTACTTCATCAAGTGTGAAGATGTCATTAAAGATGAAGACGGCAATGTCGTAGAAATTCATTGTACGTATGATCCAGAGACGAAGAGCGGTACAGGGTTTACTGGTCGTAAAGTAAAAGGAACCTTACACTGGGTGGAAGCAACACAAGCAGTTCCAGCTGAATTTCGTTTATACGAGCCACTACTTTCCACTGATGACCCAGAAGAGTTAGAAGAAGAAACAGAAAAAACATTCCTAGATCAAGTTAATCCTAACTCTCTACAAGTATTAAAAGGATTTGTTGAACCAAACATGAATGATGTTTCTGCACAAGATAAGTTTCAATTTTTTAGACATGGTTACTTTAATGTCGATCCAAAAGATACAGCAAAAGATAACTTAGTGTTTAATTTAATTGTTTCGTTAAAGAGTTCGTTCAAACTATAGAAACTAAGGGGGTGCCAAAGGTCTAAAACAGACCTTTGGCACCCCCTTCTTCTAAATAATCACATATTATATCCAAGCCCTTATTTAAGTCTCGCTCTTACTTCGCCAAGCGGATCACATTCCATGAAAGCTTCGGTAGATTCGCTTCTAATTTACCACCATCCACTTTCGCATCTCCATTATTATGCGGAACAACATTTGTGCGATTATGCTGATTTGTCGCCTTAACCTCATCATGCTCAAGAATAATATGTTCAACCACTCGGTATCCTTCAAAACTTCTAACATCAGCATCAAGTGATAATACATCGGTTTGGTGTTTATTCACTGCAAAAATGGTGACCGTTTCACTTTCTTCATTATAAACAGATACTGTATCTAGATAAGGGACATCGGTAAAATCTTTACTATCATACTTAGGTGAAGATACCAGTGCATGTAATGCAACCCCTCTCCCAAATACAGATGCGTGCATGTATGGGTAGAAAATCGTTTGTGTCCAAGCCTGGCCACCATTTTCCGTCATGATCGGAGCGATGACATTAACAAGCTGAGCCAAACACGCAATTTTTACACGGTCAGCACGTTTGAGTAAGGAGATCAACATACTTCCAACTAGAAGCGCATCTTCAAACGTATAAATATCTTCAAGTTGCGGAGGTGCAACCGACCATGGCTCAATTTTCTTATCAGCTTCATTTGAATGGAACCAAACATTCCACTCATCGAATGATAGATTAATAGTTTTCTTACTTCGCTTTTTCGCTTTAATATAATCGGCAATTGAAATCACCGAATAAATAAACTGATCCATATCAAGAGATTGCGCTAGATAGTTTGCTAAATCTTCATCACGGTTCCCATAATACGTGTGCAATGAGATAAATTCAACGTGATCATACGTATGCTCAAGAACAGTCGCTTCCCATTCAGCAAATGTTGGCATTAGACGATTCGAGCTTCCGCAAGCGACCAATTCAATGGAAGGGTCAACCCATTTCATCGCTTTTGCCGTTTCGGCGGCAATACGACCATACTCATCAGCCGTGCGGTGACCAATCTGCCAAGGACCGTCCATTTCATTTCCTAAGCACCAGGTTTTAATTTTATGCGGCTCCTTATAACCATGCTTAATACGAAGGTCACTCCAGTATGAGCCGGACGTATGATTGCAATATTCAACTAAGTTACGCGCAGCATCAATCCCTCTTGTTCCAAGGTTTACGGCCATGTTTACTTCGGCATTAACCTTTTTTGCCCAATCCATAAATTCATTTGTTCCAATTTCATTGGTCTCTGTGGTTCTCCAAGCTAAATCTAAACGACGGGGCCGTTCTGCTACAGGACCTACTCCATCTTCCCAATTATACCCAGAGACAAAGTTCCCACCTGGGTAACGAACAAGCGGTACCTTTAATTGTTTAACAAGTTCGATTACATCTTGACGAAACCCTTGCTCATCCGCTTCTGGATGGTCTGGTTCATAAATCCCCCCGTACACGGCTCTCCCTAAATGTTCAATAAAAGATCCATATATTCGATCATCAATTTCACCAATTTTAAACTCTTTATCAAGAGTCATAGTCGCTTTCATTATTGTAATCTCTCCCTTCCTTTAAAAAGATTCATTTACCCTTACTTTTACCATTTAGCCGCACCAGGCATGGGGCAGCTTTTATTTTTTCGTTTGGCTTTATAGCTGATGAGTACTCCCGAATACTTACAGGTCGAACCATATTGCAAAGAGGTGCAATCGAGACATAACTGAACTCGCTTACTATACAATTCTTCATTAACAAACTCATCATCATCATGATCTTCAATACTCGAATCGGAATAATAGATAAGAGGTTCATCTGTAACGCTGACATTCCTTTGACATCCCTTGCAATCATTACTGTATTTCATCATCAACTGGTCTCCTTAATTCAATGCCAAGACAACTACAGACATAGGAGGCAGTATGATGTCTAATCCTTTACCGTCCAACGAAAATCCAGTAAATTCAACAGGTTTCACATTTTCACCATCTTCAAATGAATTATGAGCATCCATCTTATCAGCTGTTAAAATTCTGCCTGTAACATTGGATATTGCTAAACCACGAATGTCGATGGTCACTTCTGCTTCGTTTTGATGGTCGACATTGCAAATACTTACATGCACAGTTCCTTCGTCATTTTTGGAAGCGGTAAGGCTGACTTGTGGAATGGTTTCTCCATCAAATTCATAATTGTTTGCCTTCATATCAATCGCTACCTTTGTTGCATCATGATGTACTTTATACATTTCAAATACATGATAAGTAGGGGTGAAAATCATTTTCTCTCCCTCAGTTAATATCATAGATTGAAGAACATTCACTGTTTGAGCAATATTCGTCATTTGAACACGGTCACAGTGATCATGGAAAATATGAAAATGGAGACCGGCAACAAGTGCATCTCGAATGGTATTTTGTTGATACAAGAATCCAGGATTTGTACCAGGCTCTACATCAAACCATGTCCCCCACTCATCAATAATCATGCCGATCCGCTTTGTTGGATCATATTTATCCATAATAGTTCCATGCTTCCGAATTAACGTATCCATATGTAACGCTTTTTTCATCGTTACAAACCACTCACCTTCAGGGAATCCTGTTGCAGCCCCTTTCCCTGTCCAAAAATCACCAGGTACCGTATAATAATGAAGGCTTAATCCATCCATATAGCGCGCAGACTCTCGCATTAACACTTCTGTCCAATTATAATCATCAACATTAGCACCACCGGCAATCTTGTAAATCTTGTTTCCATCATAGTCGCGAACGTACGTCTGATAGCGACGATAGAGATCTGAATAGTATTCAGGACGCATATTCCCTCCACATCCCCAATTCTCATTCCCAACACCAAAATAAGTTAATTTCCATGGCTCTTCTTGACCATTCTCTCTTCGCCAATTTGCCATCGGTGACTCACCTTTGAATGTCATGTACTCTACCCACTCTGACATCTCTTGGACAGTCCCGCTTCCAACGTTTCCACATATATACGGCTCACATTCAAGCATTTCACAAAGCATCATAAATTCATGTGTACCAAAATGATTGTTTTCAACTACACCACCCCAATGAGTGTTTACCATCCGTTTCCGATTTTCCCTTTGTCCGACTCCATCTTTCCAATGATACTCATCAGCAAAGCATCCACCCGGCCAACGAAGAACTGGGATGTTAATGTTTTTTAATGCTTCAACCACATCGTTTCGAATTCCATTTGTATTAGGAATCGGTGAATCTTCGCCTACCCATATACCTTCATAAATACATCTGCCTAAATGTTCAGCAAAGTGCCCATATATATTTTTATTAATAATTCCCTGTTCAACATCTACATTTAAAATGGCCTGCTGTTTCATGGTACATTCACCTCATATTTTTTGGTTTTGTTTCTTTTTTCAAATTCCGTTTACGTACACGATAATAAATAAGTTCTGCAACTTTATAAACGTATTTTCGCTACATTTTATATCGTGTACATAAACGTCTAAGAAAATTGTTACCTAAGGACTATATATATTTTGCGCATCTCCCTTTATTATCATCACTCCTCATTTATCATTTTGTTAAACGAGGAGTGATGAAATTTCACACGGAACTTTGAGCAAAAGTTATTATCCGCATAAATGACTATTCTTGCATATTTGCTTCAATTGTCTCTTGAGCATCTCTCAACGCCTCTTCTGCAGTTTTCGTTTGTTGTCTTAGTACATCATTAAAAATGTTTGTACCAAACTCACTAGCTACACTAGGCGTGGATGGTGTAATATTTACTGAATTAATTTCATCACGAACATCTAATAATACATCAAAAATATTATCACCAAAGAATTGATAGAAGCTATTATCCTCCTTAAATACGTCATTATCCCATACATCCCAACGAGGAGGGTCAAATCCAAGGACAGTCCAAAGCTTTTCGTTGGCCTTTTCACTGAGCTTTGCATATGCTAAGAAATCTTTAGCAAGTTCTTCATTATCTGTTTGGTTTGTAACAACGGTACCCGTTCCCCCCATGCCAGCTGAACGGAATCCACCTTCTTCCCATGCAGGCAATGGATTTATAACCATTTTCCCTTTTAAATCAGGCATGTTATCAAGGAAACGTCCCATATACCAAATTGGCATTGCTAAAGAAGCTACATTTCCTTCATTCATATGTGCATAAAACTCTTCTGCATGTGGTTCTCCACCTGGCGTAAGCTCAGCAATTTCATGGACATGAATTAGATCATGTAGAAACTGTAACACTTCAATATTTTCTGGAGCGTCTAAAGTTAAATTTCCATTTTCATCAAACCAATCTGAACCACGTTGGCTGACCATTTGATACATAGGTAAGTAATCATCAGTATGAACGGTTGTCATGGCTTTACCTGTATTTTCCACCACTTGTTTACCAGCTTCAACATAGTCATCCCATGTTTGGATCGATTCGATGTCTACTCCTGCTTCATCCATAATTTCTTTATTATAGTACATCACAGATGCACCAACATGAGTAGGCATTCCGTAATATTGGCCATCTTTAGCATAGATATCGAAACGAGCCTCAATGAATTTATCTAGAAGTGGTTCCACATGGTCATTCATTGGTAATAGTTGTGGTACCCCTTGGAGGTAGTTAGGGAAACGAGAAATTTCAATATCTGCTATATCAGGTGCTCCTGAACCTGATTGCAATGCTAGTAATAGATTGTTGTGCATTTGATCAAATGGATAGGTTTCTGCAACAAGTTTAAGTGGTCTATCAGGGAATTCTTCATTCCATTCAATGGCTGCATCCTCAAATAAATCGACATGTTGACTAGCAAATGTCCAAAACGTGAGTTCTGTAGCACCTTCAATATCATCACCAACAACAGACGTCTCATCTGCATCACCTGACGAGGAAGAACTACCACCACAAGCTACTAACACAAGTGCCATAAAAACCCCAATAACTGTAAATAATAAACTATTCTTTGTCACCACAATCCCCCCTAAATTTTAATGTAATGGTAAAATTATGAAAGCACCTAGAAAATACTAATGAATATATCACCTCCCCAAAATTCAAAACTGCTGTAGACAATGATGTTTCGTCATCACTTTCATTTGCTAGTTTAAGAGGTTTGCTCATCTATTTTGACAAAAGTTTGCATAGAGAGCCACATGCATCCTATTGCAGCGAAGCTAACTGAAAAAAACGGGATCAATCCTGGAAAATCGAGTGACACATATATAACTGTAAAAACCATTACACCACTTGCCAGCGTGTAGTGAATCTTCGTCAATCCAATAATGATTGCATTGCGAATATACGAAAACCATGTTGTTTGATAGTGTGCCAATAGCGGGAAAACCCATATAACAACGATGATATAGAAAAATAAAATAAAGTAGAAAGCAAACGGAATAACAAATAACAGCTCTTCTCTTGAACGTTCTATTGCTAGATAGTTTAGATAAAGAATTCCCCCAATTACGGTTAAACACCATCCTATCAAATTAGACCGTATGAACTCTTCTTTGTAGATTTGCTTAAAGGTTTTCCAAAGATTTATATCCGTGTTTCCCATGATCAATTTTCTAGATAACCCTAATGCTGCTAATGTTGCTGGAAAGACCCCTCCTACAAATAAACCTAAGAGCGTGTAATAAAACCATAAGATATTAATTACAGCTAGTTGCACGATCCACCGAAGGATTCGATCAAGTGATGATACAATTTGAGCTCCATTCATATGCTGCCCACCTCTTTATTTGTGATTACCCTTTTACTCCCCCAACTGTGAGACCAGCTACAAAATACCGTTGGAAGAAAATAAACAAAATAACTATTGGAACAATCGTCATGACAGAACCAGCAAGTAAAATATCATAATTGTTACCATATGGTGTTAATAGTGTCGCTAAACCAATTGGTAGTGTAAACATATCATTGGATCGTAACACGACTAATGGCCACAAGAAGTTATTCCAACTGTTTAGCCCTTGTAATATTGCCATCGCTGCTAATGAAGGTCCCATAAGCGGAAGCATGATCCTAAAAAATATTCCATATTCAGTACAACCATCAATCCTTGCAGCATCCATTAGTTCTTTAGGAAGTCCTAATGCATATTGTCTAAAGAAAAAGACAGCAACTGGCGCAACTATCGCCGGTAGTATAACGGCTGTATAGGTATTTACCAAATTTAGCTTAATCATTAATTGAAAAAGAGGTAACATTAATATTTCAAACGGAATCATTAAAATGATTAAGACTAGTAAAAAGAAAAAGTTTCGACCTTTGAAGTCATATACCGCTAACGCATAACCTACCATAGAAGAAAATAGTAGAGATAAGACAACAATGACTAACGATATCCAAACACTATTCCAAAACCATCTCCAATAGATTTCAGCTTCAGTAAAAATAAAGATGAAATTATCCAGCGTTAACGTACTAGGATCAAAGATTAAGCTTATCCCATTTCTCATTAAGTCCGTTGATGGTCGAAATGAAGCAAGTGTTAAATTTAAAAGCGGAAATAAGGCAATAAATGCTACAACGGCAAATCCAATAGTAAGCAGCCATGTTAATAAAGGGTTATTCTTTTGCTTCATTACTCATCCCCCCTTTTAAAAGCTCCAGTTAGAAACAGTTGAGTCAAGCTAATGACAAAGATGATTAACATTAAGACAACACCAATCGCTGCACCAAATCCCATATCATTCTTTTGAATACCTTCCTGATATAGATAACCAACGATCGTTAAACCAATATTCCCTGGTGAACCGGATGTCCAGAATACGAAGCTTTCTTCAAACATTCTAAATCCACCAATAATCGAAATGGTAGCAACGAAAATAGTAACTGGTTTTAAAAATGGCAACGTAACATAAAAGAATTTCTGTAAGGCACGGGCACCATCAATTTCTGCAGCTTCATATAACTCTTTCGGTACATTTTGTAACGCAGCTAAAAAGTACAAGATGTTGATTCCCATCCAGCGCCAAGATGCAAGAACAACCATTAGAAACATCCCCGACCAAGCGTTGTATCTCCAATCAACAGATTCAAGTCCAATCCAATTTAAGATTTGGTTCGCTACCGCGGTATCACTTTCAGCAAACATTAGACGGAAAACCATACCCGCAACAATGACTGACGTTAATGCTGGTAGAAACAAAGCCGTCCTAAAAAGTATTCTGAATTTCACTACCTTCGAATTTAACAAGACAGCTAACAACATCGGCAATGAGACTAAAATTACAACTGTTAAAATCATATATACCGTAGTATTTTGTAATGCAGTGAAAAACGTTGGATTAATAATTCTCGTATAATTTCTTAACCCAATAAATGTAACTTCACCAGGCAACACTCTTTGAAAACTCATAATAATGGCTTGAATTGCTGGATATAACGACAATACTAAAAAAGAGAGAACAAATGGTGAAATCAAGACATACGGCACGACTTTTTGAGAGTTTAAGAATGTAAGTAAACCCCCATTCCTCCTGTTTTTCACTTGGGCGACTTCTGTTTTGCTATTCTTTCCAGTTTGTAACATAGGAACCCCCTCTATCTTTTTTATTTTTTGTTCAATACAAACACTAATGTATGTTGAACAATTTTGAATCCGCTTACAAATGATAGTTTGACATCAGCTCCAAGAAATATGGTGAGGCTTGCTTCTTTTTCGTGTACGTGCACGACATTAACCAAGGAAGTTCTTAATGGGAATCTCTCAAAACGTGTACGTACACGAAAAATAAATGATCTTTCTATGCTTTAGAAAATGCCTATACATTTTCTAAAGTATAAAAACTTTCGTGTACGTACACGAAATTATGTAACATTAACTATCATTTCTCTTCATCCATAAAAAAGGAAGAAATAAATAATTCTTAGTACTAAAATTATCGTAACACCCTTTTCAACGACCGTCAACTGCATTTTAAAATTTTCTGAAAATGCATTAAATAGATTCACCTTTAATAATTTCATAATCTAATAAAGGAGTAGATACAAAATCCCCATGCTCAATTTTGTTTACGATGCTTTCTATCGCCCTTCTGCCGATTTCTTCAATTGGGTATTTAACGGTCGTTAGTCGTGGCGTGACATACTCTAATATATCAATATCATCAAAACCCATTACCCCCACTTGCTCAGGAATATTGACACCTTGTTTCTTAAGATAATGCATTACCTTTAACGCATAGAGGTCAGTAGAACAGACAACAGCTACTTTTTCATTTTTGCTAAACGTTATGTTTTCTAACTCTTCAATATACTCAATATTCTTTATAATAAGTGGTTCAGATTGAATTCCACTTTTTTCTAATCCTTCATAAAATCCATTCAGCCTCTCTTCCTGCGTGTAAATATTTGATTTCCCTATATATGCAAGAGGGGGGCTAATATAAATAAACTTTTGGTATCCTTTACCTACTATATAATCAATGGCATCCTTCATAGCTTGACGTTCTCGAATCCCTATATATTCCCATTTTTCGGAAACATAATTGAAAATTGTAATTATAGGAATATCAAATTTGCTTAAATAAGATTCGAATTGCTCTCCCTTATTCACTGAAAACAGGATAACCCCATCAACTTTTCCCTTTAAATAATTAATACAATCGATTTCACTTTCCGGCTTTTTGTCTGATAAAGTAATATTAACAAAATAGCCTAATTCTCTAGCTTTCACCTCAATCGCATTTAATAATTGAGCAAAAGATCGATTATATAAATCAAACAAGATGACCCCGATCGTCATGGTTTTTCCCATCACAAGACTTCTTGCCGTATAATCAGGTTGGTAGTTCATCTCTTTTGCTACTTGTAGAATCTTTTTTTTCGTTTTCTCACTAATTCCTGTTCGGTTATTAAGTGCGCGATCGACCGTTCCAGCTGACACTCCGCAGATTGTAGCAATATCTTTAATGGTTACCTTCAATTTCTCTCCCTCCTAGTATTTAATAAATATGATTATTTTATATTGTATATCTCACCCTTTCGTTTGCACTCCTGTATTATATCTATTATTTTTAAATATACAACATTTCATAAAATAAAAAAACTAGCAGCTTATTATAATATACTTTAGAGAACCAGAGGGACAGGCCCACTGACCCATGTAGACGGTAAAGTATTTGAAGGGACGCGATCGCAAGACGGGTGAAGTGATGGAACCTTAACATATACGATAGAAGTATAAAAAAAGATGCAGACAAGTATCCCCTGTCTACACCTCCCTTATAGAATGATATTGCTTAAACTGCTTTGTTGTCTGATTGCTTTTCTACTGCCGTTAAATTAGACTTCTTTTCTTCTTTTTCTTCATCACCACTAGAAACAAGCTCTCTCGTTGCACTCTTAAACTCAGTCAAGGTACGGCCAAATGCACGACCGATCTCTGGCAGCTTGGATGGTCCAAATATGATCAGAGCAATGATAAGGACTAAAATTAAACCAGGAATTCCAATATTAGATAGCATAGTTGATGTTACCTCCTATTTATTTGCCTTTATTTCCATTAGACTTATTTCCTTTATCAAGGTTGTTCCCTTTGAATCCTTTAATTGCTACAACTGCCGGAAGTGGATCGACATCACCTTTACGTCTCGGCCAGTTTGTAGTCGGGTGCTGAACAGCTAAGAATAGTGCTTTTTCATCCGCAGTAAACCAAGGACCTGTCAATTCACAACCTTGAGGTCCAGAAGCGAATTGGAATGCCTCGCCTTCATTCTGACCATGAGTTGGAAGGACGAATAATCCGTTATTTCCATGCCATTCATAAACACCTTTTCCAATATTGCTCTCAGACATATCTGTTACAACCCAAAGGTTCGCATTACTGTCAAACGTTAAATTATCAGGAGCAGAGAATCCGCTTTGGCGTCCACCTGCAGCAAAAATTTCAAACATAAATTCCATTGATTCAAAATCATCTTCTTTTTCAAAAATACGTGTAATATGTCCATGAATGTTCCCATGTACTGCGTTGTTCGTATGAGCGATAAAAATTGAATTATCAAAAGGATTAATTTCTAAATCTTCCGGACGGTCTGTTGGTGTACCGCCAAGAATAATCGCTGCTTCATGTGTGTTTACCATCACATGGGCTTGTGTAGCGTTAGCAGGGAACATTTCTCTTAAGCTCTGAACAGTTTGGTCTCTCATTTTTAAAACACTTGGTACAGAGAAATTACTAGCATGTACTCTTTTTGCTACTTCGGCAGCATCTAATTTTACCCATCTACCTGCTCCTAAATTCGCTACATAAAGTGTGCCGTCTTCGAGTAATTTAGAGTTCGCTTTCCCTTTTGCAGGATCGAATTTGCCACTACTGATATATTTATAGACGCAAGCGTTTTGTTTATCATCACCCATATATACCGCAAAACGGCCACTCTTCGTAATTCCCATACATGTATTTTCATGATTGAAACGTCCAAGCGCAGTATGTTTACGAGGTTTGAACTTTTCATCGTTTTCATCAAATGGATCAACTTCGATCACCCAGCCATAATGTTCAGACGGCAAATTGGATCGTCTTGCTTGTGTTTCAAAGTTCTCTTCACAAGACAATAAAGTATTCCATAACGTCATCCCACCAGAGCAGTTCGCCCAAGTCCCAATTGCTTTTGTTGCGCCTCCAACCAAAGAGCTACCCTTAGCAGGTCCAACGATATCGAATTCAGTAAATCCATTAATACGTCGCGCATATTTAGAAGACGTATCCATCTTCCAAGTTCCTTTACTATCTTTAAATACCTCAATCACCGCTCCACCTTGGTGGTAACGTCTCTTTGTATCAATAGGAGTATTTTGCATAAAAGAAGGCATATATTGCTCTTTCATGTAATCATCATTGATATACTCCAGATTTACCCATAGTAAACCTCTTTCATTTGAGCCGTCGATTGGAAAAAAGACCGTAAAGTCACAGTTAAATCCAAAAGTATCTCCTTTTTCGTTAATGACATCCCCATATGCTGCTAATACATCATATGAGAAGCCGTCTGGAAGAACTAACTCATCCTCCATCGTAGGCATAATCGGTTTAAAGAAGGCATGTGGTTTTGCTTGCGGACTTAGTTTAAGATTATCGAACTCTCTAAGGTGATCAGCTGTATGGGCAGCGCTTGCTACGGGTGCTAAAGTACCTAAACCAGCTGATGCAGCAGCTAAAGCAGCTGTCCCAGTTCCTAAATAACCTAAAAATTTACGACGATTCATGTTCATATTTTTATTTTCCATTTTTTCATTCCCTCTCTACTATTAGTTATATAATTGCTCGTACAATTTGTATTTTAATAGCGAATTATTAATTACCCGTGAAGCATTTTTTAATTATGCATTAACATTTTGTTAATAATGTAAATATCTAGGTGATATTGTAAAAAAGGGAAACTAGTAAAATTTACATTTTCATAACAGTCTCTACATAAACCATTAACAATTCTCTGTTAAATTTTTATAGAGTATTGGTAGTTTTAGGGATTAGTTATTAGAGTCTCTCATAAAGGGATCAGAAAAGTATTATTAGTAGAATGGAGGTAGTTAATATGTTAGCCAATGTAGGAGTGTCTAGTTTAATTCTCGTAGTAATTATTGCTTTCATTATTTTTGGCTCTTCAAAGCTTCCTGAAATAGGAAAAGCCTTTGGAAGCACCCTAAAAGAATGTAAGAGTGCATCCTCTATAATGATGAAAGAAGGATTCTAAATGGAGAAAGAAGAATTGCATCTCATTGACCATTTAACAGAGTTAAGAAGTCGAATTATCGTAACGTCAGTCATTTTCCTTATGGCACTTATCTGTTCTTTTATTTTTGTAAAAGATATTTATCAATATCTAGTAAAAGATTTAGATGGAAAACTAGCTTTATTAGGCCCTGGTGATATTTTATGGATTTATATGATGTTAGCTGCTGTAGTTGCTATTGCCGTTACCATTCCAGTAGCTGCCTACCAAATATGGAAATTTATTAAACCAGCTTTAAAAAAGGAGGAACAACGAGCAACTGTAGTGTTTATTCCTGGGCTCTTTTTCTTATTTTTAGGTGGAATTTCCTTTGGGTACTTTGTCCTTTTCCCACTCGTCCTATCCTTCCTAATGAATATTGCTGGTGATCAATTTCAAACATTTTTTACGGCAGAACGATACTTTCAATTCATGCTTCACTTGACGCTGCCATTTGGCTTTTTATTTGAAATGCCTGCTGTAGTGATGTTTCTTACTAAACTAGGAATTGTTAACCCGCAAAAGCTTGTAAAAGGAAGGAAAATTGCCTATTTCATACTTATCGTCGTTTCTGTTTTGATCACACCTCCTGATTTTATATCAGATGTTCTAGTGATTATTCCATTATTAGTTTTATATGAAATTAGTGTTACTTTAAGTAAAATTGTTCACCGAAAAAGTAATAGTGTATCGCTAGAAGCGACTTCAGCTTCAAATTTGAAGGAGGGTTAATAATGCTTTCAGTTTGTCCTAAACACGTAAAGAATGGGTTAGACGTTCTTGACGTTCCACATGTTTATAAGTTGGAACCAAGTGAAGATCAGAAAAAAACTTGCAAATGCCAATTTTGTCGTCTAAAAGCCCATTATAAACTAGATAGCTATTCAACTTACCCCAATAAACAACAAGATAAACATTAGATAAATTGATTAATTAAAAGGCTGTTCCCGGTTATATTCAAACCATCGGAACAGCCCCTTTCTTTATTAGACCCCCCTTACTCCGCAATCTATAACCCTACTTTTATGAAAAAGACTGCATAAGGATTTTAAAAAAAATATGTTTTTTCAATCATTCAAAAGATTAATAATCTAGCCTATTTACTCACTTATATAGAAATTCCATGTTTGCTTAGTTCACTACGTAGAACATGAGCCATAATGTCATAGCCACATACATGTGGGTGAATCCCATCGTTTGCTAATTCCCGTTGAAGTGTTTTGCCACTTTCATCGATCATTGCAGTGTGATAATCAACATAAATAATGCCCTCTTCATCTGCCAAGTTCTTATAGGTTTGATTAATCGCAATGACTAATTCGTTACGTTTCTCTGTTTGTCTATTTGTTTCAATACAAGTTGGAAGTAAAGAACAAACAATTGGAATAATACCTACTTCCTTCGCTTCCGAAACTATTGCTTTTATATCCTCAAAAACTTCGTTGTGAATTTGTTCCGGCTCCTTTCTATTTTCTGGTTCCCACTCATCCAATGGCCAAGTGTTATTGATTCCAATCTGTATAACAACATACTTTGGATTTAATTGAACGACATCTGCAACGAATCTACGCCTGAGAAATTGTGTCATATCTCCACCAATCCCTCTATTTACAAGCCGACGGTTGTTCCCACCAAAATATGTTTCAATTTCCCACCTATCTGTTATGGAATCACCAATAAAGACAAAGTCGATAGATACTTTATGATGTATTAACACTTCATTTTGATAATCAAATACGTTACGTCTTGTATCTGCAGGAACAACACCGCCAAACACGCCTGGCTTAATCATATCTGGACGTTTTGTCTTACTTAACATAAAGCATCACCCTTTCCTATCACTTTTTTCACTTATATTTAGGGTTTAACTAAAGTTCCCCTAACTTCTTCTAACGTCCCCTATCCTCTACTTGATAACACTTCATACATTTTATCTAGCAGCAATCCAACAGAGATTTTGATTGAAAACTTAGTTATTTTGAAAACGCGTTCTTCAACGCAGTTACTGCCTGTTCAATTGCTATCTTCCCTTTGTCTATCACTTCTGGCATCGTGAAAAAGCCATGGATCATGCCACCATATCTGGTAACCTCTACTGGTACACCTGCTTCCTTCAGACGTTCTGCATAGGCTTCTCCTTCATCACGTAATGGGTCGTATTCTGCTGTGATTATCAATGTTGGCGGCAATCCACGTAAGTCATCAGCTTTCAGCGGTGAAGCATATGGACTGTTCCCCTCTTTCTCATTTGGAAGATAATGATTCCAGTACCAAATCATGCTATCCATAGTTAACATATATCCAGTTGCATTTTCACGATAGGAATTCGAATCATAGTCATAATTTGTGATGGGATAGATTAATAGTTGATAAGACAGTGATGGACCAGCTTTCTCTCTCGCCATCAATGCGATTACTGCAGCAAGATTCCCACCAGCACTGTCTCCACCTACTGCGACACGCTCAGGATCGACCTGAATCAATGAAGCATTGTCGACTATCCACTTAGTGGCAGAATAGCAATCACTGACCGCGGCTGGGAATTTATGTTCTGGCGCCAACCGGTAATCGACTGATATGACCACACAATTTGCGCCATTGGTTAAGAGACGGCATGAAACATCGGAAGAATTCAAATCCCCAAGTACCCATCCACCACCATGAAAATAAACTAATGCAGGAAAGGGGCCTCGACCATGTGGTGTGTAAATTCGAACCGGTATTTCACCTTCGGGTCCAGGAATCGTTCTATCCGCTACTTTTCCAACTTCAGGCCACCCTACCGACTGGCTCAATCCAGCTGTTTTCCTTGCCTCCTCGCAAGAAAGCTTACTTTTAGGTGGATTACCCGCCTTCTCTATTTGATCTAAAATAATTTTCACTTGTGGATCAAGTGTCATAATGACATACTCCCTCCCCATACAATCCAATAAAATCTATCCAGATTTGCGACTAATGTAGTTCTTTTTAGAAAAACAAAAGAAGGGATAATTGCTCAATTAAACTAAAATTGATTAATTATCCCCTTCTTATTGAATCTGTATTATAACCACTTATCCTTTTACAGATCCACCTGTTAACCCTTTTACAACTCGTTCTTGTGCAATGATAAATATGATGATTACCGGAACACTAGCTAACGTTAATGCAGCCATCAGACCTGGTACGTTAACAGAAAATTCTCCATAGAATTTCTGAAGTCCAATTGGTAACGGCATATTTTCTGGACTTGAAATTAAGATTAAAGCAAAGATAAATTCATTCCAGATATGTACAAAGTTATAGATAACTACTGTTGATATCGCAGGTACGATATTAGGAAATATTACATTCGAAAAGATTTTCCAATAACCTGCACCATCCATTTCTGCAGCTTCTTCAAGTTCAACTGGAATTTCTTTCATAAATTGAGTCATGATAAATATCGAAATCGGTAGAGCAAAAGCTACATACGGCCCTAATAAGGCAAATAATTTATCATAAAATCCAAGGTTATTCGACATAACAAATATCGGAATGAGAGTTGCGTGAATCGGTATCATCATCCCAACTAGAAAGATTACAAAAAGAGGGCGATTTAAACGAAACTTCATTCTACTTAATGGATAACTTGCAAGAGCAGAAATGAATACAACTAATACAACTGACGATACAGTAATGATAATACTATTTACAAAATAACCAATTAGACCCATTTCAAATACTGAAGCAAATTGATCTAATGTGAATGACTCTGGAATAATAGAGAATGGATTCACGAAAAATTCATTCATTGTCTTAAATGAAGTGGAAATCATATATAAGAATGGGTAACTAGTAAATAGAAGCAAGATTATTGCAATAACATAAAGTAGAATCTTTTTAACTAGTTTCATTATGCTCCACCTCTTTTCTTCCGTTGCGCATCAACATATAGAATAACAATTACACTTATTAGTGCAATGATGAACATTACCGCTGCAATTGCACTACCGTATCCCATATTAAAGTTAATAAATGTTTGTCTGTACATGAATGTTCCTAATATTTCCGTCGATCCTCCAGAACTTCCGCCAACCATTATATAGAATACGTCAAAGGTTTTAAGCGAACCTACTACAGCAAGAATAGCTGAACTTACAATCGTTGGCATTAAAGAAGGAAGTGTAATATAATAAAATTGTTGTAAACTATTTGCTCCATCAATATTTGCAGCCTCATACAAATCTTCTGGAATACCAACCATTGCCGCTTTAAATAAAATCATATAAAAAGGAGCAAATTGCCAAACCAACACAATCAATACAGCGATGATTGCAACATTATTAGACGCTAACCAGCTTACTGATTGGAAACCAAGTGCATTTAATGCCATATTAATTGGACCATTAACTGGATCATACATAAACACCCATAGTATCCCGATTGCTACTGCTGACATTAAATACGGTAAAAAGAATAAAACATTGAATAATCTTTTCCCTTTAATTTTACTTAGCAATATCAAAGCCATACCCAAACCTAATGGCACCTGGACAAAAATAGATACTAAAACAAGATACATATTGTTCCGTAACGCATACCAGAATGAAGGGTCTGCTAGTAATCGCTTGAAGTTATCAAGACCAATAAATACACTTTCTCCCATTCCATTCCAATCTAACAAACTGTATTGAAACGTTGTAATAATTGGATATATGATAAACACTAGATATATAATCAATGCAGGGAGAAGAAATAAAGATATTGCTACTGTTTTTTTATTTTTTTGTCTTTTCTTTTCTTCGTTTAATTTTGTCTGGATCACTTCTGAGGCTACACTGCTTTCAGTCGCCATCTTCATCCGCCTTCCTTTATGTCTATTAGATATAAAGGAGGTGAAGGCTAGTAACCCTACCTAGCTTTCACCATGCCTTCATTACTCAAGTACTTCTTGTGCTTTTCTTTCCATTGCTTCTGCAGCTTCTTCTGGTGTTACCGACTTGCCAAATAATTCATAGGTTGTATCCTTATGAAGTTCACCTAATTCTGGTGGTAGCGTTTGATCATAAGGGAATTGAATAGAGTTTGCATTATTGATCATATCTGTAAATACTTGTACAAACTCATCCTCTACTTCAACACCTTTAATCGCAACCGGAGTTCCTGATTTATTAAGGTAACCTTGAGCAGTTTCAACACTTGTCAACTCTTTAATAAGTTCTAGTGTAAGTTCTGGATGTTCAGTATCTTCACTGATTGACCAAACCGGCGATACCCCAGCAGCTATATTAGTCGGGTCTCCACTTCCAGATTCAATGGCAGGGAATCCAAAAACACCCATCTTTTCTTCGAATTCTGGAAATTCATCACGAACCTGATTTACGAATCCAGTTGTAATAAGCATCATCGCAGCACTACCTGTATACATTAATTGTCTACCTTGACCTGAATCATAAGGAACACCATTAAAACCAGGATTAAAAGCTTCTCTATCCACTAGGTCTTGAATGTATTCACCCGCTTGTACGTATGCCTCATTATCAAATCCACCGCCATTTCTACGGTATGCATCTTGGAAGACATTTTCTCCACCTAATCGGTCAGTTAAATACATTAAATAGAAAGCACCTGGCCATTTAGGTTGGTTTGCCAATGCAATCGGATACACATCATTTTCTTTTAATACATCGATAATGTTTAGCAAGTCGTCATAAGTCTCTGGAACTTCTAAACCATGCTCTGCAAAGATTTCTTTGTTGTAAAAGAACTGATAAGTTGCAATACCTAATGGTAAACCATATACTTTGTCATCATAAGTCGAGTTAGCAAGAGCCACATCAACAAAGCTATCATAGTCGATATCTTCATTCGTCAAATCCTTAACTTTGCCAGAATCGACAAACTCTTCTAACCAGCCTCCACCCCAACTAGTAAATACATCAGGAGCATTACCACCAGCCATAGAAACAACTACTCGTTGTTTATAATCATCATTTGGTATTAATAACTCATTTACTGTAACGTTTGGATTCTTCTCTTCGAAACGTGCTATTGCTTCTTGGTATACTTCTTGTCTTGCACCTGGATCAAAGTGCCAAAGGTTAATTTCTACTTGTTCTCCATCACCTTGACTTTGCTCGCTTTGGTCGCCTTGATTTCCTTGTTCTTCGGTAACAGATTCAATGCCGCCTTGTTGGCAGCCCGCTAATCCTAATACCACTACTGCCATGAAAAAACAGATTACTAACAATTGAAGCTTTTTCATTTTTCCACCCCTTAAATTGTTTTATTTATTTTAGAATATCAATGAGATTCTAAAACCTTATCCTATTTGCTGCTGTCAAAGAGAACTCACTAGAATAATAGATTTCCCTTTTTCACTGATAATAAAGCGTTTACAATGATACAAAAAAATTAAACTTCCGTTTTACTTACTCAGTGAACTTTACGTATTTTTTCATTTATTATCGAAAATTTCGATTCGAAAGAAATACGCTATGTACCCCCTTCCAAAAAGTTTGTCGATTCATTAAACTAACTATTGTTATCATATTGTCTCTTTCAAAAAAAGTCAATAGTAAAAAGCGCTATAATTGTTGATGTAAGCCGTATAACCCTGTTATTACAAGGAATTTTTTATAAAATCTATTTTTTTATTAATTGTCATATACAATCATTTTTTATCGTAACACTTTCAAAAACTACCGCATTCGAATTTAATTAAAGATATCACTCTATAAATCGGTGTACTTTTTTTTGTTTTTGTTATAAAATCAACAAATAAATAACAATAAAAAATAAACAATACTAGTTGGAGGTAATTAAAGATGAAAATTGGATTTATAGGATTAGGAATAATGGGGAAACCAATGGCTGGTCATCTAATTAAAAATGGATATCAAACATATTTATACGATCTGAACAAAGAAGCAGTTAATGAATTAGTAGAATTAGGTGGGAATGCATGCGCTTCTAACAAAGAAGTGGCTGAGAGTTGTGACGTTATCTTTACAATGCTACCTGCTGGAAAACATGTAAACCAAGTGTTGTTCTCTGATGAAGGCCTTGCTAAAAACGGAAAACCCAATACTTTAATTGTAGATATGAGCTCTATTTCACCTGAGGAGTCTAAGTCATTTGCTAACGGTTTACAAGAATACAATATGTCCTTTATTGATGCGCCTGTAAGTGGCGGAGAGCCTATGGCAATCGAAGGAAAACTATCTATTATGGCTGGAGGAAAAGAAGAAGATTATAACAAGGTATTACCATTATTCGAAACTATGGGATCAAACGTTGTTCACGTTGGAGGTGTCGGCACTGGGTCTGCTACGAAACTAGTAAATCAAATCATTGTGAGCATTAATCTCGCTGCATTATCAGAAGCGTCCGTATTTGCCAGTAAATCCGGAATTGATTTAAACAAGATGTACGAAGCTATTCATGGCGGATTAGCTGGAAGCGCTGTAATGGATGCTAAGATGCCAAAGATTATTGAAAGAGATTTCGAACCAGGTGGACGGATTGAAATTAATTACAAAGATTTAGGAAATGTACAATCATCAGCAAATGCTATTGGAGTGCCATTACCTGTTACTAACCTAGTAAAAGAAATTTTTAGCTCTGAAATAGCTAATGGTAATGCTATGATGGACCATTCCTATATCATTCGTTTTTTTGAAAGAATGGCTAATCACCAAACACCTAAAGGCGGAAAACACTAAATATTTATTAACCAAAGGATGCACTTATGTACCCTTGTATCTATACCGCACTTTTTGAGACCTTAATTGGTTTTTAGGTGCGGTATTTTATTTCACTAATAATTCGTTCCTGAAAATCAACGTTTAACAAAAGAGAGGGGAATGAGATAACGGGTTCATTTCAGGGAGAGAAAAAACAAATAATGATTCTTTTTAACAAACGGATAGCTTTTAGAATATGAAAAACGCTCAGATTTTCCCGAGCGTTTTTGTAGGTTTATTTGGCATTTACAAATTACTCTGTATTTAGCCAACCAATTAACAGTTTCTTGCCTAGAACTGAGGGCACTTGGATTGTCCACACTAAAGCAAAATTTATTGAAAGTTGCGTCCACATTAGGTATAAGCCAAAAAAACTTTAACAGAACACCAAAAGAGACTTCCCCATATTAGGGCAGCCTCATAAAGGATGCTTTTATCTACCCTTTTACAGATTGAGCTTTCACAACCTTAAGAAAGGTATCCAATATCATATAAGCAGAAGTAGCTCCTGGGTCCTGCGCACCCTTCGATCTCTCCCCTAGACGGCTTGAACGACCTATTTTAGAAACAAGATCTATAGTAGATTTCATACCTTCTTCACCAGCTAAGACCGCATCATTAAACGCAGATAGAAAATCCTGCGATTCAGCAAAGCTTGCCTCTAACGCTTTTCCTGCAGGGTCAATGGTATCAACGATAGTTTTGTCCCCCACTTGCGCTTTGCCGCGATCTTTAATACCATTTATAAACGCAAGCCAATACTCAGTAAGATCTGTATCATTGATTTCAGACTTACCTTTAACTACTTTTCCTCCATTTATAAACCCAGTTGCATATAAAGGCCCTACGGAAGAACCAACAGCATTTAGAAATGTCATACCCACAAGGGAACTAATTTTTCCTAAATCTGTCTCATCTGCTAGTTCATTGTTTAATTTTTCTTTAACTGCTTGCCAACCAATCGACATAGTAACTCCGTGGTCCCCATCCCCTAGTTTACGGTCAAGGTCGCACAAGTAATCTTTTTCAGTCTCCATCACTTCTACAACTAACTTAAAATAATCGAGAAAATCTTTTGATGTAAAATTCATCTTTATCCCCCTTATCTCTGAACAAACATAGGACAATCTACAGGATGATCGATCATCTTTTTCAATTCATCGTCTAACTTCGTAAGCGTTATAGAAGCTCCACCCATTTCAAGGGATGTAATATAATCACCTACATAAGAACGGTAAATATTGATTCCTTTTTCCTTAAGAACTTTCTCCACTCTTCTAAACATAATATACAGTTCCATTCGCGGCGTTGACCCTAGTCCATTAACAAGTACTACTACATCATCACCTTCGTTTATCTCAATATCACTAAGAATATGGTTCAAAAGTTCGTCCGCAACATTATCTGCAGTGTCGATTGGAGCTTTTCTAATGCCTGGTTCACCGTGATGGCCTAAACCAACTTCCATTTCATTTTCATCTAAAACAAAACTAGGTTTACCTGTTTGCGGTAATGAACAAGAACTTAACCCAACACCCATCGAACGTGTATTATCATTTGTTTTTCTAGCTACTCTTGCAACATCTTCTAATTTATAACCAAAGTCTGCTGCTGCGCCAGCTGTTTTATAAATGAAAAACTCCCCAGCAATTCCGCGTCGTTTTTCTTTTTCCTCTTTAGGAGCGGATGCTACATCATCAGAACCAATCACCATTTCCACTTGAATATCTTCCATAGCCGCCAAATCAGCAGCCATCCCGAAATTCATTACATCACCAGCATAATTTCCATAAAGGTAGACTACACCTGCTCCTTTGTCAATTGCTTTGGTTACTTCCAAAATAGGTGCTGGTGGTGGTGATGCAAAGATATTACCAACAGCAACACCATCGGCCATTCCTGCTCCGACATATCCCATGAAAGCTGGCTCATGACCTGAACCACCACCGATTAGAATTCCAACTTTACCTTCAGCAGTTTCTTTAGATGTAACTAATGAACGATCATTTTCTTCTAACCTCTTTACATAAGAAGAATGTGCTTTGACATAACCATCAATCATCTCTTCTACTACATGATCTGGATTATTTATTAGTTTCTTCAACCGTTTCACTCCTCTTTTATTAATCCTAGGTAGTTTAAGGCTTTTATTTTTTTAAATAGCAAGTTACTTAAATTCTAAAAACTTAGCACACTTATTATTTTACTATTTTTTCTGTAATAGGCTTTAAATTCTTTTCCACATAATCGCCAATTTCAGCAATAACCTGCCTAGTATTCGTTTGCGCTTCTGGCGTTTCTTCTTCAACCATAATCCATCCATCATATCCACCATCAACAAGAGTCTGTACACATCCCTTGAAGTCAATATCCCCTTCACCCATCTTCATCCATTCACAACTTGTAGTAGCATCTTTAAAGTGAACATGTTTAATAGCAGGTAAATATTCTTTAATGATTTCAACAGGGTCCATACCACCAAAAATAATATGACCAACATCTGGTGTATATCCCATATATTTCGTATCTAATCCATCAAGAAGTATTTCATAGTCTTCTTTAAATCTCCAATAAGATGTTTTATACGAGATTGGGTGAAGTGAAGTAATAATACCATTTTCATGAGCTCGTTTCCCTAGTTCATTTGCACCTTGGATAATTTCTTTTTGTCTTTGTACTAGATTATCACGGTTTGGACCGACTCTGGATGGAACATTCATTTTAGCACCTGGAAATTTCTTTAAGTAATTAATGTAGTAATCAGCTAATTCTCTTTCTTCAACCGATTCCTTACCACCTTCAAAATGGAATGGTAATGTTAAGGCCGCTAACTCTAATCCTCTCTTATCAAGCTCTTCTTTAAGACGTTCTGGAGAATCTTTATACCTACCTAATAGAGCGACTTGCATATCAAGTCCTTTAAAGCCGCCGTTATCGATATCATCCATAATTTGATCTAACATATCTTTTTCGATATCATAATCTAAAACCCAAGTAGACCCTTGACATCCAAATTTAATTGTCATATTTACATCCTCCTAAGTACGTTTTTGTCACGATTACAACGCTTCCAATTATGTATATTATGATTGCGGTTTCACAGTTTTATTTTATCATTTATTATCACTTTGTCAATAATATTTTCGAACGCAAAAACATTACACTATAATTTGAACGAAAATAATAAAAATTACGATGGATTTAAAAGGAAAAATAATTTGTTTTTCTAATAATGGTTGCTAATGACCTATAAATATCTTATATTAAATTTATATGTTAACTAATGAGGGTGTGAAAATAAATGAAAATGTTTGTTTCTGAAAGAAGAAGTAAAATAATGCACCTCTTACAGGATAAACAACGATTAACGGTAAAGGAACTAGCCTCAAAAATTGGAGTATCAGAGGCTACATTGCGATCGGACCTTAATCAAATGGAGGAAGAGGGATTATTAACAAGAACTCATGGCGGTGCTATACTAAATGAATTTACTACTAATGAAACAAGCTTCTCCGCACGGGCGAAAAGAAACCAAAAACAAAAAAGACTAATCGCAGAAAAAGCTTTAGATTTTGTCGTTGAAAAGCAATGTATCTTACTAGACGCAAGCTCCACCACTATAGAATTAGCCTACCTCTTAAAACAAAAAAACATTCGCTTAACAGTGATAACTAGCGGGGTTAAAGCAGCATTAGAATTGAATGAAAACCCTAATATTACAGTTATCTTAATTGGCGGCATGCTGACAAAAGGTTCTACCTCCCTTGAAGGTACCTTAGGAATAGATTTACTAGATCAGGTAAATATCGACTTAATGTTTACATCAGCGAATGGATTCACTCCTGAATCTGGATTAACTGATTTTAATTTATACGAAGTACAATTAAAGAGAGAATTAGTTAAAAAATCTAACGTTGTAATTGCTTTAATTGATCATTCAAAGATTGGGACTGTTTCGAGTGGGGTATTTGCCAAAACCGATCAAGTGAACACCATTATCACTGATAAGGAGGTTGAGGAGAGCATCACCAATGAACTCACCTCAAGAAATATCGAACTGATTAATGCTGCTTCCCTTTAATATGAATAAGTAGACTTTATTGCAAAAAAAACTCTATTACACATGAGTTTTTTCTTTCAGGTGCCGGGAAGGTCTTCCTTCCCCCTGTTAAGAGTTCCCCAGCGCATAAAATTCCAAGTGTTGCATTGAGCCAAAGCTGTTTTAAAATAAAAAATCAAGCTACCAATAATCAAAGAGTTTGAATTGGGAAGCTTGATTTTTTTCTCGTTTTCCGAATCATAACAAATCGAACTGCGCTATTAGCTACATTGGTTTCCTGACACTTCTTCCTTGATCTTATCAAAAAATTCTTTTTCTTTCTCAATAATTTTATTAACCTTGCGTTCCGAACCACCAGCCCATTGAGAATTCAAATAAGCTTCAACCACTTTTTTCCCAACTTCTACTCCTATGATTTGTGCACCCATTGTAATAATTTGAGCATTATTACTTAATTGCGCTCTTTCTGCCGAGTACGTGTCATGAGTAAGGGCTGCTCGAATGCCAGGATATTTACAAGCAGCAACAGCTACCCCAATACCCGTTCCACAAATCAATATTCCGCGTTCAACTTTTTTTTCACTGACAGCTTTAGCAACCTCAAATGCAACATCAGGATAATCAACCGCATTACAAGAGTGGCAACCAAAATCAACAACTTCGTGCCCGTACTCTTCTACAAAAACCTTAATTGCTTCTTTAAAATCAAACCCAATATGGTCACTCCCAATACCTATTTTCACTACACACTTCTCCTTTCTCTCCTCACGATCGTTTCCTTTTTTTACTTTCACACTATTATTCTATTATTCTTTTTTATTTTTATCAACATTTAATTTCATTTATTTGCTTTTTGATACAAATCAAAAATAAATGAACTGAAATATTTTGTTATTCACTATTCCTTACCTTATAACCAAATCCCGTTGCAAACAACGCTATAAATACGCCCTATATAGACTGTTACGCAACGCATTTGGCCCGTTATGAAACAAAGACTTAATTTAAATCAGTCTTTTTAATGTAGTACACACTTTCACGATGTAGTTTTCCATTTTCATTCTCCAACTATATTTTTTATTTTTTATCATAATTGTTATCGTTATATGGTTTTTTTTGTTTTTTTATTCAAATATTCTTGTTAATACTATATTTATAGCTTAATATAATAGTAAGTATATCCATTATACAAAGTGAAAGTAAAAACGTAATAAGCTCAATCAAAATGTAAACGCTGACAATCATTCCTATTGCTCTATGTATTTTAATAATGAAAGGATGACTTACTATGAAAAAAATTAAGAACCCAATACTCCCTGGCTTCCACCCCGATCCATCGATCTTAAGAGTAGAAGGTAATTATTATATCGCGGTATCAACATTTGAATGGTTTCCTGGAGTACAAATATATCATTCTAAAGATATGATAAACTGGAATTTACTTACATACCCACTCACGCGCAATTCTCAATTAAATATGATTGGAAATGTGAATTCCGGGGGCGTATGGGCTCCAGCTTTAAGCTATTCTGATGGACTCTTTTACTTAATCTATACAGATGTAAAAAGTAGAATGGGAGCATTTAAGGATACTCATAATTACTTGGTTACAGCCGAAAACATCGAAGGACCGTGGTCAGATCCAGTTTACCTTAATAGTAGCGGCTTCGATCCTTCGTTATTCCATGATGATAATGGAAAGAAATGGCTAGTTAATATGATTTGGGACTTCCGTAAAGGTACCAATTCATTTGCTGGTATCGCACTTCAAGAATATTCCCCTGAAGAACAAAAGCTTGTAGGACCAATTCGTAATATATTTAAGGGATCTGAATTAAAGTTGACGGAAGCTCCCCATCTTTACAAACGAAACGGCTATTATTATTTAGTTACAGCAGAAGGTGGCACATGGTACACACATGCTGTTACTGTTGCTCGTTCAGAATCATTGTTCGGTCCTTACGAAGTGGATCCTACTAACCCTATTCTTACATCAAATCAAGATGATTTGTCTCAACTACAAAAGGCTGGTCATGGAAGTTTTGTAGAAACTCAAAACGGTGAATGGTATATAGCCCATTTATGCGGACGTCCCGTTGTCGATAAAAAATGTATCTTAGGTCGAGAAACTGCGATTCAAAAATGTTATTGGACAGAAGACAATTGGATTAGAGTAGAGGGTGGAAATAACCCCAAATGGGAAGTGGAAGCACCTAATTTACCTGCTTATCCGTTTGAACAAGAAAGTACTTATGATGACTTTTCAGCAAACACCTTTAAAAAGTATTGGAACTCATTAAGAAGACCTTTTGCAGAGGATTGGGTATCATTATCAGAGAGAAAGGGATATTTGCGATTAAAAGGTGAAGAATCAATGAGCTCTTTCCATCATCAAAGTATAGTAGCTAGAAGACTTGAAAGCTTCGAGGCGGAAGTGGAAACAGCAATCGAATATTCCCCAACTAACTTCCAACAAATGGCAGGTCTTATTGCCTACTATGACACAGATGACTATGTCTACCTTCGTGTAACTTATCATGAGGAATTAGGTAAATGTTTAGGAATCATAGAATCAAAGCATGGAAAATATGATGAGTTGTTGGCAAAGGATATTTCCATTCCAGAAGCCTCCAATTGTAAATTGAAGGCTGTGATCAGTCAACAATGGCTGCAATTCTATTATTCTATTGATAATAATAATTGGAAAGAAGTAGGAAGTAAAATAGATATTAGTAACCTTTCTGATGATGATGCTGATTATATCCGGTTCACAGGTACATTCGTAGGACTTTGTGCGCAAGATTTAAGCGGCCAGAAGTTGCATGCGGATTTTGAGTATTTCAATTATCAAGAGAAAGAGTAACTTTCATCGTACTTGAGGGGGCTGGATGTGGTCTATACGTTAGACATTGAGCTCCAATTTAATAACAAGCATATTCTAGGCTCCCCAAAAAATAAAGGAGTGTGCGTAAATGACATCATTAATTAATATTGATAAAAAGAATAATAATCAAACTATCAGCCGACATATATACGGCCATTTTGCTGAACATTTAGGCAGATGTATATATGAGGGTATTTGGGTAGGAGAGGAGTCTCCGATTCCAAACACACGCGGGATTCGCAATGATGTAGTTGAAGCTCTAAAAAAAATAAACATCCCTAACTTACGATGGCCAGGTGGTTGTTTTGCAGATGAATATCATTGGAAAGATGGAATTGGACCTCGGGAGGATCGTCCAACAATTGTTAATACGAATTGGGGAAAAGTAACCGAAAATAATCATTTTGGTACCCATGAATTCATGGATTTATGCGAACAGTTAGAAACAGAGCCATACATTTGCGGAAATGTAGGTAGTGGTACCGTACAGGAAATGCAGGAATGGATTGAGTATTTAACATTTGATGGTGAGTCACCCATGACTAAATTACGTCGAAAAAATGGTCGTGACAAGCCGTGGAAGTTAAAATACTTTGGCATAGGCAACGAAAACTGGGGCTGTGGCGGAAAAATGCGTGTTGAATACTACGCAGATAAATATCGTAACTATCAAACATACGTCAAGGATTTATCAGGAAATGAAATCTATAAGATTGCTTGCGGTCCTCAAGAAGCTGATTATCACTGGATGGAAGTCATGATGAGAGAAGGAATGGATAGAACAGAGCCTGACAAAGATGCTATTATTGAAAATATTTGGGATTATCATCGCCCAGAAATGAACGGCATTAGCCTACACTACTACACACGTAATCGCGCTAACTATTCATCAGCTACAGATTTTGATGAAACATTATGGTTTGATTATATGAAAAGAACGATGAAAATTGAAGAAATTATTGAAAATCATACAGCGATTATGGATAAATATGATCCAAATAAAGAAGTCGGAGTAATTATTGATGAATGGGGAACATGGTTTAAAGTAGAGCCAGGAACGAATCCAGGTTTTTTATATCAGCAGAATACATTGCGTGACGCAATAATAGCGAGTATTAATTTAAATATTTTTAATAACCATTGTGATCGAGTGCATATGGCTAACATAGCCCAAGTAGTGAACGTTCTACAAGCCATGATTTTAACTGAGGGTGAAAAAATGATTCTTACTCCTTCCTATCATGTGTTTGAAATGTACAAGGTGCATCAAGACGCCACATTACTTCCTACAAATGTAAGCAGTCCATTTTATACGCATGAGGATGACCAATTACCAATGATTAATGTATCCGCTTCACAGGATCAATCTGGTCAAATAAATATATCCATTTGCAACATTCATCCAAATCAGTCGGATGAAATCATATTAAACCTAGAAGGAATAACGAAAGACTCCAAAGTAATTGGACGTGTACTAACCGCCGAGAAAATAAATGCACATAATACATTCGAAACCCCAAATAATGTTGAGCCAGCTAAATTTGATGATTTTAAACTGGCACAAAATAAACTAACCGTTAATATGCCATCTAAATCAGTGCTTGTATTACAAATCAAATAAAAACATATGACAAAAAGATACTCTAGTTCGCACTGATAACTAGAGTATCTTTTTATAATCCCTCCCGAAGATCATTTTAATAGCTTTCCTCTTCATTTTCATAGCGTTAATTTCGAAAAGTATAAAATTTTACGGTACTGTTTTAAAGGGGCCATCACTTCAGGAACTGCGCCATTATTAAGTGCTACAACAAATAAAAAGGGAGTCCACACATGAACTCCCCTTGTCAACTGTATATAGAAAATTAAACCGCATTCTTTACTTTTACATCTTCATCTTCCACCATAACTTCTTTCGGTACTGCAAATAAATAAGTAATAATAAATGCAGCAGCAAAAATGATTACGGATACAACAAGGTAAGCAAGTAGCTGACTCCAATCATAAATGTACATTAAAGGAGAAAGAACGACTGCTAAACCATATGAATTCGCTTGAACATTCAATAAAGAGAGAATGGCACCTCCTACAGCGGAACAAGCAATCATAACATAAAGCGGTTTCGTACTATACCTCATTACGACACCAAACAAGGCCGGTTCACTAACACCAAGCAATTGAGTCGCCGTCGCACTCGCTCCTGTAACCTTCACTGTGCTTTTCTTCGCTTTCACAGTAATCCCTAAACAAGTACCAGCATTCGCAAAACCATACATGGCACAAAGAGTAATTAAAGGGTTAAATCCAGTATTAGCAAGCATGGTAGTTTCAATCATAATAAATAAATGGTGCATTCCCGTCATAACCGCTAACGGGTAAATAAAGCCAATCATTAATCCGCCAATGCCAAGTGGAATATCGATCAGTTGCGTTACAACTGTTACTAATCCCGCTTCTACAAAATGTAATAATGGTCCTAAAATAAGTAACCCTGTAATCATCATAGATAGCAAAACAAAGAATGGAGTAAAGATTAAATCTAATGCATTCGGCATAACAGCACGTAATTTCCTCTCAAGTTTAGCCCCAAGAAACCCTACAACTAAAGCTGTTAACACACTACCTTGATACCCAACAATCGGTATGAAACCAAAAGCAATAATAGGTTCTACCCCACTATTAATGTCTGCGACTGCATATGCATTTGGCAGAGCAGGAGAAACTAGCATTAACCCCAGGACGAAACCAATGATAGGCATACCACCAAATTTCCTAAAGGCAGACCAACAGATTAAAGCTGGTAAAAAAGCAAATGCTGTATCTGTTAGGACAGCTGTTAGCGTTAATAGATATTCAGGAATATCGTCAATACTCATACCAACTAATCCTAAGAATGCATCACTAGTCAAAACACCTCTTAGACCAAGGAATAAACCCGTTGCCGCAATAATTGGGATGATCGGAATAAAGATATCAGCTAACGTTCGAACCGCCCTCCTGATTCCCTTTTCCTTATTATGAGAAGAGGATTCCTCTTTTGCTTGGTCATCCTCTTCATCAGGCCTGCCTCCTCTTAAAGCAGAATAGACTTTATTGACTGTTCCAGTACCTAAAATGACCTGATATTGACCTGCATTATAAAATACACCTTTTACTTCATCAATTTTTTCAATGGCCTCATCATCAATCTTTTTCCGATCTTTAACGGAGAATCGTAGTCTTGTTGCACAATGAACATACGATTCTATATTATCTTCACCGATGACTTGAATCAGTTCTTTCCCTATACGTTCGTATTTATTTTCACTCATCATAACCCGCTTCTTTCTTTTGGAGTATTAGTGCTTGGTAAGGTTTTAATGAACATTTTTGTTCAGATACGATCTCTTCTTTGTAATTATTTAAAAGAACATCATACTTGCTATGTTCTAATTCAACTGTTTGATCCTCAGACGAAAAGTTGAAATAGCAAACAACTTCTTCAGCCCCAAACTTTCGTTTATATGCCACAATCGTTGGATGATCCTCTAAAATAGGTTCAATCTCTCCATAAATTAAACACTCACTCGCCTCGCTCGACTGTCTAACTTGAATCATTTCTTTATAAAACTGCAAAATTGAATTCGGATCTTGCTCTTGTTGCTCGACATTAATCGTTTGGTAATTCTCATTCATCCCTAACCAAGGCTTAACTTCTGAAAATCCACCATATTCCTTATTGCTCCAGTGAAATGGCGTTCTTGAATTGTCACGACTTCGTAAGTTTATAAAATGAAGTGCTTCTTCTTCACTAAAGCCTTCTTTCATAGAACGATAATATTGATCAATGCTCGAGATATCATCAAACTCTTCAATACTTTTACGTTCAAAGTTCGTCATACCAATTTCTTGACCTTGATAGATAAATGGAGTCCCACGAAGATAGAAAAACATAGCTCCTAGCATGGACGCTGAATAGAAGTTTCGGTTCTCCTCTTCTTTTATATACTTGCTGATCGATCTGTTCTGATCATGATTTTCTAAAAAGTTTGCTCCCCAACCAGCTTTTTGAATTTCTTTTTGACTCGTGAAAATTAATTTCTTTAAATCTAGGACAGTCCAATCAATTCTTCTAAACCACTCACTTCCAGAAGCAACATCTAGGTCTGCATATCTAAAATCAAAAATCATTGAAAAGTAGCCGCTGTCTCCGATGTAATCTCCGTATTGTTCATATGGTACTCCAGGAGCTTCGCCAATCGTTACACAGTTATATTTCGAAAATGTCTCGTCATTTAACTCATGTAAAAATTCTTCAATTCCTGGCTGATTACGGGCCTTCTTTGTACATTTGACAAGTCCATCGACTCCATCAGCAGGAAGGTTATCATAGTTTTGATCTTTCTTAATAAACGTTATTGCATCTACTCTAAATCCAGCAATTCCTTTATCAAGCCAGTAATTCACCATTTTATATAGCTCTTCTCTAACTTCTTTGTTTTCCCAATTTAAATCAGGTTGTTTCACATCAAATGAATGGAAATAGTACTCATCTGTACCTTGCAAAGGCTCCCATACACTTCCACCAAAAACAGAGCGCCAGTTAGTAGGAGCTTGACCATTTTCGCCTGATTTTAAAATATAATAGTCTCTATACTTACTAGTCTTAGGATTCTGAATTAAATCTTGGAACCACGGATGTTCATCTGACGTATGATTTATAACAAGATCAAGGACAACCTTTATTCCTTTTTCTTTTGCCTTATCAATTAACTCATCCAGATCTTTCATTTCTCCAAACTCAGGGTTTAATTGATAATAATCTGAGATATCGTAACCGTTATCAGCCATAGGTGATTTGTAAATCGGACAAATCCATACCATCGTAATCCCCAAAGACTGTAAATAATCTAGTTTTTGCGTAATGCCTTTAATATCCCCTATCCCATCATTATTTGAATCATAGAAACTCTTCGGATAAATTTGATAGATTACTTCTTTTTGCCACCATTTCTTTTCCATGTTGTTTCCTCCATTAGATAAAGTTCTAGTTGTGGTATCGGTTCCATACAACTCCAAAAATAGGTGGAGTTAAAAATAGTTAATTAACCCAATGTTTTTTTGTAATACATTCATACAAACAGGCTAGATGAAACCACTAATAATTATATGGTATCGGTTCCATATACAAGTAAAAAAGTTTGTCTAGTTTCAACTAATAACTACACTGAAATAATTCACTTTTGATTATGGAACCGATTTCTGTTTTTATTATACTTTTGATTTTCAAACTCTGTCAACGCTTTCTATCGAATTTTCACATTCCATAATTATACAAACCACACAAACACTACTCCATAATACACTTTCACCGGAAATCTATCTTATTAAAATACAAAGTGAAACCATTCTAAAGTTTCACTTTGCTGTTATTTATTAAGGATCACCTTACAAATTATGTCGATTGTCGTACAATCAATTCTATTGGAAGATCGTAATTTCTTATCTCCATTTCTGGATTCTCCAACATTTCAATCATCACTTCTATTGATTTTTCCCCCATCAGATCAACTGGTTGGCGAATGGTCGTTAGTTTCGGATCTAGTATTTCCGCAATCGGTTGATCATCAAATCCAATAACAGCAAGATCGTTAGGAATTGTTAGACCTTTCTCTTTTGCTGCAATGACAATTCCACCTGCCACTTCATCACTCCCGGTAAAAATAGCAGTTGGCCGGTCTTCCATCTCTAGGATTTGCCTTAGCACGTGTTTACCATCTTCAATCGTATGTTGATCAATGAAAATCCATTTTGGGTTAATCTTAATACCTGCCTCACTTAGCGCTTTTTGAAACCCACGATTACGATCTTTCCCTTTTCCCTGCTCATCAAACAAGCCACCTGTACAGTATGCAATCTTTCGATGTCCACGCTCTATTAAATGATTCGCACCTATATACGCACCTTTTGCTTGATTCAATCGAATCATAGGAGCTATCTCTTGATTAACATAATCATTACATAACATTATTGGACCATATTCGATATATGACTCAATAACGTTCCAATCATTTTCAGTCGAAGTCATGATAATTCCATCAACTTGCTTTGTTTTTAATAGATTTAAAAAGGCTACTTCCTTTTCTTTATCTTCATAACTTTGGCCAATCAACACTTGATATCCCTTTTCGGACGCAGCTTGTTCAATAGAATTAATTAAATGCGCAAAAAAAGGATTCACAATTCTAGGTACAATCACACCTATCGTTGTAGTTAACTGCCCTCTTAGCCTTCTAGCGGAAGGGTTGGGTATATAACCAAGCTCTTTCATCGCCTTTAGTACTTGCTCTCTCTTTTTGTCCGAAACGTACGGATGGTTATTTATTACACGCGAAACCGTCGTTTTTGATAATCCTGATAATTTCGCAACATCAGATATATTAGCCACTTGTCGATCACTCCACTGTTTTTAGAACATGAAATCATTTTCATATAATTATTTTACTTTAATATTGAAACAGATTGCAATGGATAGTAGCTGTCATTATACATTGACCCTCCTAAAACTCCTATCATTTTTTCTCTATAAGCATTGAATACATCTTTAAAAATAACGATATTGATATAAACGAGATAATTGAAAAGCTAAAAAAAATGAGCAAAAACCTAAGTTGATTTACACTAACAAACAAGATAATTGCCGTTGTCATGATAATAATGAAACTTATTAACGGTTTAGCTACTGTAAAAAAGAGCGCTTTTCTTAGTACATCCGATACTCTTATGTCATAATGCACCATAACAGAAAAGGAATGGATCGTTATAACAAATAAGAATAATCCAATTCCAACAAAGACATACGTGACAAAGGGGGTAATATCACTAAAATAAAATATATCCCCGACTGGAACCCCCCATGCTGTTGTCAGGACAATTCCTATTTTTAAACTACTTTTATAATTCTCTCTGTAATAGTTCCAATAGTCTCTTATAACAGTATCCTGTTCTTTTTCCATCGCCCAATCTCGACTCACTGCAAAAAGCGCAGAAGTTGCAGGGAATACAACAAGAGGAGCAGTTACGGTTACGTATAAAACGATCAGTATCGAGAGATCATAGGATTTGAGCATGATCGTATTAAGCACAACAATCCAGACTGGAAACGTGAATGCGAGCCATAATAAATTCGCAACTGCAAATCGAGAGATCCACTCGCTGACCAGAAAGAAACCACTTATCAACTTTCCCATCACTTACTCCTCCTTGTTAATTACATTACTTCACTGCTCCTTCAGAAACACCTTTAATGATTTGTTTTTGAGCAAAGAAATAAAAGATAATGACAGGTATGATCGCGATTGTCAATCCTGCTAATGCCAAGTGCCACTGACGTGTATATTGGCCAAAGAACATAAACATTCTAAGCGGAATGGTTGATTCGGCATCACTTAAAATAAGAGATGGAAGTAAAAAGTCATTCCAAATCCAAATCACATTCAAGATCCCTACCGTAACGGAAATAGGCTTGAGCAAAGGAAAAATAACATGCCAGAATGTTTGAAACTTTGTAGCACCATCAATCGTCGCTGCCTCATCCAATGACTTAGAAATCCCAGTCATAGCACCGTGATATAGGAAGATAGCTAAGCTTGAACCAAATCCTAAATACATAAAAATTAATCCAAAGCGATTTAGCATATCCGCCTGACCAAATAATGAAATCAAAGGAATCATAACAGCTTGGAAAGGAATAAGCATAGCCGCTACAAAAATGAGTAGAATAACCCCACTTGTTTTACTCTTATTACGCGATAAAGCGTATCCAGCCATAGATGAAAAGAAGACAATAACAGCAATACTAATAACCGTTATAAATAGTGAGTTAAAGAAAGATTGAACAAATCTTAAATCAATAAAAGATTGAACAAAGTTATCAAATACCAATTCTGACGGTAATCCTAATACATCAGCAAACATATCACGTTTTGATTTAAATGCGTTTACAACCATTAAATAGAAAGGAGAAAGCCAAAGTAAACCTAATAAAAGACCCACAATTTGAAGCCAAAATAAATTTCCTTTTTTCCTCTTCATTATAAGTCCACCTCTCGTTTCTTATTGTAGTAGACTTGAGTGACAGCAATTGCTGCTACAATGATAAAAAAGATGATGGCCTTTGCCTGGCCATACGCCATTTGATTGCTGGTAAATGCTGTATTTACGATATTCATTGCTACCATTTCTGTTGAGTTAAATGGACCTCCATTAGTTAAAGATAAATTTTGGTCATAAATTTTAAAGGAGGTAGAAAGAGTTAGGAACATACTTATAGTAAAAGCCGGTGCCACTAAAGGGAACGTGACGTTACGAAAACGTTGGAACGCGTTCGCACCATCCACTTCAGCAGCCTCAAGTAACTCATTCGGTATACTTTGTAAATAAGCAATATAAATGATCATGATGTACCCACCCATTTGCCAACAAGTCAAAATAACAAGACCCCAAAAACCGGTACCTGGTGTTGATAACCAACCAGTTAACCCCGGTATGCCAAGAGAATGACCAATGTCTGCAAATACACTAATAAAAATAAACTGCCAAATAAAACCTAAGATTAACCCACCAATTAGGTTGGGCATAAAAAAGATTGTACGAAGGAGATTACTCGACTTGAATTTTCTAGTCACAAGTAAAGCTAACCCCAATCCAATCACATTAAGCATGATGACCGTTACAAATGAAAAACGAAATGTGAACCAAATAGAACTAGTAAAACGGGCATCTTGAAACAGTCTTATATAATGATCTAAGCCAACAAACTGGTTATAAGTCAGCCCATTCCAATCCGTGAAGGAATAATATAATCCAATAAGCAAAGGAATAATTACGACAAGGCTTAAGCTTACAATCACAGGCGTTAAAAATAGCCAAAAAGATACATCACGGTTCCTCATTCTATTACCTCCTCTAATATCAACGGGACATCACTCCCTTGATGTAAAAACAGCTAACAACTCATAATTGTTAGCTGTTTAGGTTTAAAAGTTCGACTATTCTCTCATGCTTTCCCATTCATTAACAGAATTATCTATAACTTGATCCCAAGAGATTTGTTCAGCAATATACTCTTGTATGTTAGCGCCTAAGATGTCTCCCCACGGATTCGGATACCCCATGAATACCCATCCAATTGTATTTCCTTCAGTCGTATACTCATAAATAGCTTGAGACAATGGATCTGCAATCTTAGTCTCATCAAAGCCTTCATACGCCGGAATAAAGTTTAATTGTGTTAAAACAGCCTCTTTCCCTATATCCGATGTATACAGCCAATCTAAGAAATCTTTAGAAGCTTGAACTACTTCAGGATCCTTGTTGTTATTAACAACCCAATAGTTCGGTACCCCAACCGGTAAATGTCCTTCATACCCTTCCATTGGAATTGGCAGAATTCCTATTCCATTTTGGGCAAAGTCAGGATCCATTTCATTTACGGATGGATAAATCCAGTTTCCTTGTTGGATCATCGCTACTCGCTCTAATGAGAAATATCTTTCCACTTGCTGTGAATAGTCAACACTCAAGACAGGTTGAACAGAATAATTGCTTTGAAGATCAACCATTCGTTGTAATTCATCATTTTTCTCAAATTCTAGTGACCCGCTTTCATAGGCTTGTAGCACATCATTATCAAATTCTGGAGCGATATACACATTTGCTAAATGATTTCCCGTTACCCATAATTCACTTCCCGCTAGTGCGAAAACAGCATCGATATCAAGCTCTTCTTTTTGCTCGTCGATCACCTGTACAGCTGCTTCTAGATCTTCAAAAGTAAGTATTTCTTCTGCATTAATGCCAGCTTCTTCAAAAATACGTTTGTTATAGATCAACCCGTAGCCCTCTAAGTTAAAAGGTAGACCAAATACGCCCTCTTCAGTTGTAATCCCATCTAATGTCCCTTCCAGCGCTAAAGAAGCAGCCTTTGTATCCGATACATCCGCCAAATACTGTTGATAATCAGCTAATTCAGAAGGTCCCGCAAGACTAAAAATTTCAGGTTCATCTCCTGCTGAGAACCTTGAACGTAAAGAAGTAAAATAATCAGAACCCCCACCTACTGCAGCAAAATTAATGCTGACATTTGGATTTTCTTCCTCATACTGACGAGCTAACTCTATAAACTGATCTCTAAACTCAACCTTCCCCTGAAAAATATCGATTGAAATCTGCTCTTCTCCAGCAGCAGTTTCCGGAGATTCTGTAGCTTCACTTTCTGTATCACCACCGCAACCTACTAATAAAGATCCCATTAACATTGAACCTAGACATAAAGATAGTAATTTCTTTTTCATAAACTCTCCTCCTTGGATACTTTAAATTCTTTAACATGGTATCGGTTTCAGTTAATAAACTGGTACACCCTCTTATTAAACAGAAACCATTTGAAATTTTCGTATGGTATCGGTTTCAAATAGTTTTATAAAAAATCGCTCTCTTAAGGAGAACAGAAAGGGTGTAACGCTTACAAAACAAATTATAGATGGTTTTGGTATCGGTTTCAATAGTTTTTTTAACTTATAACAAAAATATATTCCTCAATTGCAAGGATAATAAGGTCTTTTTTTAGTTTTTCTAAATTCTTGCATAGTTATTTAAAGCTTTAGGTATTATTTAATTCGATAAATTGGAAGCAACACAAACGGAACAGCTGACTGGAAAAAGCATTTGTATTTGTAATTTGGTATCGATTCCACAATTTATTTAATTGTATCAATATTTTTGTATTAGCGATTAGTCATTCTACAAAAGGCTCAAGTGATTTAGTAACCTAACTCGAGATATTCATTTGAACGAAAAACCTCTAAAAAGAGTAAAAGCAGGATCCCCTATTTGGTTCCTGCTTCTTCTTCTAAAACTATCTGTGCCACGGACTCAACATGACTCGAATGCGGAAACATATCCACCGGCTGCACTTTTTTCGTCACATAGCCACCCTCTTCAAGCACCTTCAAATCTCTTGCAAGAGTAGCCGGATTACAAGATACATACACAACACGTTTTGGCTTCATCGATAGAATCGTTTCCAATAGCTCCGCGTCACAGCCTTTTCTCGGAGGATCGACAACAATGACATCTGCGCGTATGCCTTGAGCGTACCACCACGGCATAATTTTTTCCGCTTCCCCTACTGCAAAATCTACATTTGTGATGCCGTTTAATTCGGCATTTCTTTTTGCGTCTGCAATGGCGTCTGGAACAATTTCAACACCATACACATGCTTCGCTCTTTGAGCAAGGAACAGAGAGATCGTCCCGATTCCGCAATATGCATCTATTACTGTCTCTTTTCCAGTCAAATTCGCATACTCAAGCGCTTTATCATAGAGGACCTTCGTTTGCTCTGGATTCACTTGATAGAATGAGCGAGCTGAAATGGCAAATTTAATGTCACCAATATAATCATGAATGTACTCTTCACCCCAAAGCACGTTCGTCTCATCACCAAAAATAACGTTTGTCCGTTTCGGATTGATATTTTGAACGATCGATTTCACATTTGGAATTTGAGCTTGGATTTCTTCAATGATATTCTTCTTATTCGGAAGCTCTTTTCCTCTTGTTACGAGCACAACCATCACTTCATTTGTTACTTTCCCCTTCCGAGCGACAACATGACGAAGTGTCCCGCGGTGCTTTTCCTCATCATAAGCTCGAATCCCGTATTTGTTAGCGATGTTTTTTACAACACGAATGATTTGATCATTCTCTTCATGCTGAATTAAGCACTCATCCATGTTGATAATGCGGTGGCTTCTCTTTTGATAAAAACCAGCAATGACAAGGCCTCCTTCTTCTCCGACTGGTACTTGCGCTTTATTCCGGTAGCGCCAAGGATCTTCCATCCCTAGTGTCGGGTGTACCGTTACGTCCTTTAGCCCTCCAATTCTTTCAAGCACGTCTTTCACTTGCTTTTGTTTAGAAACAAGCTGAGCATCATAGCTTAAATGTTGAATTTGACAACCGCCACATTGGTGATAGATTGGGCATAGCGGTTCTGCTCTGTGCTCACTCTCTTTTTTAATTTCAAGGAGACGCGCAAAGCCAAAGCCTTTATTTGTTTTTATTACTTTTATATCAACGAGTTCGCCTGGTAGAGTGTTTGGCACAAATAGTGTGTAGCCATCTACTTTTGCCACACCAGCTCCTTCATGCGTTAAATCTTCTATTGTCACTTGTAGCTGGTCATTTTTTCGTACAGGTACTGTCTCTCTTTTCATCTCTTCCCGTCCTTCTTCCTCTATTCATGGTAGTTATTGTACCATAGACAAAGGATTACTCGAAATTCGGTGTTATTCTTAAACGCAAAAAAGGTATCTCTAACTACTGCGAGCTTTGAGACACCCTTTTCACTTAATATATTAACGATATTTCGGTAACCAATCACCGTGAGCTTCAATCAAGTCATCACACATAGCAATGATATCGTCCATCGACAATTCAGAGTTCGTATGTGGATCTAGGAGAGCAGCTTGGTAAATATGTTCTTTTTTCAATGTTGTAGCAGCTTCAATCGTAAGTAACTGCGTATTAATATTTGTACGATTCAATGCAGATAATTGCTCAGGTAGATCACCAATATAGCAAGGCATGATTCCGTTTCGATCAGCTACACATGGTACTTCGACACACGCATTTTCTGGTAAATTCGAAATTAGACTGCCCGTATTTAATACATTTCCACCAAACTTAAATGGCACATTTGTCTCCATCGCCTCAATAATATACGAGCCATATTCATGTGATCTTTCATGAGTTAGTTGTGTGTCATTAACCATTTTCTCACGCATTTCTTCCCACTCTTTGATTTGATTTACACAACGACGCGGGTACTCATCTAGCGGAATATTAAAGCGATCAATTAATTCTGGGTAACGATCTTTAATAAAGTATGGGTGGTATTCAGCATTATGCTCTGACGATTCAGTCACATAGTAACCAAACTTATCCATTAACTCAAAGCGCACCATATCATCATGTTTTGTTTTTTGTTTTTCTTTTGCTCGTTGTTTAATTTCTGGATAAAGATCTTTGCCATCCTTTTTCACTTCTAACAGCCATGCCATATGGTTAATTCCAGCAATTCTTTCTTCTACTCCTGTTGAATCCATATCAAGAGATTTAAATAAATGGTCCGTACAAACTTGAACACTATGGCATAAGCCGATTGTTTTAATGTTTGTATGGCGTAACATAGCACCTGTTAAGGAAGACATCGGGTTCGTATAGTTCAAGAACCACGCATCAGGACAAACTTCTTCCATATCTTTCGCAAAGTCGAATAGGACAGGAATGGTGCGCAAGCTGCGGAATAAACCTCCGATTCCAACAGTGTCAGCGATCGTTTGACGCAAGCCATATTTCTTAGGAATTTCAAAATCAATTACTGTGCTTGGCTCATACCCTCCAATCTGAACCGCATTTATCACATATTTCGCACCTGTTAACGCTTCTTTTCGGTCTAAATAAGCCTTAACCTTAATAGATGGGTTATATTTACGAGCTAAGTTCAGTAGCATTTGCTCTGAATCTCTTAATCTCGTTTCATCAATATCATGTAAAGCAAATTCAAACCCATTTAACGCAGGTACAAACATGCAATCTCCTAATACATTTTTAGCAAATATCGTACTTCCAGCTCCAATAAACGTAATTTTAGACATATGATGTCCTCCTCTAATTTAATAATAGTAGAATAATAGTTTTTTGTTCGTTTTAGCCTTTTACTGATCCTGATGACAGCCCTGCAATAAAGTATTTTTGTAAGATAAGGAATAACACGATCATTGGCAAGGAAGCCATTAGTGCAGCAGCTGCTACTAAGTTAAGATTGTTTTGATTTTCACCAAAGAAACTAGCTAACGTTACGGTTAATGTGTGTACACTCTTATCTTGTAAGAAGAAAATAGCAAACTGGTAATCGTTCCATATGAATACACAAGATATAATTAAAACAGTTGCTGTTACTGGTTTTAATAATGGAAAGATAATCCTAAAAAAGATTCCAAGTGTACTCGCTCCATCAATTTTGGCTGCTTCTTCTAACTCTTTCGGTATCGTCGAACGAATGAACCCTGCATAAAGAAAGATTGTTAATGGCAGATAAGCAGCTACATTATTGAATATCGCAATTTCATGCGTATTGACCATGCCCATATTAACGACGAGTTGATACAACGGTACTAATGCCGTCAAAGGAGGAATAACCATGATTGAAATAAAGATGTAATACACAACCTTGTTTAGTCTCGTTTTAACCCGAGCTAACGGATAAGCCGCCATTGATCCTACAAGAATTAGTAGCATTGCCGCTCCTGCTGTAATAATGATTGAATTCATAAAAGCATTCGTTAAATTCGCACGCTCCCAAGCACGAGCGAAATTTTCTAATGTGAAGTAATCAGGAAATAACCACCTCGAGCTAAAGTCATTACTTACTTTTAAAGAGGTTGTAGCGAGAATATAGAATGGGATGATATGAATAATACAGATCACAAACGCCACAATGGTTAAGATCGTTTTTTTAGATTGACTCATTCGATCCATTTATGCCTCTACCTCCTTACGTTTAAAGTAAATGAGAGCTACTAAGCTAATAATTAAAATAATTGTTGCCATTAATACCCCTTGAGTCGCTGCATATCCAGCGTCTTGTCTTCTAAAATAAAGAGAATACATAAACGTCGACATTGATTGTGAGGCATTACCAGGTCCTCCACCCGTTAATGAAATAATGACATCAAATAATTTTAATCCGCCTATTACATTCAAAACGACATTAATTGTAATTGCCGGGGCTAGTAATGGTAGAGTAATCTTTTTAAACTGAGCGAAAGCTGATGCCCCATCAATAACAGCCGCTTCATAATAGTCTTTAGATATACTTTGCAATCCAGCTAAATAGATAATCATCGCAATCCCAACGAACTGATATGTGTTAACTAACACAATAATCCATGGATTAAATGATGCATTTCCTAGAGCGTTAATGGGCTCAAATCCTAGAAATATTAATAGATCATTTAATGCTCCTCCTTGGTAAGCAAAGAAAAAGTACCATATATATCCCATTATTAACGGACTAATAATAACTGGTAAATACACAATCGTTCGCGTAAAAGCTTTTAATTTAATACTTTGATTTAATAGCAATGCATAAAGCAGTCCAATTACCGTTTGAAAGACGGTACTGCCAATTCCGTATAGCAACGTATTTTTTACAACAAGCCAAGTTGTAGGGTCAGAAAACATCCTTTTATATTGCTCCAAGCCAACCCAGTTATATCCTTGCGAAAACCCATTCCAATCTGTAAACGTTATTTTAATTCCATTTAAAAATGGATAAATAATAAACAAGCTCACAAAACTTAAGGCCGGAATATACATCCACATAAACGAAGATTGTTTCCTCTGTTTTACTTTTGGAGCTTTCTTTGCAACCGCGACTTTCCTTTCCACTACAGTTTGACTCATATTCTCAACTCCTTTTTATACCATCCTTATCCGAAGGTACCTTGGATTGGCTCGCAAGCAGGGATCGTTATTACGTCCCTGCCTACGTTTCCAATTCTACTGATTTCTCAAGCGTAAATATTCAGATTCCATTTCAGCTGAAACTTGTTCAGCCGTCAGTGTATCTGCTAGTAGCTCTTGTCCAGTCGTCGCGTACACATCCCACATTCCACTCGGTAAATAAACACGATCGAAGTAAGGTTGAATTTGAATATGAGCCCACTTATCATAAAATTCAGTATAATAGTTTTCTGTTTCGACATTCGTTATCCCAGCTGGTAATGATGCTGCTTCCGCTAACTTTTTCGCATTTTCTGGCTGAGCAAGAAACTCAATAAATTGTTTTGCTTCATCTAGCTTTTCTGAATCTTTAAAGGCAGCAAATGTATTACGCTCTCCCCCAATCCAACTAGGCTCATCACCTTCCCAGTAAGCCGGCACCGGAAACGTCCCAACTTGAATATCCGGATTAAGTTCTGTTACCGCCGGTCCGAAAGCGCCTCCAGCAAATGCAAATGCGATTTTATTTTGCGCCATTAACTCAATTCTCTGAGCTTCACTAGCAGTTAATACGTCTGTATTTAGTAAACCCTGTTCTTGTAACTCTTTTAAAAACTCAGCGAGTGGCGTATAATTCGACCAATCAAACGAGCCATCTAATAACTCTTCTTCAAAACTATTATTCTCATCCGTTACTAAGAGAGGAGTAGATAATTGATCAAGTACTTGTGCGATTGTATATTGATTACTACCAGGAATCCAAAGTGGGGCTACTTCACCATCACTTTTTTCTTTAACTGTTTCCATTGCACCAACCCACTCGTCGAACGTAGTTGGAAGGTCAATTCCATATTCATCTAATAAAGTTGCATTATACATAATGCCATCTTTTGCCTGATTAATCGGAAATGCATAAACTTTCCCCTCTTCATCTCTCAAAATCGGTGCCATCGCTTCATCGAAATACTCGACCCAATCCATATCACTTAAGTCAGCTGTATACTCACCATATCGATTGATAGCCCAACCATGAGTATCAAATAAATCAGGAAGATCATTTGAGGCCATCCTCACACGCATTTGATCCTCATACCCTGTACCCGGAAAATTCACATCAACTGAAATTCCTGTTTCTTCTGTAAAGGCAACCGCTATTTCTTCAATCGCTTCTTTTTCAGCATCCTCAGATACTCCAGAGTAAAGCGATAGTGCATTACTAGAACTACCTGATCCAGTAGATTCTCCTCCACAAGCTGTCAACACCATTGCACCCATCAAAATACCAGTGAACGTTCTAATTATTTTTTTCATAATGATCCCCCTAGAATTTTTTGATTTGTTCTGCTCTGCAATACAACTAAGAGTTATCTACTGTCATCCCCCCTAAACTTATAAAGCGCTTTCAGTGTTGTGTAAAAAATTAAGAAACAAGATTTGTTTCGCGCCCCGAATTTATTTACTAAATATAATCTATTTCTTAAGTAAAATAATAACTTATATCATTTACTGATTCAATAGTTTTTCCAGAAATTTTTAGACTTTTATACAAAAAAGAGCCTTTTTAGTAAAAAGCTCCAGAAAACATTACTTATTTTATTGTTCTATCACTCTATACGTGAGCTACTTTCACGTACAATTAATTTAGTTGGTATCTCGAGTTTAAAGGGGATCTCCCTGCCTCCCAATCTATCCATCAGAAGCTTAACAGCAGCTTTCCCCATCTCCTCTGTATACACTTTTACCGTCGTTAGCGCCGGCTGAGTAAAGCTTGCCATCTCGACATCATTAAAACTTACAATACTAACATCCTCTGGGATCTTTATCCCTAATTCATGGCAAGCTCTCATGGCACCTATCGCCATTGCATCACTTGCAATAAAAAAAGCACTTGGCAAATCTTCTGCCTCACCCGCTTTTTTCATAGAAGCGTACCCATCACTAATTAGGAATTGTCTAGAAATATACATGTGCTCAGGATTATAGAGACCTCTTTTTTTCATAACCTCTTCAAATGTCCTATGCCGCACATCCATAATTTTATTATTGCTTTGATCCCTTTCTTGGCCACCTATGAAACCAATTTTTGTATGCCCTAGAGAAAAAAGATGTTCCAATGCATCTTTGGTCGCTTTTTCGTGGTCAATAATCACAGCATCAAACTGCTCACTTTTAGAAACATAATTAATAAAGACAATGTTACGGTTAACCCTCTGGCTTAATTCCTTCTCATCCTCTTCACTTATCATCCCTACCACAATAACTCCATCAAGGTTATTCATCTGCACATCAGTCATACCGCCTGAATAATGACTAATTTTCTTTACTAGCAACCCCTTCTCCGAACATTCACTCTCTATCCCTTTACGGATAGATAAAAAGTACGTATCCTCCCACTCATACTCAGGTGAACAAAACATAACAATACCTATTTCCGTTTCACCAACAACAGATGAAACCTTTTTATCTGTATAACGCTTCCTAACAGGAACATATTTTAACTCTTTAGCAATCTCCATAATTCGGTCTCTCGTTTCAACCGTAACAGAGAGGTTTTTATCATTGTTTAACACTCTTGAAACGGTCGCTGTTGAAACCTTCGCAAGCTCAGCGATATCCTTTATCGTCGCCATCCTCTACTCCCTTCCCCTTTTAGTAAAACATTAAGTTAATATTTTAGTTAAGTATTTACTCAATTGTAGCATGACTTGTTACCTAACACAATGGACCCCTTGACCAAAAAAGAAAAACCCTCATAATGAGAGTTTCTGTTCATAGCGATTATCATTATTATCTTCGCTGTTTCCGATCCTTTGGAGTCAGCATTTGAAAGTGTTGATACATATTGACAAACTCAGCTGGTAGTACTCCTCCATACTCACCATCTAAGTTAAGCTGCATATCCCCTTTCACTTGTACTTTAATACGGTTCGCATGAACATACATGACTTTCGGATGGTTAATATGCTCTCCACGGAGCGCTAACGTTGCTAAATGAAGGAACTCAGGGAAGGAGAGCTTCTTAACGATAATAAAATCAAACATCCCATCCTGTAAAGAAGCGTTCGGAGCTAACCTTTCAAATCCTCCAACTGAATTCGTATTTGAGACTAGAAACATCATAATCTCACCTTCAAATAACTTTCCATCATATTCAATTTGAACCATTTGCGGGGACACTTGCGGCAGCTTTTCTAATCCTTTGATGTAATAGGCTAATTGACCAACAGCTGTTTTCATTTTACTTGGTACTTCATACGTTAACTCAGTTAACGAGCCGCCAGCAGCAATATTTACAAAATAACGATCATTTACACGACCAATATCGATTAGCTCAAAATGTTCTCCACACAAAATATCGCATGCTCTTTCAATATCTCTTGGAATTCGTAATGCACGTGCAAAATCATTCGTCGTACCTGCTGGAATAATTCCTAGCTTCGGTCTTTTCTCTAGAGCAGCTAGTCCATTTACTACTTCAAAAATGGTCCCATCTCCACCTGCAGCGATGACCAAATCATACCCAATCTCTCCAGCTTTTTTTGCTGCTCTAGTTGCACAACCTTCTCCTGTCGTTGCATGAGCCGAAGTTTCGTACCCTGTTTTTTCGAGTCGCTCCAAAATATAAGCTAAGCTTTTCCGGATTTGTTCACGTCCAGATGATGGATTGTAGATAAGTCGAGCTCTTTTCATTGCAGATCCCCTACTTTTTTTATCTTAGTCATTGCTTCTCTTTGTCAAATTCACTGCTTGTATTGTACATTACTTAAAGCCTATTCAGCAAATAGCTAAACTTGCATAAGAAAATATATGACACATAGAAAGAAGGGTACTAAAAAAGATATTCACTACCTTTTCAGCACCCTCTCTAGGACTATATTGTCCAGATTATTTAAACGTTTTAGCGCTTCTTAATTTCTTCTAGTAACAATTTATTTACCATAGGAGGATTCGCTTTCCCTTTTGAAGCTTTCATGATTTGCCCTACAAGGAAACCAATTGCTTTTTCTTTCCCATTTTTATAATCCTCAACAATATTAGGATTGTTATCTAGGACTTCGGTTACCATCTGCAAAAGCGCGCCTTCATCAGAAATTTGCACAAGTCCTTTATCTTTTACAATTTGCTCTGGATCTCCACCTGATTCTATCAACTCTTTGAATACCGTTTTAGCAATCTTAGATGAGATGGTTCCCTTTTCAATCAGTTGAATCATTTTCGCAAGTCCTTCTGGAGTAAGAGCAACATCTTGAAGCTCTTTTTGCTCGGCATTTAAATAACCTGACACTTCTCCCATCAGCCAGTTAGACGCTTGTTTTGCTCCTGCACCTTGGCCAACGGTTTCTTCAAAGAAGTCAGACATTTCTTTTGTTAATGTAAGAACAGCTGCATCATACGCTGGCAAGCCTAAATCTTCTACATAACGCTTTTTACGAGCATCAGGAAGCTCAGGAATCTCTGCACGAACACGCGCTTTCCAATCTTCATCAATATACAAATCAACAAGATCAGGCTCTGGGAAGTAACGATAATCATCGGAACCTTCTTTTACACGCATTAACAGCGTCTTGTTAGCTGCTTCATCATAACGACGTGTTTCTTGTTCAATCACACCACCAGATAGAAGCACTTGCTCTTGACGCTTCTCCTCATACTCAAGCCCTTTACGAACAAAGTTAAATGAATTTAAATTCTTTAGCTCCGTCTTTGTTCCAAATTCCTCTTGTCCTACAGGACGTAAGGAGATGTTCGCATCACAACGAAGCGATCCCTCTTCCATCTTACAGTCGGATACACCTGTATATTGAATGATCGCCTTAAGCTTCTCTAAATAAGCGTACGCTTCTTCAGGTGTACGAATATCTGGCTCTGACACAATTTCAACTAACGGCGTTCCTTGACGGTTATAATCAACAAGGGAGTAGCCACCGCCAGAGTGTGTTAATTTCCCTGCATCTTCTTCCATGTGTATACGAGTAATCCCTATGCGTTTTTTCTTACCTTCTACTTCAATTTCAATCCAGCCATTTTCACCAATTGGTTTATCAAATTGAGAAATTTGATATGCTTTCGGATTATCTGGATAGAAGTAGTTCTTACGATCAAACTTTGTATCAGTTCTTACTTCACAGTTCAATGCCATAGCCGCCTTCATAGCAAATTCAACAGCTTTTTTGTTTAAGACTGGCAATACACCTGGATACCCAAGGTCAATGACACTCGTGTTTGCATTTGGCTCAGATCCGAAGTGGTTCGGACTTGCTGAGAATATTTTCGATTCTGTCTTTAATTCTACGTGGACTTCAAGCCCAATAACTGTTTCGAAACTCATCGCTCGTCTCCCCCCTACAACGCCGGTTTTTGCGTGTGATAGTCTGTTGCTTGCTCAAATGCATGAGCCACACGATAAACAGTGCTTTCATCAAAATGTTTCCCAATAATCTGAAGTCCAAGTGGCAAGCCATCCTTGAATCCACAAGGAACAGAGATTCCTGGAACGCCAGCTAAGTTAACTGGAATGGTTAAAATATCATTTGCATACATCGTTAACGGATCTTTTGTATTTTCACCAATTTTAAAGGCTGGTGTCGGTGTTGTTGGTCCAATAATCACATCATAATTCTCAAATACTTTTTCAAAGTCTTGCTTAATCAATGTACGTACTTGTTGGGCTTTTTTATAGTAAGCATCATAATACCCAGAGCTTAATGCAAACGTTCCAAGCATAATACGACGTTTTACTTCATCCCCAAAACCTTCTGCACGTGTTTGCTTGTACATTTCAATAAGGCTCTCTGCATTATCAGTACGATAACCGTAACGAACGCCGTCAAAGCGAGCAAGGTTCGCTGATGCTTCAGATGAAGAAAGTAAATAATACGTTGCAAGTGCATATTTGGAATGTGGAAGCGAGACTTCTTCCCATGTTGCTCCTTGCGCTTCAAGCACCTTTAAAGCATCCAGCACAGATTGCTTCACATCTTCCTCGACACCTTCTCCAAGATACTCTTTCGGAACAGCAATCTTTAATCCTTTTACATCACCCGTTAAAGCGGATAAGAAATCAGGCACGTCAACATTCGCCGACGTTGAGTCCATTGGGTCAACTCCAGTAATCGTCTGAAGAAGGTACGCATTGTCTTCTACATTACGTGTAATTGGTCCAATTTGATCGAGCGAGGAAGCAAACGCAACAAGACCAAAGCGGGATACTCTTCCATATGTAGGTTTTAATCCAACAACTCCACAAAACGCAGCTGGTTGACGAATTGAACCACCTGTATCTGAACCTAGTGAGAATGGCACCTCAGCTGCTGCTACAGCCGCAGCTGAACCTCCACTAGACCCGCCAGGAACTGTTTCTAGATTCCACGGGTTTTTCGTTTCTTGAAAAGCGGAATTTTCCGTTGATGAACCCATAGCAAATTCATCCATATTTACCTTCCCAATTGTGATAGCCTGTGCGTCTCTTAACTTCTGAACAACAGTCGCATCATAAATCGGATCAAAGTTTTCAAGAATGCGGCTTGAACAAGTCGTGCGCAACCCTTTTGTAACAATATTATCTTTCACACCGATTGGCATACCAAATAAAAGGCCACGCTCACTGCTTGTGCTAAGTGCATCATCTAGCTCTCTTGCATAGGCACGTGCCTTTTCTTCATTTAGTGTAACAAACGCTTTAACTTTATCATCAACTTCAGCAATACGCTTGTATGATTCATCAACAAGATCAGAGACTTTTACTTCTTTTTTTTGAATCATTGTATGTAGCTCTGACATCTTATGGTCAAATAATGACATGAAGCTTGTCCTCCCCTATTACTCTATAATTGACGGCACACGGATTTGTCCGTCTTCATGATCTGGCGCATTTTTTAATACGTCTTCAACTGGCAAGCCCTTTTCTGACTTGTCTTCTCTAAGTACATTCTTCATATCAAGAACATGCGTTGTTGGCTCCACACCCGTTGTGTCAAGCTCATTTAACTGTTCTGCAAAAGTAATAATCGCATCAAGTTGTTCTGTAAACATTTTGGCTTCATCTTCCGTAATAGCAAGTCTGGCTAAGTTCGCTACATGCTTCACTTGCTCCTCTTGGATTCGTGACATAATCTTTCACCCCCGAAAAAATTCGATCATTTTGACAATATGATTAATAATACCAAATAACCCTTCTATAGGCAACAAAGCTCGACACTTCCCGACCCATTCAATACGTTAAAAAACCCCTCACTTTAGATCTCTCTTAAGCGAGGGGTTGATACTAGCTGTTTTCGCATACTTTTGTTGTTTTTATGGGTGACGTGTTCTCCACATGTTCGTTCCATTGCGCTCCATTTCACTACGAGAAATAACAGTAACAATATTTACGAAATAACCTTATAAAATGCTTGTTTTTGATTGCTCAAATTCTTCTTTCATCTTATTTGTAGGCTCGTCACCAACAAAACTAAAGACCATTGCGGCAATCCACGCTAAAATAAAACCAGGAATAATCTCATATAGACCTAAAATCGGAAATTGTTCTGGTGATAAGCCAAACCAGCTTTCAAGCTCTGCCCAAATGATCACCGTAAGTCCACCGACAATCATCCCAGCTAAGGCTCCATTTCTCGTCATTCGTTTCCAGAACAATGCTAATATTAAGACTGGACCAAAGGCTGCTCCAAAACCAGCCCACGCATAACCAACTAAATCAAGCACTGAACTTTCTGGATTATAAGCGAGCGCAATGGCAACAAGGGCAATCACAACAACACCAATACGCCCTACCCACACTAACTCTTTTTGACTAGCTTCTTTACGAATAAATCCTTTATACACATCTTCAGCAAGAGCACTTGAAGATACAAGAAGCTGAGAATCAATCGTACTCATGATCGCTGATAAAATCGCAGCTAATAAGAAACCAGCGACCCATGGATTAAAGAGAACTTGTGTAAACATAATAAAAAGCGTTTCGTGTGACCCGTCTGGCAACGCTTGCCCTCCTGGACCATTCGCAGAAAAATAAGCAATCCCTACAAATCCAGTAAAAATAGCCCCAAATAAAGCAAGCACCATCCAAGTCATCCCAACAGCACGAGCTTTTGGAATTTCATTGACTGACTTCACAGCCATAAAACGTGTCACGATATGTGGCTGACCAAAATAACCTAATCCCCATGCAAGCAACGAAACGACACCAATAAACGTTGCCCCTTGGAACGCATCTAAATAGGCAGGATCAATTGCTCCAACAGCATTTACAGTTTCACCCCAGCCTCCCATTTCAGAGATAGCTACAAGTGGTACAATAATTAATGCTAGGAACATAAGAATTCCTTGGAAAAAGTCCGTCCAACTTACTGCAAGAAAACCACCTAAGAATGTGTATGAAATAATCACAATTGCACCAATCCAAAGTGCTTGCGTGTATGTCATTCCAAATGATGCTTCAAAAAGAAGAGCACCACCAACAAGTCCAGAAGAAGTATAAAAAGCAAAGAATACTAATATTACAAGTGCTGATATAATCCGCAAGATTTTTGACTTATCATGAAATCGGTTTTCCAGAAAATCTGGCAGCGTAATCGAATCATTCGCTACTTTTGTATACTTACGAAGACGCGCTGCAACAAACTGCCAATTTAAATACGCACCAATAGCTAATCCTACAGCAATCCAAATTTCACCCATACCACCAATGTACATAGCTCCTGGCAATCCAAGCAATAGCCAACTACTCATATCTGAAGCGCCCGCACTTAACGCAGCTACACTTCCTCCTAATCGCCTTCCACCTAGTACATAGTCTGATAAATTACTTGTTAGCCGATAGGCTGCTATCCCAATGGCAAGCATCCCTACTAAATAAATAATAAACGTTATAATTGTGGCTAATTCCAAGTTTACTCACTCCTTCTCATAAATAACGACACAAACGATAAAATAATTAATAATGGCATTGGAATAAATAGCAACAGCCATGTTGCTGTCGTCAAACCATATTCCATCTTTTCACCTCCTCTTTTACACCATATGCAAGGACTATGCACGTACATCTCCTCACATGACATAAACAAACGTTTGTTTATTTTTTTAGGACACGCTATATACCATAACACGAAATAAGATTCAGAACATTCACTTATATCCCTTTTTTCATTTTTATTGCATGATTATTCAATAACATGTTTGTTGCAACCGTTTTTTTTGATATATAATAATAGATTATACAAACTAATTAATCTTCATTAATTTCTTTAGTGCTTTAAATGAATATAAAAAAGATGCCTCAAAAAGTCAAAAAATAACTTTCAAGACATCTCTTTCATTATAGTTTATTTTTTTATCTCGAACCTTTTACATAAGGTTTTCCAATCGCTTTTGGTGCATCGGCACGTCCAACGAAACCAGCTAAGGCTAAAATCGTTAACACGTATGGTGCTATTAACAAAAAGACAGAAGGAATATTAGCTAATCCCGGTATTTGCGCCCCTGTAATACTCAACGCTTGTGCTAATCCGAAGAATAGAGCTGCACCCATCACACCAAGAGGATTCCACTTTCCGAAAATCAATGCTGCTAATGCCATAAATCCTTGGCCCACAATAGTTGTCCCAGAGAAATTCCCTGCTACTGTAACGGCAAAGATCGCTCCTCCTAATCCAGCAAAAGCTCCACTGAGCATAACTCCGATGTATCTCATTTTGTTTACGTTAATCCCCATTGTATCTGCTGCCATCGGATGCTCTCCGACCGACCTGAGTCGTAATCCAAATGGCGTGTAATAGACGACATAATAAACAATAAAGACCAACGCAAGTGCAATATAGGATGTAATATAGGCATTTGCAAAAAGCAGAGGACCAATAATCGGGATATCACTTAAAACCGGCACATCGAAACGATAAATTCGATTGCGGATCGCGTCTGTTTGACCTTTGTTATACATTAATCGAACTAAGAAAACAGTTAATCCAACAGCTAAGAAGTTTAATGCAACACCACTGACAATTTGATCAGCTCGAAATGTAATCGAGGCAACGGCATGAAATAATGAGAAAATGGCCCCTATTAGAACGGCAGCGAGTAACGCAATCCAGGTAGAAGCAGGACCAACTCCCATACCTTCAAGTGTCAATGTCATAACAATTCCTGTGAATGCCCCTACGACCATTAATCCTTCAAGGCCGATATTAACTACCCCTGCCCGCTCACTAAACAATCCACCTAATCCAGTCAAGATAAGAGGAGCCGCGGCATAAATAGCTGCTGGAATAACAAGTGCTAAAACCTGCATTAAATCCATTTAAATCCCCTCCTTCTTGATACGGTTCATGATCCAGCGAATAAGATAGCTTGATGCAACAAAGAAAATGATCAACGCTATAACTATATCAACTAGTTCGGTTGGCACACCTGCTCTTGATTGCATTGTAATTGCTCCAACCTGTAACCCACCGAATAAGAAAGAGGCAAGTAAAACCCCAACGGCTGTATTTGCACCTAATAATGCTACAGCAATTCCGTCAAAACCAACACCTGAGAAACCAGAGAGAATACTCATGTATCCATACGTTCCTAACCCTTCCATCGATCCAGCAACACCTGCAAATCCCCCGGATATTACCATAGATAGAACAATATTTCTTTGTACATTCATCCCCGCATACATGGATGCATGTTGGTTAAAACCAACTGCGCGAAGCTCGTAGCCTTTTGATGTTCTCCAAAGAATAAACCACATGATTATACATCCAAGCAACGCAACGATAAATCCGTAATGCAATCTTGAAAAATCTGTTAACGATTGTAAAAATGGCGAAGCAAGTGACGCCGATGGAGAGATCGTCTCTGTTCGCTCCCCTGGCACTAGTAAATACGCTCGAATAAGGTAATTAACTGTATACAAAGCAATATAGTTCATCATGATTGTAACAATAACTTCATGAACCTGGAAACGAGCTTTTAGAAAACCTGGAATGAAGCCCCACATTGCCCCAGCTAATGCCCCAACAAAAATAGCCAGTGGAAGATGGATAATTGCAGGTAGATCAAATATGATTCCGACATAGACAGAAGCAAGCCATCCAACAATTACCTGTCCCTCTACTCCAATATTAAAAAGACCTGTTCGAAAAGCAAATGCAACAGCCAGTCCAGCTAAAATTAACGGAGTCATGGAGCGGATCGTTTCACCAATGTAATAAGTTTCACTGAAGATTCCGCTTAATAGGGCCGAATAACCTAAAACAGGATTATATCCGCTAACAAGCATGACGATCGCACCAATTAATATTCCTAAAGATACAGCTATTAAAGGTACGGCCAATGATACTAATCGTCCTTTAGGAAACAATTTATTCACCATGTGGCTCACCTTCTTTCTCTTTCTTTCCGCCGGCCATAAGCAAACCAAGCTCTCTTTCGTTCGTCTGGTCAGCATCGACAATTGCTACTATTTCCCCTTCATACATAACAGCAATCCGGTCACTTACATTTAAGATCTCATCTAATTCAAGCGACATTAATAGGACAGCTCGACCTTTATCACGTTCAACGACAAGACGTCGATGTATCGATTCAATTGCCCCAACGTCTAAACCTCGAGTTGGTTGTGCTGCAATTAAAAAGTCAGGTGAGCGATCTACTTCACGAGCGATAATTGCCTTTTGTTGGTTCCCTCCAGATAACGCTCTTGCTGGTGTATATTCACTCGGAGTTCTCACATCAAAGTCTTCTATTAAAGCCCTTGCTTTCTGATAAATTTCAGGATAGCTCAGTACACCACTCCTAGAGTATGGTTTCTGGTAATACGTTTGTAACACAATATTTTCGCCAATTGTAAAATCAAGGACTAACCCATGTTTATGACGATCTTCAGGAATATGTCCAATCCCGGCTTCTGTTACTCTTCTTGGCTTCATATTCGTTATTTCTTTTCCATTTAACAAAATTGAACCAGACTCAGCTTTTTTCAACCCAGTAATAGCCTCAATGAGTTCCGATTGGCCATTGCCTTCGATCCCAGCTAATCCAAGGATCTCTCCTGCTCTCATATCTAAATTTAATTTATTAACAGCATCAACTCCACGAGAGTCCTTTACGACAAGATCTTTCACACTAACAACAACCTCTTTCGGTTGCGCCGGATCCTTCTCTACTCCAAAATTAACTTCCCTACCTACCATCATTGCAGCAAGCTTATCCGGATTCGTTTCACTGACTTCAACTGTTCCAATACCCTTTCCGCGCCTTATTACCGTACAGCGATCACATACAGCCATAATCTCTTTCAGCTTGTGAGTAATTAATATGATTGACTTACCCTCTTTTACTAACTTTTTCATAATACCGATTAACTCTTGAATCTCTTGAGGGGTTAATACAGCCGTTGGTTCATCAAAAATCAAAATATCGGCACCGCGATATAATGTTTTTAAGATTTCTACCCGTTGCTGCATGCCAACAGAAATGTTTTCAATCTTAGCATGTGGATCCACACGTAACCCATATTGATTAGAAATTTTCTCTACTTCTTTTGCAGCTTTTTTTATATTAATTTTGCCGCCTTTTTTCGGTTCGTTTCCTAAAATGATATTTTCTGTTACAGTAAACTTCTCAACAAGCATAAAATGCTGATGAACCATTCCTATCCCAAGCCTATTGGCAACATTTGGATCTGTGATTTTCACTTTTTCTCCGCGTACTACAATTTCACCCTTTTCAGGCTGATACAAACCAAAAAGAACATTCATCAATGTTGATTTCCCAGCTCCATTTTCACCTAAAAGAGCATGGATCTCGCCCTTCTTTACTTGGAGCGTTATGTTATCATTGGCCACAATTCCAGGAAACTCTTTACGGATGTTATTCATCTCGATGACATAACTCACTTGTAACCACTCCTCACATCTATGTACTCTAAAATATAACGACTAACGTGCAGGCTCCTACTTTTTCTTAAACAAAAAGAGGCAATGAAGGATTGGGCAAACAGCAATCCTTCATTGTCCCTTCTGCCTGCTGTACATATCATTACTGAAAACAAAAGGCTAGTAATCACTAGCCTTTTGTTATTCATTCATTAAAGGGATGAAAGATACTCTTCATATTCCTCATCTGTTTGCGGTACTGAAATTTCACCAGCTTGAATTTGATTTAAGAAATCAACAACAGCTTCGAGTGCTTCTTCAGACATGTTATCTGTCGATGGGGCAATCCCTACTGCTTCATCCTCAAGTCCATATTCAAGGATTTCTCCACCCGGGAAGTCGCCAGCCATTGTACGTTCAGAAACTAAATATACCGCTCTATCCACACGTTTAACCATTGAAGTTAATGTAACGGATTGACCTTCATCGCCATATTCGCCTTCTTCATGTTGGTCACGGTCGACACCAATAACCCAAACAGGCTCACCGTTACGAGCACGGTTAATCGCTTCTGTAAAGACACCATTCCCTGTTCCACCAGCTGCTTGATAAATAATATCTACACCTTGGCTGTACATTGTGTTTGCAATTTGTGCTCCACGTTGCTCGTCATTAAAGCTTTCTGCATATTGCACTTCAATTTCTGCATCTGGATTTACTGCCTTCACACCAGCTTTGAAGCCATTTTCAAACTTTTTAATTAGAGCACCTTCAACTCCACCGATAAAACCAACTTTATTTCCAGCTGTTTGAAGACCAGCGGCTACACCTACAAGGAAAGAACCTTCATGCTCACTAAATGTAACATTTGCGATATTAGAGATCGTTTGTCCTTCTGCATCTGTAACAACAGAGTCAACAATTGCTAACTGCGCATCTTCAGCTTGTTCTGCAATGGTACGAATTGCATCTTCCATTAAGAAACCAATACCCCAAGCAAGATCAACATCTTCACGTACTAAATTACGAAGATTTGGTTCAAAGTCTGCCATATCTCCAGATTGTAGGTAGCGATAACCTGTACCTTCTTCTAAGCCCATATCTTGACCAAACTCAACAAGACCTTCCCAAGCAGATTGGTTAAATGATTTGTCATCAATTCCCCCAACATCGGTAACCATTGCTACTGTAAAGTCTGCAGCTTCGGTTGCTTCTTCTTCTCCATCAGCATCCCCTGTTTCAGGTGCTGGCTCGTCAGCTGCTCCACATGCTGATAGAGCTACAACTGCAGCAGCCGTCATCGTTAACGTACGTAACCACTTTTTCATGTAAAATCCCCCTTTTTTCTATTCCGTGCGAACGCCTTCATTCGGTCCGGACACACTTGTCTATACTAAGTAGACATCTAGTTCTCTGCATAGGTTTTCACGATGCTTAAGTTCTATTCCTATTTTGCTAAAATCTGTTTGCCTACTAGTAAAATCATGTTGTTATGTATTGGTCCCAACTAAATAATCAAGGCATCCTTTGTCAGACATCTGACATCTTACAAGTTATGGAACGAAATAAATATATCATGTACATTACAATTAATAAATAGTTTTTTTAAGTAAAATTCTCTGTTATTCGACATTTTTTTCACGTTGGCATGAAACCTTCCAAATCCATTTACAGTCAAACCAAGCTCCATTATAATGATGGTTTTTCTCTTAGGCTGTTTTCGTAAAGATTGTTGCTGTGAAGAAATGTGTTTTCTCGTAGTGAAATGGAGCGGAAGTCACTCGACTCCTGCGGGATTAAGAGGTAGGGTCGAGACCCCACAGGCCGAGGAGGCTCGACACCTCCCCGCGGAAAGCGAGTGGCTGGAGCGCAATGGAACGAACATGTGGAGACGCGACCACATAAAACAACAAAGTATGCGAAAACAACCTTCTCTTAAACAAGAAAAAGGACTTTGCTAATCCCTAAACGGATTCGACAAAGTCCTTTTCCTTAATCAAACACATGAATAAATGGATCATCATTCGGATTTTGAACAACAATAGCTTCTGTATTTCCTGAAACAGAAGTGATCGTTACACTCACTTTATAATTTGCTTGAAATCTTTGCTGAATTTGACTTGCTACATACTGTGACAATGCAACAATTTCTGCTTTCCCTTGGAATCTAAGCGGTATTTCAATTTGCAATTCTTGAATTTGGTTATCAACATATCGACCTTTTCCAACTACACCGATAAAGTTATCAAAAAACGACTGTACATCGTCTTTAAACCGTTGGAATTGGTCAGCTTCATTACGAGCTTCTTGGTTGGCTTCACTTGATGGGAACAAATAATAGCGCTCATTGATACGTTGCCATCTTTCAAGATCACTTCTTGGCTCAGCTTTAGACCTTGCTATAAAATGACCTGGGATCACAGACTCACGAGGTTGTTCTCTAAAAAGAGCAAAGACAATAGGAATATCCTGAAATGCTCCTTCTTCCATCGTGTCTGAACGAAGTCTTGCTAAAATTTCATTTGCAATCTTTTGCCCTTCTCGCTCAATTACATCGTCTGGAATCGGTAGTTCATAACGGTTATAACGCCCTTGGTCATCCTCTACGCGAAAGTTATAAACACTATTCATCGAAAGACCAATCACAATTCCACCTAGGTTCAATTGACCATTTTCATTCTCCACAAGATAGTTATGTTCCAAAATATGGGATAAATAACGTGGTTGACTTTCTTCCCGCTCTCGCATCGTTGCCCCCTCACCAAGGGGTGGATTTATACCTTGGGGGTTATCTTCCTCATGATACCTCATAAGCCAACTATTTAACGTATTTCTTTTAATAAACTGTCCTTCTCTAAAGTAATAATTCTCTTGATCAAAGTACTCTTGGGCAATTCGCGTTAATCCAATTTCAAGCTGCCCTAAATCAAGCCGATTGTATACAACTGCGTTTCCAAATCCTCTCGATTCCCCGTGCTTATAAGCTCCATCATATAATACACTTTGATAATAATTATCAGGAGTAATAATTTGTGGCACAACTTCTACTACTTGTTCATCTTGATTTTGATCTGTTTCCTCTAACATTTGTTCCTCTTCTTGAGGAGTTATAGGAAAACACCCTGACAATAGCACAAGGAGCAAAAAAGAAATTCCCCACTTCTTTAGCATACAATCTCCCTCCTACTCTTACTCTCGTTTACTTATTGACCGCTTCAACAAGCTTCTCTTCATCCCAAATCTCAATATTTAATTCCTCAGCCTTCGCTCGTTTAGATCCGGCATCTTCACCAGCAATGACAAGATCTGTTTTCTTACTCACACTTCCAGTCACTTTTCCACCAAGTGCTTCTATCTTCTCTTTCGCTTCACCACGCGTAAGCTGCTCAAGCTTCCCTGTTAAGACAACCGTTTTTCCTGCAAACGGGCTATCTGAGACTTCTGATTCAGAAGGAGCTTTAAGCCCTTTATAAGTCATATTAACTCCCAATGACTCTAGCTCGTCAATTAACTCTAACACTTCCTGTGTAGAAAAATATCGTCTAACCGATGCAGCCATTTTTTCACCGATTTCATTTACAGCTACTAACTCTTCTTCTTTCGCCTCAACTATCTTATGAACCGTTTCAAATTCCATCGCTAAGGTTTTTGCTGCTTTCGCTCCAACAAAACGAATTCCAAGACCGAATAAAAGTCTCTCAAGTGAATTATCCTTTGTTTTTTCAATTGCTTCAAGCAAATTGTCTACAGATTTTTCGCCCATTCTTTCTAATTGTAACAGCTCATCTCGGTTCAATTTATAAATGTCAGCGACATCACGAACAAGGTCATGTTCAAACAATTGACTGATCACTTTTTCACCTAAGCCATCAATGTTCATTGCATTTCTTGAGACAAAGTGAATTAACCCTTCCCGAATTTGAGCGGGACATTGCGGGTTAATACACCTTAACGCCACTTCTCCTTCTAACCTAACAAGTTCACTTTCACAAGCTGGGCAATGTGTTGGCATATGGAAATCGCGTTCGCTTCCATCTCGTAATTCAGCTAATACATTCACCACTTCAGGGATAATATCTCCTGCTTTCTTTATGACGACAGAATCCCCCAGTTTTAAATCCTTTTCCCGAATTAAATCTTCATTATGAAGCGAAGCTCGCTTTACTGTTGTACCCGCAACAGTAACTGGTGTTAAAAGAGCAGTAGGTGTCACAACACCTGTGCGTCCTATGCTCAATTCAATATCCTCAAGTTTTGTCACAACTTCTTCTGCTGGGAATTTAAATGCCGTTGCCCATCTTGGACTTTTTGCAGTAAATCCTAATTCTTTCTGTTGATTTAATTTATCAACTTTAATAACAATTCCATCAATGTCATATGAGAGATCTGCTCTTTTTTCCACCCATTCTTCTGTATAAGCAATCACTTCTTCAATATTAGCACAATGCTTGCTTTCCTGGTTCACACGAAAGCCAAGCTCTTGCAAGTACTCAAGCCCTTTCATGTGCGACTCAATTTCCTTATCCTCCAAAGAACCAATGGCATAAACAAAGATAGAAAGATTACGTTTAGCAGCAAGCTTCGGATTTAACTGTCTTAGTGAACCAGCTGCAGCATTACGCGGGTTAGCAAACCTCTCCTCCCCAGCTCTTTCTTTTAACTCGTTTAATGCTTCGAATGAACCTTTGGGCATATACGCCTCTCCTCGTACTTCAATCGTTACAGGTTCACTTAAACGAAGGGGAATGGCTGGAATCGTTTTAAGATTTGCTGTAATATCCTCACCAACTGTTCCATCGCCTCGTGTAGCTCCACGAACAAATTTCCCATTCTCATACGTTAGCGATACAGCCAAGCCATCTATTTTTAGTTCACAGCTATACGTAATATCATCACCAACCAATTGTTTTACACGACGATCAAAATCACGTAAATCACTGTCTGAAAAGGCATTTCCTAAGCTAAGCATCGGAATACGGTGTTCGACCTTTTCAAAGAATGGCAACGGCTCTCCACCTACTCGTACGGATGGAGAATCCTCACTGAAAAATTCAGGGTATTCCCCTTCAAGTTTCAATAGTTCTTGCATAAGATTATCGTATTCTGCATCAGAAACTAGCGGCTTATCTAGAACATAATAATGATGGCCATACTCTTCTAACAACTTCCTAAGTTCCTCTATTCGTTTCTCAGCCTGTAATCGCTCCATTGCTTTCGTCCTTTCTTTCACAATCAAGAGTGACTGAAAGGATACTCAGTCACTCTTGAATAAAATTACTGTTTTGTAATGGGGGCAAACTTGGCAAATAATCGTTTCACACCTGTTGGATTCGGGAACGCAATATCTAACTCGAGAGATTCACCCTCACCTTTTAGACTGACCACCGTCCCAACTCCCCACTTCTTATGCGCTGCTTTATCACCAACACTCCACGAAAAGCTTTCTCCACCTGTTTGCACCGTTCTCGGCCTGTCAATCGTTCTTGAACGTTGCACCTGATTTGGGCTGTTGCGTGATGTCTTCATCCAATCTGGCGCTTGCTTTTCTTCATTTAATGGCTCTAAGCACTCCTGTGGAATTTCAGCAATGAAACGGGAAGGTGGATTTGAACTTGTCCGACCGTATAACGTCCTAAGTCTTGCATTCGTTAAATAAAGCTGTTTCTCAGCCCTTGTAATACCAACGTAAGCTAGCCTTCGTTCTTCTTCCATTTCCTCTTCCTCAAATAACGAGCGACTATGAGGGAAGATTCCTTCCTCCATTCCAATTAGAAACACAAGCGGAAATTCAAGACCTTTCGCTGAGTGAAGCGTCATTAACGTAATCGCGTCTTTGGGTTTTCCTTCATTCTCATCGTCTAATTTATCAATATCAGCTACTAATGCAAGATCTGTTAAAAAAGCAACAAGTGATCTGTCCTCATTTTGCTTTTCAAATTCATTCGTTACTGTTATAAATTCATCGATATTTTCCAAGCGACTTTGAGCTTCAATTGAATTTTCATTTTTCAACATTTCACGATAGCCGGTCCGCTCTAGTAACTCTTCCACTAATTCTGTGACAGATAAATATTCTTGCATTTGTATCCAATGTCCTAGTTGGTCCGAGAAATCTCTCAACTTGGTTACTGTACGACCAGTTAAGCCAATTTGCTCTACTTCCTGAAGAGCAGCAAACAAGGAGATTCCTTGCTCAATGGCAAAGGCACCAATCTTATCTACCGTAGTCGCACCAATTCCACGCTTAGGAACATTAATAATTCGCTGCAAACTAATATCATCATCAGGGTTAGCAATTAAACGTAAATAAGCTAATACGTCTTTAATCTCTTTACGATCGTAGAACTTAGTTCCCCCGACAATGTTATAGTCAATATTAGACTTTACAAAAAATTCCTCAATTACACGCGATTGTGCATTCGTACGGTATAAAATCGCAATGTCAGAATAAGCATAGTCATCCTTCTGCATCGCTTCTCTAATTCGCTCCACAACAAATTGAGCCTCTGATTGCTCCGTATCCGCTGCAAAATAACCAATTCCACAACCAGCATCATTTTCTGTCCAAAGATTTTTCTTCTTTCGGTTTGGATTGTTTTCAATAACACGGTTGGCTGCTTGCAAAATGGTTTTCGTTGAGCGATAGTTTTGTTCGAGCAAGATCACTTTTGCATTCGGGTAATCTTCTTCAAATGAGAGGATGTTAGAAATATCAGCTCCACGCCAACGGTAAATGGATTGATCCGAGTCACCAACAACGCAAAGATTTTTGAACCGCTCCGCAATCATATTTACAAGCATATATTGAGCACGGTTCGTATCTTGATACTCATCAACAAGGATATACTGGAATTTCCGTTGATAGAATTCCAACACTTCCGGAACAAGTTTAAATAACTCAATTGTCTTCATAATAAGGTCATCAAAGTCTAGCGCATGGTTCTTCTTTAATTGCTTTTGATACTCTTCGTAAACTTCAGCCGCTGTTTGCTCATAAGGACCTGTTGCAGTTTTGGCAAACTGATCGGGCTTTTTCAGTTCATTTTTTGCACTACTTATCGTCCCAAGAATGCTACGTGCTTCAAATTTCTTCGGATCAACGTTTTTATTCTTTAATATTTGCTTAATGACTGTTAACTGATCTCCTGAATCTAATATTGTAAAGTTACGATTATAACCAATTCTGTCAATGTCTCTACGTAAAACCCGTACACACATGGAGTGGAATGTCGAGATCCAAATGTCCTCAGCGACAGGTCCAACAAGTCCTGCGACACGATCCTTCATTTCACGAGCAGCTTTATTTGTAAACGTAATCGCAAGTACACTCCAAGGGGCGACTTCTTTTTCTCTTAATAAATAAGCAATGCGATGCGTAAGTACACGCGTCTTCCCACTTCCAGCACCAGCCATTAACAATAATGGCCCTTCCGTATGAGTGACTGCTTGCCTCTGTTCGGGGTTTAACCCTGCTAACATTTTTTCAATTATTTTCGCTTGCACACCCTCACCACCAAACATTTGTTCTCATTTTTTATTTTACTTTGAATAGATCTTTATTTCAATGCTTCTTTTACTGCATGAACCGTTTCAAGAGCTGCTTGTAAATCTTCATAGATTATATTACCAACAATCACCGTATCGGCGTATTGTGCCATTTCTTTTGCCTGTTCCACAGAGTGAATGCCACCGCCATAGAACAACTTCGTTTTATCTAGTACGTTAGAAACTTCTTTTACGATATCGACATCGCCGTAAGTTCCACTGTATTCTACATAGAAAATCGGAAAATGGTAGAGCTTCTCTGCCATTCGTGCATATGCAACAACATCTTCATGAGAAAGATCGGTATTCGCTTCTGTAAGCTTGGCCGCTTTCGCTTCGGGGTTCAAAATGCAATAGCCCTCGACGACAATCTCATCCCAATTCATGATTGCACCGTATTCTTTGATCGCCTGATGGTGGTAACCAGAAATCCACCTTACATCCCGACTATTTAAAACAGATGGAATGAAAAAATAATCAAACCCAGGAGTAATCGCATCAATATTTGAGACCTCTAGCGCACATGACACCGTGTAGCGCCTGACTCTAGCAAGCAGCTGCAATGTATTATCAAGCGTTACTCCATCCGTTCCTCCGATAATAAGTCCATCCGTACCAGACTCACAAATTGCCTCTAACGCTTCGTCTGATATATCTTTGTTCGGATCGAGCTTAAATACATGTCGCCACTTTGTGTACTCTAGCATCATTATCACTCCTGCTTATCATTATTTCCAAGTAAGTACCTATCTGAACAGACATTATATCAAAGAAAAGTATGGTTGTCGCTGAGAGCACTGAAAAAGGGCGTTTTTTCCTTTTCCAGTGCTCTCGAAGCAATGAGCCGAACCGTCCCAATTTTTAAAAGCCTGCTATAAGTGGGTTTCATAGGTGCAAACTTGCTTTGCACCTGCAGCCGACTTTAGGAGGATCATGTTTCTCATAGCAGGCACGCAACGAGTGAAGCCATTACGGCTTCACTGAGTATATTTCAGCGCTCTAGTTTTCCCCATAAGAAAAAAGAAGAGTTCTTCCAATTCAACTGAAAGATACTCTTCTCCTTAAATAAACGTTTATATGAATAGAGACTATTACAACTCATCAAATCCGTTCACATCTGATACTTTCACATATTGTCGTGATTTTTGTTCAAAGAAATCACTTTTGCCGCTATCGACGTCTTCATAAGCCTTTATCCATTTCATCGGATTTTGACGATAGCCTTCGTAAGGGCGTTCGATCCCTAGTTGATTAACACGTTTATTAGCTATGAACTTAATGTAGCTCTCAAGTTCATTCATATTTATACCTTCCAACTCATCTCCAATAATCGACCTGCCCCATTGTATTTCTAATTCGACAGCTCGTCTAAATGTATCTTGAACAAATTTGTGATTCCGAGGTGTATTAAGTTCTGGGTTCTCATGTAATAACTCTTTAAAAATATGGGAAAACAAATTCACATGTAATTGTTCATCCCGATTAATATAATTAATCATCGTACTTGATGACACCATCTTCTGGTTTCTTGCCAAGTTGTAAAAGAATGCAAATCCTGAATAAAAATTAAGTCCCTCAAGAATGACGTCAAATACAATTGATTCTAGAAACGTTTGCGGTGTTGGGTTATCAACAAAGCGTTGATACCCTTCTGCGATAAAATCGTTCCTCTCCCTCAAGATAGGATCATGCTTCCAATACTCAAAGATTTCATCTTGTTCCTGTTTAGGTACGAGACTTGATAAGACGTAAGAGTATGACTGATTGTGAACGACTTCTTGAAACGATAGAACTTGCATTAATGCAGCGAGACTAGAATCCGTTAAATACCCAGCCACTTTCCCTGAATAATCTGTTTGGACACTATCTAAAAAAGCAAGCAAACCAATAATTTTTTTAAATGCATACCTTTCATCTTCAGAAAGTTGAAGCCACTGCTTAATATCATTAGACATATTAATTTCAAATGGAGTCCAGAAGTTTGCGAGCATATTTTTGTACATAGGATACGCCCATGTAAAGCGAACATCATCCCAATTTAAAATATTAGAACTTCTACCATTAATAATACCTGTCGAGGCATTTGGTGCCGTTGGGTCATATAATTTACGAGATTGTAATGTATTATGATTCATATTCTAAACCTCACTAATAATAGATTAAGAAGAACAGCTTTCACACTCTTCAATTTCAACCATCGAAGTCGACCTTGTATAATAAGTCGTTTTCAGGTTTGACTTCCAAGCTTCTAAGTGAAGCTGTAACAAATCTTTTGCTTTAATTGTATTTTTAACATAAAAGTTAAATGAAATAGATTGGTCAATATGGCGTTGGCGCGCTTCATTTTGTTTAATGCTCCATAGTTGATCGATTTCATAAGCGGACTTGTAATACCATGTCGTTTGCGGCGTTAGGTCTGGAGCTGTGACCGGAATTTTGTAGTTCTTTTTCTCCTCTGAGTATTCTTTCTTAAAAATAGGATCAATCGATGCCGTCGTCCCTGCAATAATCGCTGTTGTCGAATTCGGTGCCACAGCCATTAAATACGCATTTCGAATCCCTTTTTCCCTTACACTTTGACGAAGCTCTGTCCACTCTTCACTTGTATATTGACGATTAATAAAATAGTCCCCTGTTTCCCAATCAGACCCTTCAAAAAGTGGATAGGTTCCTTTTTCCATTGCCAGCTCATTACTTGCACGAATCGTCAGATAGGCAATACTTTCATATAAGTTATCTGCGTATTCTACCGCTTCGTCTGATTCCCATTTGACCCCTTTAAGAGCTAGTAAGTGATGCCAGCCAAATGTACCTAACCCAATAGAACGATACTTTTGATTGGTTATTTGAGCTTGCGGAACTGGAATATTATTTAAATCAATGACATTATCAAGCATTCGAACTTGAATTGGGATTAGTCTTTCAAGGACATTTTCTGTAACAGCTTTAGCTAGATTAATAGAAGACAAATTACAAACAACAAAATCTCCAGGTTCTTTGACTACAATAATCTTGCCATCTTCCGTTTTTTCCTCTATAACGGTCGTTGCTTTCATATTTTGCGTAATCTCTGTACACAAATTACTACAATAAATCATTCCTTGATGACGATTGGAGTTAGCACGGTTTACCGTATCCCTATAAAACATATATGGTGTACCTGTCTCAAGCTGACTCTTTAAGATTTCTTTAAAAATATCAATGGATGGAACAACTTCCCACAGTAATCCTTTCTCACCTAGTAATCCGTTGTTTGCTGCTTCCACACACTCTCTGTACTTATCTCGGAAACTTCCCTTGCCTCTTTCTTCATCATAATAATCTTCTAAACTAAAACCTAACGTTTGACGTATCGTATGAGGATCGAATAAATACCACTCTTGTCTGTCTTCAACTTTTTCCATAAATAAATCTGGCAAGCAGACACCTGTAAATAAATCATGGGTACGCTGCCTCTCATCACCATTATTTAATTTGACTGCTAAAAAATGAAAGATATCGCGGTGCCATATATCTAAATAAACACTGATTGCCGTTACTACCCTCGGTTTCCCGATATTTATTAGGGGACTAGACTGTATCATCATCTTATTAAAAGATGCTCCTCGTCAGTCGTTGAGGGGATTTCATATCAATAAGACTTAGAAATCAGCCCTGCTGATTATCACCTTGTCCTTCCGATTTTCAGATAGTTATATAGTTTCCCATATAGCTTACTAAGGAAGGCTGTTGACGACGTTCCAGCATATTCGGAGTTTTCTATAGTGGTCACCCTACTATAGGGGCAAAAGTTTACCCTGTCTTTGACCTAACTGGTCGACACTTACAGCAGTATTATTTAGCTGTTTCATCCACGGGATGACACCGGACGATACTCCTTTAAATCCTCTTATATCACTTCCTCGGCTGCGCAGCTTTCCTAAATACGCTCCGATTCCTCCTCCGCTTTTACTCAGAGTTGCAATATCCGTGTTGCTGTCATAAATCCCTCTGAGACTATCATCAACGGTATCAATAAAACAGCTCGATAATTGACCATAGCTTTTCCCAGCATTTGATAGAGTCGGAGTTGCCACCGTCATATATAAATTAGAAATGGCCCAGTAAGATTCTTTTATAAGTCCTAATCGTTTTTCCTTCGGTTCTTTAACCATTAACGTCGCTGCAATAATCATAAAACGCTCCTGAGGAAGTTCATACAGCTCTCCACTATGCGATTTAGCTAAATAACGATCGGCTAATGTTAACAAGCCAATGTATGTAAACAACGAATCGCGCTCCGGAACAATCTCCTGTTCAAGTTCTTCTAATTCTTCTTTCGAGTACTCCTGCAAGATCTGATCTGAATATATCCCCATCCTCGTTAACTCTTGAACTAGTTGATAAAAGGATCCATATCTTAAGCTAGTATGATAGTTTCTTGAATGAGCTGCTCTTTTATATAGTTGCTTTAAATAAACATTAGCTGCAACAAACGTCCAATCTGGCTCCTCTGCTGAAATTCTCTCTACCGAAGACAAAACTAACAAATGATTAAGCTGGTCTTCTGACATGTCTTCTTTTGCATAGATAGCTTGTTCAATCTTTTCCTTATAAGCCGTAAAATCGAGGTTTGGAAATAAATTCACTAATACATCAATCTGAGATGATGCATAATCAAATAATGTTGTCGTTGCCATACTCTTCATTGATCTTCCTCCTTAATGATAATAAAAAACGCCCTTTCTCGAGAGTCGAGAAAGAGCGTAAAACGGCGTAAATAGTAAGACTTATCCGACCAAAATTCACGTTGGCCTTCTTTGCCGTCTCACTTCTTACACCCCGAAGATAGCTGACTTGAAAATGACGGCAGGTCTCCTGACTTGTGCTTCACTCTACTTTGAGCCTTCCCATGCAAGCTAGCTAAATCTAACCATAGAGCACAGTGGGTACCTCATTTCGTCCACACTTACAGTTGCGGGGGCAGTTCTGGCTTTCTACCAGATTCCCTATTAAGTCTAATTGACACCGTTCATTTTGCGTAATCAATATATAGTTGTAATAACACATCATTAATACGATATATTGTATATACTAAAGGAATATTCATCCTGTTGCAAGGAAAAAGATCCGAAAAATCTTAAAAAATAATAAACTAGGTTCATCCCTCAATTCTATTACATGCGGGATGAACCTAGTAATTTAGCATTATAAGTTACTCTAACCAGCTATTTTCCTTTTAAGTGTTCTTTCTTTTTCAGGCGCCTTGCTTTGCCCTTTAAGTTCTTGATTCAATTCTTTCACAAGTCCGTAACACATGGCAAGAACAATGAACGAGAGTGGAAGAGCACTAACAATAATCGCTGTTTGTAGACCAGCTAACCCTCCTGATGCCATTAATACAGCCGTCGATGCTACTAGTATTAATCCCCACGTTACCTTCACTCGATTTGATGGGTTTAACTTTCCTCCCGTTGTTTGCATCCCTAAAACAAATGTTGCCGAATCTGCTGATGTAACAAAGAACGTTGTAATTAAAGCAACTGTTAAGATCGATAAGATAATCCCAAGTGGCAGCTGCTGATATACAAAGAAGAGAGCTGTTTCAAGTGCTTGTCCTGAGACATTTAATCCTTGTGTAACCTCAAGAAAAATCCCTGTACCACCAAAAACAGTAAACCAAATCGCACATACTAATGATGGGACTAGAAGAACAGCTACCGTAAATTCACGAATTGTTCTCCCTTTGGAAACACGAGCAATGAACATTCCAACAAATGGAGTCCACGACACCCACCATGCCCAGTAAAACACTGTCCACCCTTGTGTCCATGCTGCCTCACTAGCATCAAATGGTGCAAGACGCAAGCCCATCGGAATGATATTTTGTAAATAGCTCCCTAAACTCGTTGTAAACATATTAAGCAAGAATAGCGTCGGACCAAGAATTAACATAGCAAAAAACAATACCGTTGCAATTGACATGTTTGCAAGGCTTAAATACTTAATCCCTTTAGATATTCCTGTATTCGCTGAAATGATGAAAAGAACAGTTATGATACCCATAATAATCATTTGTACCATAAAGTTATTTGGAATCCCCACCAAATATTCTAGACCTGCATTTATTTGCTGAGATCCTAACCCAAGCGATGCTGCTACCCCAAACAAAGTTGCAAATACCGCAACAACATCGATCGTTTGTCCAATCGGACCTTTCACCTTTTCACCAAGTACAGGGTAAAGAGTCGCACTCATTAAACCTGGCGCGTCTTTTCTGAATCTCTGATAAGCAAGTGCTAATGCGACAATCGCATATATTGCCCAAGCATGTAATCCCCAATGAAGCCATGTATAACGCATTCCAACAATTGCTGACTGTTCCGTACTTCCTTCTCCTGTAGGTGGCGTAGAAAAGTGTGCAATTGGCTCAGATACACCATAAAATAGAAGACCAATACCCATCCCAGCAGAAAACAACATTGCAAACCAAGCTGGACGGCTATATTCAGGTTTCGAATCAGGTTTCCCGAGTTTGATTTTCCCATATTTACTAAAGATCATGAATATGGCAAACAACAGAAAGAATGTAGCAACTAACTGATAAAACCAGCCAAATGACTCAAGAACAAAGCTTTGCGCTACTGCCATCGCTGCCCCAAGTTGATTCGGGATCAACACTCCAATTAATACAAAGATAACCGCAATCCCTACTGACACTTTAAAAATCGACCTATCACTTTCACCTTTATCAGAAATAACAAACACTTCCTTTTTTAAATTTACATTTATTGCAAGAACTCTTACAAATAAATACCTTTTTATTAAATCATATAATTAAAAAAAATTTAAAAATGATATGAACGCAAATTCAGCAATCTTTCCTAATCTTTTAAGCTGATTGAAGGTCAGCGTAATAATTGGTTAAAATTACGAGAGAATAAGGCGAGATTCTATCGTTTTCTAAAACACGGTGGCGAATTTGACTATTTTTTAAATAAAAAAATGCCCCACCCATTCTCTTCATGAGCGGACCATTTTGAAAAGGAACTATCTTTTCTCGATTACAACGGCTGTACCATAAGCTATAATCTCTGCTGCATTTGCCATGACGGTTGACGTTTGCATCCTCATCCCAATGATTGCATTGCCGCCTTTCTCTTCTGCTTCTTTCACCATTCGATGTACTGCCAACTTACGTGCTTCTGTCATCATTTCGTTGTAGCCTTTTATCTCTCCTCCGACAATTCCTTTTAATCCTGCTGTAATATCACGGCCAATATGCTTCGTTTGAATCGTGCTACCTTTGACATATCCCAATACCTCTTTTATGTCATAGCCTGCTACTTGTTCAGTAGTTACGATCATCATAATCGATTTCCTCCTTCTTCTTTTCTCCGTTCAACTATAAAAATTACAATCAACCCAACTAAGACAACAGCATAAACACTAAATGCAATTAGCCCATGTTAGATTAACAAATAGAAGAGCTATTCCATCAAGTTTACTACATACTTCCACTTCAGACATGTCGGTCTAACCAACTTTTTACAACCGTAAGTAACTCTTTAGACAATGGCTTCTCCCCAATATTTTTGTATACTTTTTTCAAATGCAAAATATCCGTGTCCTCATCTTGATCCCGAAGCATGTGATTCATCCCTTTAATAATATGGGTTTCCGTCTCGACGGTTGTATACTTCTTGACCTCATGCACTTGTTTAGGTGTCGCTTGCACATCTTTAGAGCCTGTAACAGCAAGGATTGGACAAGTTACTTCTGCTAGGCTTTGATAGACGTCATGCTCATAGTGCTCTCTAAACCATTTTGCATTGATTTTAACCCCTTGATAGCGAATAACATCTCTTTTAGTCATTGATACTTTCCGATCAAATTTCTGACCTTGTTTTTTTACTTTATCTGTTACGTTAAGCAGACGAATCAGCTTTCCTTTTAACCCTTTTGTTTTTTGAAAAGAATCTACAATTAACTCCCTTTGATAACTTTGAGCATCAGCTAGTGACTGAGCAGCTCCAGCAACAAAAATTAACCCTTGTATGCCTTCTCCCTTAGCTACTTCAGGAGCTAACATACAGCCTTCACTATGTCCGAGTATAAATACTTTATTTCGATCAACAATTGGTTGGTCTCTTAGAAAGTGAAGTGCGGCCTTGGCATCGTCAATTAAGTCCCAAAACCCTGTCTTTATGAAATCTCCACTACTTTTCCCCGTCCCCCGTTTATCATAGCGCAATACGACAAACCCACATTCCGTTAAAAAAGCAGCAAGCTGGTTGTAAAGATGCAACATTGGGCCTTTTCTTGTTCCATTCCCATTTCGGTCAAGCGGGCCTGAACCAGCAAGAATAAGAATAGCAGGTAACGCGACAGGTGATGTTTCTGGAAAGGAGAGCGAACCAGCTAATTGCCCCTTTTCACCAAACTGAATCTCTTTTTCCGTCATCAGAGCCACCCCTTTATATTTGATAAATAAAGTAGCAAACATTCGGACAAATCGACCAAATTCACGTCGAAACTAATCTATAATAAGCAAGTACAGTATACTCAGTTTCTCTTAAATTATGCTATAGTATCACTACGAAAACAAAAAGTAGGGGGTCATTGATGAATTCAAATAAATTTGATCGTGTCTTCGATTCACTTGAAGATTTTGTTGATACGATAAGTGACGTTTTAGCTTGTCCTGTCACACTTGAGGATGCCAATCATCAATTACTTGCCTATAGTTCCCATGATGATGGAACAGATGCTGCCCGAATTTCAACGATTATCGGAAGACGCGTTCCTGAAAAACTCGTTAACCGCTTTTGGAAAGAAGGAGTCATCCCCACTTTAAACCAAAGCGATGATCCTATAGAAATTAGCAGCATTGTGGATATGGGCTTACGTAATCGTGTGGCAATCTCCATACGAAAGAACCAAGAAGTACTTGGATATATTTGGGTCATCGAAGTTGATACGAAATTATCGAAAGAAGAGAAACAACTATTAAAGGTTGCTGCTACAAAAGCAAAAAACCTCTTACTTCAGTTAAATTTACAAAAGAAACGTCGGGAGAAAAACCATCAAGAGGTCTTATGGCAAATCATTACAGGTGATACGAATTCACATGAAGGAACGACTCTACTATTAGATAAGATCGGGATTATTGATTCAAAACCGTTAGCCTTTATGCTCATACGTTTTCAAGAAATGACAGATGTTTTGTATCGAAATGTCATGTATATTGTGAAAACGACGAGTAAAGTAAGTATGTTAATTGATACAGTTGATGACAATCAACTTGTATGTTTAATAAGTCCTATTACTGAAACAACAACAAATCAATTAGAACTCACCCAATTCATGGAAACCATCCAGCGTCAAATGAGTGAGCGATTTAATATTCATAACCTGTTTATCGGATGCGGGTATTTATATACAGATTACTCTAAGCTAACACAAAGTTATCAGGAAGCTCAAAAAGTCGTCCAAATCAAATCGAATGGATTAACGGAGTTACAAAAAGCATTTTTTTACCACGAACTAGGAGTCTTTCGTCATCTTGACGTGTTACACAATCACAATAAAGACCTTGTCATGAATCCAGCTTTAACTCTTTTACAGGTCTATGATCAACAACATGCGACCTCGCTATATAAAACGCTTGATGTATTTCTAAACAAAGATGGAAATATGAATGAAGTTGCAAAGGAGTTGCATATTCACGTCAATACTCTTAGCTATCGCCTAAAAAGGATTCAGGAAATTGCAAATACCGATCTCAAAGATCCAATACAACGAATTGGTCTTTACTTAGATCTGAAACTAAAAAGCCATCAAACGAATGAATAACTTTTCGCTTGATGGCTCTACTTTTATTCACTCGCTGAAACGTCAATATGTGTAAAGTTTTTCACATCAAACAATCCGGTATCTGTTAATTTTAATGAAGGAATGACTGGCAAAGCAAGGAACGAAAGCGTTAAAAATGGATTCCAATTTTCTTTGAATCCGATTGCCTTTAATGCTTCTTCTAGTTTCTTTAGTGAATCGTTAATGTGATCAAATGGTTCAAGTGACATTAAACCAGCTAGAGGTAAAGGGAGATTAGCTAATACTTCTTTCCCTCTTACAACCGCAATTCCACCCTGTCCTTTTGCAACTTGTTCAACAGCAGCGAGAATACTTTCATCGTCCGTTCCACACGCTACGATATTATGGGAATCATGTGCCACGGTTGCAACGATCGCTCCTGCTTGAATGGGAATTCCTTTCACAATACCAACGCCTACATGCCCTAGCTTATGATGCCTTTCAGCAACAACTAACTTTAATTGATTGCTCGCAACGGACGGCTTGAACAATCCACTTTCTACCTTAACCTCTTCTATTAAGTGGCTTGTAACAATTGAGCCAGGAGTTACACCAATCACATGAGCCCGGTTTCCATTAACGGGTAAATTTAACTTAGCAGGCGTCAATGGTTCTAACCGCACACTTTCTAAAAGGTATGCAGGAGGTGTAATTGGCTCTCGTACCGTATATGTCATCTTGCCATTTTCAGCTACACACTCTCCCTTAACATAGACAGCTGTGATATCAACCTCTTCCAAATCACGTATTAGAAGAAAGTTCGCTTCATAACCTGGAGCAATTGCTCCTTTCCCTTCCAATTTAAAACACTCAGCTGCATTTATACTAGCCATTTGAATAGCTTGCAACGGGTCAACTCCGAGCTTAATCGCCTTTCTTACGCTTGCATCAATCGATCCTTCATTTAGTAAGTCGTCAAGATGCTTATCATCGGTAGCAAACACACAGCGCCTTGCATTTTGCGCCGTTAAAATTGGAAGCAGTGCCTCAATATCCTTTGCTGCTGTTCCCTCTCGCATGAGCAAATACATTCCTAGACGAAGACGATCTAGACCCTCTTTTGCAGTAACAGCTTCATGATCATTGCTAATCCCTGCAACACGGTAAGCATTCAAACCAGTGTTATCTAGCCCTGCAGCATGTCCATCAATTGTCTTTTTGCGATTCCATGCCGCTTTAAGTTTATTTATCATTGTCTCTTCCCCAGACAAAACAGCCGGATAATCCATCACCTCTGCAAGTCCATAGGCGTCATGCTCATCAAATAACTTCTCAATCTCAGCTGTCGTCAAATCAGCCCCATTATGTTCAAAGTTTGTTGCTGGTACACATGAGGGAACCATTATCTTAATATCAAGAGGCAGATCTTTAGCTGCTTCAATCATATATTTCACAGCTTCAAACCCACCGACATTAGCAATTTCATGAGGATCAGCCATTACTGTTGTGACACCGCGTGGAACAACAATTTTTGTGAATTCCTCAGGCGGGACCATCGCAGATTCAATATGAACATGCCCGTCTACAAATGCTGGAGCCATATACGATCCATTCGCATTAATTTCTCTACATCCTTCATATTCACCAATACCGACAATCATTCCATCTGTAATTGCAACATCTGCTTCATGCGTCGTTAAGGTAAAAACATCAATTATTTTTGCATTTTTTACAACCACTTCTGCTTTCTCTCTTTTTGTTGCTGCAGCGATTCGTTTTTTCAGTACTTGACTCATGCTATTACACCCCGTTCTTTACATCATGGTTTATCTATTGTAGTACGAATCGTACCGAAATACACGCACTCAGCAAGGTTTTCTTACATTCATACTACTCTAGCTTATGAGCTTTTCTTAATCTATGTATATGACCAACTAAATAAACAAAAAGAAAAAACCACAGGAACCCCTGTGATTTTTTATTCTTTCACTTCTACCTCTTGTTCACTCACACGATCTAAGGTCATTTTGTAGCCGTCATTTCCATAATTCAAGCAACGTTTGACACGTGAAATCGTCGCTGTACTCGCCCCTGTTTCCGTTTCAATTTTATGATACGTATAGCCATTTTGTAACATTCTGGCTACTTCTAAGCGTTGGGCTAATGATTGAATCTCATTAATGGTACATAGATCATCAAAAAACTCATAACATTCCTCAAGATCTTTAAGTGATAAAATGGCTTTAAATAGTTGATCTAGCTCCTTGCCACGTAATTTATCTATTTGCATCTGTACACAACCTTCCTCAACAATACATTAGTCATACGAAAGTGCCTCTTTTATCCCGGGATTTGACGGCACGATATTAACCCACGTTTGACCTGGTTTTAGCTTTACTGGTTCTCCATCATGAACTGGAATAAGCTGTCCATTACGATTTTCCCACGATACCTCGTTCATAATGCCACTTTGGAAAAGGATCGCTCTTCCACCTGATGTTAAATCGATGGCCCGTCGTCCTTGATCATCTAATACACGGTGTTCCGTTTCTAAAACAAGAACATTGGACAAGAGAACAGGATCATTTGTTTCGTATTCAACAGTCTTTCGTTCACCATTAAAACGCTCATAATACCCAGAGGCTTCATCATAGACATATTGAATATGATTTTTCCCTAAGTAATTCACTTCAACCTCACTAGCTTTATTGCCAACGATATGAATATCTTCATTTTCATAAAAGTCTAAGGCTGGAACTTCTCCTGTTATAACATAGCCTTTTTCATTTACAAAGCCTTGGATCATATCCTCATACGTAATGTATGAATTATGGGGTGCCTTACGTTCAGGCGCTCGCTTAAAAAGTGACCCATCATAAGAAATACCATTAATATGATCAACTTTCCCTTCACTAAGGAGCTTCTTTGCCGTGGGACTATAACCATGAGCAACAAGCATCCCATCAAATCCGTGCACTAAATCAACATGGTACTCTCTAGCACTTCGAATAGGACCTACCTTGTTTGGAAATTGACTCTGGTAAAGAGCAACAAAGCGAGTAATCGTCCCTTCAGCTAATAACTCGTAAACAATATCTGCTTGGCTTAAACCAGTTTGTGGACGTGCAGCAGGGTCATTGTTAATCAATACGCTAATGATACGGTGAGTAGCCTCTTCCTCTGCTTCCATGCCACTAAGTGGATATGTATAGGAAGGAGCCTCAGCCAGCTCCTCTTCCACAAATACTTCTTCCACTGTCTCTGTCTCTGTCTCTTCTTCTATTTGACCATTATTACTGCATCCCCCTACTATTAAAAAAGCAGTTAACAAAAGGGGGAATTTCCATAACTTCTTCATCATTACACGACCTTTTTTCAATTAACTCACTAAACTAAAAAAGTGTCCTTTCTTAGTTTAACGCATAATCGCAGGAAAGAGTACCGTTTTCTTTTTCACATCATAAATTCCTCTTTGTGTGACACGGATATATGGAAGATGTGTTGACGAGAAGAATAACAGGCTATAAATTGGATCCTCAAATTTGTAGCCGCGATCACGTAATAAGGTGACAAATTTCTTCTCATCTTCCATAACGCCTTCCATCGACTTTGTAGATAATGTTCCAAATATCTCTAATTGTATTTGACCAATAAGTTTTCCATCTTCAACCAAGGTCATTCCTCCACCTTGCTCTTTTAAAGCATTAAAAGCAGCAATCATGTCTGAAACATTTTTTCCAATAAGAATTACGTCACCTGTATTGGAAAACGAACTAGCAAAACCTGATACATGTGTGGCAAAACCTTTAATCATTGTAGCAATATGCCACTTTCCATATTTATCAATCATCACAAAGAAGCTCTCATCGTGATCGGTACTTAATACTTTATCTGTACTTTCAATCGGGATTTGATACGGTTTTAAAATAACGGAATTTGTCATTTCAATTCCCATTGCCATCGAAAAATGGAGATCATCTTCCGATAAATTCCAATCAATCTTAAATGGCTCTATTCCGTAATCTTCCCACGGAAAATCGCCAAACTGATCAATATGCTCCCCGTCTCTAACAACCCATTTCCCTTTTGCTAAAACAGAGCTTGGTAACGGATTGTTAATATCATCAAGAATATTGATATGTGCAATTCTACCTGGAGCAATCATTCCAAGCTTATGATCAATATGGTAATATTTCGCCACGTTATAACTAGCCATTGAATATGCGTCAATTGGGTCTAATCCACTTTCTAATGCGATCTTAATTAATTGATCCATTACTCCTTTTTCATAAAAAGCAGGTGGAGAACCATCTGTGGTCATAAGACACCTTTCGAAATAATCAACCCCCAGCTCTTGCATTTCCTTAAGCAACTTAGGTAAATCAGGGCGGATTGAAGAGTGTCGTAACGACGTAGTATACCCTAAGTCTAGACGTCTTACTGCCTCTTCTCCAGTCATAGCTTCATGATCGCATGTAACACCTAAAAGTGCCATTTGTGCTAACGTTCTCTCTGAAGCACCTGGCAAATGCCCTTCAATCGGTTTACGGAGTCTTGTCGTTTCTTGCATTAAGTGAAGCGTAGAATCATCACCTTCTAACACTTTAGGCCAAGAAGTCAACTCTCCCCCTTGTAACACAAGAGGATGCTCTAACCATTCCTTCATTTTTGAATTCGTTAATGGTTCTTCATCTCGAAGTTCCGTTTGCGCATCATAGCGCGACCACCAATACATAGAAGCCGGCAACTCATCAAGAGCTTCAATCAAAGTAAGCGCTTTCTTTTTTTCAAGATGTAAAAAAAACATTAGATTATCATTGATCAGTGTTGTTGTCCCTCTTCCTGACGCATACTTAGCGAAGCTATGGGGATTATAAAGTTGAAACGGGTGAGCATGGTGCTCAATATATCCTGGTACAACCAATTTGTTATCACAATCAACAATCTCTGTATCAGTTAACTTCGCAGGCATTTCATTTCCTACGTATACGATGCGGTCTTCAGATATCCATATATTAGCCGTAAGCCATTTTCGGCGTGCAAAATTTAAATATGTTGCATTTCGGAGGACAAGTGAAGGAGATTTTTCTCCTTTTACTACAGCTAATTGCTGCCGTAATCGTTGTTTTGTCCAGCGGTAAAGTCTCTCAGTCATCCTGTCATCACCCATTTCATCATTTCCTTTTTTATAATAGTACCACAAATCTGGGAATTCGCTCACTACTTTGTTAAATATCTTAACAAAAATAATTGGAAGATTGACAAACATGTGAAAGGTGGATCTAATTATGAAACCAAATATCGGTCGTGTAGATGCATTATGTCGTATCACAATGGGTTTCACAATCCTTGCTTGGTCTACCTCAAAACTTGTTAAAAGACCAAACGATAATGTACCTCTTTTTGCAGCAGTCTGTGGGAGTATGAAAGCTGCAGAAGGGATTACAAGATTCTGCCCTCTAACTTACTTAGCTGAGCAGAAAATGGAAACGATGCAAGATCATGCTTGTCATCATGACAGTCACAGTGAGTAATATGTAAAACAAAATGAAGCCGTATAAGATCCAAGTATGTGATCTTATACGGCTTATGATTCAATCTTTTTAGGAGGAAATCGCTATGTTTAATATTCAGGAATATGCAACTGACACTCTTTTCATTTATATTATGGTCATTGGAAGTATCGTTGCTCTTATTTATTTGTTTATGAGGAAGAGACGCGCGAAATAGCTTTATGCGCGATATCTTTACGATAAAATAAGCCGTCTGTACTTACTTTTTTCACTTGATCATACACACGTTGTTGCGCTTTTAGCAATGACGCTTTTTTTGTTGCAATTAACAAAACTCGCCCACCGTTCGTTTTCCACTTGCCTTCTTCCTTTTTTGTACCCGCATGGAAGACTAGCATGTCTTCTTCAAGCTCCTCTAATCCCTCAATAACTGTCCCTTTTTTATAGGACACAGGATATCCTTCACTTGCTAAAACAATACCTACCACTTCATCTTCTGACCATTCTAATGTAGGTGTTTTTCCATCTAATAAAGATGTATACACTTCTACCAGGTCCGAATTTAAACGAGGCAAGACAACTTGTGTTTCCGGGTCACCAAATCGAGTATTAAACTCAATTACTTTTGGCCCGGCTGACGTCATCATTAATCCAGCATATAAAATTCCTGTAAATGGAGTCCCTTCTTTTATTAAAGCATCCGCTGTTGGCTGAAGAACTTTTTCTACCGCTTCAGTAACATCCTCACTAGAAAATTGCGGCACTGGTGAGTATGCTCCCATTCCTCCTGTATTTGGACCTTGATCACCGTCAAGTGCTCTCTTATGATCTTGAGCGCCAACCATAGGAATAACTGTGTCATGATGAACGAATGCCATCAGGGAAAGTTCTTCACCTTCTAAATACTCTTCAATAACAACTTGTGCACTTGCCTCCCCAAACACAAGATCCTTTAACATGGAAGAAAGAGCATTGATCGCTTCCTCTTCCGTCATTGCTACAACAACGCCTTTTCCAGCTGCTAATCCATCAGCTTTTATCACGATTGGTGCTCCTTGCTTTTTCACATAAGCAACAGCCTCATCATAATTCGTGAATGTTTCATAGCTTCCAGTTGGGATATTGTATTTTTTCATAATCGATTTGGCGAAAGATTTACTACCTTCTAACATAGCAGCCTCTTTTTTCGGGCCAAAGATACGCAGTCCTTCTTCTTGGAATCTATCAACAACTCCTCCAAGTAAAGGAACCTCTGGACCTACGATCGTTAATCCAATCTCTTGTTCTTTTGCAAAAGCAATAAGTCCATCAAAATCATTTTCATTAATCTGAACTGGTGTTGCTACATCAACCATTCCTTCATTTCCTGGTGCAACAAACACTTCTGAAACCTGATTGCTTTGGGCAACTTTCCAAGCAATGGCATGTTCGCGACCGCCACTACCAATAATAAGAACTTTCATTTGAACACTCCTTTAATGTTTAAAGTGTCTTACTCCTGTCATAACCATAGCAATTCCGTATTTATTAGCCATTTCAATGGATTCTTCGTCACGGATTGAACCGCCTGGTTGAATAATAGCTGTTACACCTGCTTTACCCGCAAGTTCTACAGTGTCTCCCATTGGGAAAAAGGCATCAGAACCCATTACAGCTCCCTCAATTCGCTCACTAGCTTGCGTAATAGCAATATCAGCAGCACCAACACGGTTCATTTGTCCAGCTCCAACACCGACAGTCATTTGTCCATTTGTTAATACAATTGCATTTGATTTCACATGTTTAACAACTTTCCACGCTAATTTAAGAGCTTCCCATTCTGCATCAGTTGGCTTGCGGTCTGTTGGGATTGAAATTGTTGCTTCGTCGATTCCATAATGATCTTCATCTTGAACTAAAAGACCACCATGAATCGATGTTAGCATGGCTTCAGGTTGCTCTTGCTTAGTCATTGGAACAGTTAACAGACGTAAATTTTTCTTTGCTGTTAAAACATCAAGTGCTTCTTGTGTAAAAGAAGGAGCGATAATAATCTCAAGGAAAATATCCTTCATTTTCACTGCCGTTGCCTCATCAATTTCGCGGTTTGCAGCGACTATACCACCAAAAATCGAAACCGGATCAGCTTCATATGCACGCCCATAAGCTTGTTCAATGGACTCACCTGTACCAACCCCACATGGATTCATATGCTTAACTGCCACAACAGCCGGCTCAGCAAATTCTTTTACTATAGCAAGAGCTGCATCAGCATCATGAATGTTGTTATATGAAAGTTCCTTTCCGTGAAGTTGAACTGCGCTAGCAATCGAGCTTTCATCAGCTAAAGGCTTTTTAAAGAATGTTGCCTTTTGATGAGGGTTTTCTCCATAACGTAAACCTTGCTTACGCTCATATGTCACTGTAAATGTTTCAGGCTCTTCTTCACCTACAGCTTCTGTTAAATATTCAGCAATTAATGCATCATAAGCTGCTGTATGTCTAAATACTTTCGCAGCTAAGCGACGCTTCGTTTCGACCGTTACATCTTGCTCATTAGAAAGTTCATCAATTACAGTTGGATAATCTTTCGGATCAACAACAACGGTTACATGCTGATGATTCTTTGCTGCTGCACGAAGCATACTCGGTCCGCCAATATCAATGTTCTCAATTGCATCTGCAAATGTACAATTTGGCTTTGCAATCGTCTCTTTGAATGGATACAAGTTAACGACTACTAAATCAATAGGTGAAATATTATGTTCAGCTAGTTGATCTTGATGCTCAGCACGCTCTCTCATCGCAAGCAACCCGCTATGGATATTCGGGTGAAGAGTTTTCACTCGACCATCTAAAATTTCTGGGAACCCTGTTACTTCCGAGATACCAATAACAGGTACTCCAGCCTCTTGTAGAGCTTTCTTTGTTCCTCCAGTAGAAACTACTTCAAAGCCTTTTGCGACAAGAGCTTCGACAAACTCAACAATGCCTTCCTTATTTGAAACACTTACTAACGCTCTTCTTTTACTCATCAATTACCCAACCTCTTTCGTACGATCTATGATTGTTTGAATTGTTTTAGGATATAGTTCGTGTTCAACTGCCTGGACTTTCTTTTGTAAGGAATCAACCGTGTCATCTTCCTCAATTCGAACTGGTTCCTGTGCAATAATTTCACCCGTATCCATACCCGCATCGACGTAATGAATGGTAACTCCTGTAATCTTTACCTTTGCTTTAAACGCTTGTCCAATCGCATCTAACCCAGGAAAAGAAGGAAGCAAGGAAGGATGAATATTAACCATCCTTCCTTCATATGCATTTAGCAACGTAGGACCTATTAACCTCATATACCCCGCTAACACAACAAATGAGACTCCACATTTTCCCAATTCACGTATGACATCTTGTTCAAAGTCAGCCTTCGTTTCATACGTTTTTGGATCAGCAATGAAACAGGGAATGTTAAACAGATTCGCTCTTTCAATAACTTTCGCATTTGGTTTATCTGTAACAATGAGAGCAACTTCGACATCAAGGAGTCCGTCCCTAGCAGCATGAATAATTGCTTCGGCATTCGTCCCACTCCCTGAAGCAAAAATAGCGATTTTCATCATTACTCAATGCCCCCAATGGTAACACCTGTACCTTCTTCTACTCGCCCTATAATATGTGCAGATTCACCATTCTCCTCAAGTGTACGTAGAACTGGTATATGTTCTTCCTCAGGAACGACTAATACCATTCCAATCCCCATATTAAATGTTGAGAACAGCTCCTTTTCCGTTAACTCGCCATACTTTTGAAGCAAGTTAAAAATAGGAGGAACCGGCCATGATCCGTTATCTACACTTACACCAACACCAGCCGGTAACATACGTGGAATATTTTCATAAAATCCACCACCAGTGATATGTGCCATTCCATGTACAGTATGGTTCTTCAAGCAAGCGAGCAAAGGCTTAACATAAATTTTCGTTGGAGTTAACAGCTCTTCTCCTAATGTTTTTCCTAACTCCTCGACTTGATCATTTAAAGAAAATGAATGATCATGAAGGAAAACTTTTCTAACTAATGAAAAACCATTGCTGTGCAATCCACTAGATGAAAGCCCAATGACCACATCTCCTGGTTTGATTTTTTCACCAGTGATAATTTGCTGCTTTTCAACAGCACCAACTGCAAAACCAGCTAGATCATATTCGTCTTCACTATACATTCCAGGCATTTCTGCTGTTTCTCCACCAACAAGGGCACAACCTGCTTGTTCGCAGCCATCAGCTACCCCCTTAACGATTGCTTCTAAACGTTCAGGAACCGCTTTGCCACATGCAATATAATCTAGAAAGTAAAGCGGCTCTGCTCCTTGAACAACAATATCATTTACACACATCGCAACGGCATCGACACCAATTGTATCGTGACGATCTAGCATGAAGGCAAGCATAAGCTTTGTTCCTACTCCATCAGTTCCAGAAACAAGTACTGGCTCTTTTAGATTTAATGTAGATAGATCAAACATTCCTCCAAAACCACCAAGTGATCCCATGACTCCAGAACGTTGTGTTCTATTTACATGACTCTTCATTCGCTCAACTGCTTCGTAACCTGCTTCAAGACTGACTCCTGCTTTTTTATAAGCTTCTGACATTCTCCTTGCTCCCTTCCTTCTAAACCTTTGCGTATGGATGTAACGTATCTGGATAAATTTCGGTTGGATATTCCCCTGTAAAGCAAGCTAGACACTGACCACAGTTCGATGTTTCATCAGAACGACCAATCCCCGTTTTTAATCCTTCTACTGATAAGAAGGCTAATGAATCTGCTCCCATTATTTCGCGCATTTCTTCGATAGAATGGTTTGCAGCAATTAATTCACCTGAGTTCGATGTATCAATTCCGTAGAAGCATGGATTCTTAATTGGAGGTGAACTGATTCGCACATGGACCTCTTTAGCACCAGCTTCTCGCAGCATGTTCACAATTCTTCTACTTGTTGTACCACGTACAATCGAGTCATCAATCATGACAACACGTTTTCCTTCTACAACGCCTCGCACAGCAGAAAGTTTCATTTTCACACCTTGTTCACGAAGCTCTTGAGATGGCTGAATAAACGTACGCCCTACATAACGATTTTTAATCATCCCTAATTCGTAAGGAATTCCAGCTTGTTCAGCGTACCCAATTGCTGCTGAAATACTAGAATCCGGCACCCCTGTAACAACATCCGCTTCAATCGGAGATTCAATTGCTAGCTGCTTCCCTAGGTTTTTTCTAGATGTATGAACATTAATTTCATCAACATTGCTATCTGGACGTGCGAAATAAACGTATTCCATACTACAGATTGCTCTTGTAGCAGAACCTGAAAATCTAGTTGAACGAAGACCATTATCATCGATAATGACAAGTTCACCTGGCTCTACCTCGCGCTCATATTTTGCACCAATTAGATCAAACGCACATGTCTCTGATGCGATCACATATGCATCACCAAGTCGACCGATCGATAAAGGACGAAGACCGTTTGGATCAAGTGCTACCATTAGTTGTTTTTCATTTAACACAGCTAGAGCATAGGCACCCTTTAACATCGCTAATGCATTTCTAAGCTGTTCTTCTAACGTATTGTAGCCACTGCGCTTAATTAAATGAGCAACTACCTCCGTATCAGATGTAGATTGAAAAATGCTCCCTTGACTCTCTAATTGATGCTTCATGCTATTGGCATTCACTAAATTTCCGTTATGTGCAATGGCCAAGCTTCCCATTTGTGAGCGGAAAAGCAGGGGCTGCACATTGGCAAATCCCCCACCTCCAGCTGTCGCATAACGAACGTGACCAATAGCAGCATGCCCGCTTAGCTGATCAAAATCATCCGGACTAAACACATCATTAACCAAGCCCAATCCTTTATGAACTTTTAATTGCTTTCCGTCTGTTGCAACAATCCCAGCACCTTCTTGGCCGCGATGCTGTAAACTATGAAGACCATAATAAGTTAGGTGAGCAGCATCTTTATGTCCCCAGATGGCAAACACACCACATTCTTCATTTAAGCCTTTGATTTCAGCAAACATGGAATGGCTCCTTTCCAAGCCGTTACGATCTCATCCTGTGTTGTTTCAAGAATGACACCTTGTTCATTATTTTTAATTACAAGAGATTTAGAATCTGTTACTTCACCAATTTTTGTAGCAGCAACTAATTGTTCAAATTGCTCTGCTTTTTCACTTGGAACTGTTACGATAAAGCGAGATTGTGATTCCGCGAATAAAGATGCCGTCGTCTCACCTGCTAACGAAACTGTTGCACCCACTTCACCCGAAGTCATACATTCAGCAAGACCTACCGCTACTCCACCTTCTGCTACATCATGAGCTGATGCAACAAGACCAGAACGAATCGCTGTTAAAAGTTGCTTCTGAAGTCTTTTTTCTAGCTCTAGATCAAGCGTAGGAGCTTTTCCTGAAATATCACCTTCAACTAGCTTTTGTAATTCACTTCCACCAAATTCAGGTTTTGTCTCTCCAACAAGATAGATCACGTCTCCTGCTTGTTTGAAGCCTTGAGTCGTAATATGATCAATATCCTCAATTAGACCAACCATACCGATAACTGGTGTTGGATAAATAGCTACCCCAGCTGTTTCATTGTAAAGAGACACGTTACCACCAATGACTGGTGTTTCTAGAACACGACAAGCTTCACTCATTCCGTCTGTAGACTTTTCTAACTGCCAGAAAATTTCAGGCTTGTCAGGGCTTCCGTAGTTCAAACCATCCGTTAATCCAAGTGGAACCCCACCAGAACAAACAACGTTACGTGCTGCTTCAGCAATCGCAATTTGCCCACCAACTTCTGGGTCAAGGTATAAATAGCGTGAGTTACAATCTGTTGTCATCGCTAAAGCTTTTCTTGTACCACGGATTCGAACGACAGCAGCATCTGATCCTGGTTCCACAACTGTGTTTGTTTGAACCATATAATCATATTGATCATATACCCATTCCTTACTAGCAATCGTAGGCTGAGCTAATAGCTTAAGGAGAGTTTCTTTATAATCATCAACAACAGGAGTCTTTTCTTCTTGTTGTTGGAACGTTTCATAGTAAGCCGGAACACTAGATGGCTTATGGTAAACTGGTGCTTCTTCTGCTAATGCATCAACTGGAAGATCCGCAACAACTTCTCCTTTATGAAGAAGGCGAAGACGCTTATCATCTGTTACATGACCTACTTCAGCAGATAATAACCCCCAACGATCAAAAATTTCTTTAATTTCTTGCTCGCGACCTTTCTTCACAACGATTAACATACGCTCTTGAGACTCAGAAAGCATCATCTCATAAGGTGTCATCCCTTGCTCACGCTGTGGAACAAGATCTAAGTTCATTTCAATACCAGATCCAGCTTTACTTGCCATCTCTGCAGAAGATGATGTAAGTCCAGCAGCTCCCATATCTTGAATTCCAACAAGAGCATCATTTTGAATTAACTCTAAACAAGCTTCAAGTAATAGCTTCTCCATGAAAGGATCTCCTACTTGAACAGCTGGACGCTTTTCATCAGAATCTTCACCAAGTTCTTCAGAAGCGAATGTTGCCCCGTGGATCCCGTCACGACCAGTGCTAGCACCTACGTACATAACTGTGTTGCCAACACCTTTTGCTTGTCCTTTTTGAATATCTTTATGATCAATTAAACCAACGCACATCGCATTGACGAGCGGATTGCCTTCATAGCAAGGATCAAACTGAATTTCTCCCCCTACTGTTGGCACTCCCATACAGTTGCCATAACCTGCGATCCCTGCAACCACTTCCTCAAATAAGTAGCGGACACGCGGTGACGTTAATTCACCAAAACGTAAGGAATTTAATAGTGAAATTGGACGAGCTCCCATTGAGAATACGTCACGAAGGATTCCACCTACACCTGTTGCAGCACCTTGGTATGGCTCAATTGCTGATGGGTGGTTATGACTTTCAACTTTAAACACAACCGCTTGTTCATCACCAATATCAATAATACCAGCACCTTCACCAGGGCCTTGCAAAACGCGTTCTCCTTCTGTCGGAAACTTTTTCAATAGAACTTTTGAGTTTTTATAACTACAATGCTCGGACCACATAACCGAGAAAAGACCTGTTTCTGTCCAGTTCGGTGTTCGACCAATGATCTCCTCAATCATTGCAAATTCATCATCTGTTAAACCCATTTCGCGGTAAAGCTTCTCCTCTTTCACGCGCTCAGCTGTTGGTTCAAGAAGTAGTGACATGAGATTCCCTCCAATTTCTTACAATCGATTGAAATAAACGCAGACCATCGTCGCCGCCAAGTAATGCTTCCACAGCACGTTCAGGGTGTGGCATCATTCCGAGTACATTTCCACGTTCGTTTGTAATTCCTGCAATATCGGCTTTTGATCCGTTGATAGCTTGTTCATAACGGAACACAACTTGATTATTTGCTTCTAATGCCTCTAATGTCTTTTCATCACATTCATAGTTACCTTCACCGTGTGCTACTGGAATTGTGATGACTTCGCCCTTTTCATACCCTGTTGTAAACAACGTCTCATTGTTTTCAACTTTTAGTTCCGTCGGACGGCAAATGAACTTTAATCCGTCGTTACGCTTCATCGCACCTGGGAGCAGTCCTAATTCAAGAAGCATTTGAAATCCGTTACAAACCCCAAGAACTGGCTTTCCTTCTTCTGCAAATTTCTTCACTGCATCCATGATAGGTGAGAAACAAGCAATCGCTCCAGAACGAAGGTAATCACCGTATGAAAATCCACCTGGCAAAAGAACTCCATCAAAGCCTTCTAAAGATGTTTCGTCATGGCGAACATAAGCCACTTCTTCTTGCAGGGCATCCTGAATCGCAAAGAACATATCTGAATCACAGTTCGAACCAGGAAAAACAATTACTGCAAATTTCATGAAGGAACAACCTCCTCGATTTCAAAACGATAATCTTCAATCACTGTATTAGCAAGTAATTTTGAACACATTTCATCAATACGTTGTTCCACATTATCAGTACTGTTTACTGTAAGCTCCATGTATTTACCGATGCGTACTTCTTCAACCTCTTTGTACTCCATTGTGTGAAGAGCACGTTTCACAGCTCCTCCTTGTGGATCTAGAACACTTTCTCTTAACGTAACGTAAACTTTTACTTTGTACATGATGCGCCTCCTAAGCGTGATAAGATTTCTTGGTAACCTTCTTGTAAGCTTCCTAAATTTCTTCTAAATAGATCTTTGTCAAAACGTTGATTTGTATCTTTATCCCAAAGTCGACAAGTATCAGGTGAAATTTCATCTGCAAGCAAAATCTCATTGTCACTTGTACGCCCAAATTCTAATTTGAAGTCAATTAAGCGTACATTCATGTTATCGAATAAATTAATCAAATGTTTGTTTACTTCCAATGCTTTCTCTTTAAGGATTGTTAAATCAGAGCTTGTTGCTGCATTTAAAATTGCAATATGATCTTCTGTAACTAGTGGATCTCCAAGTGCGTCGTCTTTGTAATAAAACTCGACAATTGGCTGTTCAAGCGCTGTTCCTTCTTCAATTCCAAGACGCTTTGCCATACTGCCTGCGACTACGTTTCGAACAACTACTTCCAGTGGAATAATCTCTACTTTCTTTACTAGCTGTTCTGTTTCCGAGAGCCTTTTTATAAAGTGGCTGTCAACGCCATTGTCATTTAAGTAAGAAAAGATTAAAGAAGTAATCTCGTTATTCAGTCTAGCTTTTCCTGTTAGTGTTTCTTTTTTCTCGCCATTAAATGCAGTAGCATCATCTTTATAGCTAACCCAAAGCTCGTCTGTATTACCTGTTTGATAGATTTGCTTTGCTTTTCCTTCATATAGCAAAACGCCTTTTTCCATGATTCAACCTCCAAAAACTGAAATATTGGAATTTTTTATATACAAGAGGGACAAGCCCTCTTTCTTTATTAGTCTTCTAAGCCAACTCTTGCAAAAATCGTACTTACATGCTTCATATGGTGTTCATAGTTGAAACATTCTTCAATTTCATCAGGAGTTAACACACTTGTAATTCTCTCTTCCGCTTCAACTAATTCACGGAATTGAATACCTTTTTCCCAAGCTTCCATTGCTTTTGGTTGAACTAAGTCATATGCCTCTTCACGAACCATCCCTTTGTCAATTAAAGAAAGGAGAACACGTTGAGAGTAAATTAACCCATACGTGCGAGTCATGTTACGCTTCATGTTTTCAGGAAATACCGTCAAATTCTTAACAATATTTCCGAAACGATTTAGCATGTAATTTAAAGCAATCGTTGCATCTGGAAGAATGATACGCTCAGCAGATGAATGAGAAATATCACGCTCATGCCATAATGGAACATTCTCATACGCTGTCATCATGTAGCCACGAATCACTCGAGCTAGTCCCGTCATATTTTCCGAACCAATAGGGTTACGTTTATGTGGCATAGCTGACGAACCTTTTTGCCCTTTTGCAAAGAACTCTTCTACTTCTCTTGTTTCACTCTTTTGCAAACCACGAACTTCAACAGCAAACTTTTCAATTGAAGTAGCAATAAGTGCTAAAGCTGCTAGATATTCGGCATGACGGTCACGTTGCAAAGTTTGAGTAGAAATTGGTGCTGCTTCTAGGCCAAGTTTTTTACATACGAATGCTTCAATTGATGGATCAATATTTGCAAATGTACCAACAGCTCCAGAAAGCTTTCCAACGCGTACTCCTTCAGCTGCATGCTTGAAACGTTCTAAATTACGCTTCATTTCTTCATACCATAATGCGAGCTTTAGACCAAACGTAGTTGGCTCTGCGTGAACACCATGTGTACGTCCCATCATAATTGTGTATTTATGTTCTTTTGCCTTATTTCCTAATATCTCAATAAAACGTTCGATGTCAGCAAGTAAAATCTCATTAGCTTGTTTTAATAGATAAGATAGAGCTGTATCAACAACATCTGTTGACGTTAAGCCATAGTGAACCCATTTTCTTTCTTCGCCTAACGTTTCAGAAACGGCACGTGTAAAGGCAACTACATCATGGCGAGTTTCTAGCTCAATTTCGTTAATACGATTAATATCAAAGCTTGCATTTTCGCGAATTTTCTTCACATCTTCTTTTGGAATTTCTCCAAGTTCTGCCCAAGCTTCACAAGCAACAATTTCTACTTCCAACCAAGCTTGAAATCTGTTTTCCTCTGTCCAAATAGCTCCCATTTCAGGGCGAGTATAACGTTCGATCATCTATAACCAGCCTCCGCTTTTATCTAATTGTATTATTTAAGGATATTAACCTGATGCAGTCGCTCTATCTTCTCACATGCTTCCTCTACTGAGTTAGCTGTTGCCGTCAAGTGACCCATTTTTCTTTTTACTTTCGCTTCTTTTTTACCATAAAGATGAAGTTTCACATCATTTATATTGGAAACGGATTGAAGTACACCTTCTAAATCCTCACCAAGAATGTTCTCCATAACAACAGGAGACCATAATTGAGTAGATCCAAGTGGCAAGCCACACACAGCTCTTATATGCTGTTCAAATTGTGACGTTTTGCATGCTTCAATCGTATAATGACCAGAATTATGTGGACGTGGTGCGAGTTCATTAGTATATAATCTGCCATCCTCAAGCATAAAAAGCTCTACAGCAAGTGTTCCAACGACGTCTAACCCTGTTACAATCTTTAAGGCCATATCCTTCGCTTGCTCACTTACCGTCTCATCAATTCGAGCTGGAACATGAGAGCGGTAGAGAATATTGTCTCGATGTTCATTTTCCGATACAGGAAAGACCGATGTCTCTCCGTTTCGTGAGCGTGTAACGATTACCGAAAGTTCTAGCGAAAAAGGAATCCAAGCCTCTAGCACACATTCACTATTTTTCAGTAATTCTTCTGCCCCTTGCTTCAGTTGCTCTATATCATGAACTACTCTTTGTCCCTTGCCGTCATAACCACCACGGCATGTTTTTAGCACAGCTGGGAAGCCAAGCTTTTCTGCTGCCTCTTCTATATCATCTAGTGAATGAATGGCCTGAAAAGGAGCAACTGGAATCCCTAAATTTTGAATAGCTTCCTTCTCTCTTAAACGATGCTGAGTAATCCCTAATACCTTTGCACCTTGTGGGAAATCTGCTTGCTCTGTCAGCCAATTTGCTGTTTTTTCATCAATATTTTCAAATTCATAAGTGATCACATCTGATACTTCAGCAAGCTTTTTAGCGCCGGTAACATCATCATAGGCAGCTTCAATTACTATATCAGCAACTTGTCCACAAGGTGAATCCTCTGTTGGCTCTAAAACAGCTATCCGGTAGCCCATTTGCTTAGCAGCAGTTGCCATCATTCTCCCAAGTTGGCCACCACCGATAATCCCTATTGTTGCTCCAGGGGTAACGATTCGACTCATAGTTGATCACTACTTTCTAGAACAGCTTGCTTTGTTTTTTCTCGTCTTGCTTCTAAGCGATCAGCAACTTCAGTCTCGTAAGCACCTAGCATTTGAGCTGCAAGCAAGCCAGCATTCGTAGCACCCGCTTTGCCTATCGCTACAGTGGCAACAGGAACACCTCCTGGCATTTGGACAATCGATAGTAAGGAATCAAGACCTTGTAATGCTTTCGATTGAACAGGAACACCAATGACAGGTACTGTCGTCTTCGCTGCAACCATTCCTGGCAAATGAGCCGCCCCACCTGCACCGGCAATAATGACCTTTAAGCCTCTGTCCCTAGCTTCCTCAGCATATTGAAACATGAGATCCGGAGTCCGGTGCGCTGAAACTACTTTCTTCTCATACGCAATTTCTAACTCATCAAGAACGTCACATGCAGCTTTCATTGTATCCCAGTCAGAAGTACTTCCCATTATGACACCAATTTTTGGATTCATCGTCGCTCTCCTCCACTACTTATCTTTATCCTGTTTAAATTATGACATTAAAAAAGCGCAGAACAACTTTCTAATCTACTCATTTTGAGAGAAAGGAAGCTGCACCTACGCTTTTCATCGATACAGAGAAAATAACTTCTCAGTATCTCCCGCTTTCCCTCATAGTCTGACTATTTAGGGTAGTCAGGTAGAAACTTATGGACCATATCTCCAAGATTATATGAGGCGTATTTCGTTTTTCGTTCGTTCTTATAGGTATATCTTACAAGCATCCTATGTTACTGTCAACAAAATGTCGAACATTAAAAATGTCAGACTTTTTATTGTTCGCCTTCTACTAAAATCCCTTCAAAAATAATCTGCTGGCGGATTGGTACGTATTCCTTATTAGAGTTAACCTTTTCTTCTTTAAAAATAGGCTTTTCTATCCTTTTTACAGGTTGGTATCCCGCTTCTTTCATTCGATCTAGACAAGCTTCAATCGTTTCTGATTCTCCTACTTCAAACCGTTCTTTTCTTTTTTTGGCCAATATTGTTCCTCCATTCCCTAAAACTACCTGTTTATTTATCATATCTTCCTAACTAAAGTACATCAAGAATTATTGATACTATGTTAGAAAGCTCAAATTAGTGAAGCGCTTTCTAGTCTTCATAATTTGAGCTAGGAATGAATCTCTTATGCTTTTCAAACACTTCCTGGTAGTTTGTAGCTTCCTCAAGAGCCGCTTCCTCCATCTTAATTCGAACCGAAAGAACGAACGCATTTATGATCGTAAAGGCGATTGCTGTCCAATAAGCTTGAAAGATTAACGGAAGACACGCTATTTCCGTAACAACGATCACATAGTTAGGATGCCGCAAATATCGATATGGCCCTTTTGCTATAACCTTCGCCCCCGGTAACACCATAATTCTTGTATTCCAAAATCTCCCTAGGGAAGACAACGCCCAAACACGCCCCATTTGAGCTAATAGAAAAACAAGTAACGGGATAACTGACCAAAGAACAAAGCTTCGATCAATGACAGAAACTTCTATTAATAATGAAACAAAAAACATGGTGTGTAGAGCAACTATTTGCTTATAATGATCTTTCCCTACTTCATAACCTCCCTGACTTTTTATCCATTTCGCATTTCGATTAGCAATCACTACTTCAACCACTCTTTGTACAACAACAACCAATATAAACACATAAATAGCAAGCATCACTGTATCTCCTTCCATTGTAATAGTACTAACTCCGAACAAAACCCAGGTCCTAGAGCCGCCATGAGACCGAGTTCACTATCAGAATGGTTCTGCAGCATAAATTTCTCCAATACATAAAGAACTGTTGGCGATGACATATTGCCATGATGTCTAAGAACCTCTTTTGAAACATTCGTCATTGCCTCATCTAGTTTTAACGTTTCTACGTAAGCTTCGAGTACTTTCTTCCCACCTGGATGAGCAATAAATGAAGTAATTTCCTTCATTCCGATTTGATTTTTCTCAAGAAAATTTGTTACATTCGGACCTAGCCAATCTTTAATTATGGTTGGTATATCTCTTGAAAAGACGACATGTAACCCTGAATCTTTGATATTCCACCCCATTACATCTTCTGAATGGGGCATTAACGTCGACTGGCTAGACAATATGCTCGGCAGTATTTCTTTTTTCACTTTACTACTTAGTTCGGATCTATCTCCTATAACGAATGCACATGCCACTCCATCGGCAAACAAAGATGTTCCCACAAGGTTGCTTTTGGAATGATCATTTCTCTGGAATGTTAGACTGCAAAGCTCTACACAAACAACTAATGCATTCTCGTTTGGAAATGCTTTGCAATATTCATAGGCTCGACTCACTCCTGCAGCTCCCCCTGCACACCCAAGCCCCCATAAAGGGATTCTTTTTGTATGTGGAGAGAACGGAAGGTGATTCATGATTCTTGCATCCAAACTAGGAGTTGCCATACCTGAACTAGAAACTAAAATGATAGCATCAACGTCTTTTTCTTCTATTTTTTCTTTTAAGAATACTTGGTTATAAAGACATTTCTGAATGGCTTCCACACAAAAGGAAGTAGCCAGCTCAATATATAAATCGTTCTTTTCTCGTAATGAATGATCGCTTTCAAACCAATTCATCGGAACAGAAAATTGACGTTCCTCAATTTGGCCATTAGCAAACACCTTCAGTAACCGTTCAATATCATCATAGCTATCCGTAAAAAGCTCTCTAGCAAATTCAGTGGTTGTTTGTTGATTTAACGTATACGGGGGCTCAAATGTACTTACGGAAACAATGGATGGCATAAACTCACCTAGCCTTAACGTATAATTTACCGTTAGCTTCACCAAATATTGGGTAATCATGCATGATAATGGATTGTAAAAAGACCAAGAGATAGTAGATACTTACCTCTTGGTCTTTAAGCAATGAGCGGAACCGTCGCTTTGTCTTAAAGCCTGCTATGAGTGGGTTTCTCATAGCAGGCGCGCAACGTGTGGAGCCATTGCTGCTTCCTCGAACCCGCTAAAAAGGACCTTTCAGTGCCCTCGGTCTTTTCGTCACTGGAGTACAATGGAAAAATAATTTCTCGGATTTAAGAGCATTCATTATATTGAAGTGGAACAAGAGGAAAAAAAATTGAGTGAGTTACGTGATTTAGTCTCTTTTTTGCTCAATCTAACTTGGAAAAACAATTTCTCCGACTTATAAAATGTGCAATTAAATAAATGATGATTTGTATGGGAACTGAGTAACTATAACGCCAAGTTTTCGGTTGATATATTTCTAACCAGGTAAAGAACGGTTCAGCAATATATGATGCGACTAGAGCAAATAAAACAGCTTTCATCAACGGATTTATATTAGGCTTAATTTGTAAAAAGAACATGATTGTTACAGGCATTAAAGCGATGTCCCAAGGAAGAAAGCTAGGTACTATAGGGATCACGTTATACCTGTAATGCCATAAACCAAATTGAGATCCTAGTACATCAAGGATAAGAGCAGTGACCATAACAAAAAAACCTACGTACAGTAAACGATCAGTACTTTGGTTATTTCTGAAGATAAACCAAATCAGCCATGGAACAATGGATAAGGCTACTCCAAGCCACCAAAAACCTGTAAATAAAACATGCTCTAACCAAATATCAATTTTTTGGTTAAGGAGTTGCTCTATTTGGTTTGAGTTTTCGTCAATTAATGTGATTACTTCCTCTTTGTTTGTCATAGCTTCCCAACTTTATTCATAGTCAATCTTAAATTTTGTCATTGCAACTAGGAATATACGGTGGGATTACATCTTAAGAGGTGGAATCTACTGTTCAATACAGAGTTTCTTTGTACAGAGGAGACTTTTTCATTTTTTAAGCCCACATTTTTCTTGTATCGATTTTGTTTGGTGAAGTACTACGCCTATATAGTGTTAAAAAGTGAGGCACATAACGCCTTACTGGCCTAATTGAGGGATATTCTGTCGAAAGTGGAGGATTTACTGTCCAAAGTAGTGAATTTACTGTCGGTTCTCTTTGATTTTCTGTCGGAGTGTTATTTCTGTTTATTTGTCCTCTTTTTTTAGACAATAACAATCAATCATCTCTTAGTTTGAGCACCCTCTGCTTGGCAACGTCCTGACTCGCCCTTTCTCTTCTACGGGGGTGATTGGACATGGAGTTTTTCAAGATGTCTTTTCACGTTGTAACCATCGGCTTATTCGAGGAAGATGCTGTTCCTTCGGGCTCACTACTATTATGCAGCGTATCTCCGTCTCTCCTATTTTCATGCGGAGCGTGCCCGCCTGGAAACGTCCTGGCTCACCCTTTCTCTTCTACGGGGGGGATTATTCATGAAGTTGTTCTTTAGAAGTAATTCACGTTGCGTTACGAAGAGAAAGGGTTCGGACTCACTTCTTTTCTTCTACTAGGAAGGCACGATACTATTCTTAGAAGCACTCTGTGAAGTTTACGAAAAAAAAGAAGCTCGTCTCACAGGGGGACATGATGTTTTTTCAGAGAAGTATAATCACGTAGTAACCATCGACTCATTCGAGGAAGATGCTGTTCCTCCGGGCGCTCTACTAATATGTACAGCGTATGTCCGTCTCTCCTATTTTCATGCGGAGCGTGCCCTGCGTGGCAACGTCCTGGCTCGCCATTTCTCTTCTTCGGGGGGGATTATTCATGAAGTTGTTCTTTAGAAGTAATTCACGTTGCGTTACGAAGAGAAAGGGTCCGGACTCACTTCTTTTCTTCTACTAGAAGGCACGATACTATTCTTAGAAGCACTCTGTGAAGTTTACGAAAAAAAGAAGCTCGTCTCACAGGGGGACATGGAGTATTTCAAGAAGTT
>NZ_JAKRYL010000001.1 GCF_023555415.1 Halalkalibacter alkaliphilus | reverse complement strand
TTTTTAATACTAGGGGGAGACGATGAGTAAAATAGATACAATAAAAAAGATAGAAGTGGCTGCACTGTCAGATTTAACGGTTGGAATCGGGCAAAGGGTAAATGTAGATGGAGAAGAGATTGCGCTTTTTAAACAAAGAGATGGGTCTGTAAAAGCGATTCAAAATAGCTGTCCTCACAAAGGAGGGCCGCTATCGGAAGGAATCGTCAGCGGTGAGCATGTGTTTTGCCCCCTACACGATTGGAAAATTAACGTGAATGATGGGCAAGTGCAAGCACCAGATGTAGGTTGTGTGAAGAAGTATAAGGTAGACGTCGAAGAAGAATTGGTTTATATATATTTGTGAGTTTAAATGTAGGAGCATGCGCCTTGGGGGAAGGGCGCATGCTTTTTGTGTGGGAGGGGGTATTAAGTTAAGTGTGACCGTCATCACAACCTCCACAAAGTTTCTCTGATACCCTTATAAAAAAGGAGGTATTCATATGGAACATATTTGTGGATTAGCAGGTAACGCTTCAATCGAATTGTGTCGCCCACTTAGAACATTGAAAGAAGAACATAAACCATTACGCGAGCAAATGGAGTTTTTGTACAATTTATCGGTTTCAATAGAAGAGGAAAAAGATAGTGAAAAGATGAAGGAGCAGTTGGAAAATTTACGAGATGGAATCGTTCAGTTTGTTAGTCAGTTGGATCCCCACTCTGAAAAAGAAGAGGGAGTGTTATTTCCCATGGTGGCCAAATACACGGGGAAAGATGTAGGCCCTATTGCTGTAATGGAATATGAGCATGATCAAGCAAAAAGTAATTTACGAACGTTTCTAGAAAAAACATCTCAGTTAGAAGCAGAAGTAACCATTAACGAGCTCATTCAAATGACTCAACTTTATAATGAAGCATTTCATATATTACAAGGCCATTTTATGAAGGAAGAAGAAATTTTGTTTCCGATGGCAGAGCAATTACTGAGTAATGATGAGAAGCAAAGCTTGGACATACAAATAAATTCAAAGTAATGATATGTAGAGAACTCGTATTCAAAAGCGTGTTGTTTGAAAGCAGGACGTATCCTCAACGATGGATATAACTAAAAGTGCTATGGACCTCATTTCCATAGCACTTTTTCAGTTACTTTTCCTCAAATAACAGGTTTCCAACTAAAAAGATACAAAAGTATAACAATCAGCAACAAACATAAGGCGCCAATTAAAAACAAAAAAGAAGGTGATACAGCTAAAGCTCCAGCAAAAAATGACCCAGTAATAACACCAAAAGAAAAACATGCGTAAAACAGGCCAAATGCTTTACCGCGTTTTGCTTCTCCGGAGTGCTCGACAACCGTCGCGCTAGTCGATGGGAAAATAAAAGCAAAACCACCTCCATAAATCATCATTGCAAGCAGCAAATGAATAAAGGAAGCAGAGAGAGATAAGCTCACTAAAGCCCCACATATTATTACTAGCCCAATAGTCATTAGATGGACGTTATTCCATTTATCAAAAAGTACGTTCGTTGGAAGAACAAAGATAAGGATAGCTACCAGTCCAAATACACTTAATAATGGGCCGGTTAATTCGGCGCTTAGTTGCAGTTCTTCTACTTTTAACGGCAAAGCGAATGTGAGAATTCCTAATGTGAACATTAATAAAAAGATTGATGTGTATGAAAAAAGCATCGGTTTTGTCAGCTTAAGAGAAGTTATCTGAGGAGACGCTGCCTTAGAGCTGATAACTTGAAGCTCTTTTACAAAAAAGATAGCAAGTACCGCACATCCTATCATAAGAACGGTAAGCATGAAAAATAAATAATCATACCCGAATCTTCCACTAATAATCGCCCCAAGTGCCGGGCCTGCAATAGCGGCAATTCCAACAGAAGCTCCAGAAAAAGCCATAATCCGGCCTTTTGACTCAGACGTTTTTCTCGAACCTAAATACGTAAATGCTGCAGGGACGATCAACCCCCCGGCTAGCCCATGAAAAAAACGAACGTAGACTAACTGTTGCGGTGTTGTCACAATAGAATAGAAGAACAGCACGATTCCAACGAAGATCATTCCCACACATAAAACTATTTTAGGTCCACTTCGATCGATCCAGTACCCGGATACAATATTTCCAATAATATTTGAAAAAGAATAGAGACCAATAATAATGCCGACTAACATAGGTGTAGCTCCCAAACTTATAGCAAAGGGAGCAATAATCGGTAGCTGTGAAAAAGTATCGATAAATGCCACGATTATAATAATATAAAGCAAAGCCATAAACGTCACCTCAAGGTTACAATTTATCTACGTAATTTGATTAAAACAATCATGAGCAAATTAAGCAATCATTGTCGTGTATTTTTAAAAACATAGACAACATAAAGTGAGGAAATGATGAAAAATTTAGGTGGATTTGCTTACTTTAACAAAATAAGCAAATTATTTTGTTTCGTATTTAGAAATTGTTACTATAGGTTTGTAACTTCAGCAAGAAAGGATAAATTACATGTCAAATATACAAATACCTGTATCTGTTTTAAATTTAGCTCCCATTCGGAAAGGACAGACTGCAAAAGAAGCGATTGATTCGATGGTCGATTTAGCCCAAGTGACAGAAGAAATGGGATATAGTCGTTATTGGATAGCGGAACACCATAATATGCCGACCCTTGTTAGTTCAGCAACACCAATTTTAATTAAACATACGTTAGAGCATACAAAGAAGATTAAGGTAGGTTCGGGTGGAATTATGCTGCCGAACCATTCTCCATTAGTAGTTGCTGAGCAATTTGGAACGATGGCAACGATGTACCCTGAGAGAATTGATCTTGGACTTGGACGCGCTCCTGGAACAGACATGATGACAGCAAATGCTCTTCGACGATCAAAAAACGATACAGTCTATACGTTTCCTGATGATGTGAATGCACTGATTACTTATTTTGGACCTGAGGAACGTCAAAGTTACGTCAAAGCCTATCCTGGAGTTGGCACGAATGTACCGATTTATATCCTTGGATCATCGACAGATTCAGCTTACTTAGCGGCGAAATTAGGCTTGCCTTATGCATTTGCTTCCCACTTCGCTCCAAGACATATGGAGGAAGCAATCTCGATTTATCGCAGTCGATTTGAGCCATCCGAATATTTGGATGCTCCATATATGATGGTTTGTTTAAACGTAATTGCTGCTGAAAGTGATGAAGAGGCCCAATATGAATCAACAACGATGAAGCAATTTTTCCTAAATGTTGTACGTAATTCTCAAACACCGTTAAGTCCACCAGTGGAAGACATGGATTCGATTTGGAGTCCACAAGAAAAAGAAATCGCTATGTCGATGTCGAGTGTAACATTCATGGGTAGCAAAGAATCGATTAAACAACAATTAACCGATTTCCAAGAGAAGTATAACGTTAATGAATTAATGGCTGTGTCCTATATTTACGATCGAGATAAGCAAAAACGTTCTTATGAGATTTTTAAAGAAGTAGTGGATGGCAAATAATTAAGGAGGCTTTTATGGAAATTGGTGTTAGTACATTTGTAGAGACCACACCCGATGTAGAAACCGGAAAAGTGGTAAGCCATGCGAAGAGAATACGTGAAGTAGTTGAGGAAATTATATTAGCCGATCAAGTCGGTCTAGATGTCTTTGGTGTCGGTGAGCATCATCGCGAAGACTTTGCCGCATCTTCTCCAGCTGTAGTTCTTGCAGGAGCAGCCGCGCAGACGAAACGAATAAGACTAACAAGTGCGGTCACAGTGCTTTCTTCGGCCGATCCAGTACGAGTGTTTCAGGAGTTTGCGACGCTTGATGCAATCTCTAATGGCCGTGCAGAGATCATGGCAGGAAGAGGCTCGTTTATTGAATCGTTTCCGTTATTTGGGTACGAGTTAAAAGATTATGATGAGCTTTTTAACGAGAAATTGGAGTTGCTATTAAAAATTCGCGAATCAGAAAAAGTGACGTGGAGAGGTGGGCATCGTCCAGCGATTAATAATCTAGGAGTATACCCTCGACCAGTGCAAGATCCTTTACCTGTTTGGATTGGCAGTGGTGGCAATTCAGAATCCGTCGTTCGTGCGGGGCTCCTCGGACTGCCGCTAGTCTTAGCTATCATTGGCGGACGGCCAACCCAGTTTGAACCTCTTGTACGTCTTTATAAAAGGGCAGCTGCTAAAGCAGGTCATGATGTCTCGAAGCTGCCTGTTGCTTCACATTCTCACGGCTTTATTGCTGAAGAGACAGAAGTGGCAGCAAATAAATTTTTCCCATCAACACAGCATGTCATGAACAAATTAGGTAAAGAGCGTGGCTGGGGCCATTATGACCGATCCAGTTTCGATGCCGCTCGTAGCTTTGAGGGAGCGTTGTATGTAGGAGACTCCAAAACGGTCGCGGAAAAAATAATTCACCTTCGTAAAAATGTAGGAATTACACGCTTCATGTTGCATGTGCCTGTTGGATCCATGCCACATGATGATGTGATGAGAGCGATTGAACTGTTGGGAAAAGAGGTAGCCCCAATAGTTCGAGAGGAAATTTCTATATGGGAAGCAGAAGGGGAAGGGAAGTAATATTCAATAAGACCAACCATTGGTTATAACTTTAACACTCAGCTCCATAATTTGGTTTGTTTTGTTAAATTGCGGGTAAAGTAATAGTAATAAATAAGTAGAATAATGGAGGGTTTTACTTTTATGGCTAGCCAAACTGGTTCGATTGTTCAAGAATCATTAGACGCATTGCTAAAGGATTCTAGCTTTTTACCTGAATTAAAAGATAAAACAAGAGAACAAGCTTTTGCCTCATTAGCGTCCATTCTTTCAACCCCTAACAAAGTACATAAAGCTTTTTTACGAATTGCTCTAGACAATGGGAAGATTGTACGAATTCCTGCTTTTCGTGTTCAGCATAATAACACGCTTGGTCCATATAAAGGAGGGATTCGTTTTCATGAAACGGTAAAAGAGGAAGAAGTAATAAACCTTGCTGCCTTAATGACACTGAAAAATGCTCTTCATGACGTCCCTTTCGGAGGTGGGAAAGGCGGTGTTGTCTTGACACCAAGAGACCACTCCGCAAAAGAAATTAACTTAATTTGTCAAAAGTACGTTCATTATTTTAGTGATATTTTAGGTCCGGACAAAGATATTCCTGCACCAGATATGGGTTCCGGTGATCGTGAAATGGATTGGATGATGGCTGAATATAAAAGCATTCGCCCAGGTGAACCATACAGAGGAAGTTTCACAGGGAAAAGTATAATAAATGGCGGCTCATTAGGGCGAAGGGAAGCAACAGGAAAAGGTGTGTACTTTTCGTTTCGCTATATGCTCCATGATTTCTTAAAAGAGCAACAGACCTTTTTAACAAATACGGGGAACAAATTTGCAAAGACATTATTAGGTTATACGGATAAACCGATGACTTGTGCTGTTCAAGGTTTTGGGAATGTCGGTTCCGTTGCAGCTCTTGAAGCTTATCAATGCTCACTTTTGCAAAATAAAGTGGTTGCAGTTAGTGATCGAAATGTCATGCTTTATAATTCTGATGGCTTAGACATCCCTGCTTTAATTAATGTTACTGAAAAAAATAAAGGGGACCTTCCGACATCAGATGAGCAATTATCTCAGGCTGGAATTAAAGCGGTGATTCATGAGCGAGATCAAGTGTTAGAGCTTGATGTAGATGTATTAATTTTAGCCGCGTTACAAGATCAAATTTATGAAGATAACATGAAGAACATTAAAGCGAAATTTATTGTAGAAGGTGCTAATGCTCCAGTGTCAGGTAAAGCAGATCAATATTTAAGTGAAAAAGGTGTCATTATCATTCCTGATATTCTTGCAAATGCAGGCGGGGTAATCGTTTCTTATTTTGAATGGCTTCAAGGCCGTGAAACACAATTTTATAATGAGGAAGAAGTTTTTAAACTGTTAGTTGATAAGATGAAAGCAACTATGGATGCGATTCTTCCACAATATTTTGGAGATCCCTTCCCATTACGTCAGAATTGTTATATATATTCCGTTATGAAATTGAGTACGGTGTTGTATCGTCAAGGGAAGTTGTACTAAAAATAAAAAGGTCCTGCTTCAGTAATGCAAAGAACAACTGGGGCAGGACCTTTATGCAACCTTATGGGCCGGTGAGTTGATGACCAAGGAATAGGAGTAATAATCGAGTGAATGCTTGTTTGGAAGTTGAAATGCCAGACTAAGAGTTTAGTTGGGCTAGAGCCATGATGTTACCTCGTAGTAATATATTAAAAGTGTTCAATGTATAAATCGAGTTATGGTGAGTAAAACACATCGTCTTGAAAATGTCACTAAAACAAATTCATACATTTTTCGTAATTTGTTGTAAGAGCCGTAGCGAATGCAATAAATTGGTTGTATTATTTGTCGAATCCATTTATGATAATCTCATTAGTCTTTTACAACTATAATTATAGAAAGTTGTTTTACAAAGTCATGAACATATTGACTTGGTATTGAACTCTTTTTTGTATGATGGAATCAAAACCAATCTTATTTTAAAATAAAGGAGAAGAAAGCTTTGTTTCAATGGAAAAATATATTTAAAGGTATGACGATGGGTGTGAGTGATTTAATTCCTGGAGTAAGTGGGGGAACGATTGCTTTAGTCCTTGGAATTTATCAATCGTTAATCGCTGCGATTAACGGCCTGTTTTCAAAGGATTGGAAGAAACACCTTATGTTTTTGATGCCTCTTGGGCTTGGAATTGTTATTGCGTTATTAACGATTAGCCATTTAGTTGAATGGCTTTTAGCTGAATATCCTCAACCGACATTCTTCTTCTTCTTAGGATTGATTATTGGGATTATTCCTACGTTGCTAAAAGATATTGATTATAAAAATAGCTTTGCACCTGTTCATTATGTGTTGCTTGCAGTTGGTGCTGTTATCGTCGGTGCGACATTTTTTGTGAAAGATAGTGAGCTCGCGACAGTGATGACTCATTTAGTTTGGACTGATTATGCATTGTTGTTCTTTGCTGGCTGGATTGCTAGCTCCGCTATGATTTTACCTGGTGTGAGCGGATCGTTTGTATTTTTGCTTTTCGGTGTGTACCCAACGGTGGTCAATGCGTTATCTACATTCAATATTCCAGTCATAATTACAGTTGGATCTGGGATTGCGATTGGACTAGTCATTACTAGTCGTTTAATTACTTTTTTATTTAAAAAGTATCGAACTGGTACTTATGCGCTTATGATTGGGTTTATTATTGGTTCGATTGTTGTGATTTATCCTGGAATGGCAGGAGATAGCTTTTTATTGTTTATAAGTGTACTTGCCTTTTTGATGGGAGGCCTTAGTGCTTATGCATTAAGCTATCTTGAAGTGAAAAAAACAGTTGTGAAATTAAATCATTAAGGATTTAGCAGCCCCCTGTGTTGAATTGGAAGGCCACTGAAAAAGGTACGGTTTTGACCTTTTTCAGTGGCCTCTTGAATTGGCACAGGGGGCATTTTTTATACCTATAATGAACAAACTAAATGTATACATTAACAGCAAATGGAGGTGAACTGACATATGGAAAATAAGCCGCTGCATTATGATGGAAGTATTCAAAAGAACGAAACAGGAACGACTGAAGCAATAAGTGAACCATTCCAGCTGACTGATGAGATGAGAGTAAATATTTCTGGGAATCCTTATGAAAATGAGAATAATGAGTAGGGTGTAGAAAGGATGTCTTTTAGCTTGAGGCATCTTTTTCTTAGTCTGCTGTCCGAATGGATTGATGATTTTTGCAAAAACTAAAATGCAAATCATTTAGAGAGGTTGAACTAAACATGACAAAGGTATTATATATTACAGCACACCCACATGATGACACGCAATCCTTTAGTATGGCAGTAGGAAAAGCTTTTATTGACACATATAGGGAAGTAAACCCTGACCATGAAGTAGAAAATGTAGATCTGTACATAGAAGACATTCCTCATATAGATGTTGATGTTTTTAGTGGGTGGGGAAAGCTTCGGTCTGGACAGGGGTTCGATGAGCTTTCATCTGATGAAAAAGCAAAAGTGGGGCGACTTTCTGAATTATGTGAGCAGTTCATTGCGGCAGATAAATACATTTTTGTATCACCTTTATGGAACTTCTCATTCCCGCCGGTGTTAAAAGCGTATATTGATTCTGTTGCTGTTGCTGGCAAAACATTCAAGTATACAGAGGAAGGTCCAGTTGGGCTATTGACGGATAAAAAAGCGTTGCATATTCAAGCGCGCGGCGGGGTTTATTCAGAAGGGCCTGCAGCTCAAATGGAAATGGGGCATCGTTACCTGTCAATCATTATGCAATTCTTTGGGGTTCCTTCCTTTGAAGGGTTGTTTGTGGAAGGTCATAATGCCATGCCTGATAAAGCTCAAGAGATTAAGGAAAATGCGATTGCACGAGCAAAAGATGTAGCTCATACTTTTTAAAACTATAATATGTATTTTTTTGGAACCTGCTGATAATAGCAGGTTCTTTTTCATAAATATAAATTTTGAATGTTAGAGTGACTTTTTACAGGCACTCTTTTTTGTCATACAGGTTACCACACACCATTTCTAGACAGATGGAATACATTATTATGGTGTTTTATATAAAAACGTCTAGTCTTACCAACAGCAAGGAGAGAATAACAATAATGAACCATGATGTAACCGAATCAAAGGAATTAAGGCAGTTAGAACCTCTTGGACAACTAAGGCCAATAAATTATTATCACGAAGGGGACACGGTTCCGTATTGGTCGCATTTGCCATACATTAGTCGTTATACACAAGCTGTTCCAGTCCAACAATCATTATTGGAATTGCTACAAGGAGGAGGATATATTCTATACGCAAGACACGCAGAAGCAAACGTAGGAGCTGACCAACCAAATCTTTCCCTTCAGGATTGCACAACCCAAAGGAACCTTTCTGATTTTGGAAGAAGTCAAGCGGCGACATATGGAGAAGCCATTCGTCGAGCTCGTATTCCAGTCATGTACCCGGTTGTTGCCAGTCCTTTCTGTAGAACGAGAGAAACAGCTGACTGGGCGTTTGGAGGAGATTATGTTCAAATTGACCCTTTTTTGATCGATATTTATCGCTTAAACGGAAATTTGAGCCCAACGGAACAAAGAAGAATCTTAACCAACCTCCAATCTTATTTAGAAGTTGAACCGACGCTAGGGAATAATAAAGTTATTATTGCGCATAGTTTTCCTTCGGGTGTTGGTTTGAATTCTTTGCCTAATATGGGAACTGTTGTCGTTAGGCCAAGAGGAGAAGGAAATGGGTATGATGTAGTTGGGCATTTGGCTTTTGAGAATATGGTTAATTGGGTGAGTAGTAATGTAGATTGATAGGGTCCCTGTCCTTTAGCTTTTGAAATGCTAAGGACAGGAACCCATTTTAAGGTATTCAGATTAAGGAGAGGTTATTTCAAGTAAAGCCTAAAACTAGTTCCCAGCCCCGCGGTATTTCTTCACTCCCGCATTCCATAAAATTACCGCAATTGATAAAAACACAATCCCCATCACCGGTGTTAAAAATGCATACACATACCATTCTTCTCTTTGAAGGAAATAAGCAGCGGGATAGACACCGACAAAAGCAAACGGCAAGATCCATGTTAAAACAAAGCGAATCACGTTATGGTAAATGTCGACTGGGTATCTGCCGTAGTTTCCAATGTTATACATCATCGGCATAATGTCCGTGCGACTATCCGACCAGAAGCCAATGCTAGCAAGAGAAATAAAAATGCCAGCATAAATAAAGGCCCCGCCTAAAACCATGGCGATAAAAATGAAGATATCATACCAAGCAAACGTTAATCCTAAGTTTAAGCCTGCATAGTACATAATTGCTAGGCCTGTAACAACGCCGAATAATGACTCTAGCTCCATTCTCTCCATTATAATTTGAAATAGGCTATGAATCGGTCTAGTTAAGACACGGTCCATTTCTCCTTTCACGATATAGCGCTCATTAAAATCCCAGATGTTAAAGAAGGATGAAAAGATCGCGTAAGGAACTAGGAAAAACCCATAGATAAAGATAATTTCTTCACGGTTCCATCCGCTAAGCAGTGTCGTATGTCCGAACACTACTAAAATAAAAACTAGATTTACTGCTTGAAATAATAAGTCAGACATAATTTCAACTACCGTATCTACACGATACGTTAATCTTGTTTTTAAATATTGAGAGGCATATTGAAAGAATATAGAGATGTAAAACATTTATTAGCCTCCTTGAACAATCAACTGTTTTTTTGCTAGTGCCCATAACAGTTGAATTGGAATGAATAGAATAAGTGCCCAAAATGCTTGTAACAAAACAGCTGTATAAATCTCACTTCCTATGAATCCTTCTGTGAAAATCATACTAGGAATATAGCTGATTGCTTGAAAAGGCAAATACATCATGACAGATTGCGCCCAAAGCGGGTAAAAAGAGATTGGTAACAATAGGCCTGAAAACAAATCAATGACGACTCGTTTGGCTCGAATTAACCCTGAGTTATTAAATAAGAAAAATGTCATAATTCCTGTAAGTAAGTTAATTTGTGTATTTACAATGAAACTAAAGATTAGTGAGATAAAGAAAAATACCCATGTTAAAAAACTAGCAGAAAAACTAATCGGGAAGACGAGAGCAACGATAACCATACCCGGCACGGAAAAGAACAAGAGTCTAAATAAGCCTTCCCCGAGTCCTTGCATTGTTTTCATACCCAAATAATTATAAGGACGAATCATCTCAATCGCTACTTTTCCATCTTTAATCTCATTGGCAATTTCCCGGTCAATATTATTAAAGTAGAAGGCTCTAGCCATCCACGCAACAGCGACATACGTTGTCATTTGCAGAACCGATAACCCTTGAATTTCTTCTTGTCCTCCATAAATTGCTGACCATAAAAAGTAATAGGCACCAATGTTAATGCTATAGATTAATATTCCGCTATAATAGTTCGTTCGATAAGCGAGCATCATTAGAAAACGAACTCGAATCATTTCTATATATTGACTCATGAGATAGCCATTCCTTCTTCATAAATCTTTCGAATAATCTCTTCTGTTGAGATTTCATTAATTCGAACATTTTTGATCGGGTTGATTTGCACGACTTTACTAATTAGTTCAGAGACCGCTTGCTCATCTCCATTTACAGCACAAAGCCAAGTCGTTGCATCTTTTTGTTGCCAATGTACCTGTGGTGAAGAAGGGAGTGTCGCAGAAAGAACCTCTGTTAAAAATTCAAACTCAACTTGTTTTCCTTCGACTGCATTTGTTTGGAGTTGATTCAGTTTTCCATCATAGACGATTTTTCCTTCATCTAATAAGACGACCCGTTCGCAAAGAGCTTCGATATCTGTAATATCGTGTGTTGTAAGGATGATGGTTGTTTTATACTGTTCATTAATCTCTTTTAAGAACTTTCTAATTTTTAATTTTACTAACACATCTAGGCCAATTGTTGGCTCGTCCAAAAAGAGGAGAGGAGGATTATGAATAAGAGCTGCCGCTAATTCACAACGCATACGCTGACCTAATGAAAGTTTTCGTACCGGTTTATCTAATAAAGGACCGATTTCTAAAGTCTCAATTACTTGGCCCATATGAGTGTTATAATCTTCATCTGACACTCGGTACACTTTCTTTAATAATCTAAATGACTCCTGTACGGCGATATCCCACCATAACTGAGAACGTTGACCAAAAACCACACCAATCGTGCGAACAAATTGTTCACGTTCTTTATGTGGGTTCATCCCATTTACGACAATAGATCCGTCAGTTGGCGTTAAGATCCCTGTTAACATTTTGATTGTCGTCGATTTGCCAGCTCCATTCTCGCCAATGTAGCCGACCATTTCCCCTTGTTTCACCGTCAACGAAATATTATCAACAGCCGCAAGTACTTTATAATTTCTCGTGAACAGGTCACGGAATGCTCCAGATAAACCAGAACGGCTAGAATAAGATTTAAATTCTTTTCGTAAATTTGATACTTGAATCACATTCATCGTTCTTCATGCCCCCTTTGGCAAAAAAATTGTGTCGTACTTTTTAAAAGCAAAATATAGTTTAACTTGTAGACGCCATTCCAGCAAGTATGAGATTTTAAAGGGGGATAAGATTTTGAGCAAATTACTTGAGGGTTTTGCTTGATTCGCATTACAGTTAGGATGAAAGACTCTAAAATATTCATAAAAATTAAAAACTGTATATTATAGAGGAAATATTGTATTTATAAAGAAGTACTTACATAATAAAATGAATTGTAAGAGGTCAAACTACTTACTTAGTGAGGTGTAAATTGTGCAAAACAATAACGTGAAAAGTACAGAACAGCCTAAAGTGCAGAGAGCGGTTACAGTTACATATTCGAGAACGAATCCGTTTCAAGCGGAAATTCTTAAAACGTATAATTTGAATAAACCTGGCTCTAAAAAAGAAACACGGCACATTGAATTATCTTTAAAAGATTCAGGTCTTTCCTATGTACCTGGGGATTGCCTTGGAGTTTTCCCAGAGAACGACCCTGAATTGGTAAAAACACTACTTACTGAAATGAATTGGGATGCAAAGGAAAGTGTAACGATTAATAAAAAGGGTGAAACACTACCACTAGGTGAGGCGTTGAGCACTTATTTTGAAATTACATTATTAAACAAGAAGATTGTGCAGCAAGCAGCACAATTCACAGAAAATGAGGACATTCAAAAGTTAATTCTGCCGGAGAATAAAGATCAACTAAAAGAATATATGGATGGACGTGACTTGATCGATCTATTACGTGAATTTGGACCATGGGATGCGTCAACTCAAGATATTGTTTCCCTTTTAAGAAAAATGCCCCCACGTCTGTATTCAATTGCTAGTAGCTTAACAGCTCATCCAGATGAAGTTCATTTAACAATTGGTGCAGTTCGATACGAAGCTCACGGACGCGAACGAAAAGGAGTTTGTTCTGTCCAGTGTGCAGAACGTGTTGGCGAAGGAGATACACTTCCAGTATTTATTCAGCAAAACAAACATTTCTACTTACCAGAATCAACAGACACAGATATTATTATGGTTGGTCCAGGAACAGGAATTGCCCCATTCCGTTCTTTCATCGAAGAGCGTGCAGTAACGGGGGGAGAGGGTAAGACTTGGTTATTTTTCGGTGACCAACACGAGGCGACTGATTTCCTATACCAAGATGAACTTGAAAAATATAAACAAGATGGAGCACTAACCAAGCTAGATGCCGCGTTCTCCCGTGATACCGATAAGAAGGTGTATGTCCAGCATAAAATGCTTGAAAATAGCAAAGAGTTGTTTGAATGGTTAGAAGCAGGTGCATTCTTTTATGTGTGTGGAGATAAGCAGTACATGGCCAAAGACGTTCATAACGCACTAATTGATATTGTTGAAAAAGAGGGCGGCATGAGCCGTGAAGCAGCGGAAGAATATGTGACTGAGATGCAAAAAGAAAAACGTTATCAGCGTGATGTATATTAAATGAAATTTTGGAGGCAGGAATTTTTCCTGTCTCTTTATTCTTTTTTTATATCCAATGTGACATTACTCATAGATGAAAAAAAGCAAATAAATTAAAGTGAGGGATAACTTATGAAATTTGAATTTTTTGAAAATGGTTGTTAGGAGGAGTCAATAATGAAAAAAACAAATTTACCAATTGTCTACTCATGCTCAGGTTGTTCTTCAGCCGCACAAACAGCAAACATGATTGCGGTAAAAATGGATCGTGAAAAAGTAGCGGAAATGTCTTGCATTGCTGGTGTTGGCGGCGATGTTAAACCACTTGTAAAAACGGCAAAGTCAGGACGAGAAATAATCGCCATTGATGGATGTCCCCTATCTTGTTGCAAAAGTTCGCTAGCTAGACATGATGTTGCGCCAAAGCATTATTTTGTATTATCTGACTTTAACGTCCCAAAAAGAAAAGGAGAAGACCCGAATCTGACGCTATTTATGGATACATATGATCAGATTTTAGAGCTTGTTACTAAGTAGTTTTTTGTTCCTATCCCCAGGAGTTCACTGGGGAGGAACTCTTATATTGACTAAATCTAAAATAAAATAATTGAAAAGCTAATATAAAAAATGAGGAGATCACTTTAGTCTAAGGTTATTTTTTTCTTAGATAATCAAAGCAATTTAATTAAATACGATACTTATTTACAATATCCTCATTCAATTCAATACCTAAACCTGGAAGGTCATTAACATAAAGGACGCCTTCTTTTAACGAATGAGGTGTAAGTGATAATTCATCTCTTAAAGGATTTTCGTCTAGTGTATACTCAAACCAGTCACAGTTAGAAAGAGACAAGCTGAAATGTAGATTTGCAGCTAGGGAAACTGCACCAGCAGAAAAATGGGGAATAACTTTTAACCCAGATGTAGCAGCTAATGTAGCAATTTTTTTACATTCGGAAATCCCACCGGCCCAAATGACGTCAGTCTGGACGATATTCACTGCCTGTTTATCTATTATATTTTTAAAGCTGTACCTGGTATAATCTGTTTCATATCCGGCAATTGGAATCGATGTCATATTTACTAAATAACTACTATTGTCTATAAAGTCTGAAGAAATCGGCTCTTCAAAAAACATTATATCTAAGTCCTCAATTTGTTTACATAAACGAAGTGCTTCATTAATGTTGTAAGAGTTGTTAGCATCAATGGCTAAACGTACATCCTTTCCTAGTATGTCTTTTACTGCAGAAATTCGTTCGATATCCTCACTTAGAGAAGCACCGCCTATTTTCATTTTCATAGCTTTAAAGCCCATTTTTTTATAATTAATAGCTTCAGTAACTAAGTCTGCTACTGTTTTCCCTTTTAAATAATAGCCCCCACTTGCATAAGCGTTAACTTTATTTGTATATCCACCAAGTAGTTTATAAACCGGCATGTTTGTTAGTTTCCCCATTAAATCCCAAAGTGCAATATCAATTGCACTCATTGCTGCCAACACTATTCCACGACGTCCTACACGAAATGTTAATTTATACATTTTATCCCATAAATATTCTATAGATGTTGGATCCTCACCAATCAATAACGGGGAAAGGATTTCGTCTATAATCTGTTGAAGTGAATGAGCTGATCCTAATGCAAATGCTTCTCCAATTCCACTAATACCTTGATCGGTGTGAATACGGATTAGGAAAACATCCCTATTTTTAATACTTGAGAGTCCATCTCTAGGAGGGTTTTTAGGAGAGAACTGTAACTTAATCGTTTCCAACTTAGTAATGTTCATTTTATTCACCTCTAATTTTTAATATCTGGAACGATGGGTCAATATATTAAACACGTTTAAGGTTATTGGAACAACATTCCATTAATTAATAATAATAACAATAAGAAAGCGTTGTCAATCGGAAAAAATCAAAAAGATAGAATGTAAATAATATTTCGAAAAATGTTGACTAATCAAAACTATGGATTTAATATAAAAGGGAACGGCGTTCCGTTTGTGGTTACTAATTTTATTTTTGTGGGAATAGTTTTCGTTATTTTAAAATGAAATTACTCCAATTAAAACGAGGGGGAAATTGATTATGTCTAAAATTGTTGATGTAATTACAGAGTATTACTTAATTCCATTGGAAGAAGAATTAGGGGATGCAAAGCATGGGATTCATACCCATTTTGAATTACCTATTGTAACAATTAAGCTCGAAGACGGATCCTTTGGTGTTGGCTATACATATACAGGCGGTGTTGGCGGCCGTTCAATCTGTACAATGATAGAGCATGACTTGAAACCTTTTCTTATAGGGAAAGATGCTTCATGTATTGAAAAGCTGTGGGAAGAAATGATTTGGAAAATTCATTATGTAGGAAGAGGAGGAATTGCTTCTTTTGCAATTTCAGCTATTGATATTGCCCTTTGGGATATCCGAGCTAGGAAAGCAAATGAACCTTTGTATAAACTCCTTGGTGGATTTAAAAACAGTACAAAGTGTTATGCTGGTGCAATTGACTTGAATTTCTCAAAAGAGAAGCTTCTTAATAATATTCAACGATATCTTGATTCTGGTTTTAAAGCTGTAAAAATTAAGCTCGGACAAGAGACTCTTGAGGAAGACATGGATAGAGTTGCAGCGGTACGTGAATTAATTGGTCCAGACACTGTATTTATGGTAGATGCGAATATGAAATGGTCTATTGAGAACGCTATTAAAGCAGCCAAACAACTGAAAAAATATAACGTATTGTGGTTGGAAGAGCCTACAATTCCGGATGATTACGATGGATATCGGCGTATTTCTAGTGAAGGAGGTCTCGCGATAGCTGCAGGGGAGAACTTTCATACTGTTTATGAATTTAAAAATATGATTGAAAGAGGAAATATTGACTTTGTCCAGCCTGATGCATCCAATATAGGGGGAATCACAGGTTGGTTAAAAATTGCAAACCTAGCTTATGTCCATAATCTGCAGGTTTGTACTCATGGAATGCAAGAGCTCCATGTTAGTTTAATGTCTGCTATGCAACATCAATCATATTTAGAAGTTCACAGTTTTCCGATTGATAAGTATACAAAACGACCACTGGTTATTGAAAATGGTCGGGCTATAGCTCCAGAAACTCCAGGTACTGGGGTAGAATTTGATTGGGATCTGATAAAGCAATATAAAGCGAACTTTTAAAAAAATATAAATTATCAAAAAAACAATTGACTTTAAAAGTTAATGGAATTATTATCTAATTAACGGAACAACATTCCATTATAATAAAAGGGGGTGGGAATGATGGGTATAAGTTCCAATAATCAAAAAACCAATTCGGCAGTTGAAAGAGCACTGACTATTCTCGAGTATATCTCTTCAAAAACGGGACCAGTAGGGGTGAATGAAATTGCTAATGAGTTATCCCTTGCGAAAAGTACAACACATCGTTTATTAGATACATTGAAATCCAGAGGTTTTGTAGTACAAGATGATACAATCGAAAAGTATGATATTGGATTAAAAGCTATTGAGGTTGGAATGTCAGGTTTGAAAAATTGGAACTTAGTGGATATTGCTTCGGCCTACATCAAACAATTGGCTGCTGATCTATCTGAAACTTCCTTTTTAGCCGTGTATGACGAAGGTGAAATTGTTTATGTATATAAAGTAGAAGGACAGCGTGCAGTAATAACCAATTCTCAATTAGGTACACGCAAACCTGTTCACTGCACTGCACTTGGCAAAGCAATGATGTCGAGTTTGCATTTAGAAGAAGTAGATCAAATACTGAACGAAAAAGGTATGGAAAAATTCACTGAGAAAACGATTGTCGATAGACAAAGGTTTTTTGAAGAATTAAGCAAGATCCGTGAACTGGGATATGCGATGGATGATGAGGAAGTGGAAATAGGCCTAACTTGTTTTGCTGCCCCTATTTACAGTTACACAGGTAAAGCCGTTGCGGGAATAAGTGTAGCTGGACCAACAGAAAGAATGATACAAAATAAAAATAAAATAACTGAACAATTACTCGAGGCAAGTAATTTTATCTCTAGAAGGTTAGGATATGTTCCTGCAATGAGAAAGAGTCTTTAAAATTGGATTAGATGTATGAAGTTGTTACTAAATAAACAAGTTTTTATAACTTGTTTATTTATATAAATTAATAACCAAAAGGGAGAGGAAAGTAATGACAAAAAGATTAAGTGGAAAAATAGCGTTAGTAACAGGTGGAGGTCAAGGGATTGGTCGAGCTATCACTCTTAAATTAGCTGAAGATGGTGCTGATGTAATTATCGCCGATTTAAATCTAGAAAACGCTGAAAATGTGAAACAAGAAGTAGAAGAGCTTGGACAAAGAGCATATGCAGTACAAGTGGACGTTCGAAATGAAAATATTGTTAAAGAAGTTGTAAACGCTTCCGTTCGTGAAATGGGTAGAATTGATATCTTAGTAAATAATGCAGGGGTAGGAGCGTTTAATCCATTCTTCGATATTGAGGAAAAGGAACTAGATTTACAGTATGAAGTAAATGTTAAAGGTGTATTTTTCTTTATGAAAGCGGTCGCTGAGCAAATGGTGAAACAAGGCTCAGGTAAGATTGTCAATCTAGCATCACAAGCTGGTCGTCGAGGAGAGCCCTATGCCCTTTCATATTGCATGAGTAAAGCTGCTGTTATTAGTATTACTCAGTCTGCCGCTCTTGCTTTAGCTCGTGACAATATTAATGTAAACGCTGTCGCTCCAGGAGTTGTAGATACGCCATTCTGGGTAGAGGTAGATAAAAGGTTTGCTGAAATTCAAAACTTACCTGTAGGTGAGCCGAAGCGTCGAGTAGTGGAATCTATTCCGCTTGGTCGAATTGAACAACCAGAAGATGTAGCAAAAGTTGTAGCATTTCTAGCTAGTTCAGATGCTGATTATATGACTGGGCAAACAGTAAACGTTGATGGAGGGAATGTATTAAGCTAAAAAACTGAGAGGGCTGATTAGTAGTGGAGAGCAAAAAAAAGATTGTGATTACAGATTGTGATCATCCAGACATCAATCCTGAATTGGAGGTGATGCTAGGAAGCGATTATGATTTGGAACTTGAACAATGCCTATCCGAAACAGATTTAATTAACAAGTGTCAAAATGCAGAAGGGCTAATTAATCAATACGCACCACTAACTCGAAAGGTATTGGAATCACTTCCAAATTTAAAAGTTATATCGCGCTATGGTGTTGGTTTTGACAACGTAGATATTGATGCTGCTGCTGAGCTTGGGATTCAGGTTTGTAACGTACCTGATTACGGCGTCGAAGAAGTATCTGATCATGCAATGGCACTAGCATTTAACCTTACTAGGAAGATTAATTTATTATCAAACGCGGTAAAGAGAAATCATTGGGATTTTCAAATTGCTGCCCCAATCCGTCGTTTAAACAAGTTAACAATAGGAGTTGTTGGACTTGGACGAATTGGTACAGCGTTTGCAAAAAAAGCATCAGCAATGGGTTGGAATGTCATTGGCTACGACAAAAATAATACAACCCAATTCTATCAAACTACACTTGAAGAACTGTGTCAAGTCTCAGATGTGATTTCTATCCACTTACCACTTAATGAAGAAACACATCATTTATTTAATAAACGTCTTTTTAAATTAATGAAATCAAGCTCGATTATCATTAATACTTCAAGAGGTCCACTTATTAGTGAAACCGATTTAATTGAAGCATTAGAAAATAATGAAATAGCAGGTGCTGCTTTAGATGTATTAGAGACGGAACCTCCACCTGAGGACTATAAATTATTTGACTTTGATCAAGTAATTTTAACTCCTCATTCAGCATGGTACTCAGAAGAAGCTTCCTATGATCTAAAAAGAAAGGCAGCTGAAGAGGTGTTAACGTATCTTTGTAATAAAAAGGTGCGTTACCCTGTAAATAATCCAATCTCGGTAGGTGGTTCCCATGTCTAAGTTCATGACAGCGGCTGTCTACAATGGTCCTAAACAAATTGATGTTCAACAAGTAAGATATCCGGAACCGCCAGAAGGTTGTAGTCTAATTAAAGTAGCATATTGTGGGATATGTGGAACAGACTTAAACATATATGGCGGTGGCCATCCCCGAGCTCATGCTCCTTTAATAATGGGGCACGAATTTTCAGGTCTTGTTTATGGGCATCCGTCTATTGAGGATGGAAAGAGTGTAACAGTTTTACCCTTATTATATTGTGGAGATTGTAAACCTTGTAATGAAGGATTTTCGCATATTTGTGAAACTTTGAATTTGATAGGAATTGATTGTGATGGAGGGATGGCTCAATTTGTAGCAGTTCCTAATGAAAAAGTTATCCCTTTACCAGATTCTATGTCGCTTAAAGCAGGAGCTCTAATCGAACCGTTTGCTGTAGCTGTGCATGCAATCAGGGAATCTAAATTTAAACCGGGTGACTCTACTACTGTGTTTGGGGCTGGTCCTATAGGTCTTTGTGTAGCCCTAGTATTAAGGTGTTTTGGGGCAAAAGAGATTACCGTAGTAGAACCTAACAGCTATAGAAAAAACATTTCAACTGAACTTGGGTTCCACACACTGGACCCTGTAAAAGATGATATACCTAAAAATGATTTAGTTTATGACTGCGCAGCTCACCCAACGGTTGCAGAAAAATTAGTTGAAAAAACGCATGTTAGAGGAGAAATTGTTCTAGTTGGCGCTTATAAGAAACCGACGCCTTTAGATCTACAAAATATTACCTTTAAAGAATTATCAATTAAAGGTACACGAGTGTATACCGACATTGATTATGAAATTGCAATGAAGTTAATTAATGAACACCCTGACTGCGAAAAGATAATAACACATGTCGTTGATATTAAGAATTCAAGTCAGTTGCTTAAGGAGTTATCTGAGGGCGCTAATATAGTAAAAGCTGTTGTTTCTTTTAATCTAGAAAACTAAAAAAGAATATCTGGGGGAATAATTATGAAAAAATTGCTTAGTAGTATGTTCCTTGCAATTCTTGCAACTTCCTTAGTAGCTTGCGGTGGCGAATCAAGTAGTTCTGAATCTTCAGGTGGTACGTCTGAATCATCAGATCAGGCAGGTAATTCTGAAATCGTAGTTGGATGGTCTCAAATGGAGAATAACAACCCTTGGCGTATTGCTGAAACAGAAAGTATTAGAAATGAAGCAAAAGAGCGTGGTTTTGGAATGGTTTATACTGATGCCCAAGGAGATACTGCTAGACAAGTATCTGATATAGAGGACATGATTGCTCAAGGAGTAAATTATATTATTTTGGCACCTCGTGAGTTCGAGGGGTTAGGGCCGGCGTTAAAATCTGCAAAAGAAGCAGAAATTCCAGTTATCTTAGTCGATAGGTTAGCAAAAGGAGAAGCAGGAGAAGATTTCGTTACATTTATCGGATCTGATTTTGTTCTTCAAGGACAACGTGCAGCGGAGTGGTTAGTTGAAGAGATGGATGGAAAAGGAAAAATCGTTGAATTAACAGGAACAACTGGTTCATCTGTAGCCATTGATAGAAAAGAAGGTTTTGAGAATTATATCAATGAGAATGCACCAGAAATGGAGATTATCGCGTCTCAAACTGGAGACTTTGCCCGTGCTGAAGGTCAAAGAGTTATGGAAAACATGTTACAGTCCCACAGCGGTGAGATCGATGCTGTTTATGCTCATAATGATGAAATGGCAATTGGTGCAATTAATGCAATTAAATCTGCCGGATTAACACCTGGTGAAGATATTATTGTTGTGTCAGTTGATGGTACAAAAGATGCACTTCAAGCTATTATAAACGGGGATATGGGAGCGACAGTTGAAAGTTCGCCTTTCTTTGGACCAGTTGTGTTTGATGTTATTGAACAATTAATTGCAGGTGAAAGTGTTGATACAGAGATTATCTTAGAAGACCGCTTCTTTGATAGTAATAACGCTACTGAATTTGTTGATGAAGCATACTAAGCTAGAGTAATGGTTGAAATGAGAGTGTCTGATTACTTCGAATTAACTTTTTAAATCAGGCACTTCTTGTTCAACAGTGTTTTAGTAAAGGGGAGAAGGACAATGGCGGACAAACCGATACTGAAAATGGATGGAATTATCAAGACTTTCCCTGGAGTTAGAGCATTAAAAGGTGTTTCGTTTGAAGTAAGAAAAGGTGAAATCCATGCGCTAATGGGAGAAAACGGAGCAGGTAAGTCGACTTTAATTAAAATCCTGACTGGTGTCTATCAAAAGAATGGTGGAACGATCTATTTTGATGACAATGAGGTTGATTTTAAGACGCCAATCGAAGCTCAACAGGGTGGTATTAGTACAATTTATCAAGAAGTTTCCCTCATCCCTTACTTAACAGTTACTGAGAATGTATTGTTAGGTCGAGAACCGAAAGCGAAATGGGGAAACATTGATTGGAAAAAAGCTCATGAGGAAGCAAAAGAAACATTGAAGTCTATGGGAATAGACATTGATGTTAAAAAAGCTGTAAGCGATTATAACACGGCCATTCAACAAATGGTATCAATTGCTAGAGCTGTATCCATGAAAGCGAAATTAGTTATTATGGATGAACCAACATCTTCATTGGATGATAATGAAGTAGAAGTGTTATTTCGCGTAATGCGCCAGCTTCAATCTGAAGGGATTGCAATTGTATTTGTCAGTCATCGTCTTGATGAAATCTACCAAATGTGCGATAGAATTACCGTTTTACGTGATGGCGATTTTATCGGAACATGGGATATTGAAGAATTAAATCAACAAAAATTAATTGCTCAAATGATTGGTAAAAGTGAAACAGAAGTAAAAGCTCTATCAGGTATGAAGCAAGTCAATGATAAAAGTAATGAAGATGTGGTTATAAAGTTAGAAGGTGTTAGAAGAGGGAAAAAGGTTCAAGATATTAGTTTCACCTTACACCGTGGAGAAGTATTGGGACTGGCTGGCTTACTCGGATCTGGCCGATCTGAAGTGGCTAAGGTTATCGCAGGTATCGACGGTAAAGATGAAGGTAAACTAGAATTTAATGGCGGCGAAATAAATCTTTCTTCTCCTAAGCAGGCGATACAAAAGGGGATTGCCATTTGTACAGAAAATCGGAAGACAGAGGGAATTGTCCCTAATATGTCTGTGCGCGAAAATATAACATTAGCTTGCCTACCTCAAATATCCAAGTTCGGATTTGTATCTAGAAAGAAACAGAATGAAATTGTAGACCTCTATATTAAAAAAATGGGAATTAAAACCCCAAGTCCTGAGCAGAAGATTAAGAATTTAAGTGGGGGTAATCAACAAAAAGTATTATTAGCTAGATGGTTAGCTCTTCATCCTACATTACTCATTTTAGATGAGCCTACAAGAGGAATCGATGTTGGAGCCAAATCAGAAATACATTCCTTAATAGATCAACTATCAAAAGATGGGTTAAGTTTACTAATGATTTCTTCTGAATTTGACGAACTAATCCAGAATACTGACCGCATTATAGTATTACGTGATGGTGTCCGTGTAGGAGAGTTAAACGGAGATGAGCGAACTCAAGATAATATTATGTCAGTTATTGCTAACGAAGGCGATAATGACGAAATCGAGGGGGTGCTCTAACAAATGGCTAACACGAATATGGTTGTTAATGAATCTAAAACAAATAAATTGAGAGAAATACCTGTCACACAATTAGTTTTACCGATTGTTATTGTATTGCTTGTTATTTTTAATATATTTGTAACGAATAACTTCTTTGCGATCCAAACCTTATGGAATTTGTTACTTCTTATTTCAACAACAGCATTAGTTGCAATTGGAATGACGTTGGTTATTGCAACGGGAGGTATAGATTTGTCAGTTGGGGCAATTATGGCGATTGCAGCTGTTACTTCAACTTTTCTCTTAGAAACAAATATTTTTATTCTTGTTTTAGGTACTCTATTTGTTTGTATGCTCTTTGGTTTATTTAATGGAGCTATTATCTCCTACATTGGGGTGCAGCCTATAATTATGACGTTAGCAATGATGATAGCTGGTCGGGGAATTGCTCAAGTTCTAACGGATGGATACTTAGTATCTTTTTCAAACCCTTCATATGAATTTATAGGCAGAGGTTCGATAGCTAGTATTCCATTCCCTGTAATTATCTTGTTCTTTGTCGCGTTAACCATATATTTGGTGGTTAAGTATACTACTTTTGGTAGATACGTAGAAGCAATTGGAGATAATGAAACCGCCGCCAATCTGTCTGGGATTAATGTCAAAAGAATTAAGCTTATGGTTTATTGTATCGCTGCGGTTTTAGCTGCGTTAGCTGGCTTAATTGAGACGTCCCGCTTAGCGGCAGCAGATGCTACAAGAATAGGAGAGTTAATTGAGTTAGATGCAATTGCTGCAGTAGTGGTTGGAGGAACTTTAATGACCGGAGGAAGGCCTTATATTTGGGGAACTGTATTCGGTGCGATTCTTATGGGATTAATCACAGTAACATTCATAATGAATAATATTCCGTACACATATTCTCTAGTCATTAAAGCAGTAATTATTATTGGCGCAATTTACTTTCAACGAAAGAACAGATAAGAGGAGGCGGATCTAGTGAAGACGGTAGTAAATAAAATGAAAAATACGAGTTTTCCTATGAAGTTTAATGCTACCTTTATCCAAAAACAAGGCGCCCTCATCGCTCTCCTACTTTTGATTATTTTTGCTACTGTTCGTTATGATAATTTCTTAACATATCAAAATGTTATGAATGTCTTAAAGCAAAATAGTATGTTAGGTTTAGTAGCAATTGGTATGACTTTTGTAATTTTAACAAGAGGTATCGATCTATCGGTAGGGAGTTTTATAGCACTTGGGGGTATTCTAGCAGCTCAACTGTCCTCGGTGAATTTATTGGTAGCAATCATTGTACCAATACTTATTACTGGGGCATTAGGAATGGTGAATGGATTAATCATCGCAAAAGGTGGTTTGGAGCCTTTTATCGTTACGCTAGCGATGATGATAGGGATTAGGGGAATTGTATATATTATGACTGACGAGAGGTCCGTCTCAGTTCCCGATAGTGCAGAACCATTTTTTAATTATTTAGGAAACGGTTTATTACTTGGAATTCCAGTACCTATATGGTTGTTTCTAATTTTGATACTTATCTCTTGGTATATCCTTACACATACTCAGTTTGGTAGACATGTTTATGCAGTTGGAGGAAATGAAAGTGCCAGCCAATTAATGGGTGTCAAAGTAAATAAAATCAAAGTATCAGTTTATGTCATTAGTGGGATTCTTTCCGGTTTCGCTGGTATTGTCTTAGCAGGCCGGCTCGGGGGAGTTGCTCAGCCTGTAGCAGGAACAATGTGGGAACTTGATGCCATTGCTGCTGTTGTAATCGGGGGGACACTTCTTATCGGCGGTAGAGGTGGAGTTGTAGGGACATTCATAGGTGTAATGCTACTAGGTATTGTCTTAAATATTATCAACCTTGAAGGAACACTAGATTCATGGTGGCAACCAGTAATTCGAGGCTTATTCTTAATAGCAATTGTTGTGATTCAAGCTAAAATTATGAATTCTAATAAAACAAAATTGGGAGGGGCTTAACATGAGTACAACATTCAAGATAGGAAAACTATTAATTAACGGTATTGCAAGAGGTGCAAGTAATGGAGAATATATGGACGTGAAAAATCCAGCCACAAATGAAGTGATTGATCAAATTCCATTGGCAACTCCAGAAGATGTAGAAGAAGCGTTAGATGTTGCTCAAACTGGTAAAGTAGTATGGGCAAACACACCAACGCATGAGAGATATGACATTTTAGTTCGATATGCAAACTTGCTCCAAGAAAAGAAGGCAGAATTAGCTGAGATTCTAACAAGAGAAAATGGAAAACCGTTAGCACAATCTGAGGCTGAAGTAGATACGGGTACCCGGTTGTTTAAAGGATTTGCAGAAAAGTCTAAAAGTCTATATGGAATCTCTGCTCCATTAGATGCCCAAGCAGGTCTTGAAAAAGATATCTTTTTTACAAGAAGAGAACCAATTGGTGTGATGGGAGCTATTCTACCATTTAACTTCCCTATTGATCTATTTACACATAAAGTGGCCCCGGCCCTCGCTGCAGGTAACGCTGTCGTTATTAAACCCGCATCAGAAGCACCACTTACTGTTATTAGATTAGTCGAACTTTTGCATGAGGCTGGAGTACCTGAAAGTGTTATTCAGGTTGTAACAGGGAGAGGATCCGTTGTCGGAGAAATTCTTGCTAGCAGTCCTAAAGTAGATATTGTAAGTATGACAGGAGATACAAATACAGGAATTCATGTCGCACAAAATGCTGCAAAGAACTTATCAAGAACATTCCTTGAACTTGGAGGAAATGATGCGCTTGTCGTATTTGATGATGCTGACATTGAAGAAGCAGTTGATCACGCTTTATTTGGTAGAATGTGGGCAAATGGACAATGTTGTTGTGCGAATAAACGAATCATTGTTCAAAATAACGTAATGGGAGACTTTACGGATTTAATCTTACAAAAGGTTCAAGAGTATAAACTAGGCGATCCATTCCAAGCCGATGTAAAGGTTGGACCGTTAATTAATGAGAAAGCAGCTAAAACTGTATGGTCTCAAGTAAATCAAACGGTCGATGCAGGGGCTGAGGTTATTTATGGGGGAAAACGTGAAGATAATTGTTTCTACATGCCGACGATTTTAGCTAATGTTACCAAAGATATGGAAGTTGCTCGAGACCTAGAAATCTTTGGTCCTGTTGTGCCATTAATCTCTTTTGAAAGTGATGAAGAGGCAATTGAAATAGCCAATAATTCCATCTATGGCCTAAGTGGATCGGTATTTACTAAAAATATACAAAGAGCTATGAACGCATCTTTCAAGATGAAGACGGGACAGGTAGCTATTAATGGGACGGGATTATATCGTCCGGATGTATCTGCTTTTGGTGGTTATAAGATGAGCGGGGTAGGTCGTGAAGGCTTATCGGTTACATTAGAAGAGCTTACTCAAGTGAAGAATATTGCTATTAGAAATGCATTATTGTAAGTCAGTAAAAGATTGAGAGGCTGTAATTATGTATGATGTGATCACAGTTGGAGAGACAATGACATTGTTAACAAGTGAGAACGGAACGATGCTCCGTTCTCCTTCCTTATCCAAAGGATTTGGTGGAGCAGAAAGTAATGTAGCTATTGGTCTAACACGGTTAGGACACAAAGTATCATGGATTAGTAAGCTTGGTATGGACCCTTTTGGTGATGAAATTCTCTATCATTTACGAGGTGAGGGTGTTGATACAAGTTATGTGAAACGGAGTCAAACGAACCCAACAGGACTAATGATCAAAGAACTAAAATCTATTGGTGATCCAGCTATTTATTATTATAGAAAAGATTCTGCTGCTTCCACTCTTAGTATAGAAGATCTTGATCTAAACGTGATAAAGAAAGCAAAGGTTGTTCATTTGACAGGTATTACACCCGCATTAAGTGGTAATTGCCAAGACGTTATTTTTAAAATCGTTGAATATGCCTACGATAATAATGTGAAAATAAGTTTTGATCCGAATCTAAGGTTAAAACTGTGGAAAATAGAAGAAGCAAGAGAGTTTATTTTGAAACTCTTACCGTACGTTGATTATTTCTTTCCAGGCATAGAAGAAGCAGAGTTATTAACGAATAGTGATCCAGAAAGGAGCACTCCACAAGACCTTTGTTCTTATTTTATAAGTAAAGGTGTAAAAAATGTGATTTTGAAATTGGGAAAAGAAGGATGTGCTGTCTCAAACGAAGTAGACTTTACGTTTATTTCAGGATTTACAGTCGAAGCAATTGATACTGTAGGAGCTGGAGATGGCTTTTGTGCGGGTTTTCTTTCGGGATTACTAAATAACCTTAGTTTGAAAGAGAGTGCTAGTAGAGCCAATGCTGTAGGAGCAATGGCTGTAACAGCAAAAGGAGATTACGATGCTCTTCCTACTAGAAAAGAATTAGATGTTTTTCTGGGAGGAAAGCAAGAGATAAAAAGGTGATATAGGATGAAGAAGTGGGATGTTTGTAAAAAGATAGAAGAAAAGAAAGTGATTGCTGTTATTCGAGCAAACTCAAAAAAAGAAGCGATAGAAATGTCAAAAGCAGCGCTCGAAGGTGGAACAAATATTATTGAAATCACGGCAACAACTCCGGGATTTTTGGAAGTTATCGATGAGCTACTCGAAACGGAAGACCCTGATCTGATACTTGGTGTGGGAACGGTTTTAGATACAAATACGGCAAGAATTGCACTGTTAAAAGGAGTTCATTTTGTTGTTTGTCCTCATTTTGATAAAGAGATAGTGGAGTTATGTAACCTTTATAATACTCTCATAATACCAGGGGCAACGAATGTTCAGCAGATTATAGAGTGTTTAAAAGCAGGATGTCAAACGATAAAGCTATTTCCAGGAAACTTCTTTGAATCAAGTGCCATAAAAACGTTAAAAGGACCTCTTCCGCAGGCAGACTTTATACCTACTGGTGGCATTTCTGAAAAGAATATGAATGTTTGGTTAAGAGAAGGGGCTCTAGCAGTTGGAATAGGAAGCGAATGGAATAAAGTTTATAAAAAAGGATATAAAGAATTAGTTTCTTATTCTCAAAGGTTAAGTGAATCAGTTGACGATAAAGTGCGAGTATAGAGGAGGTTGTGATGAGTATTTTTAATATTGAAAGCAAAGTTGCTCTCGTTACTGGTGGAAACAGAGGAGTAGGAAAAGCAATTGCGCTAGCTTTTGCTGATGCGGGGGTAAATGTAATTATTGTTAGTAGAAGTGGAAATGCAGGTGAAGTAGTTAAAGAGGTTACGGATCGCGGAGTGAAGTGCGTGTCTATTCAACACGATATAGGGGATATTAATCGGGTGGATGAGTTAGTTGATAAGGCCTACAGTACCTTTGGCAAGGTAGATATACTTGTCAATAATGCGGGTGTTCAAAGACGCTCTCCTTCTGTTGAATTTAGTGAAGAAGACTGGGATTTTGTACATCAGGTTAATACCAAAGCTGTATTTTTTCTCTGTCAAGCTTTTGGAAAGAAGATGCTTGAAGTGAATGAAGGGAAAATTATTAATCTAGCATCATTATTATCTTTTCAAGGAGGCTTTACCGTTCCGGCCTATGCAGCAAGTAAAGGTGCTGTAGCTCAACTTACAAAATCACTGTCAAATGAATGGGCTAGTCAAGGTGTTAATGTAAATGCGGTAGCTCCAGGCTATATTGCAACAGATATGAATGAAGCTTTAATTAATGATGAGAAACGCAGTAAAGAAATATTAGGTCGAATTCCAGCTGGTAGATGGGGGAAGCCTGAAGATATTGCTGGAGCAGTTGTGTTTTTGGCCACTCCTGCTGCTAACTATATTCATGGAGAAATCTTGGTTGTGGATGGCGGCTGGATGGGAAGATAATTTTCACATTAAAACTACGTACTTTTAGAGGGTACGTAGTTTTTAAAATCAAAGAAAAAGGTAGTTTTCATTTATAAAAAAGTGTAGGCAGGTGAGAGTATGCACAAAAGTTTATTAGACCAAAGGGTAGAAGAGAGTTATCAACAAATACTAACTCATCTAGAAAAGGGGATTATTCCATTTTGGCTAGGAAATGGAATCGATCCTGTTGAAGGGGGATACTTAACTTGTTTTGATGAAAATGGTCTGCCGACAGACGATACAGATAAGTATATTGTCACACAAACGCGTATGATTTGGGGAATGTCAGCTTTATATAGAACGTACCCAGATAATGAAATTTTTTTACAAGCAGCAAAACAAGGAGTTTCCTTTTTTTTAGATAATTTCTGGGATGACAAATATGGGGGATGGTATTGGAAAACTGATAGGACAGGCAAAGTCATCGATACAGGAAAAGTAACGTATGGACAATGCTTTGCCATCTATGCATTATCAGAATATACTCTAGCAACTAGTGATCCAATTGGGTTAGAGTATGCTGAGAAAACCTTTGATTTAATGCAAAAATTTTGTGCTGATACGTATAGAGGTGGATATTTTGAAAATTTAGAAGAGGATTGGACAGTATCACAGCCAGGGTTTCATGCGGGTGACAGAAAATCGTTAGATATACACATGCACATTATGGAAGCTTTTACAAATTTATCTGAATGTTCTGGCAAAGAGTTGCACAATCGAAAACTAAAAGAAATAATAAATGTGATTCTTTCAAAAATGATTCATAAAAAAAGCGGTTGTGCTATGAATCAATTCGATTTAGATTTTAACCCTATTCCTGCTATTGATATAAGGAGAACTTGGAATGCAGAACGAGCTATAGGTGAAATCATAAGTGAACCTATTGATACAACTTCTTATGGGCATAATCTAGAATTGGGTTGGTTACTTACACGAGCTGTAGATATATTAGGTGAAGAGAACAATTATAAAGGAATTCTTAGAAATTTAGCAGATCATGCCTTAAAGAACGGTGTAGACCCAGTATATGGGGGCCTATATCGAGATGGACCTCATGAAGGAGAACCGTATGTTTATGATAAAGAGTGGTGGCAAAATTCTGAGGCATTAGTTGGGTTTTTAGATGCTTATGAGCAACTAGGAGATTCTGAATATTTAAAGGCGTTTATAAATATATGGACTTTCAGCATGGAACATATAATTAACCATGACGTTGGGGAATGGAAACAATTATTACGTAGGGATGGACATACGATCGTAGGTGATATTGGGAATCCATGGAAAGCAATTTACCATTCAGGTAGATCGATGCTAGAGTGTAAAAAAAGATTACAAAGAATCCTAAATCAACCGAGTAGTCCTCTGTGAAAAAAATACATTTGAGATCCTGTTCCTGTTTAACGCATGGTACAGGATCTTTTTTGAGCAAAGCACAATTGATTGAAGCAAAAATCATCAAAGTGTATACTTACCAATAAAACTAAACAGGAGAGATGATATTGAATCCAAAAACTAAAGCTATTTTCTTAGACATGGATGGTACCATCCTAAATCATTATAATAAAGTAAGTATACATACAAAAGAAATCATTGATCGCATGCGGAGTAAAGGATTTTTCGTTTTTATTGCAACTGGCCGGGCTTTTGATGAAATTGAAGGTGTTGTCCCAGAAGGCTTTGAAGTGGATGGGTACATTACTTCAAATGGAATGGCAGGTTATGTTGGGAAGGAAGCGGTATTTGAGTATTCCCTTTCGCATGAATTGGTGGAGAAGATCATTGAAAAAGCTAGAGCAAACAAGGTGTATTATGAACTTTTTCCTTATGGAATGGATCGAATTACATTAAAGCAAGATCAAAAATATGTGGAACATGAAATTAGAGATCCAAAGCCTGCTGAAGTTGGTATTAATGAATGGCTCTCACGTAAACAAGCCATTAAGGAAGAAATTGTTTGGACGGATGAGATCAAAGGAGAGAAGTTCTCAAAGTTTTATTTCTTTGCTAGAACGAAAGATCATATCAATGAATGGAAGCAAGAGCTAGATCAATTAAAGAAGGAAATTGATTTTACAACCTCAATCTCGTCTCTTCACAATGTGGAAGTAATGGTAGCGAATGTGAATAAAGCGACAGGAATAAAGGAAATGTTGGAGCATTTTGATTTAGTTGGTGCTGATATTATGGCGATTGGTGATAGCAATAACGACATACCAATGCTTAAGTTTGTCAGTCATGCCGTGGCAATGAAGAACGCTCCTGATCAAATTAAAAAAATGGTTGATGATGTAACAGAATTTACTTGTGATGAAGATGGTGTGTATCATTATCTTAAAAAGAAATTTCAACTGTAAACAGGGTTTAAGCACAGCCACATAGAAAATAACTGAGGATCTCTATTAGCATAATGAATTGAGAAATTGGAGGCGATCACATGCAAGATTTTACTTTTCAAAACGGTACAAAGATTATCTTTGGAAAAGATCAAGAGCAAGTAGTTGGACAAGAAACGGTTGTTTACGGCAAAAAAGTACTTTTGCATTTTGGTGGCGGTAGTATTAAAGAGAGCGGTTTGTATGATAGAGTTGTTCAATCCTTACAAGAGCAAGGAGTTGAAATTTTTGAGCTAGGCGGAGTCAAGCCAAATCCAAGAGTGAGCCTTGTTCGAGAAGGAGTGACTCTTTGTAAGGAGAATCGCATCGACTTAATTCTGGCTGTAGGCGGAGGAAGTGTCATTGATTCGGCTAAGGCGATTGCCATTGGTGTGAATTATGATGGAGATGTTTGGGATTTCTTTACGGGAAATGCATCTGTCGCTGATTGTTTACCGATTGGTGTGGTGCTAACCATTCCAGCTGCTGGTAGTGAAAGCAGTGCAGGCAGTGTCATCACAAATGAGGAGGGTGCTTATAAGCGGGCAGTCGGTCATGAAACGATGCGACCTAAGTTTGCGATTTTAAATCCCGTTCTTACATATACATTGCCAAGCTACCAAACAGCTTGCGGAATTACAGATATGATGGCACATATTTTAGAAAGATATTTTACAAACGAGAAACATGTAGATTTAACTGATCGCTTATGTGAAGCGACATTAAAAACGATTATAAACAATGCACATACCGTTCTTGAAGAACCGACAAACTATCATGCGAGAGCAGAAATTATGTGGGCAGGTACATTAGCACATAATGATTTATTAAATACAGGCAGAATCGGTGATTGGGGAAGTCATGACATTGAACATGAGATCAGTGGGATCTATGACTTAGCGCACGGTGCAGGGCTTGCAATTATCTTCCCAGCATGGATGAAATATGTATATAAACATGATGTGAATCGTTTTGCTCAATTCGCTAATCGAGTGTGGGATGTAGAGATTGATTTGAATGATTTAGAGAAAACAGCTCTAGCAGGGATTAAGAAAACGGAAGAGTTCTTTAGCTCGATTGGAATGCCAGTTACACTTAAAGAAGCCAACATCGATGACGAGCATTTTGAGGAGATGGCGAGAAAGGGTACGGAAAGAGGACCACTTGGTAACTTTGTGAAGTTGCAAGAGACGGATGTTTATAATATTTATCAGTTAGCGAAGTAAGAGATAAGGCCTCGTTTATAACGAGGTCTTATTTTTAGTTTTTCTCATAACCTGATATTTTCCAATAATAAAGTGAGATCCAATAAACGTGTATAAAAACTATTAAAATACTGATAAAATAAGAAGAAGGAATGTAGCCAGGCTTGAATGTTATTATCCTGTTTTAAGGTCATACATTTTTAACTTCTATATTCATCGTGGAAAATAAGAAGCATGTTGTTCGGCTTTAAGAAATCTAATTAGTAGTCAAATGCTTAAAAAAGATTCAATTGATGTTAGGAAATCTCTTTGATAAGCCATGGAACGAAGAATACCCCGATAATTCAACTGGAAATATTGGTCCTAGATGTGCTGTTGACTTGTAATAGGAAAAGATAAATGAATAGTATATAAAAGATATGTAAGATAGAGGATACTGAGCTTTTTTAAGTGCCGTCTACAAAGGAGGGATGTCTATTGTTTAAGGATAAGTTAGGAAATATGTACCCCCATTATAATCAAAAGCTGTTCATGAGAGACTTATTAGCTGGAATAACACTTTTTGTCATGCTTATTCCTCAAGGTATGGCGTATGCGATGTTAGCAGGGCTCCCGCCAGTAATGGGGTTGTATGCAGCTACGGTTCCTTTATTTATTTACGCTCTATTTGCTTCTTCTAAGCATTTATCCATTGGGCCAGTAGCGATTACATCTTTACTTGTTTTTTCAGGAGTCTCTATTTTGGCAGAACCAGGTTCCCAGGAGTATATCTCTCTCGTTTTACTCCTCGCAATTATGGTGGGGGCTATACAGCTTTTATTAGGGATAAGTAAGCTGGGGTTTATTGTGAAATTTATTCCCCACTCGGTGATGAACGGATATACATCTGCAGCTGCGATTGTGATTGGGCTTAGTCAGTTCAAACATGTATTAGGAATTGATTTAGGGAATCACTTACAAGTTCACTATATCCTAATTGGTGCGTTAGAAAAAATAATGGATATTAACCTGATTACGGTGTTGATCGGAATCACTAGTATTATCCTTCTTATTATGTTGAAAAAAATTGCTCCGCGTCTTCCAGGTGCATTATTGGTCGTTGTTTTATCAATCCTTTTTGTATTTTTATTTAACTTAGAAAAAAGTGGTGTTCAAATTGTAGGAAATGTTCCTCAAGGCTTTCCGCAGTTTGTGATTCCTTCGTTTACGCTTGAAACTGTTCAGCTTCTCATTCCGATGGCACTGACGATTGCTCTTCTCGGTTTTATGGAGTCTTTAGCGATAGGAAAAGCGATTGCGAAGAAAGAGAAGTATAAACTGAATCCTAATAAAGAATTAAAGGCTTTAGGCTTATCTAATATGATGGGTGCTTTCTTTCAATCGTTTCCGGTCAATGGTAGTTTCTCTAGAACAGCAGTTAATCATCAATCAGGCGGTGCCACTCAAATGACATCCGTCATAACAGGTGTGTTCATTATCATTACGTTATTGTTTTTTACTTCTTTCTTTTATTACTTACCAAATGCCGTGCTGGCTTCGATTATTTTAGTTGCGGTTTATAAGCTAATCGATATAAAGGAGATGAAGCACCTTTTTGAAGTGAAGCCGTTTGAAGGATGGGTTTGGGTTATTACGTTTATTGTTACGCTATTTGTAGGTATTCAATGGGGAATTATCATTGGGGCCATCTTTACGTTAGTATTATTGCTAAATCGAAGTTCCAAACCATCTATTGTTGAAATGGGTTATGTAAAAAGGGAGAAGACATTTCGTAATGTTAAACGTTACACAGAAGCGGTGACTTCAGATGAAGCAGTTATTTTAAGAATTGATTCGAATCTTCATTTTGCCAACATATCTTATGTGGAAGAGAAAGTAAAAGAGGTTCTTAAAACTAGAGAAGGAACGAAATGGTTGATCTTTGATATGTCTGGTGTGAATGATGTTGACACCATTTCAGTAGATACCTTAGAGGAAATGATTGATTTCTATCACGACAGAGGGATTATTACGCTGTTTGCAAGTATGAAAGGTTCGATTCGAGATACGGTCAATAAAGTTAATTGGGATCAGAAATACAAGGAACAGCAGAATCATTTACCACTAGAGCAGTTATTGAAAGCGAAAGGAATTAGCATGGAGAAAGAAGAGTATGTTATTAGTGCACTGGATTATCAGATTTGATGAATAGTGTTGAACGGACGTCAATAGATCTAACCGGTTTTCGGTTAAAGTTTAAAGGTTCCTATCCCCTGTGTGTATCACACTTGGTCTAGGAACCTTTTTTTCATCATTTAACCACTCACATTTTTTCCATGCACATTTTCAATACTTGAAGCTTTCATACGATTGGTCAAGAAATTGAAACTTACTAGTATGACTAAAACAAAAGTAGCTAGGAAAACAAATAAATTTGAAAACCCAATTAGCGGAACCATAAGTCCTAATATAAACGATCCTGCAGCAACCCCTGAGTCGTATAATGTAAAAAATGTTGCAGTTGCATGTCCTGTTCGATTAGTTTCCACAACACCAGTCGCTAGTGATAAGAGAAGTGGCATCAAGGAACCATATCCAACTCCAATTATGCCGGCAGCAACTAAAAACGCCCAAGCAGACTCTGAAAACGCAAGGAGGAGAAAACCTAATGAGTACATTACTAAGCTAGGAAGTATGACAATTTTCGGTCCTCGTTGATCAAATAAGCGACCCAGGTATGGTCTAGATATAAGCATGGTTGCAGCAAAAACAAGAAAAAAATAGCCCGAAACTCTTTCAAGCCCTATCTCAATTGCATATACCGAAATAAACGAAAGAATCCCAGCGTATGCAAAGGCGACAAGAGAGATGATGAATGAAAAAGGCAATGCTTTAAATTCAAAAAAGTCATGAATGGAAAGCTTTCGTTGAGTTTGTGAGGTAAGTGGTACTGTTGTATTCGTTATCTTTACTATCAACGCACAGATGACACTAATGACAACAAAGAAGCTTAGGATAACAAATAATTGGTTAAACGAAATAAATTGAATAAGAGTAAGACCAATAAATGGTCCAATGACGATCGCAATATTCATGAACATCGTAAAATACCCGAGGCCTTCTCCTTTTCGTTCAATTGGCACGGTCTCTGTCGCAATGGTTGATGTCGTAGTTGTTAATATAGCAAAAGAAAAACCATGAATGAAGCGTAAGATCATAAGTGGTATGAATTGATCTATCCAAATATACCCTAATGAAGTGACGGCAAATAAACCTGTACTAGCTATCAATACATTTCTTTTGCCAAAGCGTTGAAGCAAATTTCCCGAAAACGGTCTAATTAAAATCGCAGATAATAGCATTACGGTAACAACGAGACCAGCTTGTGCTTCTGTACCATTGAGCTCATAAATCACATAGATTGGCAACGTAGTTAATAGCGCATAGAAAGTAATAAACACAATTAAATTCACAAAAGCAACACTAAAAAAGTTCCTCGTCCAAATCGGTTTCTTATTCGTTTTCATCTAAACCATTCCTCTTTTGCCCTAACTTTTCTAGAAGATGCTGAAGTTGTTGTTGTTCCTGTTCAGAAAGCTTTGAAACGTATTGACCTTCGAAGCTATCGAGTTGAGCTTTTACTAATGGAAGTTTTTCTTTGGCAAATTCCGTTAATTCAATACGGCGTTCGCGTTTGTCTTTACCTAGTCTTCTTGTAATCCACCCACTAGATTCCATTCTTACAAGTGTTCGAGTTACTGTAGGAGGTTCGACTTTCAGGTATTGCCAAATTTCAGTTTGAGTCATTGTACCTTTTTGGCTAAGTACATAAAGAATTGCCCACTGGGAAGAGTACAGACCAAATTCCTGCAACTCTTCATTTAATTCCTTGGATAAGAGTCGGGCTTTTTGGTTTAACGTATGGAGAAGGCTGCTTGTGTCCATTTGATTTCTTCACTCCTATTTTAGTTAGCTAGGTAAATAAATGTGATGTTTATATTATATAGGGGCAGGGAGGGGGAAGTAAAGTAAAATAAGAGCAGTCCCACATTGGTCTGCTCTAATCTATTCTACCTCTGTATTTTAGTCAAATGTAACGTTGGTTGATGATCATGCGTGATCACTTCCCAATAATGCAGCATGTTATCGTGTACTGTAACATGTTCATTTCGTGAAGCGATTATTTCTTCTGATAACACATTTAAATTTTTATCAAAAACATGTTTATGAAGGTACAGGCTATCATTTGAAAATACCTCAATTTCACCTATTTCATTGCTGCTCATATGAACAAGTTCTCCAACTTCAGCTACTTTTTCTTTTTTACTTTCATCATAAAGAGGTTCGCCACTATCTAAAGAAACTTGCAGCAAGCCAGTTGATTTTTTTCCAAAGCCATATAACTTATTGTTAGCAAAATCAATATAGCTAGGTTTTTCAATCCCACCTTCTGGAAAGTACTTAATTGAGATTGATTGTTTTTCTAATGTATCATCTTCAATTGGAATCACATTATAAGTAATTTCCTTTGTTTCAACGCCACTATTACTGCTATAAATAACGGCTTTTCCATGTGAAGATGGAATGATGTCTAAATTATAAACAATGGGTATCGAGGCAAGGACTACTTCTTCACTAAATGTACCATCTCTCGTTAGTTGTCTTATACTAATTTCTCGTTGTGGTTGCGACCAAGACCCTGTATCTTTCAGCACTAAAAGGTGCGTCCCTTCTAATTTCCAAGATAAATAATCATTGTTATCAAATAAGGCTTTGTTGGTAACCTCCCAATTTTCATTTGTAGCAACAGACCCATGTAACCCAGTCGTACCAAGGAAACCATTTTTTGTCGTCCAAACGACAAATGTGACATCGTCCTCTTCAATGATAGAAAGGTTTGAATTCCGATCAAAAAAACCATCGTCATTCAATTGAATTTGTAACTTTGGGTCAAATGTATCACCACCAAAAGCGGCGACCTCTTCAACAACGTTTGGTGTTGCGATATTCATCGAGCTAACCACTTGAGCTTCGATGTTCTCACTCTCGTTCAGTTCCTCAATGGCATCGTACTTAGATTCTTGACACCCGGAAACAAAAATGCTTAAAAGAATAGAACAGATAACTAGTTTTTTCATGAATAGTGAAACCTCCTTGTCTCATATTTTTAACCATTCTGAGCTAGAAAGGGGAAGATTATTCATATCGGACTTTCCAGCCTCAGAGACTTTCCTATTTAGGGGTACTGAGGTGGACAGATTATTTTGGAGTGTGTAATGGATACATACAATTTCGTAAAAGTACATAATTGCCTTTAACAAGAATGGGAAGTGCTTATAGAATCATAAGGGGGAAGTACTCCTATTTATATTTTCCTATAAAGTACTAAATTTCAGTCTTTCTTTTAATTAATCGGTACATTTATGGGAGGAGATTAGGTACTATGGTCCAAGTCTAATAACACGTTGACAGAGTCTTTGTAAGCGTTTACTATTTTAATAGAATAACAACGTTGTTATTGTTAGTGGTCAACCCTCTAAATATAACTCTCCCAAGTTGTTTGAATTCAGCAAAAATAACAACGTTGTTATTAGGTAGTCCGATCCTTCCAGAGGTGACTTATTCAATTATCACTCAAGCTTTATTTTTACTAATTTACATGAAAGGTTAATCCATTTCATGAAAGCTTAAAAACGCTGTAGTTTTCATGATGTTTAAATATGACCAACTTAACGGAAGGGAGGATACATAGGAAAAAGCTAAATTTGATAAAGGAGAGGGTTATTAAATGAAAAGAAAACATAAAAGATGGCTAGCGATGTTGATGGCATTCATTCTTGTTTTATCTCCTATGAATCTAGCTGTCTTTGCAGAGGCGGACGAGGATGAAACAAGTCCTGAGATGATTAACATTAAAAGTGATTGGCAAGGCAGTGTCTTTGGAGACAATGGGGGACAAGGAAATATTACTTACGAAAATTTTGAAATCACGGAAAATGATGATGAAACGGTAACTCTTCGTAGTTCTAATAATAGAGGAAAGATAGCTAGTTCGACTGAAGGAATCGCCTATTATTTTAAGGAAGTTCCGTCTGATGGCAACTTTGAACTAACAGCAACAGCTCATGTCGATGCATGGACTGCTAATAGCCAAGTTTCCTTTGGTTTAATGCTAAGGGGAGATATTTTAGAAAATGAAAATAAAAGCGACTTTACAGGAGATTACGTGGCTGTTGGTGCGCTTGATCAAGTAATGAAAGGCTTCTATAAATATGAAAATGAAAATGTTCATAAGGATGGGTTGGCATTTAATGCAAATGCACCAGCAGCTGACGAAGAATACAAGTTAAGTATTCAAAAATCAGGAAACCTGTATATCTTAAAGATTAATGATGAAATTCAGACGATTGAAAGCTATGATGGAAAGATCATCTATGCTGGTCTATTCACATCTAGAAATACAACAGTTACCTTTAGTGATGTAAATTTGGAAGTCGCTTCCGGACAGGTTAACAGCATACATGCAGATACAACCGACATGAAAACTGAATACCTACGTGGTGAACAGCTTGACCTATCAGGTTTAAAAGTGAAAGCCATATTTGAGGATGACACTGAAGCTGAACTTTCCAGCAGTGACTACATAGTCACTGGATTTGACAGCAGCGAAGTCGGCACAAATACCATTACAATTCATTACAATGGTGTTACTACAACAATAGACCTTGAAATTAAGGTACCTGGTGTAACTGGGCTCGACATTAAATATTACCCGGCAAAATCCGTCTATTATAAAGGGGATTCCTTTGACCCACAAGGATTGGTCGTCGTAGCAGAATATGAAAATGGATTTGACTATCAAGAGCTTACGAGCGGTCAATATTCGTTTGTGATTGCTGGGGAAGAGTTGTCTGAAGAAGGCTACACGTTTGAAGAGGCGGGAACTGTAGAAGTAACAGTTCAATCGACTGAAACACCTGAAACAACGACGAGTTTTGATGTAGAAGTTAAAGATGCAGAGATCGCTAAACTTGATATAAGACAGCTACCGGTAAAAACTCTTTACTTCTTAGGAGATGAGTTGGATCTTGCTGGCTTAAGTTTATATGCTGAATATAGCGATAAGAGTGCGGTAAGACTTCTGCCGGGTGAGTATGATGTGTCTGTTCTTGATACAACAATAGTTGGGGAGAAAGAAATTACTCTAGCTTACAAAGGAGTAACAGTCAACTTCCAAGTAGTCGTGAAAGAAAAAGAGTTATCGGCCATTGAAGTAACGAGTTATCCAAAAACAACGTATGTCGTTGGCGAAACTTTTGATTCTACAGGATTAGAAGTATCAAAAGTATATGATAACTTGGACATGGAAGTTTTATCTACTGATGATTATAAGATTGATGAATCAGAGTTTGATAGCTCTGAAGCTGGAACGTACGAAATTAACATCGTTCCGGAAGAGAATGATATCAAGTCAATTTCGTTCCAAGTAACCGTTAGAGAACCTGTTGAACCAGCATGGAAAAAAATGAGATTTGGACAATCGTCTTCTGATCAGCGTAACTATGTTGATGTCCAAGATGATGGGACTGTGAAGTTAGTGGCGTTAGAAGGCGGTGGGAAAATTACAGGCGATCATGATGGAATCTCGTTTTACTATACGGAGATAGATGCGGAAGAAGATAACTTTAAATTGACTGCTGATATAAAGGTTATTGAATACGCAAAGACTCCTCATGATGGACAAGAATCTTTTGGAATCATGGCAAGAGATGCAGTTAATTCGGTTCAAGATGCAAGTGTGTTTGCATCGAACATTGCTGCTGTCGGTGGATTTAGTGGTGGAACAAGAGATGAGAACGGAACGCAAGGCTTTATTAGAACTGGCGTGTTAGCTTCTGACGGGGAAGGTAGCGAGGGCATTCAAAAGCAGATGCTGAAAAATGTTAGACCAACAACAGATAATACGTACCCTGCCCAAGAATATAGACTAACGCTTGCGAAAACAAACAGCGGCTACACAATGAAGCTTAATAATGACGAAGAAGTGATGTTCTATGAACCAGAAATCTTAGATGTTCAAGATTCCAAAATTTACGTCGGCTTCTATACAGCGCGGCTGGCAACAATCGAAGTAAGTAATATTGATTTTACGGTTACTGCTGCTGCAACGGATGCACCAAAGGTTGAACCACCAGCGGAGCCGGTTACACCAAGTTTTACGATTGAATCACTTGATAAAACATCCAATACGGATTACAACCTGATGGTTCAATCCAATGTAGATGGGTTTGTCACGATTAGACAAGGGCAAGAGGTGATCGCTCAGGATGTAGAAGTGAAAGCAGGAGAAATTCGTGAAGTTGCTGCAAAGCTTAATTCAGGGAATACCAATTTTAGTCTTTCATTTTTGCCCGATGATACGCAGTATTTAACTTCCTACCATCAAATTGTTCGAAACTTTACAGTTCAATCAAAAATATTTGATGGAGATATTTATGTCTCGCCAACGGGGACAAGCAGTGGAGACGGTTCAAGAGAGAACCCTCTCGATCTTGATACCGCTATTCATTTTGTAAGTGAAGGACAAAAAATTATTGTCCTTGAAGGTCAATATGTACGTAATTCAAAGCTTGAGATTAAAAAGTATAACGACGGTACTAAGGATGCAATGAAGTATTTAGTCGCTGATCCTGAAGCAAAAGACCGACCTGTCATTGATTTTGACAGACGCTCAGAAGGAGTCGTTCATAGTGGTGATTACTGGCATGTAAAAGGAATAGACTTTGCTCGTTCGGCTGGAAATACAAAAGGGTATACGATTGGCGGTAGTCATAATATTGTTGAGGATGTTCGTGTGTACGAGCATGGTGATACAGGGTTACAAATTAGTCGTACAGATGGTTCGCCAAATAAGGAAGATTGGCCATCGTACAACCTCATATTAAATAGCGTTGCCTTTGATAATCGTGATCCGTCTGAAAATAATGCAGATGGGTTTGCAGCTAAGCTAACAGTAGGTGAAGGGAATGTATTTAGAGGGTGTATCTCACATAACAATATTGATGATGGCTGGGATCTATACACAAAAGTCGGAACAGGTGCAATTGGTGCTGTGACAATTGAAAATAGCATTGCCTTTAATAATGGACGCTTAACAAATGGCTATGAAGGGAATGCTGGGAAAAATGGATTTAAGCTTGGTGGAGAAGGAGTTCACGTTCCGCATGTGATTAAAAATAGCATTGCATTTGGAAATGGTTACTTTGGATTCACAAGTAATAGTAATCCAGGGTTGATTGCTAAAAACAACATCGGCTTTAACAACCATGGGGCAAACTTAAGCTTTACAACATACGCGCACATTCCAACTGATTTTACAATCGACGGTTTTGTGTCATACAGAACAGCGGAGGTAGGGAGTGCAAAAGATAGTTACCCTTCAAACGTGGAGTCGGATAATAACTATTTCTTTACTGGATCAAAATCAGTAAATAAATCTGGAGAGACATTGTCAAATGATATCTTAGATAGCCTTGAATCAATTTTTGAATATGATAGTGATGGAAATATTGTTTCGATTAAACGGGGGGGAGATGGAGAGATCCTCTGGGGAGATGTATGGGATACATTTAATGAATTAGTTAACCCTGAATCAGAAGCTGAAACTGTAGAAGCAGCGATTGACTTCACTCCACATGTTCTAAATGTAAAAGGTGTTAATAACAGTAGTGGTAACAATCCATCCGTTGCGACGGTAAAAATTGAGTTTGCAGATGAGACAACAAATCAAGAGGTTGTAGTAGAATCCATTCGATTGAACGGTATAGTTAAGCCTGTTCAAGATGCTGACATTGATGGTCAGAAAGTAACGGTCAAATTTTCTAGACAAGACCTTGCAAAGATACTTGAAGAAGGAAATCAAGTTCCGATTGTTATTACTGGCCAGCTTGAATCTGGCGCTTTGTTTGAAGGTACAACACATATTACAGTTCGTAAGTAAAGTGAAAGGCGGCTGAGAGTTGATTCTCAGCTGTCTTTTTCTGTAGGTGTCACACTCTCCAGCTAGGTGAATATCATGTATTTTGAAAGGAGAGGAAAAAATGAATAATTATTATCAAAGTGAACTCGATGATACAAGAGCATTGCATGATCAATGCAAGCAATATATGCATTATCATGTAACATTAACAATGAGAGATGGCAGTAATGTAGATGGGATCATTCAAAGTGTTGGTACTGATGGCGTTCATGTTTTAGTTGGCGAGGATGTTATGGACCGTAGTGACGAACAAGATGAGCGTTACTATGCTGGCGGATATGGTTATGGGTTTCCTAGAAGAAGGTTTAGACGGTTTAGACCACACTTTTTCCCGCTTGCTAGTTTAGCTGCTCTAGCTTTATTACCTTATGTCTATCCAGCTCCATATCCGTACTCTTATCCGTATCCGTACCCTTACCCATATTATTAATAGCGAATGCAAAAGAGCCATTATAAAATATAACGTTACAGTAGAACATCTATATTACAGCGCATTGGATTCCAATGCGCTATTTTATAATGTCATACATTTTAGCGATGAAACTTTTCCACTTCAATAACGTATATAGTAGTGGAAGGTGGGACGGACATGAAAAATAAAAAAATGATAAGTTTGTTAATCGTAGCTCTGCTGTTATTTATTCCTTCAAAAGTGTTAGCAGTTGAATATGAAATTACAAGTGTCGAAATACATGCATACTTACAAGCGAATGGGAATGTCTCAGTCCAGGAAAGTCATACGTATGACTTCAGTGGTGAGTTTGGAGGGATAATTCGAGAAATAATTCCGAAAAAGGGATGGGAGATTTTTCAACTAGAAGCATTTGAAGATAATCTACCTTTACTAATCGAATCAAATGAAACCGAGCATCGCATCCATCGGTCTGGAGAAGATGAAACGATCAAGATAGACCTCTTTTATGAAATAAAAAATGGTGTTGATGTTTACACAGACGTTGCTGAATTTTACTGGCCATTCTTTGACCGAAGCAATGATTCCACATACGGAAATTTAACGATTAATGTTTATCCCCCAGAATCAACAGCAAATGTGATTGCCTTTGGTTATGATGAGGCCTTTCAAAAAGAGACAGTTTTACAAGGTGGGCATGTTCAATACAACTTTGGGCAAGTACCGAGTAAACGAAATGGGGACATTCGAGTTGCTTATGATGCAAACCTCTTCGGTGCAGCAACGATTTCTTCCAATCAACTAATGCGAACAGAGATTGAAGAGACCAAACAACAATTACTTGAAAAAGAAGCTGCAGCATTAGAGAGAAAAGATTCACTCTCGTCCATTGGTACGATGATAGTACCTTTATTTAGTTTCGTTTTACTTTTCCTTCTTTACCGAGCTTGGTTTGAGGCGAAAGGAAAGCGCTCATCGCTCATGCGAGAAGTAACAACTTGGGAACTTATCCCAAAGGAAACACTCTCAATGCTAACAACCATTTTTTATATGAATTACCAACAGATCCACCCAGAGACTGTTGCCGCTGCGCTATTAGATTTAGTACGTAAAGGCTATGTGAAGAAACTTAAAGATGATCGTTTTAGATTAGTTGATCGAAGTGAGTTATTGAAACACGAAACAGTATTGGTTGAATGGTTGTTTGATGAAATAGGAAATGATAATGAGTTTAACTTTGATGATTTATCATCCTATCTTAAAAATAAGAAGAATCATCAAAAATACCAACGTCAAAAAGTAAAATGGCAGGAAGCTGTACGAGTTGAATTAAAAGAAGCTAGTTTGTATGAAAATAAGGTCAAATACCGTGTAATAGTAGGCTTATTAAGTATGATTTTACTTCCGTTTATTATATTATTTGCTATTCATGGGTTAATCTTTTTTGCCGTATCATCTGGCATCTTGTGTATAGCATTGATACTATTTGCGATTTGTTATAATCCAAAGACATGGGATGGTACAAAGGTCACTCTTCAGTGGCGTAACTTTAAACAACAATTTCCAAATATGCAGCCTTCAAATTGGCAAGTTTTATCCGAAGATGATAAAATGCGTGCCTTCATTTACGGGCTAGGAATGAATGAAAAAAGTATTAAGAAGAAAAATGAAACATTATTGAATGCTTTTAACCCAACAATAAGCGCAAATCCATCAGGTGCAGCATATAGCTTCGATTCAACTTGGCTTATCATTGCAGCGGTTACATCCTCGAATTTTAAACGTGCAGATAAGACGACTGGAGTGGTCGATAGTAGTTCTGGAGGCAGTTCTATTAGTGGAGGCGGCTCCGGAGCAGGAGGTGGAGGGGGAGGATCTGGAGCGTTTTAACATTTATTTTAGTTAATTAATAGGTAATTACGGAAGTCAAGTTAGACAACTGTAATTACCTTTTTGTATGGTCAATTAGATACTATTTGAACGTAATAAAGAAAAATATTTTGTGAAAATGGCAACCTTGACTGGAATAAAGTACATAGGACGTTTGTATAATGACAAAAGAAGGGAGGTGAAACATTTGGGAATTAAATTTATTAAGATCTCAGTTGTTTATTTCGTCATTGGAGTTTCTCTTGGTTATTATATGTCTGTTGCTCATGCTTATAATCTGACGGGGGTTCATGTCCATATTAATCTATTAGGGTGGACTTCGATGACACTTGCGGGTATTCTTTACACATTATTTCCAAGAGCGGAGTCTAGTATTCTAGGAAAAGTTCATTTTTGGCTTCATAACATTGGGCTGCCGCTTATGATGATCGGTTTATTCTTCTTGCTTCAAGGAAATAGCTCTCTTCACTTCTTCATTCCAATTGGTGCTACGGCAGTATTATTAGCTGTTATTTTATTTGCAATTAATATTTTGAAAAATGCAAAAAATGAGGACGTTCAATCATTATTTCAAAGGTAAATTAATTACGAAAAAAAAGGTGTGACCCTAGCAATTAAATGCATAGGGATTCACATCCTTTTTTTAATAGATTATTACTTTGAATGATCAGTTAACCATTCTTCAATTAATGGATACGTATGTTTCACAGCACTTCTTCCGACAGTTACAGAGACGTGACCAGCAGGAATTAGCTTAAATGTTTTATCTTTACTAGATATTTTATCCATTAGACGTTCAGTTTGTTCAGGGATAGCAATATGATCGCGATCAGCTGCAATGTTTAGAACGTTTGCTTTAATGTTCTTTAGCTCAACTTGCTGTCCACGAATATACAGCTCATCCTTAATTAACTTATTCTTCTGATAAAATTCACCGATCCATTGTCTGTACGCTTCACCAGGGAAAGGTACTCCATCACCGACCCATTTTTGCATGAGAGTCCAGTTTTTAACGAATTTGTCGTTATCTGCACGATCAGCTAGTGCGACATATGGGCCAAAGTAGTTGACAAGTGGTTTTAATAATTTGTTACCGAAATCAATTGTTTCAGCTGGGATGTTGCCAAATGTATCAACCATAAGATCTAAATTGAAATATCTTTCATCGACCCAATTCGTAAATAATCCTGCATCTTCAAAGTCGAATGGGCTCGTCAAAAAGATCGTATTACGAATCGGCAAGTTCGGATGTAGTGCTGAGAAAATAGCAGTTAATGTCCCGCCGATACAATAGCCAAGTAAGCTAATTTCTTTCGCTTCAGATGTGCGAAGTACTTTCTTCACTGCGCGTGGGATATAATCTAGCACGTAGTCATCCAATTTCATATGACGGTCTTCATAACCTGGTGTTCCCCAGTCTAACAAATAAACGTCATGTCCCTTATCTGTTAAATACTCAATTAGGCTACTGCCAGGAGCTAAATCGAGAATATAAGGTTTATTTATTAGCGCATAGATCATTAAGATTGGAACTTTATTTGTCTTTTTCTTAGCTGGCTGATAGCGGTAAAGCTTAGCTTTATTTTTCGTCCATATTACCTCTTTAGGAGTCTGACCTACTTTTGGTTCAGGCTCTTTTGTCAGGACATCCATAACTCGTTTAAAACGTTTTATGTCTTTTTGGCAATCCTCAGGCACTGTTTCCATTAATGTTTCTAGCGATTTGGTACTAGTATAAACCATTAACCATTCTCCTTTTCACATCTAACCTAAATTTTTGTTACATGTATAATCCGCCATTTACATTGATGCACTGACCAGTGATATAACTGTTATTTGCTAAGAATAACACAGCGTCAGCAATTTCAGCAGTTTGACCTAGGCGCTTCATTGGAACTTTTCCTACAATTTGTTCTAATACTTTTTCAGGCATTTCTGCAACCATTTCCGTTTCGATAAATCCAGGGCAAACAGCATTGACTGTAACTCCTTTACTAGCCGTTTCTAATGCAAGGGATTTTGTAAATCCAATCATTCCTGCTTTTGAAGCAGCATAGTTTGTTTGTCCGAAACCACCAGCTTGACCGATGATAGAGCTAATATTAATAATGCGACCAAATTGTTGCTCAAGCATAGGGTTAATAACGGCTGAAGTAGTATGATAGATACTATTCAAGTTTACGTTAATAACTTCATTCCATTCTTGTTCGCTAAGCTTTTTGAACGTGCGGTCTCTTGTAATTCCTGCATTGTTAACAAGGATGTCTACTTTGCCGTAATAGTCGATCGTATTTTCAACTAAAGCGTGTGCTTGATCATAGTTAGATACATCTGCTTGGAATGCGACACCGCTTCCACCAAGTTGATCAATTTCAAAAAGCACTCCATCTGCAGCATCTTTTCTAGCGTTGTAGTTAATGACAACTTTTGCACCTTTGCTAGCTAGATCTTTAGCAATTGCTGCACCAATTCCACGTGACCCTCCTGTTACGATGGCAACTTTTCCTTCCAAACTTAATCCTTCTTGTAGTTTTTGAGCTGATTCATTTTGAATAATTGACATTTTCATTCCTCCAAATATGTTTGTAGTTTAGTTTGTGTAGTAATGAGCTTATAAGTTTAGTTTACTCTGGCTTATGCTCTTGCTGCTCTTGCTGTTCTTGTTGCTCTGGCTTTTGTTCTGAAGACGGTGAAGGAGCGTTTGATGACGACTCTTCTTCATTCGTCAAGATCTTTAAGATTTGACTCATTTTCTTATCGAGTCTTGTAATACTAGCTTTTAATTTAGTGATTTCTGAGGATACATTTTGATTAAGAAGCTCGTCATCAATTTTCTCGTCAAGATTTTCGACTTTTTCCTCAACATTAATAATTAATGAGGCAATACTTGAGATTTCTTCACGAGTTGGAACATTGATTTGCTTGAGATACGCATCAGTTGCACTTTGAATGAACTGTTGGTATTGGAGGTATCCACTTTGTAAATGCCCTAAATACTCCGCGTATTCTTCTTTTTTCAGAGTTTCGTGGATTGCGTCACTTAGATTTGACTCTGTTTGTTCATACATGCTTTTCCACAGGGCAAAAGGATCTAGCGTGGTTTGTTTTGTCATGAATCCCACTCCTAACTTTATTAAAAGATTGTACAACTTAATAGTAAGGCAAAATGAGTAGATTTTTGGCAAAAACAATTCGTAAAATAGTTTCATTTTTCCTTAAATTTTGACATTTTTCACGCTTACATTTGGATAATGGTGTCGTTTTTTATCTTTTTATGTCGTATTTTGAATAAAGTAGTAAGGGTTGACTTTTTTTACCTATAGGTGTAAATTACACATATAGATAATTAAATATTTGGTGAGAAGGTGATAGAATGACACCCAGAAGCAGTAGCATAGATAAAAAGAAAGCAGAAGCAGCAGGAGCTCCCAAAAATTTCATTATTCCTGTTTTACTATTGCTATTAAAAGATTGGAATGCACATGGTTATGAATTAATGCAAAAACTAACGCAATTTGGGTTTCACTCTGTTGATCAAGGGAACTTCTATCGAATTCTTCGTCAACTAGAAAAAGATGAATTAGTTACATCCGAATGGGATACAACATCATCTGGACCAGCAAAAAGAATTTATTCCATTACTTCGGCAGGAGAGCAATACCTTGATATTTGGGCAAGTTCACTAGAGCAATATCAAAAGATGCTTGATCAGTTTTTCAACATGTACACAAACTTCTTCACACCACCTAGATACACAAAAAATGAAGATAAGAAGAATGATTAGATAAGCTTCATAGTCAGTCACCGAAACTTGTTAGTAACATAAACAAATGTTTTAGCTTTGTTTTATGTTGTTAATACCGAGTCATAATTTGACTTTGGTAAATATATAACTTAATTATGTGGAGGGATTTTAGATGGTGGCAAAAAAGGAGACGAATAATTCAAATAATGGTTTCGTAAAAGATTGGTGGAGTCAATTTAATTTCATTGAAGAATTTGAAGCAAGAACACTGCAAGCGTTTGATAGTCAAAAAGAGTGGATTGAAGGAACGAAAGAACAGTTAAATCAATTTGAAGAAAATTCAAAAAAGATGACAACAGAGTGGAAAACAAGTACACAGTCATTACTTGAGAATTATAACAGCGCATTTGGAGTTCAAAATTATCAAGAGTGGTTAAATAAAATAGAAGATATCAGTCATAAATCTCAATCAATTGCTACATTACCAAGTAAAGCTTCACTTGAACTTCTTTCAAAATCAAATGAACAATTACAAGATGCATTTGCAAATGCAATCGCTCAAAACCAAAAAATGCGTGAAAAATCAACGAATGCATTTGAAGGGGTTTTTGACCAATGGAAGCAAACACAGCCTCAGATGTTCAAATTCTTTGACTTCTATGCAACAACTAATGCAAAATAATTCATTCTAATAGGAATCCAAGCTTATTCATAAATATAACAGCTTCTTAGGAATTAGACTTCTCAAGATGATCCAAGTTAGACTTTATGAATGGCTAGTTTTCCTTTTTTTATGCGCAAACGCTTTCTATACCCTTTATTACTATTGACCTTGTTACTTGGAACTGGAGAGAAACATGAAAAAAAGTAAGGGGGAATGGAAATGAGATTAAAAGGAAAAGTCGCGATTATCACAGGTGCATCAAGAGGTATTGGTGAAGCAACAGCGAAAAAATTTGCCATAGAGGGTGCAAAGCTAGCTTTAGTGGATGTGAATAAAACTGAAGTTGAGCGTACTTCCACTATGATACAAGAGCTTGGTGGAGAAAGTATCGCACTTGAAGGAGATGTAACGGATCGTCAAAATGTTGAGAACATAATGGAAGAAACTGTTGCTCAGTATGGTCGAATTGACATTGTCGTCAATAATGCAGGAATTACAAATGACGCGAAATTAGTAAAGATGACCGAAGCGCAATGGGACAGCGTCATTAATGTGAATCTAAAAGGCGTATTTAATGTTGCTCAAGAGGCAGCAAAAGTAATGATTGAACAAAAGAGTGGAGTTATATTAAATGCTTCTTCTGTTGTTGGTCTTTACGGGAATTTTGGCCAGACGAATTATGCTGCCGCTAAATGGGGAGTAAACGGAATGACAAAGTCTTGGGCTAAGGAATTAGGGAAATATGGAATCCGTGTAAATGCTATTGCTCCTGGGTTTATTGCGACACCTATGGTAGAAAAAATGCCAGAGAAAATTATAGACATGATGAAGGAAAAATCAGTCTTAAATTGTATGGGAGATCCAGAGGATATAGCGAATGGTTATGCGTTCCTTGCGTCGGATGAAGCGAAATATATTACAGGAACGATCTTAAGCATTGATGGTGGTACCGTTCTTTAGTCTCTTTGAATCTTGAATTGTAAAATAGTAATAAGAAGATACAAATATCAACGGATACAACACTTGTGAGATACAAGTGTTGTATCCGTTTTTGTTATTTCTGAGAATGCTATTCTAGATTTTAAAAAGAAATTTCAGATTTTAAGCATCTTTTCCTCTAGTTAATCGTCTATACTTACGACAAAAGATGGGGGAGGTTGAGAAATGAACGATCACGAACTCATACGTGAGATTCTTACAGGTGATCAACAAGCTATTCAACAATTACATGAACGATATGTGGATCGAATTTTTCAATACATATACATACAAACGAATAGCTATCACGATACAGAGGAACTGCTGCAGGATGTTTTCTTTAAAGTGGCACGGCAGCTAGGTCAATTTGAAGGGAAATCTTCATTTAAAACATGGATTTTTAAAATAGCCCGAAATGTTGTGATTGATTATTACCGTAAGCAAAAAAAGGAGAGGCAGTCCATTTCAATGGATAAAGACGTAATCGAACATTTAGGTGGCAAGGATGAATCAGCGGAGGTCACTGTTCTTCGTCATTTACATATGGATGAAATTCTCAAGACGATCGATAAGCTACCTAGTCATTATCAGGCTGTTCTCCATTTAAGGTTTATCGAGGGTTTTTCAACCAAAGAAACAGCGGACATTATGGGGAAATCCATTCTTTCGGTGAAATCAACTCAACGAAGGGCAAGATTGGCTCTATCTGAACGAATGAATATGGAGGTGAGTAGCCATGAATAACCGAAACCGTCATGAGGAAGAACTTCGTTATATTATGCAACAACGAGAGAAGATGAAAGCATCTAAGGAAGCACGTGATAAAAGTCTGCTAGCATTCCAAGATGGTTTAAAAGATATTAGTAATCGCTCTAAAAAGGAACCGCAACGAAAGATGATTCGTCAACGTGTAATTGGGAGCGTGGCTACAGCTGTTGCAGCAGGAATTGCGGGTCTATTAATTATAAATTTTACTGTCTTGCAAGACGACACACAAGATGATTTGCCAACCCATATCGTTCCAGATGTTGTAGATGAGAAGAGAAGGGGAGAATCGATTGATTTGCAGCATACCGAAGAAAACCCAGATATGTTATTCAGAATACTCGAACGGCCGACCTTTGATTATAATGATTTGAATGCAATGAATACGACTAGCATTTACAACGATACATTTTCTGTGTATCTGCCAAGGGAATGGTTTGTAGAGGAAGAGCAGGAGGAGGAGTTTTATTCCGTTCACGTACATGGTCCAGCCTCAGAGGAATTGAATCTTCTTCTCTTTGATGTAAATGCGGAAGAAGGACTAATAGAAGAGAAAATTCAAGAGCTAACTGCTGATTTTACTCAAACGGGGGGGACAACTGTACCACTAGATTTGTTAATTAACGAAATGCGAATGAATTTTCAGGTTTCATTTCCTTTCAGGGATGTCCTTCCTTTTGATCAGGAGAACACAAGGATGTATGCATTTATTGATGAAGACACCGGGCGTTTTCTCGAGGTATATGTATCTCAGTTATTTGGACACCCGATGATCTACACGGCTGATTTTCCTCTTGATGACAGGGAAAGCTGGTCTATATCGTGGCTCATATTCTCACAAATGAGAGTAGGAATGCCTTACATTTTTCCAGGATCAGAAGGAGAGCTTCACCAAGAGTACCAAAGACCTTTGGAACAAACGGTTCTCCTCCAAGTAGGAGCTATTGGGTTCGAGGAAGTTCAATTAGAGCTCTATGTAAATGAAGAAGCAGGAATCACAAGTTACCTTCCAAAAGATACAACGATTGAACGAATTGAACATGATTATTTTATAGAATGGCGCTTTAGCGACCCGGCGGTTTCAACTAATAGTTTTTACTCATTCGGTAAGCTTAAGGATGGATTTCCTATTGAACAAGGGAAAGAAATTATGTTTGATGCGTTTAACATCGACCTTTCATACCACGAAGACTTAGGCGGAGGGATTCCTCACCACTACGCCTACTATAGTGGAATGGACGAGGAGTTTATCGATGGGTACATTGAGCTGTTCGAACTGTCTGGAGAATGGTTTTACAAGCATAAGCATGCTGACCGAGAGGATTATAATGGAGGTGTGTTTATGCAAAGATTGGATACGTTTATTGGTTCTTTAGAGAAGCATCAGGGGATGTAAGGGTATCTCAAAAGCTAGAACAGAGGAGGCAATGGCTCCTTTCGTTAGCCTGAAAGGAATATCCACTTCTCTCAAGGCTCTAAAAGATGTAGAAACTTCGAGATTATCCCAAAGGTTAAAAGCATGCCTTTTTGGGATAATCCCCTTTATTCATGACTTTCCTTCATCCATATTCATTCGTCTTATCCTCATTTTATTAGATGGCCGCCTAAAGGACCATTATTTCTGAATGTATGACGATTATGTTAAAAGATAATCATAAGGCACGTGAACAAGCTAACAATGGGAAATACCAGTATGTTAAGAGAGCTTTTGATGAGGAAGAAGGAAATACAGCCAAACAGTGTTATGCCAAGAAGCATATCGTACAATAAAACGTAAAGATTCACCGAATATAAAAGTGCCAGATAAATTTAAAAAGAGATTAGTGAAATGGGGCAATTCTTATTTAGTTAAATTAAGGGGAGTTTATAGTTTTCTTAATTAAATATAATTGTAATAAGAGTACTAACAGCCCCGCCAACGCTGTCAGTGTAGCGACCCCACTTGTCGCTCTACCCAACATGATTGTACTATTAAAAAAGGTTAAATCAGTTAAGCCTATGTAAATAACGTTTAAAGTTTTCATAAAGAAAGTAAGGTCAACCAAGAAGGGTGCTAGGGTGATGTAAGTTCTAGCGCCTTTTTTGTGTTATCACGAGTAATTGGTGTAATGTGTCGAGTAAGACCGGTTTACGGCTAGTAAAGCTGTTCTTACGAAAGTTCTAAGAGGAAAAATTATTTGAATATTGACAACTATTATCGAATCATGGTACAAACTGCATATGGTTTTTCTACATATTGAGTTGTAAGTGGCACAAAAGAGCATACTGAAAATAAGAATAACAGAAGGAAGGTCTTACGATGGAACAGAGTTGCCAGATTATAGATTGTACCATTCGAGATGGGGGATTAATTAACAACTGGGATTTTAGCGTTGAATTTGTTCAAGACTTGTATGACGGCCTTAGCGCTGCAGGCGTTGAATATATGGAAATTGGCTATAAAAATTCACCAAAGCTTCTCCAAGCGACGGAGCCGAACCCATGGAGATTTCTTGATGATAACTTCTTAAAAGAAATTATTCCTGAGAAAAAGTTCACAAAGCTTTCTGCTTTAGTCGATATTGGGCGTGTTGACCCTGACGATATTTTGCCGCGTGAGCAAAGTCCTTTAGATATGATTCGTGTCGCTTGTTATATTCGTGAGGTTGATAAAGGATTAGAGCTTGTTCAAATGTTTCATGATTTGGGCTATGAGACATCGCTTAACATCATGGCGCTATCTAGTGTACCTGAGAATCAACTAATTGAAGCATTTAATATGGTGAAAAAGAGTGCTGTTGATGTAGTTTATATTGTTGACTCTTTTGGAAGTTTAGATCCAGCTGACATTCAGCACCAAGTTAACAAGTTTAAAGAAATGATACCTAACAAGAAGCTAGGCATTCATACACATAACAATATGCAATTAGCTTTTGCGAATACGCTGACTGCGATGCGAAATGGAGTTACCTTTCTTGATTCTTCTGTTTACGGAATGGGCCGAGCTGCAGGAAACTGTAATACAGAACTTCTCGTTACTCATATCCAAAAAGCGAGTTATGAATTAAAACCAGTACTTGATGTTATTGAAAAGCACATGCTAGAAATGCGTCAAAGATGGGAATGGGGATACATCATTCCTTATATGATCTCTGGAACCTTAAATGAACATCCACGTGTTGCTATGGCCTACCGTGCAAGCGAAGATCGTAATAAATTTGTTGATTTTTATGATAAGGTAACTTCACCAGAATCTTCTTTGGCTCCAGAGTCGAAGTAGGTTATTGATTCAAAAGAGAAGGGGCTGTCTAAAAACTCCAGAACAGAGGAGGCAATAGCACCGTCGCTAAGCTCCGTGAAAGTGTAATCCAATCCTCTCAAGGCTTTATTTTAAAAGATGTAGCGACTCCGCACATTGCTTCAGGGGTGTCTCAAAAGGTCAAAAACAGACCTTTTGAGACACCCCATTTTTGATTCAATTTCTACCCTTCCGAAAAATGTCGTATTTTCGGAATAAACATTGCTTTTACTATTTTAGTATGATATATTATCATCCGTTGGCTTTAAAATTATTGTAATTTAAATTTTTTGATAAAAGACAAAATTTCGTAATATAGTTTTTGTTCTGGGAAAATGTAGGAGGATATTATATATGTCATCAAGAGCTTCATTCACAAATGTTATTGCAGTAGGGTTTATGTTGTTTGCTTTATTTTTTGGAGCTGGGAATTTAATTTTCCCTGCGATGCTTGGTCAAATGGCTGGAGAGAATATACTATCTGCGAATGCTGGTTTTATCGTGACGGGTGTCGGATTACCAATTCTAGCGATATTAGCTTTGGCCTTTTCGGGTAAAGGTGATTTACAATCACTAGCAAGTCGAGTACATCCGTTTTACGGAATAATTTTTACTGTTGCTCTTTATTTAGCTATCGGGCCACTTTTTGCTATACCGAGAACAAACACGGTTTCTTTTGAAATGGGAATTAGGCCATTTTTAAGTAACCATGATAGCTTTTTACCATTGTTTCTTTTTTCAATCGTATTTTTTGGAATTGCACTCTTTTTCTCATTACAATCTAGCAAACTAGTTGATATTATTGGGAAAATTTTAACTCCATTATTATTAATTTTTATCGGAGTTCTTATTGCCGTTTCATTCGTTAAGCCGATTGGACAAGTTCAAGCACCAGTAGAATCCTTTATAGATAATAGCTTTTTCAAAGGATTCCAAGAGGGCTATTTAACGATGGATGTTCTTGCTGCTTTTGTCTTTGGTATTGTGATTATTAACATCATGAAGGACAGAGGAATTACGACGAAAAGGGAAATCATGATCTCTACTCTAAAAGTAGCATTAATTGCTGGCGGGCTACTCGCAATCATTTATTCTTCCCTTACGTACATGGGGGCAAAGAGTGTTATTGAGCTAGGCCATTTAGATAATGGAGGGGCCATTTTAGCGAGTGTATCAAATTACTATTTTGGATCTTTTGGTAAAGTAGTATTAGGCTTTATCGTGATTGCTGCATGTTTAACAACGAGTATCGGATTAATCACAGCCTGTGCATCATATTTTAATAAGATTGTACCTTCTATTTCTTATAAAAAATGGACAATAAGTTTTACGATTTTTAGTGCAGTCATTTCGAATTTTGGTTTATCTACTTTAATCAACATTTCGGTTCCGGTATTATACATGCTTTATCCATTAGCAATGTGTTTAATGGTTCTTACATTTTTACATCCGATCTTTAAAGGAAAACAGAAAGTTTATCAGATTAGTATTTTGTGTGCCTTTATTGTTAGTTTTTTTGAAGGGTTAAATGCAGCCGGCTTTCAAATTGAGACTGTCCATAATCTATTTACTGCGGTTCTTCCTTTATATACTGTTGGATTAGGTTGGGTTGTTCCGGCTATAGTAGGTGGAGTCATTGGCTTTTTGGTCAGTTCAGTTGGCAAAGAGACAGTGAACCATACTTTGGTTGAAGAGAAATAGAAAAACATAACTTAAAAGCTATCTAACGGCCAATGGGTGTTAGATAGCTTTTTGTTAGAAAGAGAGAAGTATAGTCCAAGAACATTGACTTCAACTACTTCATTAAGTTTTTAAATGATTTTATATACTTTTTACCCTTGGAAATAGAAATGATCTGAAATATAATAAACCTACTAATTACCAATATATACATATGTCATATTAATAGGGGAGCTTATAGAATGAAGGCGACAAAAATCTTATTTATTGGAGATAGTATAACTGATTGTGGAAGATTAGAAGATCACGATGGTTTGGGATATGGCTATGTAAGACTATTGCATGATTATTTGGTGACAACTTATCCATCTATGACTTTTCAATTTGTGAATGTAGGGATAAATGGAAATCGAATTGTTGATTTGTTTTCAAGGTGGCAAAAAGATGTAATAGACCATCAGCCAGACTTTGTTTCTATATCAATTGGAATAAATGATGTATGGAGACAACTAGACCGTCCAGAAATGGAACAAGTAACACCAGAAGACTATAATCGAATTTACATTGAGTTATTAAAAGAAGTTAGAGACAAAACCAATGCTAAAATCTTATTAATGGAACCAACGATCATTGGGGAGGACCCTAACTCAATTGGAAATGAAATGCTAGTAGATTATGTAGAGATCGTAAATACAGTAGCGAAACAGTTTAATGGAACAGTTATACCAACAAATAAAGCGTTTATCAACTTTTTGCAATCCAATCCTAATCATAAGCTGACGACAGATAGTGTACATATGAATACAAAAGGAAACATGCTAATGGCTACGACCTGGCTTAAAGCTATTGAAGATCAACTTGTATATTAAGTAGTTTCTTAGTAGGGCATTGAAAAAGGTGAAAAATTTACCTTTTTCAGTGTCCTCTACTCATTGTGTTTGACAGACTTCTTTTACCCAAGCGCTTTATTTTTCTGTTTTTCTTTTTTTACTAATACTTTCTTTTCCCAGACTCTGCTCTTCCAACGTCCAAATAAAACTAACCCTCGCAGCCATTCATCAACAACAAAAGCCAACCAAATCCCAATCAATCCGTAGCCAAGTTGAATACCTAGTAAATAATATAATGGGACACTAAAGCACCAGATGATGATAATGGTCACCATCATTAAGTAGCGTGCATCGCCAGCAGCCTGAATTGCTTGACCGAGGACAATGTTAAAGCAGCGACCAGGTTCTAGAAAAATCCCCATTAGAATCAACATACCACCTGTAGAAATAATTAATGGGTTATCAGTAAAAAGACTAAACAATGGTTCTCTAGCTAAAATAAGAATGATAGCAACACCTAGACAAAGTAACATACTCATCCGCAGATTTTTTAGAGCCGTTTTGTACGCTTGTTCAAATTCTCCGGCACCAACCAAGTGCCCTATTATAATTTGAGTTCCTCTTCCTAAAGAAATGGAAATGACAATCGCAAAGAATAAAATATTTAAAGTGTAAATTCTAGTCGTTAACATCTCCTGTCCAAGTGAAACAATAAAACCTGTAGTAACAATTTGACTTAATGAATAAGAAAGGTTACCAATTGCACTTGGAACGCCAATACTTAAGATTTGGTAGAGCCGTTCCTTATTCCAATCGATCATATCTTTTATATGTAGTCGAACGTCAACTCTCTTAAATAAAATCATAAAGTTAACGATAAGTCCTAAAAATTGACTTGCAACTGTGGCAACAGCAACTCCAACTACACCTAATTGGGGAAAGCCGAAAGCTCCAAAAATTAATAAATAATTTCCTATAATGTTTATAATGTTCATTCCTACTGTTACAAACATTGTATCCCTTGTAAAGCCATGGGCTTGAATAATTGCCGAAATAGTGAGCATCATCGCTTGCAGGAACAAAGCTCCCCCTACTATCAATAAAAAGCTTCTTGCTTGTTGAAATAATGCTGGTTCTAAGTTGAAGAATCCTAAAAACGTTTTGCTAAATAGAATCATAATGATGCTAATGATTAAACCAAACAAGAAATTAAAGGTAATCGCATTCCATGCAAATTTTCGAACATCATTGTATTTGTTTGCACCAAGATATTGAGCGATAACTACTCCTGCTCCAGTAGCACCAAATTGAAAAAGAAAAAACATAAACATAACTATTTGGTTAGAAACACCGACGGCTGCTACAGCTTCGTCTGATATGAAACTTAACATAAAGGTATCAGCTGTTCGAAGGGACATGTGCAAGAATGTTTCGATAAAAATAGGCCAGGTTATTGCAAAAAGAGAGAGTTTTTTTACTTCACTTGTAGCCATTAAAGTCTCCTATTCTAAAAATTTGTTCAAAATCATCTGTAAAACGCTTTCAATAACAAACTTAATCTATTCATTTGTTTATGGATTCATGCCCTAATAGTAATATATATTACTATAAATGCAACGGATAATTTTAAAGAGTATAAAGAAAAATAAGAAAAATATTAACCAATCTAATTGTTTGTCAAACTATTTATAACATCTGAATTATTACGAAAACTTAGTTTGAACGATACACAAACTAAGAATGTGATGATATAATCATAAAAAGTGAAAGCGGTAACAAATATTTTTGGAATAAGGCCATTGTTTTAAGATGGACCTAACTTTTTAAGGGAGGGAGAAAATTCTTATGGTAGATGTATTGACAATAGGAGATGCTATGGTTTCATTGAATCCTCAGGCAAAGGGACCTTTGAGGTTCGTATCAACTTTTGAACGCAAAGTAGGTGGAGCCGAGTTAAATGTGGCAATAGGTTGTTCCAGATTAGGATTACATACAAAATGGTTTAGTCGGCTTGGACAAGACGAATTTGGCAGATATATTCTTAACTTTGTTCGAGGTGAAGGTATTGATGTGTCTCATGTCAAGCTTGTTGAGGGATATCCTACCTCTGTCTATTTTAAAGAGATCATGGAGGATGGAAGTGGAAGTACATTTTATTATCGCTCGAACTCTCCAACATCAACATTAACAGAGGAAGAATTAGACGAATCGCAGTTTGTAGGTACAAAACTACTGCATATAACCGGTGTTTTTCCAGCTATTGATTCTAAAAAGAATATTAATGTTATTAAAAAGGCCATCATTTTAGCAAAAGAACAGAAAATGCTTATTTCTTTTGACCCTAACATACGTTTGAAATTATGGTCTAAGGAAGATGCGAAAGCGGCATTAACTGAATTTCTCCCATATGTCGATATTTTGTTAACTGGTTTAGATGAAGCAGAGATGTTATTTGGTACAAACGACCCCAAAACGATTATTGCAGAATGCAAGCAATTTGGAATCTCCTATGTTGCGATTAAGCTAGGAGATAAAGGGGCAATTGGGTTTTACGGGAACGAATATTTGGAGAGTCCACCAGTTGCACCAAAAAAAGTAGTGGATACAGTTGGTGCAGGTGATGGGTTTGATGCGGGTTTTATCTATGGAGTGTTGAATCAATGGCCGTTAGAAAAAACGCTGCATTTTGCTAATACAATTGGTTCCATGGTTGTCAGTGTAACTGGTGATAATGAAGGTCTGCCTTATTTAGATGATGTATTAGTGCAACTAGGTGAAAAAGAGTTTATTGAGCGATAATAATACATAGAAAGCAGAAAAGAATGGAGGAGAAGCATGAGTTTATTACAAGAAATTAAGGGTAGTGGAGTTGTCGCAATTATTAGAGGGGCCACGATTGATAATATTATTCCAATTTCAAAAGCATTACGTGAAGGTGGAGTGAAGACACTTGAGATCACTGTAGAAACACCAAATGTATTATCTATTATAGAAAAAGCTTCAACAGAATTAGATGGTGTGATCGTGGGGGCAGGTACTGTACTTGATCCTGAAACAGCACGAGCAGCTATTTTGTCAGGAGCTAAGTTTGTTTTCTCACCAACTGTGAATACAGAAACCATTCGAATGACGAAACGCTATGGTGTGATTAGCATATCAGGAGCTTTAACTCCTACAGAAATTTTAACAGCTTATGAACATGGATCTGATGTTATTAAAGTATTTCCGGCCAATGTATTTGGACCAACTTATTTGAAAGATGTGCATGGACCCCTTCCGCATATTCCTCTTATGCCAACAGGAGGAATTAACTTATCCAATACGGCTGATTACATAAAAGCCGGTGGGGTTGCTGTAGGACTTGGTAGTTCTTTAGTAAATACAAAGCTAGAAATGAATGAGAAAACGTTAGCAGATCTAACGGCTAAATCTAAAGAGTTTGTTAATGAGGTGCAAAAAGCAAGGCGTTGAGTCTATAAAAATTAGAAACAGCTTCGGAGGTGTCAAATAAGGTGATGTTGTCCCTTTTAATGGCACCTCTATCACTTTTTTATGATTCTTTACTTACATGTTATTTAGTTTCTCCCACTTTTTGTACAAAGTGTGAATGGGAACAGCATATAGACTGAATCTTGTATGAAAGGGGTTAGAAATAGGATGAACAAGGTAGTACTAGTAGATGACGAACACTTTGTTAGAAAAGGGATATTAGCACTTGTAGATTGGCAAGATTGTGGTTTTGAAGTTTGTGCAGAAGCATCTAACGGTGAAGATGCATTAGAAATCATTGAACGAACCAAGCCTGATTTAGTTATTACAGACATACGTATGCCTGTACTAGATGGTTTAGAATTAATACGGCATTTAGTGGAAGACAAACAATTTCCAACTAAGTTTATTATCCTAAGTGGCTACAATGACTTTAAGTATGCTCAAAAAGCTGTTCGATACGGAGTTGTCGATTTTATATTAAAACCACTTGATCAAGACGAGATTGAAATCGTATTAAAGCAATTGACCAAAACACTTGATGAAGAAAGGAAGGTCAAAGAGTACAGGCAAAACATATTAGTAACAAATTTGTTTGAAGAATTAGTTTCAGGGAACATGGAGAATGTCAAAGAAGAGCAAACCGATATGTTACGCTTAGATTCAGTTAATCAAATGAATTATTTAATTGTTGAAATAAATGAAATCATTTCAAGTCCTATAGATAGAACTAGGATAGAATCATATAAAACGGTGATCGGTAATGCGATATGCGATCTAACCAAAGAGGAAATATGGGCGGTAAGAGAACATGAGTTACTTCGATTTGGGGTAACAATTACCGACAACCATTTGGCGTGCTTTGATCATAATATTTTTGTGTTTGTAAGTAGCTTACAAAATAACTTACAACATGAACTTGATAAAAGTTTAACGATTTATATTGGTCAAACGGTAAATAAGATCAACCAACTAAATGTATCCTTTGAATCGGCAATTGAATCTTTGCAGTATAAATATATGAATGTTAGTAATCAACCAGTTATGTTTGATAAAGTTAAAGACTTGTCCATCGCTCATATGGATATAGATGACCATTTGTATACATCTCTTATGGAATCAATCGAAGAAAAGGATAAAAAGAACATTCAAGAAAAAATCGATCTTATTTTTTCAGAGTTTCAGGTTCAGCTCTTTGCTCCAGGGTCAATAAAAGCATCGATTACTCGATGTGTAAATAAAATCATCAAAACGATTAGAAGTATGGAAGGCAATGAACAACAACTGACTACGCTTACTCCTATGTTACATTTGCATGATAGCTCGGTGACATTCATTCAATTAAAAAAGTTATTTTCGGAATTGGTACTTGAGGCTTGTGAGTACATTTGCAGCTTGCGAAAGAAGAATGGAAAAGGTGATATATACAAGATAAAAGCGTATATTGAAAGTAATTTTAATGAAAATATTAGTTTGAAAAGTATAGCGAGTGCTTTTTATATGAATCCTGTCTATATGGGACAGCTTTTTAAAAAGACTTATGGGGTGTATTTTAAAGAATTCCTTCTGCAATTAAGGATTGATGAATCAAAAAAGCTCCTTAGGCAAACAACATTACGAGTTTATGAAATTGCTGAGAAAGTAGGATTTAGAAATTCAGATTATTTTGTTACTCAATTTGAGAAACAAGAAAGCATGACTCCAACTGAATATCGTAAGTCACTCGAAAGAAATGGATGAAACAGGTATGAAAAAGTTTAGCCTAAATAACGTTCAACTTAAGAATAAATTATTAATTACTTATTTCTTATCTGTCTTTATTCCGATCCTCCTAACAAACATCATTTTTTATCATGTAACAATCAATAATGTTAAAAAACAAAAAATGCATGATTTAACACTTGCTTTTGAGCAAGTAGAAAATGAATTTATTAATACAGTGGATGAGGCTATAGGGGTTTCGACAACGATATATACTGATAATATCATTCATGGTTTTTTAGAAAAAGAGTATGAATCTGTTATTGAGTATATAACAGATTATGAATCTATTTTTCGTAACTTTAATAAATATAGCCCTGTCTATTCTTCAATTAAAGAAATTACGTTTTATACCGATAATCAATCGATGCTGTTTGCAGGAGGGATTCACAAAATTACGGAGGACGTAAAAACGAATGCACTACATCAAGAATTTATGTTATTAGAACAATCGCATCCGGTTTTACGGAGAAATGAATCAACCGATATATTTAGTGTGATCCGAAAGTTAGACTATTTTCAAAATAATACAAGAGAGAAGTTCGTAAAAATAGACCTAAATACAGATATGATTAAACAAGCTTTTAACAATGTAACATTTCAAGGTCATATTTATTTAGTAGGTGCAGAGGATCAGATTGAATACAGTACGGGTACAGTTAAAAATGATGAGCAATTAAATTTCTCGAAACTGTCTGATATTCCTCAAGAGTCCATTACTTTTGAAAAGGAGTTCGAACTTAATTACTTAAATAATTGGAAGTTAGTTGGAGTTGTTTCTGAGAATGCTATATTAGAAGAAGTGCAGAATTCTGGAAACTTTATTTTGTATTTAGCCGCTCTTAATTTCTTCATACCATCTTTTGTTATTATATGGATTTCGTCTTCTCTTCATAGTCGGATATTACGAATACTACGCCATATGAAACGAATGAGAAACCAAAATTTCGCATTGATAGATGGTATAGAGTACAAAGATGAAATAGGGCAATTAACAAGTGAATTTAATCGGATGGCCAAAAAGATTAATGATTTAATCAACGACGTTTATATAGCTAATCTACAAAAGAAAGACTTAGAGCTAAAGAGAAAACAGGCTCAACTTAATGCGCTGCAGAGTCAAATTAACCCGCATTTTCTTTTTAATTCATTAGAAACCATTCGTATGAGAAGCTTACTGAAAAATGAAGTTGAGACAGCCAAGATTATTCAAAATATGGCTAAGTTGTTACGAAACTCTATATCGAGTGGGAAAGATTGGGTGAAGATTCAAGAAGAATTAAAAATTATTACTAGTTTCTTAGAGATTCAGCAATATCGGTTTGGTGAAAAGTTGCAATACGAGATAGACGTTGATCCAGCTTGTAAAGAGTTAGATATTCCATATATGTCTCTTATTCCTTTTGTAGAAAATGCAAGTATTCATGGAATTGAACCAAAAAGAGGTAATGGGTTTATCCATATCCAGTTAAAGAAGGTTGAAGACGGTGTGATGTTTACCATTACAGATGATGGAGTTGGCATGAATGATAGGAAGCTAAATAAGTTAGTGCAATCAACTCATAACGAAGATGATATGGGAGAAAACATTGGTGTAAAAAATGTCTACTACCGATTAAAGCTGCTTTATGGTGATGATTTTGATTTTGAAATAAACAGTATTATTGATAAAGGCACAGAAGTCCGAATCTTTTTTCCAAGTAAATAGAAGACTCTAAGCTTTTCTAAGTATGAACTATACTTTGCGGGGTCACAGCGACAGAATTTAAGCGTTATAATGTAAGTGCTTACAAAATAAGTGCTAATAAGTACACTTGTTAGGAGCAGTCATGCATGAGAACTAATTGTTTGCTTATTGCTACATTGTTTATTTGTTTAGGAGTAGTTACGGGATGTAATCGTGATGAAAGTGAACATGTGAATACCGATCTAAATGGAGAGGATCTAGTTACGTTCACATACTTTAATGCTGCTAATAACGGAAGAAACATGGATTCCAACGTAACGACGATTGGGAAAATGTTTGAACAAGAAACGGGAGTGAACTTTAAAGTAGAGTATCCTGTAGGTGATATTGATACACATGTTGGAGTGATGATAGCTAGTGGACATTATCCAGATGTATTAAGTCCCGATGTAGCCGTTGATAAAGTAGTTGAAGCTGGAGCCTTCATTCCATTAAACGATCTAATTGATGAATATGCGCCCAATTTAAAGGAAGTATACGAACCTTACTTAGATATGATGAAGCATGAAGATGGAAATATTTATTATATTCCTTTTGGAGCGAGTAACGGTTATATTCCCAATCCTAATATTTACCAAGGTGCTTTTTGGATACAACGAGGTGTTTTGAAAGAGTTTGGGTACCCAGAAATCACGACGCTCGATCAATACTTTGATCTAATCGAAGCATACGAAAAGAAGTACCCAAAGATTAACGAACAAGAAACGATTGGTTTTACAGCTCTAACGTATGATTGGAGGTTTTTTACTTTAGCTAATCCTCCTGCCCATTTAGCTGGATATCCTAATGATGGTGATGTAATTGTTGATATGGATACGTACGAAGCTGAAGTATATGGAAATAAAGACATCACTAAACGTTATTTACAAAAGCTGAATGAAATAAATAGCAAAGGATTATTTGATAATGAAGCTTTTATCTCAACCTATGAAGAATATTTAGAAAAAATATCTTCTGGTCGTGTGCTTGGATTTTTTGACTATCGTTGGCAGGTTGGGACAGCATTTAATTATTTAAGTGAAGCAGGGGACGATGATCGAGAATATATGGCATTACCGATTGTTTTTGATGAAACGATTAAAGATCAATATCTCGATCCACCATCATTTACGGCAAACAGAGGAGTTGGTATTACGATTAACGCCGAAGATCCTGTCCGTATTATGAAGTTCTTTGATCATTTGATGAAGGAAGAAAATCAGAAGTTGGTAAATTGGGGAATTGAAGGGAAAACGTATGAAGTGAATGACGAAGGGCGTTTTTATCGGACGGAGGAACAAATTGCTTTAACAAATCAAGCGGATTTCCGAGAACAATTTGGCTTTTCGATTTTTGAATGGTATTGGCCTCGAGGGAATGGGTTGTATTCTGATGGAAATGCATGGGAACCACGACGTCAGCAGGAAGTGGCTATGAATGATTATACAGAGGCAGATCGAGTACTACTAGATGCTTATAACATTGAAGTCTTTTCTGATTTATTTTCAGAACCGGCAGAGCGTCCATGGTTTCCGGCGTGGAGTGCAAACGTAGAGCCAGGATCGCAAGCAGCGATTTATGAACAGGAAAAGTACGAGTTACAAAGGCTTTGGTTCCCTCAAATGATTTTAGCTGATCCCGATGAATTTGAATCAGTTTGGGACATGTATGTAGAAGAGTTTAATCAAACAGGCTACGAAGCATTTGAGCAAGTGATGAATGATTTCATTCAAAAAAGAATTGAATTAAGCAAGAACAATCATTAAAAGATTTATGGTTATCATCAGCTGTACTCGATGACCTATTAGACATCATAAAGTAATCATTTTGCGTATAGAGAGATGTCATTTGAATACTCTTGAAAACTAGTCGTTTTAAGTCAAAGTAATTCAAGGAGGAAACAATAATGAGCATGAGCGTTAAAGAGGTAACTGAAGCATACAAAGGTTGGTTAAGATATGAAAAGATTCAAGATCAAGATTGGATGAATGAAAATGAGAAGTGGCTTTCTGCTATCGTATGTTCCGGTAGTCGTACTACAGTTATCGAATCAGCTATAGAGGAACTCATCGAAGCATTCACAAACATGGCAGGCCAAAAGCCGGTGCTAAGCAATTCTGTTCAAAGCTCCTATTCTATTGTTTTATCAAAGATAGAAGGAGGAGATGAAGCATCAAATGAATTAAATGATGATGGTTATATTATTCGAGCAGAAAAAACAGATAATGGATCGACCATTTTGTTAGCTGGTAAAACAGACATCGGCATTCTTTATGCAAGCTTTCACTTGTTAAGACTAATACAAACTAGAACCAACTTAGAGACCGTCAATCTGAGAGAAAACCCGACGAATCAGTTAAGAATGATTAACCAGTGGGATAATATGGATGGAAGTATTGAGCGAGGCTATGCTGGTGAATCTATTTTTTATGAGAATAATCAGTTTACAACCAATCTTGAACGAATTAAAGATTATGCCAGGTTGCTCTCCTCAGTTGGAATTAATGGAATATCCATTAATAACGTAAACGTTCATGCCGTTGAAACCAAGCTTATTACAAATGCATTTCTACCTAATGTAGCAAAAGTGGCCGAGATTTTTCGAGGTTACGGGATTAAAACGTTTTTAAGTATTAATTACGCTAGTCCTATTCAATTAGGCGATCTAGAAACGGCTGATCCGCTAGACGATAACGTTCGAAAATGGTGGAAGGAAAAAGCAAAAGATGTTTATAGTTATATTCCTGACTTTGGGGGATTTGTCGTCAAAGCAGATTCAGAACATCGCCCTGGACCTTTTACGTATGGAAGAAATCATGCAGATGGTTCGAATATGCTAGCAGAAGCGTTGGAGCCTTTCGGAGGAATTGTCATTTGGAGATGTTTCGTATACAACTGTATGCAAGATTGGCGTGATCGTAAAACAGATCGTGCAAGAGCTGCGTATGATCACTTTAAGCCATTAGATGGACAATTCCGTGAAAATGTCATCCTCCAGATAAAAAATGGACCAATGGATTTTCAGGTGCGTGAAGCGGTATCTCCACTATTTGGAGCCATGAATGAAACAAATCAAATGTTAGAGTTTCAAATAACCCAGGAATATACTGGACAGCAAAAGCACGTATGTTACTTAATTCCTCAATGGAAAGAGATTTTAGAATTTGAAACGTATGCAAAAGGGGAAGGAACTCCAATCAAACGGATTGTTGATGGTTCTACATTTGAAAATTGTTATAGTGGGATTACAGCCGTTTCAAATATTGGTAATGATACGAATTGGACTGGACATCAACTCGCTCAGGCAAATCTATTTGGGTTTGGTCGTTTGATTTGGAATCCTGATCTTTCTGTTGAAGAAATTACAAATGAATGGGTTCGTGCAACATTTGGAAATGACCCTGACGTGGTAGAGCAAATATCTATTATTCTTAAGGATTCATGGCCAATATACGAAAATTATACATCTCCACTTGGTGTCGGTTGGATGGTTAATCCCGACCATCATTATGGACCGAATGTAGATGGATATGAATACTCTGTATGGGGAACCTATCACTTTGCTGATTGTTACGGGATAGGAGTTGATCGTACGGTTGCTAGCGGAACAGGTTATACAGCTCAGTATTTTGCTGAGAATGCTAGCATGTATGAATCATTAGAAACATGCCCAGATGAGCTATTGCTATTTTTCCACCATGTTCCATATACGCATAAATTAAAATCTGGAAAGACCGTTATACAACATATCTATGATACTCATTTTGAAGGGGTCGAACAGGCGATAGCTTTAAAAGAGCGCTGGAGCAGCTTAGTAGGGAAGGTTGACCCGGAGCGCTATCAAAATATACTAGACCGACTCAATGGACAAATAGATCATGCAAAACAGTGGCGAGATATTATTAATACTTACTTCTTGCGGAAGTCTGGTATTCAAGATGAAAAAAATAGAAAGATTTATTAAATCATATTAAAGTGATGAGGATGATTCAAGTTATAGCTCCGAGACAACACGTATACACAATATACGGGTGTGACTATTTTCGGGAATATTAATTTGTAGTCATCCTCATCTTTCTAATTAGTAAGCCATTTATAAAAGTGTAATAAAAAGTTGATCACTATACGGAGGGGAATATGATGCAAGGGATCATGGGTGGGTTTTACCGGGCTAGTGAGTGGGTGATGAGACTTGCCTATATCAATGTACTGTGGATTTTATTTACATTATTAGGACTGGTCTTCTTCGGGATCATGCCTGCTACAATATCTATGTTTACGATTATTAGAAAATGGTTGAAAGGGGAAACGGATACGCCGATTTTTAAACTCTTTTTTTTCACATATAAAAAAGAATTTGTAAAGAGTAATTTATTATTTATCTCCTTATTTGCAATCGCTTATATATTATATATTGATTTCCAACTGCTCTCTCAAATTGGAGGAATAATGCAACTTCTATTAAACGCTATTTTGATTATAGTTGTATTTGCTTATTTAATCATGCTTGTCTATATTGTTCCTGTCTATGTTCACTACAACTTGAAGTTCTTTCAATATATGAAACATGCACTATTAATTGGGTTATTAAGCCCCATCATGACGATTGTGATGGCTATTGTTTTATTTATTGGATATTACTTATTCATGTATATCCCTGGTTTAATCCCATTGTTTGGAGTAAGTGCAATTGGTTATATCGTCATGGGATCAGCATACTTTGCCTTCAAGCACCTTGAATTGAGACGGCAAATTACAGAATTAAGAAATAGCAAGTAGGAAGAGGGGATTATCCATGGTGTTTCGGCTTCCAGAGCATAGTATTTAGTATGTGTCTTTGGATATACAAGAACGGATATCATCAGGATGGGCAGTTCTTCAGGAGTAATTTCCCTTCTTTTCTGAAATTTTAAATAAAACATATATACTTTTTAAAGTGTAAACTATATTTTGCTTAGTTTTTTTGGAGGATAGAGTTTTGTATAATTTATTTATAAGCAGCAAGGAAAACAAAATAAAATTACGTTCAGCTCATTAGATAGAGTTACTGAAATTTAAAAGGTTTTCTCATTTGGTCTGTAATGAAAACGCTTACTGTTGGGCGTTGAGAGAAAGAACGTACTAGTATAAATAATGAACGGTCGAAACGCATGGGGGTGTTCATGTTTTAATAAATACAGCAGATCTTGTATGGTAATGCATTAATATGGCAGCAGTCATTATTTTGAAAGGGTTTTCATGAGGTTGGTTTAAGGAGATTTCTACGGTTGTACTTAATCTAGAAATACTACCATACTAGTATGTCTAAAATGGTAATAAAGTTACATTATTTGAAAGGGGTGATGAAAAGAAATATATTAAACACTTTATGGTCGGTTTTTTCATTATAAAAATTATTAAGGAGGAAAGAAAATGCTAAAAAAATCATTGTTTACGCTTTTATCTTTACTACTTACTATTGGTATTTTGTCAGCTTGTTCAAATGAAGATGTTGCAACAGATCCAAGCACAGAAGATAGTGACGGAGCCGCTACCATCACAACAGCTCGTGTTCTTGATGACGGTACCGTGTTTAAAGACGGTGAGGATGTACACGATAATGTAGTAACAAGATGGGCAGAAGAAGAGTTAGGCATTAAATTTGTGACAGAATGGACACAACCAAATGATGAACAATTTAATACTCAGTTACGCCTAATGATGTCATCGCGTGAAAAATTGCCAGATGTCTTCTTAGTTTCAAATAATAATATTAAAGCAGACTTAATCCAATCGGGACTAGTTATGTCAATTGACGAAGCAATTGAAGAGCATGCTACACCTAGGGTTAAAGAACTTTTTGAAAGATTTCCAGAAGCCTTCTATCCATCAACGAATGAAGATGGAGAGCGTTACGGTGTACCAAGATACTCTGGTGGTAACGGTTCAGATACGCTTCTTTGGATTCGCCAAGATTGGCTTGATAAATTTGATTTAGAAGCTCCAGAAACACTTGAAGAATTAGAACATATTATGGATGTATTTGTTAATGAAGATCCAAATGAATCTGGAAGAGACGATACGATTGGGATTACGTTTGCAGCTGGGGACGAAGGTTTCCGTGGTGGAAACATAGCTGACTCAAGCTGGGTATTTGGAGCATTTGGTGATTATGTTCCTGGTAACTGGAGTCAAGCAGCTGATGGCTCTCTAGTTTACGGTTCCATCCAACCAAACGTTAAAGATGGATTATCTAAAATTAACGAATGGTATGAAAAAGGCTATTTATCAACTGATTTCGCGATTTTAAGTGCTGGTGATGCACAAGAAAGCTTTATTTCAGGAAGGTCTGGAATTATGGCAGCTCCACCTTGGGCACATGGTTATCCAATTGGTGAGATTGCACAAGTCGTTCCTGATGCTGTAGTAAAACCATTCCCGCACGTAACTGGACCAAATGGAGAGGCTGGACGTAGAGGAGAGGGATTAATTGTTGGTTCGTTCCTATTTAATAGAGAATTTGAGCATATGGATAAGTTCTTTGAATATTGGGATGCAATCCTTGGCTACACATTAGGTGAATCAGAGCATTTTCCACATGGTTTATTTGAAGGATATGATTACGTAATGCAAGACGGCGAGCCGGTTTATAATATTGAACAATTTGAAGAAATTACTGGGGAAGATCATGTTGATCCAGGTAGATATTTCTTACCTACGAATATTCCAACAATTCCATATGAAATGTATGGTTTATTAGAGGAATTTCATGATACAGGCAGAGATCCTGTAAATGGATATGAAGCTAATCTTGCTGGTAGAGAAAAAGATTACATTCATGCAGCGGCAATTGTTAATAAACAAAATGATATTCGCATCGTTAATGAGTTTTCGGGACCACCTACTGATACGATGAGTTCTAGATCTGAGCATTTAGAAAGATTAGAAGATGAGCTTTTTGTTGACATTATCTATGGCAACAAGCCATTAGATGCATTTGATCAATTTGTTGAAGATTGGTTAAGTTCTGGTGGTGAGCAAGTTACACAAGAAGTAAACGAATGGTATGAATCCGTTCGTTAATAAGATGATCTAAATAAAAGCAAAAAGGTGCGAACAATTAGTAGTTTATTAAATTTCTTGTTCGCACCTTGCTTTTAACTAGTTACTTTCTTTAGGTATAGGAGGGAAAGTCATGAGTCAGCAAGTTGTTCATAATAAGACGAATCAAGTTATGAAAGAACCGAAACTTAAAAAGAAAAAACAAAAATGGGACCTTAAAAGAACGTGGCAACTTCATGTACTTTTAATACCAGCACTCGTTTTAGGACTTATTTTCCAATATGCTCCCATGTTTGGGATTGTTATGGCGTTTCAAGATTTTAAACCGTGGTTAGGAATATGGGAGTCACAATGGGTAGGACTCGAACACTTCAGAACGATGTTTGAGTATGATTATGCGAGACAGGTAATATGGAACACTCTTATCATTTCTATGTTGAAAATTATCTTTGGATTAATTGTCCCAATTACGGTCGCATTATTGTTGAATGAAATGTACAAAATGGCCGTCAAGAGAACGGTTCAAACCATTATTTATTTACCATACTTTTTATCTTGGGTTATTCTAGGTGGTATTTTACTAGACTTACTATCTCCAGATGGAGGTCTTGTCAATCAATTCATAGGATTCTTCGGTGTCGATCCAATCTTTTTCTTAGGAAGTAATGATTGGTTTAGAACAACCGTTATTATAAGTGATCTTTGGAAAGAAACTGGATTTAATACGATCGTCTTTTTAGCAGCCATTACAGCTGTAAATCCTAGTTTATATGAAGCGGCTGTTGTAGATGGTGCGAATCGTTGGAAACAGACTCTTTATATCACGTTGCCAGCAATGCTACCAATCATCATTGTTGTTGGTACATTATCGCTTGGAAACGTTTTAAATGCAGGGTTTGACCAAATTTTTAACCTTTATAATCCATTAGTTTACCAAACCGGGGACATTATTGATACTTATGTATACCGTGTTTCACTAGTAAGTGGTGATTTTAGTTACGGTACAGCCGTTGGTTTATTCAAATCTGTAATTAGCTTAATTTTAATTGTTGTAGGTTATCGTTTAGCTTACAAGTATGCGAACTGGAGAATTTTCTAGGAGGGATTTCCTATGCGTGTCTATAAAACGAAAAGCTATACCATTTTCACGGTATTTAATTATAGCTTTCTCATCTTGATGGCATTACTTTGTATCCTGCCACTGGTACATATTTTGGCCGTATCATTAAGTGGAAGTGCAGCAGCAGCAGCAAATATTGTTACATTTTGGCCGGTTGATTTCACAATAGATGCTTATCAACGAACAATAGGAAACGATAATTTTATTCGTTCTTTTTTGATCTCGGTTTTACGTGTGGTATTAGGAACAGCAATCTCTATGGGGGCAATGCTTTGTGCAGCATATTCATTAGCGAAATATGATGAAGAATTTAAAGGGAGAAAATTATATGTTTGGTTCTTTGTCTTTACCATGATTTTTAATGGCGGATTAGTACCAACATACATGGTTGTAACAGGATTAGGTTTAACAAATACCATTTGGGCATTGGTATTACCAACAGCGATTAATGCATTTAACTTAATCTTACTATTAAATTTCTTCCGGACATCTGTACCAAAATCTTTGGAAGAGTCTGCAACGATTGATGGAGCCAATCATTTTCAAATATTCTTAAAAATATATTTGCCAATCGCAGTTCCTGCTATAGCAACTGTATCACTATTTACTATGGTCTTCCACTGGAATTCTTGGTTTGATGGCATGATTTACAATAACGATGCTAGAAACTATCCATTGCAGACATTTTTGCAAACGATTATTGTTCAACAAGACTTTAGCCAAATTACTGATGCTGAAACATTGCGGAACTTGTCACAACGAACAGTTCAATCTGCACAAATCTTTATTGCCGCTTTACCAATGTTAGTTGTTTATCCATTCATTCAAAAATACTTTGTAAAAGGTATTGTATTAGGTGCTGAAAAAGAGTAAAAGAGTAATGTTGAAAAGAAGGGATTTTATGAAAAAAATAAAGGTTCGTAAAGAGGTAGAAGCAACGTTAAATAATAATTGGAAATTTTGTGTTGGGACGGGACGTTTAGGGCTTGCATTACAGAAGGATTACTTAGAGCATTTGAAATTAGCTCAACAATCGATAGGATTTGAATATATCCGTGGTCATGGCCTATTACATGATAATGTAGGAATTTACCGTGAAATTGAAGTGAATGGGGAAACGAAACCATTTTATAATTTCACATACATTGATCGAATCTTTGATTCCTATTTGGAGTTAGGTATACGGCCATTTGTTGAAATTGGGTTTATGCCAGAACTGCTCGCTTCAAGTGAAGAAACAGTCTTTACGTGGAAAGGAAATGTAACTCCTCCGAATGACTATAATAAGTGGAAGGATTTAATTATTGCTGTTGTCTCCCATTTTATAGATCGGTATGGAGATGAAGAAGTGTTGAAATGGCCTTTTGAGATTTGGAATGAACCTAATCTAGTAAACTTCTGGAAAGATGCAAATAAGACAGAGTACTTCAAACTTTATAAAGTAACAGCAAATGCGATAAAAGAAGTACACCCAGATATTCAAGTAGGAGGTCCTGCTATATGTGGAGGTTCTGATGAGTGGATCGTTGAATTTCTTGATTTTTGTCATGAAGAAGAAGTTCCTGTTGACTTTGTTTCACGTCATGCCTATACATCAAGACCGCCAAGTAAGGTAACACCAGATTATTACTATCAGGAACTTGCGGATAATACGAAAATGCTTGATGAATTTAAAAACGTAAGGGAAATGATTGATGCATCTCCTTTTCCAGAGTTGCCATTTCATATAACGGAATACAATACATCTTATTCTCCTATTAATCCTGTTCATGATACAGCCTTAAATGCGACCTATCTTGCTCGGATTCTTAGTGAGGGCGGCGATTATGTTGATTCATTTTCATACTGGACGTTCAGTGATATTTTTGAAGAGCGAGATGTGCCAAGAGCTCAATTTCATGGCGGATTCGGGTTGATTGGAATGAATGAAGTACCAAAACCGACCTTTCATTTATTCTCGTTTTTTAACAAGTTAGGTCAAGAACGTTTATATCGTGATGATGATGTCATTGTAACACGTAAGAAAGACGGGTCCATTGCCCTTGTTGCTTGGAATCTTGTAATGGAAAAAGGAGAAGGGTTTGAAAAAGAATTATCCATTACGATTCCAATAAGAGATGGTGGTGTATTTATCAAACGTCAAACTGTTAATGAAGACTATGCTAACCCATGGAGAGTATGGAAAGAAATGGGGCGTCCACGTTTCCCTAGTAGGGAAATGATAGAAACCTTGCGTCAATCAGCTAAACCACTTATGAGAACATCACATGGTGAGTCTATTAATGGTGAGCTAACAATCGATATAACCTTATCGAAGAATGAACTAACGTTGGTTGAACTTACTCCTGTAAAGGATGAAACGGATTCCTACATTGGCTTAGATGATTCTCTAATTACTTCATACTCATAAGATACCTATGCTTTTCACCTCATATCATAAGCCATTTAAAATTAATCGTACCATACTAGTATGATTAAACTGTTAATTGAATAAGTATTATAAAAGCACCCATATGGAGGAGGATAAGACAATGAGCAAAAATGATGGCATGAATTATGCGCCTAAAGGGAAAGTAAGTCAAGTTGTTGAAAAAGGTGAGTTCCGTTTTGCTGCGATTGGATTGGATCACGGTCATATTTATGGGATGTGTAATGGATTGCTAGAAGCAGGAGGGGAATTAGTAGCTGTCTATGACCCAGATGAAAAGAAAGTAGATGGGTTTAAAGAGAAATATCCGGAAGTGATGATAGCTGTATCTGAGGACGAAATATTGCAGGATCCAACGATTCACTTGGTCGCTTCAGCTAATATTCCAGTTGATCGCTGTCGGTTAGGGCTTAAAGTACTAGATCATGGCAAACATTACTTTGCAGATAAACCAGCATTTACAACGAAGGAACAAGTAGAAAAAGCTAGACAAAAAACGGCAGAAACGGGCTTGAAATGGGGAATCTATTATAGTGAAAGATTGCATGTAGAAAGTGCGATATTTGCTGGTCAATTAATTGAAGAAGGGGCTATTGGCCGAGTCATACAAGTGATTGGTACAGGGCCACATCGTGCTAGAGCAAATGCTAGACCTGATTGGTTCTTTGACCCGAAGTATTATGGAGGTATTTTATGCGATATCGGAAGTCACCAAATTGAGCAATTCTTACATTTCTCAGGAGCAAACGATGCAAAAGTGTTACATAGCAAAGTAGCAAACTATCATTTTAAACAATATCCCAAGTTTGAAGATTATGGAGACGCTACGCTTGTTGCTGATAACGGAGCTACGTTTTATTTCCGAGTGGATTGGTTTACACCTGATGGTCTCGGTACATGGGGAGACGGCCGAGTTATTATTTTAGGAACGGAAGGGTATATCGAAGTGAGGAAATATATCGATATTGGTAGAGATTCTTCAGGAGATCATTTGTATCTCGTTAATCAAGAAGGAGAAAAGCATTTCGAATGCAACGGAAAAGTTGGCTGCCCATTCTTTGGAGAATTCATCTTGGATTGCTTAAATGGAACAGAACATGCGATGACACAGGAACATGCGTTTAAAGCAGCGGAATTATGTATCGATGCACAGGAAAAAGCGATTCAAGTTGAAACAGCTGATACACCGGTTGCTACGAAGTAAGAGCTGGTTGGTTACAAGAACTAGTTAGTACTAAGACCAGGTATTTGTTTGGTTAAGGTGGATGGAAGCTTTCTTTTATAAATGACAACTCATGGCTAAGTAAAATCTATCTCAGGAGATGATAATATGTTAAAAGTAGCAATCATAGGTACAGGAGCGATATCTCCATCTCATATTAAAGCTTATCAAGAATTTTCTAATCGGTGTGAAATTGTTGCCTTATGCGATATCTATCCAGAAAAAGCTGAAGAACTAGCTAATGAATTTAACTTAAATGTTAATATTTATGGGGATATCAAGGATATAGTGGAGCGCACAGATATTGATTTAGTTTCTGTTTGCACCCCGCCATACACACATGCTGAAACAGCGATTGCTTTACTAAATTCTGGGAAAAATGTACTCGTTGAAAAGCCGATGGCATCTTCTTTAGAAGAATGTGATGCTATGAATGAGGCAGCAAGAAGAAATCAAAAGGTGTTATCAGTTGTCGCGCAAAATCGTTTTGGGACACCAATGATGAAATTAAAGCACGTACTTAAATCGAAACTTATGGGACCAATCGTTCATACTCAGGTTGATTCTTTCTGGTGGAGAGGACATAGCTATTATGATTTATGGTGGAGAGGTACATGGGAGAAAGAAGGAGGAGGTTGTACGTTAAATCATGCTGTCCATCATATTGATATTTTTCAATGGATGAACGGAATGCCAAAGGAAGTAACAGCTGTATCCACAAATACATCTCATGATAATGCAGAAGTAGAGGACTTATCGATTGCCATTTGTCGCTATGATAATGGAAGTTTAGCCCAAGTGACAAGTTCAGTTGTTCATCATGGAGAAGAACAACAATTGATATTTCAAGGAAAGAATGCGCGTGTTTCAGTACCTTGGAAGTTAAAAGCCTCAACTGCACAAGAAAATGGTTTCCCAGTAGAAGATAAAGAATTAGAATCAAAGATTCAGCAAGTGTATGATGAACATCCAGTCGTTCAGTATGAAGGGCACACAGGCCAAATTCATGATGTACTCCTTGCTGTGGAAGGGAAAAAAAACGTTCTTGTTGATGGAGTACAAGGTCGACAAACGCTTGAGCTCATAACGGCCATTTATCAATCTTCTAGCTTTGGGGAGTCTGTGAAATTACCTTTAAAAGATGACAGCCTTTTTTATACAAGGGATGGGGTCAGGAAGCATGCCATTCATTTTTATGAGAAGAAAAACAGTATAGATAATTTCACTAACAATAAAATTACAACAGGTGGAAATTATTCAGCTGATTTATAACCTATATTCATAAGAAAACCTTTTACATTGCAGGGAGAGAGAAGATGGTAAGTGTAAGTGATTATCAAAAAGCAAAATTAAAAACAATAAGTTATTTTGAGAAAGCGAACATTATATTAACTAGTTTAGAACGAGAAAAAATTGAGATTGCCGATTTCGGGTTAAATGACTTAGAACGTCAAGGATTAGAATTAATAACGTATATAAATAACGAGCACTATTGTGCGAAAGAATTGGTATTGTTTCCACTGCAGACATGTCCTGAACATAAGCATCCACCAGTAGATGATTGCGCAGGAAAAACAGAGACATTTCGCTGCCGTTATGGGAAGGTATATTTGTATGTGGAAGGTGAGCCCACTAAGAACATAAAAGCTAACATCCCAAGTCCTAGCAAAGACTATTACACGGTCTTTCATGAAATTGAATTACATCCTGGAGATCAATTTACGATCCCTCCTAATACTCTCCACTGGTTTCAATCGGGTGAAGAGGGTGCAATTGTATCAGAGTTTTCCACTACAAGCAGGGATGAATACGATATCTTTACAGACCCACATATTATACGAATTCCTGAAAAATAGGTAGGATGTTGTAAACACCCTAGACTACCATACAAATCTACTTGTATGGTAGTCTAGATAAGGAGGTGTAGCAATGTGATTTTGGAACTTGATGAAAGAAACAAATTCGCTTCAACACGTGATTATGTTTATACCATTTTACGTGAAAATATTATCTCATTAAAACTTGAACCTGGACTAAATATTTCAGAGAAAGAAATCTCTGACATGCTTAAAGTTAGTAGAACACCTGTTAGAGAAGCATTTGTGAAGCTAGTACAGGATGAATTATTAGAGGTCTATCCGCAAAGGGGATCATTTGTTGCACTAATTGATTTAAAGCATGTAGAGGAAGCCCGATTTATTCGTGAGCATTTAGAAAGAGCTGCCATAGAATTAGCATGCAGCGTCTTTCCCCCTGAGTATGTGCAGAAATTAGAGTTTAATTTTTATATACAAAAGCGTTGTGTTGAAATGAAGGATTATAAGAAATTTTTTGAGCTTGATGAAGAGTTTCATGAAACCATATCTGAAGGTTGTGGAAAGAAAAGGATCTGGAATATTATTCAACAAATGAATGTTCATTTAAACCGAGTTAGAATGCTTAGTTTAACAGAAGAACATAATTGGGATACCATTTTACAACAACATGAAGAGATGATTCACGCGATTCGAGAAAAGAATGCGGTTAAAGCGAAAATGATCATAACAGAGCATCTAACGCTAGTGAATGAAGATCAGGGAAAATTAAAAGAACGTTATCCGATGTATTTTAAATAGGTCAAATAGCCAGGCAGCTGGTTGTTTGCTACAACATTTGAAAGCGCTGCCTTTAAGGCGATAAAACTTGGTAACTGAGGTGATTAAGTGAATTCATTTATGAATCAGGACTTTTTGTTAGAAACGGAAACGGCAAAGAGGTTATTTCATGACTATGCAAAAGATATGCCGATAATTGATTATCATTGCCACCTTTCAGCAAAAGAAATAGCAGAGAACAAAAGGTTTTTTACAATCACAGAAGTATGGCTTGGTGATGATCATTATAAATGGAGAGCATTGCGAGCAAATGGAGTATCTGAAGAGTATGTGACAGGTGAAAAAAGTGTTAAAGATAAGTTTCTAAAATGGGCAGAGACGGTTCCAAACCTTATAGGAAACCCTCTTTATCACTGGACTCATCTCGAGCTGCAGCGTTGCTTTGGGATTAATGAAGTTCTGACCCCAGAAACAGCGGAGTTCATATGGGAAACATGTAATAAAGAATTGCAAACAGGTGATTTAACAGCAAAAGAGATCATTAATCAATTTAAAGTGAAGGCGTTATGTACAACAGATGATCCTGTAGACTCTCTTTTTTATCATAAGCAGCTAAAAGAAGATCCAACCTTTTCTGTCAAGGTTTTGCCTACGTTTCGTCCGGATGGAGCATTAAATATTGAAAAGAACTCATTTAGCGATTGGGTAAAAGAGCTTGAGTTGGTTTCAAATAGAAACATTGCTACCTATCAAGATTTTAAAAAGGCATTGGAAGATCGAGTGAATTATTTTCATGATGTTGGATGCCGTTTATCAGATCATGGATTAGATTCATCTTTCTATAGAACCTCTCATGAATCTGATATAGAAACGATTTTCAATAAAGCGCTAGCAAATGAAATAATCAATGAAGAAGAAGTGGTGCAATACAAATCAGCACTTATGGTCTATTTAGGGCAACTTTATGCTAAAAAGGGTTGGGCGATGCAGCTACATATTGGTGGACTCAGAAATGCAAATACAAAAATGATAAAAAAAGTAGGGCCAAATACAGGATTTGATTCCATTGCAGACTTTACGTATGCACAGGATCTAGCAAATTTGTTAAATGAGTTAGAAATAAATGATTGTTTGCCTAAGACCATTTTGTATTGCTTGAATCCGCGTGATAATTACATGGTTGCTACATTGGCTGGAAATTTTCAAAGTGAAGTACCAGGTAAAATCCAATTTGGAACAGCTTGGTGGTTTAATGATCAGCGTGATGGAATGGAAGACCAAATAAAAACATTAGCAAATGTAGGGGTATTATCTAACTTCGTTGGTATGCTTACGGATTCTAGAAGTCTTCTTTCCTATACTAGACATGAATATTTTAGGAGAATTCTTTGCAATGTAATCGGTAAGTGGGTTGAAAATGGAGAATACCCAGCTGATTTTGAACAGCTAGGAAAGATAGTAAAAGACATTAGTTATTCAAACATTGAGAACTATTTAGGATTCGATCAAGTAGAGGGGAAGGAGCTGGGACACGTTGAAAATGACATTTCGGTGGTTTGGGGAAGGCAATGACCTAATCCCTTTGGAGCACGTGAAACAAATCCCAGGGGTAGAGGGAATTGTTTGGGCACTTCATGACATTCCAGCAGGAGAAGAATGGCCGTTAGATCGCATTATGGAAGTAAAAGAGCTTGCTAACCAACATGGTTTTCACATCGATGTTGTTGAAAGCGTGAACGTACATGAGGATATTAAACTCGGGTTGCCTACAAGAGATCGCTATATTGCTAATTATAAGCGAACGATTGAGAAGTTGGCTCAGGCGGGTGTGAAGGTTATTTGCTATAACTTTATGCCTGTATTTGATTGGACTCGGACGGACCTGTTTAAAGAACTAGAAGATGGATCAACAGCTCTCTTTTTCGAGAATGCTAAAATTAAAGACCTTGATCCGGTGGAATTAGTGAAAGAAATCGCCGGCAACTCAACCCTCACAATGCCAGGGTGGGAACCTGAGAGGCTCCAATCTTTATCTAAGCTTTTTGAACAATACAAATACGTGACAGAAGAAGATTTATGGGTAAACTTGCAATACTTTTTAGAAGAAATCATACCAGTTGCTGAAGAGAACGATATAAAAATGGCCATTCATCCAGATGACCCTCCGTTTTCTGTTTTTGGTTTGCCAAGAATTATCATTAACAAAGAGAACATTCATCGTTTCTTAAAGCTTGTTGATCGTCCTGCTAATGGGTTGACTCTTTGCAGTGGATCATTAGGTGCAAATCCCACTAATGACGTAGCTGAAATGATAAGAGAGTTTGCGTGCCGAATTCATTTTGCTCATATTCGCAATGTCAAAACGTATGACAACGGCGATTTCATTGAAACATCTCATCGCTCATCTGACGGTACTGTTGATATTTTGGAGATTATGAAAGCTTACCATGAAATAGGATTTACAGGTTATGCAAGACCGGATCATGGCCGTCATATTTGGGGTGAAAAGTGTAGACCTGGTTATGGACTATATGATCGAGGACTTGGGATTATGTATTTATGGGGTATTTGGGATTTGCTTGAGCGTACAAAAAAGGAGGAAGCGTTATGTTACCAATCAATGAAAATTTGAAAGGGAAAGTAGCGGTGATTACTGGTGGAAGTGGTGTATTATGTGGGGCAATGGCTAAAGAACTTGGCAGGCAAGGTGTAAAGGTGGCGATATTAAATCGCCAGCTTGAAAAAGGTAAGGTAGTTGAACAAGAAATACGTGAGAATGGTGGTACGGCTCTTGCAGTTTCTTGTGATGTCCTAGATGTTGAAAGCGTAAAAGAAGCAGAAGCCCTCATTGCAGAACAGCTCGGTGAGTGTGATATTTTAATAAATGGGGCTGGTGGGAATCATCCAGATGGTTCAACTACAAATGAAACGTTAAAACTAGAGGATCTCGAAAATAAGGAGCTAAAGACATTTTTCGATCTAACTACAGAAGGCTTTCAGTTTGTCTTTAATTTAAATTTAATTGGTACGATTATTCCAACTCAAGTATTTTCAAAGAAAATGATGAATAAAAAAGGGGCAACCATTATTAATATGTCTTCGATGAGTGCGCCGTCACCAATGACAAAGGTGCCAGCATATAGTGCGGCAAAGGCAGGTATTGATAATTTCACACAATGGTTAGCGGTACATATGGCTGAAGTTGGGATTAGAGTCAATTCAATTGCACCTGGATTTTTCCTTACACAACAAAATAAAAGATTGTTGACGAATGAAGATGGCTCCTTAACAGAGCGCTCTCACAAAATATTAGCTCATACTCCGATGCAAAGGTTTGGAACACCTGAAGATTTACTTGGCACATTAATTTGGTTGTCAGATGAAAATATGTCAGGATTTATTACAGGGATTACTGTCCCGGTTGATGGAGGATTTTTATCCTATGCAGGAGTGTAATACAACATCTAAGCGAGAGAATAGATGACATACCAAAAAAAGCAGTGGTATCTAGGAAGTTGAAAAGGTTTTATAACCTTTTATGCTCCTAGATTTCCACTGTTTTTTTGATTTTTAGAATGTAAGGAATAAAAACAAGTTATGTTATCAGCTGAAGACGATCATTAATTTAGTCAAATACGAGAAGATACCAATACAATAACGTTTTTTTAAGCAAAGTTTGAAGAGTATTAGGCTAGCGCCAGTAATCAAAATGATTTATTTATTGGAAAAGTATTGCAAAACCAGCCAATTTATATATAATTAAAACTGTATTATGATAAATAGTACAGTTAGTTCAGTTAGTACAAAATAGACATCCTAGAAAGGGGGAAGCCATGTTCCAGTTAGATACACGTAGCAGGAAGCCGATTTATGAACAGTTAGTTGAGAAAATGAAAGAGCTAATTATTCACGAAGTTTATCAACCTGATGAGCAGCTCCCGTCTGTAAGAGTTCTCTCGCAACAATTAACGATTAATCCAAATACAATTCAAAAAGCATATCGGGAGCTAGAGCATCAAGGGTACATTTATTCGATTCCAGGTAAAGGGAAATTTGTAGCCCCTCAATCAGAAACAATAAATGAGGAAAAGGTGAAAAAAATGAAACAAGAGCTGATTAAACTCTTATCGGAAGCCATGTATTTAGGGATGGACAAAGAAGATATTCTATCTTTACTTGATATTGCAGAGAAATCGGTGAAAGGAGGAGAAGAACATGATTGAAGTGAGGAACATTAAAAAGGGATTTGACGAACTCGAAGCCGTTCAAGGTATTAATCTCCATATTAAAAAAGGTTCGATCTACGGTCTGCTTGGCTCAAATGGTGCTGGGAAAACAACGTTATTAAAAATGATTGCCGGTATTTATAAGCAAGATTCAGGAGAAATTTTGATAAGTGGAGAGCCAATCTTTGAAAATGTTCAATGGAAACAAAGGATTATATTTCTTGCTGATTCATTATTTTTCTTCCCGAACTCAACCATTAAACAAGCCGCACAGTTTTATAAAAGTATGTATGTTAATTGGAACGAGGAACGGTTTCAGAGTTTAAAAGATGTTTTCAACATTGATGTCAACAAAAAGGTGCACCGTCTGTCAAAGGGAATGCAAAGACAAGTATCTTTTTGGCTTACGTTATCAACGATGCCAGACATCTTAATTTTAGACGAACCCTTTGATGGTCTTGATGCCGTAATGCGGCAAAAGGTGAAAAACTTGCTAGTCCAAGATGTTGCTGAGCGTGAAATGACGATCTTAATTTCTTCTCATAACTTACGTGAAGTAGAGGACCTCTGTGATCAGGTTGGGATCTTGCATCATGGTCAACTAAGGATTGAAAAAGATTTGGATGATTTAAAATCGGATGTTCATAAGATTCAGGTTGCCTTCAAGCAAGAAGTACCAGCTGTTTTCTTACATGGATTTGATATTTTATATAAGGAAGAACGTGGGAGTGTGCGTTTATATATTGTTAGAGGGAAGCAGGATAAGGTAACCTCTCATATCGATACGTTCCACCCTGTTCTATTTGATATTTTACCACTCACTCTTGAAGAGATTTTTATTTATGAAATGAGGGATGTCGGCTATGCTATCGAAAACATTCTCGTTTAATCGGGGAATCATGATTCAAGATTTAAGAAGTGTCGGATGGGTCGGAATTGCCTATTTCCTCTGCCTGCTTTTTGCATTGCCATTACAAATTTTAATGGCTTATTCAAGAGATGGGCATTATCATCATATTTTTGTAAGGGATTCGACAAGTTTATTCGCCATTTCAAACGCTTTTCAAGTGTTTTTGTTGTTCTTAATTCCTGTCTTGCTTTCTATTTTTATTTTTCGCTATATGCAAGTTAAGCTTTCTAGTGACTACATGCACAGTCTACCAATAAAAAGAGAAGCTATTTATCATTTACATGTCATCCTAGGTGTTCTTATTCTGCTTGTGCCTGTTCTCTTAACAGGGATTGTTCTATTAATATTAGGAAGCGTCATGCCATTACAAGAGCTATTATCTTATCAAGCAATCGTAGAATGGGTAGCATGGACTTCTTTTTTTAATATATTTGTTTTTATTGCTGGTGTGTTTGTTGCGTTGCTTACAGGGATGTCTGTGTTGCAAGGTGCTCTTATCTATATAATGTTACTCTTTCCCGCTGGGATATCCATACTCGTTCTCATGAATCTACAGTTCTCTTTGTATGGGTTGTCTGCGGATTACTATTTAAACAAAAATGTAGAGAGGCTTATCCCTTTTGTACGTGTGAATGAACTGACACATACATCACTAACGATGCTAGAATTTATCGGCTATCTACTATTTATTGTCTTCTTCTATCTTTGCTCATTATGGATGTATAGGAAAAGGAATGTCGAAGCTGCTACTCAAGCGATCGCGTTTCGACCGTTACAACCTATTTTTAAATATGGTGTGACATTCTGTACGATGTTAGTCGGTGGATTATACTTTGGGGCTACTACAAACGATGCCCCCGGTTGGATTGTTTTTGGTTATGTAACAGCTTCTATCATTGGTTATTTCCTTGCCGTGATGATTTTAGAAAAAAGCTGGAGAGTTTTTACGAAATGGAAAGGCTATGCCATTTATGCAGTATTCATTATCATCATTGGTTTCTTTGTACAAATGGATGTGATCGGATTTGAAAAAAACATCCCAAATGTCGATGATGTGCACGAAGTCTATTTTGCAGACACTGTCCATTTTTTAGATGACGATGAAGGCCGATATTTTGATGGCTATGAAAGAGAAATTAGGCCTAGTTATTTTTATCAAGATGAAAGTAACATAAAAAACATTCACTCTTTCCACGAACAGCTTATCGCCGATAAACCTTCGATCCGAGCGAATAACGAAGAGTCTCGTCTGGTGGCATTTGGTTATGAGTTGAAAAATGGAGAGAGACTAGTACGACAATATCGTATTCCTGCAGAACAATATGAAAGCTTATATAAACCAATTGTGGAATCACAAGAATACAAACGAAACCAAAATCCAGTTCTTGCTGTTGATGACCTTTCGCAATTAGACCGAATTGCCCTCAACGTACCACAAGGCGGAAAAAGGCTGGTTCTTACTGATCCCGATGAAATGAATGAATTCCATCAACTCTTACAATCGGAAATCGAAGAAGAGTCCTATGAAGAAAGCCATGAGTATCGCGCTCCATGGGCAGAGGTTGAATATTTATGGACGAATAACAAACGAATTCGCTCACAATGGAAAAAGTCATACGTTCAAATTGAAGAATGGCTAGATCAAAAAGGTTTACTAGATCAAGCAAGAATGACCGCTGATGACATTGCCTATGCGATTGTTATTAAAAACGATGACCATAGTAGTGTTTACGAATATATTCACGAAAACAATCTAGATCATACTCTTGAAAGTCGTGATGACGCGTTACGAATTAACGACGCAGAACAACTGGAACAAATGTTACGAACTACAACTTGGAGCAGTCAGGGAACCTACATTGTTGCCTTTTACTATCATCAACATATGTATCCAGACTTCCAAACTTTCCCTGACGATGAAGTCCCAGACTTTATTAAAGAGCAATTTTAGCTGAGGAGGGATTACATGAAATTGATTAGTACGAATGGTCAAGAAGAGGATTTGGTAGTAGAATGCGATACCTTATTAACAGGAACATTTAATGGAAATCTTACTGTATTACCAGGAGCCAAACTTTGTTTAGATGGTAAATTAATTGGTGATCTATTCTTAAAGAAAGGGTCCATTGTTTCTGTCCAAAACACTATTGCCGGAAATGTTTATAATGAAGGAGCAAGAATTGAGATGATTGGTTTGATTGAAGGCGAGATGTTTGAGGTCTAATTGGCACGATCTAATCAATAGAACACACAAAAGCACCTAATCGATAGGTGCTTTTGTGCTACATCAACTGCATATCTGTAATACAAGTCTTGTCTCCCTCAAACGTGGAAAGTTCCGACTCAGCTATTTTATCGTCATGTGTAATCGTTACATGGTACGTTTTTTCTCGTGGCAGCCACAAATCAATAAATCCATTTGCTAGAGATGTCATTTTTTCATCTACTAAAACATTTCCATCCATATCTTCAATGTATACATTAAATTCTTCGTTCACGATTTCTCCTTGACAACCTGTCAAGTTATGATTGTGTCAAGGGTGGGTTTCATTGACATATGGCGCAATTGATAGAAAGAATTCATCTTCAGGTAGGTCATAGCTTACTTTGGTCCCATCACTGTCAGTGACAATCAGTTCATGCGACGTGATCGAAGCGGACTGATTTAAAATGTTGCCTACGCTGTAATCGTGCACCAATTCCTTGATATTATCAACGTCATAATCTGTTGTTGCACTTTCACTGTTTCCCGTAAAAAAGTACACAGCTATGGCAACGAAAGCTAATCCAACAATAACAGAAATTTTCCGTTTCATTTGTGTTTCTCTCCCTGTTCCTCTATTTGTCTTTTTTAAAATTTGGTACATGTATAAAGTTATTTTAACATGAAAATGATGCATTACTTGTGAAACTATCGTGAACCATCAACAAGTAAAGTGAGAAGGTTTTTTATCACCCATAAAATCTAGTTCTAGAAAAATTAAAATCTATTTGCGACAATTGTAAACTTATAATCATCGCTCTTAAAGAAGAGCTCTGTATACTCAAAGACAACGTCATTTTCTAGCGTCGACCAAAGACGAACTTTTAAAATAGGAGTACCTTCTTTTAAGGAAAGCAATTTCCTGATTTCTTCATCTGGTAAAAGAGGGATAATCTCTTGGAAGCTCTGCTTAATTCGCCATTTCTTTTGCTGCTCTATAAATTTATATTTTGATCCTTGCATGACCTCATAAGAAAGGTCTGGGAAAAGGGTTACTGGTAAATAAGTCCTCTCGAAAACGACGGGTTTATCGTCAACATAACGTAAACGACTGACGAAAAACGTTTGGTCATCCTCGTCTAAACCTAAAATACCTCTGATTTTTTCATCTGGATGCTTCAATTCATAACATAACACTTTATTAATGGTCTTCTTTTTTAACTGCTCCATTTCTTCTGTAAACCCTTGAAGGTGATATATATTATGTTCAATTTTTTTTTCACTAACATAGGTTCCACTTCCTTGAACCCTACGTAATAACTCTTGACTAACTAGTAAATCAATAGCTTGTCTAATGGTAACACGACTAACTCCATATGTTTCTGCAAGTTTATTTTCAGAAGGGATAGCATCTCCTTCGGAAAGCTCTCCATTATGAATTTGCTGTTTAATTTTTTTTGCTAGTTGCTTATATAACGGTGATGAACTCATTTTTCCACTCCTTAATAAATCGCTCCTTGTTTCTATCATACGCGAATTATTAAGTTGTTCAAATTATTTTTTTTGAAAATAATTATTGACCGCCTTTATAAAATGTATTAAATTAGTATTAACAATTTAAATACAAATATAATACAACTTTGAAAGCGTATTATACTTAGGAGGTCTATAATGAAAAAGCAAAAGTTAGTTGTAGTTGGTGGAGGGAGTACATATACACCGGGAATGATTATGAGTTTAATAGAAGAAAAAGAGAATTTCCCTCTAAAAAGCATCACGTTCTATGATACAGATGTTGAAAGACAAGAAAAGGTTGCTAAGGCGTGTGAAGTAATCTTAAAGGAAAAGTATCCTGAGTTGGAGGCATTTCATTATACAACGGATAAAGAAGAGGCATTTTCTAATGTTGATTTTGCTTTCGTTCAAATTCGCACTGGCGGACTTGCTATGCGTGAACAAGATGAACAAATTTCGTTAAAACATGGAGTCGTAGGACAAGAAACATGTGGTCCAGGCGGCATGGCATATGGAATGCGTTCTATCGGAGACATGATTGAACTTGTTAATGACATCAGAAGCTATTCTCCTGATGCATGGATTCTCAATTATACAAACCCAGCAGCTATTGTAGCAGAAGCACTAAACAGAGCGTTCCCTGAAGATAAAAAGATTCTTAACATTTGTGATATGCCAGCTGCAATTATGGTAAGTTACGCGAGCATTCTTAAGAGAGAGATTTGGGATCTCGTGCCTGAATACTTTGGTTTAAATCATTTTGGCTGGTTTACTAAATTGTATGATAAAGAAGGAAATGATCTTACGGATGAAATTAAAAGTCATATTTTGAATCATGGATTCTTACCTGAGGACTCAGAGATTGTAAATGATCCATCTTGGATTAAGACATTTAAACAAGTGAAAACAATGGTAACGGATTTCCCTGAATATTTACCTAACACGTATTTACAATACTATTTATACCCGCAGGAAATGGTGGATAAAGAAGATGTATGTAATACAAGAGGAAGACAAGTAATTAACGGACGTGAGAAGAGAGTTCACAGCTTATGTGACCAGCTGATTGAAAATAAAACAACAGATGGCGCTCATTTGGAAGTGGATATTCATGGTTGTTATATGATTCGAGTTGCGGCGTCTCTTGCTTATAACAATGGAGATACATTTATTGTCATTGTTAAAAACAATGGTATTATTTCCAACCTACAAGATGATGCAATGGTAGAAGTGCCTGCACAGCTTACAAATCATGGACCAAAACCATTTGCAGTAGGGAAAATTCCTACATTTTATAAAGGGTTAATTGAGGGGCAACTTGCTTATGAGAAGCTTGTTGTAGCTGCTTTCTTTGAAAATGATTATAATAAAGCACTACAAGCGTTAACCTTGAATCGAACAGTTGTAAATGCACCGGTAGCGAGAGAAATTTTAGATGATATGATTGAGGCTAACCGAAATTATTGGCCTGAGTTAAATGGGAATTTAAAAGTAAAGGAACCGGCATCTGTATAATAATAGGTAATTTAGGTGAAGGAGGGCCCTTCACCTAATTTATGAAATGAAAACGGTTAAGTAAGGAGGTAGTACGTTGAAATTTGATTTTGGGAAATTACAAAAGTTTGGTAAAGCATTAATGGTGCCAGTTGCATTGTTACCAGCAGCAGGGATTTTGCTTGGTATTGGTGCCGCATTATCTGGCCCTTTAGCAGATCGGATTCAATTGTTGCAAAATCCAGTTGTAGCAGAAATTAGTGCGGCGATGCTTCGAATTGGAATAAGTTTATTTGAAAACCTTCCCATTATTTTTGCGCTTGGTATTGCTATTGGGTTAACAGGTGGATCGGGAATTGCGGCACTTGCTGCACTACTTGGATATATCATTATGAATACAACGATTTCATTTTCGTTGAAAATTACACCTGAAATGACTGCTCAAAGTGGAGAATACGGAATGGCCTTAGGGATTCCGACTTTAGAGACGGGAGTCCTAGGCGGGATCGTTGTCGGATTTCTAGCAGTTTATATTTACAATAAGTTTCATAAGTTTCAGCCCCCGGAAATGTTAGGTTTTTTTGCAGGAGATCGGTCTGTTGGAATAGCGATGGTATTTGCGTCAATTTTTCTAGCGTTTCTAATGATGATTGTTTGGCCTCCGGTTCAAGGAGTTATTAATACTATCGCTTCTGTTATTGCAACGGATGCTACGAATCCATTATATATAGGGTTATACGGAGCTTTTGAGAGGCTGCTTATTCCAACAGGACTACACCACATTTGGTATGCACCATTTTTATGGACTGGTTTAGGGGGAACAACTGAAGTTGCAGGCCAATTGGTTTCTGGTGATCAGTATATTTTCTTAGCGCAAATAGCCGCGGGAGTGGAAGTCACTGCGGGGCGATTTATGGCCGGGAAATTTCCAATTATTATGTTCGGCCTATTAGGTGCAGCATTGGCTATGTATAAAAGAGCAGATAAAGATAAGAGACCTGTTGTTAAAGGAATGTTAATTGCAGCAGCAGGAACAGCTTTTCTAACTGGAATAACAGAGCCAATTGAATTTACTTTCTTATTTGTAGCGCCGTTGTTATATGTGTTTCATGCGATATTAACAGGTGTTTCATACGCGGTTGCCTACATCCTTGGTGTTCACCTTGGGTGGGCTGGTGGATCAGGTTTCATTGATTATGTTCTAGTTAATGTTTTACCGGGTACTCCAAATTGGTGGATGAACCTTGTATTAGGAGCTATTTTCTTTGCTGTTTATTACTATTCTTTTAGTTTTGCAATCAACAAATGGAATATTGCTACACCTGGCCGTGGAGGACAAGAGGCTAAGTTGTTTACCAGAAATGATTTCAATCAACAGAAAGCGGGAAAAAAGCAGAGTAAGCAAGAAAAAAATAAGGAAATAGCTAAGCATATTATTGTTGCTTTAGGTGGACCTGGCAATTTAGTTCACGTTGACGCTTGTTTTACAAGATTACGTGTGGAAGTTAAAGAGGTTAACCGAATTAACGAAGATATGTTAAAAGGTCTTGGAGCAGCAGGTGTTGTAAAAGTTAGAAATAATATTCAAGCCATTTTTGGAGGGAATTCAGACCTCTATAAAAATGAAATGAATGAATTATTAAAGGCAGAAACCCTATTTGATGAGTTGGAGCTTTTAGAAGAAGTAAAAGAAGAGGAAGTACAATTAACAAAAAAACAGATTAAAGTGGATAAGATCGTCACACCGGTACAGGGGAATATCTTACCACTTACAGACGTGCCAGATGAAGTCTTTTCTAAAAAAATGATGGGAGATGGCTTTGCAATCGAACCAGCTAATGGTACTATTTGTACTCCTGTTAATGGGACAATTATCAATGTATTTCCAACGAAACATGCGATTGGTATAAAATCTGAAAATGGGCTTGAATTATTGGTTCATGTAGGAATTGATACAGTAACCTTAAATGGAAAAGGATTTGAAACGTTTGTTCAAGAGGGACAGAAAGTAAAAGCTGGTCAAAAAATAGTTGAAGTAGATCTAGATTATATTCTAGAGCATGCTACATCTATCGTGACACCGATTATCTTTACTAATTTGCAGGAAGAGCAGTATGTTAGTATTGCAAAAATTGGTTTTGTAGAAGAAAACGAAGAGGGCATTATTACGGTGATGTCGACTGAGAAAAAAGGTGCATAAAAGTAAATCTTTTGAAATGGAACTATCCGTTGATAAGGGCAGACTTATTATGGTATTTTTTTACCAAGGGATAAATAGAAAAAACATCTGCGAAAGCAGATGTTTTTTTGCTAACTCGTCATCTTATTAATCCGATCAACAGAAGCTGAAATAGCTCCATCACCGGTAACATTACAAGCTGTACCAAAGCTATCTTGTGCAAGGTATAGTGCAATCATAAGCGTGATCATCGTTTGGTCAAAGCCAAGCATCGTTTCTAGCAAACCTAAAGCAGCCATAACTGCACCACCTGGAACTCCCGGAGCAGCAACCATTGTAATACCTAGCATGAGGATAAATGGTAGAACAGAACCGATTGTAGGTGTGTCTCCCATCAGAAACATAATTGCCATAGAACAGCTGACGAGTGTAATCGTACTACCTGATAAATGAACGGTAGCAAGTAAAGGGACTGTGAAATCTGCTATTCTTTCTCGTACCCCTATTTTCTTTGTTTCTCTTAATGTTACTGGTATCGTTGAGGCAGATGATTGTGTTCCTAGTGCCGTAAAGTAGGCAGGAAGCATACCTTTCATCATTGAGATAGGATTCTTTTTATTTAAGACGCCACTACCAGTATATTGTAATACCAACATAACTAAATGAAGAATAATAACTAAGATAAACACTTTCGCAAAAACAGACATGATTGTTTCTACTTGTCCAGCTTTTGACATATTCGCAAAAATGCCAAGGATGTGGACTGGCAATAATGGAATAATGACAGCAGTAATAACCTTTTCAATAATTCCACGGAACTCAACTAAAACATTTGTTAATGTATCTCCTTTTACGAATGTCACCCCTAATCCTAACAAGAACGCTAGGAGTAATGCGGACATTACACCCATGATAGCAGGCATTTCAACTGTGAAAAATGAGGAGAGTAAGCCTTCCTCAGGATTTTCAAAACTTGCTAGAAAACCATCAACCTGCAAAATATTAGGATAAATGGCAGAAGTAGCAAAAAAGGCTAATAAACCAGCTGTGATGGTAGAAAGGTATGCAATTCCAGCTGTGATCCCTAGTAGTTTTCCTGCTCCCTTTCCTAATTGAGCTATTCCAGGTGCGATAAATCCAATAATAATTAGAGGAATGATAAAGCCTAAGAAATTCCCGAACAGTCCGTTAAACGTAGCGAGCACTCTTACGGTCCAATCAGGTGCTACTTTACCAATAATAATCCCAATAATGATTGCCAAAATAATACGAGGCAAAAGTCCAAAACGTTTCATACTTTTTCTCCTAATCTATAAAAATTTTATCATTATGAGATTATACAATAATTTATTAGAATAGTTAATATATTATTTTAGTTTTTAAAATTTAAACAAGTGAATCAGTATGAACTGAATATATATAGTTGGAAAAAGGTACTTTCTTTTTAACTAGTGAATGACTATTCGCTAATTTTTACCTATGATATTATTAAAATAGATTAAGTAGTATAGAAAAGGACTATCACACATGCAAAACTGCGGACTTGTTTTAGAAGGTGGGGGTATGAAAGGACTCTATACGGCTGGGGTTCTAGAATACTTCCTTGAGAAGGATTTGTTTTTTCTATATGTCATTGGCGTTTCAGCCGGTGCTTGTATGGGGGCATCTTATGTATCGAGACAAAAGGGGAGAAATAAAAAGGTCAATGTTGGACTTGTGAATGATCCACGGTATTTATCCTTTCGAAACTTCCTTTTTAAGAGAGAAATGTTTGGGATGGATTTTTTGTTTGATGAAGTGCCAAATCATATTGTTCCATTTGATTTTGACACCTTTGCAATGACAAAACAACAATTTTTAATAGGGACGATGGATTGTCATTCGGGTGAAGCAATTTACTATAATAAACAGCGGCATAAAGACGATATACTGAAAATCATTAGAGCTTCTAGCTCTATCCCTTTCATTGCTCGTCCTGTGGAATATGATGGGCGATTGCTCCTAGATGGTGGTTTGGTTGATCCAATTCCTTTAGGAAAAGCGAAAAAAGACGGAAATCAGAAAAACATTGTCATTATGACAAAATCAACTAATGAACGGTTGAAAGCTAGTAGGGTATCTTCCGTATTGAAGCGACTTTATCGAAAGTTCCCAGCGGTTGCTGATTCTTTTGAGAAGCGGTTGATTACATATAATGATACGTTATCCTTTATTGAATCCGAGCAGGAAGAAAAGAATGTCTTTTTAATTCAGCCTAGTATCGATCTGTCTTTAAGCGGCTTTGAACGAAATCAAAAGAGACTGTTAGAATTATACGAACTTGGCTATCATGATGCAAAACTGCAGTTTGAACGGTTGAAGAAGTGGTTAGAGGAATGAGTATAGCAGCAAGTTAGGGTTTGAATAAAAGGTTCCTGCGTGCTGTAACGTAACCATGGGGTGCAGGAACCATTTTTAATGATATCCCCTAAATTCTAAGAATATAAAAAGGTGAGTTAGCTAGTGGAGAACACAATTATGAGATAAATAAATATACTTCAAAAAAATAATGAAATCTAAAATTATTATGCGTAATTTATTTAACGAAGAGGATTGACAATGAAGACTAATTAGAATTTTCATTTTTTTCTAAATTGTATTGACATTTTTATAGATGAAGGTGTAATATTCACTTATAACATTGTAACCGGTTACACAAAGCGTGTTGTTTTTTTTGAACTAAAAAGTAACCGGTTACACAGGATCAATATTTTTTAAATTAAAAAGTAACCGGTTACATTGAAGGTGAGAGTATGGCAACGATTAGAGAAGTAGCGAAAAAGGCTGGAGTTTCCGTCGCCACAGTGTCGCGAGTAATTAATAGGACAGGGCGAGTCAAGAAAGAAACAGAAGAAAAAGTACTGGAAATTGTAAAACAGTTAAATTACACCCCGAGTTCTATCGCAGTTAGTCTGAATAATAAAAAGTCAAAAACTATTGGATTACTCCTACCTGATATCACCAACCCTTTCTTTGCTGAATTAGCTAAGGGGGTTGAAGAAGTAGCTAAGAAAAAAGGCTACACAGTCATTTTGTGTAATTCTAATGGTGACCTACAAAGTGAGTTAGATCATTTGCAAGTATTAGAACAGAAATACGTAGATGGAATCATTTTATCTTCACACACGCTAACGTATTCACACATTGAGGAATGTAAAATTCCAATTGTGTCTATTGATCGAACTTTAGATGGAAAGCTGTCATCTGTTACATCTAAAAATTATGAAGGGGCTATGCTAGCAACTCGGCATTTACTGAAAAAGGGATGTGAAAGAATTGCGCATATTGCTGGTCCGCAAAATATTGTAACAGCAAGAAAAAGGCTCGAAGGTTATTTGGCTGTTGTAAAAGATTCATCCTGGTACTCGGATGAATTGTTGGTATATGGTGATTATGAAATTCAGACAGGATATGAAGCAACCTTAAAACTATTAAACTCTACTCAAAAAATTGATGGGATATTTGCGGGTAATGATTTAATGGCCGTAGGGAGTCTAAAAGCTATATATTCGTTAGGTTTGAGAGTTCCTGAAGATGTAGCGGTAATCGGTTTTGATGGAATTAACTTTTCTAAAATTACAATTCCAGAGTTGAGCACTATTGCCCAACCAATTTTTGAAATGGGATTATTAGCAACAGATACTATTTTAGATGAAATTGTAAATAGCAAAAAAAATCAATCGTTCCATGAGCTTAGTGTCAGTTTAATTGAAAGAGATTCTACTAAAAAAAGTAGGTGTGACTATTGAATAGAAAACCTAGAATAACCGTAATTGGTAGTTCAAATGTTGACTATGTTGTACGTTCAGCAACGTATCCTCAAGTAGGAGAAACAATTATTGGAACAAGTTTTCAGGAGTTTATGGGAGGAAAAGGAGCTAATCAAGCTGTAGCAGCAGCTAGGCTAGGTGGTGATGTATCTTTTATCTCATCTGTAGGAGCAGACAGTCAAGGTGTTCAGATCAAGGAGAATCTATCAAATGAGTGTGTTAATATTGACGGAATTTATACTTCTCCTAATAATTCAAGTGGTATTGCATTTATAAATGTTTCTAATGATACGAATAAGATTACAGTCATTCCTGGGGCAAATTACGATTTATTGCCAGAGCACATCGATCAACAAGAAAGGCTAATAGCTTCTTCAGATATTATCTTAGTTCAATTAGAAATACCGCTAGAAACGGTTTCGAAGGCAATGGAACTCGCAACATTACACTCCATTCCTATCATACTAAACCCGGCCCCAGCACAACCATTATCTGCTGAATTAATTGGAAAAACAACTTATTTAACACCAAACTTCAGTGAGATGCAAGCAATGACGGGTTTAGATTTAAAGAATCAGCAAGATCTTGAAATAGGTTTTTCTCAACTCTTTAAACAAAGAGTGAAAAATATAATCCTAACTAGGGGGGAAGATGGTGTAATATTCAGCAGTCATTCGAATCAAACTCTACAAGAAGTAAAAAGTGTGAAGGTTGTTCCAGTTGATACTACTGGTGCAGGGGATACGTTTAATGGTGCTCTCGCTTATTCATTAGCAAGTGGTAATGATTTAGAAGCTGCTATTCGATTTTCCAACTTAGCAGCAGCTCTTTCTGTTACAAAAAACGGAGCTCAACTCGGTATGCCAACGAATGAAGAAATGCATGGATATGCCTCAAAACTATGAAAAAAAGGGGAGAAAAAAATGAAAAAATTATTATCAATACTTTCACTAACTATGATGGTGGGCTTCTTAGGTGCATGTGGTTCAACTACTGAGGATTCAACTACATCAGATTCATCTTCTTCAACTGGAGAAACAGTAGCAGAAGAAAAGACGATCACCTTCTCACTCGATCAGCCTTCGTCTCATATTTGGGTAAAAGCAACAAATAAATTTGCAGAATTAGTAGAGGAAAAAACGGAAGGCACTATTAAGGTCGAAGTTCATGATTCTGCATCACTTGGAACTCAACGTGAAGCTTTAGAAGGTATGAAAATTGGAACAATGGGTGGAACCGTTAGTTTGGAGCCGGTATCTGCTTGGGTTGAGGAAATCGGTATTTTTGGAGTTCCGTACTTGTTCGAAGATAGTGATCATCTAAACAACTTTTTAACAAGTGAATCTGGTGAAGAATTAAATGAATTAATGATCGAAGAAGGGTTTAAACCACTTACGTATTTCATGAGAGCTCCAAGACAAATTTCAAGTAACAAAAAAATCGAATCTATTGATGATCTAAGAGGTTTAAACATTCGTGTACCTGAATCACCGACTGCCCCTCCAGCATTTGAAGCAATGGGAGCGAGAGTGGTCACACTTCCTATTTCTGAAGTGTATTCAGCTTTACAACAAAATGTTATAGATGCGCAAGAGAATCCAATTACGCAAATTTATTCAGATAAATTCTATGAAGTTCAAGATTACATTACTCTTTCAAATCATCAATACCAAGCTGCTTACCTTCTAATTAGTAATGATATTTTTGAAAGCTTAACAGATGAGCAAAAACAAGCAATTGAAGAAGCGGCTCAAGAAACAAAAGAGTTTGAGCATAATCTACATGTTGAAGAATTAGAAGCTGCATTTGCTGGGCTAGAGGAAGCTGGTGTAGAGATAATTGAAGTTGATTCTTCAGAATTTGCTGAAGCTGCTTCACAAGCATACTCTAGCTATGATGCCCTTATGCAAACGTGGATTGAGAGGGTTAACGAGAGTAAATAACAGAGAGGGGCCTTCCCCCTCTTAAGGTGGGATTAAGATGTTGCGGAGATTTAAACTGATCAATTTCCTAGAATTCACTGCTTTTCTATTGGTAATCTCTCTTGTATTTATCATGTTTGTACAGGTTTTTGCGCGACAGTTTTTTGACAAGATACCTATTTGGAGCGGAGAAGAGGTGGCTACACTTTTATTAATTTGGTTAGTTAATATTGGTGCTGCAGTAGCTGCTGGCCGTAATACACACATTAGTATGGATTATATTGTTGAGAAATTCCCACAACAATGGAGAAATAGAATCGAAATTGTGGTGTATACAGTTATTTGCTTGTTTTTACTTACGGTCGGGGTCATTCTTTTTCAACTAGCATGGAGTGGTCGTGGAGCATCTACTGCACGCTTAAATATTTCAATGTTTTGGATTCAAATTAGTATGTTTGTCGGCATGATTATTATGTCTTATTACTATGTCAAACTTCTCATAAAATCAATTTGCAATCTAAGAGGGAAAAGTAAGAATAGCATTACAAAAAATTGATTGATTTAAGTAGTAACAAGAAAGGAGAAGTTAATATGGCATTAGTAGTCATGCTTATATTGTTCATTTTATTATTAGTTTTACGCTTTCCTATATTTATTGTTATTGGCTTGTCGTCATTAGCTTATATCATTATAAGTGACATTCCTCCATTATTAATAGGGCAAAGAATTACGACTCAACTGACCTCCTTTTCATTATTGGCGATTCCATTTTACTTATTATTGGCAGCCATATTGAATTCCGGAATGGCTACTAAAAGGCTTATCAGGTTTGTTGTTTCGATAGTAGGATATATAAGAGGTGGGTTAGGGATTGCCAATGTTGGTATAAGTATGTTGTTCTCAGGTATTTCTGGTACAGCAGTGGCTGATACGGCTGGATTAGGGAAAACATTAATACCTGCAATGAAAAAAGAAGGATATCCATCTGCTTATGCGGCAGCTATAACAGGTGCATCTTCAACAGTAGGACCTATTATTCCTCCAAGTATCAATATTATTATTGCTGGGGTTACAGCAGGATTATCAATTTATGAACTATTTTTAGCGGGAATTATTCCGGGTATATTAATGGGGATCGCAATGATGGTCACAGCTTATATAATTGCTGTTAAAAGAAAGTTCCCTAAATCAAATGAATTTCAAGTAGCGGAAATCTGGGAAAGCTTTAAAGGATGTATTTGGGAGCTCGGATTAATTGTTTTTATTCTTTACGGAGTATTAGGTGGTTTATTTACACCAACAGAGGCTGGAGCAATGGGGGTATTTGCCGCTCTTGTGCTAGGATTTATTATCCGTAGAGATGTAAGTTTGAGAGATTTGTACAGATCATGTGTGGAGACAGCTCAATTTACAGGAACAGTCTTAATTATTGTTGGATTCGCTGCTACCTATGGTTGGATTATTGCATCAGAGAGAATCCCACAAACCATTTCCGAATCAATCTTACTAATTACAGTTGTTCCAATTTTGGCAATATTACTAGTTAATTTAGTATTGTTTGTAGTCGGATCTGTTATGGAAACGATCGCTTCTCTAGTAATTGTGTTACCAACATTATTAGTACTTGGCTCTTCATTAGGTATTGATCCAATTCATATGACAATGATTGTCGTAATTAACCTTACTTTAGGTCTTTTAACACCACCGATTGGAGTTGTCCTGTATATAGTGACCTCGATTAGCGGGGATAAGATTGGATCAGTCATAAAAGAAGTAATGCCGTTTTTTATTGCTAATGTTGTAGTATTATTACTAGTGATCCTATTCCCGAGCTTAACACTTTGGTTACCTGAATTAGTAAATAGATAAAAGTTGAAAGGTGGAACAGACTATGAAAATAGCAATTGGTTCTGATCATGCAGGATTTCCGTTAAAAGGATCGGTTTTAGAATTTCTGAGAAAAGAAGGCCATGAAATCATTGATTTTGGTTCTCATAATACAGATCCTGTAGATTTTCCAGTTATCACAAAGCAAGTATGTCAAGCAGTTCTAGATAACGAAGCAGAACGAGGTATAATGATCTGTGGTACAGGTGTTGGGGCCAGTATAGCGGCAAATAAAGTACCAGGTATAAGGGCTTCGGTGTGTCATGATATTTATACTGCACATCAATGTGTTGAACATGATGATGTTAACGTTATGGCAATTGGAGCTCAAATTATTGGTCACACAGTAGCAAATGAGCTAATTGAAAGATTTCTATCAGCAACATTTAGCACATCAGAAGAGTTTAGAAGACGAGTAGAAATGTTACATGAGATGGATAATAGTAATCAAAAGTAATAAAAAAGGTTCCTGTACTGTGCTATAACGCACGGTGGACAGGAACCTTTTTTATTTATTGTTTATTCCGAAATTACGGAAAATAGACATGGGAACATTCCTGTAATACGGAATATTCCACATTTGCGGAAATGACAAAGTATAAGAAAGCATGGATAAACAAAACCACAAAATATAATTTTGTTTTTTGAGAATGTAAGCAAGTTCGTAACTGGAGAGAGATTTTATAGTTCATTTTTACATTTTTTAAAGGTAATTAAAAAAGTTGGCACAAAACTTGCTTAATCTTTGGTGAGTGTGTCAAAGAAGCACTTGTTTTGTTGAAAGCGCTGTCTTAATGGAGATTTTAGTTATTATCCCTTATTACACGTCGACAACAAAATGGGGGAGCGGTTAACGAGTCCCTCATTCACAGAGATAATTAGTAGAGATTAGGGAGGAAAGAAGAATGGAAAACAAAGTAACGTTTATTACAGGTGCAGCGAGCGGAATCGGGTATCAAATTGGAGAAGCATTTCTTAAGGATGGTTATAGAGTAGTTTTTACAGATATTAATGAAGAAAAAGTTAACGAAGTAACAGAAAACCTGAGAAAACAAGGATATGATTGTTTAGGATTAAAAGTGGATGTAACAAAAGAAGAAGATATAAAAGCAGCAATTGATACAACAATGCAAAAATTTGGAAGGCTTGATGTTCTGTTTAACAATGCAGGATTACAACATGTTTCACCTATTGAAGAGTTTCCAACTGAAAAGTTTGAATTCATGATTAAAGTGATGCAAATCGCCCCATTTGTTGCGACAAAGCATGTATTGCCAATTATGAAAAAGCAAGGATTTGGACGAATTATTAATATGGCTTCAATTAATGGGGTGATTGGCTTTGCTGGAAAGGCTGCATACAACAGTGCAAAACACGGAGTAATTGGTTTAACAAAGGTAGCAGCACTTGAAACAGCAGAGCATAACATCACCGTGAATGCTCTTTGTCCAGGTTATGTGGATACGCCGCTCGTTCGTGGACAATTTGAAGACTTAGCAAAAACTCGTAATGTTCCTGTTGAAAAAGTAAAAGAAGAGGTGCTTTATCCATTAGTTCCACAAAAACGATTATTAGCAGTTCAAGAAATTGCTGATTATGCTCTATTTTTAAGTAGTGAAAAAGCAAAAGGAGTTACTGGGCAGGCGGTATTGTTAGACGGGGGATATACGGCACAGTAGTAATAGTCCGTCTTACTAGCCCGGGTATATATACACCCTGACATTCTAAGTAGTAGGGTAGGTAAAAATGCAGATAATCTATTAGATAATGGGGTGGAATGATGATTGGTATTATTTTAGGTTTAATTGTTTTGATGACGCTTGCATTTATGGGGTGGTCGATCATTTGGGTTGCACCAATTGCGGCCGGTGTTGTAGCACTTACTGGTGGGTTAGATCTGTTAGATGCATACACAAATACGTATATGAGTGGGTTTGTGAACTTTGCTAAACAATGGTTCCCAGTATTCATGTTAAGTGCGATTTTCGGTAAATTAATGGAAGATACAGGGATGGCAAAATCAATTGCTGTTGTTTTATCGAAATTAATGGGAACAAAACGAGCCATTTTAGGAGTTATTTTATCTTGTGCTGTATTAACATATGGAGGAATCAGTTTATTCGTTGTAGTGTTTGCGGTTTATCCACTTGCATTATCTTTATTTAGAGAGGCGAATATTAGCAGAAGAATTATGCCAGCTACGATTGCATTAGGTGCGTTTACCTTTACAATGACAGCGTTACCAGGAACGCCGCAAATTCAAAACCTGATTCCAATGCCATATTTCCAAACCAATGCAATGGCAGCTCCAGTTATGGGAATTGTTTCTGCTTTAATTATGGCAATCGGAGGCTATTTTTATTTAATTTGGCGTCAAAAACAGCTTACGGAAAAAGGGGAAGGGTTTACAGAGCCAAAAGATACGAGCATGTTAAAGGTAGAAGGGAATTCCCCGAACGTGCTCTTATCTCTACTACCACTACTAACCGTGCTATTAACGTTAAACTTACTCGAATGGCATATTGTTGTGGCATTGCTTTCTGGTATTCTATTAATCTTATTATTAAATATTACGAAAATGAAAGGCTTTGTAAAATCCATCAATAGTGGTGCGACAGGGTCGATTATAGCAATTATTAATACGAGTGCAGCAGTAGGATTCGGGACCGTTGTTCAAGCAGTACCAGGCTTTAAAAAGCTTACTGAAATGTTAATGAATGTTCCAGGAAACCCCCTTATCTCTGAAGCAATCGCTGTTAATTTATTAGCTGGTGCAACAGGTTCGGCTTCAGGTGGGATGGGAATTGCCCTTGAAGCATTGGGAGATCAATATTATCAAATCGCCCTAAGTACTGGAATTAGCCCGGAAGCATTTCATCGTATTGCTTCCTTATCTTCGGGAGGATTAGATGTCCTTCCTCATAATGGTGCTGTATTGACGTTACTAACCATAACAGGATTATCACATAAAGAAAGTTATAAAGACATTGCTGTTGTTGCGATCGTTATCCCTATTATTGCAACGGTTGCAGCAATCGCGTTAGCTGCAATGGGGATCTATTAAGATTTAGGTTAAGAAGCTGTTCAATTGAGGGCAGCTTCTTCCTTTTTCTACTATGTTATAATTGGTCTATTGATTGGAGGAGTATTCATGAAGCTAGATATGAGAAGGCTTTCAATTGACTGGTTAATTGAGATCATTCACATAGGGATAGAACGTATTGTCATAGTGGATCGAGATGGAATCATTGTTTATATAGATGAGGCATATTGTGAGTTTATTGGGACGACTTTTGATGATGCAATTGGCCGGCCAGTCCAAGAAATCATTGAAAATACACGAATGCATATTGTTGCAAAAACTGGGGAAAAAGAAATTGAAAATCTTCAACCTATTAATGGCAGTGTGATGATTGCTAATCGCTACCCCATTTTTATAGATGGAAAATTAGTAGGGGCATTTGGTACGGTTATTTTTCCTGACCCAGATAACTTACGACATTTTAAAAATAAGATGAATAACCTTTTGGAAGAGCTAAACTTCTATAAAAATAAGGCAGTAAATGAATTAACAAGTAAATATTCATTCGATGATTTAATAGGAAACAGTCATACATTTAAAGCCGCAAAAGCATTGGGAGAAAAGGTTGCTGGAAGTGACTCATCTGTTTTAATTACGGGTGAGTCTGGTACCGGAAAAGAGTTATTTGCTCACGCGATTCATCATAGTAGTGCACGTAGTAGTTTTCCGTTTGTAGCTATTAACTGTGCTTCCATTCCGGAAGTGTTGTTTGAATCAGAGTTATTTGGTTATGAGGACGGAGCATTTACAGGAGCGAAAAAGGGAGGAAAAGAAGGCCTTTTTACAGTGGCAAATAAGGGGACGGTTTTTCTAGATGAGATTGGAGACATGCCGCTCTCTATGCAAAGTAAATTGTTACGAGCTCTACAGGAAAAAGAGGTACAACCTGTTGGAGGACAAAAGACCATTCCGATTGATTTACGAATTATTGCAGCAACAAATCGAGATTTAACGAAGATGATAGAAGAGGGAACATTCCGTCAAGATTTGTTTTACCGTCTTAATGTCATAAATATTGAAATTCCACCACTTAGAAAGCGAAAAGATGATATTGAAGCTATCTCAAATAAGTTATTACAGAAACTTGAAAGGAAATTTTATCGAAAAGGTACCGTCTTATCACCTGAAGTTGTGACGAAACTAGAAGAACATAAGTGGCCGGGGAATGTGCGGGAACTGGAGAACGTACTAGAGAGAGCCATAAATGTTTTGGATGGTACGGTGATTTTATCAGAGCATTTGCCTCTGTACATACGGGATCAAAAAATGAAAGCAAGCGAACAAGAATCTTTAAATAATAATTCATCCAAGCATGTATCTCCACTCGCAGTTCAACCTCTGAAAGAAACTTTAGCCCAGGCTGAAAAAAAGGCGATGACACATGCGCTTAAGATAGCAGACGGAGATAAATTAGCAGCAGCCAAGTTACTCGGAATAGGTAAGACAAGTTTTTATGATAAGTGTAAGGTTTATGATATTAGATAAAGTTACAGAGTTAAAAGTCCTTTCATGATATTGAAAGGGCTTTTTACGGTTGAATGTACCTATTTTTTGTCTTGCATAATAAAAATTTAAACACAAATAAAAAAAATACCCCACTTTGATAGCGCTTTAATGAAATTATAATGAAAAGATACACAATAAATCAAAGGGTCATAAACTGCCATATCATTGATTCCTTTTATTCCCAAGTATACGTAGTTCTTTCCGTGTGCTACTATTTCAATAACACAAATCATTCAGAAAAATGGGTGTTTTTTATGAAGTTTCAAAATAAAATTCTTATTGCATTTTTGGTTTTTATTCTATTGCCGATTTTTATTTTAGGTTTTGTTTCCTACCATGTCACTTCTTCAACGTTAAAAAACAAGGTTGGGGATGAAACGTTACATACGTTAGAAGCAATTGATCTGAATTTACAAATGATCTTGTCTGAGGTTGACAATTTATCAAATTACATTATTTCTTCTAGGGAAGTTCAAGACTTTATTAAATTTAATGACGAGCAATCATTACTGGATTTTTATAATCGAGGCCAAGCCATTGCTGGACTTATGTATGGTCAATCGAAACTTGATGATTTAGTTCTTTATAGTGCTAATGGTCATGTTTATAGTTTTAAAAAGCCAAGTATTCCTACATTCGAACACTTTCAAGAATCAGAGTATTTTAATCTTATGGTGGAGGGGGAAGGACGGCCAGTCTGGTTATCAACTGCTGAAAGTGACAAGTTTGTTGAAGGGGAGAAACCAATCTTCTCCCAAGGGCGTGTCATCAAGGACATTCATACTCTTCATGATATTGGATATCTCATAATTGACGTGAAGTTGGATCGCTTTGATGAAGTATTTAAAGGACTTCAACAGAAGGATTCTCAGGAAATGATTGTGAACCAAGAAGGAGAGATTGTTTATAACCGTAACCATGAATTGGTTGGTGAAACGATCGAGCTCCCAAAAGAAATGGTGACAAATCAAACTGGAACATTAATTAGTGATTGGGAAAAAGAAAAAAGTTTAATTACGTACATCCCGATTAGCTTTAATGAGAACGAAGATTCCGAGTTTTTCCTTGTATCCATCAAACCATGGAGCTTCATTACAGATGAAACGAGATTTATACGACAAGTGACTATTTTTTTAGTTATTTTTGTGACGGTGTTCGCTGTCTGTTTTAAGCAAATCTTTTTAAATAGGATTATCCAGTTTATAACAGAGTTTCAATATAATATGAGAAAAGTTGAAGAAGGACAATTATCTACTAGGATGAAAGCGTTTTCTGTTGTTGAGTTGAACCATTTAGCGAAAGGGTTTAATCGAATGGTTGAGGAAATATCAACATTGTTAAAGAGAGTCAAAAATGAACAGGAACGAAAAAGAAGAGCTGAATTTAAAGTATTACAAAATCAAATTAATCCGCATTTCTTATATAACACGTTAGAGTCTATTAATTCATTGGCTGTATTACATGGAAGTAGAGATATTAGCAAAATGACAATCAATCTTGGAAAGCTTCTACGTCTTAGTATTAATTCAGATAACAAAGTAACGGTTAGAGATGAAGTACGTCATGTTGTTAGTTATATGGAAATTCAGAAGGTTCGATTTGATGAAAGGTTTACGTTCGAAATTAACGTAGATAAACAATTAGAAACTTATGCTATCTTAAAACTCGTTCTACAACCATTAGTAGAAAATATATTAATTCATGCTTTTAATCGCAATAAAACAGATGGTGTCATAAAGATCCGTGGAGGAATGTCTGACAAAGAAGGATTCTTTTTTATTGAAGATAATGGCGTTGGAATGACAAATGAGGTCCTTTCCACTTTTAATAAATATAAACAAGGTTGCAAAGAATCGAAACGAAAGTTAGGTTGTGGAGTAATGAATGTTCAAGAACGCTTGGAACTTTATTATGGAGAACGTTACGGCTTAATGATCTGCTCTAAGGAGAGCAAAGGAACAATCATCAAGCTGACGTTTCCTTTAACTCAGGGGGAACAACATGACTTATAAAGTGTTGCTAGTTGACGACGAATCGCTCATTCTTAGAAGTCTGCAGAAAATTATTGACTGGAAAGCTTTAGGTTGTGAGATTGCTGGAACAGCTAATGATGGCCAGGATGCAGCTCTTCTTGTTCAAGACATTCAGCCAGATATTGTAATAACTGATATTTGTATGCCCGAAATGAATGGGCTTGATTTATTAAAAAGGATTCAAACAATGCCGGTAAAACCAGAAGTGATTCTGTTAAGTGGCTACAATGAATTTGAGTATGCTAGAGAAGGCTTACAAAATAATGCATTTGATTATATTTTAAAGCCGATCGATCATGAAGAATTAGAAGAATGTATAAATAGAGTCATTACTAAATTTGAAGAATTAAGAAAGAAAGAATACGAGCATCGGAAACACCTCATTTATGAAGCGATCACACTTGGAGAAACAAAGCTCAGTCTTGAAAATGATGATCGAACGTATGTGATTTCGGCATTAGAGTTTAATAAAGGATCAGCAAATGATGAACAACAGCTTAGGGACTGGGTCAAATTTGTGAGTGCAGAGCAAATCTCAGAAGTATTCTTATATAAATTTGAAAGTACACGCTATATCCTTGTTTGTTCTCACCTAAAGAAGAATAAAGGTTTAGCTGCTAAGGTTAAATTAGCAATGCAGGAGTTTGGTAATAAAATAGACGGGTTGGTGAAAATAGCTGTGGGTAAGGATGTAGTTGGAATGAATAATCTTTCCCAATCCTATCAGCAAACATGGAAATTATTAGACTCTGCTTCGTTTTTAAAAATGAATCTGATCTCTGAAGATCACATTAAAAGTGAATATCAATCAAAGTATTCTCCAGATGCAGCAATCAAAAAAGCAAAAACATATTTACAGGAAAACTTTACAAAGGAAATTGGTATTGACTCCGTAGCTGAAGAAGTTGATTTAAGTGTCAGTTATTTTAGTGTTTTATTTAAGCAAAAAACGGGCGTAACGTTTTTAGAATATGTTACAAACTTAAGAATTGAGCATGCCTGTGTACTATTAAAGACGACGGATCTAAAAACCTATGAAATTGCCAACATGGTCGGTTACAATGACCAACGGTACTTTAGCCAAGTATTTAAAAAACGGCAAAAAGTTACACCGAGTCAATACAGAAAAAGTGATTAGAATTGCTTTTTAAAAGGGAGGCTCAAAATGAAAACAAATAACATAATAGGCTGTTCGCTTGTAATCGCGAGTTTATTTTTGAGCGCTTGTTCCACTACAGGAGAAGAAGTTCAGCATGAAACGAAGAAAAAACTGATTGAATTCTTCCAACCAAAACCAGAAGCTGTTGAATTTTTCAATGAGATGATTGACCAGTTTGAAATGCTTCATCCTGATATTGAGATTGAACAAGTAAACGTTCCCGACGGTATGGCAGTTTTAAAAACAAGGATTGCACGCGGCAACGTTCCTGATATTTTTATCACTTATCCAATAGAGCAAGATTATGTTGTACGTGCGGAAAAAGGGTATTTGTTAGATCTTACAAATGAAAATTTCATTCAACAAGTTGATCCTGAGATTCAAAATAGATATTTAATTAATGAGAAAATGTATGGAGTAGCCTTATCACAAAATGCAGTTGGAGTTATTTATAATACCCATATATTTGAGGAATTACAGCTTGATATTCCGCAGACATGGGACGAATTTCTGCTTACACTAGAGTTACTAGAAATGGAAGGAAAACAGCCGATATTAATAGGAAATAAAGAACTTGAGAACATAAGTGTTTTTAATTTAAACTTTATAGCTAACGAGTTTGATAGTGATTATTGGAATAAATTGAATCAAGGTAAAGTGACGATTACAAACGACCCGAGATGGATAGAAGCTTCAGAAAAAATGCTACAAGTACTAGATTACGTTCAAGACAACTCATTTAGTTATGATTCTGAAGCGGTTATTCATGCATTTATTGAAGGTGATGCAGCTATGTTTGTCGATGGGGTATGGATGCTTCCTCGAATAGAAAAATTAGATCCTCAATTAACCTATGGGATATTTCCATTTCCTGTTACAAATGATGTGGAAAGTAATAACGTTTTAGGGGGGGTTGATGGAGGCTTTGCGATTTCGGCCGATACGAACAACCCTGATGAAGCAAAGCTTTTTTTAGAGTTTCTTCTCACAAAAGAAAATGCGCAAAAATTCTCCGATTATGAAGGGAATATTAGTGCTGTAAAAGGAGTGAACATGAACAAGCCAGAAGTAAACCGTCTAGCCGAGCATGTTACTATGGGGAAGACAGTAAATTGGCCGAACCATCATTGGGCTGGAGGTACAGCTGCTGAAGCAGAGTTTAGAAGAATTTCACAGCAATTTTTTTTAGATCGTGATATTGATACTTTTCTAGAGAAATTAGAAATAATGTTTCAGAATTATAGGCAGCAACAATAGGGTTAAAACGAGTCTTTCCCTTTAAACAACATAAAAGGTGAACGAAAAAATCTTCCATTATAAGGAGGCCACTGAAAAAGGTACGGTTTTGACCTTTTTCAGTGGCCTTTAAGCAATGAGCGGAACCGTTGCTTTGCCTTAAAGCCTGCTATGAGTGGTTTTCTTATAGCAGGCGCGCAACGTGTGGAGCCATTGCTGCTTCCTCGAATCCGCTAAAAAGGACTTTTTCAGTGGATTCATTATAAGTGGAGGATTTTTTTGTTGAAAATCTTTTTTAAAAGTACTAAGAATAAGAATTTCAACAAAAATCAAAGATATACCTCGTTTTGAAAGCGCTTTATTAATTATACAATGAGTTTATAGAAGTCGAACAAAAACGGAGGTGAAGCAGAGAAATCTAGTAAATAGTTCATGTTGTGAAAGCGAAAACATTAAAGATTATAGGGGGAAATGAAATGAAACGTTGGGGATTAGGCTTCCTTTCAATTTTAACTGCAGCAGGTATTGCTACAGGATGTTCTTCAAATGATGATGTTGTAAGTAATGAGGAAAGTAATAACAATCAGTCGGGAAGTAGCGGAGATGTAGTTAACCTCACCGTTTGGCATCCTGAAGCAAGTAGAGAGATGACAGCAGCTTATAGTGAAATATTTGAGGAATTTAACGAGAGGCACGAAGGAGAGATTGAGGTAAGTTATGAGTTTATCCCACGAGGAAACCAATATGCTTACGAAGACCAAGTCTCCGCTGCTGCATCAAGTAGTTCATTACCTGATCTACTATCATTAGATGGACCGAACGTTGCTAATTATGCAGACTCAGGAATTATTCAACCAATTGATGGTTTAGTAGATAATATTGATGACTTTGTTGACTCAGTAATCATTCAGGGAACATTTGAGGATGAGCTGTATGCTATTGGACCAACAGAATCTACAGTTGCACTTTTCTATAACGTTGAAATGCTAGAAGAAGCAGGGATTACACCTCCTACAAGTTTAGAGGATGCTTGGACATGGGAGGAATTTTACGAAGCAGCTAAGACACTAACAGACAGGGAAAACGGAATATACGGTGTGAACTGGACACTTGATTACGGTGAATGGATCATTTATTTCTCAGGACCGACTGTTTGGAGTAACGGTGGAGGATTTATCGCAGAAGATGGCTCAACAACAGAAGGAATCATGAACAGCCCTGAAACAATTGAAGCACTTGAATTCTTACAAAAGTTTACGGAGGAAGGACTTGTCAATCTTCAACCTACACCAACAGAATTTGAGGATGGCAATGCAGCTATGATGTTAATGGGATCTTGGCAATGGGAAAACTTAAAAGAATACCCAGATACGGAGTGGGGAATCACATACTACCCGAGAAGTCCAAAAGGTGAACAAGTATCTCCATCGGGTGACTGGACGTGGGGAATGTCAACAAACACTGAGCATCAAGAGGAAGCAGCTCTCCTGTTAAACTTCTTAACAAACGAAGAGAATGGTTTAAAGCTTGCACTAGCTTCTGGAAAGCCAGCTGCTAGAAAATCTGCATTTGACAATATGACTGAGTGGAATGAACTGCCTCTTCGTGTGCTGAAGGATCAAGTTATTGAAACATCACACCCAAGACCTCGTACAACGTCTTACCCGGTATTATCTGCACGATACGGAGAAGCTGTACAAAATATTTTCCTTGGTGCAGATGCTAAAGAAGAGCTTGATCGAGTGGCAAGTGAAGTCGAAAGAGACATTGAAAGACAAAGTAGATAACCCAATGTTTATATTCCAAGGGGGACACCTCCCTTGGAACATAATAGAGTGATTTTAACGTTTTAGTAAAAGAAAAGGTGGTGTGACTTGATGGAAGCTGCAAAAAAAGAACAATTTGAACCACAAAGTCCAAACCCAATCAAAATGGTAAAAAGAAATAACCCAAATCGAATGACGTATAAAAGACAAAAGAAAGTTCTTGGAATCCTCTTTTCATTACCGGCACTCGTATTGCTTTTTACGTTTTTGATTCTCCCGGTCCTTCTCGCATTTATTTATAGTTTTATGGACTATGCGATGTTACGACCAGGTGAAAAAACATTTATCGGACTTGATAATTATCAGAGACTATTAACAGATGGGAACTTTCTTAACGCATTAAAAAATACCATGTATTTTACAGCTGTCGTTGTGCCTCTACAATCATTAGTTGCCCTGGGCTTAGCCTTACTTGTTAATAAAAAAGTAAAACTAGCTTCCCTTGGCCGAGTATTCTTCTTTAGTCCAGTTGTCACTTCCATGGTCGTTGTTGCGATACTTTGGACGTTTTTATATAACGTTGAAAATGGATTAATTAATAGTGTTTTAAATTTATTTGGAATTCCTAATCAACCTTTTCTACTAAGTCCAAATCAAGCCATGAATTCTATTATTTTTATGTCAATTTGGCAGGCTGCCGGATTTCAAATGATTATATTCTTGGCAGGTCTAAAAGAAGTTCCAGAAGAATTATATGAAGCTGCCGAAATAGATGGGGCAAATGCATGGAGAAAATTTTTAAATGTAACACTGCCAGCACTAAAGCATGTAACCGCATTTGTACTTATTATTACAACCATTCAAGCGTTCCGGTTATTTGTACAACCGTTTGTAATGACTAATGGGGGTCCAAGCGGGTCGACAAAGACGCTCGTCTATATGTTGTATGAAGAAGGGTTTCAGTTCCGTGATGTTGGCTACTCTTCGGCCATTTCAGTCGTGTTCTTTATAATAGTTTTAAGTGTTTCATTAATTATGAAAAAGTTCCTTGTGAAAGAGTAGAGAGGGGAGGGAATGGCATGAACTACAAAACAAAAAAACGTCTGGCAAAAGTGGGTGTTAATCTAACCATTATTGTTGTCGGGTTACTTTTCATAGCGCCTCTTTTGTGGATGATGATTTCGTCTTTGAAGCCAGAAACGAAAATATTCACGCAAATGGGTCTTGAAGCTTTTATTCCAGAAAGTCTTACTTTTGAAAATTACTATAATATTTTATTTAACAAAGAAACAGGCACTAACTTCTTTTTGTATATGTGGAATAGCTTGTATACAGTTGGAATGATTGTCATATTAGGTCTAATTGTAAACTCCCTTTGTGCCTATGCTCTTGTTAAATTGAAGTTCCCTGGTGCTGGGCTAATTCTTATGGTCATTATCGCTCTATATATTGTTCCATTTGAAAGTGTGTTGATTCCACTTTATTTAATTGTGAATGCGTTTGGGTGGGTAAATGAATATCCAGCATTATATGTCCCATTTATTGCTAACTGTTTTAACATCTTTTTGTTCCGTCAATTCTTTTTAAACATACCAAAAGAATTAGAAGAAGCTGCCCATATAGATGGGGCATCTCCATGGACCACATTTTGGCGCATTATCGTTCCAAATGCCAAGCCGGTATTTGCAACATCAGCGATATTGACCTTTGTTACTCATTGGAGCGATTTTATGTGGCCATTAATTGTGACAACCGGTGCATCAAAGAGAACGGTGCAAGTAGGGATTCAATATCTATTTACGGATAACAACATACAGTACGGAGAAATCATGGCTGCCCTATCGTTAACAACGATCCCTGTCATTCTAATCTTCTTATTTTTCCAACGCTATTATGTTCAAGGCATTACATCGAGTGGTGTAAAAGGATAAAAGTTGTTCTAAGAGGCGGTAGGAAAGTGGTTTACCGCCTCTTTAAAAAAAAGGAGAGGTATCTGACATGTACAACGAACGTTATAGACCGCAATTTCATTTTTCGCCGAAGGAAAATTGGATGAATGACCCGAATGGCTTAGTTTATTTTAAAGGAGAATATCATTTATTCTATCAGTATCATCCAGATGGCACAAAGTGGGGGCCCATGCATTGGGGTCATGCAGTAAGTAAAGATTTGATTCATTGGGATCACTTGCCGATTGCTTTGTTTCCTGATGAGCTTGGGACGATATTTTCCGGGTGTGCGGTTGTTGACTATGGCAATACGAGTGGCTTAAAAGACGGTGATGAGGATGTTATGGTTGCGATTTTTACGCAACATGAGGAGGGGAACCAAAAGCAGAGTATTGCTTACTCTCATGATAGGGGACGGACGTGGACGAAGTATCATAATAATCCGGTGATTGCTAATCCGGGGTTAAAGGATATCCGTGACCCAAAGGTGTTTTGGCATGAAGATGCAAACAAATGGATCATGTCACTTGCTTGCGGGAATCATATACGGTTTTATGGATCTTCTAATTTACTAGAATGGGAGCATATGTCCTCATTTGGAGAAGGGTATGGTGCACACGGGGGAGTTTGGGAATGTCCAGATCTAATTGAAGTACCCGTTAAAGGAAGCGAAGAAAAGAAATGGGTTTTAATTGTAAGTATTAATCCAGGTGCTCCAAATGGGGGTTCTGGGATGCAATATTTTGTAGGAGAATTTAATGGAAAGAGCTTCCTCCCTGATGAAAGCCCTGAAACGACGCACTGGGCAGATTATGGTCGTGACTTTTATGCTGCGGTTTCATGGCTTGATACACCAACGCAAGAACAGATCTGGATTGGTTGGATGAGCAACTGGCAATACGCTAATGAAGTCCCGACTCATCCGTGGAGAAGTGCGATGTCAATTCCACGTGTCGTCACATTAATGAAAACGGAAAATGGGTACAATTTAGTTCAAACGCCTGTTAAAGAAATAGAACAATTAAGAACACGCAAAACGATAGAAGAACATGATGTAATCACCCATAAAGAAAAACCATTAAAGTTATCAGGTGTTGGCCCTCTATTAGAAATGGATATAGAAGTGAAAGAGGCCCAAGCTGATACTTGGGGGATTCATGTTCGACACGGGGAATCTCAAACCACCATTGCTTTTCATTTGAAGAAAGGTCAGTGGTCTATTGATAGAACACAAAGTGGAGAGGTTGACTTCTCAACCGAGTTCCCAAGTAAAGACATCGCTCCATTCGAAAAAGAAGTAAATAAGGTCCAATTTTACCTAGATACCTCTTCGCTAGAAGTATTTTTGAATGATGGAGAAAGTGTAATAACGGAGCTCATTTTCCCATCACAAGAGGATGTAGAAATGGAATTGTTTGCTAGAAATGGTGAAGTAGCATTTGACCGTGTGAAAGTAACCAATTTAAAAGGAATCTGGGAAAAGGAAAGAGAGTTGTAGTGAAATGAATGTATGGGATGGAAAGACAGCAAAGACATTAAATAAGCTAACGAATATTGTTATTTTAAATCTGCTTTGGATTTTGTTTTCTATTCCAATCGTTACCATTGTACCAGCTACGGTGGCAATGGTTGGAGTTGTAAAAAAGTGGCACCTTGAGAAAGAAGAGCGAGTCTTAAAGCCTTTTTTACAGATTTTCCGAATGAAGTTGAGACAAAGCTTATTAATCGGTGTTCCATGGCTTATGATTGGTGCGTTGTTATTATTCGATTTGACTGTCTTTTTCAATATCCCACACGGGTTCGTTCGAATGGCACTTATTGTTATAACTAGTTTTGTCGTTTTATTATACCTTTTTACAAGTGTTTATCTAATCCCGGTTATGCTTAATGAAAATAACCTGAAAATAAAACCAATGATAAAACAAGCATTTGCACTGTCTTTTTATGATTTGCCTGTTTCGTTTTCAGTAGTAGTCATTACAGTATCGGCTATTTTTGTTGTCTCATTATTTCCAGTAACGATCATCTTCATAGGTGCTTTAACAGCTATGATTAACTATCGCTTTTGTCATAGGACGTTTCAAAAGGTTGAATCGCATAACATGACTAAAGCACACGTAAAGAAACACTGTTTTTAATGAACAGTGTTTCTTTACGTGTATTTCTAATACTTAGTACGTTTTGTCACCGTTAAAAATAGAATTCTTAACAATAACATAATCTACGTGACGGATTGAGTCTAATTTCGTTCCGCCTGCATAAGAGATAGAAGATTGAAGGTCTTGCTCCATTTCAGTCAATGTATCTTGTAAAGCTCCTTTATGCTCAACAACGATCTTTTTCCCTTCTACATTCTTCTTCTCACCTTTTTGGAACTCAGAAGCTGAACCAAAGTATTCTTTATAAAGCTTTCCATCTTTCTCGATTGTTTCTCCTGGTGATTCTTCATGTCCAGCAAATAGGGAACCGATCATCACCATCGTTGCACCAAAGCGAACGGATTTAGCGATGTCGCCATTTGTACGGATTCCACCGTCTGCAATAATTGGCTTACTTGCTGCCTTTGCACACCATCGAAGAGCTGCTAATTGCCAGCCTCCCGTACCAAAACCTGTTTTAATCTTCGTAATACATACTTTTCCTGGTCCGATTCCAACTTTTGTTGCATCTGCACCAGCATTTTCCAATTCTCTTACTGCTTCTGGTGTTCCTACATTTCCTGCAATGACAAAGCTTTCAGGTAAAAGTTTCTTAATATGTTGAATCATTTCGATAACTGCATTGGAATGACCATGTGCGATATCGATCGTAATGTATTCTGGTGTAAGCTTTTCATCGGCAAGTTGTTGAACAAAGCTATATTCTTCGTCCTTGACTCCAACACTAATAGAAGCAAACAAACCACGTGCATGCATATCTTTAATAAAATCAAGGCGCTTTTCTGGCTCAAAACGGTGCAACACGTAGAAGTAACCATTTTCAGCTAAGTAAAGAGCGATCTTCTCATCTATAATTGTTTGCATATTTGCAGGTACGACAGGTAATTTGAAAGAACGTCCACCTAACGTTGTCGTTGTATCACACTCTGAACGACTGTTAACAATACATTTTGCAGGGATTAATTGAATATCTTCGTAATCAAATACATTTTCCATAGGTATCCACCTCTAAATACGAATATTGTGGTTTGGGTCAAACGTAAATGTTCGACCCTTAGGTACTTTACAATAGTTTGAGGTGTATGTCAATGAATTAATGAAAATAGGCTTTCTTTAATAGAAAAGGCTTTCATTCAGGAGTGAAATAGGCTTCGATCATTCGACCTTATCATCCTTATCAACAACAGGGAAATTTTGTAAAAAGTAATATTGATTTAATTTCTGAAAGCTAATTATCGATACTGATTAGATTAGGTTGAATTGAAAGGTTCGAACATGTAAAGACAGGTCATCCTGTCTTTTTTTCATTGTGGTTAACTAAAGTCCTATGTATTATGTAAATTTTTTCTAAAAAGTCCTTTAATTATGAAAAAAGTAATATATTTTCTTAGAATTGCTCCTATAATAAAAAGGTATGTTAATAGATAAGGAGTGAAAGCTATGTCCTTTATTAAATTCCTTTTGGACAGAAAAATTGTGGTTGGGCTCATGGTCGTCTTTATATTTTTCATTGGTTTATTCTCAGTAACAAAATTAGATCGAGAACTGTTTCCTCCGATTTCCTTTGATATGGCATTGATTCAAGTGGATGCAGGAGAACTTGCAACAATGGATGTTGAACAACAAGTCACCGAGCCTATGGAACAAGTATTAAGTACTGTTGACGGTGTTGAGTCGTATGAATCCTCTTCCTATATTGGGCAAAGTGCAATAACGGTATATATAGAAGAGGGGAGAGGAGATGAAGTTTTTAAGGATATAGAAGCTCAAATGGCCTCACTTCAAACACAGCTGCCAGCTATCCACCAACTAGAAACATTTCAGTTTTCCACGGAACAGCCATTTGATTTCTTTATGTCAATTTCAAATGGATCGATGGAAGAAATGACGGAATTCGCAAAAAATGTAGTGAAGCCACGGCTGGAGGAATTGTCAGAAGTTCGCGAGGTAAAGTTTGATGGGCTAGAAAACTACGAAGTTTCCATACAATTTAATCAAGATACAATGGAAGAACTGAATATAGATGTAAACCAAGTCATTCCAATGATTCAACAGTCTAATCTCATTACTTCATTAGGAACATTTACGGAAGAAGAGAATGAGCCAACCATAAGGTGGGACACGACTTATGAAGGGATTGAGCACATTGAAAACTTGTTGATTCATACGGCCGATGGCATAAAGAATTTATCTGAAATAGCAGACGTTTCACTAGTAAGAAGTGATGGAAGTTCAGCAGTTTGGAAGGATGGCAGCAAAGATTTTATCTTTACACAAGTTGGACGTGTATCGAATGTGACACAAATTGAAATGGCAGAAGCGGTACGAAGTGAAGTCGAAAAAATTAAAGAAGAAGGTCTAGTAAGTGGTTTCGACTTTGAGTACATTGTGTCACAAGCCGACTATATAGAAGATGCCATTGATGGGGTAACTTATAATATTTTGCTCGGTGGACTACTCTCTATCTTAACACTCATCTTATTTCTAAGAAACATAAGAGCGACATTCATCATTGGAATTTCTATACCCGCTTCGATTTTACTAACTTTTTCAAGTATGTGGATTCTTGGATATAGCTTTAATATCATCTCTTTAATTGCATTAGGGTTAGGGATTGGGATGATGGTCGATGCTTCCATTGTCATTATGGAATCTATCTATAGAAAGAAAGAACAAGGGTTAGGTAATAGGGAGGCTGTCCTGAAAGGAATCAAAGAAGTAGCGACCGCAGTACTCGCTTCGATGCTTACGACTGTTGTAGTCTTTTTACCTATTGGGCTGTTAGGTGGAGAGACCGGTAAGTTCATGATGATCTTATCTGTCGTTGTTATTGTTACGTTAGTAAGTTCAGTCATTGTTTCTTTTACTCTGATTCCTTCGTTATCGGAAAACTTTTTAAAAGTTCGTACCACACAAAATGAAAAAAGGGAAAACCGAACAATTCGTGCGTATGGATCGATTCTTTCTTGGATGACGGAAAAGAAACGAAGAAGATATGGAGTCATAAGTTTGTTTGTGGCCATATTTATCGGTTCCCTTTTTTTAACAACAAAGATACCAATGACGATCATGCCTGATGTATTTAACCGTTATTCTGAGATTATGGTTACTCTTGAAAATGGGGTAACCCCAGCTGAAAAAGAGGAAATTGTTAGCGAAATGAACAATAGGCTGGCAACCATTACGGATGTAAAAGAGAATTTTGTCTTAGATCACGTCGAATATCTCTACGTTTTAATTAATATGACAACAGGTGATGACGTGACCGTTGAACAAAAAGAAGTCAATGAGCAAATTTTTAACGAACTAAGGCAGTTAGAAGAGTCTCATCCTATTCTCAGTGTGAACTCCGCGTTAGATGAAGGTGGGGGCGGTTTCCCAGTACAAGTAGAGATTGTAGGGGAAAACGTAGACCAACTATCCGAACTAGCTGAAGATTTAAAAGTCGAGATTAATCAAATCGATGGAATTGTTGGAGCGAAACGAACATTGGATAAGCAAGTTGAAGAGCAGCTCATTGTTTTAAACGAAGATCAAATGAAAGAAGACGGTGTAACAGCTATACAACTTTTTCATGAGATTCATGCTAGTCAAGCAAAACAACCAATTGGTCACCTATCTAATACTGATGCATCCCCTATTTATGTTGAAACAAAAAATTCAATCGAGAAAAAGTCAGATTTACTGGCTCTTGAAATAAACACACCACAAGGTCAGAAGCCTTTATCTGACTATATGGAGTTAGAGACGATTATGGCTCCGACGCAAATTGATCGAAAAGATGGGGAGCGCGTTGTAAAAGTTTTAGCAGATATTTCTGGGCGTGATTTAGGTTCCATTAATCGTGATGTTCAAGCGCTTATACAGCAGTTTGAAACCGCAGAGGGTTACACGATTTCCATTAGTGGGGATTTAGAGGCGCAGCAGGAAGCCATTCAAGAGATACTTCTTATTTTAGGAATTGCTATTTTCTTAGTATATGTTGTCATGGCTGTTCAATTTAATCATCTCGTTCACCCAATCATTGTCATGACGATCATTCCTATGACAATAACTGGTGTCATTCTTGGGCTGTTTATTACGCAAAGAGAGTTAAGCATCATGTCAGCCATGGGGGTAATCATGTTAATCGGAATTGTTCTAAACAATGCTATTCTTCTTATTGACCGAACGAAGCAATTGCGTTTTGAAGATAAGTCTGTTCATGAAGCGGTTATAGAAGCAGGGAAGAATCGAATTCGTCCAATTTTCTTAACAACATTAACGACGGTTGCCGGAATGTTTCCATTGGCTGTTTCTACAGGGGTTGCAAGTAATTATCAAGCACCGCTTGCAACGGTGGTTATTACTGGACTATTGTTTGCTACTTTGATCACGTTATTGCTGATTCCAGCTGTTTATATGTTATTTGATGATGTGGCAAGAGGGGTGAAGAGGGTTTTCCGGAGAGATAATAAAGAAAGGATAACGGAGCTAGTAGATAGAAATAAAGAGACTAAAGTTTGAGGAATAATTTTAGTTCGTTATGGAGGAATAGCCAAGGAAATTAATGGTTATTCCTTATTGAGGTTATAGTCATAAGCCACAAACTCACACATTAAGATCGTATTCAATAGAAATTATCAATTAGGATGATTTGCAATTTTAAAAAAACTTGTCGAAGGAGGTAGGATTACAACTACTTGATGAAGAAAAGTATAAAAACTTAGTAGAATTAAATATTTAAAGGCCTAAACAATTTAATGAATTAGGTTAATTATTTTTATGTTACCTTTTACAAAATCTTTGATTTTATTGGGGAGGTCTTCAATTTGCAAAATCATATGACTCTTGAAGCAATAGCACTACAATGGAATTGCGATTTGGAATATGAAAAAATGGATGTATATAGCCATACGACTCTCTTATCCGAAATTGATATGAGCGATGAAGGTAGAGATATTGCTTTAAAAGGGGCAGATGGTGACTATTGTGGATGGATTCCTTATTCAGTAATAATGAAAGAAGTTTGGAAACAATGGAAGTTAACAAAAGCATTTTATGAAACGTTTCTTAACTCGGTTGAATCTGCTGTTACAACTGTTGATTCTAATGGAAATATCATATACTTGAATCCTACCTCTGAAGCAATGTACGGGATTTTCCTTAATGAGGTGTGTGGCCAGTCTATTACAAATTACTTCGAAAAAGAGGCAATTGTTCTAATGTCGACGATGAAAGAACGACAAGGTGTTATGAGTAAATACAACCAGCCGCACCCTAATGTTCACGTACTAATTACTACATCTCCTGTCTATGTTGGTGAAGAAGTCGTTGGGGGAATATCAATAGAAAGAGATATTACCGAGATGGTTAAATTAAATGATAAATTATCTTCAACAACTGCATATTTGCATAACCTAGAAAGTGCAACTCAAAAGCAACAGAACCTATCGCCATTTAACAAAATTAAAGGGAGAAGTCCTGTTTTAAAAGAGGCTATTAATCTATCTAATAAAGTGGCTAAAACGGATGCCGCTGTGTTAATAACTGGGGAAAGTGGAGTCGGAAAAGAGTTGTTTGCTGAAGGAATACATAAAGCTGGAAATCGATCTAATAAGCCTTTTGTAGCAATTAACTGTGGTGCCATCCCCAACGCTTTATTTGAAAGTGAACTTTTTGGGTATGAACAAGGGGCGTTCACAGGGGCGATCAAAGGAGGGAAGAAAGGAAAATTTGATGCCGCAAAAGGAGGTACCATTTTCCTTGATGAAGTTGGTGAAATGCCACTTGAATTACAAGTTAAACTATTACGTGTATTACAAGAAAAGCATTATTACCGAGTTAGTGGAAATGAAGCCATTCCAACTGATGTCCGTATTATCGCTGCTACAAATCGAGATTTAGAAAAGATGATAGATGAAGGAAGTTTTCGGGAGGATTTGTATTACCGTTTAAATGTTATTTCAATATCTATACCACCATTACGGGAGCGGATTGAAGATGTACCTGAATTGATTCAATTATTCTTGACTGAATTCTCTCTCAAATACGCTATGCCGATTCCTGAAGTTAGCCCTGAGGTAATGTATAGTTTTATACAACACCCATGGCAGGGAAATATACGGCAGCTTCGTAATATTATCGAACGTGTTATTATTTTGGCTAACGACAATGAGGTAATTAAGCCCCATCATCTACCTAAGAATTTCATGAAGGAACATAAGCCTCCTGCTTTACAGAGACAATTTGAGAACATAGAAAAAATAAACGGGCAAGGTGAAGAAGAGATTCAATACGCATTACAAAAAACATATGGAAACAAAGCGGCTGCAGCGAAGTTATTGGGGATTTCACGTGCGACTTTATATAACAAACTAAAGAAGTATGAATTGCTGTAAGAGTAAAGGTGAGAACCGCGGGGTCTCACTTTTTTTGTGTGTAACAAGTTGCTTGTAAGTACGCACGTTTGTTTCTATTCAGATCCTATAACACTGCCATTTATGTAGGATAGTAAAGGGATTAAACGTAAAGCTTTATCAGTACATATCGTCAAGACTTCTTTGAAGGGGCAAACAGGGAACCCGATCTCTTAATCTTTTATACATAAGTGTAAAACGTTTACACTTATGTAAATGAACTGTATAGATTTCCCCAGTGATTTTGTGTGAATAATGGTTTTGGAAAGCCACTTTAGAGAAATTAAACTCTTTTTTACCTTTTGGCACAGATATTGCATTGTTTATAGGTGTATACAAGATAAACCACTCAGGAAGGAATGTGAAATGAATGAGTAACGGAATTTTCAAAATCCCAACACCGAAAAACGAGCCTGGCAATACATATGCTCCAGGTACAAAAGAAAGGGAAACATTAAAGAAAGAATTAAAACGCCAATCTGAAATCGTAGTCGATATCCCTGTGATTATCAATGGAGAAAATATAAAAACAGATACAGTGAAGCAAGTGGTTATGCCGCATGATCATCAACATGTTTTGGCAAACTTTTCACAAGCTGGAGAAAAAGAGTTGCGAGATGCTGTAGAAGCGGCAATGGCTGCAAAAGAATCATGGGCGAATATGCCATGGGAACACCGTGCATCCATTTTCTTAAAAGCTGCTGATTTAATCTCTGGACCATACCGTGACGTAATGAATGCTGCTACGATGTTAGGACAATCCAAAACAGCTTTTCAAACTGAAATTGATGCTGCACAAGAATTAGCAGATTTCTTACGTTTTGGCGTTGATTATGCTAATCAAATTTATCAAATTCAACCAGAAAGTGTGAAGAATATATGGAACCGTTTAGAATACCGCCCATTAGATGGTTTTGTATTGGCAATTTCTCCATTTAACTTCACAGCAATTGGTGGGAACTTACCATCAGCTCCTGCAATGATGGGGAACGTAGTCGTTTGGAAACCAGCAACAACTGCTTTATTATCAAACTACTACTTTATGCGTATATTAGAAGAAGCGGGATTGCCAAAAGGCGTAATTAACTTCGTACCTTCCAGTGGTTCACTAGTATCGGAAGTAGTATTAACAGACCCTCGTATGTCTGGATTCCATTTTACAGGATCAACTAGTACGTTCCAAACAATTTGGAAAACTGTAGGCGAAAACATTACAAATTATAAATCATATCCTCGTTTGGTTGGGGAAACTGGTGGAAAAGACTTTGTATTTGCTCATGAAACTGCACAACGAGATAAAGTAGTAGCTGGCCTTGTTCGTGGTGCTTTTGAATACCAAGGTCAAAAATGTTCAGCAGCTTCTCGTGCTTACATCCCTGCAAACATATGGGAGGAAGTGAAAGGTGGTTTAGTGGAAGAAACTGCTAAGCTTAAAGTAGGAGATATCCGAGACTTTACAAACTTCATGGGTGCGGTAATTGATAAAGCAGCTTTTGATTCAATCACAAGCTACATCGACTATGCTGCAGCTTCTGAAGAAGCAGAGATTATTGCTGGTGGTACTTATGATGATTCTGAAGGATATTTCGTTCAACCGACAATCATTGTGACAACTAATCCAAACTTCAAAACAATGGTAGAAGAAATTTTTGGACCAGTATTAACGATTTATGTGTATGAAAATAATCAATTAGAAGAAACATTGACTGCCGTAGATACAGCGTCTATGTATGCATTAACAGGCGCGATCTTTGCACAAGATCGTCAAGCAATTATGCACTTAGAACGCCGCTTATCTGGTGCAGCTGGAAACTTCTATATTAATGATAAACCAACTGGTGCGGTGATTAATCAACAACCATTTGGCGGTTCTCGTGGTTCTGGTACAAACGATAAAGCAGGTTCTGTATTTAACATGATTCGTTGGACGAGTCCGCGTATTATCAAAGAAAACTTTGCTCCAACTACAGAAATTGCATATCCATTTATGGATGCAGAATAAATTAAAATGAAGTGTCCTCGTTAAGTAGACATGGGAAATAATAAAATGACCTAATCGGCTTTAGCTCTATATTCCATAGGGCTGAGGCCTTTTAGGTGTTTTTGGTATCTGTCATTAATTATATTAATGGATATAACCCTCTATCCGCATCTGATAGGTTCTCAAATGTTGTTTATCTCACTTTTGATGATTTCCAGCGCTTCACACTTAAACAGACTAGGATAATATTTATTGGATACAAAAAAAAGCTCCCCCTTAAGTAAGACAACCTGTCTACCTTAAGGAGAGAAGTTCACTATGGAGCCGTCTACCTTTTTATCTTGCATAGTAGCCGTTATAAAGATTTATTATGTTCATGTTGCTGGTCACTAGGCTGATTAACTACCCGGTTAAATTCCTCTTTAATTTCAAAAGACGGGGCTTTATCAATAAGACTAACGATGACAATAGCAATCCATGCTAGGATGAACCCGGGAACAAGTTCATATAAGCCTATGTTATTTAATATTTCAATCTTTCCCCATAGTATAATCGTTAAAGCACCAGTTATCATACCGGCAAGAGCTCCATTTTTTGTCATTCGTCTCCAGAAAAGAGAGAGGATAATTACTGGACCAAATGCTGCTCCAAAACCTGCCCAAGCATAAGAGACAAGCTCTAATACATTTCCTCCGCTTTTAGCTAATATAACAGCAACAATCGAAATGAAAATGACAGACCCACGACTGACCCAAACAAGCTCTTTTTCACTAGCATTCTTTCTAAAAATCTGCTTGTAAAAATCTTCAGCAACTGCACTTGAGGAAACTAACAATTGTGAGTCAATCGTACTCATAATAGCTGCTAAAATTGCAGCGAGTAAGATACCAGCTATCCAAGGATTAAACAAATTTTGGACGAGGAGTATGAATACGCTTTCGGGGTTTTCTATTGGCACATCAAATTGTGTGATTGCGACGATTCCTACCAATCCAGCACCAACAAGGGAAAGGACAACCCATACTACAGCAATAAGCCTAGCTTTTGGAATTTCAGCAGCGCTTCTTATACTCATGAAACGAGTTAAAATATGAGGTTGCCCAAAGTATCCAACTCCCCACGCAAGCAATGAAACGGTTCCAATTATACTGAATGAAGTAGCGTTTGTTATCCATGAGTTCTCTTCAATTCCAACGGATTTCATAATATCGAGTAGGTCAACATTAACTTGTCCGATATTATTCCATAGTCCAGGCAAACCTCCGAGTGAAACAATGATTAATGCTGGGACAAATAATAACGCACATAACATTAAAATACCTTGAACGAAATCTGTTAGACTAACTGCAAGGAACCCACCGAGAAAGGTATAAGATACAATGACGATAGCTCCTATAAATAATGCCATGTTATAGTCAATACCAAATGCTTGCTCAAACAAGACAGCTCCCGCAACCATCCCAGAGGATGCGTAGAATAAAAAGAAGACTATAATTGTCACCGCAGAAATGATACGTAACATCTTTGTAGAATCTTTAAATCTATTTTCAAAATAATTTGGTATGGTAATTGAATTTACAACCTCGGTGTATTTGCGTAATCGTTTAGCTACGAACTGCCAATTGAGATATGTACCGACCGCTAATCCGATGGCGATCCACATTCCATTTAACCCTGATACATAGATCACACCAGGAAGACCTAAAAGTAACCAACCACTCATATCAGAAGCTTGTGCACTCATGGCAGCTACCCAACTATTTAAACTTCTTCCTCCTAAGAAATAATCGGAAATGGTATTTGTTCTCTTGTAAGTCCATAAACCAATACCTAACATTCCTATTAAATATACAGTAAATGTAATCATAGTGGCTGTATTCATTCAGTTCCTCACTCCTTTTCAAAAATTAAGGTTAAAATAGATAGACCGATAATTCCGATAAAAGGAACACAGACCCAAAGCCATGTCACTGATGAAAGACTATAATCCATTAGTACTCACTCCTTTCCTTTGAAAAATTTTATTTAATGAGTTTACTTTTTATATGCAATAACTATGCCAAAACTAATAATGGGTGTTCTATCATGTTTAACTATAGAATGCCTAATCTGTTTAGATGGTTGAAAATAACGATAGAAGGTGAGAACAACTAGTTTTTCACCTTCTATCGTTTTTTTAATAGTCATGTACAAGGTTCTTAGGTGAAAAGTGAATGATGGCGTTTACACATATGTATAAATTAGACGGTATTAAACAGATGTGTATGGATAGATGGTGGTATTTTAAAGAAATAGCCTGAATAATGCTGTTAAAAAAATGGCATGGGTTTTGCATAAGGGAAGGTAGCAAGCAAAAATTCTAATCTGATACTGGAGGGATCAAAATGATTTTACAACAACCAATGAAACTTTTCTTTATGTTTCTTTCACAAAATAAAGCACTGAATGTTGCTGCGAAAAGGTGGGGATTAAAAGTAGGGGCATCTCAAGTGGTAGCGGGGAAAAATATCGAAAGTGCAATAGCAAAAGTGAAAGAATTAAATAAACAAGGTTTAACGTGTACACTTGACCATTTGGGTGAGTTTGTAGATAGCAAGGAAGAAGCTACAGCAGCAACAGAATATTGTCTAAAGACACTAGATGCCATGGCATCTACAGGTGTTGACTGCAATCTATCACTTAAAATGACACAGCTTGGTTTAGATATAAGTGAAGACTTTTGTTTGGAAAATATGAGGCGAATTGTCGGAACGGCCAAACAGTATAACAACTTTGTAAGGATTGATATGGAGGACTACTCACATTGCCAGCAGACTTTAGAAATTTTAAAAGAGTTAAGGAAAGATTATGACAATGTTGGAACGGTTATTCAAGCTTATCTAATTAGAGCCGAAGAAGATATTAGAAGCTTAAAAGGGATTTCACTAAGATTAGTAAAAGGTGCATATAAAGAATCGCCTGAAGTAGCCTTTCAAGATAAAGCGAAAATCGATGAAAATTACTTTAATATTATCAAAAACCATTTACTAAGTGGAAGTTATACGGCCATAGCAACACATGATCATCATATTATTGAAAAAGTAATAAGCTTTGCAAAAGAGAACGGAATCAAAAACAGCCAATTTGAATTTCAGATGCTTTACGGTTTTCGGACAGATTTACAATTAGAGTTAGTGAAAAAAGGCTACACGATGCGTGTTTATGTACCGTTTGGACAGGATTGGTTTGGATATTTTATGAGGCGTTTGGCTGAACGTCCTCAAAATGTAGCATTCGCATTAAGAGGTTTATTTTCAAAATAGACAGTCAGAAAAGTTTTGGGAGAGGAATTTCTAGTAATCTTAATTTCTCGAGGTGACTAAATTTAGGCTGTTCATGGTTGAAGCTTCAAAATTTGGAGGATAGATTTATGAAGGAGGAAGCTACTTGTGAATACTTACCGTACAGTTGTTAGTGTTTGTAATGGTACGATTGATGAGATCTATGTAAATGAAGGGGCCTATGTACATGAATGGGAGCCTTTATTTCTACTTAAGACGAACGAGGGTGTACTGAAAAAAATAGAAATAGGGGGAGGTGGGAACATATCTTCTTTGAATGTGAAACAAGGTGATAGAGTCATACATGATATGACTCTGGCTATACTAAAAGAAGATGATTTTCCTAGTGGTTGTGATTAAAAATTACTTAGGTTAAAGAATGAATTTATCCTAGACAGAATGAAATGAAACTGAGTAATGGACACTTTTTTAAAGCTGTCCATTACCGTGTTCCTCTAATCCTCGCATTAAAAATTAGTTAACTGATTATCTTGATGCTATTTGAAGTCGTAATAAATGAAGCAAGCACATTAGTTGAACAGTACGACAAATAATGTTGTTCTCTTTTTCGATAGTGGTCTTTAACCATGTAGCGAAGCCCTTTGCATGTGCAGGAGGGCTTCGCTACAATGTTTTTTTCTGAACATAATTTAGATCATTTATCCTCAATTTTACATTTTAGGATGGTTTTATAAATTGAGAAATAGAAAGAAATCAAAGAAAATAGTAGAGTTCATAAATTTGAAAAGGAGCGTGAATGATGTGAGAGCGAAACAGATGAACGAAGTGTATTGGCTCCGGATCATTGCTTGTTTAAGTGTTGTCCTCATTCACGCTGTGAGTAGAGTTCTCGCAGATTTTTCTGTGACTGGGGATGATCGGGTTGTTTACCGGACGCTTCAAATGATCTTACTGTACGGAACACCGATGTTTGTATTGATCTCAACCATTGTTATGACGCATGCGTATAAAGATAACGTTCCGAAAGGTTTTTTGATAAAGAGAATCAAGTATATTCTCATACCTTATCTTGTTATGGCGGTGTTTTATGCTGGTGATAAATATTATCGATTTAACTGGACATTCAATGACTTTGCTAAAGAGGTCGGATATAACTTTATTGGGCAATGGCATGGGTATTTTGTTTTAATCATCTTTCAATTTTATTTCATACATTTGCTTTTCGTAAAATATATAAATAGGTTCAAACCAGCACTTGTGTTAATGGTAAGTTTTTTTGTTAGTGTGGTGTATTGGATTAGTTTATATTTTTATTTTATAGATTATGTCAATCATTCGAGTTATTTAACTTTATTCTTTTCACGAGTTTTGTTTGTAGGTTGGTTTTTCTATTATGTGGTTGCCTATTATTGTGGACGAAACTATGAGCATTTTATTGAAATGGTGAATAAAAATTGGAAGCTTATTGCTTATGGAGTAATTGCTTCACTAGGACTTGTTCAATATATATATCATACAGGAGTTTTGATGCGAGTGACATCGGCTCGATTTGATCTGATTCCTTATACGGTTTTGTTGTTTTTTCTCTTAGTCTTATTCATATCAAAAGTGAAACAAATTCCGTCGTGGGTAGTTTCATTTAGTGGGTATTCGTTTGGAATCTATTTGCTTCATCCATTTGTTCAAACAGTTATAAGCAGGAGATTTCCATTAGCAGAAACAACAGAATTCAATTATTTAATGATCCAATTTGTTGTTGGAATAGTGATTCCAATACTTTTAATCTACATCATTTCTAAATTGCCTTTCGGGGAGTTTGTGGTGGGAAAAACTCCAGTAAGAAAGAAGGTAATCAGAGAAACGAAAATGTCAAATGCTGCATAAGTTATAGTAATTGATCTACATGTTCATGCCTGTGGCTCGTGAGATTTTTCGAGTGACAGGCATCTTTTTTAGACTAGGATCTTTCATAACATAACGTTAATTGAGAATTCCAAAAAAAGGTTTCTTAATTGGTAGTATTAGCTCTTGATATAATCCGATTTTTAATGCTAATTTGTATATGGGCATAGACTTTTATGCTTTATTCTTATAATGTTGTTACATAGAAGAAAAGAGAAGTTTGTTTAGTAAGGGGGGATATGGATGAACCGGTACGAGCAGGCATTAGAGGATATGCTATGGTTTGCAAGCCAATCAATTGGGACAAGAACCCATTTTGTGAGTCATATAGAAGAGACGTTTAAAGTCATTAAGGTTTTTAACCAAAAGGGCTGTTCCTTGGAAGAAGGAGTAGAATTGCCGAAAGACCATGCTATATGAAGTCTTATTCCTTGTGATGGTCGGGAACCATTAATTATAAATGATACAAAAAAAGATGACAGAGCAAGTGTATTTGATGCGATTTATGAAGCGAGAATAGGTTCTTATTTAGGGATGCCTGTTTACCTTTCAAATGGGAAGTTGTTTGGTACCGTTTGTGCGATCGATCCTGAACCTTATGCTTTTACAGAGCAGGAGATCGAAACGATTAAGCGTTTATCATCTGTCGTTTCAGTTATTATAGAAAACGCAGGGAAATCAAGCTATGATGAATTCGATGATAAATTAATGAGACTTGAAAAATTATCATTGCTTGGTCAATTGTCTGCTGGCTTGGCACATGAATTACGCAATCCGATGCAATCGGTGAGAGGATTTGTTCAGTTTTTATTTGAAGACCAAAAACATAATCACTTTAGAGATATTGTATTAAGTGAAATGGACCGGATGAATCAACTAATTAATGATTTTCTTATGGCAACTCAACCAACGGCACCTAAAAGAGATTATTATAATATAAATGATCTTGTAAGTGAGACTGTTGATTTTATGAAAAATGAAGCAACGCTGCATAACGTAGATGTAGCGCTATCATTTGAAGTTAAAAAAGCGAATGTACATGTAGACAAATCACAGATAAAACAAGTTTTGATCAATTTAATGAAAAATGCGATTGAAGCTGCTGGAGCTGAAGGTGGAAAAGTAAAAGTTACCGTAAACGTCCAGAATCAACAAGAGGTCTTTATTGAAATTGTCGATAATGGGCCAGGTATACCCGTTTCAATTATTGGGAGAATCGGTGAACCATTCTTTTCAACGAAAGATGAGGGAACGGGGTTAGGGTTATCAATTTCTCAACGAATCATACAAGAGCATAACGGAGCAATTCAGTTTGAGAATTTGGTCGCTGGGACAAAGGTATTAGTAATACTGCCGTTGGTGGAGGAAGAAGAAGGGCTTAAATATTAGGAGAGGTGCCTGTCAATGACAGGCATTTTTCTGTAGTGGCATCCTTCCAACATAAATATTAGCGTAAAAAATTTTTTTCAGTTTAGACATCGGGGGGGGCTTTTATTAATATGTAATCAATTACTCATCATTCATGACGTCGTATTCATCTTCTAAATCAAAGCCAAAGCCTTCATACAAATAATTCAATACATCGATCAGACTGTTCCAAGAAGTATCACATGTGATGATTTTTTTGTTTCTATAGCAAACTACTCGAAAAGGTTCATCCTCGAATTCTTGGTATGTATAGATAAAGTAAATATGTTGATATTTTAATCCGAGTTCCTTCACTTTTATTTTCGAGATCGGTTTCTCAACCATGGCAATCAAGTACTCATCGTCATTTCTTCTTAACACTTGAATACCATCTAATTCCTCTTCGACAGTTATATTATATTCAATTCCTTGCCAAACCACGTTTAAATTGTCTTTATTTAACATTGCTTTCACTCCTAATATTACTTACACTTTTTTTCTTTCTTTACCCGAAATATCAAAGTTTGAAACGTTAAATTAATAAAGTTTTTTTAGTAAAGTCAATAAGTGCGTTTGAATGAAACAATAAGCTTAAAAGTAGCCGGTGTAAGAAAACCTCCAATGTTGTTGTGGTTTTTTAACAAGAGGCAATAAAAATAGTAAAAATTCATAATACATAATAACAAATATTATGAATTTCACACAATTACTCTTTTTTTCGTAAATGCTACCATTAAATCATGCTAAGAAAGTGCATTACGAATTCAAAAAAGAGGTGTGTAAATATGAACTTTCAATTAATTCGTTGTGATATGGATCATCCTGGAGATGTTTCTGCATTAAAGGAACTACTCGAAAAAGAAGAAGTGAAAGCCGAATCGATTAAGGCTATCATTGCTCAAACAGAAGGTGATGGGTATGCAAGAGGGTATTCGACATTAGCTTTTCAAGTGCTTTTATCTGAATATCTTGATATGAATCATCAAGAAGTTTTTGATACGATTCCGATGATGATGATCGGAAAGACGGGTGGGCTTATGACGCCGCACTATACATTATTCATTAAAGAAGAGTCGAGCGAAGGAATGCCATTTAATGAGAAGCGATTTGCATTTGGTGTTTCATCGACCCCGGTATTAGAAAAAGAACAAATTGGAACGCTAGCACAAGTAGATTTAGTTGCAGAGGCAGTTGCTAAAGCAATGGAAGAGGCAGGAATTGAATCGTTAGATGATGTGAAATGCGTAGAAGTAAAATGTCCGTGGGGTGAAGGTGGAGCTCTTGCAAAAGCTTCTTCGGCTCTTGGGGTGGCGGTTGCTCTAAAAGAAGTGAACCGAGAAGAGGTTCATGAAGGAAGTATCAACAACGATCATTCACTTTACTCAACAAAAGCATCTGTCTCAGCTGGTCAAGAACAAGTGGCAGCTAGAGTTATCGTAATGGGTAACTCAAAAAAATCTTCTAGTAATCTATATATTGGAGCTGGAGTAATGGAGGATGCACTTGATCTTCAAGGGTTGAAGAGTGCTTTCCTTGACGCAGGAATTGAAGAGGAAGCCTTTTTAACGGAAGATCAGCAGCAACAAATTGTAAATGTCTTTGTTAATGCAGGTGCCGATGCGATCGGTAAAGTAAGAGGCAGGAGGCATACAATGCATACAGATGCGCTTTCAATGCATTCTGGAATTCTAGCAAAAGCGGTAGCTAATGCAGTAGTAGGAAGTTATGTAGGTGAAACGAGAATCTTATGTTCGGCAGGATCGGAGCATCAAGGACCACAAGGATCTAATTTAATTGCGCCAGTCGTTCGTATAGGAGGGATTCGATGAACTATTCAGGATGGAAGAACTACCACGCACATATTGATAAAGGATTTTTGATTCCACCAAGAAAGTACGTTGATGCCCCGGCACCTAAAAGGGCTGAGTGGACGAGGAAAGCAAAGAAAGAAATGACTATATTTGAAATAAAAGAATCAGCAACAAAAGCACTCGAAAAGATGTATTTATACGGAACTACCTATGTCCGTACACATGTTGATATTGATCCATTGTTTGAGTTAAGAGCACTAGAGGCTCTTTTAGAATTGAAGGAGGAATGGAAAGACCGCCTCGTTCTTGACCTAATTGCTTTTAATCAAGAAGGGTTTGACCGATTCCCTGAAACAGAGTATATGCTAAAAGAGGCTTTGGAAATGGGTGTATCTGGAATTGGTGGTCACACAAGTATGGATAACAAAGGAAAAGAACATATAGATAAAATTATGAACTTAGCTGAGGAATATGATGTTGATTGGATTGAATTTCATACGGATGAAACAGGTAGAGTTGATGACTTTCATTTACCTTATTTAGCACAAGTTACGAAGGAAAGAGAGCTAAAAGATAAGGTGTCAGCCATTCATTGTTGTTCCTTAACCAATGTGGATGATAAGATCGCTCAGGAAACGATTGAAGCTGTGGCAGAGTCTGGTATGACAGTAACAACATGCCCGACGGCTATTGCTACCCGTTCTCTGACAAGAGTAAAAGATTTGGCTAAGGCAGGAGTAACCATTCAGTTAGGTTCTGATAACTTACGGGATTTCTTTAATCCATTAGGTAGTGGAAATATGTTGCAATATGCTCAGCTATTAGCTTATGTTTCACGTTTTTACGAGGCTGATGAACTAGAGCAACTGTTAATGTGGATTAGTAGAACTCCAAATAATCAGAGAGTTCAAAGTGAGTTGACGAAAGTGACGTTAGATCTTCAATATGATTGTAAGTCTTTCTCTGAATTAATAGCGGAGGCACCTGCTCCTGCACCTCTTAAAATTGAGGTGGTGAAGTAAAGACGGATATGTATCAGTTGGTTGTTTAATTGAAAACTAAAAAAGTAAGCAAAAGGGAGACCAATTCATTTAAACGGACTCCCTTTTTGGGTTGCCTTAAGGCATTCAATTAGGAAGAAATACAAAGATAATTCTACCTAAAATGAATAAAGGAAATTCACACAAAGTTCTAAAAGTTTAGTAGTATTATCTAAGGTATAAAAGTACGAGGATGAAGTGGGAGGAATTTCATGAGGGAAGTAAAGATTGCTTTATTGCACTTATTACCAATTGCTGGCGATATTACATATAATCAAAATCTTATAGAAAAAGCAGTTAATCAAGCAGCAGAAAGAGGGGTGGATTGGATTATTACACCAGAATTAGCTACTAGTGGATTACAATTTACTCATATCGTTGGGACTGATTGGATTAACCACCAACCAGATAAATGGATGAAGGATTTTTATCAAAAGGTTAAGTCGCTAAAAACAACTGTATTTTTAGGTTGTGCGGAAAAACAGAACAACCGATTATACAATTCAGTTTTTGTTATTAATCAAAATGGTGAATTGCTTGGAAAACAACATAAAATTGCAAGGGTAGATAATTGGTCTACATCAGGTGAACTCATTGAACCGATAGATTTAGAGGATATAAAAGTTGGAGTGTTAATATGTGCAGATGCTTACACAAAAAATATTGCAGATATATTAGTCACAAAAGGGGCAGAAGTTCTAGTTGCTCCTGCGTCTTGGGGGCCAGGTTTACACGGACCGAATGGTGAGTGGGAACAAAGGTCTATTGATACTGGGTTACCTATATTTGTGTGTAATCGAACGGGGGAAGATAAAACTGTTTCGTTTTGGAACGCGGAAAGTTTGGTTATTAAGAATGGTGAAAGACTACTTTCGTACAAATCTAATCAATCTGCTATTTTAATTTTCAACTGGGATTTAGATGACATGAATTTATTATCTTCTGACTTTGAAGTGATTAAGATGGATTGACCTTTTGTTTCATATTTCAGGTAAGTGTATTAAAAAACGTATTGGATATTAGAGGGCACTAAAAAAGGGACGATTTTACCTTTTTAGTGCCCTCTATGCTTTTTGTGATCAGGAGATAGTTAGTGAAATCAAACAAAATTAGGACAATTAGTTTCTGGAAGTTTCACAAAACCACGAAAGAGAATTTGATGAAAAATAAAAACGTTCAGAAAGATAATCTAACCAGTTTGTTGTTTAAATTTAACAATTGCTTTTAAAATTAGGAAAGATTCACAATATCTTATTTTAAATGTTGTGACGAGGCCACAATTAATCAGCTCAGGTGCAGTGATAAAATGAATCGTATAGAAAAGCAACTAACCGAGTTGATGAACAAATAAAAAATAGGAGGTGTTCAGTCTGGAAGGCAATTTTGAAAAACGAGGTCTAACCATTGAAGGGCTGTTGCAACTAGATCCTTTGGCTGATTCTATACTTGCTGCGGGCCATGCAAGCAAAAATAACATCATTGATCGAATTAATATAGTAGGGAGTCCGGAAATTGTTGAATTTGTAAGACCAAAAGAATTCATCATGACGACTGGTTATCCTTTTCGTGAAAACTTAGAAGAATTCGCTGATTTGATTCCGCAATTGGTAGATAAGCAAGTGGCAGGAATGGGGATAAAGGTGAAACGGTTTATCCCAAATATTCCAGAAAGTTTAATAAAAAAGGCGAATGAGTATAACTTTCCAATCGTAGAAATTCCCCCAACAACAGCCTTTTCTGATATTGTTCGGGTCGCAATGGAAGAAGTGTTTTATAAGGAATCGGAACATTTAATAACGTTGTATGACCGAATTCAGAAATTTACAATCGATTTGTCGCAAGGGCAAGACTTAAATAAGGTGATATATAAATTAGAGAAACTTATCGGAAATCCAATTATCATGTATGACCATGATGGAAATATCATAGCTCCACTCTTTTATGAGGTATTAGATTCAGTTGAAATGGTGAAAGTGACACAGGATCTTGAGTCGACCGCTGGTAATGGCTTACGTTCAATCAAAATTCGCGAAGAAGAATTTCAATGTTACGCGATTCCATTAATAGGAGAGGAGCAGCAATTACTTGATCACATTCCGTTTATTGCTTGTATCGAAAGCAACTATGAACTGACTGAGGTAGATTGCTTAACCATTGAAAAAATAGGCAGCATGCTAAGTATGGAGCTTGCCAATCGAATTGCTAGAAAGAATATTGAAAAGAAATACCTTAATCAGTTTATTCAAGACATCTTATTAGGACATTTCACCTCTATAAATGATGTAGAAATGCGAACAAGTTCTTTTGGTATAGATGTGAGGAATAAATGGTTTGATGTTCTGATCTTGCACTCACCAGAACAAGCCATCCGTAATTTAGAAGAGTGTACGTATTTAATTAAAAATCTAACAAATACGATCAAAGGAGAGATATTAGCAACGACCTTACAGGGAGAATATGTATTTCTCGTCATTGAAGATTCAGAGTTAGCCTTAAGACGAAGTGTGAAGATAATCAATAGCGAGTTAGAACGATTTTATCATTACAAAAAAATGGGTCCTTCCTACTTTTTATGTGCAGGTGTCCCTGTCAATCGTCTTGAGGACATTGTTATAAGCTATAAACGGGCTCAAAAAGTAAAAGAGATCAGTGACCAATACGAGTATAAGGAACGGTTAATTTCATTTAATGATTTACACATATATCGGTTGCTGTATTTGCTTCCAAACAATATGGAAGTAAATCAATATATTGATGATCTGCTAGGGAATTTAACTGAATATGAAAACAAAGGGTTAACGTATATTGAGACACTCGAAGTTTACTTTCAATCGAATCGGAACATTCGGGTAACCGCAGAAAAGCTATTCACTCATTATAATACCGTTGTTTACAGAATGGAGAAGATTGCTTCGATATTAGGAGTAGAACTCGAGGATCCAGAAGTTTGTTTAGAATTGCAAATCGCTTTAAAGCTGCGGAAAATGAAGGGAGATTCGTCGCCTCTTTTAAGGGAACAATTAGGAATCGAGATAAAAGGAGAAATGGTCAAATAATAAAATTAATAGGAGGCGTCAAACATGCAATCAAATGAAATGAAAATAACGAATCAAAAGGTCCATAATAAAGTAGAGAGAAAACCTATTCACGTTCCTCAATTTGTTTGGGCGCTCTTAACGATTGTTGGGTTTGGTGTTATATGGCAGACGTTAACGGTTTTACTAGATGTTCCCAGGTATTTACTACCTTCACCAGTTGATATTCTTTCTAGGATGGCTGCAGACTCTCAATTGTTATTTAGTCATTCTCTTACCACGCTAACAGAAGTAGCTTTAGGATTTCTATTAAGTTTATGCATTGGTATACCACTAGCTATTTCAATCGTTTATTCGAAATATCTAGCAAACTCGCTTTACCCGGTATTAATTGGGATTCAGTGTATCCCGATGGTCTCAATTGCTCCGATTTTAGTCATTTGGTTTGGCTATGGATTAACAACAAAAGTACTTCTAGCTTGTTTGATTTCATTTTTTCCAGTTGTCATCAATGCTGTTAATGGATTTCGTTCCCTTGATAAAGATATGCATGATTTAGGACGTTCAATCGGAATTTCAGAATGGAAAATCTTCTACTACTTACGCTTGCCTAATGCATTGCCACATCTTTTTGGTGGATTTAAAGTAGGTGTCACTTTAGCTGTAGTCGGAGCAATTGTTGGTGAGTTTGTAGCTTCAGAACGTGGACTAGGTTACTTGCAATTAACGGCGAATGCTAGACTTGATACGGTACTGGTTTTTGCCACATTATTCGCTTTAGCCATTATGGGAATGCTTTTATTCCTGCTTGTACATGTTTTAGAAAGGCTTGTTATGCCATGGTATCACGCAAATAAAGCAGGAGGGGATCGATAATGTCGACAAAACTAAATTTGACAAACGTAGAAAAAGTTTTTCGAACAAAGACAGGTGATGTAAAAGCATTAAGTAATATCTTCCTTACCATAGATCCAGGGCAATTTTTAGCTGTAGTCGGGCCAAGTGGTTGTGGGAAAAGTACGATTATGAGAATTATTGCAGGTCTTGACAAACCTTCAACTGGAGTCGTAGAGATCAATGACGAACCTTTAAAGAGAATAGCAGATGGTGCTGCAGTTGTGTTCCAAAAAGATGTTCTTCTTGCTTGGAGAACGGTAATAGATAACGTGTTATTTCCGTTAGAGCTTAAAGGAATTACATGGTTAGACCGTAAAAACAAACAAACGAATCGATCCAAAGCATTAGAATTATTGGAGTCTGTCGGTTTAAAAGGGTTTGAAGATAAGTATCCACATGAGTTGTCAGGTGGAATGAGGCAGCGAGTTTCGATTTGCAGAGCATTGATTCAGGATCCAAAATTATTGCTGATGGATGAACCGTTTGGAGCGTTAGATGCCTTAACAAGAGAACAAATGATGTATGACTTGTTGAAGCTTTCTGATAAATATGGATTTACAACTGTTTTTATTACTCATAGCATTGAGGAGGCTGTATTCTTATCAGATAAAGTCATTGTGATGTCTGAGAGGCCAGGAACCATCTTAAAAGAAATCCCGATTAGCTTGCAAAGACCACGACATAGCGCAACGAGAGAAGAGCCCGAGTTCAACAAACAAGTTCAGAATATTCGATCTATATTTAAGTCACAGGGAATACTCGCAGAGATTTAATCAAAAAAATAGCTGGAGGAATGACAATGAAGCAATTAATCAAAATGTTGGTGTTAAGTATACTCATACTGGTAGGGCTAGCAGCTTGTGGAGGAAGTGAAGAATCAGTGGCTCCTGAATCTAATGATGGTGCAGAAGTAGATGAAACTCAAGAAGGAACGGATGAAGCGGTAGAGGGTGAAATAATGGGCGAGCCGGAAGTGACAGATATTAGCTTGCGATTAAACTGGAGAATCAAAGGTGAGTTTGCGCCATTTTTTGTAACGAAGGAAAAAGGTTTCTTCGAGGAATTTGGATTGAATGTTGAAGTACTAGAAGGAAATGGATCAACGAATACGATGCAAGCAGTAGCAGGTTTGCAAGACCATTTCGGAGTTACATCAACAGTTGAACCATCTCAAGGGATTGTCGAAGGCATGCCAATTAAAATGATTGCGTCTTATATGAACCGTTCACCAATTATGATTGCATCACACCCAGACACACCGGTTGAAACTCCAAAAGATTTAGAAGGAAAAAGCATTGCGATGTCAATTGCATCTACGTTTACGAACGTTTTTCCTTACTTCCTTGAAACAAATGGTGTTGATGAATCTTTAGTAGACGCAGTCCAAGTAGAATCATCAGCGCGAAATGGGTTGTTTTTGAATAAAGAAGTAGACGCAGTTGCGATCTTTTCAACGAATGAATATCCCGTTTTTGAACAGGAATTAGGTACAGAGTTAACACCATTATACTTAGCTGACTTTGGCTATGACCTTTCGGGTTTAACGCTGATTGGGAATGAGAGATTCCTTGAGGAAAATCCAAACACGGTTAAGAGATTCCTAGCAGCAATTGACAAAGGGTTTCAATATACATTAGAAAACCAAGAGGAAGCAGCTGAGATTGTTACAGAGTTATTCCCAGATGGAATTGATGTTGAAACAGCTACAAGCCAATTGACATTGTTAGAAGAAATTGCGTTATTCGATGGTGTGCCATATGGATATATGACTGAAGATAACATGAACAATACATTAGATATTATGGAAGTTAGTGGTTTAATTAGTGAGCGTTTTGATCTTGATCGATACTACACGAATGAGTTTTTACCTAGTGAATAAGAAGTAAGCTCAATTCTCTGAGGCAGGGGATCAACTTTTGAACCCCTGATTCTCTAATGAGGTGAAGAACATGACATATGACCCGAACGTACTTTGCCAGTCGCTGCAATCAGCTCTTGTTGTGATTGATATGCAAAACGACTTTGTAGCAAATGGCGGTGCATTTTCACAAGCGGGATTCGATGTGAAACGCTATCAAGCCTTAGAGCCTGTTATTTACCGCATGATTGTTACTGCCAGGGAAAATAAGATTCCGATCATTTTTGTAGCCATGACACACAATGATGGAAATGATGGCAATGGGGCATGGAAAAAGAGAAGAATTGCAAGAAAACACCCAAATAGCTGTCGAGAAGGGACATGGGGTGTAGAACCATATGGACGATTGCACCCAACGAAAGATGATGTGTTGTTCTACAAACATCGCTATAGTGCGTTTACTAATGACCATTTTAATAACTATTTAAGTGCGGAAGGAATTGAAACACTAGTTTTCACTGGTATCAATACGAATACATGTGTCGAGTCAACAATCAGAGACGCTCACATGAAAGACTATCATGTTGTTCTAGTAAAGGATGCAACAACGTGTGCATTTAAAGACGCATACTTACCGTCTATAACAAATATAGAACGACATTTTGGTGCAGTGATTTCAAGTGGGGATTGGCTGGCTTATTATTCTGAAACAGGGATGCAGAAAAAGTACGAGGAGGGATTTGATGAAGGATCAGTGGAAAGCTTTTAACCGCGACCCTTTCTATTTGAATGAGAATGAAGATGGGGCATTAAAAGGATTATCGTTTGCAGTGAAAGACGTATTTCATGTGAAAGGAATTGTCGCTACTGCAGGCAACCCTGATTGGGAGAGAACACACACTGCTGCACCAACTCATGCAGAAGCAGTTGAGGACCTATTAAAAGAAGGATCGACATTAGTTGGAACAACCCATACGGATGAACTAATGTTTAGTTTAAATGGAGAAAATGCACAATTAGGAACACCAGTGAATCCGAAAGCCCCTGAACGTATACCAGGTGGCTCTTCAAGTGGATCGGCGGTAGCCGTTGCATCTGGACTAGTTGATTTTGCATTAGGAACGGACACAGGTGGTTCTGTACGTATCCCTTCTAGCTACTGCGGCGTTTATGGGTTTCGACCTACTCATGGTGCGGTCGCGCTTAAGGGGGTTATTCCACTAGCACCAAGCTTCGATACAGTTGGATGGATGGCAAATGATACGAGCACTTTAAGTGAAGTGGGAGAAGTTTTATTAAACAATCAAAAAAAAATAAACATGCCTTTTATAAAAATGCTGATTCCGGAAGATATTATGAACTTATTAGATCAAGAAAATAGAGACATATATTCTGAGCACATTGACCAATTTACTGAAGTGGTTACTCGTTCTGAAAACATAACACTTGCAAGTGATGGATTAGCTGAATGGTTTCAAGCATTTCGTACGATACAAGGCTATGAAGTATGGGAAGCTCATGGAGAGTGGATTACAGAAGAAAATCCTTATTTCGGACCAGGGATTTCGGAAAGGTTTGAGTGGTCAAGTACGATTAGCCTGAAAGAAAAAGAAAAAGCGAGTGTGAAAAGGGCTGAAGTTACGGAGCATATGAAAGATTTATTAGGGGTGGATGGGGTGATTCTGATGCCTACCGCACCAGGAGTGGCACCCTTATTAAATACGAGTGGAAAAGATCTAGAAGATCAAAGAATGAAAACATTACAAATGACTTGTATTAGTGGATTAACAGGGTTTCCGCAAATCTCGCTTCCATTAACAGAAATTGACGGTCTGCCTATAGGGCTATCAATTATTGCTGGACCAAATCAAGACAGACGATTGTTAGAGTGGATTAATAACATTAGCAGTGTCGTGAAGAAAAAAACGGCTGCAAAGGTGTAAGGAGGCAATTATGAAAATTGCTACGTTAAAATACAATGGAACAGAACAAGCTGCCATCTTTTCAATTGAAGGTTATGTATTAATAGAAACAATTAATAAAGTTGAGAACAAACAATGGAGTACGGATTTATTAGAGATTCTTACTAGTGGCCAATTGGAGCAAATAAATAGTTGGTTCAAGGGAAGCGGAAAAGAGTCTTTGTTACAAATGGAGAAGATCTCAGCAGAAGAAGCAGTCATTGGACCATTATATCGAGCTCCTAAGAAGATTTGGGGGATTGGAATAAATTATGTTGATGATTCAACGGACTTGATGAATGTTCCTTATACTGATCCTGTTAGTTTTATGAAGCCAGATACTAGTATTATCGGACCAAATGATGCTATTCAAATTCCCGTTGGTTCTATGAATACGACCGCAGAAGCAGAACTAGGAATCATTATTGGAAAGGAATGCACCAATATAAGCAAGGAAGATGCAAGAGGGTATGTAGCCGGATTTACAACAGCGTTAGATATGACGGAAGCAGATATTCATAGCAAAAATCCGCGTTACCTTACTAGAGCGAAAAGCTTTAATACATTTTTTAGTTTTGGACCGCACTTACTAACTACAGATGAAATCACTAATGTTAAAGATTTGAAAGTATCTACTGTTTTAAATAAAGAAGTTCAATTTAGCAATTCAGTATCAAACATGCGTTACAATCCTTGGTTTGTTGTTGCTTTTCACTCACAAGTTATGACATTACTTCCTGGAGATATTTTAATAACTGGGACTCCAGGACCGGTCGTAATTAGAGAAGGGGATGTGGTTGAGTGTAGAGTCAGTGGATTTGAAGATCTTAGGAATACGGTGATGTAGTAATAGGGGTAATGAATAATATAGAAGTGAGATTAGTAGTAGTTAAATTTTTTGTATAATGTAACAAAAGGAAAAGTCTAGACTAGTAGTAAATAGATAGCGAAAATAAAGATTTTCGCTAAAAGGATAGATAGACAGGTAGTTCAAAACCCTATTATGAAAAGGTAAAGTAAGAAATGCCAACTCCTCTTTTATAGCCTCTTAGAAGTTCCCGCGGATTTAAAAGAGGAGTTATATGGTTAGGTTTTACAATGTAGTTATTTACCACTGTTTCAGGTGGCTTTTAGTCTAAGTATGCTTAACTGCTGAACCTATGAAACTTAATTTTCTAATGTACCATATAAGTATTCATATCCTAAAATTGCAAGTTCAATAGCAAGCCTTTTTTCATGGGAAGAATAAATGTCACCGATAATTCCTTCAATTTTTTCTAGTCTATGATATAACGTTTGCCTTACTATAAATAAAGAGTTTGCAGTATCATTCTTTTTACCGCTATGAAGCAAATAGTACTTTAATGTCTGGAGTAAGTGTTTATCTTTCTCTTTTGGACTATCTTCTAAGTCACCTAAATAAAAATGTACATACTCTTCAAGTGTTCCGGCTTCATCCATCAATGCTATTGTGCGGTAACTATGTAAGTATTCATAAGCAGGAATTACTAAGTTACCAAGTCGTTGTTGCACACGGAGAACGGTCTTGGCGCTTTTGTAACTTTTGTTAACATTTAAATTGTTAATGAATTGTCCAATTCCATATGAACCAAAGTAGGATCCAGTTCCTTTTTGTAATAGTTTGAATACGTCGGTGATCTCATGATGAATTTCATCTTGGATAAGGTTAGGAGGAAATAGCACAAAAACGATCTGATTATGAAATTTTGAGATAATTACCTTAAAATGACGATCTTCGAATAATGAACGAGCAATCATAATGTTACTTAAAAAATGGCTATCATCTTTCGTATTTTTTGAATCGTTAATTTCGCATACGATCGTTACGGTTATCTTTGGGATTCTTACTCCAACTACCCCTTTAAGTCCTGCTTTCAGTTCTTCTTCACTAATATCCCCTGTTAACCACTTTTGTACCCAAGTATCATCCTTATGTCTTCTTTGTTCTTCGTAATACATCGTTCGCATGACTTCCTGAGCGACAGCAGTTGCCCCGCGATCTAATGCGAGCGTTTCAAATTCAGTTAACTCTAAACCTTCTTTTGGGCGTACGAATAAATACGCAAAGGTTTGTCCTAATAAATAGATACATCTATATGTATTTGTATGAAAATTTTGAATAAAACCATTATTATCTGCTTGCCACTGCTGAATATAACCATCTCTTACTTCTTTTGGACAAGAAGGCACGAAAATCGGCTTACCTTGTATTGGAAATAATATTAACTCTAGTGAAGTAAATTGATGAAAATCGTTCATTAATTTTCCGATGCCGTGACCAGATAATAATGATTCATTAAGAACTACCGAAAGCTTTTCAAGCTTAGAGACCATTTGATGATGTTGATGTAAGAAGATAGCATGAAGATCTTGAGTAATATCAATGTATCGCACTTCGTCATAAAACAAAATGAGTGGAAAATCATGAGCTTTTGCCAAGTGAAGGGCGGCATTAGGAATTTTTTTTGTGTAGTTTACGAGCTCAATAACGAGTCCAGCTGCCTTTTTTTCAATTAATTGTTCGAGAAAAGAGATAAGCACTTCCTCGTTATCTTTCCAAGCGATTCCAGTCGATAATATTAATTCATTTCCATTTAATAATTTACCAACATTCGTAACTTCCATGATGTGAACCCATGTCACTGTTCGATCCAAAGCCTGATCACTAGCTATTACTTTAGCTTGTTGGAAAAAGGGGCGTTCAAGTATATCGCTTATTAAAAGTCGTTGCACCATAGGTTTTGACAAAGTGTAACACCTCCATTATTTTCTAAAAGCAGAAAAGGTAAGTATGTCAGTAAATAAAAGGATGAATTCGAATGATTTTTCAAAATGTTCAATAATTTATGAATCTATTTTACACTTTGTTAAATGAATAGCCAACACCATTCCTATATAATTAAAGTAATTAATCAGATAGGGGGAATTACCAATGCCAACACAGCCAGTTACTAAATTGCTGAAAAATTATATTAACGGGCAATGGATTGAATCGTTAGGGACTGCTTTTGAAGAAGTTCCTAATCCGGCAACGGGTGAGGTTTTAGCAAGTGTTCCTTTATCAACAAAGAAAGATGTTGATCATGCGACAAGAGTGGCAAAGGAAGCTTTTAAAACATGGAGCACAACACCAGTACCGCAAAGGGCGAGGGTATTGTTTTCCTATCATCATCTTCTAAAGGAACATTACGATGAATTAGCTGAGCTTATTACACTTGAAAACGGAAAGACGAAAGAAGATGCAAGAGGTGAAGTACAAAGAGGAATAGAGTGTGTTGAATTTGCAGCAGGTGCTCCAACACATATGATGGGCGAAGTACTTCCGGAAATTGCAAATGGTATCGAATCTGCTATGTATCGATATCCTGTAGGTGTTGTTGGCGGAATTACCCCTTTTAATTTTCCTATGATGGTTCCTCTTTGGATGTTTCCGCTCGCCATAGCGCTTGGTAATACTTTTGTTTTAAAACCTTCTGAACGTACGCCGTTATTGGCTGAGAGACTAGTAGAATTGATGACTGAAGCTGGGTTGCCAAATGGAGTATTGAACTTGGTTCATGGAGCTCATGATGTTGTAAATGGGATCATTGAACATCCTGACATTAGAGCCGTTTCATTTGTAGGTTCTCAACCAGTAGCAGAGTATGTGTATAAACAGTCCGCGGCTAACGGAAAACGAGTTCAAGCACTTGCTGGGGCAAAAAATCATGCAATTGTTCTTCCAGATGCAGATTTGGACAAAACAGTACAAGGAATTATTGGAGCCGCTTTTGGTAGTGCGGGAGAAAGGTGTATGGCTTGTTCTGTTGTGGTTGCTCTCGAAGAAGTAGCGGAAGAATTAATTTCTAAGCTAAAAGAAGCAGCTGATCAAATAGTAATTGGGAATGGATTGGATGATAATACGTCGTTAGGACCTTTAATTAGAGAATCTCATTTACAAAATGTTAATAAATACATTGAGTATGGTGAAAATGAAAATGCTCTGTTAATTAGGGATGGAAGGGAAGATAAATCATCTCAAGATGGCTACTTTCTAGGAGCTACAATCTTTGACAAGGTGACACCAGAAATGAAAATTTGGAAAGAAGAGATCTTTGCACCGGTGTTAAGTATTGTACGTGTGAAAACGCTAGAAGATGCAATTGAATTGACAAACCAATCAGAGTTTGCGAATGGAGCTGTTATTTATACAAATAATGGAAAGGCAATTAGGCAGTTTAGGGAAACGATCGATGCAGGAATGTTAGGTGTAAATGTAAATGTACCAGCACCGATGGCGTTCTTTCCATTCTCGGGTTGGAAGAAGTCATTCTATGGTGATTTGCATGCTAATGGAAAGGACGGCATCCAATTTTATACTCGTAAGAAAGTAATGACGTCACGCTTTTTCTAATCATGATTTCAAAAGAAAGTTGGTGGCCTTATGACTACTAAAGGAACAGAAACAAATAAAAAAGAGGACTTGTTAATAAAAGATCGAAAATATATGTGGCACCATATGTCGAAGCATAATGAAAATCCAATGATTTTTGTTTCTGGGAAAGACAGTTGGATTGAAGATGTTGATGGGGAAAACTATATAGATGGTATGAGTGGTTTGTGGTGTGTAAATGTTGGCCATGGACGGAAAGAAATTGCGGAAGTAGCAGCAAGTCAAATGGGAACGTTGGCATACTCCCCAATGTCTCAAAGTCATATACCTGGCATTGAACTCGCTGATAAAATTAATGAATGGCTAGAAGGAGAGTATCGCATTTTCTACTCCAATTCCGGATCCGATGCGAATGAAGTTGCTTTTAAAATTGCTCGTCAATACTTTGCTCAGAATGGGCAATCAACACGCTATAAGTTTATTTCTAGGTACAGAGGATACCACGGGAATTCAATCGGTGCGATGGCAGCAACAGGGCAGGCGATTCGTAAGTCATTGTATGGCCCTGCTCCAGATGGATTCAAACATGTCCCACCGCCATACTGTTACCGCTGTCCTTTTGGAAAAGAGCCGTCTAGTTGTCAGCTAGAATGCGTATCAACCATTCGCGATACGATTGAGTGGGAAGGGGCTGAAACAGTCGCGGGAATTATTTTGGAACCAACTATTACTGGTGGTGGCCTAATTATTCCTCCGAAAGAATATGTGACAAAGGTTCGTGAACTATGTGATGAGTATGGCATTCTGATGATTGTTGATGAAGTAATATGTGGGTTTGGACGTTCTGGAGAAAAATTTGGACATCAAAATTTTCAAGTTAAGCCAGATATCGTAACGATGGCTAAAGGCTTGACAAGTGCATATGCACCTTTATCTATTACGGCTGTTCGAGCGGACCTTTATAATTCTTTTAAAGACAACAGTGGCCAGAACCATTTCCGTCATGTGAACACCTTTGGTGGCAATCCCGTTTCTTGTGCGGTTGCTCTTAAAAATATTGAAATCCTTGAAAATGAAAACCTCGTCGAACGTGCAAGAGAGTTAGGCCGACAGATTGAGAGAAAACTACAGCGCTTGGAACATTATAAAGTAGTAGGGGATATTCGTGTCTTTGGATTTGCTGCTGGTATCGAATTGGTTGAAGATAAACGATCTAAAAAGCCTCTTTCTGATGAGAAAATGATGAAAGTCCTTTCTGTATGTAAGGAGAATCACGTAATACTTGGGAAAAATGGCGATACTGTTCCAGGGCATAATAATATTATTACGATCTCCCCACCATTTGTACTGACGGACGAAGAGCTAGAAAAGGTGGTTGCTTCATTAGAATGTGGGCTGATGGCGATTGAATCCGAATAATAGAAAACGAGAATGATAGCTTATTTGGAGTTCTATCATTCTCATATATAGTTTTTATTGTAAGCGCTTTAATATTGTGTTTAAGGATAACGGAGGTGAGGCACATAATTTAGAATTTTACATTATGTAAAATACAAACCATATATTAGGGACAATATGTTAGACAAAAAATGGGACTAGGTCAAATACAATAGAGTGAACCTGTATTATATAGAGCGGAGGAAAGTAATGACTAGTATAAAGATAAATAAACCTATTCAAATTAATCATGATCGATTACAGAAAAGATTAATAGAGTTAGCGCAAATTGGTAAAATTCAAGAAACAGGAGTATGTCGACTAACCCTATCTAAAGAAGATAAACAAGCAGTACTTCTAGTTGAGAAATGGATGGGGGAGGCCGGATTAAGTACTAGAATTGATGCAGTCGGAAATTTAATTGGGCAGTGGACGGGAAGTGATGACTCTCTTCCAATCCTTGTTGTAGGTTCACATATTGATAGCCAACCGTATGGTGGACGATTTGATGGAACAATTGGTGTAATTGGCGCCATTGAAGCAATTCAAACAATGAACGAACAAGGATATAATCCGGAGCGGACGATTGAGGTAATTGCATTTTCCGATGAAGAAGGTTGTCGTTTCGATAAAGGTTTATTTGGTGCTAGAGGAATTATTGGTCAACTCGAGGAAGGTGAATTAGAAAGAAAAGATATAAATGGGATAACGCGCAGAGAGGCATTAGTTGAATTTGGGTGTAATCCAAACGAAGTTGAGAACGCTGTTTACCCTAAAGGTAGAATTGGTTCTTTCCTAGAAATGCATATTGAACAAGGGCCAATTTTAGATAAAACTGAGAAACCAGTAGGTCTTGTGACAGGGATTTCGGGCCCATTATGGTTAACGGTTGAACTTAAAGGGTTTGCAGGTCATGCAGGTTCTGTTCCTATTCCTTATAGACAAGATGCGTTAGTAGCAGCAGCGGAAATTACGACCAAGCTCAGAGAACTAGCGTCTGAAGAACCGGAGGCTCCAACTGTAGCGACCGTTGGAAAATTAGAGGTCTTTCCGAACTCGAGAAATATTATACCAGAACATGTTCGATTCACGATTGATCTCCGAGATATTGATATTAAGCGCCGCGATAGGATTGAAAACAAACTTTATGAAGCAATAGATGAGATTTGTGATCGTCATAAAGTAACAAAAACAATAACGGTAGATACAAAAAGTGATCCGCGCTATTGTTCAGATGAAATATTAGAAGAGATGCGAACAGCTGCAAGAACTTTGTTTGATGAGTCACTTCCAGAAATGATGAGTGGTCCATTTCATGATGCATTAGCCATGTCATCTATTTGTGATTTTGGGATGATCTTTGTCCGGTGTAAGGACGGAATCAGTCATAATCCGAAAGAGAGTGCTAACTATACAGACATTTCCTTAGGAACAGAGCTATTATATCGAACAATAATCTTGAGAAGTAATGCAAAGGAGGAATAGGATGCGTCATCTGCCATTTATCCTATGGAAACCAACATAAAACGAACAGTGCTTCTTTCTGAACAATAATAGAATAAAAAAGGAGGACTTTTCTTATGTTATCAAGGTATCCACGTAAAAAAGTATTGTTGTATAGCCTCATTATTCTTGTTTTCGTTGTTTTGGAAACACCTTTAATTATGTTGGCAAATACTAGTGATCCTTTTGTTTTTGGACTTCCATTTTTTCTGTTTTGGAATTTATTATGGTGGTTTATCGGAACGGCTCTCTTTTTAATTGCCTATCTAACTGATTGGGGAAGTAAACCTATTAAATCTGAGTCATCTAAATAAAGGAAAACAGGGAGGAGGATGTACAAATGACGATTGGTGTTTTAATTATTGCAGCATTTATGCTTATCCCGTTAGCTGTTGGTTTTTTTGCGGCTACTAAATCAACGCAAACGAGTGAAGATTTCTTTATTCAAGGTAGAGGAATGGGGGCTATTGCCGTATTTTTTACGGTAGCAGCAACATGGTGGAGCTCGTTTGCATTTTTAGGATCAAATGCTACTTTCTATACGAGTGGTCCGGTTTATCTAACGGCTATGGCTTGGAATCTATTATTTGGTTTTATGTATTATTGGATCGGAAAACGAGTTTGGTACTTGGGAAAAAGATTCAATTATATTACGCCATCTGATTTATTAGGTGATTTTTATAATAACGAAAAATTACGGATGGTCGTTGCGGGTATTTTACTGATTTTTACTATACCATATTTGCAAATTCAACTGACTGGAGGAGCATATTTAATTGAGGTTGCTTCAGGAGGGATTATTCCTTTTTGGTTCGCTGCTCTAATCTTTTACTTCATTATAGTTGTTTATGTTTGGGTCGGTGGAATTCGTGCGGTTGCTTGGACTGACATTATTTATGGTGCGCTCCTTTTCTTTGGAATGATGTTTGCTGGTCTTTACATTTCCCAAAACCTTGGTGGGCCTACTGGACTTTTTAATAGTTTATTAGAGTCGAGTCCAGATCATCTAACATTACCAGGGCCTGAAGGGACAATGGGATTCCCAATGTGGTTCTCGCTTTGTGTAGTTACAGCGGTTGGGGCATTTATGGGACCACAACTATGGTTACGTATGTACGCAGTTAAAAGTGGCAAGCTCTTCAATCTAATGCCTTTCTTACTAGGATTAGCAGCAATTGCTTATATGGGTTCTCTATTAACAGGATTCTCTGGTGTTCTCTTAGAACCCAATGTAGCAAATGCCGATCAAATTTTACCAATCATGCTCACCAATTATGCACCGTTTGCTTTAGCATCATTGATTTTGGCAGCAGGTGCAGCGGCAGCCATGTCTACGGCTAACTCACAAATCCATGCAATGTCTACGATTGTGACCTTGGATATTTATAAACGATACGGCAATCCCAATGCTAGTCAACAAAGTATTGTTAAAGTGGGACGCTGGTCTCTTGTCATCTTTTCCTTAATTGCTTATGTTATGGCCTTAACAGTACCTGGTGTTCTTGTGACTGTTGGTATTGCAGCTTTAGCAGGAACAGCTCAGTTAGTTGTTCCAACAATTGGAGCAATTACTTGGCGCCGAGCTCATCCAATGGGTGCGATGTGGGGACTTTTAGGTGGGATCACAACCGTTCTTTTAATTACATTTATTCCCGCATTTTCTGCTCCATTTGGCTATCATGCAGGGGTTTGGGGACTACTTGTCAATGCAATTTTATTTATTTCGATTAGTTTAATGTTAAAAAGAACAGACAATAAAGTGGTTAAGAGATTTGAAGATGCTAGGTATGACTATAACAAGGAATACCATCCGGAATTGATTGAAGAGTCTGAAGAAAAAAGAAAAACGGTATAAAAATTTGCTCTAAAAGGTGGGTTATACTTTTTTAGATTAATTCAATTAGTGAAAAAAATGTAACCTTAAACGTTTTTGATCACTTATTTCGCAAGGGGGATTTAATGATGTCTGGCCATTCAGAAGCTATCCAATTAACACAGAAGCTAGTTCAAATACCAACGGAAAATCCAAATGGTATTGAGCTTGAATGCTCTACATTTGTAGAAACGTGGCTTAGAAAACTAAATAACGTAAAGGTAACAACACAAGTAGTAGAAGAAGGGAGAGTTAATGTTATTGCTAAGTATGAGGGGAGTTCATCGAATTTGCCTCCTCTTGTTATCATTGCTCACATGGATACGGTTCCAGTAGAAGGAACGTGGTCTGTCGATCCTTTTGGGGGTGAGATCATCGATGGCAAACTATATGGACGTGGGGCATGTGATATGAAGAGTGGATTGGCTGCTGCATTAATGACAATTAAGGAAATCAGTGAACAAAACATTCAATTAAGTAGAGATTTATATGTGATTGCTAGTATCGATGAGGAAGGTCCGTATATGAAGGGAGCGGTCGCTCTTGTTGATGAACAACTAATTCCAGATGATGCTCTGTTAATTGCAACAGAGCCAACCAATGCAACGCTAGCTACTGTTCATAAAGGAACGATTTGGTATGAGGTGATGGTAGAGGGGAAAAGCTCTCATGGTGGAAATGCTCATTTAGGAGCAGATGCAGCTCATGCTGCCGCTGAGATCATTGTTTCTATTAAAGAGAAAGTACAAAAATTGCCTTATCATCATGAAATCTTCGGTGCACCAGCTGTCTCAGTTGGGACGATCGGAGGTGGGAATAAAACGAATATGGTAGCAGGGTCATGTCGCATGGAATTAGACTTTCGTCTTGTCCCTCCAATGACTAAGGAAGAGGCAAATCAATTAGTTGCAGATGCAGTTCAACAAGGGTGTGCTAAAGTAAAGGGAACAAAGGCAAGGACGGAGCATTACGGTTGGGAACGTCCTCCTGTGGAAACTGGGGATCATAGTCCACTGATTGATTGCTTCAACAAGGCTTATTCCAATGTAACTGGGACCGAATTACAACAGAGTGGATTTCCTGCTTACACAGATGTTAGTATGATCGGTTTAAAAACAGGAAATCGTAATTTAGTTGTTTTTGGTCCAGGGCATTTGGATCAAGCCCATGCCATTGATGAATACGTAGAAGTTGAACAGATTGATTTATGTACGAAAGTACTAATTGAGACTGCTAAAACATTAGAAGTTTCGGCTCTATCAAAATCGTAGTGGTAGGAGGAAGCATCGTGATAATTGGAGTGCCTAAAGAAATTAAAAACAACGAAAACCGTGTAGCCATAACCCCTGCGGGTGTCTTGGCTTTTACCCAAGCAGGACATACAGTTTTAATTGAAAGTGGAGCAGGAAGAGGAAGTGGCTTTACTGATGACGACTATAAAGAAGCAGGGGCTATGCTAAGACCACATGCAGCACAAGTGTGGAAGGAAGCGGAAATGGTTATGAAAGTCAAAGAACCTATGCGAGAAGAATATTGTTTTTTTAGAAAAGGGTTAATCCTCTTCACGTATCTGCATTTGGCCGCAGAACCATTCTTGACGGAGGCACTTGTGAAAAATGAAGTAGTAGCAATAGCGTATGAAACAGTTGAAGTCAATGGGACCTTACCATTACTAACACCGATGAGTGAAGTAGCAGGACGGATGGCCTCTCAAATTGGAGCACAACTTTTAGAAAAGACAAAGGGTGGAAAGGGGATTCTTCTAAGCGGTGTACCAGGAGTAAAACGTGGGAAAGTCACGATCATTGGTGGAGGGATTGTTGGGACGAATGCAGCCAAAATAGCTATAGGTCTTGGAGCAGAGGTGACCATGATCGATGTTAATCCTGATCGACTACGTCAATTAGACGATACGTATAAAAGTGACATTACAACATTGATGTCAAACTCTCTCAACATTACCGAAGCAGTAGCAGATGCTGATTTAGTTATTGGAGCCGTTCTGATCCCAGGTGCTAAAGCTCCAAAGCTAGTAACAGATGAAATGGTTCAGAGAATGGCTCCAGGTTCTGTGGTGGTAGATGTAGCCATTGATCAAGGGGGGATCGTTGCTACGGCTGACCGGGTGACGACACATGATCAACCGACTTATGAAAAGTATGGTGTTGTTCACTATGCCGTTGGGAATATGCCTGGTGCTGTTCCACGAACATCAACGATTGCATTAACCAATGTAACAATTCCTTACGCTTTGCAGATAGCGAATAAAGGATTAAAAAAAGCACTCTTAGAAAATGAAGCATTAAAAAAAGGTTTAAATGTAGCTGAGCGATATGTTATATATGAAGCCGTTGCGCGAGACCTAGGTTATGAAGTTGCAAGCTTTGAGCAAGTATTCTGCATGGAAAAAGTTATGTGAATAATATAATCAAAAAGATTGTGCAAATGAAAGCTAGAAGAGACATTTTGGGAAGTAAACGTCTCTTCTAGCTTATTTTATGTTTTTTTTGCTGATTTTTTAAAGAGTTTGGGCAAAGAATGCTAGTGAAGCGTAAGGTAGATATATTTCTAATAACATGTGGGCTTCTTGTGTGGGTTTCTTCTAATCTGATAGAGCTAAATATGAAGGTCCTATATGACATCTTTATAAGAAAAATAGCCGATAAGTCGACCTTTGTCATAACTCTAATCCATTCCTCCTTCTTCTAGTCAATAAAGGTGCTTGACCTAGGGATTAAGTAATAAATAATGATTTTAGGATAGAAATCTAACCAGTATAAACGAACGAATATTCGTATTTTTCCACCTTGACGCCTCTGATCATGATAGAATAATAAGTGACATATATTCCATAATTATCCTAAAGTGCTAAGCCACTTTATGAATTACCTCGAACAAGCCTTGCCAGTCATCTAAATACTGTGTAGGGCTTGTTTTGTAAACAAGGAGGTGATAGTCGTGTTGGAGTGGCTGGAGCTTTTTCTAAAATTGTCAGTGCTTGCTGCCACAGTTTTCTCTTCCATCACTCTCGGATTAAAAAATGTGAAAGAACTCAGAAAAAAGTCCAAAAAGAAAAGACGCTTCCCTTAAGGAAACGTCTATACAAAATGAAAACCTTCTTATCGATTATTATAATACGAGCTTAGTCGAATGATGCATGAAAATTTAAAATGATACAAAATGTTTATATTTGAAGTGGCGTAATGAGGATAAATGGAATATATGTCGCCATTATTCAAAAAGGGGGAATCGCATTGAGTAAAGTAAGCTTAATCCCTTATACTGTTCAAACTGTCATGAAAAATACAAAAGTTATTCCACCAGGGATAGAGTTAATCGAGGCTCCTTCTGTTTGGGAGCAAGGGTATTCTGGTGAAGGAATTGTTATTGCTGTTCTGGACACAGGTTGTGATTCCGATCATTTTGAACTAAAGGATCAAATCATTGATGGGTATAATTTTACAACAGATGACAACGGTGATAGAACCATTTTTGAAGACTATAACGGCCATGGTACTCATGTTTGTGGGACGATTTGCGCTGCTAAGAATGACGAGGGTGTAATTGGTGTAGCACCAAAAGCAAGGCTTCTTGTCCTAAAAGTTTTGTCAGGACAAGGGTATGGAGATACAAAGTGGGTAACAGAAGGTGTCCGACATGCGAAAAATTGGCGAGGAGAAAACGGTGAACGAGTACGCGTTATCTCTATGTCTTTAGGAGGTAGGGAAAATAATCCTGAATTGCATCAGGCCATTCAAGAAGCGATACAGCAGGATATCCTTGTTGTTTGTGCTGCTGGTAATGAAGGGGACGGAAAAGATGAAACAGACGAGTATGCCTATCCGGGTGCCTTTCCAGAAGTAGTACAAGTCGGGTCGGTGAATTTAAGAGGAGAGATTTCTAAATTTAGTAATACCAATTGTAAGATTGATTTAGTTGCCCCAGGTGAAGAGATCCTTTCTACCTACCTTAATAATGAATTTGCGGTATTATCAGGAACATCGATGGCAGCTCCGCATATATCAGGAGCGGCCGCGCTTATTATTGAACAGAGTGAGAAAGAGTTTGATTGTCTGTTATCAGAACCGGAACTATATGCTCAGCTTATTAAAAGAACGGTTTCATTGAATTATAGTCGCCGCTTTCAAGGGAATGGTATTTTGAAACTAGCATCTAGTTTAGTTACAGCGAAAGAAGATCATAAGATTACTGCCGCGAAATAAAGAATAAGAATTAGAATAAGCTGCTGATTTCTCTTTGAGATCGCAGCTTCTTTGTCTTAGTAGCACCAAAGTGGGGAGTGTTTGAGGCGTTATGGAAAGTAAGGAAAAAGTTACGGTGAGTAAAGGGACGTAATAAGAAAAAAATTGCAATGTACTAAGAAAAGCTCGTATAGTTGAATTAAATAAAGACTATTTTAAAAAGGAGCCTACTAATGACGATCATTAATAAACTAAATCTTAATAAATATACAAACATGGCCGTTATTAATCAACCGCATGACTATGATTTATTCAATGAGTTCAAGACGACATTATCTAATGACCATGATGCGATTTTTGTCTTTGTAGAAACAGTTAACGAAATGATTGAGCATACTCAGCGTATCATCCAAGATCAGTGCTTACTTGAAAAAGGATACGTATTTTTTGCTTATCCGAAAAAAGGCAACAAAAGATATACAACCTACATTCACAGAGATGAGATTTTTCCAGCGATGCAAGTAGGGGAAGATGGATATGTAGAGAACAGCGATTTGAAGTTTTCACGTATGGTTAGCATGGATGACATCTTCACTGTCGTTGGATTAAAGCGTGAGAAAAAGAAGGAAAAAAAATCATCCGCTGCAAGCCAGTGCGTTGCAGATTATGAAGGCCATGTACCAGATGTTGAAAAACTACTAGCTGATTATCCAACTGAGCTTAGTTTTTTCCAAAATCTCACACCAGGTTATCAAAGAGATTGGGCTCGTTTTATTTTTTCTGCTAAGCAACAGAAAACACGTGACAAGCGGCGAGAAAAAATGGTTGAAGTCTTATCCCAAGAATATAAATCGATTGATTTATACCGACAAATGAAGAAATAGGCTTGTATGATAAAGGAGAAGCATTATGGGATATTATGATCTCTCAAAAGAAGAAAGAGTACATGTCTACAAAACTATGGAAGGCAATATTACTTTCGATGTAAAACAAAATAAAATTGATTATCTACTTCAATATGCGGCGGATCAAGATACATACATTCGAAAAAATGCTTATCTTATTATGGGGCGTCTGTATCATTCCAATCCACCTTTGCAAGAAGCGGTTCTTCAAATAGCGGAAAAGTTGCTAGCACATGACGACGAGAAGATTAGACAGACAATCGTGAATGCGCTTGGGGAAATAGGAAAAAAAGATGCAAGTAGTGTGATGGCTTTTTTTGAAAAGGCTTTATTCGATGAACATCATTCTGTTCGAAATGCAGTGATTGGTTCGTTCAAAAAAATGGGAAAGGTCAATCCAAAGCCGGTCCTGTCTATTTCAAAAAAATACTTACATCACCCCGATCCAGAAATTCGAAGAGAAGTCATTCATGGTATTGAATTAAGAGGGAGGACCCATCCTGAAGAAGTGTTGCCATTACTGAAAGAGGTTCAATTTGAAACCGTAAAAAGGGTACGAAATATGATCATTCATGTAATTGGTCAAATTAGTTATAAAGAAGGTTGTTTAGAAAAAGTTGTACAAGCTCTGCGTGAATGGGAAAATAAAGAGTTAGTACAAGGAGCAATCATTGAAATAATAGACGTTCACCATAGGTACATGGATTTCAGTGATAAAACCGCTGAGGAGGCCAAAATTTATATTTCTAGACATTTATAATTCTGGTTCGTAGTCTTAATTATATGAATTTTTTTGTATTTCAAGCTATAGTGGGAGGAGTAGCTTTTTTACTCAAACTCTTTCTTATGAAAATACAAATACTCTGAGGAGCGTATGTTTTTATGAACCAGGAATTTCTTTATATTATTTTAATTATTGGTCTTGGGTACCTATTAAAACGTTTCAATATATTAAAAGAAAAAGATGGGGAAGTTATCTCAAAAATTATTTTTAAAATTACCCTTCCTGCTTTAGTAATTGTTACATTTCATTCAGTGGATATCGATACTACTTTAATTTATTTACCATTTATCGTGTTCATTTTTGGACTAATAACAGTGTTTCTCGGTTTGTTAGTTTTTAAAAATGAGGAAAGAGAACTGAAAGGCTCTTTTCTAATGCTCTCCGGATTTAATGTTGGATTATTTGCATTTCCTCTCGTTTATGCAATGTGGGGAATGGAGGGGTTAACACATTTTAGTATGTTTGATGTTGGAACATCATTTATTGTCTTTGGACTTGCCTATATTTTTGGAAGTTACTTTTCAAAAGAAGGACTACGTCTTAAGCCATTAGATATATTTAAGAAGCTTGGCAAGTCTATCCCTTTAATGACCTATATAATTGCGAGTGCATTAAATTTTAGTAATGTTCAATTGCCTGATACACTGATTCATGTAGCAAGTACAATTTCAGCAGCCAATATTCCTTTATCTTTATTATTATTGGGACTTTATTTGAACTTTAAAGTTGAAAAACAATTTATAAAACCAATATTGAAATATTTAACTTTTCGCTATAGCTTAGGTTTAATAGTTGGTGTAGCTTTGTATTTTATCCTTCCATACGATCAGATGTTTCGATATACAATCATGATTGGGTTATTACTACCTGTTGCAACATCTGCCTTAGTATTTGCGGTCGAATTTAAATATAGTACTACTCGTCTAGTTGCTACTATATCTAACATAACGATTGTCATTAGTATCGTAATTTTGTATGTTTTTGCTAATTTTATTATTTAGATGCACTTTGTATTGGGTGAGGGGATTATGCTTGGTTGAAAGAAGCTCCTGTGGAAAGAAAATGGCTGGGCTAGCAGGATTCGAACCTACGCATGACGGAGTCAAAGTCCGTTGCCTTACCGCTTGGCTATAGCCCAGCGAAGCGACATTTATATAATATGCTTTTTCAGAAAGGTTATACGGTTTGAATAAAAAATTTTTTGAACGTTGATTCCAAACTTCTCCTTTTGAAAAGCTGCCTTAGTATGATAACCATGCATAACTACAACAAATATGAAAAAACTATGTAAGAACAACTTAAAAAGGGGGTATCGTATTGGCAACTGGAAAAAGCTTTAATCATAAGAGAAAAAGTCATCCCGGTGCATTTCCAAAAGGTAGTGAAATGAAGAAGCCGAAAAATAATATTGAAGAAGATGGATACTTGGTTACAAAAGAGGCATTTAGAAATCGAGTTACTGAGGAGTAAAAAAAGTGTCTGTCCCTAATCGAGTCGAAGGGACAGACACTTTATGTTATATATTAGTGGTAGCTATTTCGTCCATTTGCACTGCTACTTGTTTTATGCTTAGGTCTGCTTCCTTTTTTCTGTTTCGTACCACCGCTTTTATTACTATTTTTCGTCATAATCAAACCTCCCCTGGTCATTTTAATGAAATACGTGTTGCCTTATTATTTTTAACATATAGATGACAGTCATGAGCAACAATTTTTGGAAGGGAGATAATTAGTCGATTACTTATTTTTTCGCTTCATCAACTTTATCTCTTCTTGGCTTTTTAAATGATGTACGGCTCTCCATAAATGATAAGCGAGACGATCTATCCAATGAATCGTTTGTACAATTTTTATTACCGATTGAATGTTTGTTTGATCGGTGACGGTAGATTCGAATAGCTTCTGACGGTCCTGTTTTCGCAGCTCTGCAATTGCAAAAGAGTGATGCTCTGTTACTTCTACTAAATGATCCCAATTGTTTTTTTCGATATTATCAATGGTTTCTTCAAAAATATCTGCTAGTTGTCCTACTAATTCATTTACCCTCTGATCAGTTTTTACAGCATCCATATAATCCTCTGATTCCTTTAAAGCTCTGATCAGTCTTTCTCCGTGATCTAAACTATGAATCATTCCGACATGTTCTTCGTATTGCTGATGAGTATTAGGGTTGGCAATCGCCGTTAAAAACTCTTGCACCTCTTGTAATCCTTTTTCTTCCTTACTAAAGTCTACAGCGTTTTTCTTGAGTAGTAAGTTTTGGGCTTTTACAGAAATAGACGATAGAATTTGAATCATTGCTCTTTTAGATGCCTCTATTCCAATGGGTCCAACAGATGCAACAGTTGGATCTAAAAACTGATGATAATTCTCATCTTGATCTGGAACAATTCGTTTGATCAATATCTTAAACCAAGGAAGAATGCTTAAAACTACGACGACACCAATCATATTAAATAATGTATGAAAAATAGCTAATGCGACTGCTAGATCCGTAATATGCAATCCTTCTGTAATTAGAGAGACGATTTGTAACAACCAATGGAGAAAAAGCAAGGCAACAACCCCTGTTATTAAATTAAACAAAATATGAGCCGTTGCCGTTCGTTTAGCGGCGATTGTTCCACCCATTGCGGCTAAAAAGGCCTTTACAGTTGTCCCAACATTTTGTCCAATAACCAAAATGGCCGCTTGGTGAAAATCGATCGCCCCAGTATGCAACGCTGTAAGAGTCGTTACCACTGCAGCGCTAGAGGATTGCAATACGACCGTCAAAATGATTCCAACAATAACTAAAACAATCGTCCACCACCACTGGACTCCACCAAAATTATGAAAATCTATAAAAGCAGGTAAGTTACCCATCCCATTTTGCAGGACATCAATACCTAGAAACAATAAGCCAAACCCAGCTAATGCTATACCGTGAGCTTCAAACTTATTTTTAAATAAAAACTTCAATAATACCCCAATGCCTATCAAGGGCAAAGTTAGTACAGACATCTTAATTTGAAACCCAATAGCAGAAACAATCCATCCCGTACTAGTGCTCCCCACATTAGCTCCAATAATGACACCTATCGACTGACTAAAGGTTAACAAACCGGCACTTACAAATCCAATCGTCATAAAGGTCGTAGCACTTGAGGACTGAATTAAAGCTGTAATAAATGCTCCTGATAAAACGGAAGAAAAGGTCCCTCCCGTAAATTTTCTCAGTAAATCTTTTAATGCGTTTCCTGCTAGTGCCTTTAAGCCCTCGGTCATTAAATGCATTCCGAGTAGAAAAAGCCCAACCCCGCCAAGTATCATGCCTAACATCTCCATAGGACCGCCCCCTCACCCCTCTTTCCTTAATTTTATCGTTGATGTTGAATAGTTTACAATGATGATAGCGGGGAAAATACAATAGCTTGAAGATAATTCAAAGAATCTTCACACATTTCAATTTAATCATTATGGTATAATTACATTAGAAAGAGATAACAAGAAATACAACAGTTAACACACTAGGAGGCTCAACCATCTACGTTGGTTCCGTTAAGAAGAATTATTAACGAAAGACCAAACAAGCTAACAGTTGTTAGAGGGATGGGGCAAGAATCCAATCTAACCACGATTAGTACGGGAAACAAATCCATGGATGAATGAGCAAGCGATCTTAGATGTGAAGCAATTAAGTGTATCGTGCTGTATGGATGAAATTTTTGAGTAAGTGAGAGTAAATAACTGAAAGGAATTTCTATGAACCTACGGAACGAACAAACATCACAGTTCCATCTCAGAAGCATTGATTTCTATAAGACAAGTATGAGTGATGTTAGACAGGTTGGGTCTCCTAAGGTGTTAACGGTATGAAAATCTAGCTGATGATAGCTAGGTTTTTTTGTGTTTTCTTTAAATTGATACTAATGAAACCTGAGTGATATTGAATTAGTAACGACAGTTGACCTAGGGAGTGACACAGGGGAAGTGTAATTATAGAATAGTAATGGGGAAACATGCAAAATGAGCTATTGAATTAGAGTGCGAATGTCTCGAGGCACAAATGGGGGAAGATACGAAGATAACTCTTATCTCTACCTATGTCTGTTGGGACATTAAAAAATGTCCTAGTTGATAAAGGGATTATAAATTATTAGAAAGCAATTGGAGGATTCATTATGGAACAACAGCACGTACTAAGAGTAATTGACTTTAGAAATACTGAACATAAAACAACGTTTGTGAAATTATCTGGATACGATTACGTTTGTGGAAAAGAATTTGAAGGAGAGGTTAAATTTGTTGGCGGCAGGCCATATGGCGATATCATTCACTCTGAAAGGTCTACTTTATCTCCTGAATGCATTCAATTTGTTCAAGAGCTACTGTTAGATAAGTACAACGCCGGGGAGTTTCATTGATTGTACATAAATAAAAGGGTTGTTGATAGCATTAGTAAGCGCCTTGAAATCGTTTTCACGTAAGTATATAATTAAAGTAGGAGTATTATGTCTAAACTAAAAAATAATGATTCTGTAACATAACGAAAGTAGAAGAAATGCTGGTAACGCTATGACTCTTATTGAATAGGGATATCAGACATGGAAAGGTAAATTATTATGCAACCAACTATCTATGATGTTGCGAAGAAGGCAGGAGTATCTATTGCAACTGTATCAAAAGTGATTAATAATAATGGACGAATTGGTAAAGAAACAAGAAAAAAAGTTTTGAAGATTATGGAGGAATTAAACTATCAACCTAGCGTTCTCGCTTCTGCTCTGACAGGGAAGAGGACGGAAACAATAGGGGTATTAATTCCGGATTTAACTAATCCTTTTTTCGCAGAAATTACAGCTAGTATGGAAGAACGTGCTCATGAACGTGGCTTTAGTGTAGTCATATGCAGTACAAAAGATAGTGAAGAGAAAGAAGCGAAATACATTTCCTTACTATTGAGAAAAAAAGTGGATGGCTGTATACTAGCATCCCGTTTTAAGCAAGTTGGTTTAATTGAAAATATGGTGAAGCAAGGGATCCCAGTTGCATTAACTAGTCAGGATATCCCTGCTCTTAATTTAAATACCGTTTCTGTTGATGATTACAAAGGTGGTTATAAAGCTACTGCTTATCTTGGTTCTCTTGGCCATAAAAAAATAGCAATGATTGCTGAAAAAAATGTTCGAAGCAGTCACGAGAGAATAAAAGGGTATGTTGATGCAATGATTGAAATGGACTTACCTTTTGATGACACACTCATCCGAGAAGTAGAACCAACAGTGACAGGAGGAGAACAGGCAACCGAAGAATTATTGTCTTTGAAAGAACCTCCTACGGCCATTTTTGCAGGAAATGAGATTTTAGCAATAGGAGTATCACGTGCGGCAAGATCATTCCAGCTAGATATCCCAAACGATTTCTCTGTCATTGGATTTGATAATACATTACTAGCAACGATTTGCGATCCGCCATTAACAACCATTGCTCAACCAATTGAACAAATAGGTAAGCAGATTGTTGATATATTGATTAGTGAAATTAATGGGGAATTAGGAAACAAGCAACGCATTATGCTTCCGCCAGAGTTAGTGATCCGTAAATCCACAAAGGAATTGTCCATAGGTAAGCGTTTGGATGAAGGGTGAATGACGATTTAGGAGAGGGGGTGTCTTAAAAGGTCCGTTTTTGACCTTTTGAGATACCCCCATTTTGTTCGTATACAAATACTTACCTCGTTGCTACAATTGATTTTCTTTTAGTTCAACTCACCAAAGTGTATTTCTCCATGATCCGGTGTAACCAACCCTTCAATCATTTCAAGAGTGGTTGTTTTTCCTGCTCCATTTGGACCAATGATCGTAAATACTTCTCCAGCTTTTACTGAAAAGTTGATGTCCTGCACAGCATGAATGGTTCCAAATGATTTTTTTACACTGTTAATACAGCCATTTACTCTCCTCACTTTCATGGAAATTTCAGCATGTAATAATACGAAATAATTTGCAGAATAGTTTCACGATATCTGAACCATTTATATTTTATTAACTTAAATTGGGAATTAGTGTTAAAATTTAAAACAAAGTAGTAGATTTGAATAGGGTAGTGTGAGATAAGTGAAGGGGGATGGTCACAATCGATTTTTCTATATTTGTTTTATTTGCTGTGGTTGGTGGGTTTTTGTTAATTGGTATGACAAAACAAGAAAAGAAATGGTTTGGTGGAATTGGGGGAATAATGGCCGTCATTTTTATTGTTGTTAGTCAAATAATTAAACTCCAATCGGGGTTCTTTGTAGAACGAAGTGTAGAAACTTCAGAACCTGTCGGGCAATGGGTCGTACCTTGTTTTATTGTTCTAGCACTCTATTTACTTGGTATGATTAATTACCGCTGGATCAATGCTGCGTTAAAGAAACAGTCTTGGCAAAAATGGGGATTAATTAGTTTGGATATATTATTCAGTCTTATTTATTTATGTTTCGGAGCATTTGCACTTTTTGTCGTTACTTTCACATACTTTCCGTTTGCACCATAACAGAAAGGTAAGGGCGAACAGTTCTAGCACTGTTCGCTTTACTTGTGGTTGGACAGCTGTAATAGACTTTGAATTGGTTGTGAATGAGTAGTGCTTATATGGATGGGACAAAGGTTTTATGTTTACCCCAACTTAAGGAGATTAATGTTAAGATAGAAAATAACACAATTGAGCAGAAAAGTTGAGGTTTTTAAACTATGAAACACTTATTATTTGTAGTTACGTTGCTCTTTCTTTTTGTTGGCTGTAGTGAAACAGAGAAGGCGCTAGAAAAAGAACCAGATTTTCAAGGGATGATTCACTATGAAGATGAACTAAATTCATTATTCTTTGTGTATGTTGATGATGATTTAACTCCTAGAGAAAAACAGGACTTTTATATTCCAGACTATATATATGGTTATTGGGTTGAATTAACGAATAGCACTATACTTTTAAATGATGAAGGAGAAGAGATCACCATCGGTGAAGCAGAATCAGGCAATGTGAGGGTTTGGGTTGAAGGGAACTTTAAAGAAACAAGAACGGCAATTAATAGTGATAGGAAAACGTTCTTTGAAATGATGAAAGAACAAAAGGGGTTTCCATATTATAAAGCGGAACAAGTTACTTTTTTCACAGTTGAATTGACGAGAGATGATGTGATTGCCAATTTAAAGTCGTATGATAATGGTAAGTATACAGTTCATGGTTATTTTGAAAGTTCAAGAACATATGAAGAGAATATTGATCATGTTCACAAGTTGATGGCTTTAATGGATGACTTAGAAGAAATTGAAACCGGTAGTGTGAACATAGGTGGTTCTAACCTACCAAGTGGTGCGAAAGAATTAGGCATAGAAGAATATCCTTTCTATATTATTTTTGACACTGAAGAGATTGTATTGGAAACTAGTAGTATAGAAGAGGTTTATAAATTCTTTGATTAACTCTCTTAATGCGCGGTGCACGATCATCGGTCTAACTGAGACGAGTGATCGTGCTTTTTTGTTCTTTTCTGTACATGGCGAGTTAATGCGGAGTTATGGCGAGTAAAAAAGTAAAAGGGAGTACCGCTACTTTATTTTCCGATAAATCTGAATAAAAAAACTATATCGATGTAATATTATTTGTTGACAATCATTTTTTGATTGTGCTATCATTCTCTCATTGCTAATATAAACAAATAACTGAATGTCATAGACTCTTATCCAGAGTGGCGGAGGGACTGGCCCGACGATGCCCGGCAACCGTTGGATCGAATGCGATCTAAGAAGGTGCTAAATCCTGCAAAGTGTAATGCTTTGAAAGATGAGAGAAAGGGATGTAAAAAAACCTTTCTGCTCATTATGCAGAAAGGTTTTTTTACATCTATGTGGCAATAATAAATCAGAATAATGTTGTGATAAATTTGAGTATTCTTATAGGAATTGCTTCTATAGGGGAAAGGAGAAGCGGATGATTTCATTAACAGAAATTCGAAAAATATTTCAAACAAAAAATGGTCCAGTTACAGCAGTTGATGGGATTAACCTTACCATCAATGAAGGTGAAATCTATGGTGTTATTGGATATAGCGGTGCGGGAAAAAGTACATTAATTCGAATGCTAAACATGCTTGAGAGACCAAGCGAGGGTGATGTTGTAGTTGCTGGTAGAAATCTTTCAAAACTAAAACCAACAGAGCTTCGAAAAGCTAGACAAGAAATTGGGATGATTTTTCAGCACTTTAATCTGCTTTGGTCACGAACTGTACGGGATAACATTGCGTTTCCACTGGAAATTGCCGGTGTGAAGAAGACCGAGCGAATGAAGCGAGTGGATGAATTAATTAAGCTCGTTGGCTTAGAGGGCCGTGAAGAAAGTTATCCATCCCAATTGAGTGGGGGACAAAAGCAGCGTGTCGGTATTGCACGTGCATTGGCCAATAACCCGAAAGTTCTTCTTTGTGATGAAGCAACGTCGGCATTAGATCCAAAAACGACGGATTCAATTTTGGACTTGCTTGTAGATATTAACGAGCGTTTAGGATTGACCATTATATTAATTACGCACGAAATGCATGTCATTCGAAAGATTTGTCATCAAGTTGCGGTAATGGAAGCTGGAAAGATTGTTGAGCAAGGGCCTGTACGAGAAGTGTTCCGTAAACCAAAAGAGAAGATGACAAAGGAATTCGTTAAGCAAATTACAGAGACTGATGAAACAGTCGAAGCAGTTGATCATATGCTTGCTGATTATCCAGACGGCCAGCTGGTACAGTTGACTTTTGTCGGGGAAGAAGCAGAACGTCCATTGATCACCCAGTTGATCAGACACTTTGATGTCGAGGTCAACATTATCCAAGGAAAACTAACAAAAATCCAAGAGGGTTCGTACGGAACATTATTTGTGGCCTTAACGGGCGACAAAGAAGAAATCGGCAAAGCTATTGCCTTTATCCGCGAAAAAGAAGTGGAAGTGGAGGTGATCGCCCATGCTTGATCAATGGTTTGGAAGGGTAAGGTGGGATCGGTTATGGGACGCCACACTCGAGACTCTTTATATGACGGGAATTTCCGTCGCGGCGACATTTATCATTGGGTTAATCTTAGGCCTCGTATTGTATTTAACGAGTAAAGGAAACCTTTGGGAAAACAAGTGGATTAATACGATTTTTAGTTTGATTGTAAATGTGTTTCGCTCGATTCCGTTCATTATCTTAATTGTTTTATTAATCCCATTTACACGTATGCTCGTTGGTTCGATGCTTGGAGCCAATGCAGCCTTACCAGCCTTAATCATTGGAGCAGCTCCGTTTTATGCTCGGATGGTCGAGATGGCACTAAGGGAAATTGACAAAGGTGTGATAGAAGCCTCTCAAGCAATGGGCGCAACTAAATGGGATATCATTCGAAAAGTCCTTATTCCTGAGTCGCTGCCTGCACTCATTTCTGGTATTACCGTCACGGCCATTTCATTAGTTAGCTTCACGGCTATGGCTGGTGTAATTGGAGCAGGTGGACTTGGACATTTTGCCTATCTTGAGGGTTTTCAACGTAACAATAGTCAAATTACATTAGTTGCAACAGTGGTCATTTTAATCATTGTCTTTCTTATTCAGTGGATCGGTGACTACTTTACAAATAAAACAGATAAACGATAACAAGGGGGATTTTTAATTATGAAAAAGTTTTTACGCTTACTTGGTGTAGCGGCATTATCCGCATCTTTAGTAGCTTGCGGTGCTGCAGAAGAAGAAACAACAGAAAATGCAGCTGGTGAAGAGGGAGAACAAGCTGAAACATCAACGCTAGTAGTCGGGGCATCTGCTGTGCCACATACAGAAGTACTTGAATATGTTCAACCACTTTTAGCTGAAGAAGGCATTGAGCTTGAGATTGTAACATTCCAAGATTATATCTTGCCAAACCAAGCATTACGTGATGGCGATATTGACGCTAACTATTTCCAAACACCTGGTTACTTAGCGATGCAATTAGATGAAAATCCTGATTTTGATTTTGTTAGCATTGGTGCCATCCATGCTGAGCCAATCGGTGTGTATTCTAAAGAATTTAGCAGCTTAGATGAGCTTCCAGAAGGCGCAACAATTATCATGAGTGATTCAATTAGTGACCATGGACGTATTCTTCCAATTTTTGAAGAAGCTGGCTTAATTGAGCTTGATATTGAAGAAGGTGCTTTAGCTACAGTTGAGGATATCGTATCTAATCCTAAAAACTTACAGTTTGATAAGTTGCAAGTAGAAGCAAGAATGCTAGCTCCTTCATTTGAAGCAGGAGAAGGAGAGGCAGTTGTTATTAACACAAACTATGCACTTGAAGGTGGAGTAGACATCGAGCAATACGGTATTGCGTTTGAAGGAGCAGATGTTCTTCAGCCAAACCTAGTTGTTGTTCGTTCAGAAGACGAAAATCGTGCTGAGATCTTAAAATTAGTTGAAATCCTTCAATCTGAAGAAGTTCAACAGTTCATTATCGACACGTATGATGGTGCGGTTATTCCTTTAACAGGTGAGTAATAGAATATGATTTAAAAAGCTGCTGAGTATTGATATGATACTCGGCAGCTTTTTTTCGGTTATGTAATAAATGTGGCTGGGCTAGCAGGATTCGAACCTACGCATGACGGAGTCAAAGTCCGTTGCCTTACCGCTTGGCTATAGCCCAACGAAGCGACAACCTTATAATATGTGTTTAGAGAGATATTATTCGTCTTTCTCAAAAAAAGATGAAGAAAATCATTTTGTGAGAGGATGAAGACTTAAACTTTGGAATAGGAGTTATGAAAAGTGCATCATGAGGAGGATGAAGCCCGAAACAACGTAGGAGGAGTTGGGAACAGTGCAACATGAGGAGGATGAAGCCCGAAACAGCGTAGGAGGAGTTGGGAAGAGTGCAACATGAGGAGGATGAAGCCCCGAACAGAGTAGGAGGAGTAGTGAAAAGTGCATCATGATCAGGATGAAGACCTAAACAGTGTAGGAGAAGTTGGGAAAAGTGCATCATGGGGAGGATGAAGACCCAAATTGCAGAATAACGAGGAAAAGACCTTCATCAGAGTTACGAAGATCCAATTTTTTTATTAAAGCCAGAAGAGGAATCTTTATGAAAGTTCAAGCAAAACGATTATCGGATTAATTTAAGAAAGTGGTGAAAAGGCCCCAATGCAGAAAGCTAAAGTGCTGGGCAGAAATACCTTAAATTCAAATAAATTGGTAGCCAACTTTACTTCAAGTGCATAAACCTAAAAAAGTATCTAACAATACATAGATACCTTTTCTTTTGGCAGGTGTTTATTATTGAATGTAAAGTTATTTTTAAAGCTTCTTTTTTTAGGTGTTGTACCATTAATCAGCTTTATTGTCCTTACATATTTTGTTATGACCGAAAAAACCCTTCGAATAGATGTAAAAGTCATAACCTATGTTCGTACACTTGAGCACCCTATTGTAACAAAAGGAATGAAAGCATTAAGCTTTGTTGGAAATACATGGCCTGTTATTATAATCTCCATCTTATTGCTCTTACTTATTTATAAGCTATATCGAAAACGAGATGAAGTCATTTTGTTCATTATTGTATCGCTCGGGTCAACTGGAATGAATCAACTATTTAAATATTCGTTTAAAAGAGAGCGACCTTTATTCGAGCAACTCGTAATGGAATCAGGTTATAGCTATCCAAGTGGACATTCTATGGCTGCCTTTACTTTGTATGGAATTGTTACGTTTTTATTTTGGAGGCATATTAAAAGCGCGCTTGGGCGAACATTGTTAGTCACCTTTTGTACAGTTATGATCCTTGCTATTGGGACAAGCAGGGTTTATCTCGGGGTGCATTTTCCAAGCGATGTGGTAGGAGCTTATTTATTAAGTGGGTTTTGGCTCTTTTTGACAATTTGGGTTTATCAATATATAAAAGAAAGACAACCAATCGAAAAATAAAGAGGGATTTTGTATAATCAGTGAATAAGGTTCTGTATGTTTAGAGGAGGACCAATTTATTAGTCAGGATATGTGGCTTAATTAAATTCTGAATCCTCCTAGAAAAAGAGCAAAGATGAATTTCATCCTTACTCTTTTCTTAGCTAAGTTTTTTAGTTAATTAAAAAGGAGAGAATTGGAAGAACCCAATTTCATCCTAATAACCTATTTTGATAACGTCCAAAGTATTTTTTCTACTAACAAATTCGAGACATTTTTGTTCAACATTCCTTCCTTTGTATGGGCTGGAGTAAAGCAGCAAACCCTCCCTTTTTCATAGGAATGCTTCCAACCTGCGATCGAATCGCCATCAACACCTGTGCTCCAAAGGTCGACTTCTGTGTTATCTACATCACAGTGGACAAAGTACTGCTCATCGGTAAGGAGGAATGTATTTTCTCCGCTTTTTTCATTTTCCTTCAACATGTATGTAACCTCTTGAAGTCCCGGTGGGTGATAGTCAAAAGATCCTCGTAACATTTGAATATATTTGCTTTCCCGTTTATATCCAGCCATCCCAGCATGCCAAGCTAGCACGCTGCCTCCTTCCTTAACATAGGTGGCAAGCTTTTGGTCCAATTCTTCTGTTAACCAAGTAATGACGTGTTCATCCTTAGGGTTTAGTTGATCCATTTTTGCATTGATCAATAAGTCTGGTTTCTCATCTAGAGCTTTGGAAACTTCCTCGTGAGTAATGTACTGAAGGTGAACGTCTTTTTTGTTTGGCATTCTGTCAATTGCAGATTCCAAACCAACTTTGGCATCATCTCCAGCATGCCAGTAATCGCCTACTAGTGCTATGATCCTAATCAATCTTATCTCTCCTTACCAGTTTAGTTTATTTCCTTGATAGTCAATGTACATGTGTTCATCGATCGCCGGGGATTTTAAAATTTGCTCCATAATCCCAGTCGCTGATTCGATCGCATCAATCGTTGCATCAGGATTAAAGTCACCAAAAATATACGTCTTCACATAACCTGGATGGAAAGCTAATACTTTGATTCCATATTCCTCTAATTGGTTTTGTAAGATCGTTAATTGCATATTTAATGCAGTTTTTGACATGCAATAGCCATACTCTTTCTTTCTCCAAGAATCTGCTAAACTCGCAGCTTCTGAAGAAATATTTGCGAGGATCTTACTATCACCTTTCATTAATAATGGAACGACAGATTTGGATACACGTAACGGCCCTAAGGCATTGGTGTTATAATGAGCCATCATATCGTCATAATTAAACTCTCCAAATAAATCCTCAGAGCGATCCTTATAAATAGCTGCATTGTTAATCAAAATATCTAATTGGCCGGCTTGCTCTTTAATATAGTCCGCAGCATGATCCACAGATTGCTGATCGGTAACATCTAATGTAATAATGTGTAAATCATCACCATGCTCCTTCTTTAATTCGTCAAGCTCAGCCCACTCCGTCATGTAGCGACCAGCAAAAACTTTGAAATTAGATTTCAAGAAAACCTTTGACAGAGCTAAACCTAATCCTCTATCTGCGCCTGTTATGAAAATTGTTTTTTTCATTGATTATGAATCCTCCTGTATTTTAAGTAAGTGCTTTCATCTATATAAAATTCTCCATTGGTTACGGTAATTCCTTGTGGTTTTTAAGAATAGGAAGTGGAGTAGAAGGTGACTTGACATATTTTCATGTAGCTATACGAGGTAATAAACAAAGCAGGGTGTCCGTTTTGTTACATATGTAGATAAAGAAAGTCGGCTCCCTTTCAAAAAACGTCTGTTTTCTTTCTATATCGATTTTTGTATTTAACATAACCAAAAGAAAAAGAACCAAATTCTCTTATAAGAATCTGGTTCTTTCAAATTTAATCTTTGAGAGGAGAGCGACCATTTTGAGATCGTGCTTCCAATTGATTACGCAAGTCTCACCTTAAAGTCCTCATAACCAAACTCACGTACAATACGGTAATCTCCATCTTTATCTTTCAGAGCTATCGCTGGTAATGGCATTCCGTTAAATGTTGTGTTTTTCACCATTGTGTAGATCGCCATATCTCCAAACACTAATCGATCTCCGCTTTTTAATGGCTCGTCAAATGAATATTCTCCAATGACATCACCAGCAAGACATGTTTGTCCACCTAGTCGATATGTAAATGACTTTTCGCCTTTTTCACCTGATCCTAGAAGAGGAGGGCGATAAGGCATTTCAAGTACATCTGGCATATGACATGTTGCAGACGTATCAAGGATGGCAATATCCATACCGTTTTGAAGGGTATCAAGAACCGTTGTAACTAGAAATCCGGCGTTTAGCGCAATTGCTTCTCCTGGCTCAAGATATACTTCTAAATCGTATTTCGTTTGCATTCTCTTAATACATTCTTCTAATAATGAAATGTCATAATCTTCTCTAGTAATGTGATGGCCGCCGCCGAAATTGATCCATTCCATTTGTGATAGCCAAGGGCCGAATTTTTCTTCGACTGCATTAAGTGTTGTTTCTAAGTCGTCAGAATTTTGTTCACAAAGGGTGTGGAAATGAAACCCAGATACACCATCAAGAAGCTCTGGACGGAAGTTCTCAATGGTAACACCAAAACGTGAACCGGGTGAGCATGGATCATAAATCGCATGCCCAACCTGAGTAGAGTGCTCAGGATTGATACGCAAGCCGACTTTTTTACCAGCTTGAAGTACTTTGTCCTTAAACTTTTCTATCTGCGAGAAAGAGTTAAAGATAATATGATCACAATAAGAAATGATTTCGTCAATCTCATCATCACGATAAGCTGGGGCAAAGACATGATTTTCTTTGCCCAACTCTTCATGACCAAGTCTTGCTTCATATAACCCGCTTGCTGCTGTCCCGCTCAAATACTTCCCAATAAGGGGGTACATCGTCGACATCGAGAAAGCCTTTTGTGCCAGGATGATTTTCGCACCTGTCCGCTCCATGACGCCGTTTAAAGTCTTTAGGTTCTTTTCCAAAAGATTTTCATCTACTACATAACAAGGTGTTGGTAATTCTTCAAACCGCATTTTAACGTACAGTCTCCGCTTCTTTGATCGGCTCATTATCCACAAGTTCTGGGTTTAAGCTTTCTTTCCAAGGTAAGCCCCACTTGTTTAATGCTTCCATGAATGGATCTGGATCGAATTCTTCAATGTTGTATACGCCTGCTTTGTTCCATTTTCCAGTCATAATCATCATAGCACCGATCATGGCAGGAACACCTGTTGTATAAGAGACTGCTTGTGAGCCTACTTCATTGAAGCATTCTTGGTGGTCACATACGTTGTATACGTAGTATGTTTTTTCTTTTCCATCTTTTTTCCCTTTGAAAATACAACCGATGTTTGTTTTTCCTTTTGTACGTGGGCCAAGAGTAGATGGATCAGGTAGTAGTGCTTTTAAGAATTGAAGTGGAACAATTTCTTTCCCTTCATATTCAATTGGCTCAATTGAAGTTAAACCAACATTTTCAAGACATTTTAAATGAGTTAAGTAGCTCTCGCCAAATGTCATGAAGAAGCGAATACGTTTAATGCCAGGGATATTGACAGCAAGAGATTCAAGCTCTTCATGATATAATAAGTACATATCTTTTTCCCCGATTTCTGGGAAGTTGTAGACACGTTTGATTTCCATTGGATTCGTTTCTACCCATTCGCCGTTTTCCCAGTAACGTCCGTTTGCAGAAACTTCACGGATGTTGATCTCAGGGTTAAAGTTCGTAGCAAAAGGATAGCCATGATCTCCTGCGTTACAGTCAAGAATATCGATGTATTCAATTTCATCAAAGTGATGCTTTAGTGCATGGGCAGAAAAGACACCTGTTACCCCAGGATCAAATCCGCTTCCTAAAAGAGCTGTGATTCCAGCTTTTTCAAAACGCTCGCGGTAATCCCACTGCCATTTGTATTCAAACTTTGCCGTATCTTCCGGCTCATAATTCGCTGTATCCAAGTAGTGTGTTTTTGTTGCAAGGCAAGCATCCATAATTGTTAAATCTTGATATGGCAACGCTAAGTTTATAACGATATCTGGCTTTACCTCTTCGATTAATGCGATTAATTCATCAACATTGTTTGCATCAACTTGTGCAGTCGTAATTTTCGTTTTCCCGCCATCGAGTTTCGCTTTTAAATCATCACATTTTGACTTTGTACGACTTGCAATACAAATTTCTTCAAATACCTCGCTGTTTTGAACACATTTGTGGATGGCTACAGATGCCACTCCACCACAACCAATAATAAGCGCTTTTCCCATTATCCTATCTCCTAACTAAATAAATTTTACAAATGGAAGAGAAGTCTTAACAAACTCATAGAATATCTATACCCAAAGATTTTATGGGTATAACCTATCAAGAAACGTTTGAACAACAAAAAGCAAGTGCCAAACGCATGATTGCGCACAACACTTGCTAAGATATTATTAGTCATAAATATTAAAAAGCATAGTAATTCCTGACAAACGTCATATGTATACGTCTGCTACCATAAAAGTCTAAGAACATTATGATAGAAAGCTCTTTAATATTTCAAATATCTTAATTGGATCAGAGTCTATATAGCAAATAATTACTTTTTAGCACTCTTATTGACCGTTTCACAAGTTGATGTGCAAAATGCACTGGTTGTAAAGTAACCAACTTATAAAATTTGAGCTTTTAACTCAATCAATAAGGCAACTAAGTTGCCAGTCGGCTTTGACCAGCTGTCCGTATGGCTTTAACTTACCGTTTGTAAGTGGTCAAAATTATCTGCTTGGAAAGACCTGATTTCAGTAAAATTTAGCTCTCCAAATAATGCTTCTCTAGCGTAGCAACATCTAATCAAAATATCAATAGGGATATTGAAAAAAAATAAAAAAATTCAACTAGGAATTTTATCCATTTTTAATGATGGAATCATTTCGATTATCTATAGAGAGGCGAATAAATCTAAAACAAAACAAAATACTTCTTGATATTAATTATTAATAAGTATTGATTTTAGATTTTGTTGGTGATAAACTAAGAAAAAAGTTGGCATTCATAAGAAGTAGCAAGGAGGAATAATCATGTATAAAGTAAATAATTCGATGGTAATTGAGAAAATGGACGAGCACTTTTGCCTTGTATCTGAATTAAAAGGGAAGAAAGTAGTAGAGATGTGCTTTGCTACAATTGAAGATGCACTGTCTTATTCATTTGAGCGTAAGTATTGCACAACTTGTTAATGGAACAAGTGATCATATATAGTAAAAGCTAGCCGTATAAATGTTTGACGGCTAGCTTTATTTTTAAAATCATCCTAATTCCAGCAATCGTGTTTCGTTTAAACTTCGTGGCTTGAGTTTTATTTTTATAAATTATACTTAATAGTAGGTGTATTTAATGGTAACTAAGCAAGAAATTCGTGAGTTGAAATGGGAATATTTAACAGGAAACAAATTAGGGAGGTTTCCCTTTCCATTACAAAACCGTATTCCGAATTTCAAAGGTGCAGAAAAGGCGGCGAATTTTGTAATAACTATGCCTGAATATGAAAAAGCAAAAGTAATTAAGGTTAACCCAGATGCTCCTCAACTTCCAAACAGAGCACAAATTTTAAAAGACGGAAAGGTCCTACTCGTGCCTACACCAAGGCTAAAAGCTGGCTTTATTATGATCAAGCCAGAATGGGTTCCTGCTGGTGAAGAAAGAAAGGCAGCTAGTCTTTCCCACATGAAATCATACGGAAGAGAAATTGTGCTTACTGAAGTTCCAAAAATAGATCTATTTTTCGTTGGCTCTGTCGCGCTACATAAAGACGGTAGAAGAATTGGTAAAGGTGAAGGATATGCAGATAGGGAATATGCCATTATGCGAGAACTTGGGAATCCGGATGTTCCAGTTATAGGAACTGTCCATAGTGCACAATTAACAGATATTGATATACCAAGGGATCCGTTTGATCTAACAGTTGACAGGATAGCAACTGAAAGTGAATTAATTAAAACTAACTCCCCTTATAGGAAGCCAGCAGGAATCCAGTGGGAGTTAGTAACTGAGAGTGAATTTGAAGAAATGCCTGTATTAAAAGAGATATGGGAGCTTACAAGAGGCTAACTTTCCTTTTTCTAAAGAAGGTGGGATTGTTTTGCCCTTTTAAACAATTACCAATAAAACAAGCCTAATTCCATTGGAACTAGGCTTAGCATTGTTACTTCTTAACCACTGGTATCCAAATTTCACTCTTCTCCTCTTTGCTTGCTAGTATTTCAGGAGCTTCTGCATGCTCATACCCAGAGGAAGGGAACCACTCTGAATATATTCGTCCCCACATATCTTGGACTCGGTCCCAATCTCCTTCTATCTCGAATACAGCCCATGAGAGAGCAGGAATGTGTAGTTCGGCAAAATGAAGGGGAGATTCCTTTGTAGTTGCAGCGGCAATATAATAATCCAGTTCGCCCTCGTTTGTTTGGTCATCTGAAAAATTTGCGCAAACATTAAGCAAACCATGTGGTTCGATATTGGAGATTTGTTCAATCTCATTGATTGTGTGTGCACTTATGGTTTCCCACATCTCATCAATCTCAGGGTTCGTTCCACCCGCAACTAATTTGATCCTGTTTTTTACTCCTACAATTTTAAATGCACCCATTTCTTCCAAACGATAATTCATTTCGGTTCCTCCCTTTATGGTTAATTGGAAGGTCATGCGGGGATAAGCTTTTAGTGAATGTCCATTCGCCCTAGCTTCTGATGGAGTGACTCCATGAAGGTTGTGAAATGCCCTTGCAAAGGAATCGGGTGAATGGTAGCCATATGTGATTGCCACATCAATCACTTTCATGTCCCGGTCTTTCAAATCAAATGCTGCAAGTGTAAGACGTCTTCGTCGAATGTATTCCGAAAGTGTCACGCCGGCAAGAAATGAAAACATTCGTTTGAAATGGTATTCAGAACATTGTGCTAACCTCGCCACTACTTCAAAGTTAATCTTCTCTTTCAAATGTGCTTCGATGTAGTCAATGGCTCTATTCAAGTTTTCTAGCGAATCCATACGGAAGACCTCCCTTTCACAAAAAGAGTAACAAAATATCCATCTAGCAACCCGATCTTTCGTGCACAAATATGTAGGGTTGTTATTTTAACATAATCTGATGTTGAAAAAGTGATATAAGTGAAACCTGCTTCTTCTAAAAGCGTATATATAAGATAAAAAAATAGGGTGGGAAGGCACCCAATGGCCATTTACTGAGAGGTGGGATGTTGTGTATTATGGCTTAGAACCGAATTTTTGGCTGAATTTAGTACTGTTATTAACGGTTGTTGTAGTATTGATCGTATCATTTGATGTAATTATGAGAAGGTGGTTAAAAGTAAAGAGAGAAAGTCTTTTTTTATATCATCACGTTAACAATAAACACAAAAAAATTGATTGGTCGATCAGAACTTTTGTTATTGTCATGATTATAATTGGGTACATCCTTAATATCCAAAGGGATTACATGGATCGTATGTGGTTTTTTGAAACATGGTTTATCATACTTATTTTTATATTTTTGTCAGGAACAACTCAAGCATATATGGAATGGAAATACGCAGAAAATAGAAATGCTTATCGATTAACTCTAAGTCAATTAGCGTTTGCAACGATATTATTCGTTTTGATATACAAGACGAATTTCTTCGGGCTTGTTGGATAACATGGTAATCCACTTACAGGAACGACTTAACACTTTGCAAGGGTTACTAATTAATATGGAAGTAAAGATTTTAATTGTTTCAAGGTGGTGCTTGAAAATGAATAGAAAAACAAAAGCGAAGATTGGGTTAATTGGATCACTGATTATTTGTCTCTTTGGGGTATATCGCTTACTAGTAGAATTTCCAACTGATGTTTCTCTAGTATTTGTTCCAATAGTATTTGCAGTTTCAGGGTTTATAGGTGTTATAACTATCCTTAAAACTTTTAAAAGAATTGAATGAGTCTATTCCATGTTGTTTTAAAGTAGCAGCATTAATAGCTTCTCTTCATCAATGTAGTGCAATCCTTGAATAAGTAGTGGATTGCACTTTCTTTAGTAAAGACTGGGTCTTTAGGATGCAAATTAATTTTCTTCAAGGAGGGTTTTAATGACTGATAAAACGACATTAGATAATTTTGAAGAATATAATGACCCTATTTTATATGATAAGGAGAATAATATATATCTAGAGGATATTACTTTTTTAGAAAAATGGGCATCAAGAACAGAAGGAATAATTATTGATTTAGCTTGTGGTACAGGTAGAGCAACTATACCTTTAGCAAGGAAAGGATACAAACTAATAGGTGTGGACCTTCATAAAGGTATGTTAAATGAAGCAAGAAAGAAAACGTCTAATCTAAATTTACAAATAGATTGGATAACACAAGACTGCTCTAAGTTAGATTTGAATGTAAAAAGTAAGTTCATCTATTCCGTAGGTAATTCGTTTCAACATTTCCTCACAAATGATGCTCAAGATGGGTTGTTAATGTCAGTTAACAGGCATCTAGAAACTAACGGGATATTTATTTTCGGTACAAGATTTCCAAGTAAGGAGGAATTATTTCAACAGAGTAAAGAGGAATATTGGAAGACTTATATAGATACGGAAACTCAAAATAACGTAGATGTTTATACGATTTGTAGCTATGACCCCTTAAATCAAGTGCAGCATAATACAACAATTAGAAAATTTAAAAATATGGATGAAGAGGTAATCAATGAAGTAAGGACCAGTATAAGCTTACGTTATGTATTTCCAAAAGAAATGGAACGGATTTTAACTGTTAATGGATTTGAAATAATCAATGTTTACGCAGATTGGAATGAAACTCCTTTAACAGAAGATAGTTATCAAATGATTTACGTTTGTAGGAAAATTACAAGATAGAAAAAGTATTTTCGTTCTTTGATGAAATGAGAGCGTTTGTGAAATAAGAGCAGTTGCCTTCTTTACCGAAAAAAATAACAGCCAACTAGGTCTAACCTGATTGGCTGAATGCGAATGAAGAGAAGAAGGTTATTGTTTTAAAGATAAGGAATGTCCTGATCTGTAATATTTATTGAAAAAATTAGTTTTTCTTTCTCAAATAAAGCTTAAAGCATCTTTTAAATCATCAAGTAAATCATCGACTTCCTCAATCCCTACCGAATAGCGAACAAGTCCCTCTGGTATTCCTAATGCAGCGCGCTCTTCGGGGGTATTTTCAATATGACTTGTCGTTCGAGCTGGACCTACTGTTGTTTCGACTGCACCAAGGTTAGCGGCCTTATTGGCAAATTTTAATTTAGGCAAAAATTTGCGAACCGAATCTAACTCTCCTTTAACAGCAAAGCTTAACATTCCACCGAACCCCCGCATTTGCTGCTTAGCTATCTCGTGATTAGGATGGGTTTCTAATCCAGGGTAAAATACCTTATCTACCTTTTCGTGTTTTTGTAAAAAGCGTGCAATCTTCTCGGCACTCTCACATTGCTGTTTAACCCTTAAATGTAGCGTTTTCATTCCACGCAATAGTAAATAGGCAGCCATAGGATCAAGGCTAGCCCCATTGATTTCACGGTAATGAAAAATTCTTTCTATTAGCGTCCTATCATTACTGCAAACTACCCCGCCTAGTGCATCAGCGTGGCCTCCTAAGAACTTAGTCGCACTATGAATGACTAAGTCAACACCGAATTCAAGAGGGTTTTGAAGGATAGGGGTAGCAAATGTATTATCGACAAATACAAGGGCGCCAACTTTATGAGCGACTTTGACCATTCGTTCGATGTCTGTAATTTTCACTGTCGGATTTGTAGGGGTTTCTAAGTAAAGAATTTTGCATCCTTTTTTCACTTCAGCTTCAAGGGTTTCGTGATTTCCTGTTTCGCAAAGGGTAACGTCTATGTTAAGTTTTGGGAGGAATTCTGAGAAAATTTTATTCGTTCCACCATACGTGTCTTTTATAGATACAATACGATCTCCTGGTGATAGCACTGTAGCTAAAGAGTTACTAATTGCAGCCATGCCAGTTGAAAAGCTAGTGGCCGCTTGGGCGCTCTCTAAATTTTTCACTTTGTCTTCGAAAGCTTGAACAGTCGGATTCGTGTTTCTTCCATAAATATGACCAGGCTTTTTACCGGTGGCTACTTGGAACCAGTGATCAATGTCATCATACCCGAATGAGACGCTATGGACAACTGGTACTTGTGTTGCTCCATGTACTAGGTAGTCTTTTTCTCCTGCCCAAACTGATCGAGTCCCCAAACTAACATGTTCCAGCCTTTTCATTGCAATCACTCCTTCGAAAAAGTAAAAGCTTCATAATTGGTAAGAAACTATATGGTAATTCCAACTAATTGGAATCACTCGCTAATTGTTTGTAAATGGATACACAAAATTGAAAGTAACTACTTTGCTATAAAGTCAATTCGTGAGGAAAGTGAATATAGCAAAACCATTTTCGGGTTAGGGGCTGGTTTCTGCCATCACTATCCTCACGAATGAACTCATAAAAAATAGGGCTTACAAGTGGTAAGCTCTATTTTTGTAAAAGCTGAATTCTATAAAAACGATATATATTCGTTGCTTTTTTAACAGGTTGAGAAGCAAGTTTTACTTAATATTAAATTTACTAATATGATATATCTTATTGCCTTATAAGTGTTCTTACCAATATAGAAGATAGATAATTTCTATGCTGAAATGAGATTGAAATCAATAAACCGTAGAAACAAGGGTATTAAACTAAGTAAAATCAAATAAATAAAAGCAACCGAAGATAAATTGATATTTCGGTTGCTAATTCTTAACTGTTATTCAAAGATTCACGGACACTGAGAAACACAAAACAAAGCTTACAAACAGAGTTGTTTTCTTGCTTGAGAAGTCGCATTAATTTGTTTGAGATGCGCGGTCTTCTTTACATTTTTTTAAACAATATCTCTCATAGTTTGGCCACTTACAAATATTCGTTTACTTCTATCATCCATAGTTAATAAGAATATTTCTTTAATACTTTCAAATCCGTGGCTTTCAGCTTGCTCCTGTAGCCAGGCAGTAGTAAGGCCTAACTTTTCTAAATTTGCATAGTTGATCTTCCCTTCTAAGATAAGTACAGAAGGATATCCTTTCTCAGGGGGAACTTTCATCATGTCGTTAGGTGTTAATGAGTCATATTTGGATTTTTTTATAACGCTAATCTGTCCATTAGGTTCTAAAATGGCATAATCAATCTCCGTTAAATCGCTCGCTTGGTTTAGTCTTAAATCCATCATAAGTGATTCAACCGTAATTTTCGCTTTACGCATTTCATCTACCAAGATGTGTCCTTTATTAATGATAATAATTGGTTCCGCCTCTACGATACGCCTTATCCTGGCGTTCTTAAGAGCTAAGTAAGATAGGGTAAGGTGTAACCCAGCAATAAATGAAGCAGCAGCCAAGGGACCGCCGAGCGCAATATCTCCACTTGATAAAGGTTCACCAACCACATCCCCTATAATAACTGCAAAAATAAAATCAATGGGATGAAATGAAACCATCGAGCGTTGACCTAGGATTTTCACTACCATAAAAATGTAAACATATATGATAGTAGCTCGTATAATAAATCCGTATATAGGCAAATCCTCTGAACCATTCCAAACCTCCACAACTTCCCCTTCTTTCTATCTAATTCATATTATTACCACCATGTCCCTTTTGCCCTTTTCTATACCAAGCAACGAAAGAAATTATCGTCGTAATTCAGGTAACGGGGCTAAATTCCAGAAATAAGGTAGTAGAGGGTGTTTGAAAAGAAGTAAGCATTTAATTGTTAAAAATGATATTATTAAACCATTAAAAAATGAGAACAGTGAAAGAAAAGATGTTAGCTGGAGAAATATACAATCCGTTGTGCCAGAATTATTAATAGATAGAAAAAGAAGACAGGAGGGGAATATGGAAACCACGATTAGAAAAGTTGATAAGCAACAAGTGTGGGAATTAAGGCATCAAGTTATGTGGTCAGATAAACCTTTTGATTATATAAAATTAGAAGATGATGATTTAGGTTTTCATTTTGGTCTTATTAGGGAAAACAAATTGATTTCTGTCGTTTCACTTTTTATAAATAATGAAGAAGCCCAATTTAGAAAGTTTGCAACTCTACAACAAGAACAAGGGAAAGGGTATGGAAGTGCCTTGTTAGATTTTGTATTGAAGGAAGCGAAGATCCGTGGCGTCAAGAGAATTTGGTGTAATGCCAGAATAAATAAGGTTGATTTTTATAGGAAGTTTGGTTTACAAGAGAGCAAATCCAACTTTATAAAAGACGGGAAATCCTACGTTATAATGGAGAGATATTTGTAATTGATTAGGAGCTACCTTTTTGTATGTATATGAAAAAAGTACTTAAACAGTAGTAAGACAAGCATAACGAAATAGTAAATATAGACTATGGGAGCGGTACTGGACTAATTAGTTTAGAATTCTCAGATTTAGTAGAATCAATGTTTATATTCAACAGTATTAAGTGATCTCTAAAAAAGAACCATTCATATAAGGGAGGATGTATCATGACCAAACATCAGATTTATACAATGAGTGTCGCAAGAGTCTATCCCCATTACGTTACAAAGGCGGAGAAAAAAGGACGTACGAAAACAGAAGTCGATGAAATCATCCGTTGGTTGACAGGGTATAGCCAGGAAGAGTTAGAAGCGCACCTGGAAAAACAGACAGACTTTGAGACTTTCTTTGCGGAAGCTCCCAAACTGAATCCTGCGCGTGCTTTGATCAAAGGTGTGGTCTGCGGTGTCCGAGTGGAAGACATCGAAGAACCAACTATGCAGGAAATTCGCTATTTGGATAAGCTGATCGATGAGTTAGCAAAAGGAAAAGCGATGGAGAAGATTTTACGGACATAACAATTAAAAACGAAGAAACACTGAAGTTTAGGGATGGCTAATAGACTATGTTAAAGATGAAATCATAATCAAGTAACTCCAGTTAAGGCTTGGGAAGTTCTTATTAAGCCGATATAGCAGAAAATCAACTACAATTGTAGTAATACTACTACTTAGTTTGTTTCGCTACGTGAATCGATAGCGGAACGTGGAAATTTTTTAAGGAGGGAACACATATGGAAGTATTTGAAAAATATTTAGCAGGTATCGATAACCCTGACCATCGTGACCGAACAGAGGAAATTTTGACGTGGGTTGCTAATGAATTCCCACATTTGGAACCACAAATCAAGTGGAATACTCCTATGTTTTCCGATCACGGCACATATATTATCGGCTTTTCCACAGCGAAGCATCATATGAGCGTTTCACCCGAAGAAGTAGGAATGGCGCACTTTGCTGATGAGATTGCACAAGCAGGCTACAGCGCTACCAAAGGATTGTTTCGAATTCCGTGGAAGGAGCCGGTGAACTACGAATTGCTTGAGAAAATGATTAAATTTAATATTAAGGATAAAGCAGAATATACGAATTTTTGGCGGGAATAGAAAATTAGAGGATTGTATGTTTCAGCAAATCTTTTCCTTATTCCAAAAATATCCTAAAAATGTATTAGATCCTTTTTTGATAAGGATTTTGAGCATTTTATTCTTGATATATAATGATAGATAAGGTATAGTTTTGGTACCTTATTGAAAGGAGGGTTATTAAAAATGATGCATGCAGGAAGATTACGCCAGAAAACTTTGAACAATAAGTAACTTAATATGTTCAAAGGCTCTGTTTTCTTAAAGCAGAGTAAACGGGAGTAGTCTGCACATTTTTAATAATCTTCAACGGGAAAGTATACACTTTTTTACGTGAAGAAAGGCAGAATACATCTGTCTTTTTTTCGTATGTCTTTTTTACTCATACAAAGGAAGACATCTATTTGATATAGCCTCGTTTACTCAGAAACACAGACAGTAGTCGGTCTGTGTTTTTTTGATTACATTCCTTTTAATTCCACAAAAAAGGGAGTGTGAAAATCGAACAAAGATTGAAACTGATTAATTAAATTGGACGACAACTATAAAATGAATATTTGGAGGAAATGAACATGAATACACTTAAAGTTAAACAATTAGCAAATTTTAAAGGACTAGATATTTTAGAAGACACGATAAAAATTAATGAGTCTGGTGTTGACTTTCGAGTAGCACATGCCAAAGATCAAAGCGGGAATAAATGGATACTAAGGATTCCACGTAGACCAGAATCTATGAGACATGCCATACAAGAGAAAAAAGCGTTAGAACTCATTTGTAATTATGCAAGCTTCGAAGTTCCCGATTGGTCTATCTTCTCAGAGGACTTAATTGCGTATAAACAATTAAGTGGAGTTCCTGCCGCTACTGTTGACATTGAACAACAAGGATATATATGGAGTTTTGATGAAACCAAAGTACCAGTTGAATATTATCAATCATTAGGAAGAGTTTTAGCCGAGTTACACTCATTACCTCACCAAGAATTTAAAAATATCGGTATGGAAATTCTTAGTGCTAGTGAGTTAAGGGTATCCATGAAACGGCGAATGGAACGGGTGAAAGAACAATACGATATCAATCAAAATTTATGGGACCGCTGGCAGGCATGGCTAGCTGAAGACTCTTTTTGGCCATCTCATGTAGGGGTAAAACATGGAGACCTCCATCCAGGTCATACCCTAATCGATAAGGACAATCATGTAACTGGCTTAATTGATTGGACAGAAGTTGGGATAGCTGATGTGTCTGTAGATTTCATGTCGCATCACCTACTCTTTGGTAGAGATGGACTAACAAAATTAATCGGCGCTTATGACAATGCCGGGGGTAAAACTTGGTCAAGAATGGATGAGCATATTGTCGAACTTCTTTCAACAAGTGGCATCACTGTTGCCGAATACGCTAATGTCTCAGGTATGAAAGACATGCATGATCTAGCTGCACAAATGCTTGCAAGTGAAAGCTAGATATTTTGGCCCACACTTTGTTGAAGTTATTGGCGTAACTCAGAATGAAGCGGGAAGATGTGTACTAGGCATTCCTAGAACAGGGAATAGAGCCTTTTCAAACTTATATAAATGAAAAAGTAACTGCTTGTTATGCCTTTCACAAAAGTGATGAAGGCTAAAACAAAATAGAGAAGTTAGGGAAAAGTCTTTCATAAAGCCGATGAATGACAAAACAGACTAGAAATACAGAGGAAAAATTCTTCATAAAGCCGATGAATGACAAACAGACTAGAAATACAGAGGAAAAGTTCTTCATAAAGCCGATGAATGACAAAACAGAACAGAAATACAGAGGAAAAGTTCTTCATAAATCAATATGAAATTTCTATATTGTGGATAGCCACTTCTTCAACTAATGATTGCGTTCCTGTATTAAAACAGGGACGCATTTTCTTTTTGTGACACACAAAAGGAAATGAATGTTAAACTCAAAACAACGATGATTTAAGTAACGAGCAGATCTCTTTAATATGAAGGAGAATGCGGAAATGAAAAGGTTACTTTACAAATCCTTAAATAACTATACAAGAGAGGGGAAAGTATGTTTTATTTTAAACTTAATGATGATTCTGAGTTGCGTTTGTTAGAACCTAGGCATGCAGATAATCTTTTCATGTTAACAGATAATTCAAGAGATTATCTCAGGGAATGGCTGCCTTGGGTAGATTCCACAAAAGACATAAGCAATTCAAAGGAGTTTATAGAAGTTACACTTAAGCAATTTAGTAATAATAATGGCTTTCAAGCTGGTATTTGGTATAAGGGCGAATTGGCCGGAGTAATAGGGTTACATGGTATAAACTGGGCTAATAAATCAACTTCAATTGGCTATTGGTTAGGTGAAGGATTTCAAGGTAAAGGGTTAATGACCAGTGCTTGTAAATCAGTTATAGAATATTGTTTTAATGAATTAAATTTAAAAAGAATAGAAATCCGGGCAGCAACGGAAAATTATAAAAGCCAAGCTATTCCTGAAAGGCTAGGCTTTCAAAAAGAGGGTTGTCTAAGAAGTTCTGAATTTATATATGATAGATTTGTTGATCATTATGTATACGGGTTAATAAAAGAAGATGACAACCGACTTATATAACAAAAGAGTGCGTTGATCAAGACAATCAACGCACTCTTCCGTGAAAAAGGTTGGTTTTGAAACTACCAAAATTTCAATTGCAAAGCAGGTTAGAATTTATTATGTGTTAATGATGACTTTCATGATGTCCTTCATCCCTTTTACTTGGTAGAGAATCAATGTCTTCTTCGGAGAGGGAGCCCGCAATAAATTGTTTCGTTGGCATCACTTTGGAATCAATCGTTTTTGCTTTTATTTTTACAAAATAGAGACCGTCTTCTTTAATGAGCGTATTTAAGTTAAACATACCGTTTTCTTCTTGTCCAATAATCTATTTCTTCACTATTATCCTTCAATAGAGCCCGTTTGCTTGAGGATAATTAAAGTGCTGACATAAGAATAAACAACTAAAAATGAAGACCAAATGACAACTGTCTGTTAGTATCACTTTACTAGAGTTTTTTTATTGTTGTAAATACAACAATAATAGGTTGAATTTAACGTGTGTCATTTATGTTGCATTTGCAACATAAATATATACAAAGGAGGTAATTATGAAGGAAATTCTTCGTGAAATTGGGATGATAGCAAGGGCGTTAGATTCTATAAGTAATATAGAGTTTAAAGAATATGACCTAACAAAGGGGCAGTATTTGTATCTTGTACGAATATGTGAAACCCCAGGGATCATTCAAGAAAAGTTAGCTGAGATGATAAAAGTAGATCGAACAACAGCAGCTCGTGCTATAAAAAAACTTGAAATGAATGGCTTTATTGAAAAGAAAGAAGATACACATAACAAAAAAATCAAAAAACTTTTCCCAACAGAGAAAGGAAAACATGTTTTTCCTTTTATAAAAAGAGAAAATGATTATTCCAATACGGTTGCATTAAAGGGATTTTCCGAAAGAGAAGTGGAAGCCATTTTCGATCTTCTTCAAAGAGTGAGGAAAAATATAGAGAAAGACTGGGAATTTGTAAAAAAGGGAAACAAGAGAAATTATTGATTATCTGAAGGGGCGATGTATGAAGATGACTGTAAAAATAAAAAAGTGCAACCTTGAAGAATTACAAATACTCCAAGAAATAAGTATTGAAACATTCAATGAAACATTTAAAGGACAAAATTCGCCTGAAAATATGAAAGCCTATCTGGAAAAAGCATTTCATTCTAAACAATTGGAAAATGAATTATCCAACCTTTTCTCGCAATTCTTTTTTGTTTATTTTAATAAAGAGGTTGCTGGTTATTTAAAGGTTAATACCAATGACGCTCAGTCTGAAGATATGGGTGGTGAATCACTTGAAATTGAAAGGATTTATATAAAGAACAAATTTCAAAAACATGGACTTGGTAAATATCTACTAGATAAAGCTATGAAAATGGCGGTGGAACGTAATAAAAAGAAAGTTTGGTTAGGCGTATGGGAAAAAAATGAAAATGCTATTGCTTTTTATAAAAAAATGGGGTTTGTTCAAACTGGAGCCCACTCTTTTTATATGGGTGATGAAGAACAAGTGGACTTTATTATGACCAAAACACTCAACTAACTTTTTGAAAGGTGGATTAGTATGTATATTCCTTCACATTTTAAAGTCACAGAAACAATGAATTACGAGATTATGAAAGAATTTAGTTTTGCGACTCTTTTTTCAGAGCATAATGGAGTGCCATTTGCAACTCATTTACCGTTACTTTTGAATAAGAAAAATACATATTTATATGGACACTTTGCTCGTCCAAATCCTCAGTGGAAAGATATCGAAAATCAAACCGTTTTAGCTGTTTTCCACGGTCCTCATTGTTATATATCCCCATCCTGGTATGAAACAAATAAAGCAGTACCAACTTGGAATTATGTAACCGTTCATGTTTATGGAGAAGTCGAGCTTTTAGAAGATGAAAATGAGTTAATGGATTCCTTACATGAATTGGTAGTGAAATATGAAACTCCTGACAGTTCATACAGCTTAGGAGAGGTAGATCCTGAGTTCCTCGCTGGCATGAACAAAGGAGTTCAAGGTTTCAAAATAAAAATCACTAAGATAGAAGGAAAAGCTAAATTAAGTCAAAACCATTCAGCACTGCGACAAGAGCTAGTTATAAATCAACTAGAACAAATTTCAAATACTGATGAGCAACAGATTTCTTCATTAATGAAGGCAAATCTAAAAAAGTAATTGTTTCATGTTATTTACGAACGAGAGCGATGATTGAGTAACATAATAGTTTTTAAAAGGAGAGATTCATCGGTTCCTTTTTGTATGTTAAGGTTATTATTGGAAGGAGAATGTGGAGATGAAAAGTTTAGTTCCGATTTCACTATTACTATTAACTCTGTTGCTTTCTGCTTGTTCCAATGAGGAAGTTATTAAGCACGATTATTTATTTACAGGCGAAGGACAATATTGGGAAGCTGAGTACATTTATGAAGGAACAGAGATATGGGGAGAAGAAAATAATAGAACTACCTACTCACATGAAAAAAAGGATACATTTGTACTTACATTTAAAGGTTCTTTAGATGAGATGCAGTCAATAAAGAATCTTGATTATTCTTATCAAACATCAGCTGGAGGAAGCAGTGTTAGCAGGGAGTTTGACCAACCACCTAATGATATTTCATTTAGAACAAGTGGTGGAGGAACTGGAGCTAAAATCAACAAAGATGAAACCATACCTGTAATTGTTAAATGGAATGGTTCTGAAGAATCATTTGAGTTGATAAATAAAGCAGAATAAAAACCAGTCTTTTTTATCCATCAATATGAAAGCACACATCATTTGATAGATTGATGTGTGCTAGTTTTTATGTACTTTTATTTTTAGAAATAAATAATAAAAGTTGAGTAAAGATAGCTAGAATAGGTAATTCCAATAATGGTCCTATAACTAATGTCAGAGATATTAATGGTTGGTCTGGAAATGCGGTAATAGCAATTGCTAAAGCGATAGGCGAATTTCTAGCTAAAGTTGTTAAGCTTAAACTTGTTCTGTCGGAGTTCGGGAACTTCATAAGCTTTCCAATCTTTTGACCGACGAAGAAGTTTACAATAAAAAATAAAAGGATTGGTATGGTAATTTGCCACATTAAATCTAAATTATCAAGCAATAATTGCCCTTGTGAAGCAAACATAGCAACGATTGCAAGACTTAGAAAAATAATCGGTAATACGCTGAGATTGGATAAAAGATGATCTCTTACCTGCTGCTTATTTCTCAAGAACATTTTTGTTAGAAAAGCTAAAACTAATGGTATAAATAAAACAATTAAGATACTTTCATTAGAAATGAAAGCTCTATAACTCCAGTCGTTCCACCAAAAATAAGAAGATAAATAGGCAGCATAATGACTTGTAAGATTAAGTTTAAAGGTAAGATTGCCGTTGATAACGCAACATTTCCTTTTGCTATCCCTGTAAAGATTAAATATCAATCAGTGCATGGTGTAACCATAAGCATAATAAATCCAATATACAATGCTGGGTTATCACCTAGAAATACCAGTGCCAGCAGCCATGCTAGGAGAGGTGTCCAAACAAAGTTTATAATGACTGAAGTGTATGTCAATTTGATGTTTTTAAAAGCTTTTTTTATTTCTTCACCGAACTGTTGCAGTGGATCGTGGAGTTGTACAAGTTCTTATCATCCATGATCACCATAATCAAATCTAATTAAAACTTATTAAAGTTATTATGATTTTAATCACAAAGAACCTTAGCGGTAGGTCTTTTCAAAATAAGCGTTCGGTCATAAATGATGGGTAAAGTTTTTTTTGGCAGGGTAGGGTAGTTTAAGAAACTTTTAACAAAGGATTACGTAAAGGTAGTTAGAAAGTTTTATGGGAGGGAATTTTTTAATGTTATGGAGTAAACCAAGCTGTACTTTTTGTGAAAAAGAAATAAAAGGGGATGACGTAGTTTTTGTGAAAATACGTTACCCAAAGCAAAAAGGCTTCACTGAAATTAAGGCATATTTAAGAAATGAAGGTAAATTTATTTGTGAGGAGTGTTTTAATAGTGAATCAAAATAAACCTAATTAATCTACCGGATTTGATAGTATATTAAGCCGTCGAAAGTCTCATTCAACACAAACTTGCAGGATGCATAATAAAAAGTAGGGAGATAAAATTGGAAGTTACAAAAATTAGAAATGAACTATCTGTAAAAGGTAAAAATGGAATTGGATTTTTATTTTCTGCTGTTGTGATTTGGTCAATCATTACAATAATATTTCTACAACCAATAGAAACACAACAAAAAAATATATATATGTTATTTTCAACAGGTTTAATGTTCCCATTATCGGTTGGAATTTCTTCGTTAATTCGGGCTGATTGGAGACTTAAAAATAATCCATTAGGTGATTTAGGTTTATATCTAAATCTGGCTCAAATTATTTACTTTCCTATCCTTTTTTGGGGGATAGCAAGAAATCCAAATGACGCTATTTTATTCTTTGCAATAATAACTGGGGCACATTTTTTTCCCTACGGTTGGTTTTATAATGCTAAACCTTTTTATATAATGGCACCAATAATCTCGATTGTAATAATGTTTTTGGGGTTATTTTTAAACGGAGAAAATTTATGGTTAATCCCACTATCTATGATAGTACTAATTCTGTTTTTGATTTTTTGGCTCATCGTAGACTATAAGAGGAAACCTTAAAGGAAGTAAGCAAAAAGAGTTGAACTACTTCACGAGATAAAGAGTAAGAAAAGTAGGAGAATAAGGTTGAGTACGAGTGCGTGGTGTAATGAAAACGATCATTCAAATGTTATTATTAAAGTAAAGTTTAACTAACCGAGATGGGAGACTTTATAATGAGAACGGAAAAAGCAAAAATGTTAGCTGGAGAAATGTACAACCCTGCTGACCCAGTATTACTAAAAGAACGTGAGGAAGCAAGAAGAAAAGTTAGAATCTATAATCAAACATTGGAAACTGAAGGAGAGAAACGGACTAAATTATTAAAGGAATTACTTGGCTCAACTGGAGAAAGCGTGTACATGGAGCCAAACATTAGATTTGACTATGGCTATAACACATATGTAGGCGAAAATTTCTTTGCGAACTTTGACTGTACGATCTTAGATGTTTGCGAAGTGCGGTTTGGGGATAATTGTATGCTCGCACCTGGAGTACAAATTTACACAGCGACACATCCTATTAACCCAACTGAACGTAATTCAGGTAAAGAATACGCAAAACCGATTACTTTTGGAAACAATGTATGGATTGGCGGAAGTGCAGTCATAAATCCAGGAGTAACAGTAGGAGATAATGTTGTTATCGCATCAGGTGCAGTAGTTATTAAAGATGTACCAGATAATGTAGTAGTAGGTGGTAATCCAGCCAAAGTAATTAAAAAGATTGAAATATAAGCTAATGTACTAAAGGGTGCGCCTGTCTCAATAAGTCACAACAACGTTCTTTCATTATTCTGCTAAGGGAGCAACTTAGCTCAACAAGAAAATAAACTATAGTAGGGGGAGAAGCTATGGGAGGTAATAGGAAAGAAAAAATCTATTATGAACGAGGAACAGAGGATCTAAAAAAGAAGAACATTCGCGCGCACAAACTTATTAAAGAATTTAATCATGTTGAAGTTGAGGAAGATGGAAAGAGAGAAGAGATTATTAGAAACTTGTTTGGGAGTGTAGGCAACAACCCAAGTATTGAGCATAATTTTCATTGCGACTTAGGCTACAACATTCATGTTGGTAATGACTTTTACGCTGGCTATAACTGTACGATTTTAGATATGGCTGAGGTAAGAATTGGTGACAACTGTATGTTAGGTCCTAACGGTGGAATCTATACTGCTGGTCATTCACTTGAATCTACAGGAAGGAATAATAGTGGATTTGCTATACCTATTAAAATCGGTAACGATGTCTGGATTGGGGGAAGTTGTGTCATATTAGCTGGGGTTGATATTGGTGAGAATTCAGTGGTTGCTGCTGGTTCTGTTGTTACCAAGGATGTCCCTGCTAATGTGGTTGTAGCTGGAAATCCAGCGAAGATATTAAGAAGTCTTTAGGGTTGATAGATGCAAAGAGCAGGCGGAATTTCTCACCAGCTCTTTGCGTTTTGTACGTATTACATAACTAACACCCACGCCAGCACTAAAATCACAGCGATAATGGGAATAAGTGCAAGATACATGATTAATTGATTATTGATACTTCGATTACTGCTATAGTTGGAGTCTTCAGCTCTTGTCAGTGATAATGTAATGACTAGAGCTGCGATACACACAATTGCAACTAATATAATTAAAAAAGTCATACGGCCTCCCCTGGCAACTCTCTAATAAATTATCTTACAGTTAAAATAATTAAAATAAAACCATTTTATTTTGCTCCATTTTCTCATCTGTTTTTTATTGGAACTGAATAAGAGCATCTTTAAATTTCAGTATTTAGCAAGCACATTACTCGGAAAAAGCTTTTGCATACTGAACGATACCATGCACATTTTTAAGAGAATGATCAGTTAATTCTAGAGCCATGAATACGTCATCAAGCACCTCAAAATGTACTAGTCATTAAGAAGCGTTTACGCACTAAGTTCTAAACATAAGTTCAACAAACAAAAATCTCCATTTTTTAGTATATTTTTATTTTATAAAGTGATGGTGTCGAGGTCAATCTCAATCTCAATCTCAATATTTTACTACCTGTTAAACAAAGCAGGCAGAAATCCTTTAATATAGAGGGAAGTCTTGTTTAATTTTTTGAAGAATCGAAAGTTAGTTGAGCAAGCTATAATACTAATGAAATACAAAATAAGGTGGAAAAGCAAGCGAAAAGTCTTTCATAAAGCTGATGAATTACGAAACAATACAGAAATGCAGGAGAAAACGTTCATCATAAATGTATTAAAGTTTTCTTTTTAGTATTTAGAAAGTTTTTACAAAAAATGTGAAGGGATTCACTTATGGTAACGTGCAACTGATCTAATAACAGAGTATACATAGGAGTTGATCAGATGGAAGAACAAGTTCAAAGGTATTTTGCCGATTTAGAATCAACAGACAAAGAAACTCAATATGAGGCATACAAGAATATATTAACTTTAACAGAAAAAGAAGTGAACTGGGCATATGAAGTTTGGGGTCAACTAGTACAAGATCTAACCGATCGTGACCATCATAAAAGATCTCGAGCAGCACAATTTCTTTCTTATTTGGCGATAAGTGATCCAGAAAAACGAATGCTTACGGATTTTCCAGCCATATGGGGAGTGACAAGAGATCCTAAGTTTGTCACTGCAAGACATAGCTTGCAATCGATCTGGAGAATAGGATTAGCTGGGGATGAACAATTAGAATTGGTATTGAATCACTTTACTACTCGTTTTAACGAGTGTGTAGAGGAAAAGAATTATACGTTGATTCGATATGATATGATCCAAGGTCTTAGAAACTTATATGATGAAGTAAAGAAAGAAGAGATCAAACAAAAAGCCCTAGATTTAATAACTAAAGAAGAAGATAGTAAATACCAAAAGAAATATGCAAGTGTATGGAAAAATGCATAGTCGCGGGTACAGGGACATTTCGCCACTTCTTTAAGAAGTGGCGAAATGTCCCATGTTGATCTAGTGTACACATATGGCTAGGTCTTTCATGATAAGCATGCAGGTGATTGCTTATGCTTCTACTTTTTGAAAAAACTGAGGTAAATGTTCTTTATGAGCTTCTAACATCTCATTGATAATTTCCTTGGCAATTGAATCAGACGGAGTTAGGGGATTGATCGTTAAAGCAAGAATGGCTTTTTCGTAATCTCCTGTAACGGCAGCTTCTGCTGCTACTCTCTCAAATGATTTAATTTGTTGTACTAAACCTTGAACTTGTACGGGTAATTCTCCTACGACAATTGGTTTTGGACCATCTTTTGTAATCATACAACTCACTTCTACGGCCGAGTCGGAAGGAATACCAGTGATTGCCCCATTATTTTGTGTATTAACTGGTTGAATATCGCGCTTATCATTATAGATGGAAGAAATTAATCGAACGGCTGCGTCACTATAATAAGCTCCACCACGTTCCTCGAGCTGTGGTGGTTTAATAGCTAGATCCGGATTTTTATAAAGCTCAAATAGTTCTTTTTCCAGCTTTTGTACAACTTCAGCACGTGTTTCTCCGGTTTCGTAGTTTTTTAGTTCCTTCTCGAGCATTTGATCTTTTTTGTAGTAATACATATGATATGGACAAGTTAGAACATTTAAAGAGCGAATAAATTCGGGTTCCCAACCTAATCCGTCAATGTTTTTCACAAAGCTGCTGTTGGCTGGATCTGTTAATAGATCTATGACCTTATCTTTTACACTGATTCCATCAACGTAGACATCTAAGCCGTATACCATATGATTTAGTCCGGCAAAGTCAATTCGAATTCGGGAGTGATCTACATCTAATAATTTTGCCACGCCCATTTCGATTCCAATTGGAACATTACATAGACCTACCACTTTTTTGATATTCGAATAACGTAATACGGCCTCAACAACCATACCAGCAGGGTTTGTAAAGTTAATTAACCATGCATTAGGACATAGCTCTTCTATATCTTTACAAATATCTAATATAACAGGTATCGTGCGTAGACCTTTGAATAATCCACCTGGGCCATTCGTTTCTTGTCCAAGGACTCCATATTTTAAAGGAATTCTTTCATCTTTCGAACGAGCATCTAACAATCCTACTCGAAATTGAGTTGTAACAAAGTCAGCATCCTTTAAAGCTGTTTTTCGATCGAGAGTTAAATGCACGTCGATTGGTAGACCAGCTTTTTGAATCATTCGTTTTGCTAAGTTTCCGACAATTTCTAGTTTCTCTTTTCCTTCTTCTATATCGACTAACCATAATTCTCTTACCGGTAATTCATCATATCGTTTAATAAAACCTTCTACTAACTCAGGTGTATAACTTGATCCTCCGCCAATCGTTACAATTTTAATTCCTTTTGTCATTTTACTGCACCTCCGTAAGGATTTGTTTAATAAACTTTATAAGTTGATTCTATCTAGACAATGGAAGGGAGTAAATATATGTAGAACATCTAGAGTTTTTTAACAAGGAAAGGAACTTGTTTCATCTATGTAACACTATGTTTTATTGTTTAGATATAGTAATATGACTAAAAAGAGGGTACTATCTAGTTGAACTTGGAGGTGGGACACACATGTTTACAGCTGAAATGATTGCTTCATTAAATGAATTAGAAACATCCTTGTATAACTATATTATGAAAAATGAAGATAAAGTGGCGTATATGCGAATTCGTGAACTAGCAGATGAAACTCATGTGTCGACTTCGACCATTTTGCGTTTTTGCCGGAAGATGAATTGTGACGGTTTTTCAGAGTTTAAAACTAAACTGAAGTTACATTTGAAAGAGAATAAAAAGACAACGATTAAAAACATTGAACATTCTCTAATGGATTTTTTCGAGAGAATCTCACAGGGCAATTTAGAAGAGCAGATAATGAAGGCAGCCTATTTACTAGCAAGAGCGAATAATGTCATCTTTATTGGGACAGGAAGCTCAGGCATTATGGCTGAATATGGGGCTAGATATTTTTCAAGCATAGGAAAATTCTCCATGTACATCAAAGATCCATACTTTCCCATTCATGCTAAACTTCTTTCCGATAGTGTCGTACTTGCTTTATCTGTATCAGGAGAAACCCCTGCCATCATTTCGCATATTAACCAACTAAAAGGGCAGGGAATTGAAGTCATTAGTATCACAAATAGCAAACACTCAACGATTTCTAAAATATCTGATATAAATATTCCGTATTATGTAACGGAAGAGCGTTTTGAAAATTCGCTTGGTATTGTAACAGAACCACAATTTAAGTATTCGGATATAACGACACAAGTACCGGTTGTTTATATTTTGGAATCAATAGCTCGTGAGGTTTATAAGGAATGTAATTAAAAAGTAATAAGCATTGGAGAAGGTAAGACCAATGCCTAGTTATAAATGGAGAAAAAAATAAGATACAGGATTACGTGTATCTCTTACTGATGGATTAGTCGTACAAGTTGGGAAGCGGAAGTTTGTGAAGGTGAAAATGTAATGTGATGGTAATGGTAATGGACCGGATAGAGTTAATAACAGCTCAAAAGCAGGACGTATTTTTTCTCTTCTAAGTTGAAAACTAAAACAGGAAAATCAACTTAAGGAGAACAATGTGAATAAAAAGAGAGATGCCAAAAACAAATCGTATTATATAGGTCTAATTATCATTCATATCCTTCTTTTGAGTATGACTCTTACTAAAAGGAAAGACAGGAAAACGATTTTTCTTACATTATTATTGATCGTTGGATTCGCTTTTCACTTTGAATATCCTCTTTATATCTTAAAAGCTTATAGATATAGAACAGGGATACTTAGAACAAAAGAAAAAGATAACTCATTTGGATCCGTGTTATCTCAAGCTTTATTTGTTCCTTCTGCAGCCATATTCATATCAGCTTTTCAATTGGGTTGGAAAATGAAAATATTGTTTACATTCTATTTTGTATTCATTGAAAGGTTATTTTTAAAAGTAAAGATTTTCAAAAATAACTGGTGGCATACTTCTTTTACGGCAATTTCTATATGTACCTATTTTTTTGTAAGTGATGTTTGTTATAAGGGGATTAAAAAAAGTAAGAAGTTGTTCTCGAACTTGACTTTGTACCATTCCATTCACCTCACTTATATGAGCTTATTATTTTCAGCTTCGTTATTTGGATTGTTTAGATTTACACCGACTTCCCGGACAACACAGCCTTGGTATGAACACTATTCTTTTACTAAGGTGTATCTTGTGATTGAGACAGTCATTACAACGTTTATATTAGAGCGGAAGAAGAAATGGTTGAAAGTATTGCCTCTATTCATAATTGTTATTGTTGACAGGGTTCTTTTAAAAATGGATCGCTTAAAAGTGAAAGGGAGCTATTGGCTTGGTTTGTTTCCAATTAGAATGATAGCTCATTTATTGTCATTTCAATTGCAAAGATGGATAAAGAAATGAAATGTTAAAAGAGCTCCTTTCTTTCAGATCAAATACAAAGGCGTCTTATTAGGCCAAGCAATAAAGGGGGTTCTTTTTTTTATTACCTCACAATCAATTGTAAATTTATTTGCTTTTTTCACGGATATATGATGTAATTAAGAAGTGTTTTTTATACTTTTATGTATAAAAAGTTTCTTGGCGTAACTCACAGACGAATATTTTATGGCGAATAGTTGTTTTAGCAACTATTCTTTTCATATTGTACCCTTCCTGGGAAAGGGATTATAGAAAGGTAGTAAATATAGAAAGCATAGGTGAGAATAAAATGAACCATTCATATAGAGTGTTATTGTATTACATGTATGTACCAATTGCAGATCCAGAGGCGTTCGCATCAGATCATTTAAACTTCTGTAATGATTTGGGTCTAAAAGGTAGAATTCTCGTTGCAGCAGAAGGTATAAACGGAACGGTGTCAGGCACGATTGAACAAACTGAAAAATATATGCAAACAATGAAGGCTGATTCACGTTTTGCTGATATGGTGTTTAAAGTGGATGAAGCTGAATTGCATGCGTTTAAAAAGATGCACGTTAGATATCGTGAAGAGCTTGTTACACTGCGATTAGAGGATGACGTTAATCCGCTTGAAACAACAGGAAAATATTTAAAGCCTTCAGAATTCTATGAAGCTATGCAAGATCCAAAAACAATCGTCATTGATGCTAGAAATGATTACGAATATGATCTAGGACATTTCCGTGGAGCGATTAAACCAGAAATAACGAACTTCCGCGAACTTCCTGATTGGATTAAAGAAAATAGAGATAAGTTCGAGGGGAAAAAGATTTTAACTTATTGTACCGGCGGTATTCGCTGTGAAAAGTTTTCTGGATGGTTAGTGAAAGAAGGCTTTGAGGATGTCTCTCAATTACACGGAGGGATTGTTACGTACGGAAAAGACCCTGAAGTTCAGGGGAAATTGTGGGATGGACAGTGTTATGTATTTGATGAGCGTATAAGTGTCCCTGTTAATCAAACCGAACACGTCATCGTTGGAAAAGATCACTTTACAGGGGAACCGTGTGAACGATATGTAAACTGCGGTAATCCTGAATGTAATAAAAAGATCATATGCACAGAAGAGAATGAACATATTTACCTACGCGGCTGCACGCATGAGTGTCGAGTGCACCCAAGAAATCGCTACGTTGAAGAGCACAATTTGTCTGAGGAGCAAGTAAAAGATAGACTTTCTCTACTAGGTAAGGAATTAGAAAAAAAGGAACAAGAAGTCCTTTCATAACACATGACGCATGAATTTTCGTAATTGAAAATCTCATGCGTTTTTTGTTGTATAAACACCCTCGTTTGTTGTTAGGTTAGCCATGGAAATAGAAGGACTGTTCGATCCCCTTATTTCTCTCACCCATTAATTGGTAATTAGTTTTAGTGTTGAAAGTGAAGTGAAAAGGGAGAGTGCTTCATCAGAGTATGAAGCCCGAATGGGAACCGAATTGAAACGGAAGAGTGTATCATGTAGAGGATGAAGCCTGAATCGATAGCGAATCGAATAGGAAAAGTGCATCATGAAGAGGATGAAGACCATTTAAGACCGACGCTAATTAGAAAAAGTCTTTCATAAAGAATCCCGCGATTTTATGGGCGTTTACCTATATTTTTGTTCAAGTATAACAGTGGCAAATTGAGAAACAATAGGTTTGTCATCTACTATAACAAAGATCTCATTGGCAATAATAATCATTTGGTTAAAAATCTTATAAATTTACTGAAAGGAAGAAAAGAATGGCTCAATCAAATATTAAAGTTGCAGTTCAGAAATTCGGTAACTTCCTAAGTTCTATGGTATTGCCTAACATTGGTGCTTTTATAGCCTGGGGATTGATTACGGCATTATTCATTCCTACTGGTTTTTTTCCAAATGAAAACCTCGCCCAATTAGTTGGACCTATGGTTACTTATTTATTACCTCTATTAATTGGTTACACAGGAGGTAAATTGGTTCATGATCAGCGTGGTGGGGTTGTAGGTGCTATTGCTACGATAGGTGTGATCGTTGGTGCACCTGATACTCCAATGTTCTTAGGTGCCATGGTAATGGGACCTCTTGCGTCATACATTATTAAGAAGTTTGACCAAGCAATCGATGGGAAAATTAGATCTGGATTTGAGATGCTTGTTAACAATTTCTCTGCTGGTATTATTGGTGGAATGATTGCGATTCTTGCATTCTTAGGTATAGGTCCTTTAGTCCAATCATTTACACAAGTACTTGTCGCTGGTGTTGACTGGTTAGTGGTTGCGGGATTACTTCCTCTAACGAGTATTTTAATTGAACCTGCTAAAATTTTGTTTTTAAATAACGCGATAAACCATGGTGTTATGACACCAATCGGTTTAGAACAAGTTCAATATGCTGGACGTTCGATTCTCTTCCTGCTTGAAGCAAACCCAGGGCCGGGTCTTGGTGTGTTATTAGCATATTTATTGTTTGGAAGAGGAACGGCAAAACAATCCGCCCCGGGAGCAGCAATTATTCATTTCCTTGGTGGTATTCACGAGATTTACTTTCCGTATGTGTTGATGAAACCAATGCTAATTATTTCTGTTATCCTTGGTGGAATGAGTGGCGTATTTACTCTTGTACTTCTAGGCGGAGGTCTAGTTGCACCAGCATCTCCGGGTAGTATTATAGCGATAACTGCTGTTACTCCACCAGAGGGAATGGTGTATGTAGCCAACTTCGCAGCCGTGATCGCAGCGACAGTTGTTTCCTTCATTACTTCTGCTATCGTGCTTAGAACAGGCAAACAAACAGAAGAAGATATTAACGAAGCTACAAAGAAAATGGAGCAAATGAAAGGTAAGAAGAGTTCTGTTGCAGGGAATGTAACTGGAAAAGCTACAGGAAATAAAGGTGTTTTGCCTGAAGATGTTAACAAGATCGTTTTTGCTTGTGACGCAGGAATGGGATCAAGTGCGATGGGGGCTTCACTTCTGAAAAAGAAAGTGAAAGAAGCTGGCCTAGATGTATCAGTAACAAATACAGCGATAAGTAATATACCAGCTGATGCTCAAGTTGTTATTACGCAGGAAGAATTGACGCCTAGAGCACAGAACAAGCTGCCAAGTGCCTATCACATCTCAGTTGATAACTTTTTATCAAGTCCTGAATACGATAAGTTAATTGCAAGCTTGCAAAATGGAGTAACAGAAGAACAGGCAGAGCTTGTTGAAGAATTTGAGAAAGATGCTGTAGGCGTAGAGCCTAATATGGCTGAAGATGATGATTTGTTACTAGAAGAAAATATCTTTATCGGTAAAGAATTCAAAACAAAAGAAGAAGCAATCCGCTTTGCTGGAACAGCGTTAGTAAAAGCTGGTTATGTTGAGGAGAGCTATGTAGATGCAATGATTGAACGTGAAGAGATCACATCTACTTATATGGGTAATAATGTAGCTATTCCACATGGCACAGAAGAAGCTAAGAAAGCAGTCATCAAATCAGGTTTTACAGTTGTCCAGGTACCCAATGGGGTGGAGTTTAACGGAGAAACAACAAAATTAATCTTCGGAATTGCCGGAAAAGATAATACACACTTAGAGATCCTTTCAGGTATTGCTGTGATTTGTTCCGAACAAGCAAATGTTGATCAAATGGTACAAGCCAAAACTGCTGCAGAACTAAAGGATATCATTAATAGTAAATGATCTAAGGGAAAGGCGGGTTCTCCTGCCTTTCTATTCTGCTTTTGCTCTTGAAAGAATGTTACAGTAGAGCAATCATGGAAAAAAGATCTTCGCTAAATAAACGACACTTGTCACCGTGACCATACTAAACACAGTGGACACTAAAACGGTTTGTGCCGCGTACTCTGGGTGATTGCCGTACTCTAATGCAAAGATTGAGCTGTTTCTAGAAGTAGGAAAAGCACTTGCGATAAATAATGCTTGTGCTATCGTTCCTTCAAGATATAGCATGAGAATCACGATGAGCCCAATACAAGGCGATATGATAAGACGTCCTATTAAACTCAAAATCAAAGGCTTTGAAAAGCGATAAATTTTAATAAAGGCACTTTGCGCTCCAAGTGTAATAAGGGCGATAGCAAGAAACGCATTTGCAATGTTTTCAATCGGTGTCCACAAATAGTTTGGAATAGTAATCGCAAAGGCTTGCAGGATAACCGCTAGCAAAAAGGCATAAATAACAGGATTTTTTAAAAAGAGTCCAATCGCATGAAATCCTTTTTTCTCAGCAGACACAGCATTGAATAAACCATATGTGAAGGTAAGGAGATTTTGGAAAATCATGACTATGATTTGTACCGTTAATCCTAGTGGGTTATGCTGAAAAACAAGTTGGCTAATTGGAATTCCAAAATTGCCATTATTGCTTAATACAACACTGTTTTTAAAGGTAGAAGCTAAGCGATTCTCGAATCTCGCAGCTTTAGCCATTCCGGCACTTACGATCATCAGGCAAATATTTTGGATAACGAGAAAACTAAGAATGAGAAATAGAGTATCGCCCTTCATTTCACTTTGATACACATTCGCAAAGCACACCGCTGGTATGAGTAAGTACGTATTTAATTTTGATAATGTCTTCATATCAAACGCAAATTTACGGTGAAGAAATGCACCAACCGCTATAAGTGAGAAAATGGGCAACATCACATTAACAACAATCACTGCTAAAACGTCCATGAACGATCACTCCTCTATTTATAGCTTATAAATGAATGAGTCGTTCGTAAAATTCAATTTATCTATGAAGCGCTATGCAAAAAAGGAATGCTTCGGTTAAAACAAGGGACTGACTCACAAATGTGCGTGTCTTTAGAGGAGAGATCCAATCCTCTAAAGGGCATATAGCGAGCGTTCATTGCTTCGGTGTTTTCCAAAAAGATGTAGTCATTAGGGCTAAAAATTCAATCGTTCAACAAATAGGACAAATTCTTTCATTACCTTCATCTTTAAAGAGTCCTCGTGATAGAACATCCATGTTTTTCTAACTAATGGGTTGCTTTGTTCATCTGTTAGGTCAATTTTATAAAGGTCGGGATGATCATCGACGAGCGCACTAGGAAGAATCCCGTAGCCTAGCCCGTTCAGCACCATTTCTTTACAGGTAATCCCTTTATCGACCTCCATCCCAATGAATGGGGGCTGTGAAAAGGTTCGACTCCACCACTGATCTATGGTTTGCAAAAGCAGGGTGTCCGTTTTATAGTCGATCCTCGGTAGCGAGGGTAAATTGTGAAGCTCAATCTTGTTCTTTGAAGCGATACAAATGTTTTCTTCAAAAAGCAGGAGTTTTGGTCCGGGCCATTGATAGTCGCCACGTACAATGCCAATTTGCACATCGCGGTGATAGACTTGATGAAACACTTCTTGACTCCATCCTGTTGTCACCTTGTAACTCACGTTCGGGAATTGTTCTTGAAACTGGCCTAATAGGCGTGGGAGCTTGTGTGTCGCTATGTAATTTGAGACGCCTAAGCGCAAGGTGCCGCTAACCTCTTCCTCCATATTTAGGACCGTTTCTTTAATGCTTTGAAAACGCTCAAGCATCTCCTCTGCACATTTAGCCAAATACTCACCCTGAGGGGTAAAATGAACTCCTTTTGTACCGCGATTAATGATTGCAGTATTGTATCCTTTCTCGATTTGTTGAATTCGTTTCGTTAATGTCGGTTGTGAGATATATAGACTTTGAGCCGTTTTCGTGATGTTCTTCTTTTCATAAAGCTTCATTAAAATGAGCCAATCCCGTTCATCCATTTTTTTGTCCTCCGTCAATAGCTGTTCTCCGATTCTTTGTATTCTCTCTATCAAATTATAACGCCTTTTTACAAATAGTGTATATGTGAGGGTTGTAATGAGCGGATGAAGTCCTGAATGGAGGCGAATTTCAGCGGAAAAGTGCTTCATAGAGGGGGCAAGATCGAATTAAAAGCAACAAGATTTTGATAAATGCATCATAAGTGAAATGAAGGCCATTTTGAGGACGAAGCCAATCGGAAAAGTCTTTCATAAAGGTAACAATCCCAAATGGAGGGAATGACTATCATTTTAAGTTCGTAAGTTCTTTCAATTATTTTAAATGAACTATTAGAGAACATTACAGATAAAATCTATCCATTTAATATTATATTTAGTTATAATGAAATATATCTTTTGTGGTGGGCGGGGTTAAATTTGAAAAAATCATTTTTGATATTATCTTTATTTATACTTTTATTAAATGTTATGGGCTGTTCTTCTCAAGAAGAGGGCAGTAGTGAACGAGATGAGGCAGTAGGGGAAGATGTAGAAATCATCGTTTCAGCTGCTGCGAGCTTAACTGAAGTGTTAAATGATATCAAAGTTTCGTTTGAAGAAGAGTATCCAAACATTAACGTAACATTTAATTTTGGAAGTTCTGGTGCATTGCAACAGCAAATTATACAAGGTGCACCTGTAGACGTTTTTTTCTCAGCGGCTGAGGATAAATTCGAAGAACTGGTTGAACAAGGTTTTATAAACGAAGAAGACGGTGTCGATTTGGTCGGTAACCAAATCGTTTTAGTTACAATAATCGATAACGAGCAAATTCAATCGTTTGATGATTTGAAGCAAAATGCTCAAACGATTTCGATAGGCACTCCTGAGTCAGTCCCTGCTGGAAAATATGCGAAAGAAATGCTAGAGAATGTAGATTTGTGGAATGAGATTGAAAATAAGATTGTCTTTGCAAAAGATGTGAGGCAAGTGTTAACTTATGTTGAAACGGGGAATGTTGATGCAGGAATTGTCTATCATACTGATGCATTGATCTCTTCGAAGGTGAATATAGTCACAGAAGCCGAGGAAGGAACTCATGAGCCTATAATCTACCCACTAGGCGTCATAAATGAGAGTGAGAAGCGTAACGAGTCAATGATTTTTTATGAGTACCTACAATCTGAGAAGTCATTGCAAATCTTTGAGGAGTATGGATTCCTAAATTTACAAAAATGATGATGAATGATACGTTCTGGTCACCTGTCATCCTTTCAATTAAAGTTGCTTCTATCTCTCTCATAATCGTCTTTATTTTTGGTTTACTTATGGCAAAAGTCATGACAAATAGGACGTTCAAAGGAAAATCAATCGTGGAAACGATGCTGCTTTTACCTTTAGTTCTTCCACCGTCTGTTGTTGGATTTCTTTTAATTGTTATTTTTGGAAGACAGTCATTTATTGGTGACATGATCCAGTTTCTGTTTAATCAGTCAATTATCTTTACATGGTGGGCTGCGGTCATAGCAGCTACGGTCGTTGCCTTTCCACTTATGTATCAGTCAGCGAAAGCAGGATTTGAAACAATCGATAAAAATATTGAAGAGGCATCAAGGGTGGATGGCGCAAGTGAATTAAAGGTCTTCTTATTTGTAACGATGCCGCTAGCTTCAAGAGCAATAATGACTGGTACGATATTAAGCTTTGCACGAGCATTAGGAGAATTTGGTGCCACGTTAATGTTTGCAGGTAACATTCCTGGAAAAACACAAACGATTCCAACGGCTATTTACCTTGCCATGGAATCGGGGAATATGCAACTAGCATGGCTTTGGGTCCTATTGATCATGCTGATTTCATTCATAATGTTATTTTCCATTAATCTTATGAAACGAAGTTATTAGATGAGGCTATATTAGTTCAGTAAAGATCTGTGCGCATGGATTCGTGATGATATCCATGCGTTTTTCGTGGTTTTCATAGGGTGTTGATTGGTTTAAGAGAATAGGGATCGCCAGACACTGTTGAATTCGATTAGTGTCTGGCATTACCTAATTTTGCAAAAGAAAGTGGAAAGCTATGAAGATCCAATTGCAGGAAAAAGAAGGGTGAAAAGGACGTCATAGAGGTAATGAAAACATAAATGCTACAAAAGAAAGGGGAAAAGGTCATCAAAAAGACGATGAAGACCCAGATGCAGAAATAGAATCGAGAAAAGGTCATCATAGAGGTAATGAAGGCATAAAGACATCAAAAGAAAGAAGGAAAGGTTCGTCATAGAACTATGCTTCAAAAAAGATCACTATTAAGAGAGTTTCTTATTCATAATAAGTCCATTGCCGAACGCCAACTTTTTTAAATTTCTCTGTAGAACTTTACTAATTCTCCTTTTGGAGTCTATAGCTATACACCAATTATACATCTCGTTTGTTGTAATTCTTCGATAAGGGAATAGAAGTTTATACTCTCTTGCACTTCGCAGTACTGCGCCTGCAAATGCTTCTTCATGCCAACATTCTTTACAAACACATTTTCTTCCTTCGATCGCAATTGAGAACGAGGTGCACTTGGCACAAGTAATTCCTTTTTGAAGTAGGTCATAATCATAAGTTGGTAGCATCTTAAAGGGAGAGTCCGTAATATGCAGGGAAATTAATTTATCTGCTAGCAACTTGTGTTTGGGATTTAGCTTTGATGGTGTCGTATTTAGTTTACTTAAATATCTATTTATTTGGGTTGGAAAAACAAATGGGATGTTGAGAGGTGTTTGATATAATGTGAATTGGGGGTTGATGAAAACGACGGACGCATGGATAGGGAGGTTAAATCCAAGGTTTTGAAATAATCGCCGTAACAAAGATTCACTTCTAATCAGTTGGTTGAAGGGATTCGTTATTTCAGAATTGGGGATCTTGTAAAATCCTTCTGAATCGTAATAATAATCACCTTCATAATTTTTTACTTCAAATAAGTAAACAGATTCTTGAGTAATAATCAGTGAGTCAATTTGGAATAAAGTATTATTTTGCTTAAGTAGCAAATCATTTACTATAAGGCATTCACACTGAAGATTTTCCGTTAATAAATCAAATGCTTTTTCGCCATCAAAGCCCTTTTCAAGATAGAAGTAGTACTGCTTATCTTTGTCGGATAAATTCATCCTATTGTTTAAGGATCTAAGAATAAGTAATTCATTCGATTCAGTGCGAGATTTATAAGGGCATAATCGTCCACATCCTTTTATTTTTTAATACTAACAAGTCTATTATACATAATAGCTTGAATATTTTGGGTGTTTTTTTAATATAGAGGGGATGAAAGCTGTATTAGAGTAAAAGTAAAGAGGAAAAGTCATTCATAAAAGAAAATGAAGAAGCAAAGGGACCAAAAACAAAGAGGAAAAGTTCATCATAAGGAGGATGAAACCCAAGCCCATGCTCAAACAAAGAGAAAAAGTTCATCATAAGTAGGATGAAACCCAAGCCCATGCTCAACCAAAGAGAAAAAGTTCATCATAAGGAGGATGAAGCCCAAACCCATGCTCAATCAAACAGGAAAAGTCGTTCATAAGGCTGTAGGGACTCCTGAAAAAACTATTGGTAAACATAATTAAAGCCTACTCAATTGATAAAGCTCATTATTCATTCCAAACTTGCAAAAATTACATACATATAATTCTACTAAAAAACTCAATCTTAATGAGCAGCTGTCGTTCAATATGCTATAATTCAGTTTTGGACGAAAACCATTTAAACATTTTCGCGTGTTGAATATCGCAAGTAGGTGGACGCATGAATACACTTATAAAGACATATCGTTGTCCGATTACCATAACGAATAAAGCGAAGGATAAGATGCGAGTGCTCGGGATCGAGGAGCGTTCGTTTTTTTCGTTGGAGAAATCGTTTCGTATATATATAGAAAAATATCCGCAGACGGAGGATCGTCCTCTTTCAGTAGCTTTGTACGTAGATAATGAGGCAAATGTACGGATGGCCGATTTGTACGATGGGCTTGTGGTCATACTGCATTGTGTCGTTGAGAAGGACCGTTTTATTGTAACGAATGTAACGACGAAAACGGCTCGTGCCTCTGTGCAGACAAACTGGCGCCGGTCAGCCGACCTAACATTTGATTTGAATGTTCAGCGGGGGAGTACGATCTCGTTTGATTTGCTAAGCTTGATTCACGGAATGCCGGTTGCGCAGGAAAGTTCCACGTACGTGAAAAAACGTATTGCAAGTTGGGAAGGCTACCTGAAAATTCAGGAACGTTCGGCGGATATCCCAGATATGGATTGTAAGTATTCGGGTCTTACATTCAATGGTGATTTTACCCGGATGACCATTACTGGTTGTCAATTAGATGATAAGCAGTGGAAATCACTCAAAGATTTGAGCGTTAAATTAAAAGGACTGGACCAGGATGTTGGGAAAGTACTAAAAGCGAATCGTTCTGCTCGTAAGGTGGAAGTAGAACTGAACAAAAATATGGAAGAACGGGCTAGAAAGAATCAGATTGACCTCAAGCAAAAAGAAGTGGTTTTCAGTAATTTTGCAACGTTAAGTCAGGTGAAAAGACTCCGGCAAGGATTCAAGCACTTAGAAAATGGCTTAGCTGCTAACCGAGAGCTGGAGCAACTTTTATTTGAAAATAAGCCGCCGGTTCGGCAACCAAAAAAGCTACCACCACTTCAATTTCATAATCGATTAAACGAGTTTCAGCGGGAAGCCGTTACAGGCGCTATTTCTGCGGAAGACTTGTACGTCATTCAAGGGCCGCCTGGAACCGGGAAAACAACGGTTATATCTGAAATCTGCCTGCAAAATGCACGAGCAGGGCTACGCACACTAGTCGCGTCGCAGTCCAATTTGGCGGTTGACAATGCTCTTGGTCGACTGTTAGAAAATAAAGATATTCGCATTCTTCGAGTTGGACGCACGGAAAGCATTGAAGAAGAAGGTAAGAAGTTCATTGAAGAAAATGTAGGACAGTATTGGAAAGACCATACATTAAAAGAAGTTTCCACACAATTTGAAGCACGACAAAAACGTGAAACGGAAATTGAAGCAGAGTGGACGGAGAATGAACAGAAGCTAGAGGAGCTAGAGCCAGAACTCGCGCGTTTGGAAGCGGAGATTGAAGCAAAAAAGAGTGCGAAAGAACAAGTTAGTGAAATTGAGGCTAGTATCAAAGAGCATAGAAAGAACGTGCAAACGGCCGAGCGTGAGCAGCAATCAGCTCAGCAGCGCGTGCTGGAGATTGAGCATTCTCTCCGTTTGTTGGACGAAGAAATAAAAAAGGATGGCATTTTTCTACGTGACGAACCAAACAGTGATGCCATTCAAAAAGAGTACGATGCCATCCAAACAGAAATTCAACAACTACAGCACAGTATCGCCTGTCAGGAACTTGAAAATAAAGTAACTGAAAAAACGCAAACCGTCGAGCAAGCTAAAGCTGAATGCGAAACATGGGCGGGGGCAACGGCAACGATGGATGCGTTAATCACTAAAGTAACGGATGTCAAACAAGTTGACGGCTTAAAATGGATCTTACTTGAACAAAACCTGGAACGGCCGGAAAAAGTTCAGAAGCTTTTGGAAGAACTAAGAGAGATTCGGGTAGAAATCAAACAGCTCGAAAAATTAAAAGAATACAATGACAAACTAAATGGTGCGGTTTCCTATATAGAACGGCTATTAAAGGGGCAGCGAATTTCGTTTGATCAAATTCAGCAGCGTGCTCTAAATCGTTCTGCTGTATATACCGCGGTGGAAATTGATCATTTTTTAGACGAACTTAGAAGTAGGCTAAAAGGTAACGCAAACATCTATCCACAAATGCTTCTAGCAGCACTGGAAGGATTGTACAGCAGGAGACACTTTGTGCGGAAAAAGGCTGTACGGCTAAAGCCTTTTGATACGTATAAAAACATGGCGCAGGAAGCCTTTCGCCAGCTAAAGCAAGAAATGCTAATTCATCTTCAGAGTAAACAGGAAGAAAACAAAAGGTTCTATCAAAAGTGGCAGCAGAAGGTGGATGAGCAAAACGCAGAACTTCATCCGCTTCAAAATAGATTGAAAGAAATGATGGAGGCCGCAGAACCGATTCCGAATGCTCATGAACAGCTTCAACAAAAAGAAGCGAAGGCAGTAGAGCTTCAGAAAGAGAAAGAGCAGTATGAACAAGTAAAGGAACGGGTTAATACAAATCGTCAACAAAGTGAAGAAGAAACGTTGCAACTTCAAGAAGAGGAGCAGAACTTTGCGCAAATTGAAACTCGTTTAGAAGGGTTGTACGGCTTGATTGCAGAGAAGGAAGAAGAGCTAATTCCTTTTTATGAAATTCTTGAGAACGAACCGGAAAAAGAGCATGAAGAAGTCTTAAAGCAAGTGGCGAGCTTGACTTTTACACGGGAGTCACTAAAACAGGAAAAACAAAAGCTTCCTCTTTTTCAGTCCATTCAAGGACAATGGCTTTCCTTGCTTGAAGAAGCAAATGACCACGATCTAGATGAAATTCGTAAACTTTACGTCAAGCATGCTAACGTTATTGGAACAACTTGTGTGGCATCTGCACGGAAGGACTTTATAGATAGTTTCCCTGTCTTTGATGTCGTAATTATTGATGAAGTATCAAAAGCAACACCTCCAGAGCTTCTTTTGCCAATGCTAAAAGGGAAAAAAGTCATCTTAGTCGGGGACCATCATCAACTACCACCTCTTTTAGGAAACGATACGCTAGAAGAGACTTTGCAAGAAATGGCGGACGAAAGTGATGACTTTGAAGGGAAAGTGGAATTGAAAAATCTGTTAAAAGAATCGCTATTTGAGAGGTTGTTTAAAAACTTGCCGAAAAGCAATAAAACAATGCTTGCCATTCAGTATCGCATGCACGAAAATATCATGAAAACTATTTCTCCATTTTATGAGCAGGAAAACGAACGACTCCAATGCGGCTTGCCAGATTCCGATTCGCAGCGGGATCACTTGCTAGAATCGGCACTCATTCACCGAGACAATCATTTATTATGGCTCGATATCCCGAACGAGCCCGCCTTTTTCGAAGAAAGAATGAAAGGTGGAAAAAGCCTCTTTAACTCGGCTGAATTGAAAAGAATTGAGGAGTTGTTAAAGGAACTCGATCAAGCGACGGCAGAGGCGAAGCAAGCTGGAAGAATGAAGCCAGGTGAGAAAAAAAGCATTGGTGTCATTAGTTTCTACGGGGAACAAGTTAAACGGATTGACCGCCTAATTCATCAGGAGCTACACTTGGACCACTTGACGATTCGAACTGGGACCGTCGACCGTTTTCAAGGGATGGAAATGGACGTTATTTTGTTAAGCATGGTGCGTAATCACGATAACAAACAGGATGATATTGGTTTTGCCAAAGACTATCGCCGACTGAATGTCGCCCTATCTAGAGCAAGGGAGCTTCTCGTTTTAATTGGCAGTACGAAAATGTTTACCGAAAAAGCAAGACAAGCAGCAACAAGACAAATGTATAGTCACGTATTAAACGCGGTCAAACAACAAAATGGACTGAGAACGCTTGAAGAGGTGAGCCTGCATGGATAAGGTAATGAAACGTTTACAAGCTAGTTTGCTTGAAAACCCAGCTGTTCAAATCAAAGAGTCTGCTATGTGGTATGTGCCAGTTGAAACTGTTGATGTGACATTTAAACGGGTAAAACGTTCAAAAATGGATATTCTCATGAAGATGATTCTTCTTGCGGTAGAACAGACCGATATCCGGCGCGCTGCTAATTTGTCGGAAATGTTGTTAGTAGAGGAACTCTTTATTGCAGACCTGATGGAAAAAATGAAACGAACAGGTTTGATTCGCCTCGAAAGATCCATTTACAAGCTAACAACAAAAGGGCAAGAGCAACTGAAGACAGGCATCGTGGAAGAAGAATTGGAAGAAGAGGGGGCAGAGCTTTTTTACAGTTCGACTCATGATGAATTTTTTCCAGAGTCTAACTCCTCCTTACCCGAAGTAATTGAAGGTTGGAAGCTTTATCGTTATGCAGAGATCCAGGACATTAACGATAAAGATCGAATCTTTCATGTACTTTCCGAGCAGGAAAATGGGTTGGACGAAAACGGCTTCCAAGCAGTTGTAAGTGAATTAATAAGTTTTGGGCAACAGACAGTTAATCACGTTCCATGTTTGGAATTTCAACTATATAACAAAGAACAGGATATCTACTATGCACGCGTTTGGAACACATGGCTTGAACACTGGGATGATACGCTTGAGAAACAAATAGAAGAGCATGAGCGGATTGAATGGAGAAGAAAGTGGATAGAAGCTTAGGAAAGTTACGGACTGAATGTTTATATTGATTAGAAAAGTTATCAATATGGGAGTGATTCGGTATGGGGATAATCCATTCTTCAGAAAAGTTAGTGAGGTATATTTCAAACATGAATAGCGACAATTCTATGTTTTAATTTCCTATTCCAGGAAAAGGAAAATTCACTTTTGTTTTACAAGAACTAGTTAACTAGTCTATAAAAGATGAAGCGAAAGCTAATCCTGAACTAGAACATATAGTTAAAAAATATGACTTCGGTTTGATGCCGGAGTCTTTTTCTAATTCATTTAGCACTATTGTTTTTTGATGTAGCGCTTAATCGGCGTGACACTAACTACTATCATGTGTATTATGAATTTCTTCTTTTTATAAGAATTTCATATTTATAAAATCTAGAGATCGATTAAATTATTTAAATATTTTATTTTCAACAAAATAATTTCGTTGACTAGTAAAGCGTTATCATGATAAATTTTGATTAAGCGCTTCATCAAAAATAATTTTGTATTTGAACTTTATTAATGATGTGTTTGAAACTTAAGACGAAAGCTACTAACCATGCAAATAAAAAATAAGAAACAAGGAGACGATTAAAATGAAACAGGTAAAAGTAGGGATTGTAGGATTAGGAAGATTAGGTAGACAACATGCAGAAAACTTAGCTTTTCGTATTCCAGGTTGTGAATTGGCTGCGGTGTGCAGCGTGATTGAATCAGAGGTTGAGGAAGTCCAACAACAATGGAATATTCCATATGGCTACACAAGTTATGAAGAAATGCTTGAAAATAAAGAACTTGACGCCATTTTTATTGCTTCTCCATCAGGGTTTCATTGCGATCAAATCAAAAAAGCACTTGCTGCTGGGTTTCATGTATTTAGTGAAAAGCCACTTGGTCTGTATTTGGAAGAGGCTCTTGAAGTACAAGAAGCTGTGAACAATCACCCTGACCAAGTGTTCATGCTAGGGTTCATGCGTCGTTATGACCGCTCGTATATGGCGGCAAAGGAAGCGATTGATAGAGGAGAAATTGGTGAGCCGTTCATGATTCGTTGCTATGGTCTAGATCCAGCTTCAAAAATGGATGGGTTCTTACAGTTTGCTCGTGCGAATTATAGTGGAGGATTGTTCTTGGATATGTCGATCCATGACTTTGACTTAGCGCGCTGGTATTTAGGTGCAGAAGCAAAAGAGACTTGGGCAATTGGTGGCGCTTATGCACGCCCTGAGTTTGACGAAATCAATGATGCGGAAACGGGAGCAGCGATGGTTCGCTTTGAGAATAATGCGATGGGCATCTTTGTAGCTGGAAGGAATTGCGCACATGGATATCATATCGAAACAGAAATTATCGGAACAAAAGGTTCTCTTCGAATTGGAACGGTACCTGAGAAAAATCAAGTGGTGATCATGAAAGAAGTAGGGGTTATCCAAGAGTGTTTCGACGGATTTTTAGAGCGCTTTGAGCAAGCGTACCAAAAAGAAGCGGAAGAATTCATCAATTGCATTCTAGAACAAAGAAAACCGGAAGTAACGGTTGAGGATGGAGTCAAATCAACAGAGCTTGGGTATGCGTGCAAACAATCGTATGAAAGCAAAGAGTTAGTAAAGTTAAATGAGTTCATAGCAGTAGACTAAGGAACTAAAATGAGAGACCGATTATTCCTCGAATGGTACCTATTAAGTCAAGGTAAATGGTATAATTAGAATCAAAAATAAAGAGGGATATGAGATGAAAACTACTATATATGATGTTGCAAAGGAAGCAGGCGTCTCTATTGCTACTGTTTCCAATGTCATCAATAACAACGGCCGTGTAGGGGAGAAAACGAGGCAAAAAGTATTAAAAACAATGGCACAACTAGAGTATTCCCCAAGTGTTGTAGCTTCTGCATTAACAGGGAAGAAAACAAATACAGTCGGGCTTTTGATTCCTGATATCTCTAACCCTTTTTTTGCTGATATTGCAAGGAGCATTGAAGATAGAGGAAATGAACTTGGGATTAGTGTGATTATTTGTAGTACGGATAATCTTGAAGAAAAGGAAAAGAAATATATTTCTCTTCTGATTCGTAAGAGCGTGGATGGATTTATTCTAGCTTCAGGGGTAAAAAGCTTAGATCTATTGGAAGAGGTCATGGAAAAGAAAATTCCTGTCGCCCTGATCGCAAACGACATCCCATCATTGCCAATTACGACTGTAACTATTGATGATTTTAAAGGCGGGTATATTGGGACCAAACACTTACTCTCCTTAAATCATACGAAAATTGCCATGATTGCCGAACATGCCTGGAGCAATATTCAACGAATTAATGGATACAAACAGGCGCTGTTGGAACAAAATGTAGAGCCAAGGGAAGAATACTTCATCAAGACAGAAGCAACGATTGAAAGAGGCAAAGAGGCTGGATTGCAATTGCTCAATTTAGAGGAGCCACCATCAGCGATCTTTGCTTGCAACGATTTATTAGCCATTGGCGCGATCGAGGCAGCTAGAGAACTTGGATTTGATCTTCCGAACGATTTATCTGTCATTGGGTTTGATAATACTGTTCTTTGTAGGCTAACGGTTCCAAAGCTAACCTCTGTATCCCAACCCATTCATGACATGGGGAAGAAAGTGTTTGACATGCTTTTAGATAGCGATTTTACTAATCAAAAGACACTTTTCATGCCGGAGTTGGTTGTAAGAGAGTCTAGTGGAAAATATAAGGATACAGTTTAGTTTTTAGCCTGTTACTTTTGAAGACAAGTGACGGGCATTTTTTTGTTTCGGTTTTACACTGTTTGAAACCACCCTGTGCATTCGCTTATTTGCAGCTTAATTACGTACGTTTTGGAAAGGGCATTAATAACATACATATAGCTAGCGAATAACCAGCTTTGTAATAAAATAATTAAAGATGGGACAAAGGGAATAAAATGGTAATATGAATGTAGTTCACGAGTAGTTTCAGATTCATTGGAGAACGATGATCAATTGTTTGTATGACTCTATCATATTCATTTACCGAGGAGAGACAGGAGACAACAAATGCCTAAATACGTTCTATTCGATTTTGATGGAACCTTGGCCGACTCTAGGAATGTTTTCATTTCTGGATGGAACGCCTTTGCGGAAAAGTATCAATATCGAAAAATTAAATTTGAGGAATTATCCTCACTGAGAAAGTTATCAATCCTTGAAAGGGCCAAGCGTTTGAACTTTCCAATCTTGAAAACGCCACTCATTATTCCAGACTTCTACCGTTTCTACCTGAAAAATGCAAAGGAGATCAAATTGTATCCTAGAATGAAAGAAGTACTCGATACGTTAGAGCGGCAGGGGCATAGCACCGCGATTATTTCCTCTAATTCAGAGGATGTGATCAAAGAGGTATTACTGCGTAATCAAGTATTTAATATATCAAGGGTGTTGAGTTCGAATGTCATTTTTGGCAAGGATCAATTAATTCAAAAATTTCTTAAGGAACATCAATTAAAGAAATCTGATGTTATTTATGTCGGAGATGAGCAACGGGACATAATAGCCTGCAAGTCAGCTGGAATCAAGGTCATATGGGTGAGCTGGGGTTATGACGCGAAAGAGCTTGTGCAGGAACAAAACCCAGATTACCTGGTGTATTCACCGGAGGAGCTGCTGGAGGTTGTTTTGGAAGAACTCGGCAGATAGAACGATTAGATTCCTAGTCACATACAGAGTTTTATGTGACTAGGTGACTTTCTCGTACTTATGGCGGAACGGAGAAGATGTACTCGATGGAAAGGCTAATGCAATTGAAAAATCAGGAAAACATAAAAGTAACTGTTCTATTTACACATTTGAACGAAACACCTTAACCTCTGCTTGTGACTTCACTTGTTTCGGTTGATTGAGATAGTGATAAAACACACCCATGAACAAGCTTCCTCCGATAAAGTTCCCGATGGTAACGGGAATTAAGTTATGAATCGCTCCACCATAGCTAATCGTTTCAGGGTGCTCTAATACAAGCGCAATGGCAAATGCACCCATATTAGCAATGCTATGCTCATAACCTGAAATAAAGAAACAGAATACAAGCAGCATCATCGTAAAGATTTTCGCTCCCTCTGATTTCATATTCATCGGAAGGAAGAAGGCTAAGCAGACAAGCCAGTTACATAAAATTCCTCGAAAGAAAAGCTCTAACCAAGGAGCGTTCATCTTTTGCCCGACGACACTAAATAAGAAACTGTTTACAGATGGATCGTTAAAAAGTCCTGTTAGAAAGATGATGTGTGCAAAGAAGATCGCACCTAGAAAGTTACCAACATAACTCATGCTTAATAATTTCAATGCATTAGACCACATCATTTTCTTCTGCAAGCATGTATACGTATAGTAAAACGCGTTGCCGGTAAATAAATCACCGCCACCAAAGGCAATGAGAATAATCGCCGCTCCGAATGTAATTGCAGCAACTGGATATGTGAATGGAGATCCTTCTACATAAAAAAGATTTCCTGTTTTAAATGCAACAATGACACCAAATCCTATAAAGAGACTAGCTAAAATCGCTCGAAATATGTAACGGAAACGACTTTCGCTAAAAGCCTTCTCTTTCTTTAGGGCTAGTTGTTCGACTTGTTGTAATGCATGATGTTCCATGATAACTTCACCTTTTCTTTTGCCCCTTTATGACAGGGGTTTAACTTTGTTGTCTAAACAACTTTACTACTATAACAAAAGATGAGGAATGGAACTAGAGGGAAAATCAAGGTAGGCGTTTTCATTTAAAAAAATTTTTTTGAGTGTATTTTTTTATTGTATATTCAATAAAATGTCAGTTTATTGGTAATAGCAAACCGATGGTTTAGCCCTAGTATAGAGCAGGTTTGAGCCTTTGTTTTTAAGGGAGTGGTGCACATGCTTGTCATTTCTTACTAGCTTTTAAAAAGCCTAGAAGTAATATATAATAGGAAGTAAATATTTTAATCTAAGAAAAATTCTGATAAACTGTAATTAGGTTTAATTCATCAGAAAAGATATAGGCGCCCTCGCTTACTGAGGTTGTCTAAGTAGGAGCGCCTATATCTTTTCTGCAAATTCTAGGAGAAAAGGTTGGTAGACATGAGCAACAGAGAAACGAAAACCGACGTCATTTTAATTGGCGCTGGAATCATGAGTGCGACTTTAGGAACACTCTTGAAAGAATTAGTACCAGAATGGGAAATTAAAGTGTTTGAGAAGCTCACCAACGCAGGAGAAGAAAGCTCTAATGAATGGAATAATGCAGGAACAGGACATGCGGCACTGTGCGAGCTTAACTACACCGCTGAAAAAGCAGACGGATCAATTGATATTAGTAAAGCTATAAAAATTAATGAAGATTTTCAGGTGTCAATGCAGTTTTGGTCTTATCTTGTAAAAAGCAAGCTTTTACGGAATCCACAGGATTTTATTATGCCATTGCCTCATATGAGTTTGGTCCAAGGCGAAGAAAATGTATCTTTCTTAAAAAAACGTTTTGAAGCGCTTTCAGAAAATCCCTTGTTTAAAGGTATGGAATTTTCCGAAGATCCAGAGAAACTGATGGAGTGGATTCCGCTAATTATGCAAGACCGTTCTACTAAGGAATCGATTGCAGCAACAAAAGTTGACTCGGGAACGGATGTTAACTTTGGTGCATTAACACGAATGTTAGTCGATCACTTAAAGACTAAAAATGTCAAATTAAACTACAAACATAGTGTTACTGATATTACACGTACTAGTGATGGATTGTGGGAATTAAAAGTCCGAAATCTCGACAGCGGTATGGTCGAAAGCCATACGGCAAAATTCGTCTTTATCGGAGGCGGAGGAGGAAGTCTTCATTTACTGCAAAAATCTGGTATTCCTGAAGGGAAAAATATCGGTGGATTCCCGGTAAGCGGAATATTCCTTTCCTGTAATAATCCAGATGTTGTAGCGAAGCATCATGCAAAAGTATACGGCAAAGCTAAGGTTGGTGCGCCGCCAATGTCTGTTCCACATCTTGACACGAGATATATTGATAGTAAAAAATCGTTGCTATTTGGACCGTTTGCCGGATTCTCACCAAAGTTTCTAAAATATGGTTCAGTGTTTGATCTGTTAACATCAGTAAAACCGGATAATCTCGTAACGATGTTGGCAGCAGGCGCCAAAAACATGTCATTGACAAAATATCTAATTCAGCAAGTCATGTTGTCAAAGGAAAAGCGTATGGATGAGTTACGTGAGTTTATCCCAAACGCAAAAAGTGAGGATTGGGATTTAATTGTAGCGGGCCAACGTGTGCAAGTAATTAAAGATACAGAAGCTGGTGGCAAAGGAACGCTTCAATTTGGTACAGAAGTAATTACTGCCGCAGATGGCTCAATCTCAGCATTACTGGGTGCTTCTCCGGGTGCATCTACAGCCGTTTCTGTTATGCTGGAGGTCATTGAAAAATGCTTCCCGGAACAGGTAAAAGAGTGGGAACCAAAAATTAAAGAAATGATTCCTTCTTATGGTGTGTCACTAATGGAAAACCCAGAACTTATTGAAGAAATCCATACTTCAACGTCGAAAACACTTGGCTTTGAGGATAACAAACAAAATTCGAAAAGTAAAAACGATATGTTACAGCAAGCATAAATTGCCATTTGGGTAATTTATGCTTTTTTCTTTTATTATTTATTTTGTATTGGTAACCAAATATACGTTTTGTGCTAATATCGATTTGTTTTCTTCTATTACCCAATACGTGGGTGTGTTATATTTTATTTGTAATAAACATTTATTACTCGTTTGGGTAACCGCTTACTCTAGCATGCTTATTTACGACGATATATGAAAAAAACTGTTTAATAGTAAGGATTAATCCATCAAAAGGATTAAAAACCTGATTTTCGGAATTCACTCGGTGAATAGCCAATGATTTTCCGGAAGAGCCGTGAGAAATAATTTGGATCGTAAATTCCTACCGCAGCAGATACATCACTTATAGTCAATGTATGGTCCTTCAAATATTCAACTGCACGTACCATACGTAAGCGGTTTAGATATTCTACTGGGGGAAGTCCGGTCGCCGACTTAAAGATTGACCGAAAGTAACCGAGACTGATGTTATGTTCACGGGCGTAATTGGAAAAATCGATCTGTTCGGCAAGATTGTCCTCGATAAACTTTTGGGCTTTAGCAATGATATCGTTACGAGGACTTTCTTTGTTAGGCACAATGGCAAACTGGCGTAATCTTGCTCTTGAAATGATAATCAGTATCAAATTTAAATAGTCCTGCTTGACTTGCTCAAAAGCAAAGTCTTGTTCCTTTTGTTCGTAAAGAATAATTTCCATCATCTTTTGAACCCGTTCAGCCTCAGGTACCGACAAATGAATGATGTTCTGACGGTTTAAATCAGCAGGTGAAATTGGATTGTTGCTTTCAGGTTCAGTCAGATCCTTTATCAATCCGCCGAATTGTTCTACCCACCAATCAGCAATTTCTTCAGGGTAAAACTGACAGTTGTACATCGAAACTGGGGTTTCAATGGTATATGTATGCTCCTGGTGTGGAGGGATGAGAAACACATCGCCCGGAATCAATGGCATAGAAATATTCTTGTATTGATGGAGGCAGGAACCTTTTGTAATCAAAACAAATTCCTGAAAATTATGACGATGAAGTGGAACAGATTCCACTGTATGGAACTCTTCCAAGGCAATGGCACTCTTATCAGTACCCTTAAAAGGAAAATATGGAATCATACGTGACCGCTCCTTATGCTACTCGTTAATATAATAATTATAAATTATTTCAAGAAGGAAAATAAGGTGAAAATGGGTCTACAGGAAGGCTATGAACTTTTCTTGTGTTGAGTTCCAAATCGAAATATAATCTATGAAACTAAAAAGGAGAAAGTCTAATGAAAATTGCATTTAATCAAGCTACCACCCTTAAATCATCTACCCTTTATGATGACTTACGTTTTTGTGAGGCGAACGGGTACGATTTTATCGAAATCAGAATTGATAAGTTAAAGGAATATTTAATCGACCATACAGTTGAAGAATTGAAACAGTTCTTTCGGCATTCTCATATCAAGCCTCTATCGTTTAATGCTATTGAATTCTTTACCTTCCAACCTGATACAACGTTTAATCTAATGAAAGAAGACGTTCGTATAGTGGAATCAGTAGGAAAAGAAATTGGTTGCGACTTGGTCGTAGTGGTTCCAACGTTTGATATTGGTGACGTCACTTGGAGTAAGATTAAAGAAGAGACTAAAACACGTCTCCATGAGTTTCTAACGTTAACGGAAGCATCAAATTTCAGATTTGCCCTAGAGTTTGTTGGTTATCCGCATTGTTCGATTAATACGCTTGATGGTGCCTATGAAATCGTAAAAGAGGTAAGTAACAATAGAGTTGGGCTCGTTGTTGATTGTTTCCATCTGTATGCGATGAATTCCAACCTTGCATTATTAAACGAAATATCAAAAGAACAAATTTTCTTATTCCATATTGATGATGCGGAAGACATTCCTGCAGGTGTCATTCGTGACCACCAAAGGGTATGGCCAGGGGACGGTGTCATTGATTTAGAGCGTATTATTAAGTTGGTTCAAGCTACTGGATTTGACGGTCCTGCATCGATTGAGTTATTTAGACCTGAGTATTGGGAACTTGAGCCTGAAGAATGCATTAAACAAGGGAAAGCTAAGACGGAATTTGTTTTAAAAACATTACAAATTAAAGTGAAGAATTGAATTTAGTGGAATGTAAATAATTACCCAAAAAGTTAAGAGCTTATCAAGAGCTAGTTGTACAATGCAAACTAATATCCAGAAAGCTATGACGTATAATTGACTCCTTTATTCGCATAATAGAAAAGAAGGAGTGATACATATGGCGAAGCGAAATGGCAAAACAAATGCTGATCAAAAAAATAAACAAGGATTTGACTCAAGTAAAACCGATTCTGAGTTCTCTAAAGAACCGGGTAGTGCAGCAGCCAATAGAGCGCACAAAGAAAAAGCTAAAAAAATGAAATCATCTAAAAATCAAGGAGAATGGAACGGGATGAATTAATTCTTTTTTAGCGTCTAATGGGAAGGCAATCTCTCCCCCCAATAGGCCACTGAAAAAGGTGGTTTCCCCTTTTTCAGTGGCCTCAATATTATCGGGGGTGTCTCAATGGTTTTTGACCTTGGGACCCACCCAAATCCTTTTCAAAACACCTTTTCTTTAATGATAACCCCTGAAATCCCCAAAATTAATGTTTAAACTCATGCTGTCCAATCACAACGGTTGTTTCTCTTGTATCTAGCCAACGATTTGTAGCAATGGCAGGATTGTAGAAGAATAATGAATCTTCGGTTATATTTCTCATGTCTGATAATGCTGCATCAACGGCCTCGATAGACTCCTCATCAGCTGGTTGATCGACCTGACCATTCATTACAGGTTCAAATTGTCCAGGCTCATAAATAACTTCTTTTATCGTATCAGGAAATTGTGGACTTTCTAGTCTGTTCAAGACCACATCCGCTACTGCCACTTTTCCTTCGAAAGGTTCTGTCTGCGCTTCAGCTCTTACAATTCTAGCAAGTAGATCTAGTTCTTTTTCTGAGAGAGTTTCAACGTGATCCTTGCTTGTTTCGCTACTTGATTTGGGATTGTGTTTCTCATTATGTAAATGAATGTGCTGACCTACATATATTAGGTCAATATTTGTAATTTGTGGGTTTGCTTTTGATAATTCTTCTAATGTTATTCCATTCTTCTTTGCAATTTTCATCATGGTGTCGCCTTTTTGCACGGTGTAAGCAAAAGTAGTCTCAGCAACAAATAGAGCTGCTAGTAGAGTTAGTAGAAAAAACAGTTTCCTCATAAAGATTTTGTCCCCCTAGTACATATTGTTTTTTGAAAGCTCGTCTAACACTCTTATCCCTATGAGAGAATCAGAAAGAATAGTATTACAGTATGTTTACATAGAGATTACAATGGCGCTAAGATTTTCGATTGATATGTTAACCAAAAAAAATAAATTGTTGACATTTAGTGTGTGTAAATGTAAACTTTTCTAAAAATATGGTTAACATTACCATGGGAGGGATGTAGAATCTATGAATGGTGATCGACCACTACAAATAAGAGTTCAAGCCTTTTCAGGAATGAGAGCAACCCTCTTCCTTATTCGATTAGTAATTCCTCTAGGTTATGCATTTAATTCAAAGGCTGATTCGTATGGGGAATAAGATCTTTAATATAAGAATGAGAGCGGCAAAGGGAGGACCTCATGAAAAAGGTGGAAAGCATATTTCCGGTGGAGAGATTCTAGCAAACTATGAAGACATTCAAAAAGCAGTGAATGATCTGGTAGAAAAGGCACTAACGCATTCAAGAGGAAATCCAGACTTTATGCAAATTCAATTTGAAGAAGTTCAAATGCCTGTTCAATTTTTAGCACCCTTATCGATCACAGCCAATCACGTTTTAAGTGTAAGGGAGGGGCAGCAATTGGCCATGCAGCTGCTAAGAAAATGCGGCGTACCCAGCCCATCCATTGAAAAAGCATACGAACTCATCGCCCAGCCAAAAAATGTTGGGATGAGAGGAGCAATGCTTTTACACGTTCAGTCGGGTGAACGTGTTGACAATAGAGGAGAAAAAGGTGTGCGTGTTTCTCGGATGGATTGGGATGCGGCCAACTTTGAAAAATGGGCGATAAGACAGGAGATGCCAAGGAGTGCAAGGGTAAAGGAAGCTATTACACTAGCAACCAAAGTCGCAAGTCACCCAGAAATCGTTGCTGAATTATGTTGGTCAGATGATCCTGATTACATTACAGGGTATGTGGCAAGTGAAAAAATAGGATACCAGCGAATTTCTAAGCTAAAAGAATTTGGCGATGAAAGAGGCTTTCGAATTTTTTTTGTGAAAGATGCTCTGAACCTAGATAGCTATATACATTATCTTGAAAAAGAGCCCACACTACTTTATTGGGAGGAAGATGATGAGAAACGAATTAATTGAAAAAAGTAAAAAGCACCTATGGTTACCTTTCACACAAATGAAGGATTATGATCTAGATCCTCTCATCATAGAAAGTGGAAATGGCATCAAGGTGAAAGACATTCATGGTAAGGAATATTATGATGGGTTTTCATCTGTGTGGCTAAATGTCCACGGTCACCGTAAAAAAGAATTGGATCAAGCGATAAAAGATCAGTTAGAAAAAATTGCTCACTCAACACTATTAGGAATGACAAATGTACCAGCGACAGAACTTGCTGAGAGATTAGTTGACTTAACACCTGATGATCTCACTCGCGTTTTTTATTCGGATAGTGGTGCCGAAGCAATGGAGATCGCACTGAAAATGGCCTTTCAATATTGGAAAAACATAGGAAAGCCCGAAAAGCAAAAGTTTGTTTCGATGCAAGAAGGCTATCATGGCGATACGATAGGGGCGGTAAGTGTTGGGGCGATTGAATTATTTCATCATGTCTACGGTCCCTTAATGTTTGAGAGTTTTAAAGCGCCCATTCCGAATGTATATCGATCAGAAAGCGGAGATCCAGACCAATGTAGAAATGAATGCTTGCAAAAACTTGAAGAACTTCTAAAGAAACATCACGAGGAAATTGCTGCTCTTTCAATTGAATCTATGGTACAAGGCGCAGCCGGAATGATTGTCATGCCAAGTGGTTTTCTACAAGGAGTACGCGCTCTATGCACCAAGTATGATGTGTTAATGATTGTAGACGAAGTGGCAACTGGCTTTGGTCGTACAGGAAAAATGTTCGCTTGTGAGCATGATGGTGTTCAACCTGATTTAATGGCTGCCGGAAAAGGCATAACTGGTGGGTATCTACCTATTGCCGTCACATTTACAACAGAAAAAATATATGAAGCATTTTACGATGACTATGAAAATTTAAAAACGTTTTTTCATGGTCACTCCTATACTGGAAACCAATTAGGGTGTGCTGTTGCTTTAGAGAATTTACGCCTCTTTGAATCAGAACGCATTGTTGAAAACGTTCAAAGGAAATCAGAACACTTGAAGGAAATCCTATCAGACCTATATTCATTGCCTCATGTTGGGGATATTAGACAGTTAGGATTCATGTGCGGCATTGAGCTTGTACAAGACAAATTAAAGAAAATACCTTACCTACTTGAGCAAAGGATTGGTTATAAAGTTTCGTTAAAGATGAGAGAGCTCGGGATGCTCACAAGACCTCTTGGAAATGTCATTGTATTTATGCCTCCACTTGCCAGTACTAAGAGTGAGCTAGAATCAATGGTGAGCATTATGAAGGAGGCGATCGAAAGCGTTTGCGAAGAGGAGGGGGCTGCTTTTGAGCGTAGCGTTTGATTCTTGGCTATCAGAAAGAATCACCACAATAAAAGAGCGTGACTTGTACCGTGAGTTAAGAGTTATGAATAGTGGTCCTAAGCCAATGGTTGACATGAACGGGCGAAAAAAGTTGATTTTTTCTTCCAACAACTATTTAGGTCTAGCAAGTGATCAGCGACTAATTGATGCGGCAAGGTCAACGGTTAAAGAATTTGGGATTGGTAGCAGTGGATCAAGATTAACAACTGGTAACAGTTGCTGGCATGAAAAATTGGAAGAAAGAATTGCTAGCTTCAAGCAAACAGAGGCATCGTTGCTTTTTTCTAATGGGTATCTTGCAAATATAGGTGTTTTGTCATCCTTACCTACAAGTGGAGATATCATCTTGAGCGATGAGTTAAATCACGCTAGTATCATCGATGGGTGTCGTCTTTCAAAAGCTAGAACACTTTTATACAAGCATGTTGATTTACAAGATCTCGAAAACAAACTAAAAGAATCAAAGCCATTTACTAGACGGTTTATCGTTACAGATGGTGTATTCAGTATGGATGGAACGATTGCGCCATTAGATCAAATCATAGCTCTAGCAAAAGTGTACGATGCTTACGTGATTGTCGATGATGCACACGGTACAGGAATTTTGGGTAAAAAAGGAAGAGGGATAAGTGAGTATTTTGGAGTTAAACCAGATGTGATGATAGGGACCTTGAGTAAAGCTGTTGGAACAGAGGGAGGGTTTGTCGCTGGATCTTCTCTATTAAAAGAGTTTTTAATCAACCAAGCACGAACATTCATTTTCCAAACCGCAATCCCGCCTAGTGTGTGTGCTGCTTCTTTTGAGGCGATTAACATTATTGAAGAAGAGTCTAGAAGAAGAGAGGCATTAATGGAAAAAGTGATGTTGATTCGAAATAGACTGCTAGCATTAGGGTTTCACGTGAAAGGAAATAAGACACCGATTATTCCTGTCATTCTTGGAGAAGCAAAAAAAGCTGTATCGGTTGCCAATAAGTTACAAGAACACGATATCTTTGCCCCAGCCATCCGCCCTCCAACGGTAAAGGAGGGAGAATCTCGTATCCGTTTAACGGTAACCGCAGAGCATTCCAATGACGATATCGATCGATTAATCAAGGCTTTCGAAATGATACGTAACGAACCAGAGGTGATGAAGTGAAGGGAATTTTTATAACAGGGACGGATACAGATGTCGGGAAAACCGTTATTTCGAGTGGGATCGCCGGAGTGCTAAGGGATCAAGGTATAAATGTTGGTGTGTTCAAACCTATGTTAAGTGGAATCAAGAGAGACGATCCAGAAAGTGATACATTTTGGCTGAAAAAAATGGCAAAGACTTCACTCACCCTTGAGGAAATTACTCCATTTCAATTCAAACAGCCATTGGCCCCGGCGGTTGCACAAGAGCTAGAAGGAACGAACATCACGCTGGAAGATATTTTAAAGCATTGGAAAACCATTCGAGAAAAACATGATTATTTCATTGTTGAAGGAGCTGGCGGGATTTCCGTTCCATTAGGAAAGGATTTTTTAGTCAGTGATGTAATTAAAGCACTTAACTTCCCGGTACTAATTGTCGCCCGACCGAATCTCGGGACGATTAATCATACGTTTTTGACGGTGGAATACGCCAAAAAATTAGGCTTAACGATTGCCGGAATCATTATAAATGGAATGAGTGAACAGAAAGACCTAGCCGAGGAAACGAGTCCTAAAAAAATAGAAGAAATGTGTTCAGTCCCCATTTTAGGAATTATTCCAAAAATACCATGTATAACTGATGTGACCGCAAAGCAGTTAATTAAAGATCATATAAATGTAGATCAACTGGAGGGGTGGATATGATGCAATGGTTGGAACTATCAAACAAAGTATTAGAAGGGCAGGAGTTAACGAATGACGAGGCTATGTCCATATTAGAATGTCCGGATGAAGAAGTGTTGCTGCTAATGCATGCTGCTTATCAAATTCGCAAGCATTATTACGGGAATAAAGTGAAGTTGAATATGATCATGAATGCAAAGTCTGGTCTGTGTCCTGAGAACTGTGGATATTGCTCTCAATCTTCTATTTCGAATGCCCCAATTGATTCGTATCGATTTGTAAATAAGGAAACAATTCTTACCGGTGCTAAAAAAGCGTTTGAGCAAAATGTAGGTACGTATTGCATCGTTGCAAGCGGCAGAGGGCCTTCTAATAAAGAAGTTGATCAAGTAGTAGAAGCAGTAAAAGAAATAAAGGATAGCTATGGATTAAAGGTATGTGCCTGTCTAGGGATCTTAAAGCCAGAGCAGGCGGTTCGTTTAAAAGAAGCTGGTGTGGACCGGTATAATCACAACTTAAATACATCAGAAAGTCATCATGATCAAATTACAACGTCACATACGTATGGTGACCGTGTCAATACGGTTGAAATTGCAAAGGAGTCCGGGCTTTCTCCTTGCTCTGGGGTCATCGTTGGGATGAAGGAATCTAAACAAGATGTCGTTGATATCGCAAATAGCTTAAAGGCACTTGATGCTGATTCGATTCCTGTAAATTTTTTACATGCTATTGACGGCACTCCGTTAGAGGGAGTAAATGAATTACACCCCCTCTACTGTTTAAAAGTCCTTGCTCTGTTCCGTTTTATAAATCCAACTAAAGAAATTAGGATTTCTGGAGGGAGAGAAGTGAACCTTCGTTCGTTACAGCCACTAGGCCTGTATGCTGCTAATTCAATCTTTGTAGGCGATTACTTAACAACAGCAGGACAGGAAGAATCCGAGGATCATAAAATGCTTAAAGATTTAGGCTTTGAAGTAGAAAGTGTTGAAGAAATGAGAGCGAGTTTAACGACAGAAAAATTATAAAAAAGTAGAAGAAGAGATGCACATCTAAACGCATCTCTTCTTTAGGAGGTGCACTAATGAAGAATCAACAAACAAAGATCAGAACGTCGGACTTTGTCCAAGATCCGTATTCGTTTTATGATAATATTCGCTCCACTAACCCTATCTATAAGGGTAATTTCTTCCGTTACCCTGGTTGGTATGTAACGGGATATGAAGAAGCGAACCTTATTTTAAAGGATATTCGTTTTCAAAATCGCATTCCACTTCCAGAAACAACGAAAAAATACGAAGTCTTAAAAAATGTGCAAAAGCAGATGATGCTTTATAAAAACCAACCAGATCATAATCGGTTACGTAAGATTGTGAGCGAGCGTTTTACTCCTAGAGCTTTGGAGCAATTAATTCCTATTATAAAAGAAACAGCGAATGGTCTCTTTTGCCATGTAGCAAATCAAAAAAGGATGAATGTCATATCTGACTTTGCTTTTCCGTTGGCAAGCCTTGTCATTGCTAACATGTTAGGCGTACCGAAACAGGAAAAGGATCAATTCCGCCAATGGGCGTTAACCTTAATCCAAACCATTGATCATACTCGTTCGAAGGAATCTCTAGCTAAAGGGAATGACACTACTTTAGAAATGATTCAATATTTTCAACAATTGATACAAAAGCGAAAGCAAGATCCACAAGATGATTTAATAAGTTTACTCTTATCAGATAATCAAAATGGAGAGCCATTAACAGATGCTGAAATCATCTCAACTTGTATCCTGCTTGTCATTGCAGGTCATGAAACAACGGTTAATTTAATTGCAAATTCCGTATATTGTTTCCTAACACACCCTACTCAATATGATAAATTACAAGCTAACCCCTTGCTACTAGATTCAGCAATCCAGGAGATTTTGCGCTATGAGAGCCCAACTCAAATGACAGCTCGAATCGCTGCAGAAGATTTGACGATCAATCAAACTGAAATAAAAAAAGGAGATCATGTCTATCTATTAATTGGTGCAGCCAATCGAGATCCTAAAAAATTCATCAATGCCAACAGCCTAGATATTACAAGAAGTCCAAATCCCCACCTTTCATTTGGTTCCGGTATTCATTTTTGTCTCGGTGCCACCCTCGCTAAGATAGAAGCACAAGCCGCCATTCAGACAATATTAGAACATACACAGAAGATTAAATTTGAAACAACTGAGATTGAATGGAGAAATCTTGTTGGATTTAGGGCTTTAAAGGAACTACCGATTATTTTTGAATGAAAGCGTATCGTGGGGATCTGGGAGCAAATTGGCAGCTTTTTGATGAACATCAAAGGGGGAAATCAGTTAAGCATGGTACTAGAGAGGAACATTTTGCATTAGATTTGTAGGAGGTATCTAGCGGCTGCGTTTGAAAACAAAACAATCATATAGTTAACTTTTTTTGTGAAGTGCCTGTGTATGTCGAACCTGTCGAAATCAGTTCTATCCCGGTTAAAAGTATATAAGCTTTATTAATAGCCTATTGAGGGAGAAGGATTGATGAAATGAGGTTTGCTAAATATAGAGACCAAATGATTGAAGTTCAAGCGTATACACCGGGGATCCAGTTGTATTCAGTAAGGGAGGAATTTCGTCATGATCCCTTTAGGACGTTGAAAGCGTTAGTTGAGATGGGATATCAGACAGTTGAGTTTGCTGGCTATAATGAAATTCCGGCTTTTACGATGAGTGGGTATTTGCAGAAGCTTGGACTAAGGGCTCCGGCCTCACATGTACCACTTGAGAGACTGGAAGAAGATCTTGAGGGTGAGATCACGTATGCCAAACGAGTAGGGATTCAATATATCGTAATTCCTATGATTGAAAGAAATGTGTTTTATGATGCAAAACTGTATAGGGAAGTTGTGCACACTGTAAAATGGATCGGGGAACAGGTGAAAAAACACAGGTTGCAATTGGTGTATCACAATCATGAGCATGAGTTTGAACGTCTGCCAGGAGGACATTTGATTATCGACCGCTTCCTGCATGATGTGGGGGTTGATTTGATCCAGCTAGAGCTTGATTTGTTTTGGGTGCGTTATGCGGGTTTTGATCCAGTGGCCACATTGCAGAAATACAGAGGCAATGTTCCACTTATTCATGTGAAGGATATGGATGAAGCAGGGCAAACCACAGAAGTAGGGAAAGGAGTCATTAATTATCGTCCGGTGTTTCCAATTCTAGCTGACGTAGGGGTGAAATACTATTTTGTTGAGCAAGAGCATTTTGAGCGAACGCCTCTTGAAAGTGTGGAGATGAGTCTGGATTATTTACGTTCTGTTGGATTGGTTTAATGAGGGAGAGAGTGGGGACGAGGAATATGTCTTATAAAGAATGAACTGAACCCTGAATGAGGCCGGTTATAAAAATCCCAATTCAGGGTGAGTACGATAGTGAGCGTCTCTTTTTTTAGTTTTACTTAAATACTTTCTTTGCTTTAGGGTTTGTTGCTAGAAATCAATTCTAGTTGTTTGGGGACTCAATGGAAGTATAAGCGGTTACTCACCAGAAATATATCTTGTCGATTCGATCATTTCTTAACTTGAAATATGATTGACAAGTTTTATTAATGCTCATTATTAATAATCATTGAAATTTTAATATTGAAAAAGATTAATAATAGTAATACAATAAATATGTTTTTATCCAACATTGGATAGTTATAATAAAAATAGCAAACAATTTATTATAACTTATTTTTAAACTTCGAATTCAAAATTGGAGGGAAAATTAGGATGATCGTACAGGATTTATTAGGAAGTAGAGTGTTAACAAAAATCGAGAATGCATTAGTAATTTATGAAAAAGTACTGATAAGGGATGTACTTATGAGTGGGCATTTTTGCATTGAAGGAAATAAGAAGGTAGAAGAATATATAAAGGTTATTACTGAAAATGATAATGAATCTATTCAGGTGGTTGCTTCCTATAAAGTAGGAGTAGAGTATGCGAGTATAAATGAGATCATCACTAATTTAGAAACTAATAAAGCTTGGAATTTAGAAAAGGTTGCGCTATAAAAGTGAAAGAAAAGAAATTCTTTTAAACTCTTCATTTTGGATGATGACACGAAGTTTAAATAAAAAATGAACCTAGCATAATGAACTAAAAAAGACTCAGGTGCTACTGAATGTTTAATAATTAGATGTAAGGAAAAGGGGTGTCTCAATGGTTTTTTTGAGACAACCCCTTCCTTGTTATTTTGAAAGCATATCATCAATATATTTGTGTATAGCTTCACTATTACCAGAAATCGTTTGTTCTCTATTTTCATCTCTTTTTAATTTCTCCAAAGATTTTTTTAAGATCTCTTCTTCAATATGTTGAGGAACAACTACAACTCCATCTGAATCTCCTACAATAATATCACCTGGATTAACAGTGGTTCCACCTAAAGAAATAGGAATATTCATGTCTCCAAAGCCTCCTTTTCCACCAGCTGCTAATGTTGTTCCTTGACAAAAGACGGGGAAATTTAATGCTTTACTTCCTTTTATATCACGAATTACCCCATTTGTGACAACTCCTATGATTCCTAGTGTTTGTGCCATGCCTAAAACAAAATCTCCGGCAATAGCACGAGTGGTGTCACCATTAATGTCAATAACTAAAACATCGCCAGGCTTAGCCTCTTTCATCGCTTTTAGTACGAGTAGATTATCACCTACAGGTACTTTCACTGTAAAAGCTCTTCCAACCATTTTATAGTCTTCTTTAAGCGGTTTTATCGAAACATCCATGTTCGTCAGTCCTTGTAAAGCATCCGATATACAAGTAGCTGGTATTTCTTCAAATTGCTTAATAATTTTAGTCATAGTAAAACCCCCTATAATAATACGTCTTCACTTTAATTATAGAGATGAAATATTATTTTTAAAATTAAAATAATTTATGCCAACGATAATTATTCACTATGAAAGAAAACAGCTCCATTTCCTTTTCAGCCCCATCCTTCCCTATTTTCGACAATTTCTTGGTCTTTCCCCTCTCACTTTGTTAAAATTAGGGAATTACGATTGGTCGAAAAGTAGTGAATATTATATATGTTTGTTTACATATAGTTTATGACAGATGACACGGGAAAGGGGTTAAATATGAAAGAGAAATTGGTCCATATGCGGGATAAGTTAAATGATATTAGTAAGAGAAATCGTTCAATTCGTTTGCTCAAATTATATAATAAATGGAGTTTGGACTTACATGAGTTAGACCGTAGAATTGAAGCTGGTATATCGGAACGTGTCGTATCGAAAGTTGTTAGTAACTCTAAAAGTGACATTCCGCTTTTTTCTGTAAACATCAATGATGATGACTCGTTGTCGCTCTCTCGAAAAGTGACTGATTTATTTCGAAATATGAAAGCAATCGAGGATGAAACAGGGGTCTATGATTTTTACTTAGGCTACCCATTTATTCAAGGGACGATGGTTGATGGCACCTTTTTTCAAGCTCCTTTGTTTTTATATCCGATTCGACTTGAAAAGGATCGAGAGAATCAACAAAAGTGGGTGTTGAAGTATTCTGATGATGAACCGCAAATTAATCGCACGTTGTTTCTAGCATTAAAAAAGGTCAATGGCATGGCCTTTTCAGAAGATTGGTTAGATGGATTAGGTGAAATAGCGACAACTCATGATTTCACAGAATGGAAGGCAGTACTCAAAGATGTGTTTCCAGACATTCAAATTCAAGACGGAGAAATCATGCGTTTACGAGAATACAAGCGAGACGAGATTCCTAATCAGTCGAATGTAATACTTTTAAAGCATGCGGTGATTGGCAATTTTCCTCAAGGTGGCTCTGCGATCGTCAAAGATTATGACCAAATGATTCAATTAAATGAAGAAGACGATTTAGCGTTGGCGCAGGAGCTTATTGATCCGACTGATGATATAGTCGATCTCTCGTCTATGGATTCTCAAGAAAGGGAAAAGGACCGACTTGGCAGTTCGTTCGTTAAGGAGGAAGATAAGCTTTTTTTAATGCAGACAGATGGGTCACAAGAAGAAATATTAGAAGAAGCGCGATATCAAAAAGGTTTAGTCGTACACGGCCCACCTGGAACAGGAAAATCTCAAGTGATTGTTAACCTTATTACCGATGCTCTTCATCAAAAAAAGAAGGTGCTTGTTGTCTGTCAAAAGCGTGCGGCTCTAGATGTGATTTATCAACGTTTAGAAAGTTTAACTCTTGCTCAGCATACTGCACTTATTCACGATGAAAAACATGATCGCAAGGCACTTTATGGTCAGATTGAACAGCTTTTGAATCAGCCGGAATTGTTATTTGACCAGGCTGCGAAAGAGTTAGAGGAATTGTCTGATAGAATTGCTGCTCAAGAAGTTTTGCTAAATTCAATCTCAAAGGCGTTATTTGAATATCATGAATTTGGTTACCGGTTGTACGACCTGTACGGGCAGGCAAAACCAATGGAAGATATGGCTCAATTGTTAGATGTTAGTGATAATCTCCCGAAGCTAAGCAAAACGACTTTAGAAGTCACTCTTGCTGCTGTGTATTCGTACGGCGAATGGTATGAACGCTTTGGCAAAGAGGATTATCCCCTAAAGATGAGAAAGTCATTTGCCTCAATGGAAATGAAGGATAAGTTAACCGTCATTGAAACATTGCAAAATGTATTAACGAAGGCCGAGTCATCTGTAGCGTATTTGAACGCACTAAATCATGAAAAAATTACACCAGCATATACGTGGCTTGTAAATGATAAACTTGGGAAAGTGTATGGAGATTTAAACCCTGAAAAGAAGCGGACACTTCAAGGACTTCGACTATGGTGGTGGACATCGTTTACAGGGAAACAAATCATTGAGGAACTATTAAATGGTCAAAAATTTAAAGGAGTCTCTTCAACAGAATGGCTTACGATTCGCGAAGGCTTAAAGATCATGTACGAGCTTTCGAATGAAACACAAGCGATGGCAAAACAGATTGAAAAGCTCAAAGTATATATTAATGATGATGTCGTCGAGCGGATGAAACAGCGAGTGTCAGAAGGCGATATTCCGATAGAAGAACTCGATAAGATGTTAGAATACATCCATCAAGACTTTGAAGACTTACGACAAATGGATTCGTATTTGGAAAATAGTACAGACTTAGTAAAAAGCGTTGTTGAAAAATTGAAGGAGAAAGAATGGACTGAAGTGTCATCACTTTCGGAAGTTTGGGTGGAACTTGTCCGGAACTCGACGTTTATTCATTGGATCGATCAAGTGGAAAGAAATCATCCCGATGTTAAGAAAATATCAACGAACGAGTTTGCGCGAATTCGCGAGTTGTTTGCGAAGGGTATTGATGAGAAAAGGGAAGTTGCTAAGAAATTTTTACGCCATGAGCTTAGTGAAGCAACGTTGCAAGTAAAAGCGGAGAAAGGAAGACGTATCAAAGAACTGAACCATCAAGTAACGAAGAAAAGAAGAATCTGGCCACTCCGTAAAGTTATTGAAGAATTTGCACATGACGGACTGTTGGAAATCCTGCCGGTATGGCTAACGTCTCCGGAAACCGTATCATCGATCTTTCCACTTGAGGAAGGGTTATTTGATCTCGTCATTTTTGATGAAGCGTCTCAATGTACAGTCGAGAGCAGCATCGCAGCGATTTATCGAGCAAAACAAGTCATTGTTGCGGGCGATGAGAAACAACTTCCCCCATTCAATATGTTTCAAAGTTCCGTTTCGGGTGACGAAGATGAAGAGGAGTACGACATCGATGATTCACAAAGTTTATTAAACCTTGCCAAACGCCGCTTTCCTGAGAAGATTCTCCAATGGCATTACCGTTCTAAGTACGAGGATTTAATTAACTTTTCAAACCATGCTTTTTATCAAGGGCAAGTGCAGATTGCACCAAATGTGGAACCGTTACGAGAACCTCCAGCTTTACAATGGAAGAAAGTCGATGGACTTTGGGTGAACCAGTCCAATGAAATCGAAGCACAAGCAGTTGTCGAAGAAATCAAACAGCTGCTGGTCAAAGCTCCGAATAAAACCATTGGTGTCATCACATTCAATGCCAAACAACAAGATAAAATATTAGATATGATCGATAAAAGAGTTCAAGAGGACCCAGAGTTTCAGGCACTCTATAATCAGGTGATGAGCAAGGATTTGGATGAACGTATTTTCGTGAAAAATATCGAAAACGTCCAAGGAGATGAGCGTGATGTAATTCTCTTTTCCATTGGCTATGCGAAAAATGAAGAAGGAAGAATCTATAATCGTTTCGGTATGTTAAATCAACAAGGCGGGGAGAATCGACTGAATGTTGCCGTCACACGGGCAAAGGAAGGGATTATTGTTATATCTAGCATAGAACCTGAGGAATTAAATGTAGCGAGTACAGCACATATCGGCCCAAGAATATTAAAATCATACTTGCAATACGTAAGAGCTGTCTCCCAAATGGACCATGAACAAGTGAAAGTTGTTGTAAACGATGTTAGGGACAGCTCTAATACGCGAATACAACAGACTGACGTAAGCTTTGATTCACCGTTTGAAGAACAAGTGTACAAACAACTTCTTCATTTAGGATACAAGGTTGACACCCAAGTCGGAATGTCCGGTTATCGCATTGACTTAGCGATTATTCATCCAAACGATCCTCAGCGTTATATTCTCGGCGTCGAGTGCGACGGCGCGATGTACCATAGCTCGAAAAATGCAAAAGAACGAGATGTGTATCGCCAGCGTTTCCTAGAAAACAGAGGATGGACCATTGAACGCATTTGGAGCCGGAATTGGTGGAGAAATGCATCAATGGAGATAGAGCGAATTGACCAAAAGGTGAAACAATTAATGAAGGAGGAAGAGGTGAGAGAGAGGGTTAAAGTATAGTTGATGAAAAAGGCAGGGGGTGCCTGTCTTTTTTATGTAATATAATTCCTAAATGTTCTGACGGGAGAACTTTAAATATACATGTTTATTTTCTGAATTATCATTTTCCGTCTTTGTCATACTATAAGATGGTGCTAGGAAAAGCGCCTATCTTACGTGAAAAAGGGGTATGAACATGGCAAAACCAGATAACCGAAAGAATAATGTGGAGCGCTTGCAACAAATGAAGGATAATACACAACACAATATTGAGGCGGCTGAAGAGACGCTGCAGTCGGATTTACAAGAAGAGCAACGAAAAGCAATTAAAGAGAAAAACCGTAGACGTGCGGAAAGCATTAAAGCGTTTGATGCTGAAATAGCTGACGAAATGGAAGCAAGAAAAAGCGGGTATAAGAACCAATAAAGGGTAAACCAAATTTGTAGATATACTAAAAGAAGCAGGAAACCGAAGGCATTGAGAAAGGGTAACAACCTTTTTCAATGCTTTTTTATATAAGAGGTACGAAAAAAGTGATATTTACCTTTTTTCGGGGCCTCTTGGAGAACCGCCCCTTTTTAGTAAGGTACAATTGCCTCAATGGTGATTCAACCCGTATGAAGTTCCCGTAACTCACACACACTACATTCATCTATCATAGGTTGGAGTGGTACGATGATACTCAGGTTCGGATACGTCTCAACATCGCTATCTTTATGGGAAGCATCTCCTTCTAGGACGTTAACGTTTACGAATTGGAAGAAACAAGATCAAGATAGTAGAAAGGAAAAGTTATACCATATTACAGAGCAAAATTTAAAAAATACAATTCGCATTCTTCATTATAATATTGCACATGGCATTGATGTTTATCGAATGTCTTCTTCGCTCGTACCGCTTGCTACACATCCAGAGGTTAAATGGGATTATGTGACACCTTTTCGGGAGTTGTTTATAGAGATTGGGGCATTGGTTCAAAAATATCATTTGCGTGTGAGCTTTCACCCGAATCAATACACATTGTTTACGAGTCCACAGGATCATGTAACGGAAAATGCCATTACTGATATGACCTATCACTATGAAATGTTTGAAGCAATGGGATTACATAAGGATGCAAACATAAATATCCATGTTGGTGGCGCGTATGGGAACAAGGAAGAGGCGATAGCTAGATTTAACAAAAACTTTGTGAAACTTGATAAAGCTATTCGTAGGCAGACGACGCTTGAGAACGACGATAAAACCTACACAGCAGAAGAAACGCTGCAAGTTTGTGAACAGCACGGTCTTGCCTTTGTTTTTGATTATCATCATCATTGGGCCAATCCTGGAGATGAAACCGTAGAGGATTTACTACCTAGAATTTTTGACACATGGGAAGGGACTGGAAAGCCTCCTAAATTTCACTTATCCTCTCCAAAGTCAGAAAAATTAATACGAGCCCATGCCGATTATGTTGATATGGAGTTTGCCATGGACTTTATCAAAGCATTAAAGGGATACGGAAGATCAGCAGATATTATGATAGAGGCGAAAGCGAAAGATAAAGCGGCTTTAAGGCTTGTCGAAGAGTTAGGAAAAGTGCGGGGGTTTAAGAGAATTAATGGTGGGGAGATAGAGATGTAAGAGGTCGAAGAGGGACAGAAAGAATTATTCAATAGTTGGATGGGCGGGTTCCATGTTATTGTTCATGTGTCATTTCTGTACCTGGTTACCAAATGAAGGACAAAACTAAGGCAGGAATTCAAGGGGAATGTCCTTCATAAAGCTGATGAAGGACAAACAAGGCAGATGCCCAGGAGGAACGTCCTTCATGAAGTCAATTATTGTGGGTATGAATTTATTAAGTTATGAACTTTCAATAAAGGTATAAAAAATATGAAAAATCGTTCAATCGATAATGATTGAACGATTTCTTATTTTAAGAATCATTGCACCGGTACAACAATGCGAGGTCGCTTAGTAGAGTTTTAATGTTGCAATGAGGATAGTCCCTTATTGGCAAGAGAGATCAGGATTTCAGCTATCTCTTTTGGCGACTCTTTTAACCCGTTTTTTAGCCAATGTTGGACAAGGTGAATACTACCGTTTACGATATACAAACTTAAATATTCAGCGTTATAGGGGAGGTTTTTTCTGTCTGCCATCAAGGATTTTAATGAATGCCTATGGGCTAGCGACATGACTTTTTTTTGGAACGTTGGATTGCCATGTTCACTGAATAACGTTTGGCAGCTTTCTCGATTTTTTACTAGGTATTCTAACAGTTTTTCTGTCATTTGAATGGCTTCTTCATTTTTCGTGTAGTTGTATGCGGACAAGGTTTCATTCATGTCCTCGATAATGCCGTCCTCGATTTGGTGAAGAAGGTCATATAAATCTTTGTAATGAGAATAGAAAGTCGAACGATTAATGTCGGCTAATTCACATACTTCTTTAATGGTAATGCTTGTTATCGGTTTTTCTTTCATTAGCTTTATCAAACTTTCTTTCAATACCATTTGTGTATATTTGATACGTCTGTCTATTTTGGAATTCATGTCTTTTCACCCTTCATTTTTGACAATTTTGTTGTAAATCCATCACATTGCTTTCGGGTGTTGGATATGTAACATAAGATAACGAACTGTTTGTTGATTATCCTACACTGTGTCATTATACTTAGTCATTAGTTACGTTTCAAGGAGTTGTTCTGTCATGCTAGACATTGCTGCAAAAATAATGAAATACAAAAAGTCAATTGTGATCGTATTTATGCTAGTAACGGTATTAAGTGCAATCGCACAGCTATTTGTTTCAGTTAACTACAATATGAGTGAATATATGCCTGAGGATACTCCATCGACAAAAGCCATTGAAGTGATGGAAAAGGAATTTGATACCCCTCTTTCAAACGCGCAAGTCATGATTCGGAATGTATCTGTCCAAAAGGCGCTTTTGTATAAGGAAATGCTCGAGGAGGTTGAGGGTGTTTCTGATGTTGTCTGGCTTGATCAGGTGCTGGATGTAAAAACTCCTTTAGAGATGGCAGAAAAGGAATTAGTTGAGTCTTACTATAAGGACAATCATGCTCTCTTTTCGTTGACGATACGAGAAGGGGATGAAGTAGAGATTACAGAGGCTATTTATGAACTGATCGGTGAGGAAAATGCATTGGCAGGAGAAGCAGCCGATACAGCAGTTGCTCAGAGTATGGCAGCGAATGAAGCCATGTATGCAGCTTTGTTGTTAGTTCCGCTTATTGTTATTATTCTTGTGATTTCAACAACCTCATGGGTTGAGCCACTATTTTTCCTTACAGCTATTGGAGTATCTGTACTCATGAATTTAGGGACGAATATTTTTATTGGTGAAATCTCTTTTGTGACACAGTCTGTCAGTCCTATTTTACAATTAGCGGTTTCTTTAGATTATGCTGTTTTTCTGCTTCATAGTTTTGCACATTATCGGAAAGTGACGACAAGTCCTGAAGAGGCGATGCAACTTGCGATAAAAAAATCATTCCCGGCGATAGCAGCTAGTGCTGCTACCACTTTCTTTGGTTTTTTGGCACTCACGTTTATGCAGTTTGAAATTGGAGCTGATTTAGGAGTTAACCTTGTTAAAGGGATTGTTTTAAGTTTTATTAGTGTGATGATATTTTTACCAGCATTAACGGTGTTGTTTTATAAATGGATTGATAAAACACAGCATAAGCCATTCGTGCCAAGCTCCTTTTCCATTGGCAAAGGAGTGATGAAGGTAAGAGTTGTCAGCTTGCTCGTTGTGTTGATTCTGATTGTTCCTAGTTTTTTAGCCCAACAAGAGACAGAGTTTATTTATGGGAGCGGTGAAAACCCAGAAACAACCCGTCTTGGTAGTGACATTATAGCCATTGATGAGGTATTCGGTAAGACCACACCGATTGTTCTTCTTGTTCCAAAAGGGGATGTTGCTAGAGAAGTAAGGATGGAACAAGATTTAGAAGAAGTTCAGCACGTCACAAATGTGATTTCCTATAATCAAGCAGTTAGTCCAGCGATCCCGTCGGAGTATTTGGATTCATCGATTACGGACCAGTTTCATTCGGAAAATTACAGTCAAATCATCCTTTATACCGAGACAGATAACGAAGGTGATGTTGCCTTTCAAGTTGTGGAGTTGGTCCGAGAAATTGCAGCATCTTATTACGGTGATGAAGCGCTGGCTCTTGGAGAGAGCGTGGCCTTGTATGATATGAAAACGACGATTACAAGAGATAATGTAGTGGTGAACATTTTAACGATTGTTGCCATTGGAATCGTCTTGATTTTTACATTTAAATCGATTTCTCTCCCAGTCATCTTACTACTGACGATCCAAGCAGCAGTATGGATCAATCTTTCTGTGCCATATTTTACAGATACACCTTTAGTCTTTGTTGGCTATTTGGTCGTAAGTACCGTTCAGCTTGCGGCGACGGTCGATTATGCGATCCTATTCACTGAAAATTACCTTGAGAATCGGCAAAAAATGCCTGCCAAGCAGTCAATTGTTAAAACGTTAAATGAGAAGACATTCTCTATTTCGATATCGGCAGCCATTTTATCGTGTGTCGGCTTTATTTTGTGGATTACGTCTAGCAATCCGATTGTTGCATCAATAGGATTGCTACTTGGCAGAGGGGCGTTACTTGCCTTTATTATGGTACTCTTTTTCTTACCAGCAGTGCTCTTTGTGTTCGATAAAGTGATTGGGAAAACAACGGTAAAAGCAAAATTTTTAAGGGAGGACAAACAATGAAAAAGAAAATAACATTCGTGTTTTTGACAATGCTCCTCGTCTTTCCTTATCAAATTGGGAATGCCAATATAAATGGGGAACTAGCTTCTAAGGATGAGGTTGTGTATGGAAGCTTGCATGCGGATGGAACACTGAATGAATTATATGTTGTCAATATGTTGGAAGTTGAGCAACAAGGAAGCATTATCGATTATGGGGAATACACGGAAATTCGTAATTTAACAGATCTTTCCGTCATCGAACAAGACGGGGATGAGGTCCAGCTTGAAGCCGCACCAGGTTGGTTCTACTATCAAGGAAATATGACGGGGCGTGAATTGCCATGGAATATCGATATTTCCTACATGCTCGATGGGGAAGAAGTTCTTGCAGATGAGTTAGCAGGAAACGAGGGCCGTTTACTGCTAACAATCAAAACATCAGAAAATAAACGAGTAGACCCTTCGTTTTTTGAAAACTATACGATTCAAATCTCTCTCATTCTTAATACAGAGATTATTGGCAATATCCAAGCACCAGATGCAACGATGGCGAATGTAGGGAAGAAGAGACAATTAACGTATACGGTTATGCCTGATAGTGAGGGGGATATTAGTTTTCTTGCTGATGTTGTCGATTTTGAAATGGAAGGGATCGACATTTCAGCTATTCCGCTATCAATGGCGCTTGATCATCTAGAAACAGACGAAATGACGAGCGAAATGCGAACGTTAAGTGATGCCATTCAAGAAATCAATAACGGTGTGTCTGATTTAAACACAGGTGTGTCGGAATTAAACGATGGTGTTCAAAGCTTGAACTCTGGTTCCAGACAATATGGGGCAGGGATGATCGAAATAAAGGATGCTTCCTCTGAAATCATCAATGCTTCCCGGACAATTGCTGAATCACTCGGGACGCTATACCGGGGACTAAGTGGCACATCAGGTGAGATGAATTTGAGTGATTTAGCACAATTGCCAGAAGGGTTATCGATTATGGCAAATGGTCTTAAAGAGGTAGGGGACGGATTAACCCAATTAAAGGAACACTACGAGATGGCATTTTCCGCATTAAATGAAGCGGTAAACGGTATTCCAGCTACTGCTGTATCCGAAGAAGACATTCAGCAATTATATGCAAGCGACGCCAATCCTGACACAATTGAAAAATTAGTGGATGTGTATGTTGCTGCTCAAACAGCAAAAGGAACGTATGACAATGTGAAAGAAGCGTTTGCTGCTGTTGGCACAACGTTGGAAGGAACTAGCGACGCGGTCTCTGACATAAGCAATCAGTTACGCACGATGGCAAAAGAGCTTTCCGTTGCTTTTGAAAGGATGGAAGGATTGGATGCATTAGGTGAGTTAGAAGAAGGAATCGGTTTGCTTGCCAAAAATTATGGCGAGTTTCACGCAGGCCTCGTTTCTTATACAGATGGTGTTGCGCAGCTGGCAAACTCTTACAGCGAGATTGATTCAGGGTTCGGGGAAGTGGCAAAAGGGACATCGGAGCTGAGTGACGGTGTCGGAGAGCTTCATAATGGTACAGAAGAATTAGCTGACGCTACAAATGATTTACCAGAACAGATGCAAGAAGAGATTGATGCAATGAGGGACCAATTCGATAAGTCAGATTTTGAGCCCGTTTCGTTTGTATCACCGAAAAATACAAACATTGCATCTGTGCAATTTATTCTCAAAACAGAACCGATTGAAGTAGAAGAAGAGGAAGAACCGACTTTCGTTGAGGAAGAAGGGGAAGTAGGTTTTTGGGAGAGACTTAGGAAGTTGTTTCTATAATAAATGCAGCACCTGAAAGAATGTTGTTCGGGTGCTGTTTTTGTGCACCTGGTATACCGGCATGGGTTCAGTTCAGAACCATGTCCCGCGTAAATGCGTGCATGAAGACCATTTTGTTAATCGATATAAGAGTTAAATACGTCATAGGAGTTATGAAGACCATTTTGTTAATTGATTTAAGAGTTAAAGTCGGTCATAGGGGCTATGAAGACCATTTTGTTAATCGATATAAGAGTTAAATACGTCATAGGAGTTATGAAGACCATTTTGTTAATCGATTTAAGAGTTAAAGTCTGTCATAGGGGCTATGAAGACCATTTTGTGAATAAATTTAATAGTTTGAGTGCGTGATCAGGGTTATGAAGGGCTTGTTTGTGAATCTAATTAAGAGTTAAATACGTCATCGCAGTGGAGTAGGACCTGAGGGAAGAGTATTACAAGTTTTATTACAGATAATGGATGAGGCATACATATCTTATTGGAATCTCCGTGATGTTGTCTACAACTCTCTTTAAAATATAGGTTATTTACTGGTTTTTTCACGCGATTCGAGGATGAAAATATCTGTTATAATTGTATTATAAATGAATCCTACAGTTACTAGAGGTACCAAAAAAGCGAAAAAACATATTGAAGCAATGTTAACATTGGAACTCCAAGTGTAAATAATATGGAAACTTTAAATGAGAGTGAGGAGGAAAAAGTCTATGAAAGTGAAATTAGACCACATAGTCGATGGAATGCAGATGCAATCAGAGGAGGGGAATGATTATCTAAATCTTGAAACAGGAGAAATCGTTTATGTCTCTAGGACGTCATTAAGGATTGCAGAAGATGAAGAGGAATTTGATCATTTGCCTGAATGGCAGCAAGATGAAGTGACAATAGCGATTGACATAGTTGAGAACTTTGATAAATATGTCTCACTCCCTACTAGCTTTGACATTCATGAGTATGACATGATGGAACGGTTTTGTTATAGCCTTTCTGATCATAGAAAACAAGGCATATTATTTAATGCCATTAGAGGCAAGGGTGCATTTCGACGATTTAAAGACGAGGTCTATCGATTAGAAATTGCCGAACAATGGTATGATTACCGTGATCATTGTTATAAGGAAATAGCTAAGGAATTTTGTCAGAGCAATAATATTGAATATATCGAGTAAGTTCTAGTGAAAATAGAATGGTTTTCATTGGAAACACAAGTCAAATTAGTATTTCTCTGGGAACATGAAGAACCTTTTGATAATATTCTAAAACAGCATTCGTCCTTCATCAGGGTAATGAAGAACTTTTTGACTACTCTCTTAACAGCTATAGTTCGTCATCGAGGTTATGAAGGAGCTTTCGTTTACAATCTTATCAAACATAAGGGCATAGGGGTTATCCCAAAGGTGATTTCAATTATGTGATAACCCCTAACATCTATTTGTTAGTAATCATTTGTTTAATTAAGCGGATGTCTGTTTCATGATCTATCACTTTTTGAGCTACATCTTTCAAAATAAGCTCTTGTTCAGTATTATGGGCAACTTGTGAGGCGACAGCATCGAGCTTCTTACTCATTTGCTCAAGTTTAGTAGCCATGCCCTCGAGGTCTTGCTTGGTAGCCATGCCCTCGAGGTCTTGCTTGGTAGCCATGCCCTCGAGGTCTTGCTTGGTAGCCATGCCTTTGAGGTCAAGTTTAGTAGCCATGCCCTCGAGGTCTTGCTTAGTAGCCATGCCCTCGAGGTCTTGCTTGGTAGCCATGCCCTCGAGGTCTTGCTTAGTAGCCATGCCCTCGAGGTCTTGCTTAGTAGCCATGCCTTTGAGGTCAAGTTTAGTAGCCATGCCCTCGAGGTCTTGCTTGGTAGCCATGCCCTTGAGGTCTTGCTTAGTAGCCGTACCCTCAAAGTCTTGCTTAGTAACCATGTTTGCTTCAAATTTGTTCACTCGCAAGTTTAATGTTTGTAATTCCTTAAGGATTAGATCAAATTTTTCCATAGATGAGCCCTCCTCCTACATAGATAGAGTTACATGAAAAAAAACACGGTAGTTTGTAACGTTATTATATCATTATTGGTTGTAGGATAACCTGAGTTTGTCATCCTTTCTGACCAATTAGATAGACACGTCGAGAACGATAGAAATGTTATATCCATATCTGATAGAGGACCACTTTGAAAAAGTGAACAAATTATTTAAGGCATGGCTAGAAACGATGGCAGAGCAGGCGAGCAATAGGAAAGAATATAAGCGTGTATGCAAACAGATCCAAACGTACAAAAAGGCATGTGGTAAGACCCATGCACATAAACTTATCATTCATTTTCAACAACATTATCAAAGAAGACCAGCGTTAGTTGATGAGCTCGGGAAACTTATGTAAGGGATGAATAATGGTCAGGGGGTGTCTCAAAGGTCAAAAACAGACCTTATGAGACACCCCTTGTTTGTAGTCTACTTTTAGCATCTAACCCTCTTGTCCTAATAAAGAAGAATTGTTTTAGTATAATTAGTGAAATCTTCTAGATGGTCCTCAAGGATCTTTTGTAAAATAACTAAATTAAGCTCTTGATAATCGTGTACGGCAATATTTCTAAAGCCCACCATTGCTTTCATTTTATTTGAAAGTTGAGAGGGGAGGATTTCCTCTTTTTCTAAAAAAGAAAACGCATCTCTGCTACTCTGTGGCAACCCTAGTTTTTTCTCTGCAACAATATGCATCGCAAGATCTATACTCGCTTCACAAGCACGTTGCAGATTTAAAACAATAGAGTCTTGTTTTGTATAATTATGTAAGTTAGACGGTGTATTGTCATATTCCTCATGAATACGTTTCATACACCGTTCGATCATACTGACTTTATTTAAGATAACATCACTTTTCATAGATAGCCCCACTTTCATCAATACTTTTTAAAATAGGTAAACGCTCCTCATTTAATTTTGCATACATTTTTAGAACTTTTACTTCAAATTGAGCTTTCTTTTGTTCATCTGAACAAAAGATGACGTTTCCGGTGTGTATGACTTGGGCTTGAAAAACGGTGCTGGCTTGCTTCAAATCAACTAAATCCACATCACGATTTAGTTTGGAAGCAAGATCTTGTGAAATCATAAACAGTTGATAACTATCTAACTTTTGATCACTTAAAAATGCAATATCAAAGTCACTACTTTTATTAACGGTTCCTTTTACCGTTGAGCCAAACAAGATAATTAAAAATGGAGATATATTCTTAATTAAATGTTTAACAATTAATTGCTTATCATAGTTCAATGTTAAAGCCCCTCCATATCCTTAAACAGATTAATATAAAGAGTAAGACTTTGTTATTATCTGTTGTGATTTAGATAAACCTATATGTACTGCTAATGATAGTGAAAATGCTTGATGTCATTATACCAAATTTTTCATACTGCTGTATATTTCAGTAAATGCGTATGAAGCGGAATGAAATAAACGAATTATTCCTATTTCATTTACCTATACAAAACGATGCTATAATCAAAATTGAACTGCTTTACAAAGTTGGGGGCCTTGTTACTTCATAGAATCTATCTATAATAGAAATTTAGCCAACTAGCTTCAAATGAAGGAGGGGTCTGCTTGGTTAATTACGTTTCTGCAAAAATTGCGTTGAATAAATTTGTGCATCGAATAGAGCAAAACGGAGCTTTATTTCATGTTCATTATTGGGGAGGGATGCCAAAGCATTATAATAATTTAGTTCATAAACATTCATTTTTTGAGGCTCATTATGTTCTTGATGGTAATGGATTTTATTTGGACGATAACAAAACGTATCCACTTCAAGCGAATACATTATTTTTATCAAGACCAGAGGTGCTTCACCAGATTACGAGTGAAGAGGGAATTACAGTTGTATATGTTGCCTTTGAGTTAGTAGAATCTGAGTCGAGTGAGGAATGGATCAAAATGATTGATGGTGTAAAGGGAAGCTCTCAAGTTGTCGTTAATATAAATGAGGATACAACCGTAGCGTTACTATGGAAGTCATTACTTCTAGAAGCGACAAAACTACAACAACCCTTTTATGAAGAGAACCTAACAACTCTTTCCTATTCACTCATTTCTTCGTTAATTCAAACCTTTGCTCCAGCATCTCTTACAAGTAATCAGAGAAGTATTCCTGAGACTTCCTCCGTTGTTTTGAATCAAGTGAAATTATATATAAGAGATAATTTAACCGATTCCTTGAAATTAAAGGAAGTTTCAAAACAATTCCATATTTCTGAGCGTCATTTATCTCGATTATTTGTTACTCAATTAGGGATGAATTACTCTGACTTTATTCAGCATGAAAGGATTCAAAAGGCTGCAACCTTATTAAAGACGACTGATTTAACGATCAAGGATATTGCGGAGGAAAGCGGTTTTGTTTCCGTTCATCATTTTACCCGAGTGTTTCGAGCCATTATGCGTAACCCACCAGGGCGTTTTCGTTCTCTTTATACAAATTTGAAAAAAACGTCTTTCACGGATTACTAACTATCACTTCAACCATTCGTTTGGAGTGATAGTTTTTTTTAGGTTTAACTACAACATGTCTGTTTTGGACAAAAAAATGTCTTGAAAAGGCAAATATACTTTTTTATCAAGTAAATGAATCCTTTATTGTAATGGCTTTCAACCGTGTAATTGCAGTATTTTCCAGATGGTTAGGTGTTTTGAAAATGTATTATATTTTATCCTATCCGTTGTTTTGATTATTCAAATGTCCGTAATTGGCAAAAGTAAGTCTGTTCTAGATAAATACAATTAACGTCTTAATTCCTATAATCAAATTGTAAGCGCAAGGCTTCAATGGAAAAAATTAAATGATTCTAAAAGCATGTGAGAGAGGAGGAATTAAAAAATAGATATCAGTCGACGGCACAAAAGTAAGCGATTACACTATAGGCACTCAATTAGGGGGAGTTAAAAAATGAAAAGAAGTTTTGTATTAATTCTCAGTTTGGTTATGTCGTTTATGCTTGCAGCTTGTGGTGGTAATGAAGGAGCTTCATCCGAAGGTGGTTCGGAATCTGGTGAAGATAAAAAAGTTATCGGGGTTTCATTACAAAATATTACTGAGTTCCGCACATACATGATTGAAGCAATGGAAGAAGAACAAGAGAATCACCCAGATTTCGAATTTATTTACTCGAATGCGGAAAATGATAGTGCGAAGCAAATGAATCAAATTGAAAACTTTATTGCTCGAGGTGTTGATGCCATTATCTTAACACCAGTAGATACTGTGGCAGCAGTTGACATTTTGGCCAAAGTGAATGAAGCAGGGATTCCTATCATTGTTGCAAATCAAACGTTCGATGGCGTAGATAAGGCAAGTGCATACGTTGGTTCGGAATCTATTGAAGCTGGAATTCTTCAAATGGAAGAGGTAGCAGAAAGGCTTGGAGGAAAAGGAAACATTGCCATTATGGAAGGTCAAATGGGTCATGAAGCCCAAATTATGAGAACGGAAGGAAATAAGCAAATCATTGAACAAAATCCTGATATGGAGATTGTATTTCAAGGTACAGGAAACTGGAATCGTGACGAAGGAATGACTCTGATGGAAAACTGGATTCAATCTGGTAAAGAGATTGATGCAGTTGTTGCGAATAACGATGAAATGGCAATTGGTGCTATTTTAGCACTTGAAGCAGCTGGCAAACTTGATGAAGTTCTTGTTGCTGGTGTTGACGCTACACCTGCTGCATTACAATTTATGAAGGATGGGAAGTTATCAGTTACTGTATTCCAGGATGCTAGAGGTCAAGGTATCGAAAGTATTCGAACTGCAGTTAAGGCGGCGAATGGTGAAGAAGTAGAAACAATGATGGTTCCTTTCCAACTAGTCGTTCCTGAACAAGTAGATGATTATATTGCTAAATATGAGTAAGTAGTAAATATGACGAGGTGAAAGGGCTTCCATTAAGGAGACTGCTGAAAATGTCCTTTTTAGCGGATTCGAGGAAGCAGCAATGGCTCCACACGTTGCGCGTCTGCTATGAGAAACCCACTCATAGCAGGCTTTAAAACAAAGCAACGGTTCCGCTCATTGCTTAAAGGCCACTAAAAAAGGTCAAAACCGTACCTTTTTCAGTGGCCTCCCATTAAGGTTCCCTTTCATCAATTATCTCACCATATTCTGAAAGCGAGGAAAAAATGATGAAGGCTGGTTTGGTTACAGATATTCTTGGCTATATGCCATTTGAAGAAATGCTTGATACGTGTTCGGAATTAGGGTTAGAAGCACTTGAGTTAGGGTGTGGAAACTGGTCGAAAGCACCTCATGTGGATTTAGACGGTCTATTAGAAAGTGCAGAAAAACGTGCTAGATTTTTAGATGCAATCCAAAGTAGAGGACTTGAAATTGCTGCTTTAAATTGCTCCGGAAATCAGTTGGAACCAACAGAAGAAGGAAAAGCTCATGCAGAAGTTGTTGATAAAACGTTTGAGCTTGCCGGTCTTTTAGGTGTGGAAACGGTTGTGATGATGTCTGGGTGCCCAAGTGGAGGACGCAATGATAAAATTCCAAACTGGATAACTCATCCAATTATTCCTCTTCACTTTGAAACATTAGAGTATCAGTGGAATGAAGTGGCATTTCCGTATTGGGAAAAGGCTGTAAAAGTGGCAAAAGATCTTGGGGTTAAGAAAATTGCTATTGAAAATCTAGGATATAACTTAGTTCATAATCCAGAAACCTTATTTAAATTAAGAAATGAAGTAGGCGATATGGTTGGAATGAACTTAGACCCAAGTCATCTTTTCTGGATGGGTGGAGATCCAATTGCGGCAGCTAGAACATTAGGAGACGCTATTTATCATGTGCATGCAAAAGATGTCCGAATTGAACGTGGAATCAATGATGCTCATGGACTCCTTGATATAAAACCAATGGAGAGCTTTTCAACTCGGTCATGGAATTATGTCGCCCTTGGATACGGGCATGATATAGGCTACTGGAAGGAATTTTTTACAGTGGTCAAGATGACGGGTTACGAAGGACCGATTGTGATTGAAATGGAAGATCTAACTATGGAGCCTTTTACAGGTGTTAAGAAGTCTGTAGATTTATTAAGAGAAAGCTTACCGAGATTGTAATAGTAGGTTAAAAATTAAGAGAGTTTTGTCAAAAACAGAGAAGAAGAAAATGCAAAAGCGGTTTTATTCAACTAGATTAGGAGGAACTTTTACTATGACTTTAAGAATTGGTGTAATTGGGACAGGAGCTATTGGGAGAGATCATATTCGCCGTATTACAAATGACCTTACTGGAGGAGAAATTGTTGCTGTTACAGATGTGAATGCTGAATCAGCAAAAAATGTAGTAAGTGAGTTACATCTTAATGCCAAAATTTATGAAAATGGACATGATGTAATCAAGGCGGATGATGTGGACGCAATTATCGTTACCTCATGGGGACCAACACATGAAGAATTTGTTCTTGCCTCTATCGCTGCCGGCAAACCGGTATTTTGCGAAAAACCATTGGCAACAACAGCTGAAGGGTGTAAACGAATTGTAGATGCTGAAGTTGCACACGGGAAACAGCTTGTACAAGTTGGTTTCATGCGCCGTTTCGATAAAAGTTATCGTCAATTAAAGAAAATATTTGATGAAGGAAAGGTTGGGGAGGCTTTAGTTGTGCATTGTGCACACCGAAATCCAACAGCTCCGGGTTTCAGCGGTGATATGGCAATTACGGATTCATTTGTTCATGAAATCGATGTATTACGCTGGTTATTAGATGATGATTATGTTTCGTGCCAAGTGATTTTACCAAGGAACACACGTTTTGCAGAGAATGGTCTTCAAGACCCGCATATGATCTTGCTCGAAACGAAAAAAGGGATTCGTATTGATACGGAAGTGTTTGTGAATTGTAAATATGGTTATGACATTCAATGTCAGATTGTTGGTGAAACAGGAATCGCCAACCTCCCTGAACCACAAAGCGTTCTGATGCGCAGTGAAGCTAAGCTTTCGACAGAGATTTATGTTGATTGGAAGGATCGTTTTATTGATTCCTATGATGTTGAATTGCAAGAATGGATTGATTCAACCGTTAAAGGGGAAATGAATGGTCCTTCAGCTTGGGATGGATATGTTGTTGCTGTTACTTCGGATGCGTGTGTAGAAGCGAAACATTCTGGTGGAATTGTCGCAATTGAATTACCAGAGCGCCCAGCTTTTTATGATCAAGGAAATAATAAGGTACTTATTAAATAAGTGAAACAGGGAAGAGGGGAACGTATTTTGGGGAGACTTTGAAGAAGTGAAAGAAAGTCTTTCTACCATAATTACCTTCCCTTTCGTTGAAGAATATTTAATCGTGATATAGAACGAAAAGGAAATCAATAGTAGGGTCGATCTGAACCTACTATTGATTTTACAGAGACTGTCCCCTAAATGGACTATAAACAGGACAATTTTGTATGACTTCTGTGATTTAAGGGGTTATTTTGAAGTTTGCTTATTGTAAGTCAAATAAAAATCAGAGTTTTTTCTCGATTTGTGAAAGCGTTCACTCAATATTGAAATATATTGTTACGTAATTCTAATAGTGATAATTGCGAAAAATATATAAATACCATTTCGCTTAATAAGGAAGAATTAAATTAGGAAGCTAGCATTAGATCGTAAATGTTTAGATAGAGAATTATATCATTGTAATAAATAAGGGGGGTTGAAGGAAATTCCTTCACTTTTATGATAAATAACAAGCGATATTACATTTTGTTTGTAGCAGCAGTGGCGTCTTTAGGTGGACTTCTTTTCGGTTACGATACAGCGGTTATTGCGGGGGCAGAACAATCGATACAAGTTTACCTAGTAGATAGTTTAGGGTTAAGTTCATTCGTTCATGGACTTACTGTATCTAGTGCATTGGTCGGGTGTATTATAGGGGCAATCATTTCTGGATTGTTGTCCAATAGAATAGGACGACGTAATACACTCATTATAGCAGCTGTATTATTTTTTCTATCAGCACTAGGCTCAGCTTACCCAGAGTTACTATTCTTCACTTTAGGTGAACCTAGCCTTGCATTGTTGATCACTTTTAATATTTATAGAATATTAGGTGGAATTGGAGTAGGTTTAGCTTCAGCGATCGCACCAATTTATATTAGTGAAATGAGTCCTCAGAATATCAGAGGGAGAATGGTCGTTTTATATAGTATGTCTGTTGTATTGGGGCAAACTGTTGTATACATTGTCAACTGGCTCATATCATTAGGTCAAACGAGAGAGTGGATTAATGAAATTGGATGGAGATTGATGTTTGCTTCAGAATTGATCCCAGCTGCATTGTTTTTCTTCCTTCTTTTATTTATTCCGGAAACACCAAGATATATGGCTCTTAAACATGACTATGATAAAGCATATAGCTTATTAGAAAAGATCAATGGATCTAAACAAGTAGCTAGCGAAACCCTTCAACAAATCAAACATTCTATAAACACGTCAACAGAAAAAGTAAACCTTTTCCATTATGGAAAGCTAGTTTTGTTCGTAGGTATGGCAGTGGCGATTTTCCAACAAATTATCGGTATAAATATTATTATGTATTATGCGCCGCGGATCTTTGAAAACCTTGGTGCTGATCCGTCAACATCCATGTTGCAAACTATTTTCGTGGGAGCTATAGGGGTTGTTGTTTCCTTAGTAACTATAAAACTCATTGATAAGAAAGGAAGAAAGTTCTTACTGCTTTTGGGTTCTGCAGGATGTGCAATATGTTTAATTGCAGTGGCATCCCTTTTCTTAATGGGTATCCAAGGAATTAGTACGTTGATATTTATTTTAGGATTTGTAGCTGTATTTCAGATGACTTGGGGACCTGTTACTTGGGTATATGTCTCAGAGGTATTCCCTAATAAGATTAGAGGTCAGGCAGTTGCAATTGCTGTCACATTAAGTTGGGGAGCTAATTTAACAGCATCATCTACATTCCCACCGCTAAATGCTGCTTTAGGTACAGGATCTTTCCTTATTTACGGCCTTATTAGTACGTTAGCCTTTTTCTTTGTATTGAAATTTGTTCCAGAAACAAAGAATAAATCACTTGAAGAAATTGAGGCGACTTGGCTCGCTGGAAAAAAAAGTGAACTAGAAACAACAGATATGGCTCCTCATAAAAAGGCGAATTAGGATTGAGGAGAAATCTGAAAAATATGTAATCAAAAGATGAATGACTCAACTTTCGCACCCTGAGTGTCGACCTTATTTTCGGTCTATCTAAACTTTAAATTTTGAACGTTCAACTTTGTTTTCTTGACTAGTGCTTTTATAGGTTCCTGTCCTTCAGTAGGTTAAAATCGTGGAGGACAGGAACTTTTTTTGAATCCTTTAAAGGAAGGAATTTGAACATGGGACAAGGAACCAGTCCCAGATGTCCCTCCAACATGGATATATTTGAGATGTTTGTTTCAAGATAAGATTACTACTTGTAAAATTCACTAAGGGTTTAGTTTAATGTTACAGACACTTGAAATCATATTTCGATGCTTCTTAGCATTTGTAATGCTTATTTCTATTGCCCATTTACTTGGGAAGCAAACCATTTCTCAAATGACATACCATGATTTTATTGCCACTTTAATGTTAGGGGCTATTGCTGGGAATTTAACTTTTAACTTAGCCATTAGTATAAAATATATTATTGTTGCTTTGCTAACTTTTGTAGGAATCCTTTTTCTTTCTACTTTACTTTCATTAAAAAATAGAAATATTCGAGCGTTACTTTCTGGAGAACCGACAGTAATTATTCAAGATGGATTAATACTGGAGGGAAACCTAAAGAAGTTAAAATTTACAATGGATTCTCTAAATCAGGCATTGAGAGAAAAGGATATTTTTGATATTGATGAAGTCGAGTATGCAATTATGGAAACAGATGGTCATATTTCAGTATTAAAAAAGTTGCCACATCGGAGCACAACAAAAAAAGATATAGGGATTTTTAGTCATAACAAATCCTTTTTTCCGATAGAGCTCGTTATGGATGGACAAATAGTAGAAAAAAACTTTACACAAAATCAACTTACGAAAAGTTGGTTAGATGCAGAGCTATCCCAACGAGGGTTGAAATTAGAGGATGTTTCCTATTGTGTGCGTGGTACAAATAATCAGTTGTATTTTGATCTATACAAAGACAACATTCACTCACCAGTTGATTTGGAATCATAATGTTTGGGATAAAGCGAAAAAATTCAATGAAGAAATTGAACAAGTTCTCACTATTGAGGTTTTTGTGAGGCATCCTACGTGTTAGTAAGAGAAAATTTACTATGTCAATATCCATCTTTTTAAAAGGTCAAGTGAAAAAAATAGAATTTCCCTGTTAAAATAAGGGGTAGACATAGAGAAGAATTTTTTTGCGTGGTTAAGGATAAATTCACGAGGAGGTTCCGTAATGCCTTACGAAAACCTAAAAGACCTTTCCCTTAAAGACCAATTAGAATGGTTCAAAGCTGCCATCCATTCCATTCACGATGGGGTACTCGTAATAGACTCAGGTGAAATTGTAAGATTGATTAACCCAGAATACACCCGAATTACCGGAGTAAAACCTGAAGAAATTATTGGCAAACCACTTCGGTCTGTCAGGCCGAAAGCTCAACTGGTTGAGACGTTAAAGGATGGGAAGGAACGGATCGGTGTTTATCGTCAAGAAGGCAATGTTGAATATGTTGTTGATATGGCCCCCATTGTCTTAAACGGAGAAATCATTGGAGCTGTTTCGATTTGTAAAGGGTTAACAGAAGTACATAAGCTCTCAAAAGAATTAGAGAAAAACAAGCAGAAGCTTTCGCAACTAAAAGAGCAGATGGGATCTTTGTATCAAGCTAAATACACGTTTGATCAGATTATCGGTACAGAAGGCGGATTAAAAGAAGGTGCCTACTTAGGGAAAAAAGCAGCAGAATCTCATTTGCCGGTGTTAATCATTGGCGAAAGTGGAACGGGAAAAGAGCTGTTTGCTCAAGCAATTCATAATGCAAGCTCTCGTTGCGATCAACCGTTTATTCCTGTGAACTGTGCAACGATTCCGGCATCTCTAATCGAAAGTGAGCTATTTGGCTATTCAGAAGGAACTTTTACGAGTGCGAAAAAAGGTGGAAAACTAGGACTATTTGAAATAGCCAATTCAGGGACGATTTTTCTAGACGAAATCGGAGAATTATCTTACGAGCTGCAGGCAAAGCTGTTGCGTGTATTACAGGAAAATACTATCCGAAGAGTGGGGGAAGCAAGAGAAAGACAAATTGATGTGCGGGTCATTGCAGCAACGAACCGTGATCTTCAACAACTGATTGAAAAAAATCTATTTCGTGAGGACTTATTTTACCGTTTGAATGTGTTACACCTTGAGATTCTCCCGCTTAGAGAACGAAAGCAGGATATTCCTAAAATTGTTGATTTCATTCTAAGCAAGCATGACATTCATCAAGGCAAAGAGCGTTTCTATAAATTGCATGAATCCACCTTAGCTATTCTTCAAGCTTATGACTGGGTTGGTAATGTGAGAGAATTGAAAAATACGATTGATTATGCGATTTGTATGACGGATGGGGGAGACATTTTACCTGAACATCTACCAAGTACGTTCCATAATCACGATCTGAGCATGCATAACAACAAGACGAATAGCTCTTCTTTAAAAGAAGCTGTTGACGAGACGGAACGAAGAGTGATAACAGAGGCTTTAACAACGTACGGGCCAGGACTTGAAAACAAAAAAAGAGCAGCGAAAGCATTAGGAGTGTCATTAGCCACTCTTTATAACAAAATGAAAAAATATAATATTGCTGATTTCTAAAAAGTTAGAATTTCGCTCTGGTATTTCTAATTTTTTAGAAATCTAGATTCAAGCAGTGATTTAAATGGGAAAAATGAAGTGATTACAATATTCGATTTCTAAAAACTTAGAAACCACTTTGGAAAAAACGCTTACACGAAGCGTTTTTTATTTTGGCACAGTTGTTGCATTTAGTATAGTGAGAAACGGTTACAAGGAGGATAGGTGCTGGGAATTGGTTTTTGTTAGAAAGAAACGAGATTCAAGATAAACATAAGAAGCCTACACAGCAGAAAAGAATGTAGTAAGAAAAAATGAGGTGAATTGTCATGTTGAAAATAGGCAGTGGAGCTGGCTTTTCAGGGGATCGACTTGAGCCAGCAGTAGAGTTAGCGCAAAAAGTAGATTTAGATTACTTAGTGTTAGAATGCTTAGCGGAACGAACGATTGCGATTGCCCAAAAAGAAAAGAAAAAGGATCCTACAAAAGGCTATGACCCATTACTGATTGACAGAATGCATGCATTACTTCCAGTACTGAATGAAAAGCGTTTTCGAATCATTACCAATATGGGGGCAGCTAACCCAACAGCAGCAGCAAAAAAAGTAATTGAAATTGCAAAAGAACTAAATATCTCATGCAAGGTTGCCGTCGTGACTGGCGATGATGTCGTAAAAGAACTCGAAACGGACCAAGAGATTTTAGAAAACAGAAACACAGTGAAAGACTATCAAACCATTTCAGCAAATGCCTACTTAGGAGCTGAGGCCTTGCTTCCAGCCTTAACCACTGGTGCTGATGTCATCATCACAGGTCGAGTTGCTGATCCATCACTCTTCCTTGCTCCGATGATCGATTACTACAATTGGTCAGTCGATGACTATGAAAGGTTAGGTCAAGGGACGGTTATTGGTCACTTGTTAGAATGCGCAGGGCAAATTACTGGGGGTTACTTTGCAGACTCAGGGATGAAGGAAGTACCGAACGTAGCTGAATTAGGATTCCCATACGCCACAATTCAGGAAGATGGCACAGCAGTCATTTCTAAGACCCCAGACTCTGGTGGAGTTGTGAATCTGATGACTGTGAAAGAACAATTATTATATGAAGTACATGATCCTGCTCACTATTTAACTCCAGATGTTACAGCAGATTTTTCTAATGTAAAACTCATTGAAGTTGGTGTAAACGAAGTGAAGGTTTCTGGAGGGTCAGGGAAAAAGAAACCAAGTAGTTATAAGGTATCGATTGGTTATCATGCAGGTTATTTAAGTGAAGGTGAAATCTCTTATGCAGGCACAACGGCTGTGGAAAGAGGAAAGTTGGCTGAAGAGATATTAAGAAGACGACTATCTAAGGATATTCCTGATATGCGAATTGATTTGATTGGATGTTCTTCGGTACACCGCATGAGTTTTGGTACACATCACCCGTATGAGGTCAGACTCCGTGCTGCGGCGTTATGTGAAAATCAAGAACTTGCCAAACGAGTAGGGAATGAAGTAGAAGCCCTCTATACGAATGGTCCCTATGGAGGAGGAGGAGCTAGAAAGAAAGTTTCTGAATGTGTAGGTGTTGTATCGACGTTACTTAAAAGAGAAATCGTTGATAAACAGGTAAAGGTGGAGGTGTTCCAACAATGAACAGAAAGTCAGTAAAATTATATGAAGTCGCACATAGCAGGGCAGGAGATAAAGGAAACACTTCTAACTTATCACTTATTCCATATAAAGAAGAAGATTTTGAATGGCTCGGCAAAGTCGTAACTGCCGAAAAAGTGAAAGAGCATTTAAAAGATATTATCGATGGAGAAGTCATACGCTATGATGTGGCATCGATTAAAGCATACAACTTTGTTTGCAAGAATAGTTTGCTAGGAGGGGTCACAACATCGCTTGCGTTAGATACTCATGGAAAGAGCTTAAGCAGCGCGTTGTTAGAAATGGAAGTTAATCTACCTTCTTAACTGATAGGTAGGTTAACCACATAATGTAAGCGCTTTAAAAAACATCTTTGTAAGGAGGAATCATATGTTAGCGACGTTGGGATTTTTAACGATTGCGGTATTTTTATTCTTAATTCTAACGAAAAAGGTATCGGTCATTGTTGCATTAATTATTGTTCCGTTAGTATTTGCGTTACTAGGAGGCTTTGGTGCAGAAATCGGTCCTTTGATGCTTGAGGGGATTCAAAGTGTAGCGCCAACGGGAATCATGCTAGGGTTTGCCATTCTATTTTTCGGTGTCATGAACAATGCAGGGTTATTTGACCCGATCATTTCTAGAGTGCTAAAAATGGTCAAAGGTGATCCATTAAAAATTGTAGTTGGAACAGCAGTTATTGCAATGGTTACACACTTAGACGGTTCTGGGGCATCAACGTTTTTAATTACGATTCCAGCTCTCTTGCCATTATATGAAAAATTGAAAATGAGCCGTTTAGTTTTAGCAGGTGTTGTTGCTTTAGGTGCAGGGATTATGAACATGATGCCATGGGGAGGACCGGCGGCACGAGCAGGAAGTGCGTTAGGTTTAGACCCAAGTGCGATTTTCTCTCCTCTTATTCCAGCGATGATTGCAGGAATCATCTGGGTATTATTTGTTGCATATATTCTTGGAAAACGAGAAAGAAAACGTTTAGGAGTGCACGACTTCGAATACAACTATCAACAAGAACTATCCGAAGAAGACCGCAAAATGCGCAGACCAAAGTTATTTTTTGTTAACTTAGCGATTACGATTTTAGCCATTGTCGCTTTAATAAAAGTATGGCTGCCACTGCCGATTGTTTTTATGGTAGCATTTGCTGTCGCCTTACTCATTAACTATCCAAAACCTGACGATCAACAAGAGCAAGTCAGAAGTCAGGCGCTTGGTATGGTAACGGTTGTTTCTATTATATTTGCAGCAGGAATTTTCACAGGGATCTTAGGAGGAACAGGGATGATTGAAGCAATGGCCTTGGCGATGGTCAACATTATTCCTGAAGGGGTAGGCGGATCAATGGCTCTACTAGTAGCAGTGATTAGTATGCCGATCAGTCTTCTTTTTACACCGGATGCGTATTATTTTGGAGTGTTGCCGGTCTTAAGTCAATCTGCTGAAATGTATGGAGTCGCTTCGATTGAGATGGCCCGAGCTTCTATTTTAGGACAAATGACAACCGGGTTCCCACTAAGTCCGTTAACCGCAGCAACGTTCCTATTAATTGGGTTAGCTAGGGTAGAACTAGGTGATCATCAGAAGTTTATCTTTAAGTGGGCGTTTGGAACAACGATTGTGATGGCGATTGTAGCGTGGATTACGGGTGCAATTTAAGTTAAATGTAGTATAGATCCCTTTGATATTGTAAGGGATCTATTTTTTTTAGAAAAAATAGTAATGGTGTCCATTAGCATTCAAAAGTGAGAAGGGGAAAGTAGCATTTACATTTTGGTTGAAATGTCCTTAAAAGTGAAATTGGTATAAGCCCTTACCCTCACACTCTTCTTTCTTTACGAAGCCTAAAACGAATCCACAGTTCAATCACTACCAGATTCCCAACCCAACTTAACCAAATGGCTGATACATATCCGGCTGTAAAGTTATCCAATGAATATCCTACAATTGCTGACCACATTCGAAACGTTATAGCCGTAAATGTCACGGCATAGCTTCGGTACATCCATTCCTCATGTAGAACTTGTTGTTTCTTACGAATGTACGTATACGCTTTAAATGTCGTATACAGCCACGCTACATTTAAGCATAAAAATCCAAGTATGGCTAGGATTCCACCATGGGCGTAGAAAGATAAATAGATGCCTGCGATAGAACTAATGAGAATCGTTAGTACATATATTTTTCCTAAGTTCCGGTGGAGATTTAAATTTCGGTTGCGCAGTTTTTTTATAAACAAAAATGGACCAATAACCAACGGGAAAGCTGCAGTAATGATGTGGATATACAGTGCGATGTTCCATAGTTGATTTGTCATTTTAAACATTGCCATTCCTTCTCTGATCAGAATGGCATTGACTTCAACTGGATCTAATACAACATAACGCACAATTGCAGAGATGACAAAAACAAACGATAACAACAAAATGATCGAAAAACCTATTTTCTTACTCATATTCGCTTGTCTCCTCTCCGGGCTTCTATATATACATATGTACTAAGACGGGAAATAGGATTTGAAGAAGAGTGGTAAGGGCACAACAAGGGGAAATGCTTAATGCTGTGATAGGGATAAAGAATCTGTAAGACTTTTAAGTATATATAAAGAAGTATTCCTGTCACTTTAAACGCAAATAAAGATCTAATTAGAGAAGAAGCATCTAATTAGATCTTATTTGTAAGTACGAGCATATACTTCAGCTAGTTCAGAATAAAGTTCAATATTCGCTTGAATCAATTTCTTAAAGAATTTCTTCATTACGTACCCCTCCTCTTTATTTGTTATCCTATTATAACTTTTTCGTTGTCAACCTCTCAATATCGGTGAAAACGGAAACAATTAGTGAAAGAGAGCAGAAAAACAGATTGGAAGCGATTGTATCTAATGAATTCGATTAATTTCTTGTTTTTTCGTCGTTTTTTATAGTTATGGAAAGCGAATGTGCTTTAACGGGATTGTGAGAGGAAGGATTCTAAAGCCGATGAATGAAAAAAAAAATAAAAGTTCGGGGCAAATGGTTTTCATAAGACCGATGAAGGACAAATCAAGGTAGAAGTGTAAGGGTAATGGCCTTCAGCAGGGAAAGTACGTTCTCTTTGCTTCCTTACTATTCAAAGGGATATGATAAAGTAAGAATGTAATAGATTCCCCCTCATACACTTGTATTTTTGCACTTAAACTACATAGAAAGGATCTATCTTGCATGAATCCATACATACTAATGATTTTGGTTGTGGTTATGTATTCAGGAAACATCCTAGTTGGTAAGTTTATTAATGAATTATCCCCATTTACAATTGCATTTTTTCGTTTATTGATTGCATTTGTAGTATTGTTCCCTATTGGGTTTCACAGTGCATGGAAGCACCGCTCAACATTTTTGAAATATAAAAAGCCACTCTTACTTATGACCTTAACAGGTGTCACGTTTTTTAATACGTTCATTTACGGGGCGTTACAATTTACGACGGCTTCTAATGTTGCCGTTCTTGAGACAGTCATTCCGGCATTGACTGTGGTATTAAGTGCATTACTACTTAAAGAGAGACTGCAAGGAATTCAATGGAGTGGTGTTCTGATTTCAATAATTGGGGCTGTGTGGGTTGTAATTGATGGGAAAATTACTAACTTTCTTTTGATGAATTGGAATGTAGGTGATGTACTCATGATTGGAGCGATTATATGTTGGGCAATCTATTCGATAGTTGTTAAGCAATACATACATCTATTTCCCCCTTTTGGTTCTATTCTTGTCATGACAGGTATTTCAGTTTTTGTCTTACTTCCATTCGTCCTCATTGAGTGGTTTATAACAGGACTGCCAGTACTAGCAGCTACACCGTCGTATGTTATGAGTCTCTTATTTATGGGCATCTTCCCATCATTTATTGCTTTGATTTTCTTTAACCGGGCGGTTGCATCTTTAGGTGCCTCACAAGCATCAGTGTTTTTAAATTTGCTACCCGTTTTTACAATGCTAGGGGCCTACCTTTGGCTAGGGGAATCTATCTCAGTTATGCAAATAATCGGTGCATTAATAGTGATTTTAGGTGTAATGTTAACAACACAGGTTAGTAGCATGCAAAGCAAGAATGAAAAGGTGTTAGAGTCTTAAGAGAATAAGTGAAATAAGGGGACGGTTCCGAAAGAAACGCGGGAACCGTTCTTCGTTTCATAAAAGGTGGCTAGGATTTCACCGTGGACGTAGAAAATTGTACTGTTAATTTTTTGTAATAGGGACAGTAGGACTGTCCCATTGTCTGTGATATAATAGTAGAAACTTTTCGAAATGTTATATTTAAAGGTAACAAGACTATGAAAATATAAATCTAATTTCGATTTAAGCTTTTTCCTATAATATAGGCATTTATTTGCAATCTTTTTTACATAAAACAACGAAGAATTTGGAAGGGGATACATAATTGTGAACTCAAAATATTTAGATTTGTTGGCCCAAAAATATGATTGCGAAGAAAAAGTGGTCACTGAAATTATTAATCTAGAAGCCATTCTTAATCTACCAAAGGGTACAGAACATTTTGTTAGTGATTTACACGGGGAGTATCAAGCCTTTCAACATGTGTTAAGAAATGGTTCGGGGAATGTAAAAGGGAAAATAGAAGACCTTTATAAAAAGGTATTAACTGAAAAAGAGATTAAAGAATTTGCAACATTAGTTTATTATCCTGAAGAAAAAATAAAGTTAATTAAGAATGATTTTGATAATGAAAGAGAATTACATCAATGGTACACAGTCATCATTGAGCGTATGATTAATCTTATTTCTTATGCGTCTTCTAAATATACTCGCTCGAAATTACGAAAAGCATTGCCTGATCAATTTGTTTATATTGTAGAAGAACTTCTATACAAAACCGATGAATACACAAATAAGGAACCGTATTATACAAAAATTGTCCAGCAAATTATTTCACTAGGTCAAGCTGATAAGCTCATTATCGGTCTTGCTTATACGACTCAGCAATTGGTTGTTGACCATCTTCATGTAGTGGGAGATATTTATGATCGAGGACCTGAACCTGATAAAATTATGGATACTCTCATCAATTATCATTCCGTTGATATTCAATGGGGGAATCATGATGTCCTATGGCTAGGGGCTTTTTCTGGATCCAAGGTTTGTCTCGCTAACATTATTCGTATTTGTGCTCGCTACGACAATTTGGACATTATTGAAGATGTGTATGGAATCAATCTCCGACCACTTCTAAATCTTGCGGAAAAATATTATAACGACAACCCAGTCTTTAGACCGAAAGTGCATTCAGATAAAATAGTATCTGAGGAAGAACAATTACAAATTACGAAAATTCATCAAGCTATTGCCATGATTCAGTTCAAACTTGAAAGCCCTATTATAAAGAGACGCCCGGACTTCAAAATGTCAGAAAGACTTTTGCTTGAGAAAATTGATTATGACAGAAACGAAATAACGATTCATGGGGAAACATACTCACTAGAAAATACTTGCTTTGCGACGGTGAATCCGGAACAACCCGATCAACTGTTAGAGGAAGAAGAGCACGTGATGGACAAACTGTTATTTTCTGTGCAACATTCAGAAAAGTTAGCTAGACATATGAATTTTCTTATGAAAAAAGGCAGTCTTTATTTAAGATATAACGGTAACTTATTAATACACGGCTGCATTCCTTTAGATGAAGAAGGCAATATGGAAAAAATGGTCATTGAAAATCAAACTTATGCTGGTCGTGAATTACTTGATACGTTTGAATATTATTTACGACATGCTTTTGCTCACCCTGAAGAGACAGATGATCTTGCGAAAGATATGGTTTGGTATTTATGGACAGGAGAATATTCATCACTATTTGGGAAAAGGGAAATGACGACCTTTGAAAGGTATTTCATTAAGGATAAAAAAACCCATAAAGAGAGAAAGAATCCATACTACCATTTACGTGAGAATGAGGAAATATGCAGCAAAATCCTAGCAGAATTTGACCTTAACCCTGATCAAGGTCATATCATAAATGGCCATACACCTGTTAAAGAAATTGACGGAGAAGATCCAATTAAAGCAAATGGAAAAATGATTGTCATTGATGGCGGCTTTTCCAAGGCGTATCAATCAACAACAGGGATTGCTGGATACACGTTATTATACAACTCCTTCGGTATGCAACTTGTCGCACATCAACATTTTAACTCAAAAGAAGATGTACTCATAAACGGAACTGATGTGTTATCAGTAAAAAGATTGGTAGATAAAGAATTAGAGAGAAAGAAGGTACTAGAAACGAATGTTGGAGAGGAAATAATACAAGAACTCTCTATTTTGAATAGTCTAATGGAATATCGTTATATGAAATGATGTGATCGATTATAAAAGTGCCAACTTTTTACTTGTAGAAGGTGGGTACTTTTTTTTGAGATTGCCAACTTTTATAGTTTTCCCTGGTAGTGATGTTGATCAAGAAGAGACGTTCATTGTAGAGGCAAGTGATGAGGCTGAGGCAAGGAGTAAAAACAGTCCATTTGCAGCTTCTGAGTTCCCAAGTGAAATGTATAGCTACATCTTAGAGAAAACAAATTTTAGTTACTTTGATGATATACGTGTGTATCCGATTGAGCTGAGGGACAAGCAATCATTATAAAAACTTAAGCCGGTGCATTTGCACATAGCTTAAAATTTAGAAATAATGGAACGATTCTCCCTATTGAAGGGTTAATAAACAATTTCAGAGTGAGCAATTACACAAATAAGTTAGAAAAATAGTGTTTTCCGAAACAAAATAACTGCTGATGAATTATTAAGCTTTTGAAGGAGGACATTTAATGGGTCATGATATTGAAGGATACAATAAATCAGGAGAAGAAATTGCTTATGCACGTTTTAGTATGGGGAATGATAATGCTACCATACTGTACGACTTACTGAACGCAAATGACTACGATGGAGGAGTTAGTGGAGTAGGCGACAGTTCTTCTTTTTCAATACAACAAATTGAAAAGGCTTTGAATGAGTTCAAGCAATTATATGATAAGGGTGATTCAACCCTACCTCAAAATGATTTCTTAGATTGGGATCAAAAACAAATCCTGAATTTTATAGAAAGCTGTTTTCGAACAGCACAAAAAGAAGGAGTGTCAGAGTGTTGTTTGGCTAATGCTTTATAAGTTTTTTGCTCTATTCCTTCAATGTGACTATTCACTTGCATATATTCCAAGTTGCCTTCCTTGTCGAGCCTACCTTATGTATTGATCCCCAAAAAACAAATTCTAAACTGAGAAGAAACTATATATTTTTCTCCCATTACTATCCTAGCCACCTTGAATTTATGTAATAGGACAAAGGACAAGCACTTTAGCAGATAGAACAATGAAAAGTGCCAACTTTCAATTTATTATTTATAGAATAGTTGGTACTTTTTTTGAGGAATTGGGTCAGGGAAGGTGTCAAACTTTCTGGGTTCAATTCAGAATCTGTCCATGATGTCCCTTTAAAAAAAGGTCTGTATTTCGTATTGCGAAATATAATAGTTGAGATATACTTATATACAGGACCAGACATAAAGGAATGCGAACGTTGTTAAGTAAATAAAAAACTAGCCACTTCAACCGAGTTTATAATGGTTGAAGATATGATTAATTAGGGGTTTTTATATGGAAAATAAAGAGAATTATAGTAAAGTACTGATTGCTGGATTATTACTCATAGGGTCTTTTATTGCCATTTTGAATCAAACGCTCATGATTACAGCGATTCCCCCGCTAATGGTGGAAATGAATATCACGGCGAATACGGGGCAATGGCTAACGACCGTTTTTATGCTTGTGATGGGTATCATGGTACCCATTTCTGCTTTTTTAATTGAAAAATTTACGACGAGACAGCTTTTCTTATCGGCCATGGCAATCTTCACGATTGGAACTGTGATCGCGGCCATGGCAACTAATTTTCCTATCTTACTTACAGGCAGGATTATTCAGTCGATTGGAGCAGGGGTCATGCTTCCATTAATGCAGACGGTGTTTTTACTTATTTTTCCTGTAGAACGACGGGGGGCGGCTATGGGGTATATTGGTCTTGTGATCTCATTTGCACCAGCGATCGGGCCAACGTTGTCTGGATGGGTGATCACGAATTATGAGTGGCGCTATTTATTTTATGGAATTATCCCTTTAGCACTGCTGATGTTGGTGTTAGCATATTTTAGTATGAGGAATGTGACGGAGCTAAAAAACCGGAAAGTCGATCCATTTTCGATTGTGTTATCTACTTTTGGTTTTGGTGGACTTCTGTACGGGTTCACTAGTGCAGGGAACAATGGCTGGGGGAGTCCACAAACGATAATCTTCCTAGTCCTTGGAGTGTTAATGATCTACTTTTTTATTAAGCGCCAGCTTGGTTTGTCCCATCCGATGCTGGAATTCCGTGTTTTTAAGGCTCGTATGTTTACTCTTTCTACCATCATTTGCAGTATCGGCTTCTTGGGTCTTATCGGGCTTGAGACACTGATTCCATTGTATATGCACAACATGCGTGGTTTTACGGCAGTAGAGGCGGGAATTGTCTTACTCCCTGGAGCATTGATCACAGGTTTCATGGCTCCAATTACAGGAAGAATATTTGACCGATATGGTGCACGGGTGTTGGCAATTCCTGGTTTAATTATCATGACGATCTCCACCTTTGCTTTTCTTTTCATTGATACAACTACATCCATTTTGTATTTATCTGTGATGTATGCGATTCGTATGTTTGGTTTCTCGATGGTGATGATGCCTGTTAATACAGCAGGGCTCAATCAAATACCAAGAAAATTGATTCCCCATGGGTCAGCGGTTTCGAATACGGTGCGCCAGATGTCAGCGTCTATTGGAACTGGGTTACTTGTAACAACGATGACAACGGCAGAAAGGGCTGGAGCTAATCTTCCTCAGATCGTGAATCCTGATATATTTGGAGCCATTATCGCATTTGGGATGATTGGTGTATTGACGCTAGTGGCATTGATTCTTTCCTTTAAAGTGCAGAAAACTTATCCACCGACGGATGAAGAATGGGAGGTGGAGGCAAGTTTTAAAAGAAAAGGTGTGGGTTCAAAAATAGCTAATGGATGAGTTCACGTCGTACAAAATCATAATATTATTAGAAATATGACCTCTTGCGAATGAAATTTCGTAAGAGGTTTTTTCTGTTCAGTAATGATTATGAATCAATTATTGTTGAATTCGGGCGGTGCATTAGATATTTTAGTAAGTTCAATTAAATTAGAATCACCAAGTGTTTGAGACTAAGACTAAGAGAGTAATTTGTGTGGACTCGGGAAACCTTATACTGAAAATAAAATTAATTTAATTTAAAGAGAGGATTATAAATGACGAAAAAAAGAAAAAGAAGGCAACATATTGTTTTGATACTAAGTATTATAATGCTTAGTATTTTCAATAATTCTATCCGAGATATTCCTAAATATTATAAAAATATGCTTTATGTTAGTTCAGTTAATGTAGTTTATTACTTTCTCTTTAGAAGGCACCTTGTTTGGGAATTCATTCCAAATGGTGTTCATTGGTTGGTTATTAGGCTAGTTCATGTATTAATAGTAACTCCATTTATAACACTTATGTTCTTATCGAATATGCCAAGTGAATTATTTAGGCAGGTTATTTACCTTATAAGGTTTGTTTTAATTGCTTGTGTTGTTGAATATGTAGCACATAAGAAAAAGTTAATTCTCTTTGCTCATGGTTGGAATATTCTCTGGTCCAGTTTAATCTATGTAAAGATGTTAGTTTACAGTTATTTATTCAGTAAGCGACCTTTAATAACTTTGGTGCTATCTTTGTGTTCCATTGTTTTTTTTGTTTATAAATTCAAAGCCCCTTTAAGAGTAAAGCACTTTTCCAAGTATTTTGAGCCAGTAGTTGATTTGTATTACCATACGTTTCTTGAGGATTTATTTAGTAATAAGACACGAAAAATATTTTGAGTATGTACTTTAATTAACAGATGCGCACAAAGCAATAGTCAATCAACAAACCAAATCAATGCTCAAGAGTTGGTTTTCTTTATGATGTAACAGAAGCGTTTCCGTCACAAACGAAGACGCTTATTTACATTTTTATCACAATAAAAGGAAATTAGTGTTAACATTATTTAGTAATACAGTAATAGCTATAGCGATTATATCGGTATTGGGAATTTTCTTGAGCTTCATTAAACGTTACACAAAAACAAAAAAGGATATAAACGCTTAGAAAAAAATAGGAGATGAGGTGACTATTTGGAACAGTCATTTGTAGAAAAGGAAGTTTCATTCACAGCTGAATATGAATTACAAGGGACACTAACTTTACCAAGAAGCGCTAAAAAAGTCCCAGCAGTATTAATTATCTCCGGTTCTGGACCAGGCAACAGAGATGGTAATATTAAATGGCCAAAAATAGAATTAAACATTTATAAAGATTTGGCTGCTTTTTTCACGTCTCTTGGTTTTGCTACTTTACGCTACGATAAAAGAGGAACAGGGAAGAGTAAAGGGAAGTTCAATAAAGCAGGAATGTGGGATTTTGTTAATGATGCCAAAAGTGGAGTTGAGTTTCTAAAGAATCAGCCAGAAATTGATAGAGAAAGAGTATTTGTATTAGGGCATAGTGAAGGTGTAACACTAGCGATTGCACTAAATTCCAAAGAACGTTTAGCTGGTATTATCTTACTGGCAGGAACTTATCAGTCGATGGAACATACGTTAAGGAAACAAAGAAAACAACTGTTTCAAGAATTGCAGGACTTAAAGGGATTTAAAGGATTTATCATCAATATGATCGGAATCACAAAAAACGAAGAAAAGAAAACGAAAAACTTAATCTCAAAAATCAATAGCTCAAAAAGGGACAGTTTTTGGCATTCATTTATGAAAGTAAATGCCAAATGGCTAAGAGAGCATCTATCCTATAATGTACAAGATGATATAAAGAAGATTCAATGTCCTGTGTTAGCTATCACAGGGGCAAAAGATGCTCAAGTTGATTGTAGAGAAGTATATATTGCAAAAGAATTAAACCCAATATATGTTGATTCATACATTATTGATAAAATGAATCACATCTTAAAAGAACAAGACTATGATAATTCATTTATCAATATTGCAAAAGAATACAAATCACAATCAACACATGCATTACACGAAAAGTTTGTGGAAGTGGTTAAGGAATGGGTGAAAGATAAGTAGTTTCACCCATTTCGTTTCGATGAAATAAGATATGATAGTATGAACGAAAGAAGCAAAAGACTCTTGGCATTTAGGGTAATAATTTCCTTTTTTTATATTCGAAAGATCGAAAGTAAAACTGGAACAACGATCACTCTTGTATGTAGTTTACTTATTTTCTCATTTATGTTTTGTTTGCTTCAGCAGCAACTTTAGCATAGTGAGAGAGGGAGGCTTTTAATGATGGATTGCATCATGCGCAAATTACGATACCAAAGGGTGATCGGTTTGAGTTTAGAGACCCATTTGGTAACAGAGTAGAAATGATAAAAGAAGTCTAATAATTCATATATTGTTGTAACTCTTGTGCTGAAATATATTGTGAAGACATATGGAAACTTCCAAATCGCCTCTAAGCTCATTGCCGCTCCAGCAGTTGCTAGAATAACCCCTAATTTAGGTGACCATTGCACGTGTTTTGTACCCAGAACAATCCTTTGCTATTTTTATTACTTAAAAGAAGCAAGGCGAGGGACTTATTTTAAATTTCCGTTCGTAAATCCCATAGCTCTTGGAAGAAGCATTGATCTAGAACCTTTTTCAAATAGTTCACACTAGAGGAGTCTCCAATCCCCACTTTAAATCCAATGATTCTCTCAACAGTCTTCAGGGGAAAGGAACCAGTCCCCTCTGTCCTTTTCCCTAAGCTAGTTCTCGGAATTTTTTTGGTGAATGGCTTGTGAATTTTTTGAAATTACGATTGAATGACCTAAGGTTATTATAACCGCAATTCATAGCTATCTCGCTAATCGATTGATAACTATTTTTTAATAGATAACAGGCTTGTGAAGTTCGATATTGATTCAAGTATTCAGTAAAGCTTATATTTGTCATTTGTACAAAAAGTTTAGACAGGTAGGTATAATCGTATTGTAATTGTTTTGCTATTACCTTTAGCGTACAATCCTCATTATAATTCCTATCGACATAAAGGAGAATTTTATGTAATATTTCCGTTTTTGTTGAGTGTTCTACGGGAAGAAATTCAGTATTATCGACCAATTTACCGCAAATATCATACAGGAAACTTTTCTGTCTATAAATAGAGTCTAGATTATCTAAATCGAAGGCTTTCCTTAAGTGAATCACATTATTTTCTGGGATATACCCCTTATATTTCATGAAAAAATCTCCAATTAATTCAGGTGAAAAGATAACGATGGAAATATTGGAATGGTCCATGGTTTTAAATTCATGCATTTGGTTATTAAAAATGAATGCGATATCATTTTTATTCATCACATATTCTTTTTGGTCAATACTTACTAGTAATTCTCCTTCATTAATAATAATGAGTTCATAAGCTCTGTGAAAGTGAAGAGGAAAGGTAAAATTAACTAGATTAGAAGAGCGAAAGAATTCTTTTTCTTCAACTCCGTGATGTTCAAAAAAACCCACTAGCTTCGCCCCCTTAAAACAAACACTAATATTGTCTTAAATTATACTATATTTTGAATAGAACTAAACTAAATTTTTCTCCTATAATGAAGCTAGTTCTAATATATAAAGGAGGAAGTATTATAATGGCCTTTGAATATCATGTAGCAAAAAATGGTTCAGATCATGCAGAGGGAACAAAACAGAATCCATTCTTAACAATTAATAAGGCGGCTTCTGTTGCTCAAGCAGGAGATACTGTTATTGTCCATGAAGGAGAATATCGGGAATGGGTGAAACCAAAATTTGCAGGATTAAGTGAGTATAGAAGAATTACATATCAGGCAGCTGAAGGTGAAAAAGTTGTCATTAAAGGATCCGAGCAAATTCAAGATTGGGAACAGGTCGAAGGAACTGTCTGGAAAGTTGAATTACGAAATGAATTTTTCGGAGATTTTAATCCATACAAAGAAGAGATTTTCGGTGACTGGGTTGTGTATAATCCAGGAAGACACCTGGGTGATGTTTATTTAAACGGCATGTCCTTTTATGAGGCAGAAACTTTTGACCAGTTAAAAGATCCAGAAGTAAAAACAGAAGTGTTAGACCACTGGACAAAGACAGTTGTTCCTGTCCATAACCAAGAACAAACAAAATATGTTTGGTACACAGAAGTAGATGAATACAATACAACCATCTATGCTAATTTTCACGGAGCAAATCCTAATGAAGAACTAGTAGAGATTAATGTACGTAAAGCTTGTTTTTATCCAGAAAAAATTGGTATCAATTATATTACGGTTAGAGGTTTTGAAATGGCTCAGGCGGCAACTCCATGGACTCCGCCAACAGCTGATCAGCCAGGATTAATCGGTCCTCATTGGAGTAAAGGATGGATTATCGAGGATAATATTATCCATGATGCAAAATGTAGTGCAATTAGTATTGGTAAAGAAGCTTCAACGGGTCATAACGATCGCAGTATTCGCAAAGATAAGCCAGGCTATCAATATCAGCTAGAGTCAGTCTTTTCTGCTAAACAAATTGGTTGGAGTAAAGAAAAAATTGGTTCCCATATCATCCGCAATAACACAATCTATGATTGTGGTCAAAATGGTGTGGTAGGTCATCTAGGTTGCGTATTCAGTGAAATTTATAACAACCACATTTACAATATTGCATTAAAGCGTGAGTTTTATGGACATGAGATTGCAGGCATTAAATTACACGCAGCAATTGACGTTCAAATTCATGACAATCGTATTCATGACTGCTCGCTAGGAACATGGTTAGATTGGCAGACACAAGGTACGAGAGTGAGCAGGAATCTGTTTTATAGAAATAACCGTGACTTGTTTGTTGAAGTTAGTAGTGGTCCATATATTGTTGATAACAATATTTTAACTGCAGACTATGCGTTAGATAACCATGCTCAAGGTGGAGCATATATTAATAATCTAATTCGAGGGAAAATGGTTCAACGCAAAATGCTTGATCGTGCAACACCATATCATGTACCACATAGTACGGAGATAGCTGGCTTTGCTCCTGTGTATGGTGGAGATGATCGATTCTATAATAATATCTTTATTGGCGACGATTCTTTTAATGTAGCTGGTTCCTATGCAGAGACCCCTGCAGAGATAACAAATGAATATGTTGGTACTGTTCACTATAAAGGTTATACAACTTCACTTGAGGAATACATCGAGACAGTGGATCAAGAAGGTGGTGACCATCGTACATTCCATCAAGTTGAGCAACCGGTATATATTAATTGTAATGCATACTATAATGGCGCAGAATCGTTTGAAAGAGAAAATGAAAGTGCTGTAGTGGATAACTTTAATCCAGAAATAAAAATCATCGAAGAAGGAAAAGAAGTTTATCTTTCTATTGGGCTTCCAGAAGATTTTGAGTCATTACTTGGAGAAATTCAATCTACCAAAACTCTAGAAAGAACACTTATTGTTGATGCAGAATTTGAAAATCCAGATGGAAGCGAAGTAATCTTGGATAAGGATTTATTAGGAAAGCAAAGGCAAGAAAAGAGTGTGTTAGGACCACTTGCTAATTTGCAAGCAGGGAATAATTATATAAAAGTCTGGGGCTAAAAGTTTTCTGGACAAGGGATGAAAGGGTGTGTCCCAAAAGGTCAAAGCCTTTTGGGTACACCCTTTCCTCCATTTTAGCTGGAAATTCTTTTAGATTATTATCTGCTCTGTATCTACACCTTTCTCTAATTTAAAGTTTACTTTTTTATCCCCGCAGACAAGGTCATATTCACCGAGGAATCCTTCAAATGAAACGAATCCGTTGTCATCTGTTTGACAAATCACATTTGTATTCCAGTCTTCTTTGATTAGTCTCTTTACTACTTCATAAGCTGGTTTTGGGCTATTATCTTTTCTAAGAAAGCCAGCAGGGGCACCCAGCCATGCGCCATCATCGCTGAATGACCAAGTTGTAATGGCTTCTACGAGAGGATGTTCAAACAGAATTGAATACATTTCTTCTATTTCTTTTGCTTGACGTTCCTCGTATTCTGGTGTTGATGGCCATTCTGTGATCTGGTAATCATTCAGGTCTACAATGTCAGCTGGCATAAGATGTCCAGATGTTAATGTGTTTTCTGTAAAGTGTATTGGTAGACCAAAAGAAGAGAAGCGATCTAATACTTGTTCTAATTTCTCACGTCCCCAATAGCCTTGGTGTTGGTGGGATTGAATCCCAATTGCATCAATTTCAACTCCTGCATTGAGGCAACCATCTATTAAGATTTCATAATTAATCGATGTATTAAAGTCATTTAATAATAATGTAGCATTAGGGTTGAATTCACGTGTTTTTTCAAACATCTCTTTAATGATTCCAACACGGCTAAGGTCTTTAGAAATTCTAGTAATCCCATTATCGTACTTATCAAAAATTGGCATGATAACCACTTCATTGATCACGTCCCACGTATCGATTACCCCTTTAAAATCTGATACATCACGTTCAATTCGATCAAACTGTGCTTTTAAAATTTCTTCATTGCTCATATCAAGGAGCCATGGAGCGGTAAGGGTGTGCCAACAAAGGGGATGGCCTTTCACTGTAACATTTCTTTCTTTTAACCACTGCGCAGCCGTTTTTAATTCATTTGTGCGTGGTTTTCCTTTTTCAGGCTCGAACAATGTCCAATAGAAAGGTAGTGTAGCAGAGTTAAATACATCTAAAAACTTATCCAATTGTTCTTCTAAAAATGCCAGTCTGTCTTCAGGTACACTTTTGTTTGCTACTTCGATAGCCTCAAAAATACCGCAGCCAAATAAGAACTTATGATTTGTCTGTGTTAGAGCTACATCTTTCCCTGCAATAGGGTTCCCTGTTGCATCGACAAGTTTAATTGTCTTGTTCGCCTTACGGTGAGCCCAATTATTTACGCTCATGATATACCCTCCATTTTTTGCATTTTATAAAAGTAAGCGCTTCCGAGTTATATTTTACCAAACTTTGTTCATTCGGTAAACAAACTTTTGGGACAGGGGGACAGGAATGGTGTCCCACTCTTTGAACATACGACATTGGGACAAGAACCTGTCCCTTAGATACAAGAAGAGGAATTAGGCTATATGAATAGAAGAAATACAAATCATGGAAAAAGTGGGGATGCAAAAGAGGGTAATAAATTGTTTAAATCCTGTTATTTGTACTTAATAGTGTTTTGTAAATTAAGGAGGAGGGGGTTTTAAGTGTTACGTAACACAGATTCTAATACACTATTTCCATACATAGCCACATCAGGTATGCTTTTACTTGTTACATCCTTTTTTGTACCAATTGTGGCAATCATGTTCATTCAAGATTGGCTGTTCTTTTCTGTTGATCACTGGTCTTTTATTAGACCTACGGCAGCTTATATCGGATTTGGTGCTGGAATGGTTTGGACTGCTATTGTTTTGTTCTCATTTTTGTTAACAAAAATGTACTCAGAAAAGAGAGATCGAACGTATAAATTAACATGGCTACATCTTCTTTTACTTGGGTTAGCTGTTCCTCTGTTTGTATTTTCTATTACTCATTATGCCTATCTTGACGAGAACGGTGTTCAAAAAAATTCATTTTGGACATTGTCCGAAGACAGTATTGCATGGAATGATGTAATAGAAGTGACGCGACTAGTGGAGGAAAGAACTAAGCGTGTAACGGCATACTCGTTCACTGACGGCGATTTAACTATTACGATTCCTTATGATTCACGAGATTACTTAACAATTCAATCTATTAATTATGTCGTTGATACATATAATTGGGACATTGTTGAAGTTGTTGAAGGGACAAAGAGGCCAGGTTGAGATCAGAGGATCAGAGGGGACAGGAAAGGTGTCCCACTCTTTTAAACATATGATGTTGAGACAAGGAAATAGAGTCCCTTTAATCCCTAGGGCACTAACACTTTATCAATAACATGGATTACACCATTGGATGCTTTAATGTCTGGTGTCACGACATTGGCATCATTACTTGAATAGGGTCAAGTGAATCCCCGATATGTATACTCTAAAAGGTAGTATCCTAATAATTGACATTTATTCTAGGTGGATGATAAAAAGCATTTTTTTGGAACATTAAAGGTGGGTTCCTTTTCCCATAGTCCCTAATTAACATATAGGCGTCTTGGATTGGAGCCATCTTTGTTGATAACAAACCAGCCAAGTTCAAGGTTAGAAATATGTTTCTGGTAGAACACTAAATCATCAATCACTTGAATGGAGAAAGCTCGATCATCGAGTTTCGTTGTTTCTCGGGTTTCTAGGTCATATTTGTATAGTCCTAGATTATCGTCAACGTTTGTGAAGTAAATACTATCATCTGTCACGTTAAATCCTTGTGATTCAACATTTGTAAGCTTCTCAAAGCGCTCGCCGTCGGTAGGTGTACGATAAATAGTATTGCCGTCGTGACGATTTTCATAATAAATAAAACCGTCTTTTGCTTGAAACATACCTACCTGATGATTTGTTAATGGAAAGTTCATTTTGTTATTTGGATCTAGATCTGTTACAAACAAGTAAAAATCATCTGTTAGGTAGAAAACATTTCCTTGGTGAATCGTAAAGCGAAACAGGTGATCTACTAGAGAAAAAGTTGTTGTCGTTGCACTAGAAAGCTTGGACTGATAGAGCGAACGATTATTGGTTCCTGCAAAATCTTTATAATACAAGGTATCATTAATGACTCGTAAACCGATTGCATTGTGATATAGACTTTTTTCTTTATCTGATCCATCTTTTTTAATTCGATATATGTGGTTATCATCTGTTGGATCCTGATAGTAAATCCAATGCTCCGTTATATTAATATTAGAAGCACTAACATCAGAGATTTTGTTCATACCTTTGTCGATGTCTTCTTTTTTAAATCGATAAATTCCGTCATGAGCTAAGTGATCGATGAAGTAGATCCACTCCCCATCGGATGTAAAGTTAGCTCCATTGAAATGATTCCCATCTGAAATCCCTTTTGTTTCAATGGGAACTTCTTCTGTTTTTTCTTGTCTACCACTAATGTATTCTCCGTAAGACATGGCTTCATTGATGACAGCCTCAGGAATGTGAATCGTTTCAATCTCATCATAATAATAGGTAATATGAAGTTGCTCAGAAAATGTCATCGGATCATCTACTAGTTCACCACCAATATCTAAAAGAAGTTCTATTGATTCAGAATCTCGTTTGAATGATTCCTTATTAATTGTAAACTCGTAGGAAAAATGATTTAAAATACCGTCTTGACGGAATGCATAAAATAAAAATTCAATAAAAGGATCGTCACTCACATGAAAGAAAGGGAAGATAGCCGAAATTAATATATCTAATCCTTCCTGATACGAGGTTAAGGCAAATCTATAATGATCCTCTTCTTCTGTGAAAGTGAAGGAATCAATAAATTCTTGAATAAGAGTCAATTGCTCAAGTGGAGTGGGTGGAGTATGTTGATAGGAACTTTTAATCCATTCTTCCTCTTCCCTTATTGTGCCTTTATGGTAAATGGCGTCATCAGATATAAGCACGTCCGTTGACACTTTATCTCCGTCACCGTAATCACTTTTTATGTTAATTTGTCCAGCCCGTGGAGCATACTGTGCGACCCCTTCGCTAGAAATACGTAACTGTTGCCCCTCACTATCCTCGGCATGAGAGCTAAGTGTAAAACGAAACTCTTCTATCTCCTGCATTTCTTCGATGACGTTTTCTAATACTTCTGGTGCATCTAACTTAGAGTGATTACAGCCGCTTATTATGAAACTACTTATTACGAAACAACTGAACAAATAAATAAAGTTTTTCACAAATATCCTCCCAAATAAAATCATTCCTAAATAAGGGTAACGGGTCAAAACTAATATTTCAAATAGAAGTAACTCCAATAATAGAAAAAAGGTTATGAAAAAAAGTGAGTAACGTTTTTCAAGTGGACAGGGGAATAAGGTAGAATAATTGTAATTGCGCTAATAGGAATTAGTAAGGAAAAAACTTAGAGGGAAATACAGAATAATATTTTCCCCTTCAACTATGGCAAGAACTTATGCAAATAAAAAATTTTAATGCTTAGTAACGGTGAGCATTGTTATAGTAACTACGAGATAGCAGTTGTTAAATGGAGTGAAAAATAAAATATAGTGACTTTAATAACCCAAGTAACTGGGTACATGTATAAAATAAACTAGAAAAATCATTGCGTACAAATTAGAAGTGAGGGGAGACATTCATTGAGGAATTAGCGGAAATTGCAAATATGAGTGTTGCTTCGCTTCATCGGCATTTTAAAGAGGTAAGGCTATGAGCCCGATTCAGTGAGAGAACTACATTTTAAAGAATTGGGACAGGCGACAGACAGAAAAGGTGTCCCAGTTTCACTTTGACCATATAACTTGGGACAAGAAACTTGTCTCTGATGTCCCAATTAACGACAAAAGCAGTGAGAAAAGCAGTTTAAAAGTTCTTCATAAAGCCGATGAGGGACAAAAGCAGTGGGAGAAGCAGTTGAAAAGTCGTTCATAAAGCTTATGAACAACAAAACAAGTCGGAATTGCAAAGTAAAAGTCCTTCAACAGTTGATTTAGGGTTAGCGTAGTCTTGCTTGGGGATGATCATGTTAGAATATTTGTTCTACGAATAGAGTGTTTCTTGTCATGAGGAATGCTTTTTTTCTTTGTATGAAATTTAACAGGATATCTAAATACAGAAAATATATAATGCAAAATAATAATCATTTATCGTAAAACGATAAATTTTGTGTTATGATCAAATTAATAAAAATGAGAGGTGTTTTTTATGAAACAAGGTTCAACACTCTTTTTAAGGATAGCTGTTATTCTGATTGGAGCTCCTGTTCTTGGTTTATGTCTATTTGGCATACCTTGGTTGGCTAATAATCCAGTAAATCCAGATTATGCCCACATGCTATATCCCATTTTAATCATTATGTATGGGACAGCGATCCCATTTTTCACTGCTTTGTATCAGGCATTCAGGCTATTAAACTATATTGATACGAACATAGCATTTTCTAACATTTCTGTAAGAGCTTTAAAAATGATAAAATACTGCGCAGTCATAATCGGTATCCTTTATTTGGTAGGCATGCCATTTTTATATCTCATCGCAGAGGTGGACGACGCACCTGGTATCATCGTCATCGGTTTAGTAATTATTTTTGCTTCATCGGTTATCGCCGTCTTTGCTGCGGTTCTCCAAAAACTTTTACAAGAAGCGATCAATATTAAATCAGAAAATGATTTAACTGTCTGAGGTGGGTGGATATCATGGCAATTGTAATCAATATTGATGTGATGCTGGCTAAAAGGAAAATGAGTGTAACAGAACTTTCGGAGAGGGTTGGAATAACAATGGCTAACCTTTCTATCTTGAAAAATGGAAAGGCAAAGGCGATTCGATTTTCAACTTTAGAGGCCATTTGTAAGGCTTTAGATTGTCAGCCTGGTGATATTTTAGAGTATCGAAGTGATAAAGAAGCCGAAGAGTAAATGGAGGCAAAATAAATGAGAGCAGTAAAACAACTCGTTCGTTTTGGTTGGGAGCAGGCTCTATCATGTTTGTTTCCAGTTATTATTTTTGCCTCTTTGGCTTTAACACAAGTCATACCACTTCCCTTCCTGCCAAGGTATGACTGGCTGCTCATCATTTGCCTTCTTATGCAGTGGTGGATGGTGAGTTCTGGGCTTGAAACAAGAGATGAGCTAAAGGTGATCACATTGTTCCACGTTATTGGTCTCGCTCTTGAACTTTTCAAGGTACATATGGGCTCGTGGTCTTATCCAGAAGAAGGATATTTTAAAATTTTTGGCGTGCCTTTGTATAGTGGATTTATGTATGCAAGTGTAGCGAGTTATCTTTGCCAGGCGTGGCGGCGGTTGAAGGTTGAGTTGATTAAGTGGCCACCGTTTTTAGTCGTTGTTCCTCTTGCAGCTGCGATTTATTTGAATTTCTTCACCCATCACTATTGGATTGACGTTCGTTGGTGGTTATCTGGCCTGGTCATTATCGTTTTTTGGCAATCATGGGTCACATACGAAGTGGATGGAACTCGTTATCGTATGCCACTCGCCCTATCTTTTGTGCTCATCGGATTTTTTATATGGATAGCCGAAAATATCGCAACATTCTTTGGAGCCTGGGAATATCCAAATCAAACTGATGTGTGGAGTCTCGTTCATTTAGGAAAGCTAAGTTCATGGCTTTTATTAGTGATTGTTAGTTTTCTTATAGTGGCAACGTTAAAGCAGGTTAAGGGGAAAACAGCTACTAGAGTAGAGACAAATCAATTTTTATAACTATTATATTGTGATGCTTATACATCGCTTTTTTGTTTTACTTACGACGAATTTAATGAAAAATGAATAATTGTCAATCTTTAGGTGAAGGTATACCCAAATACAATACAGGGTGATGCAATTGAAGAGAAATATATTTCTTGTGATGGTTATTTTTTGTACCTTTATTTGTGGGGTAAGCAGTGAAACAGTTTCTGCAAAAACAATTAGTGAGTCTCGACCTTTTGAAGAAATTTATCCTGAAATTGGTTATAAAACGGTTGAAGAGGCTGTTAAAGAATTTGAGCTTCATTTCAAACAAGACCTAAAACTGCCACTTAGGCTCCCGCCTATAAGCTTTACACATCATTTCGGAAGGTTTACAGATGCAGATGGTGACATAAACGATTCTCTTGAATTGGAGTTTATCAATGATAAGTCACCAGAAAATCATTATTTTATCTTTGTTCGATCTATTGAGCATAAAATTCCTATAAAAGATAAACGTATTGTTAAACTATATAAACTAAAAAATGGATATGAAGCAAAGTTTATAAACGTTTCGGAATCGTTCGAAGCCCTCGTTTTTGAAAGAGATAATTGGCAATATATGCTTAATATTCCTAAAAGGATTTCAAAAAAGGTCACTCCTGAAATGTTAGTTGAAGTAGCCAATTCAATTGATTATCCAGATGAAAAGAAAAATCCATTAGAATAAACTAGTAGAGTATTATAAAAGGAATATGGTTAGACAAAGAGGATCCTGATTCCGCTAAATTGAAGAAATGTGCGCCAAAAAAGGGGGAAGTGGATCCTGGTTCCGTTAAAGCCACAAAACAATTGGATTCTAAGCCCGAAACAAGAAAATAACGGAATGAGGATCCAAAAACACACTCAAAACAAAGGATTTGATTGGAATAACGGAATGAGGATCCGTCAAAACAGCAAAAGCAAATTATTTATATGCGGTGGTCACTAGACCACCGCTATTTTTCAATTGAAATCATGTTCATATTTTTACATTGATTTCTTTGACCTTTCCCTCCAACACTACTTTTTCTTCAGTAAGATCTGGATGGGCTTTACGCAGCAACGATGGTCTTGCAAGGACAAGAACAACCATTATTAGGAAAGACGCAGACAGAAGGAGGACCCATTGACCCGGAAAGATATCGTACAGAAAGCCGTACATTACCATACCAAAAGGAATGAGTGACATGGACATCGTTTCGATAATCGAAAATACACGGCCTTTATACGCGTCATCGATTGTGTTTTGTAACATGACTTGTAACGGTGTGTTGATGACGATAATGATTAAGCCGAGACAGAACATGAGTACCAAATAATAAGCAAATACGAGGTTATACGTTAATGTGCTAATCAACGGTAAGGAAACGGCTCCCATCAAAATACCTAACGCTAGGATACCTCGTTTGGAAACAAGCAGTGGAAATTTTACTTCTTTTCTCATTGAAAAGTACAGTGACATCAATAACATCCCCACGGAAAATGCCCCTTGTGTAAAACCAAAATGCTGTGGTTCCATTTTTAGTTTTTCTATAAGAATATAAGAATACCCTACCTCAAAGGCTCCGAACAAAAAGTTTACCAAAAGTCCGATCCACAGCATAAGTACAATAACAGGCTGCAATTTCAAATAGCTAATGCCTAGCTTTATACTCTTTAAGATCGATTCTTTCTGTTCTCCTTTTTCCTCTTCTTTCAGTTGACTGAAAAGCTGGAAATTCATTGTTGACTCAAGAATAACAGCAAGGATGGATGCGGTCATATAGATCAAAAGAAACACAGGCATAGATACCGTTCCGTATAATATTCCCCCAATTGCGGGGCTCCCAACTGCTGCAAATGAGATCGACATTTGATTTAAAGACATGGCTTTTTGAATTCGTTCCTTATCGATTAATCCAGTAATAGAAGAAGTAAAGGCTATTCCTGAAAACGTAGAGGCCAATGACAAAATAACGGTCGTAACATAGATGGAAAGCAAAGAAAGTCCAGAAGTTAGCGTTACAATGAGAAGACCAACAATTGTGAGAGTGGTGGCAATTTGAGCGCAAATAACAATTGTTTTTTTCGAGTATCTATCGGTAATCGCTCCAGCAAATGGGGCAAGAATGGCCCTTGGTAGAATACTACAGATTAAGTTCGTCGCAAAGCTTGTAGCAGAACCTGTCATCTGTAAGATGTAGAAACTGATTGCGAATGTATAAATTTGAGCCCCGAATGTAGAAACGAGCTTACTAATTATAAACGTATACAGGTGATAGGTCGCCTTTTTCACTTTCCACTTATCATCCATTTTCACACCTTCTCTTTAAAAGTTTAATTTAATTAAACAAATCATACCACGCTCTTCTCTTTCCTTTCAAGAAAAAGTTTAATATAATTAAACAAATGGGCGGATAGGGGGACTATTATGCTTGGAGAGCATATTAAAAAATTACGAAAGCAAAAAAAGCTTACACTTGAAGCACTTGCTGGCAAAGAATTATCAAAAGGGATGCTCAGCTTAATTGAAAACAATAAAGCAAATCCGTCAATGGAAAGCTTATCTTATATAGCTAAACGATTAGATGTGGATGTTACTGATTTATTAGATGCTGTCAGCTCAGAGGAACTTCGAGGAATATTAGAAAAAGCGGAAAAAATATATAATGATCCTGATCAAAAAAAGGCTGATAAATATATACAGCTCATTGGATTAATTGAGCCTTTATGGGAGGTTATCCCTCAAGGGTATGAGGCAGCCCGACTATTAGAAATATATAGCTATTCTCTTTGGAAAGAGGAGAAAGAAAACTGGTTAGAGGTATCCGAATATGCTGCAAAAATGTTTGATCAATTGAATATCTCTACTAATCGGGCTTCCATTGCTATTTTTTGGGTAAATCAAAAATTTCTTGAACACAAATACGACGAAGCTTTAACGATCTTTTTACAGGAACGAAAAACCATCGAAACAACTTTTGCTTATATTGACCCTTTAACAAGGCTTGACCTTGATTATCATGAAGCCATATTACATTTTGCTGTAGGCAGTTCTCAGTCAGCCATAAGGATCATGGAAAATGCGATCCTGTTTTCAAAGGAAAAAAAGGTCTTTTACCGTATAGATGATTTATATCGACTTGCAGCCTGCGAGGGAATGCTTTCAAAGGATGAGAAGAAGAAAAACTTCTATTTAGAAAAGCTAAAACAATACGGGGAGTTCGCGGACAATAAGTTCTCTTTATATTTTTATAAGCTTTTCCATATCATGGCCCTCATCTCAGAAGAAAAGGAATATGAAAAGGCATTGGAAGAGGTTGATCAGTTGCTTTCAGACTCGGATACACTCGAGTTTTATGATTCTTGGTTTACTTTGGAAAAGGGAAAGGCTTGTTATTATTTAGGTCGCTATGAAGAAGCGTTATTTTTGTTAAATAAGGTTGTCATTCCAGATGTACATCATCCTTTTGATTTATCAATATTGTATGTCGTAGATACATTTATAGCTCTATGTCATCGTAAGCTAGGTGATAAACAAGCGGCTTCCCAGTCAATCGAACAGGCATATGCTAATTACAACTCATTGCCTTCTACACCGTTTAAAGAATTTACGATGGAGGTATATGGGGAGATGAAAAAATGAAAAATCGCAAGGAGCTTACTATACGTAAGTGGTAGTAGGAACCAAACAAAACCACCTGTATTTCATAAACATTCATGAAATACAGGTGGTTTTCTGTTACTGATTAATTAATCTCTATTTTATTTTTTTGGTGAATATCTTCTGTTCCGGCATCCAAAGCAGTCTTGTAATATAAGCATTTATGTTCGATAAGTTCCATTGTTTTTTTTAATTCTTCCATCTGTGCTTCGACAATGGCTTTTCGCCCCAAAAACATGTCATGTCTTTTTTGCAACGTGGAATCCCCATCCGAACACCAATCAATGAAACTTTTAATCTCCTTAATAGGCATCCCGGTAGATTTTAGACATTCAATTACTTTTAAAGCGCCGATATCGGATTCTTTAAACAATCGTGCCCCACTAGATGTTCGTTCTACAAAGGGCATAAGTCCCTCCTTGTCGTAGTAACGCAAGGTGTATACTGTTAGATTTAATTCTTTGGCAACTTCGCTAATAGAATATGTCTTCATCTATTTCCTCCCGATTATTAATGATATAGACCTCGAGTTAACTCGATATTATGAGGGTATATTACTAGAGTATTTGCTGAGTGTCAAAACGCCTTAAAGGGAAAATAGATAGATTAATATGAAAGGTGTATAAAGTGTGGGTCATCTTAAGAAATTATTAATTAATCGCTTGACCTAGAGTTAACTATAAGGATTATTATTGTTTTGCAAGAGAAAGTAGGTGATGAATAGAGAAGAATTTATCATGATTTCTTCATTTCGCTTCCAAGCAATTCTCTTACTCTTGAAAAATATAATTATTTGGAGGTTTTTCTATGATAACTGCTAAAGCACGAGCTGTCGACGGTCCAGACAAACCCTTTCGAGCAGCTGAAATTACACGACGTGATCTTGATTCGAATGATGTTCTAATTGAAATTAAATATGCAGGCATATGCCATTCTGACATCCATACTGCTCACGGTGAATGGGGTGAAGTGAACTATCCTCTCGTACCTGGACATGAGATTGCAGGAGTGGTTACAGCTGTAGGGCCTGACGTTACAAAGTATAAAATAGGTGACCGAGTTGGGGTCGGTTGTATGGTTGACTCTTGTGGTGAATGTAAGAACTGCCATAAAGGAGAGGAACAATACTGCCTAAAAGGAAATGTTCCTACATACGCTGGAGTTGACAAATACGGTGAGCCGACTCAGGGTGGCTATTCTACACATATAGTTGTAACTGAAGACTTTGTAGTTAAAATTCCAGATAACATTCCGCTTGATGCAGCGGCACCATTACTTTGTGCAGGTATTACGACATATTCGCCACTTAACCATTGGGATGCTGGTCAAGGGAAGAAAGTAGCGGTTGTTGGTATGGGCGGTCTTGGTCATATGGCTGTCAAGATTGCACACGCCATGGGTGCAGAAGTTACCGTTCTCTCTCAATCATTGAAGAAAAAAGAAGATGGTCTAGAGTTCGGTGCCGATGACTACTATGCCACAAGTGATCCTGAGACATTTACTAAACTTGCTGGAACTTTCGACCTGATCATTAACACGGTAAGTGCAAAAATAGACATTAATGCTTACTTCTCGCTGTTAGCGCTAGATGGAACTCTAGTAAACGTTGGCGCGCCTGCAGAACCATTGTCAGTCAATGTGTTCTCGCTCATCCCTCATCGTCGTTCATTTGCAGGGTCAATGATTGGGGGAATCCGTGAGACTCAGGAGATGTTAAATTTCTGTGCAGAACATAATATTGTTCCTAAAATTGAAGTAATCTCGGCCGATCAAATTGACGAGGCATACGAACGCGTATTAGCTTCAGATGTGAAGTATCGCTTTGTGATTGACACTAGCACAATATGAGTTACGTCAAAGGTTGGTTTTCAAAGTATTTTTAAGGTGTCCTAAAAGCCTTTTTTTGGGGGGAGGCACTGAAAAAGGGCGTTTCTCCTTTTTCAGTGCCCTCTTTTTGGGTATCCTTTTTATTAAAGAATATGTTGGCTTAATTTATAGACCTTACTTCATGTCCAACTTAACTATAAAAGACATCAATCAATAGAAACCCAATAGGAGATGAGATAAAGGATGAAAATAAATTTAGGTATATATTTATTATTCGTTTCCCTGCTCGTTGGCTGTTCATCAAATGAACAACAAAATGCAATAGACAACGAGCAAACTGCTTCAAATGAGCAGGGGAATGAAGAGTTAGAAGTGATTGCAGAAAATCTTGAAATTCCTTGGTCAATAGAAAAGCGTGATCATACTTTCTACTTAACAGAAAGACCAGGATCCATCATAAAATTGGAAAATGGAGAAGTGGAACGACAAAGCGTAGAACTTAAGCAAGATATTTCAACAGCCCCCGAGGCAGGATTATTAGGATTTGTGCTTGCCCCCGACTTTTCTGAATCAAATCTAGCTTATGCTAACTATACATATGTAGATGACTCTGGACAATTTAACCGTATTGTAACCCTCCGTTTGGAAGATAACATTTGGAGGGAAGAGAGTTTGCTTCTCGATCATATCCCAAGTGGTACGTACCATCATGGCGGAAGGCTTAAAATCGGCCCCGATGGAATGCTTTACGCAACAACTGGTGATGCGTCTGAACCGAGTATCGCACAAGATCTTGATTCACTAGGTGGAAAGATTTTACGAATGAATCTTGATGGCTCCATTCCAAGTGATAATCCATTTCCAGATTCCTATGTGTATAGTTATGGACACCGAAATCCCCAAGGCATTACCTGGTCGTCTGATGGTACATTCTATTCAAGTGAGCACGGCAGCCGAGCAAATGATGAGGTCAACTTAATCGAAGCTGGTCAAAATTACGGCTGGCCGATTATTGAAGGCGATGAGGAACAAGAAGGGATGGTTTCACCACTATTCACTTCAGGTGAGGCAGACACTTGGGCTCCATCTGGAATGGACTATTATAATGGTAAATTGTATGTTGCCGCATTAAGAGGATCTGCTGTATTAGAATTTGACCTTGAAACAGGTGAACAACGAGAAGTAATAACTGGACTAGGTAGAATTCGGGATATTTTCATAGAGGATAATTTCCTTTATTTCGTTAGTAATAATACAGATGGGCGCGGTGCACCACAGGAGAATGACGATAAGCTATATCGAATTTCGATTTCAGAATTAAATGAATAGAAATGGAAATTGAAAAAGAGAAGGTGAATGCCAATGGAAATCATAAGTCTAACGTGTTAGATGAAAGGTGCGAAACGAATTGAACGAACGATTTATAGAGATTTATTAGGGACAATGAATGAACTGTCCCTGATGTCCCTCTTTTATCGAATTTAGATCAATTCCGCTGTGTACCCTTTCTGCTGCAATGCGTTTATGATTTCTTCTATGTGGTGCCGATCTCTTGTTTCAACAGAAATGGATAATTGGGCATAGCTCGGATAAATTTTATCCCCCATGTGGCTAAAGGAGATATCTAATATATTTCCTTGGTGTTCTGTCACAACCTGTAACACCTTTTCAAGGTTTCCAGGTTTATCTTTGAGAATAGTATTGAAACGCATGAAGCGTCCGGCCTCAACCATACCTCTTTCAATAATTCTAGAAATAAAACTTACATCCACGTTTCCTCCACTGATAACGGGTACAACTTTCTTGTTTTTAATAGGAAGCTTTTGATTTAACAGGGCAGCTAGTGAAACTGCGCCTGACCCTTCTACAAGTAGTTTGTTCCTCTCAAGTAGCATAAGCATCGTTCGAGCAATTTCTGTTTCATCAACAGTGAGCATGTCATCCACGTATCGTTGAACTAACGGAAAGGTGTGTTGACCTGGCCTTTTGACGGCAATCCCATCTGCCATCGTTGGACTAGCATCGACTGTGATTGGTTCCATTTCCAAAAGCGACTGTGCCATACTCGGACAAGCCGCTGCTTCGACTCCGTACACTTGTATAGATGGATTTTTTTCTTTCACTGCTGCTGCGAGTCCAGCAATTAACCCGCCACCTCCGATTGGGCAGACAATGGCATCGACTTCAGAAATCTGTTCCATAATTTCAAGTCCAACCGTTCCTTGCCCAGCGATGACAGCTTCATCATCAAAGGCATGAACAAAAGCAGCGCCCGATTGATCTTTTAAATTTAGGGCATAGGCAAGGGCTTCATCAAATACAGCTCCTTTTAATTCAACATTTGCACCATATTCTTTTGTTGCTTGTACTTTGCTTAATGGAGCCCCTGCTGGCATGATAATGGTAGAAGGGATGCCAAGCATCCTACTTGCATAAGCAACACCCTGTGCATGATTTCCTGCAGAAGCAGCAACGACCCCATTTTTTAATTCATCTTTTCTCAATGAAATCATTTTATTGTAGGAGCCGCGTACTTTAAAGGAACCTGTCTTTTGCAAATTCTCAAGCTTTAAGTAAATATCGTTATCCGAATATTCACTAAAGGTTAGTGAGTAGTCTAATGGAGTTTTATGTACGATTCCCGCCATCTTTTCCTGAGCTGTTACAATATCGTTTAATGAAACCATTTGTGCCCCTCCTAGTTATGCTTTAAATCAGTTGAACTAGTATTATGTTAGTTTTTACAGGAGGAAAAAGGTTATTCGCAACAATATTGATACATTTCTGCTAAGGTCTGATTCAAGTCATTAACTGCTTAAGTAAGGTTACTAAAGCTCATAGAGAGACTTATTCATAATAGTGCCATAAGCTTAAATCTTTTTTGCTTATCAAAATTGTGATAGGGTTTATGTAAGACCAAATTAAAGAAGAGAGCGGAAGTCATGGAGATGAAACTAACTCACAAGATGATTAAAGAATTATGCGGTATGGTCTCCTATAAAAAAGGGGACTCTTTTTATCGCTCCAATAAAGTGACATTTCAAGAGTATAGACCTGATTTCTGTGAAGCTACCGTTAGTGGGAAGGAAGACTTTCGTGTCACCATTGAAAAAGGAGAAGCTGGGAACATTCAGATGACATGCACTTGTCCTACATTAGCCAACTTTCAAAAAAGCTGCCAGCATATCGCAGCAGTTTTACTTTCGCTTTATGATCTGCAACGACAAGAAACATCCCCTTTAAGTGTACAAGATGATTCAGCTGCCTATGGTGAGTTAACAAAAGACTTCATCTCTCTTTTTCAAGAAAAACCAACACAAACAAGGGGACAGAAACGTTATTTTGAAAAAAGAGAAGTTCTGACTGTCAGGTTTACCATTAAACCTGTTTTGTACGGACAGAATCAGCCCTTGCTTGGAATAGAAGTTGAGATCAAAAAGACAAAAGTACCATACATACGCGAGTTTCTAGTAAATGTGAAACAAGGCAAGCCTAGTGTAGGTACCTATGAGCCAAACATTCACTGTTTTTCAAAGGAAACAGATGCCATTATCCAACAGCTTATTCGGATCATTCATGATGAAAAAGCCTTTCTCGAAGCAATGCCTGAGGTTACCAATACGAATCAGACATTACTGATTCCACCATCCTCTTGGGAGGACCTTATCCCTTTATTCTCAAAAGCCCCATTCATTTCGCTTATGCATGATGGACATGCATTTAAACGATTCAAACTGGTGGATGGAGCACCTCCTATCCAGTTTACCCTTGAAGAAACCGAGGGTCCCGATTATCAATTGGCGATCAAAGGTTTTGAACGAATGAGTGTTTTGCCACTTTATCATGTGGTGTTGTGTGAGGGGAAAGTGTTTCAGTTAGAGGAAAAAGATTGCGAGCGATTATTTGAATTAAAGCAAATGCTAGCGTCCCCAAGTAACAATCATGTTCCGATTCCACAGGGACAAATTGATTTTTTTCTTACTGAAATCGTGCCTGGCCTGAAAAAAATTGGTGAGGTCCACCTTTCAAAAACGTTGTCTCAGATGTTGAAAGCTCCACTTGTTGCCAAGCTTTACTTGGATCGTTTGAGAAACCGACTGCTTGCAGGACTAGAATTTCATTATGAAAATATTATGATTCAACCATTAGAAAGCCGAGACATTGCCAAAGGGCCGATGGTGATTAGAGATTTGGAAAAAGAAGAGGAAATCCTGCAATTAATGGAGCAAAGCGGGTTTTCAAAAACAGATGGCGGTTATTTCATGCAAAATGAGTTGCTTGAGTATGAATTTTTATACCATGTCGTTCCGAAGCTTAAACAACAAGTCCAAATCTATGCGACAACGGCTGTACGAAACCGCATCTTTAAAAAGAACGCGTTTCCGAAAATAAGAGTGAAGGTCAATCAAAAGGATAGAACCAATTGGCTGGCATTTACATTTGAGATGAATGGGGTGGCAGACCATGAGATTAAGGAGATGTTAGCCGCATTAGAGGAGAAGCGCAAATATTACCGTCTTCAAAATGGATCGCTCCTGTCGCTTGAGACAAGAGAAATGGAAGAAATTCAGCGTTTCTTGAATGCCGTTCCGCCTCAAGATTCAGACTGGGAAGCTAGTTTGAATGTCCCTATCGCACAAGGACTCAAATTTCTTGATTCCATTGAGGACAGCGATGTTTTCAAGGCTGAGGAATCACTTCGTCAATTTCTTGATCAGCTGCTGAATCCTGGAAATGTAGAATATGAGGTACCGATAAACTTCGAGTCAGTATTACGAGACTATCAAAAACGCGGGTATCAATGGATGAAGACACTCGCAAGCTATGGCTTTGGAGGTGTTCTAGCTGATGACATGGGGCTTGGAAAAACGGTGCAAAGCATTACCTTCATCGTATCAGAGCTTCCGCGTATTCGCGAAAGCGGACAACCCGTACTAATTGTTTGTCCATCCTCCTTAACGTATAACTGGTTACGTGAAATCATGAAATTTGCACCGGAACTACAAGCGGTTGTGATTGATGGAAAGAAAGAAGAAAGAGAACGGCTTCTAAAAGATCCGAAAGAAGATATCATCATTACGTCCTATCCGCTACTCCGACAGGATATAAAATGGTATGAAAAGCAAATGTTTCATACGGTTTTCTTTGACGAAGCTCAGGCGTTTAAAAACCCGGTAACCCAAACCGCTCGTGCCGTTAAAAGAATTAAGGCCAAACACCGCTTGGGACTAACAGGAACCCCGGTGGAAAATTCACTTGAAGAACTTTGGTCGATTTATCATGTCGTCTTTCCTCAGCTATTCCAAGGATTAAAGGAATACAGCCAGCTAACGAGGAAACAAATTGCTATAAGGGTTCGCCCGTTTTTACTGCGTAGAATGAAAGAGCATGTGCTATCCGAGTTGCCTGAGAAAGAGGAGTCGCTTGTATCAGCCGAACTGCTACCTGAACAAAAGAAGCTCTATCTGGCTTATTTAGCAAAGCTCAGGCACGAAACAGTCAAGCACCTCGATAAAGATACCCTGCGAAAAAATCGGATAAAAATATTAGCAGGAATAACGAGGCTGCGCCAAATTTGCTGTCATCCTGCTCTGTTTGTAGACGGCTATAAGGGAAGCTCAGCGAAATTTGAGCAGCTCATGCAAATCGTTGAAGAATCAAGACAGGCAGGAAGAAGAGTGCTGATCTTCTCCCAATTCACCAAAATGCTTGAACTAATTGGCAGAGAGCTCACATTAAGAGGGCGTACTTATTTCTATCTGGATGGGCAGACACCATCAGAGGAACGATTAGATCTTTGCCAGCGATTCAATGATGGGGAGAGAGAGCTGTTCCTGATTTCCTTGAAAGCAGGGGGAACTGGACTGAACCTGACAGGGGCGGATACCGTTATCTTATATGATCTTTGGTGGAATCCGGCGGTCGAGGAACAAGCGGCAGATCGAGTGCACAGAATGGGACAGAACAAAAGGGTGAAGGTTATAAAGCTAGTAGCACGTGGTACGATTGAGGAAAAGATGAATGAGCTACAGGAGAAGAAGAGAGATCTTATTTCGGAGATTGTAGATTCAGAAGAGCAACGGTCAGTTGCCTTAACAGAAGAGGATATTCGTGAGATATTAATGGGGTAACTGAGCTTGGGGGATAGCATAAGAGGACGATACAGCTAAGCTTAACGAAGATTATATCATGGCACGGCAAAGAGGATATGAGATGATCACTATCTTACTTACTTTGATGATATTCTAGTGTATCCGATAGAACTGAGAGAGAAGCATCAGCATTAAATGAAGGCCTATGTACTTATGCATAGGCCTTTGTTGTTTTTCTGGTGAGGGACGAAGATTTCTGGTCTTACTGTGTTGAATAAGCAGGGAGATTTTAAATAATCTCATTAAATCTTAATAGGAATCGGTTTTCTTTTTTCGAATGAGAAAATATAGTTAAAACCAAATTCTTTTGCTAGTTTGATCCCTTCTTTTACATATGACCCAATTGAATCGGGTTCATGAGAATCTGAACCTATTGTCAAAATCTCTCCTCCTAATTTTTTGTATAGTCTAATAACGTCAATTGATGGCAACGTTTCATTTAAAGAAGTTCTAAGACCAGATGTATTAATTTCAATTCCTATATTTCTATCGATTATTTTAGATAAAATAATTTCTATCATCTCTCTGTGTTCGATGAAATCGTATGTTCCATACACTTTGTGAGCATAGCGTTTCATTAAATCTAAATGGGCAACTATATCTATATCAGCCTCTTTAACCATCTCATAAACCTCTTGAAAATATTCCATATATGCTTTTTCCTGCTGTACCTCTAAGCGTTTTCGTAATTTATTATTACTTATGTTATGAACAGAGCCTAAAATCACATCAAGTTCTAATGGTTTTAATGTTTTAGAATAGTGTTCTTTTAACAAATGAGGTTCACAAATTTCAATCCCTTTTTTGATTTTTATTTCTCCCTGGAACTTGAGCTGGCACGAATTTAAATCGGAAAGGTAGTTGTTAAGATCTATATGACCATACGTAGGTGCTTTAGGATTAAGGGAATAGTGCTCAGTGAAGCAAATTTCATTCAATCCTTTTCCAATTGCAACTTTACAGACCTCTTCCATGACAGCTTGGGAATCAAATGAATGATTCGTATGATTGTGGAAATCTAAAAAATACATAACCTTAAATACCTCCTCTGTTAATACCCATTTTAATCTTTTAAAGTGTTATAACTCTAATATAAAATGAGCAAAAACTCAATGTTACATTCAGAAAATTTAAATAAGTCACATTTGTTCATGAGTGAAGTTGCAACAGCTTGTTATATTTAAGCGCTTACACATTTGCTATAGTTTAATTACAGAAACATACTTCAAGATTTAAGAGGATTAAGCAAGTTTTTATTAGAATATATACCAAATTTGAATTTCGAATTTCCTACAGCCTAATCCTTTATCTTAGTGAATTTCTTTACAGGGGGGGAAGAATGAATAGTCTAACGAAGCGCCAAAAAAAGTTAGTTAACTTATTAGTTAGTGAATCCGATTATAAAACGATTGAATTCTACTCAAGAAAAATGGGGGTTTCTGAAAGAACCGTCCATAACGATTTAGGGAATATAAAATTGTTTCTAAATGAACAAAATGTAGTGCTTCAAAAGAAACCTGGTTCAGGAATTAAGGTAAATGCTAATCAAGACGAAAAAATGCTGATTCTGAATGGAGTGAATGAGAATAAGGAAAATTTTGACCCTCTATCAATAGAGATGAGAAGAATTAATATTTTTTCGAAACTTTTTTACTCGCAGCAAACACTATCGCTTCAAAAGCTTTCTGAGGAATATATGGTAAGCAAAACATCAATTGTGAAAGATTTAGATAAAATTGAAGAATGGATTAGTGAATATGGAATCAAACTTGTTCGAAATCGTGAAGGTACAAGAATTGTAGGGAAGGAAATAGCAATTAGAAACGCAATAGCTAGTATTGTTACTAATTTGTTAGCGGTAGATTTTAAAGAAGAAGATAAAGAACAGGGTATGAAAAGTAGGTTAGATAGATCTTCGTATTTAGGATTATCTAAAATGTTTGATAAACAAGAAATAACAACCGTAGAAACAATGATCGCTAATGCAGAAAAAAAGCTAACGTATAAAATAAGCGAGCCGTATTATACAAATTTATTAACTCATATTCTTATTTTAATTAGAAGAGTAAGAAATGGTAATAAACTTTATGCAAGTAAGAAGCAAGTGAAAATAGGTGAACATCAATCAACGGATACTTACTTAATTGCAGAGTCCATGGCTCGTGAAATTAGCAAGGAGTTTCAAATTGAGGTAATACAAAGTGAAGTTATTTACATCAATCAATATTTGATGAGTTCAGGTGTTGAAAAAGAAATGTTACTCAATAATACGCAACATTTTATTAATAATGTGGATGATCATATAAAAGATTTAGTTGGTGAATTAATATCACTTTCTTCTAAAACTTCAAATATTGATTTGAGTAATGACCAAGAACTTTACCTAGGTTTATTGATGCACTTTAAACCAATGGTAAATCGGTTGAAGTATTCAATACAAATTAACAATCCAATACTGGATGAGATAAAAAGTGAATATTCAGCAACGTTTGGACTTACATGGCTCGTTTGCTCTAACCTAGAAACTAGGTATGGATTAAAAGTTAATGAGGATGAAATTGGATATATTGCTCTTCATTTTCAAGCGGCTTTTGAAAGACTTGTGACAGCCAAAAAAGTTATCGTTGTCTGTCCAGGAGGAATGGGGACGTCTCAATTAATAGCCAATCGAATAAAGAGATATGTTCCACAAGTGGAAGTTAAGGATGTAGTATCAATCAGTCACATAGAAAACATAAATACAGATGATATTGAATTTATCATTTCTACCGTTCCGTTAGAAATTAATACAAAACCAGTCATTGTCATCTCGTCGTTGGTAAGTAAAAAGGACATTAAAAATATCAATAATTTCTTTTCGGACTTTCTATTTACTACCCATAACAAAAAAATTAGTTGTCCTAATATGGTAAAAGTAGTAGATAAAGATCTCATATACACAGATTTAGATTTTGATAACAAACAAGATATTTTAGATTTTTTGTGTGAACAGCTTGAAAAAAGAGGCTATGTAAATAGTGAATTTAAAGAATCTCTAATAAAGAGGGAGAACATAGCTCCTACATCACTTGGAAACTATGTAGCAATTCCACACGGTGGCTATGAAAATGTGAATACACCAAAAGTGGTTATAGCAGTTCTTAATAATGATGTTAATTGGGGGAAAGATCCCGTAAGAATCATCTTTCTAATAGCCATGAATTTTAAAGAAGATGTAAGTGTGAAACACGTGTTATCAGACCTATATCAAGTATTTGATTCTGAATCAATGCTAGAAGAAATAGTGAATTGCCATACTGCGGATCAAGTGTTTCATTTAATAAGGAGTGGAGAATATGGTCATTAACAGAGAGTTAGTCTGTCTAGATTTAAAAGCGAAAGATAAATTAGAAGCTATCCATGAACTAGGAGAGTTAGCATATTCGATAGGACGTGTTAAATCGAAAGATAAATATATAGAAGCTGTAATAAATAGAGAAAATGATTTTTCTACTGCCGTTGGCTATTCAATTGCTATCCCCCATGGAAAGTCAAATGAAGTAATAGAACCGTTTGTCGCGTTTGGTAGATTAAATGAAGGGATAGTATGGGAAGGATCAGAGGCCCAAGAGGTGCGATTAGTTTTTTTAATAGGAGTCCCAGAGCACAATAGTGGTGATGTGCATTTACACGTCTTAGCTAATATTAGTAGAAATCTTATGGATGCAAATTTTCGAAATCAGTTATTAACAGCTGGAAGTATTGATGAGATCTCATCCGTGCTCCAAGCTGTTGAAATACAATAAAAAGTAAAAAGAGGAGATGGAAATAATGAATATTGTAGGGATTACTGCTTGTCCAACGGGAATCGCACATACGTTTATGGCTCAATCAGCATTGGAGAAAACGGGAAAACAATTAGGACACAAGATTACTATTGAAACACAAGGTGCTATGGGAATTGAAAATGAACTAAAGAAAAAAGCAATTGCTGAAGCTGATGTTGTTATACTTGCCGTTGGTTGTTTAATAGAGAAAAAAGAGAGATTTGAAGGAAAAAAAGTACTAGAGGTTGGAGTTCAAGCTGCTATTTCGAATCCAAAGAAAGTAATTGAAGATGCTATGAAATTAGTAAATAGCTAAGAGGAAACTTACTTAATTATAAAGGGGGAAAACAAATGAAAGAGGTGTTAAAACAGGTAAGGGATTACTTAATGTCAGGCGTATCTTACATGATCCCTGCTGTAGTTGTCGGTGGAATCTTTATTGCTGCAGCTCTTGCGACGGGAAGTCCTGGAGAAAGTGGGATGGAAGTAACAAATCCATTCATGGAAAATATATTATTGCTTGGTGTAGCAGGATTTACAATGATGGTGCCTATATTAGGTGGTTATATCGCATATGGGATTGCAGGGAAACCTGCTCTAGTTCCAGGTATGATAGCAGGATATGTAGCTAATTCTCCTATTGGTGAGTCAGAAGTAACAGCTGGATTTTTAGGAGCAATAATTCTCGGTTTATTTGCAGGGTTTGTTGTTAAATGGATAAAAACGTGGAAGGTACCTAATATCTTAAGACCAGTTATGCCAATATTCATTATCCCGATTGTTAGTGTTAGTATTGTCGGTTTAACTTATCTTTATCTTCTGGCACAACCGATGGGTATGATGATGACGAGTATGACAGAAGGTCTGTTAGGGATGACAGATGGTAGTTTAGTTCTTTTAGCAATCATTTTAGGATTTATGATTGCATTCGATATGGGAGGACCTGTTAATAAAGTTGCATGCTTATTCGCTTTTGGATTAATGGCAGAGGGTGTGTATACGATAATGGGGATCATTGCCATTGCAATATGTACTCCACCACTTGGGATGGGTCTTGCAACTTTGCTAAATAAGAAAAAATATAGTGCACAGGAAAAAGAAGCTGGTAAGGCAGCATTAGCGATGGGGACGATTGGAATAACCGAAGGGGCTATCCCGTTTGCTGCAGCTGATCCGTTACGAGTCATCCCTTCAATCATGATAGGTTCTGCTACTGGTGCGGTTATTGGGGCTTTAGCAGTTGTAAATAACTATGCACCGCATGGAGGTCCAATTGTATTACCAGTTATCGACAATCGACTTTGGTACGTTATAGCCATTGTAGTAGGTACAACTGTAACGGCTTTACTAGTAAATGCTCTAAAAAAAGAAAAGTCAAATGATCTATCGAATGAAGAAGCAGCGTAATGAACTTTATTAAAAAATAAACTGATGAACAATATGTGAACAGCATATTGTTCATTCTATTTAAAGCTTTAGTACACAATTAGAGGAGGAATAATCATGCAAAAAGTTAACATTAATGAACTAGTAAAGGGAATGCTTTCATTACAAGATCAAGGCGAGTACGTAACGGCTTTAGGGATTGGGCCGATGTCATCAAGTTTACTACAGGCCAGTTTTGAACTTGCGAAAGAAAAAGATTTTCCATTAATGTTTATTGCAAGTAGGAACCAAGTTGACTCAATGGAACTTGGGGGAGGGTACGTTTGTAACTGGGACCAAGCTTCGTTTGTAGGAGCGATTGCCGATACTTCCAAAAAAGTAGGGTTTGAAGGTTTATATTATGTATGCAGAGACCACGGTGGTCCTTGGCAAAGAGACAATGAAAGAAATGCTCATTTAGAAGAGAGTTTAGCCATGGAGCTTGGAAAACAATCGTATATTGAAGATATGAAACAAGGATTTGATCTTCTTCATATTGACCCTACTAAGGATCCTTTTGAAATGGGTAAAGTGATCCCTATGGAGACAGTTTTACGAAGAACAATCGAGCTGATTGAATTCTGTGAGAATGAAAGGAAGAAACTAGGCTTACCTGAAATTGGCTACGAAGTTGGGACGGAGGAAACAAATGGTGGATTAACTTCAACAGAAACGTATGAAACGTTTATAAAGAACCTTAATAAAGAACTAGAAGCTCGACAATTACCTACTCCAACGTTTATTGTAGGCCAAACGGGGACATTAGTTAAAAAGACAGAAAACGTCGGAACATTTAATGGGAAGAGTGCAAAACAACTAGCGGATATCGCAAAGAAATATGGTGTCGGTTTAAAAGAACATAATGGTGATTATATTGACGATCATATTTTGCTCCAGCATCTTCCATTAGGTATAACAGCAACCAATGTAGCACCATTGTTTGGAACAGAAGAAACAAGGGCTTATCTAGAACTAATCAAAGTTGAAAAACAACTAGTGGAAGTAGGGTTACTTAAAGCCCCTTCAAACCTAGAACAGGTGTTGAAAATACAAGCAATTAAGAGCGAGAGATGGAGAAAGTGGATGGTAGGTGACCAATCGAAACTAGGTGTTGAGGAAGTACTAGATGACCAAGAATTGACTGAACAAATTTTAGATATCGCTGGTCATTATACATTCAATGAAGAAGAAGTAAAACAAGAGATCGAACAGCTATTCAATAACCTTAAAGAGTGTTCAATTGATGGAGAAAGATTTGTTGTAAATCGTATTAAGCGTTCAATTAACCAATATGTCGAGTGTTTTAATCTAGAGGGAAGCACGACTAGAATTTTAGAACAAGTAGAATATACTTTACTTTAGACCAGTTTTTAAAGTTACTATATGCTTAAAATAGATTCTCATAAAAAGCACTATAATCTGTAGAAATATTAAACTATAAAACTTAGTATTCCAATGTGTTTAGTAACATATTGGAATTTAGAAATACGATATGTAAACCCTTAGTTATATTAAAAATAAGGTGGCTGATAATATGGTCGAAAAAGTATTTACAGTTATTGATAAGACAGGAATTCATGCACGTCCAGCTTCAATACTAGTTCAAATTGCAAGCAGGTATAACAGCGATGTTTCACTAAAATATAACGGGAAAAGTGTAAATTTAAAATCAATTATGGGTGTTATGTCTCTTGGTATTCCAGAAGGTGCTGAGATAAAAATAGAAAGCTCAGGTTCAGATGAGGAACAAGTAATTGAAGCGATTAGTGAAGCAATAATGGAACAAGAGTTGGCAAAAATAATGTAGAAAGTGGGATGGAGAATTAGAAACAGATAAATTGATAGAGTTTATTACTAAACTAGATTGACGATTTAGTGAGAACTTCGCACAAATAATAATAGATTTCGTTCCTGCTCCTCGGCATTATTGTGTTAGGAGCAGAACTTTTTAAGTCAATAATAAGTCTTAAAGTATTTCTTACAGGGATTAACAGTGTGAAGTGATTAGGGTTTTTCATCCCGATCTATACAGATAATTTAATAGAGTGCATTTGTTATATCAAGGTGAAAATGAGTCCAAAAGTTAATACGGACTCATTTTTTTGGTGTATTAATTAAATGAATTTCGATTAACAGTATTTGCATGTTGTGTGGAGTTATTCCTATATTCCCCAGTTAAGGCAGTCATCAAATTATATAAATTTAACAATTATTACGGAGAGTAACAGCGCAATTATTATTTAATTTGCAATTTTTAAGGTTTGGGCGGATAGGCAAGCTACCAAAACTACCTTCAGGCAATAAGTTACTTGTATAAGCCGAAGGGAGTGAGAAAATGGGTAGGCGAATTAAACATACTGAACGTGACGTGAATTCTTTAGCAAGGCTCATGCTGGCGGAGGCGATTGGTGAGGGAGCTGAAGGGATGGATCTGGTAGGAACAGTTGTGGCCAATCGGGTCGAGGCAGACTGTGAGCCGGACTTCAAAAATTTACGTAATATCCGTCATGCTATCTATCAAGAGATACCGGGAACTGGAATTCCTCACTTCGAGCCTGTTTTAAATGGATCCTTGTATACACAGCGTCCTACGGAAGAAGACCTTCAGAGGGCCAGGAATTTGTTGAATGGTCATCGGAATCCTCGAGCCAGAATGAATTTGTGGTTTTTTAATCCAAGTCCGGGGCAAGCATACCGAGATCCTTGTACCCCCACGATGCCAAGAACCCCTATGACGGAGTTCGATTTTGCGCACAAAAATCATTGCTTCTATGTCGCTGTACCGGGCTACTGCCCAGAGTTTTATAGATGAAATAATAAGGAGATGATCTCATGACTTGTGGAAACTCTAGATATTATCCAATGAACAATTACCCAGGTTTTGATCCAGATACTATGATGCAGGCCCCTGCCGCACAACAACCAAGCGGCTTCCCGGCGGGTATGCATTCTGGACCCGCGTATTCTGTGCCAGTGGTTCCGATGGGGACTGGGCAGCAGCTACCTACAGGCGTGGTGGAAGAATCGTTTATCGAAAATATCCTGCGCTTCAACAAAGGTAAGATTGGTACATTCTACTTTACTTACCAAGGAAACAACAGCTGGAACGCAATGGTCTATCAAGGGCGCGTTGAAACGGCTGGCCGTGACCATATCATCATTAGTGACCCGGCCAGCGGTAAACGCTACTTACTTCTGATGGCAAATCTCGACTGGGTAGAATTTGGAGAACAAATTAACTATCCTCACACGGAAATTAGTCCGGAAGTCCAGGCATCCTTGGACATATCAGAGTAATGTTGTAGAACGCTAAAAACCCGCTACCTTTCTGAGTTATTAGATAGAAGCAATCATAAAAAGATTGATAGAAAGTATCCTTTGTCCACTCTTTTATAAAGTACAAATGTGAAGCCTGCTCTGAACATGACATCAAATTCAGAGTAGGTTTTTTTCGTCGTGTTTTAATACTTTTTTAATATCTTTATAACTGAATTTTAGACAATAGCTGACATAATATCAGTAGGAAATGCAGGGGGGTTAAAGATATGGAAAAGCAAAAGCAAACTATTAGCCAACAACAACCGATTTTACAAATAAAAAATCTGAAAAAAACGATTGGGAAAACTACGCTCATTCATGGAATATCACTGGATTTATATCCTGGTGAGGTGTTTGGATTTCTAGGGCCAAATGGTGCAGGAAAAACGACGACTATTCGCATGATCGTTGGTCTAATGAGCATCACCGATGGGGAAGTTATCATCAATGGTCATAGTGTTGAAAAGAACTTTGAGAAAGCAATTGCCAACATCGGTGGAATTATCGAAAATCCTGAAATGTATAAATTTATGTCGGGTTATGATAACTTGATACATTATTCCCGAATGGTGCCAAACATCCCAAAAGGAAGAATTGATGAAATCGTAAAATTAGTAGGTCTACACGAGCGAATTCATGAAAAGGTGAAGACATACTCTCTCGGTATGCGTCAGCGCTTGGGCTTAGCTCAAGCACTGCTTCATTCTCCGAAACTTTTAATTTTGGATGAACCGACGAATGGACTAGACCCTGCTGGGATCAGAGAAATTCGGACGTATATTCGTAGAATTGCAACTGAAGAAAATATGACCGTGTTTGTATCAAGTCATTTACTATCTGAAATGGAGCTGATGTGCGACAGAATTGGCATTATTCATCACGGCAAGCTTATTAGCGTGGAGAAGGTGAAAAATATGGTTGAAGATAATCAACAGATTTCTGTTCAATTTAAGGTTACACCTTTGGAAAAAGCAATAGAGTTTTTCAAAGCCAAATATCCGAATGAATTAGCAACAATAAGTGGGGAATATTTGTTGATTGGTACACAGGAAGAAACGATCACGGAATATACGAAGCTTTTTGTGAATAATGGCTTTAAGATTACAGGGATCAACGGGGAACAGAAGACACTGGAAGATAAATTTCTTGAAATAACAGGAGGGGAGCAACATGTTTAACATTTTTCAGTTAATACAAAATGAAAACATGAAAATATATAAACGATTAGGAACATGGATCATGGTTGGAGCAATCATTGGGATCGTTCTTATCGGAGGGATCGTTACAAAGTTTCTATTGAGTAATGACACCACAGGTAACTGGCAGCAACAGCTTGAGATAGAGAATGCGCAATTAGCAGAACAAATCAGTGAGTATGAGGACACGCCAATGATCAGTAGTAATGCCATAAGTCCTCTAAATGAGCAGCTCGTCATCAATGAGTACCGTCTGGCAAATGAGATCCCGCCTGTTGAATCAGAAACACTTTGGGGATTTATGATCTCCTCACCTGATTTTACCGCGCTAGTTTCAGTTTTTGTCATCGTCATTGCTGCAGGGATTGTAGCGACAGAGTTTTCAACAGGTACGATTAAGCTCTTGTTGATTCGCCCAGTGAGGCGCTCTAAAATATTGTTTTCTAAATATATCGCAACACTAATTTTTGCGCTATTCATGCTAGCAACAATCTTTGTTTCTTCAGTTGTGGTCGGAAGTATTTTGTTTGGTTTTGCTGGGATCGATCTGCCTTACCTCGTCTATCAAGGTGGAGAAGTGGTGGAACGAAATATGCTTACTCATATTATCAGTCTTTATGGGCTAAACAGTGTTGATATGATTATGATGGTTACCTTTGCCTTTATGATTTCGACTGTTTTTAGAAGCAGTTCTTTAGCGATCGGTCTCTCACTTTTTCTCTTATTTACTGGACAACAGCTTGTGATGCTTTTAAGTCAATATGACTGGGCTAAATATATTCTTTTTGCGAACACCAACTTAAGGCAGTATATTAGCGGGGCACCTATTGTAGAAGGGATGACGATGACATTTTCTATGATGGTACTCCTCGTTTACTTCATTTGCTTCCATTTGATTTCTTGGGTAGTCTTTAAGAAAAGAGATGTAACAGCTTAAAATGAAAGAAACTTAGTTATGCTAGGCTTCTTTGTTTTCTAAGGCTTAATAGAACTCAGTTGATAATAGGGCTATAGGTAAACAAAAAGTAGAGAATGACAAGGAAGTGGGAAGCAGTATGAGTGAGGATACGATTCTAATCGTGGAGGATGAAAAGGAAATAGGTGAGTTAGTCAGGGATTATTTACATGCAAATGGATACCAAGTGATTCTAGCTCATGATGGAGAAGAGGGATTGCAGGAGTTTAACCATAAGCATCCCATGTTGGTCGTCTTAGATGTGATGCTCCCTAAAAAATCAGGGATTGATGTATGTCGGGAAATCAGGTTAACGTCAAATGTACCGATCATTATGATGAGTGCAAAAAAGAGTGAGACGGATAAAATTATTGGTCTAGGGATTGGTGCAGATGATTATATTGCAAAGCCGTTTAGTCCAGGTGAGCTTGTAGCACGCATTAAGGCACAGCTTAGAAGGTATACGGACTATTCCGGATCGAAACCGGCGGAAACAGAAGATGTCTTAAAAATAGCCAACTTAGTTATCGATGCAAAGGGCTACAATGTTACCGTTTTAGGAAAAAAGGTGGAACTGTCAGCAAAAGAATTTCAGCTACTTCATTTCATGGCGAAAAATAAAGGGCAGGTGTTTTCAAAGGAGCAGCTTTTTGATAATATCTGGGGTTATGACAGCTACGGGGATACAAATGCGGTGACTGTGTATATTCGTAAGATACGTGAAAAAATAGAAGAAATCCCGTCGGAACCTAGATTCATTGTAACGGTTTGGGGAGTAGGATATAAATTCGATGGGAGTTCATTGTAATGGGACTGCGGCCAAGGTTGATTATTGCCTTTCTTTCAATCATTATTTTACCGATTGTTACGTTCTTTGGTACGCTTTCCTTTTTCACTAATCAGCTAGAGCAGTTAGAGGGAGAACAAAATAATGAAATCGAATATGTTCTTAGCGAAATTAATGAAACAGTGTTAGAAAATTATGATGTTATTGGTGATACTGAACAGTTTTACAATAAAATTAAACCAGTGATCGAGCCCTATCATTTGGAGCTAATTGTCTCGACGAAGGAAAAAGTTGTATTATTTCAATCTACAGACCATATACCAGACAAAGATGAACGTATGTTTACGCTGAGGCATTCACAGGTTCAAACGTTAACTGGAGAAATACTTAACATTGAAATAAAGTCCTCTTCGTTGGACTTATCCTCTGAACTATCTTATAGAAAGATACTTACTTCGATTATCATCAGCCTGAGTAGTGGTCTCATCGTTCTTGTGCTATTAATGGTTGGTTGGACGCTATATATTTCTAAAACGATTTTACATCCACTTAAAGAAATTTACACAGCAACAGAAGAAATGCGTGACGGCAACCTGAATTATGAGATTCACTACAAAAGAAATGATGAGATAGGCAGGTTCATTAAAGGTTTTAATACGATGCGAGATCATTTGAAACTATCGATTGCTAAGCAGCAGCTTTATGAAAACAATCGTAAGGAATTAATCGCAACAATCTCTCATGATCTAAGAACACCACTTCAGTCTATTAAGGGCTATGTGGAGGGGATAAAAGATGGAATCGTACAAAATGAAGAGATGAAAAATCGGTACCTGAATGTGATTTTATCGAAGACAGACCAGTTAAATCGCTTAATAGATGATTTGTTTGAGTTTTCTAAACTGGACCTTGACCAACTTGTAATGGAAAAACAGTTAGTGAGCAGTAATGATTTTTTCACTAAGATATTATGTGATGCAGAAGTAGATGTGAAACAAAAGCAAGGACAGTTGGTCGTGAAAAAGCCGATTCCAGATGTTGTTATTAATATTGACCGAAAGCGGATGGAACAAGTATTTACGAACTTGTTAGATAATGCAGTTCGATATGGTGCTTCTGAAATCAAAATTGCATTTGCTGTAAATGTAAAAAAGACGACTTTAGAGATTCATATAACGGATAATGGAGATGGAATTTCAGAAGAAGATATTGAGAGAATCTTTGAACGCTTTTACCGCGGGGAAAAATCGAGGTCTCGTGAGCATGGTGGAACAGGCTTAGGACTTGCTATTGTTAAATCGATTATGAAAGCCCATGATGGTGAAATCAAGGCAGAAAGTAAGCTCGGTGAAGGAAGTAAGTTTGTTATTGTGATACCGGTAATTAAGGGTGCGGATAGATAATTTCCATAATAGCGGTCCATGATGCGAAAATACCTTTTTAATAATTTAAGGGTGCAAGGGAAACGGCTAGAATAAAAAAAATAACGAACAAAATAAGATTAAAAGGATTGGAACTTGTATGGTATGCAGGAATCAATCCTTTTAATGTTGCACTAAAATTATCTCCGTTTTTTGCTTTATTACAGCTAAAACAGCTCAATTTATTTCACTGACGTATATAATAGGGGAGGTGGGAGGATATACATCAGCTCTTACTCCAAATGAGACAAAACGATTGCCCCCTCACCTTTCACCTCATTATTTAAAGTTCTATTTTTTCGTATGACCTATTTTGCTATGATATGACTAGTTAATAGATAACAAAATTTCACTCAAACAAAATAAGGCAGGTGGGAACGGGCTTGTATACATATTGGATTTGGCTATTATTACTCTTACTATCTTGGCTATTTGCCTTATTGCATTATCAAGGGAGTTTATTAGAAATCCCAAACCGCATCATTGGGTGTGCAGCCTTCTTCAGCTTCTTTTTCATGTTACCTTTATTTAAAAAGCATCAATTCATTTTTACGATGATCACGGCTTTGGTCGCAGCATCGGCTGTTCTAACGCTATGGCCAGATAACAGCGAAACTACGAACCCATATACCTTCCTTGTTTTTACAATCTTAGCAGGGATGTCGGTGTTTTACCTCAAAGGTTGGCAGAGTATTCTAATCGGATGCATCCTGTTTGTAGGATTGGTTACACCTCATTTTTTCGTGTATCCTAGTTATTCACTGGTCTTTATTGTGCTTTATACGTTGTTAGTGGGGGTTGCCTTGGCGACATACCGCCACACGAAAACAAAGGTAGATGAAAACGAAGCTAGGAACGAAGCACTATTGAGTGAGTATAAAAAAATGAGGCGGCGTCTTGTAAGCGATGAGCAGGCTGCGAGGCAGGAAGAGAGGACCCAGATTGCTAGGGAAATCCATGATTCTGTCGGTCATAAATTAACGGCATTACTTATGCAATTGGAAGTAGCGCGAATGGAACAGACGGATGAAGCAGCTCATTCAAGGCTCCTAGAATTAAAACAGCTTGCAAAGGAGAGTCTTGAGGAAACACGTTGTGCAGTAAAAACGTTGAAACAAGATGAAATAGGTGGATTATCTGCGATTATCAGGCTCGTTCGAAAACTTGAAGCAGAGAGTTATATGCGAATTCAGTTTTCAATCAGACATGGTGCGTTAACGGCGCCATTAGGAAATGAACAGGCGATCGCCGTGTATCGCGCAGTACAGGAAGCCCTGACAAATGTGATGCGTCACTCCGGTGGCCGTGAAGTGGAAGTCATCTTTGAAGCACCTGCTGGCGGGGTATTCCGATTTGAAGTGTCAAACCCAGTGAAAACGCAAGGGCAGCATAAAGAAGGATTTGGACTATCTTCGATGAGAGAACGGATTGAGGATGCTGGCGGGAAACTTGAAATCGCTCAATATGATGGACAATTTATCGTGCGCGGGACGTTACCACTTCTCGCAACGAAAAGGGGGAAGATAGAGTGATTCGAATATTACTAGCTGAAGATCAGGTGATGGTTAGACAAGGACTGAAAATGATGGTAGAGACAGACGCTGAGATAAAGGTAACAGGGGAAGCGAGTCATGGCAAGGAAGCGGTTTCCCTTTGTGAAACACAACATTTTGATGTGATTATCATGGACATTCGAATGCCTGAAATGGATGGATTGGAAGCGGCACGTATCATCCATTCCCGTTGGCCAGACCGTAAAGTACTTATGTTAACAACGTTTAATGACGATGAATATGCATTGGAGGCTCTAAAGAGTGGTGCGAGTGGTTATATGCTTAAGGATGCGAAACCACAGGAACTCATCAAAGCCATTCGAAGTTGTTTGGCTGGGGGTCTCTCCTTGCAAGATCAAGTAGCAGCAAAAGTAATGCCCCGTCTCCTCAATCAACAAGAGAGAACACAAGATGTCAATCCAACTCTCACACCAAGAGAGTTGGATATTATCCGCCGAATTGGTGAAGGGCGAAGTAACAAAGAAATCTCAGAGGAACTGGCCTTGTCGGTTGGTACCATAAAGAATCATATTACTATAATCCTCGATAAGCTTGAGCTGAGAGACCGCACACAGATTGCGATTTATGCGATCAGACACAACCTTGTTTAAGCCTTTAGAAGGTTTAATAAAATGACTTAAGTCATGCAAAATGAAAAATCTGATGACTGAAGACAGTGGGAGCACTGTCTTTTTATGTATATACTTGGAGTTATATTAGACATGAAATAACGTCCACCAATAGCGAATGCAAGCGTTAATCTTATGAAAAAGGGTTTTTACGATAAAAGGAGGTAGTGTCATGCTTGAAACAGAAGAGCTGAAAAAAGTCTTTAAGGGAAAGGCCGCAGTAGATGGTGTTAATTTATATATGGATAAAGGGGAATCGGTCGGGTTATTAGGGCCAAACGGGGCAGGGAAATCAACAACGATCTCCATGATTTCCTCACTCATTAAACCTACTTCAGGCGATGTGAAGTTAAAGGGACAAAGTGTTTTAAAGGATCCAGGGATTATTCGAAATGTCTTAGGTGTTGTTCCCCAGGAAATTGCCTTGTATAACGAACTGACTGCTTATGAAAACTTGAAGTTTTTTGGAAGAATATATGGATTGAAAGGGAAGGAGCTAGAATCGAAAATTCAGGAGGTACTAGAGATTGTCGGTCTGAAGGAGCGACAAAAAGAAATTGTCAAAACCTACTCAGGAGGAATGCAACGACGAATTAACATGGCTGCAGCGATGCTTCATGAACCAGAACTTCTTATTATGGATGAACCGACTGTGGGGATTGACCCCCAATCAAGGACTCACATCCTGGATACGGTAAGGCATCTTAATCAAGAGAAGGGCCTGAGCGTACTGTATACAAGTCATTACATGGAAGAAGTGGAGCGACTGTGTGATCGTGTATACATCATGGATCACGGTCAGATTATTGCCTCCGGAACAAAGGATGAACTAAAGAGTATTTTGTCCGGTGAAGAAACGATCTGGATCGAGCTAGACCGGTCTTATCCAGATTTGGTCACAGACTTACAGTCACACGATGGAATCCGTCAGACGATTGAAACGGAGAAGGGCTTGAAGTTGATCGTACCAAAGGGAAGCAAGTTACTTGGTAGTATCTTTCAGGATGCGGAACGTCATCAGGCACAAATTTTAAATGTTAATGTGCAGGTACCATCGTTAGAAGACGTGTTTTTACACCTTACAGGTCGAAAGCTAAGGGATTGAGGTGAAGGAGATGGGGAACTTTTTAAAAAAGGATCTTCTCGTTCTGCTTCGTGATCGAACAGAACTAATGATTCTCCTGCTCATGCCAATTTTATTAATCGTTATTCTGAGCTTCGCTTTAAGGGGGATCCTTGGTGGGGATACATCGTACTTCCATATGGATGTTGCTTTTGTGATAGAGGACGATGAACAGCAGGGGGTCATTGACTTTATAGAAGATTTGGAAACGATCGGAATGCCTCGAGAAGTGATTATGGAGTTAGAACAAGTTGTAGAGGAAGTAAAACCTTATACGATGTTGGAAGACCTAATGAATAATGAAAGTGTCAGCAACATGGTGACAATGGAAGAACTCGAATTTTCTGAAGCAGAGGAAGCATTGGAAAACGAAGATGTCACCGCAATTTTGCTGATTCCTGAAGATTTCACGTACCGTTCTCTTCAAAAAATGCTATTAAATGAAGGGGGTGGCAGTGAATTGAAAATAACTGTGAAGGACTATAGTTCGATTCGAACAGATGTATTTGTTAACATTGTGAATCGATATGTTAATACAGTGAATTTTGAAACGGCGATATCTCAGACATTAATAGATTTGGGCCATGGGGATGTTTTGTCAAATCGAGCTGATGGAGAAGTGATCGAGACAAGGGAGTTCGGAGGAGTAGAATCCATTTCTGCCCGTGAGCCAATCACATCATTCCAATATTATACAGTCAGTATGGCAGTGATGTTTGTATTATTTGTTGGAGCGGCGATTGCAAGTAAAGCGTATGTGGAAAAAAAGCAGCATGTGTTTAATAGAATCATACTTTCGAACCGTCATCCAATTGTTTATTTAGGTGGAAAAATGATTTCGGCATCTGTCATTTCTTTTCTCCAATTAATCATTCTTTTTCTTGTATCAACCTTGGCCTTTCGAACATTTCCCCTCGATGAACCGGCGTTTTGGGGAGGGATTGCTATCATTGCCATCATTCTTGCAATCTGTGTAGGGGGTTTTGCTTCCTTATTAACAGCGCTAACGGTGAAATACGAAAATGATGCCCTTAACCATATTTTTTCTGGTGGAATTGTGACCTTACTTGCCCTTGTTGGGGGGAGTTTCTTCCCAACATCCGAAATGCCGGCACTGATTGGAACGATAGGGAATTGGACACCAAATGGTGCGGCATTGACTGCATTCTTAAAGTGGATGCAAGAGCTTAATATGACGACGATTCTCCCTTATTTAATTCGAATTGCAACGTTGGCAGCCATTTTGATTATAAGCAGCATTCTCATTTTTCCAAAAAGGAGGTCGTTGTAGATGAGATCAGTATTTTTATTACAGTGGCAACGGTTACGCCGTGCTCCTATACTCGTTCTCTCATTCCTCGGATTGACCATTCTGTTCGTATCTTTTCTAGCAGGATTTGGTGGACCTAACAGCCATATTACGATTTACACCTACGGAGACCCTTCCTTGGAGGAAGAGAAAAGAGTGGAGTGGCTGGATCGATTAAATGAAGCGGAGAATATGACCTTTCGTTGGGTAGAGGAATCAGAAGCCCATGAAGCTGTTTCTTCCGGGGACGCTGGACTTGCACTGAAGTTGATGAACGATGACTATCGAATTCTCATCGCAGTACAGGAGCCGTCAAGTGTTACAGTGGAAAACTATGTGTATCAGGTGTTTTCGGAGGAGTTACGGTTACAGGAAATAGCATCGCAGGTAGACGCGGGGGAATTCCGTACAGAATTTGAACGTTTTCTGAATGAACCTAGCATGAAGGTAGTAACTGAATCCTTGAGTGGAGAAGAAAGCTCATTTATTTATGATGACCAACTTCACGTGTTGTTTGGGATGACTCTATTCTTCTCCATTTACACGATAATGTTTAGCTTAATGAATGTCGCGGAGGAAAAAAGAGTGGGAACTTGGGACCGTCTCATCGTTTCGCCGCTGCACAAATGGCAGATCTATTTGGGACATTTGCTTTATTGCTTTCTGATTGGGTATGTTCAAATTCTCGTTGCTTTCCTATTTTTTAAATTTATCTTTGGATTTGATTTGGGGCAGCGGTATGGCGCTCTTTTATTCGTCATTGCTTGCTACACGTTTGCAATTGTGAGCCTCGGGATGCTTGTCATGGGGCTAGTGAAAAGGTCTCAGCAAATGCAGGCTGTCATTCCCATTCTCGCTACGGCGATGGCCATGCTAGGTGGTGCGTATTGGCCAATCGAGATTGTAACAAATGACATCATGGTTGCCTTAGCAAAAGGGATGCCGATTTATTATGGACTAGATGCCTTAAGAGGTGTTGCCATCTATAACCTTGGATTGCCTGAACTGTTGCAGCCCATATCGATTATGTTATTGTTTGGTGTGGTCTGCATGGGACTCGGGATTAATCTGATGGAGCGCCGGGCTTAGTAGTTGGATAGTATATTGTGGAAACCTAGGGACGACCTGGGTTTCAATCGTAACTTAGTTCTTTTTTCGTTCGTATGAATCTATTAAAGTCGGATCTGGCGCGATTATGTGATTACGGCAAGCATGGGAAACCCATGAAGGATAGCATGTCCTAAAAAAGCTTAATCTGACGCGTTTTTCCGAACCTAGATCATCCCCAACACAACGCTGGCAGGACTCAATATCGTTTTTCTTTTAGAGTTTCGATTCAGCCCTAACAATCGGTATCTTTAGATGAAAACAATTTAATTAAAAAGATACAGCACTCACAACTGTTGATACATCAATGTTTGTGAGTGTTGTTTGTTTTTTCGGGATACGGGATAATGGAGAAATAAGAGTATTATTAGTAGGCGATACCTACACGTGATTTTATATAATCGCTTGTTTTAATCTGTCTAAATGTAAATTCTGCTGTATCCGGTACGGAAATTTCAATTCCATCCTCCGGCAAAAAATTTCGCTCTATACGATATTTGCCTATCCTTTCTCCATCCGGCAAGTAGGTAGGACAGACAATCGTCCATTCGAGGCTTGATTGTTTGAGCATATCGTAAACTTTATGATGTTCTTCCGCTGCACGAGTTGACTTACGCTTTGATTCACTTGATTGATAACGCAGAGAATTTGGTGTGGTTCTACTTTGTAGGATACCTGCAGTTCCTATAGTTATTATTCGCTTTATACCTTCATTTTCCATTGCTTCGATAATAAGTGACATACTTTCTGATAGAGTGGTTGTGCCATCAGTATTTAGTGCGCTAATAACCACATCGCTTCCTCGCATTGCATGTACGATATCATCTTTATTTAAAACATTCCCTTGAATAATGGTTAAATTTTTATTATTTATTTGAATCTTCTCTGGAGTACGAACTAATACAGTCACATGATGTCTGTCGTCAAGGGCGTGAGTAACTATATGACTCCCAACTCGTCCAGTTGCCCCTAAAAGTAAAATATTCATAAGAATGAGCCTCCTTTTGCAAATACTAATATTTTACTATAAAAGCTATATTATTGTCTTATGCAACGATGCTTACTCGAATAAGACAGGACAGGTGAAAAAAACAGAGTCACTTCTGCACAGTATGTCCCAGCCTCTTTTTTACTTATTTCTATGCAACCCTATTTAGTTCCGTTATTGTCTCAATGGAGCTGTATTTTTGCTAGATACCTTAAAAGTCACCTAAAAAATCGGAAGGAATTTACCGATTATTAATAAACATTTTACAAAATATTCATTTTATTTAAGCTTCATTTAATAATTTCAAGACAAAAGTTTGACTAAAGTGCTTTTTCAACAAAGTAATTTTCTATTTAACAGTATCTTTATATCATTAAAAGGGTATAAAGTCTCGAAATTATAATATCTCTACAACTAATTTAAGACCTTTGAATTATTTTCTACTATTAACAATATAAAAATATTATTTAAACAACTCTTTAAAACTAATTTGTTAAATTTTTCATAGAGCAACTTCTTCTCTGTTAGGCATCCTATATAAATTTGAGGAGGAATAATTAATGGGAAACAATGGTATGAACAGGAGAGATTTTTTGAAAGTTGGGGGAATAAGTACGCTTGCATTAACTTTAGGAACTAGTGGTGTATTATCATTGGCGGATCAATCGAGAGCATTAGCATCAACAGCAGACCCGACAAAAGGTAGAGGATGGGGTGGCTACGGACCTCTAGTAAAAGATCCAAATGGATTTCTTGACCTACCAGAAGGATTTAATTACAAAATTATTTCTACGACTGGAAAAGCAATGGTAAATCCAAATGGAGACTTAGTTCCTGGCTTACCTGATGGAATGGCTGCTTATCAAGGTCCTAAAAATACAACAATCCTTGTCCGGAATCACGAATGCGGCACAAACCACCAGTTTCCTGTAAATGGGAAAAACCCTTGGAGTAAAGGGGCAGCAGGCGGAACAACAGCTCTTGTTGTTACACCTAATCGTGAAGTTGTTGACGAATATGTAACAAATTCAGGGAATATTCGTAACTGTGCTGGCGGTGCTTCTACTTGGGGAACATGGTTAACATGTGAAGAAACTCGCGAAATGGGACACGGGTTTGTATTTGAAGTAAATCCTCACGATCCTGAAAATGAAATGTCAAAAACACCAATTCGTGATATGGGTTATTTCTCTCACGAAGCTTGTAGTGTCGACCCAGCTACTGGAATATGGTATTTAACTGAAGACAACGCCCCTTCATTCTTATATCGCTTTACTCCTCATAACCGCAGGCAAAAATTAGGATCTCTTCAGGAAGGTGGAATTCTTGAGGCTGCTGCATTGGACGAGCTTCCTGGAAACCAGGCAAGTACATTCGAAAAAGGACAAAAAGTTGGGATTGTTTGGAAGCAAGTTAATCCTGAACGTGCAAAAGAAGATGCCAGAGATCTAGGCTGTATTCAATTTACACGTCTAGAAGGCTCTTGGTTTAGTGGAGGCGCATTCTGGTTTGATGATACGAGTGCGCGTACAGATAATGGACCGAACCGTTTTGGTCGTGTGTACCGTTATTTCCCTGCAACTAATACACTAGAGTTATTCTTTGAATCTCAAGATAGTAATGACCTACGTGCACCAGATAATGTAACAATTACACCTTGGGGTGATCTTTGGATTGCTGAAGACGGTAACCCAGCAGGTGATCGCATTATCGGCTTAACGCCAGAAGGTAATGTGTATGAGTTTGCTCAAAACGTATTTAACTCATCTGAGTTTGCTGGTGTTTGTTTTGCTCCTGATGGCAAAACGATGTTCGTAAACATTCAAAGCCCTGGTTTTACAATTGCTGTTTGGGGACCATTTGCTCGTAGAAACTCTGCTCGCCAATTTACGATGAGCCATGCTGCTCCTCCTGCAAGCTTCGCACCACAAATTTCAGACAAAGTGAAAGCATATGCAGAAAAAGAAGGTATGTCTCCATTAGCTGCAGCTGTTTTAGATCGCCATGGAGTAACTTTATAATCCTGTCCACCTAACTCAGTACGTCTAACTAGATCTTTATAAGGAGGTTCATCCATGTTATCTAACATTGGAATTCCAGGACTTATACTTGTTCTTGTCATTGCATTAATCATCTTTGGCCCTTCTAAACTACCTGAAATAGGGAAAGCATTTGGGAGTACTTTAAAAGAGTTTAAAAAAGCAACGAATGAATTAGTCAATAGTGATAGTAATGAAACAAGTAAAACAGAAGAAAAAACAACCCTTCAAGCTGTTGAACAGACGAATAATAGTAAAACAGGAAGTTAATTTAATGATTGAAAGATGTGAGTTGGAGAACCTATACATGCTTACATCTTTCTACTTTTAGAAAAAGTTTAAGGATCTACTAGGAAACTTACATATTCAATATATAATTTTACAATTCTATTAACTAAAATCACCGGAAAAATGAGAAAAGATAATTTCTCACTTTGAGGCATCTTCAAGTTAAAAAGGAGAGGATTATTCCAATGGTATCGGTTTGTCCTAGACACGTAAAAGAAGGCTTAAATGTTCTAGATGTCCCACACGTATATAAAATAGACCAAAAGAGTAAGGAAAAGAAGAAAATTTGTAAATGCCAGTTTTGCTATTTAAAGGCCGATTATAATCTCGATAGTAATTCCAATTATCCAAGAAAGAATACAAGAACAGGAATAGAATAATTACCTAGATAATGGGTACTGGTTTATACCATCAAAATAATACCTATAGTGGCACACACCATATGAGTTTGGGTGAGTGCCACGCTTTTTGAATTGCGGCGCTTACAAGATGGGTACAAACATGGACCGTGATACGCTTTTCTTATGACCAAGTTAAAGAGAAGCTCGTCGATGCCAACAAATTGTTCAGCAAGTGAATGGCCGATGGCTGGGGGATTAGGTTAAGAACCCACCTGGTAAATAAAAGTAGAAGCTTCTTTTAAATAGTAATTAGCATTGAAGATTACTTAAATAGACGGAGATATTCCGCCTATTGACTCGGAAAAATCTGGAAATGGGTAATTTTTGTTTGTATAATCGGAAAACCTCCGCCTATATACCTCGGAACGAGCTTTATTCTGCATCTAACCGAAAAAATTCCGCTTATTCTATCACTAATTACTCGATTATTGACAAGAATACGAGAACTTCCTTCCGTCAGAGGATTATAAAGAGCCTTACGCAATGGTAGCAGTAAACGTCATCGCGGCAGATACGGATGAGAAAGCAGAATTGCTTGCCACTTCCATCAAACAAAGCTTCCTAAACATGATGAGGAACACACCATCACAGTTACAACCACCAGTAAAGAATTTGGATGAGCTCATGAGCCCATATGAAAAGGCAGTCTTAGAAAAACAATTAAGCTCCGCGATCATCGGAAGTCCTATCAATGTAAAGAAAAAGCTGCAATCCTTCTTAAATGAGACGAAAGCAGATGAGATAATGGTGAGTACAATGGTCTTTGACCACAACGCCCGACTCTACTCCCACCAACTCGTGGCAGAAATAATCGGGTTATAGGAAATAGGCCACTGAAAAAGGTCAAAACCGTACCTTTTTCAGTGGCCTCATAAATTAGGGGGTGTTTTTAAATTTATTTATTAACAATGTTATTATTTTGCTACTTTTACTTTTACTTCTTTTGTATATTCAATAGAAGGTGCTATCCTTTGTTCTAAAGCCATTTGCTTTGCAATTTTTGGTGCACTCCAAAGTGGTGGAAGTAGCAATATAGATACAGGTACTGCCGTTACAACAATAAAGTTTTGTAATGCTTGTATACTTCCTTCGCCAATTGTTAGTAGTACTACAGATAATATACCAAACAAAACGACCCAAAAGACTCTCATCCATTTTTGTGGATGATCTGTACCTTGTAAGGTTACTGCTACTGTATATGAAATGGAGTCAACAGTAGTCGATACAAACACAATACTAACAATTAAGAACCCAATAGCCAACCATAATCCCAGTGGTAGTTGGTCCATAATTGCCATTACGGTCGCAGGCATTCCGCCATCACCTAATGGGCTTGAAATGGAACCAGGATTATTTAGTTCTTGAGATAATCCAGTACCACCAACAACTGCAAACCAAAAATTACTAACTAATGGAGCAATAATAGATACTGCAATAATAAGCTCTCTGATCGTCCGACCACGCGATATTTTACTAATAAAAATAGCCATCATTGGTGCATATCCTAGGAACCAACCCCAGAAAAATATAGTCCAATAACCAAGCCAAGCGTGATCTGTGCGATATAGATTCATTTGGAAAAAATGCTGTAATTGAAAAGCTTGAGCACTAATAAAAGAATCTATTAAAAACATTGTTGGGCCAATCATGAGGATGATTGCTGTTAATATTACAACAAATATAACATTTAAACGACTTAAAAATTGAATACCTTTGTCAACACCACTTGCTACAGATATAGCAGCAATAAGGATTAGTGCTCCAACAATGATAATATTCGTAGCCAAAGTATTTGGAATATCAAATAAAAAATGAAGACCGTATCCAATTTGCAGACCTAAAAATCCGATAGGTCCCATTGTACCTGCAGCAACTGCAATAATTGAAACGGTATCGGCAGTTGAACCAATGAAACTTTTATTAAATATCTTTTCTCCGAAAATTGGGTATAAAATTGCACGTGGTTTAAGTGGATATCCTTTATGATAATGTGCATACATGAGGACAATTGATGTTAAAGTACCTAAACATGCCCAAGCTAGGAAGCCCCAGTGGACAAAACTTTGGGATAAAGCCGGTATGATTGCCTCTTGCGGTGTCATCCCATCATTCGCAAACAAAGGTGGAGTTGTAACAAAATGATAGATTGGCTCTGATGCAGCCCAAAATACACCACCACTAGCTAGAAGCGTACATAGAATCATAGAAATCCAACGAAAATAACTATTCTCAGGTTTCTCCATTTTTCCTAATTTCACATTTCCATATCTGGAAAAAGCTAAAATCATTCCGATCACAAAATTTCCTAGTAATAATAATTGCCAATAAGCACCAAAAAATGTTACCGACCAATTGAAGGATTCAGTTACCCAGCCTTCAACCATATTAATGTCAATTAGCGCAAAAATGACAAAGAGGAGTAAAAACCCTCCACTAACAGCAACTGTAGTCCAGTCCGTTTTCAAATTCTTTATTGTATTCATTCTTTTCCTCCATAAAGTATAACGAAGCGAGAACGTTATTTTAATCTTCCATTGTCTATCCTTGATATCTGGAGGAAAAGATTACGGAACTGAAGGGCCACTTGCTCTCTTTCTAATCCGTATACACCTATAATAGTCGTCTAAGATAATTTCACCTACCTTTCTATATATTCATTTAATATAAATACCCATTAGCCGAATGTTTAACAGCTTAATATTATAGTGTTAAAACATTACTCAGTCAAACCCTTGATCTTTTGAGGGAAACTTATGATGTGGAAGATGAAAGGGAGTAGTTAGGACTATATGGACAAATGGATATCTAACGAATAATACTCTTCTAGTTAAAAGTAAACATTATTGCAAGTCCGCCCCTGAAATCGCCCAATAATATATTTGCGATTTCGGGGGCTTTTTCCTGTTGCCCCCTTGTCAATCCAGTGTTCTTCCAATTTTCTTTTCAGTCTTTTTGAGCATAGCTTTATTTTTACTCGAACAGTGGAATGCTGGTTGATGAGTGGATTTTAGTAGAAGAGTATTTTGGTTGTCCTATCAGTTTGATAAAAAGTGCTTAAGCATGGTATAAGTGTAAAAGAAGCAGGGACATTTTGCTTTTAATTTTGGGATAAGGGTTTGGACTGGTATCCCATAGCGAGAGGATTTGAATTTGAAGATGATAGATAATTTTTGGCGTGAATTACCACGACCTTTTTTTATACTGGCACCAATGGAAGATGTGACGGATGTTGTTTTTCGCCATGTAGTAAGCGAGGCAGCCAGACCTGATGTGTTTTTTACAGAGTTTGCAAACAGTGATAGTTATTGTCATCCAGAGGGAAAGCAAAGTGTGCGCGGACGTTTGGCTTTTACTGAGGATGAACAACCAATTGTAGCCCATATATGGGGGGATAAGCCTGAGTACTTTCGGCAAATGAGTATTGGTATGGCGAAACTTGGGTTTAGAGGTTTGGATATCAATATGGGCTGTCCTGTACCTAATGTGGCACAGCATGGGAAGGGAAGTGGCCTTATCAATCGCCCAGAAGTTGCAGCAGATTTAATCCAAGCAGCAAAAGCAGGTGGATTGCCCGTAAGTGTAAAGACAAGGCTTGGTTACACGGATGTAGAAGAATGGCAGGACTGGCTGACACACATATTGAAACAAGATATTGTTAATCTTTCTATTCATCTGCGGACAAGGAAGGAAATGAGCAAAGTGGATGCTCATTGGGAGCTAATCCCGGAGATTAAGAAACTTCGTGACCAAGTGGCACCAGATACACTTTTGACAATCAATGGGGATATTCCTGATCGTCAAACTGGCTTGAAGCTCGCCCACCAATATGGTGTTGATGGGGTTATGATTGGCCGTGGTATTTTCCATAATCCATTTGCCTTTGAAAAAGAGCCGAAAGATCATAGCAGTAAGGAATTACTCGATCTTTTACGATTGCATCTAGATCTCCTTGATAAATATTCAGAATTAGAGCTACGTCCGTTTAAGGCTCTTCATCGCTTTTTTAAGATATATGTCAAAGGATTTCGAGGGGCGAGTGAATTAAGAAATCAATTAATGAACACAGAGTCAACAGATGAAGTGCGTGAATTGCTCAATAACTTTGAATCAAAGAATCTTGATGGTTAATCACTTTAAGAGGACTTAATTTAGCCAATTGTAGACCGTCAAAATACCAAATCAGCCCAGAAAAGCAGGGGAAAAAGTCTTCGTAAAGCTGATGAAGACGTAAGTGGATTGGGGAATTATGGAAAAGGTCTTCGTAAGCTGATGAAGACGTAAACAGCCTGGAAAAGCAGGGGAAAAAGCCTTAGTAAAGCTGATGAAGACGTAAACATCTTGGAAGATCATGGAAAAGGTCTTCGTAAGCCGATGAAGACGTAAACAGCTTGGAAAAGCAGGGGAAAAAGTCTTCGTAAAGCTGATGAAGACTTAAACATCTTGGAAGATCATGGAAAAGGTCTTCGTAAGCCGATGAAGACGTAAACAGCCTGGAAAAGCAGGGGAAAAAGTCTTCGTAAAGCTGATGAAGACCTAACCAGACAAAAAAGCAGGGGAAAAAGTCTTCATAAAGCCGATGAAGACCCAAGCAAATTAAAAATCGTACGAAAAAGTACTTCATACAAACCAATATGAATTATTCTTGTTGAGATACAGGATCTTCAAGTAACGGGTAGCGTTAATCCAATAGAGGGTTAGCGCTTTTTCTGTTGAAGTTATTGTACTAACGATACAGGATTGCTTCATAATGTTTTGAAAGGAGACATCATAGTGAAATTGAAATTATTTTTGATATGTACACTCTTATTGGTAGGATGTACGGGTCCCAAATATGAAAAAGAAGATATAATAGCGGTCCTAGAGGGAGCAGAGGTTACGGTAGAAGACGTTCTTTGGCAATATTCTTTAGAAAAAGAAGAAGAAAAAATAATTAATTGGTACTTAAAACAAGAGATTGTTATTCAGGAATCTCAAGCTAGAGGAATTACTGTTTCAGAAGATGAGATTGATGAAATAAAACAAGAATTGTTTCCTGGTTCGAAACCACCAGAAAGGTACGAATATTTAGATGACAAAAGTTTTTATGAACAACAAGCAGCGTTATTAGGAGTGTCACCAGAAGAATACTATGAAATATGGGAAGGAATTACCTTAACAAAGCAAGCTTACGTAGAGAAATATATTGATGAAAAATTGGGGGGACCAACCGAAGAAGAGGTGGATTTATGGGCTCAAAAAATTGATGAACATATAGATGAATTGTTTGATACTTACAAAAAAGAAGGGAAGTTGGTAATAAAATAAAAGCTAGAATTTGAAAATATTACACGTAAACTTTGGGTGCGGTGATCCTAGAAAGGATTGGCGCTTTTCCTGTAAAGTTATTTACGAACGAACAGGTTTCTTAAAGCTAGCTTGGGATTAAGTGTTAACATTTATAGAGGAGGTGCTTCGTTGAAAAAATGGTTTATTATACTGGGAGCTGCGCTATTATTAATCGTTAGTACATTTAACTATGTTTTATCAAAAGGAGAATTTGTTATCGGGTCTACCTCTTATATCGCTATGGATGCTCCAATTGTAAAAGAAAGACTTCCGTTTTATTTGGGCTACGGTTTGCATTGGGATGGTTTTGGAAAGCCGACTTTAAACAACGTAACATTAATAAAGCACGATGGAACGGAGCTAAATGAAGACGATATACAAATATCGGTTACTTCGATGATAGATGAAATGGGTGTGACTGGAGTGATAAACGAGGAAAGCGTAATTGAAGAAGGGTATTTCAATGAATACCTACCAGTAGAAAACTATAAAGTAGACGATAACTTCCTGCTCGTCTTTCGGGTGGAACTACACGAAGCAAACTATGAAAATAACATAAGTCACCTAATGATCGAATACAAAAACTTTGGCTTTCGACAACAGGACACTCTTGAGTTCGAAGGTTTTTTCAAGGAATTAGAATAAAGTTTCATAGTTATTGAATAACGAGCAGAATAGTTCAATTAAAATATTTATTTACTTCTTAATATAAAGTAAACTGGGAGGAGTTATGCATAAACACGTAATTTTTATTTTATTAGTTAGTTCCATTTTTGGTTGGGTTAGTTTTGATATTCATGTAATGAAAAGTGAACCTACTTTAATAGGTGCAATTTCTTCAATTCTGTTTGTTATTATTATGTTCATTTACAGTGCATATATGGGAAAGCAAAAATACGTTGATTTTGCCGTATTCATCACTAAATATTGGGGTGTAGGCTTATTTATATATTTAACTGGTTACTTTCTGTTTTTGGCACCTGTTTTCTATCCAGCGAATTTCATATTTACCATACCAATATACGGAGCTATTAGCTATTTCTTTGATGTACTTCCATCCGTAAGTGTAGGTATTTTTAGTGTTTTTTTTCTTTACTTCACATGCTTAATTGGATATGTTGTTGGGCGTTTTGAAAAAAAGATACTAAACTGATGGGTGATAGCTGAATAGAGGTTATCGCCTTTCTGTTATTGAAGTAAAGTTTACTTCAATACTATGGAGGAGAGTGGTTTATAATGAAAAAAGTAATGTCATTTTTCATATTTATTCTATTATTAGCTGGATGTAGTTCGGAATTGACTTTCGCTGAAATTGAAATTGCTACTACGAATAATGATGTTCGTACTTTTTTTGAAAGTGTAGAGGACACAAATGGTGCACATCTTTATTTCGATCGGGACAGGGTGATATATGTGATGTTAAATGGAAAAAACGTGATCCAGGGTGAAAATGCTATTCATTTTACTGATTTTAGTGTGGATTCAGACGGTAAAATATTAAACATTCATTATATTGAAGAAGAAACAGAAAATCATTCTGATGCAACTTTAAAGCATCAGGTAGTATATAAAATAAAAAAATATAAGCAGTATGAAACAATACGAAGTTTTAAAAATGGCAATGAAGTATCGTTTCACGCTGTGTCAGGAAACTAATTAACAATCTTCAATTAACGTTAGTTGGAAAGAAGCAGGAAGATTGAAGTTGAGTTTACCTTTATACCATAATTGGTTATAAATAGTAGACTGGTAGGGAGTAACTTATTGAAATGGAGGGAGAGATTTTGGAGAAAAATGATAAACTCATTCTCTATGTAAATTTGGTTATTGGAACTTTGGGTCCCATTTTAATTGTATTAGGAATATTAAAGTATTTTGAAGCTGTTGGTGGGACAGGGTATCTTACTCCATTTTTTGGATTTGTTATAACGATGATTTATCTAAATTACCTTGAAGAAAAAGCAGGTATAAGTAAAAAAATCATATGGATTAAATCCTTAATATCGATTGGAACAATACTGGCACTTATGTATTTTTTATTCTAATAACGTCATTCTTCTTGAACAAAACGAAGGGGGTGTCTCAAAGTTTGTTTTTGACCTTTTGGGACAGCTATTTAGCCACTGCTAAAAAACATGTGAACCTAGGGTTTTATCGAGGTTCAGCCTTTCTGACAAGGAGGGTGTACTCCAAGGAACAGGTAAACAAATGCGCCATATACGGGTGAAAAAAGTTGAAGATATTAAACAAGATTTGTTTATTTCGATGATACAAGAGGCAATCGAACTTAATAAATAACTCTGAGTTAATGTATATGTGATTATCAAGAAAAATACAATTACAATAGAAAAGCAACTATAAATAATTTACCAATGAACGTACTTGCATCGCTTAGTCTCGTTAATAAAGACATAGAACATGGAACAATTCAATACTTCAAAAGAAATAAGAGATCCTTTATAATCAAAGGATCTCTTATAAGTACTATATTATAAACTAAGCATATTTATTATTTAACTAATTAATTACTATACGGGAGATGAGAGCTGTGAAGGACAATTTTCAGGTCGCCATCATCATTTCTTGTATAAGAGAAAGTGTATTCTACTTCGACAGGTTCTCCTCCATCAGCTGGTGTGAAATAATACACGCCCATACTTACAGCCTTGTTTCCGTCAATGATAACTCCTTCATTTTCCCATTGCACATCTGTCCAAGGTGCAATAGCAAAACCACTATCCTCGGAAATATCTCCACCTACGAAATAAGACAAAGCACTTTCAAAGGTACCACGGAAACGTTCCTCCCTAGCTAAAGTTGGTTTGAAAAGAACATTGCCGATGTCATAACCATAGAAACGTTCGATATGCTCAGTAGCAGCGGCTTCATAGTCGCCACCCTCGCTGTAAACTTCCCCGATATGAACAATTCCTTCTCCCCAGCTTTGCTGAAATTCCAGAACTTCTTCCTCTGTGATTGCTTGAGTAGCGCTATATGGAAGATGAGAGCTGTGAAGGACAATTTTCAGGTCGCCATCATTATCCTTTTTAAAAGTGAAAGTGTATTCTACTTCGACAGGCTCTCCTCCATCAGCTGGTGTGAAATAATACACGCCCATACTTACAGCCTTATTTCCTTCAATTAAAACCCCTTCATTTTCCCATCGTACATCTGACCAAGGTGCGATAGCAAAACCACTATCCTCGGAAATATCTCCACCCACGAAATAAGACAAAGCACTTTCAAAGGTACCGCGGAAACGTTCCTCTCTAGCTAAAGTTGGTTTGAAAAGAACATCACTCATGTCATAACCATAGAAACGTTCGATATGCTCAGTAGCAGCGGCTTCATAGTCGCCACCCTCGCTGTATACTTCTCCGATATGAACAATTCCTTCGCCCCAGCTTTGCTGAAATTCCAGAACTTCCTCCTCGGTGATCTCAACTACTTCTTCTACGTCCTCAACTTCTGTTTCTTCTACAGGATCAGCTTCAGTTGCAGTATCCTCTGAGCATGCAGTTAGTAGAGCAACTGACAAAATTCCTGCAATCCCCATCATTTTAAATTTTTTCATAATTCCCCCCACCTTTTTGTTTTAATTCTGTTAACTATATGTTAACTTTTTAATATAAGTTAATCATAGAGTAATAACAATGACAATAATAGCAATTACTTCCTCCAAATACAACCCCTTTTATAGAAAAAAAGGTTATATTTGTATTAATTTAGAATCTTCAAGTTTTAATAAAAAGATTTGGATAAAACGTTTTGATATAATTTAAGGAAGAGTAAAAATTATATCACTAGAAAGATTTAGTGATGATTAAGGTGGGAGGCGAGCCAATGCCAGATTTTAAGACAAGACTAAAGAGGTTGAGAAAACAAAACAATTTAACTCAACAAGAAGTTGGAGATAAAATACAAGTTTCTAAAGTGGCAGTTTCTGGATATGAAAACGGGATACGTTCCCCTGAGATCAGTACATTAAAGAAAATAGCTGATTTGTTTGAGACAACAATTGATTATTTAGTAGGCTATTCCGATATCCCTGAGAAATCTAGCGATTATATTAATCCAACGACTACTCATTATCTTTCTGACATTGGGATACTCGAAGGTAAATATAAAATAATTATTGATAATAAAGAAGTTGATGAGGAGCTAATAAAGGAAGCTATAGATTATATTCGAGCAAAGCGGATTATGAAAAAACTATCTTCATAAGCACGTATTCGATTTAAAATAAAGATCGGGAGCGAATTGGCTCTTAATCTTTATTTGTTTAGATGCCTCGCGTTGAAATTAACTGGATGCTACAAAAAATATTGAGTATAAGGGGATTAATTTGTTGACAGATTTATAAAACTGGGTATATATTATTTATAATTTAATAAGCGGTAGATGTTTATTTTCAACTTCTTAAATAATTAGGCCTTTAGCATTCTTTTAATATTTTAAATATTGACTGGATGAAAAAGTTTCCTAATAGTACAAGAATGAGAGAGTAATGTAAATCGGTATGTTTCATAATCTAGGCGAATTAGATTAGAGATATACCGATTTTTTTTAGAAGAGAATTTATAACATACATTATTATGCCAATAAAAAGGTAGCTCATCAAAAGACTTCACTGAAGTTAGTTGAGGTGAAACCGACAATTTTCAGATTCAATGATTTTATATCATCATTGACGTTTGAAGTTGTCGGTTTTTTTATTGAGTAAATACCATACAACCAGAGGTAAGAGAAGCTCTTTCAAGATACGAGGAGTGTTGATCCCGAAGGACGTTGGGAAAACTGGTAACCACTGAAAGTACTTCATTTCCAACTAAGTGACTTTGCCATAATAAATGAAAAAGAGGGGTAAAAATGAACAAAACAAAGGGTGCGACTGAATCTGAAATCAGTAAAGCTTTAATTCAATGGCAGAAAGAATACCTTGGCCGTGGTCCAATAGCTGTTAAAACAGATATTTTAAGAGATTTAGTTATTGTTATACTTCGTGGTATTTTAACTCCTGCTGAGTATGCACTGTGTAAAGATAGAGAAGGAGTCTTGTTGATTAAAAAAACAAGAACTGATCTCATTGAATCAGGGGTAGAAGACCTAAAGAGATTGATTTTTAATATAACTGATGAAGAAGTAGTGAGTTTTCATACCGATGTTAGTACTAAAACGGGTGAAAGAATGATGACTTTTAAACTAGCGAGTAATTTGGAAAAAAAATATTAAAAAATATTAAAAACTGATAGAGAGGGGGGAATATACAATATGCATCCCTACAAGGGAAGAAAAGCTGCCCTATCAACAATGCATGATAAACGACAAGCCATTGGTAAGCCTTTCAATGATCTATTAGGAGTATCAATTAAAGTTCCTGAAAAGATTAATACCGATCTATTAGGAACATTTTCTGGAGAAATAGAACGTGAGCTTACACCGTTAGAAACTCTCCGAAAAAAAGCAAGAATGGGTATGGATGAACTTGGTCTTCCTCTAGGGCTAGCGAGTGAAGGAAGTTTTGCACCGCATCGTTATTTTCCTATGGTTGCAGAAGACCATGAAATCCTTTTATGGATTGATGACGAACGTGGTATCGAAGTTATTGAGCAGGAGATAAGCCTCGAAACCAATTATGATGCAAAAACAGTTACTTCTTTTAATGATCTTAAAGATTTCCTAGATAAGGTACATTTCCCTTCTCATGCCTTAGTTGTTAGACCAAATTCAGGTTTTATTCAAGGTTTTACTTTTAAGGGATTAAAAAGATCTTCTGAGGTGAAGGAAGCTATTAACCTTTGTACTTCTGCATCTGCAGATGGCTTAGTTCATGTCGAAACAGATATGCGAGCTCATATGAATCCTACCCGTATGAAGGTAATAAATAAGCTAGCGGAAAAACTAGCTGTTCGATTGATGAACTTATGTCCGAATTGTTCTTGTCCAGGGTGGGGAGTAGTAGATGTGGTACGTGGATTACCTTGTGAAGCTTGTGGTCTTTTGACAAAACAAATTGCAAAAGAAGTATATGGTTGTCCTAGTTGCAATTTTAGAAAAGAAGAACCTCGTCAAGATGGTGTTACAACATCATCTCCCACTTATTGTGATTGGTGTAATCCTTAATAAAAGGATTAATACAATAAATAGTTTGAAAAAGGAGGTGTTGGTTTGATTGCTATGTTGTAACGGTTGGAGAAATCTCTTATATATTGTGAAGGTTTAGAAAGTATTAAGGTAATAGATTAATAATAAATACGGAGATTGTAAGGAGGTTTAATTAATGAATAACAATACATCTAAAATTCGAAGTTCTGTTTTTAATGATATAAACCGTGCCCCAAATCGTGCAATGATACGGGCAATGGGGATTAAAGATGAAGATTTTAATAAGCCTTTTGTAGGAATTGCTAGTACATGGAGTGAGGTTACCCCATGTAATATGCATATTGATGAATTAGCTAGAAAAGCAAAAAAAGGTGCTTTAGATGCAGGGGGAACTCCTTTTATTTTTAATACGATTACAGTTTCAGATGGTATCTCTATGGGGACAGAGGGGATGCGTTTTTCCTTACCAAGCCGTGAAGTCATTGCAGATTCTATAGAAACAGTGGTAGGCGCTCAGAACTACGATGGGGTAGTTGCAATTGGAGGATGCGATAAAAATATGCCAGGGTGCATGATTGCAATAGGACGTTTGAATTTACCTGCCGTATTTGTTTATGGGGGAACTATTCGACCGGGGAAAGTAGATGGGAAGGACATTGATATTGTTTCTGCTTTTGAAGCAGTAGGAAAATACAATAATGGAGATATTGACCGTGATGAACTTCATAAAATTGAATGCCATGCTTGCCCAGGAGCTGGTTCATGTGGGGGGATGTACACAGCGAATACAATGGCATCGGCAATCGAAGCTATGGGGATGAGTTTACCTAGAAGCTCATCAAACCCTGCAGAGACAGAAGAAAAATTAGCAGATTGTATAAAAGCAGGAAAAGCTGTTATGAATTTATTAAATAAAGGAATTACTCCTAAAGATATTATGACGAAGAAAGCTTTTGAAAATGCTATTACTGTTGTAATGGCTCTTGGAGGGTCAACCAATGCTGTCCTTCATTTATTAGCATTGGCTCATACAGTTGATGTAGACCTTGATTTAGATGATTTTGAACGTATCCGTAAAAAAGTTCCTCATATAGCAGACCTAAAACCAAGTGGTCGTTATGTAATGGAAGATCTATCTGAAATTGGTGGAGTACCTGCCGTAATGAAGGTACTTCTTGATAAAGGGTTACTTCATGGAGATTGTTTAACAGTAACCGGTAAAACAATAGAGGAAAATCTATCTGAAATTCAACCTTTAAAAGAGGGGCAAGAAATTATCTCCTTTGACAATCCAAAACGTGAGACAGGACCATTAGTTATTCTAAAGGGTAATTTAGCTCCTGATGGTGCATTAGCAAAAATGTCTGGTTTAAAAATTAAAAAAATAACAGGGCCTGCTCGTGTTTTTGATTCTGAGGCAGATGCAACAAATGCTGTTCTAAATAATGAGATCAATCCAGGAGATGTCATTGTCATTCGATACGTTGGACCTAAGGGGGGACCTGGAATGGCTGAGATGTTATCAATTACAGCAATAGTGGTCGGTAAGGGTCTTGGCGAAAAAGTAGGTTTAATTACAGATGGTAGATTCTCTGGAGGAACACATGGATTAGTAGTTGGTCATATCTCCCCTGAAGCACAGGTTGGTGGCCCAATTGCATTAATTAAAGAAGGAGATTTGATTACAATTGATAGTGAATTACAAGAACTTGCTGTTGATGTTTGTCCAGAAGATTTTAATGAAAGATTAAAGGATTGGAGTCCTCCAGAGCAAAATTTAAAGGGGATCTTAGCTAAGTATGCTCGGTCAGTTTCGTCAGCTTCAAAAGGAGCAATAACCGATTAATAGTATATAAGCAAATATAAGCAAGTAGAAAAAGAACCTATCGTTATCAAAAGTCCGGAACAGAGGTGTAATGGCTCCGTGGTAACGCGCCGTGAGTGTGTAATCCACTCCTATCAAGGCTTCTAAAAGATGTAGCGACTTCGCTCATTGTTTCGGGGGTGTTTCAAAGGTCAAAAACAGACCTTTGAGACATCCCCTTTTCGCTTGAATTTTATTAATTCCTATAACACTATTCAATTAATTAATTGAATAGTCAGATTGTCGAGAAACCCCACTTCTAAAAAGTGGGGTTTCTATTTTGACTTTGGTCATTTTTTTTGGCTGACTCTCATTCTTTCTTTTATTTTGGGGATGTCTGCTATAGACTCTGCACAGTTTTCTGCAGCCGTTTCAGAGGTAGCGGAAGTTGAATATGTAGGGACAGCCCTCACTTTTCAAATGTGTATTGGCTTCTTAATCACCATTTTTTCTATCAATCTAATTCCTATGATTCAGAGATATGTAGGTTGGGAATGGGTCTTCGCATTATTAGCAATTGGACCTATTCTTGGTATTTTGTCTATGGTCAAATATAAACGACACGAGTTTAATCATGTGGAAAGATAATTGGTCCTACTAATTTGATCATCAATGTAGGAAATCAATAAGGTTTTTGAAGTACAACTTGGTTAAAAATTAGTAAGTTACTACACTGGTAATATGATTGATGAGATGTTAGTGGAAGGAGGGACGGACCTTATGCCTTTCTTTTCGTTATAGGAAGGAAGCGCTAGGTCCGTCCCCGTGTTCAGGTATTTTAATACTTATAAAAAGATAAGTATAGTCCCTAAAGCTAAAGCTAATAGGAATACTTGCCAGATTTGCCATTTGAATTTAAATAATAGACCAAGCATTATGATAGCAATAACAACACTTCCCCAATCAATAAAGACTTCTAAAGATAGCCGTATTAGGAAACTAGCAATAAGACCAACAACTGCTGCACTAACACCAGTTAGGTATAGTTTAAGTTTCTTGTTTTCTCTAATTTTATCGAAATACGGAGCACCTAAGAGCACAACTAAAAAGGCAGGTAAAAAGATAAAAAAGGTTGCTAGTGTAGCTCCCCAAAAACCATATGCTGCAAAACCAACGAATGCTGCGACCATTATTAATGGTCCAGGTGTTAATTCATTAATAGCTAAGCCATCAATATATTGTTCAGTAGTTAGCCAACCATAATTATCTACAGCTTCAAATTGTAACAATGCTAAAACCGTATATGCTCCTCCAAAGCTAAGTGCACCAACTTTTAAGAATAATAGGGAAAGGCTAGTTGGTATCGAAGCGGTCCCTACTGAGGCGATTGCTAAAAATGGAAGACTGTTAACACTGAATGCTTTATTGTTAAATGAGCGAACTAGAATCATATATACTACTCCCATTACCAATAGTAAAAGGATTAAGTCAATTTGAGTAATAAAAGTTAAAGTTAACATGAAAAGGGTAATAAATATTTTCTTTCCATCTTGTAATACCCCAAACTTGTTTGCTATTCGGTAAAGACTAAATAAAACAATGGCAACCATTGCTGGCTTAACACCATATAATAAACCTTGAGCTATGTTAGAAGTTGCAGCATACTGAAAGTAAGCCCAAGCCAAGATGGTTATCAAGATAAAGTTCGGTAACATAAATCCCAGACCAGCTAATAATCCACCTAAATAACCACGTTGTCTATATCCAACATACATACAAAGTTCAGCTGCCTCTGGTCCTGGTAACATCCCACATACAGCAAAGGCATCTCGAAATCGTTCATTATCGATCCATTTTTTCTTTTCTACCGCGTGCTCATGAATGACTTGTATTTGTGCAGTTGGACCACCCCATCCCTGTAATCCAATCAGGATATAGGTCCAAAAAATGTTCCATAAACTAGGTTTCTCCACTTTTTTCTCTCCCATTATAAATGATTATTTCTTTTTATCATTGCGTATAAAGCGTCATAGATAATAAATCCTTTTTCTAAAGCCTCATAATCATCCTTGCTATTTAAGCTAATTCCATCACAAATAAAATCAAGACCAGGTGCAACAGGCTCTAAAAAAATTTCTTGTACCGTATCTGCTTCATCTACAATTTGGGCAATTTTTTTTAGGGTGGTATCTTGAATGTTATAGTCTTCTAAGAAAGAATAAAATGAACATCGTCCATTTCTGTGAGAAAATTCTGCCCCTGGAATATCAAATCCTCTTGTATCAACAGGAATTTCTTGTTCGCCTTCAGGGATAAAAATAAATTCAGCTTCTTGATCAATATACTTTTTAATTAACCAACAACAAGCCATGCGGTCTACTCCGATGTTTTCCCATGTTACCCACTTCATTTTAATTCACTCCTTCGTTGTATTATTTTTTCACGTACTTGTAATTCCAACGGGGAATTGAAATAATCAATTTTTTTTATCCGTTGGTATTTTTTTGACAAAGAAACCAAATCAATGTTTTCTTCATCCAGTTGTTTTAGAAGTTCAATATAACCTTCATTGATTTGTTCAATGAACAACTGACTTATTTCTTTATCAGACAATCCAAAGTGAAGTTGTGATTCCCACATAGTTGCTTCTCCACCTAAATCCTTAATCTCAACAGTTAACCATTGAAATTGTTCATATGTATAAGCATTTTTAGGTAAAAGCCATATAGCATCATGTAAATGAAAAGCCCCTAAACTTTTTAGCTTCCTCCAGACTTTCACCCTTGGAGAACTGGGCTTTCTAGGCATTTTATAAGTGAGGTGTAGCCAACTAATCAATATTTCACCTCCCGCTAATGTAACCACGGTTACATTATACTTTAATTTTAACTATATTAACAGAGTGGATATAAATGTCTTCTTCAAGTCAAAGAGGCAATCCTTGAATAAGCGTGGATTGCACTTACTGTACAATGAGTCTGTGCTTTTGCGTGTTCAACTCGTACCGTAATAAGTAAGTAGTAAGTTTATTATTTTTAATTGAATAAAGTAATATAGCATATTTACAACGTAACAGTGTTATGTTACGTTTTTATTAAGGAGTGAAGGCGATGGATGAAGAATTAATTTCGAAAAAAGACTTATTAGAGCAAACGGATATTACTTACGGACAGCTCTATCGTTGGAAGAGAAAAAAGTTAATACCGGACGATTGGTTTATTAGGAAATCAACATTTACTGGACAAGAAACGTTTTTTCCAAGAGATAAGATGGTGGAAAGAATTAATAGAATTAAAGAATTGAAGGATACTTTATCATTAGACGAATTAGCAAATGCTTTATCTCCAAAGAAGAAGGACATAAGCATATCAAAGAAGGATTTTATAGAACGAAACATTGTTTCGAAAAATGCTATTGCTATTTTTGAAGAGCAATTCGGTGATCTAGATACGATAACCTTCCAAACTTCACTATTTTTATATCTTTTAGATAAATCTTTGGAGACAGGAGAGGTCGGATGGGAAGAAGGAATGCAGGTCATTCAAACATTACATGACCATTTTCCTAAGCTAGAGGAAAAGCGTGCATCATTAGTGGTGTTAAGAAAGATGGGTGTTGTAACAGTGTTACTAGTTACCAACCCCGACGACTTTTATGTTGATGAGAAAACCAAAGTGGCTGTTTTATTGGACATTGAAACAGAATTGAATAAACTACTGGATTCCTTAGTAACAGGGGGTTTTTAAATGACAATGAAAATAAATAAAAATTTAAAGGTTATAGGAGAAGGAACCTATCCTGGTGGAGATTACGAAAAAATTAAAGTTACTGGACAAGGGGAAATTTCTGAAGGTGTTTCTTCCAAAGAAACAAAGATTATTGGGGAATGTCGTATAAAAGGAATAGCGTCAATGGATCAAGTGCATGTAATTGGGAAGCTAAGTATAGATGAAGAAACAAAAAGTAATAGAATAAAAGTTATTGGTGAGCTAAATGCTAGGAAGTCGATGAAAGCTGATACGCTTGATATGAGAGGGTTTCTCAACGGGGAAGGAAATGTGGAGCTAGAAAAAATGAACCTTAAAGGGGGCTTTAATATCATTGGATTGTTAAATGTTGGTGATCTACTAGTGAATTTACAAGTTGCTCCTAGCAGGGTAGGAGAAATTGGTGGTGAGAAGATAGTAATTAAAAGTAGAGGTTTCTTGAAGCGATCTTACACACTAGAAGCAGAGGTAATAGAAGGAGATAACATTTATTTAGAACATACCACAGCAAAAATAGTTAGAGGAAATGACATTGAAATAGGTCCAAATTGCCATATTGAGAAAGTTGAATATAGGTCTACCTTTACAAGTAAAGATAAAAATTCAAAAAACATATTACAAATTAATCAAATATAATAATGGGGGATTTCATTATGGTTCAAAAAGCAAAAGGGGACTTAATTCTATCTGGGCATAGTGAGTCAGGTGGTGGCTCATTCATAAAGGTTGAGATCAATGGCCATGGAGCAATACATGGAGATGTAGAATGTAATGATTTTGAGTGTAATGGTTCGGCAAAAATAAATGGGGATATCACGTCCCAGAACGCTGTTATCAACGGAAGTACAAAGGTACAGGGGAATTTTTCTTCTGACGAGATTGAGATCCACGGGGATTTAACGATAGACGGACATGCATGTTTTCGGAAAATGGAAATCAAGGGGCATACACGATTGAAACAATCTTTAAAAGGCGACGCCATTCTCCTCGAAGGAATGATTAAGGTAGCTGGCGATTGTGAAGTGGAGAAAGCAGAGCTTAATGGAGCCTTTACCATTGATGGATTACTCAATGCCGATCACGTTGAAATATCGTTACATGGGAAATCATCTGTGAAAGAAATCGGTGGAGAAGTGATTACTGTAAAAAGAAACCGGCGCCCCATTCTTTTATTAGATAAGTTGATTAAAACGTTGAGCAAAGAATTACATGCCAATATCATTGAAGGTGATGTGATTAAACTAGAATATACGAAGGCGAAAGTTGTTCGTGGAAATACAGTAGAGATCGGTCCTGGGTGTGAAATTGAGTTAATCGAGTATAGCAGTGACCTAAATGTATCGGAAAAGGCTGTCGTCGAGAAATCCGAGAAACTTTAAAAATTTAGACCATACTGATTAAATAAATAGTCTATTCAAAGCCTAATGCAAAAGAGTTGTAGATGTCCATATACTTATCAATAAAAAAAACCGCGTGTCTAAGAATAAAGCGCGGTTTTCAATGCCTTATATTTAAAAATGAATTGGTATTAGCTAGTAAGGGCATTAACTTAGATACTCATACTTGTTTCGATAGTTACTTAATGTTAATAGTGGCCATATATATTTGTAACTATGATAATGAATATAAAATCCGCCGGGGAGTCCTGCGCCAGTAGGATAGTTTATAGTCCAATGATTCTGATAAATATTTTCTAATAAATACGCAATTCCATTATGAATGGCTTCTGTTGGTTTGTCGTAAGCAGCAATCAACGCATCTAAGGCCCACGCTGTTTGCGAAGGGGTGCTTGCATGCAATGGGACATATTTGTTACGAATATCACTGTAACACGATTCTCCCCATCCACCATCCTTATTTTGAATGGAAAGAAGCCAATCAATACCCTTCTTGATGGAGAAGTGGTTCGAGTCCATTCCAATTGCTTTCATTCCTGTAATGGCTGCCCATGTTCCATAAATGTAACAAATACCCCAACGTCCATACCAAGATCCATCGTCCTCTTGATTTCTTTGTAGCCATTGAGAACCTTTTTCTAATTGAGGGTGGGGCAAAAGAAGGTTCGCCTCGTTTCCTAAATACTCTAGAGTTCTTCCGGTTAAATCTGTTGTAGATGGATCAATAACAGAACGATCCGCAGCATCAAAAGGGAAATACTTCAGTAGCTTTTTATCTGTATTTTTTTCAAAAGCTGCCCATCCACCGTCATTATTTTGCATTGATAAAACCCAGTCAAGTCCACGATTCCAGCTACTTCTATATTGAGGATGTTCCGAAACAGTTTGTTTTAACGCTCTTAGAGAAGCGGTCGTATCATCTACATCAGGAATAAACGTATTGATGTCAGAAAATCCCCAACCTCCTGGTAACGTATTAGGGTTATTGAAGGCCCAGTCTCCATAGATCAAATGCTGGCGTAATAACAGATATTGGCTTGATTGCTTGATCATTTCATCAGATTCAGAAACACCAGCATTCAAAAGAGCGTGAGTTATTAACGCAGTATCCCATATGGTCGATGGTGAGTTCTCGATATGAAGAAAGGTAGTAGTTAGGCATACTTGATTTTTTATCCCATTTATAGCGTTTCTAATAAGTCGATGATTTTTAGAATAACCAAGGGCAAGAAAAGCGAAAACCATATAAATGGTGGAGCTAACATAGCTAAATAGCAACCCATTAGGCTCAATCCGTTCTATGATAAATTTCTCCGCCTTCTTTAATGCAGAATCGCGTAATCGCTTGGGCAATTCTAAAAGTTTCTTTATTTCATCCTTTACGGTGCTTACAATAAACCTTGCTTCCTCTGAATCATATTCAGCATCATTTGGAAAACGCTCTAGAACCATATCAGATAAATCAGGTGTTCGGCTTGTTTTGAGTTTGAAATTAAGATTAGATGAGATGAGCATTGCGGCAAAGTGTACACGAGTATAGCCGACCAAATCATAAAAGTTAATAGGGGAAGTACGTGGAAGAAGAATCAGTTCAATTGGCAATTGTAAATGCTTTGGCCACGGTATTTGACCAGTTAATGCGAGTATGATTTTTGTGAAGTTGCTTGTGTTTGTGAGACCACCTTGCTTTATAATAAACGTTTTTGCCTGTTTCATGTTTTCTGACTGCTTTTCAACATACCCTGAGTATAATAAGGCGAAGTACGCTTCAACTGTAGCTGATAGATTGCCTTCTTGTTCATCATGGTACAATTTCCAAGCTCCGCTTTTTTCTTGTTTGTGAAGCAGTCTTTTTACGAGCTGCTGAATAAACCATTCTTCTTGATCGTTTTCTAAAGACCTTAATAGAATAATTGTGTAAGCATCAGTCATTGGGCCACTTTCAAAACAGTAGCGCCAGGAACCATCATTTGATTGCTCGCTTCGCAGCGTTTGAATCAGTTCTTCGATGGCTGAATTTACTTGAATATTCAACTTATACCCTCCTTTTTACTGCACGTAAAAATAGATAATATTGGGAAGTTATCAATAAAAACATTTACGTAATCTTATATGATTGAACTTTGTAATTATTAGTAGTCTTAAACATTCTCAAAAGTTAGGGATTCAAGGGGACGGTTCTTATGCTTCTTTATAATTAATAAGAAGTAAGAGAACCGCCTTTGTTTCTCAAAGACTTATGAAAAAGTCTACTAATAAGAGAATATTAATTATTAGTTTGGCTGTTTTAATTGATAACGGCGTTCTGGCCTCCCAACGGTACCGTGGTGAATTGTAATTTCTATTAAGTCTTCGGAAGCGAGATATTCTAAGTAACGACGGGAAGTGGAATGACTCACTCCTGCTAATGCAGCACATTCATCAGCATTTACACTTTCAGATAGGTTAACAATTATTTCTTTAATCCGATTAAGTGTTAATTTATCGATTCCTTTTGGGAAATTTTTGATAGATGGGACTTCTGTCGATTTAGAAGATGTTTCGCTTGTAAGAAAAAGGGAGTCAACTTCATTTTGAACAAATAATTCTTTTTGATCTAGTTTTGATGTAATAGATTTATATTTTTCTAAGGTTGAAATAAAGCGGTTCATCATTACTGGCTTTATAAGGTAACTAAATACGCCACCACGAATAGCTTCCGCAACCGATTTTTTATCGTTAGATGCGGTTATTAATATAATGTCAATATTACGATACTTATTTCTAATTTTCCAAAGTAATTCAATACCATGGATGTCAGGTAGAAATACATCCAGTAAAATTAACTTAGGTTGGTAGTTTTCTAGTAATTCTAAAGCTTGTTCTCCCGTATTAGCAATAAATGATACCTTTAAGGAATCTATTTTTTCAATAAATTTAGAATAACTAACAGCAGCCACTTCATCGTCTTCTATAATCATCACATCAATAAGGTTATTCGTATTCAACATTATGATTCTCCCTTTTTATATTACTTGTTTTGGAATGGTAATTGTGAATCTTGCTCCGCCTAATTGACTTTCTGTAATAAAGACATTTCCATTTAACTTTTCAAGAGAGTTCTTAACAATAGCCAAACCTAAACCATGATTTTTGGGTGATTCTTTCGAAGTATAGCCTTCCTCGAAAATTTTCCACTCTTCCTCCGGCAAAATACCTTTTCCATTGTCTTCAATATCAAAAATAATATCGGGACCTAAGTCAGTGAAGGATATATTAACTTTTCCTTCAGAGTAATGGGCTTTATACGCTGCTTCAATTGCATTTTCGATGACATTGGCAATAATCGTAACTAAGGTCTGTTCATCAAATGTATCAGGCAATGGGCTAAGTTCGCTTTCATTGTCAATTTCTAATTGAACTTTTCGCTCTGTTGCACGATTTGCTTTCCCCAAAAGACAAGCAGCAATCATTGGGTTTCTTACGGATTCAATTAAAAAGGCTAAAAAATCTTGTCGGTATTCGACTTCTTTTGAAATTAGTTGTATAGCATCATTAGTTTTATCTAATTTGAGCAATCCATAGATAGTGTTTAACTTATTTAGAAACTCATGATTTTGTGAACGCATATTTTCTGTAAAGACTTTTATTTTTGAAAAATCCTCTTTTAATTGTTGAATTTCAGATACTGGACGTAATGTAAAGACAACTCCTAATAATGTGTCATTATGTAAAAAGGGAGAGTGGTCCATCACATAGACAGAATGGTCAATGATAATTTCTCTGTTTGTGATTTCCTTCTCTTTGTTAACTGAATTAAGTTCCAAAATAAGTTGCGGGTGCTTAATTGAATCTCCAATGTTTATGTTTCTAAAGTACGGAATGTTACGCGCTTTCTTATTAATTGAGACGATGTGTCCGGTACTGTTTGTAGCGATAATGGGGTCGTGTATTGACTCCAAAATGGCTTCCTTTTCTTTAAATAAGTAAGAGATCTCTTCTGGTTCTAAACCGAAGAACATTTTCTTTAATTTTCTTGCTACTAGAATCATCCCAATAATCGCTAGAATTAAAACGCCAATAAAGAATTGCGAGGCGAGAGTTAAGTAATTGTTTAGTTTATTTTTAATATCTTCATATAAAAATCCAATTGATGAGACACCTATTAGCTGATCGTCCCTATTGTAGATAGGTGTTTTCGCTTTTGTTGCAGCACCTGATACCCCAACTCCTTTATATATAACTGATTGCTCATGCAGGAATACATCTTCATTACTCGTACCCATTTCTTGACCTATTTGATCTTGGTCATGATGTGAGTATCGAATATCCTCTGTATTTCCAACTACGACATAACTAGCACCAGTTAGTTCTCTGATTGTTTCAGCTATAGGTTGAATAACAGCAGATGGATTCTCAGATTCAAAGGCATCGATTATTTGATCATTCTTAGCAACTAATATAGCAACATCCATTGCACGTTCCCCAAAATGCTTATTCATTGCTTCATTAAAAATAGAAGTGAAGAGGAAGAGGGTCACTATAAGACAAGAAATCAAAACAAAGGACATTAATAAAATCATTTTTAATAAAAGGTTAAATTTAATTCTTTTCCACATCGCTACCCTCCTAATCCCTTCCATTTATAGATTCGTGAAAAAAATGAAAAAAATAAAAAAAATAGAACTAATAATATAAATTTTAAAAATATTCATTTTAGTAAGCGCTTACTATACACTTTCATTTAAGAGATGAATCTCTTTTCGATTGATTGATAAGTAAAGATATACATAGTCAATTGAAAAAATCATCACAAATATAAAAACTTAGGGGGAAGTACTATGTTAGTTAAAAAGAGTTTGTTAGCCTTTTTTTTCATCGCAACGCTACTAACTATTGTAGCATGTTCAAGTAATGATGGGGCAAGTACAAATGTAAATGAAAGTGCAAATAATAATGGAGATACAGCTTTTTATGATGGGAAGTCACTAGAAATTTTAATTCCAACAAGTCCTGGTGGAGGCTCTGATATTATGGGACGGTTCATGGCTCCATATTTACATGAACATCTTGAAGGCAATCCAACAGTTCAACCGGTCAATGTGCCTGGTGGTGGAACGATTACAGGTTCAAATGAATTCGCTTTAATGAGAGAAGCAAATGGAGAGCATACATTTTGGGCAAGTATTTCGACAACAACTGCTTATCTACTTAACAACCCAGCTGTTAAATTTGACTATAAAGAGATGACACCGGTTCTTGGCTATCCTGATGGAGGAGTCGTCTATATTTCTAGTGATACAGGTGTAACGGATCCTAGCCAATTATTAGAAGCAAATCAACAACTTGTTTACGGTGGCACGAGTGCAACAGGACTACCTCTTACAACGATTCTTTCATTTGAAGTGTTAGGTTTAGATGTTGATGCGATTTTCGGTTATGAGAGTAGCGGACCAGCTCGTATTGCTTTTGAACAAGGGGAAACGAACATTGATTTCCAAACAACTTCTTCTTATCTATCAAATGTGTTGCCGTTAGTTGATAGCGGGCAAGCGGTACCACTTTATTCCATCGGCCAAATTAATTCAGATGGTGAGTTAATAAGAGATCCACAGATCCCGGATTTACCAACTGTTAAGGAAGTTTATGAAGGAATTTATGGGGAAGAGCCAACAGGTCAGGAGTGGGAAGCATATAAAGCATTTGTTGGTGCATTATATACGGTCCAAAAAGTTCTATGGGTTCATGCAGATGCACCTGAAGAAGCTGTAGAAGCTCTAGTAGTAGGTATTGAAAATATGGTTGAAGATGAAGAATTTGCTGTAGAAGGTCAAGAAGTATTTGGTTATGACCCATTTGTAGGTGAAGAACTACAATCATTAATGAACCAATTACTGGAATTACCTGATGGCGTTCAAGATTGGGTAGTGGAATACTTGGAAAGAGAACATGGTGTTGAACTATAAGTGGTTAAGTAAAATCAAAAAATAAAAATGCTTGGGAGTCACTTCGGGGGTGACTTCCAACAATTTTTATAAGGAAGAAGGTGAGAGTATGATAGAGACATTGTTTCAGACATTAGAAATCGTTTTGGATCCTTCCAGAATTGGATTTATGTTTTTAGGGATCATGCTTGGATTAACGATCGGATTATTACCAGGACTTAGTGGCACGGTAGGAATGTCTATTCTACTGCCTTTCGTGTATGGAATGGATCCTTTCACAGGGATGGCTTTACTAATAGGAATGATAGCAGTAGTTCATACAGGTGATACATTTCCTTCTGTTTTGCTTGGTATACCGGGTTCTTCAGGCTCTCAAGCAACAATAATGGACGGTTTCCCACTAGCGCAAAAAGGAGAAGCGTCAAGGGCTCTAGGTGCAGCCTTTTTCTGTTCAATGATTGGTGGAATTATCGGTGGGGTCGTACTATTTTTGGTCATCCCATTTGTTAGGCCTCTTGTTCTCGCCTTTGGATCACCTGAACTCTTTATGTTGGCGTTACTTGGTTTAAGTATGGTAGGTATCTTATCGGGGAAGCGCCCTGTTATTGGTATTATTGCTGGATTATTTGGAATGATGTTAGGAACAATCGGAAGTGCTCCTGCTGTTCCGGAATATCGTTATACATTTGATTGGTTATATCTATTTAATGGCATCCCATTGCCGTTAATTGCTCTAGGATTGTTTGCCTTTCCAGTTCTCATTGATTTACTTGTATCTAATCAAAGTATTTCAAAAGGGGCGAAATTATCTGGGAGTTGGTTAACAGGAGTAAAGGACTCGCTTAGTCATAAATGGCTTGTATTCCGTAGTTCCGCCCTTGGTGCTGTAACAGGTTTCGTTCCAGGACTTGGCGGAAGTGTAGTGGACTGGTTGAGTTATGGGATTGCAAAACAAACAAGTAAGAAAAATGAGAGCTTTGGTAAGGGTGATATACGAGGTGTTATTGCCCCAGAAAGTGCGAACAATGCTAAAGAAGGTGGAGCACTTATTCCAACATTGATGTTTGGGATTCCAGGTAGTGGAACGACGGCAATATTATTAGGTGGTCTGCTGTTAATGGGAATGGAAGCAGGACCACAGTTAGTGACAACGCAGCTCCCACTTACAATGTCAATTATTTGGACGTTAATCATTGCAAATATCTTTGGAGCAATCGCATGTTTACTATTAATCAAGCCCATTGCGAAATTTAGTACAGTTCATCCATCGAAACTAGTTCCATTTTTAGCAGTCTTATTAATTCTTGGAGCCTATCAAACAAGCAACCATTGGGGGGATATTATTCTCTTTCTCGTAATTGGGATTGTAGGTTGGATAATGAAACAACTTGATTGGCCAAGAGCCCCAATTCTGATCGGTTTTGTACTTGCTTTATCTGCGGAAAGGTATTTATGGATTTCCTTCTCGCGCTTTGGGTTAGAGTGGCTAACAAGACCTGGTGTTATCATCATTGCTGTGTTAATTGTTGCTATTTTAGCAAGTAGTTTCTTTTTAAATAGAGGTAAAAAAATAAAAGCAATCGCTGAGGATAAAGGGGTGAGGTCATGAAAAAGTCCCATGCATCTTTACTCTTTCTAGTTCTTGTATTCTGTTTGTTCTTGTGGATGATGATTCAAGCCCAAACGTTCCAGGAAACTGCAAGCTATTTTCCGTTTTATATTGCTCTATTAGCAGGTATTTTAACAGTAGTGGCGACGATTAAGCAGATAGTAACCTTAAAGAAAGCGAAAGATGAAGAATTGTTCCATGAAAACTTTATGAATGTTTTAAAATACGTTGGTTGGATTGTCAGCTACATTGTTTTAATTTATGTTGTTGGTTTTGTTCCGGCAAGTATGATATATCTTTTTGTTTTCTTGTTGTTAGAGGCTAGAATGAGCATATTAAAGTGTTTACTCTCTACAGGTGCAACAGCTGTTGTAATAATTGCGATGAGCCGGTTTATGGATTTAAAATGGCCATCAAGTTTACTAACATTTTTTTAATAATTAAGAGTGAGATTAGGTGAGAGCATGAATAGAAATCAAATGTTTCATCGCATGGTTAGCGACCAGTCAGATTTACTTGTGGCTCCAGGGGCAGCTAATGCGATAACGGCTCGACTCATTGAAGAGGCAGGGTTCCCAGTTGTTTATGTGACTGGGGCAGGTCTTTCTAATTCGATGCTTGGTTTAGCGGATGTAGGTTTACTTTCTTTTAAAGAAGTGATAGATCAAGTTAAATATATATGTGATGCCGTAGAAATTCCTGTTATCGCTGACGGTGATACAGGATTCGGAAATGCTGTTAATTTGATTCGAACAGTGAAAGAGTTTGAAAAAGCGGGCGTCTCTGCCATTCAATTAGAAGACCAAATCACCCCGAAAAAATGTGGACATTTTGATGGGAAACAAATTGTTCCTACTGAAGAAATGGTAAATAAAATTAAAGCTGGAGTAGACGCGCGCAAGGACCCACATTTTAAAATTATTGCCCGGACCGATGCAAGATCAATAAATGGCATTGAAGCTGCCATTGAAAGAGCAGAACATTATATTGAGGCGGGAGCGGATATTACATTTATTGAAGCGCCGGAGTCGATTGATGAAATGAAATTAATCACCTCGAGGTTACATGGGGTACCTCAAGTTGCAAATATGGTTGAGCACGGGAAAACACCAATTGTGCACAATGAGGAATTAGAAAAAATGAATTTTAAGATTGTTCTCTATGCGAACTTTTTACAAAGAAGAGCTATTAAAGCGATGCAGGAAGCATTATACAGCTTAAAGAAAGAAAATACGACTTATCATTTTATGAATGAGATTATCACTATGAAAGAACGAAATCGTCTTACGAAATTGGATGATATTAAAAAGATGGAAGTTAAATATATGTTATAGAGAATGATAGATTTTATTCATGCTACTTGTCATTCGATTCCAGTAGGGCTGAGCGAAGTTATCATAATAGTAGGAACTTAAAACATATAAAGCAAATTTGCCTTTAGTTATTTTCATTCAAATCTGTCAAGTGTTTTTTGACAATTCTTTTTTTGTTTATTTAATACTTTAAGGAGTGGAAGAGATGGCTACGAAGAATACAAAAATAGATGTACAATCACAATTTGGGAAAAGTGCAGAAAGCTATGTTACTAGTTCATTGCATGCAAAAGGAAATGATTTAGCAAAATTAGTCGAGATCGCTGATAGAAAAGCAGAAGCAGAAATCCTAGATATTGCTACAGGTGGAGGGCATGTTGCGAATGCACTTGCACCTTTGTCTAAAAAAGTAGTAGCCTTTGATTTAACAAGTGAGATCCTTACTGCAGCTAAAAAATTTATTGAAGGAAATGGCGTCGAAAATGTAGATTTCGTTCAAGGAGATGCAGAACGATTACCGTTTTTTGAAGAACAGTTCGATATTGTCACTTGTAGGATTGCTGCACATCACTTCCCGAACCCTGAATCTTTTGTCAAAGGAGCGTATCGAGTTTTAAAAAAAGGTGGTCAATTTTTATTGATTGATAATGTATCACCTGAAAAAGATATTTTAGATACTTTCTATAATAAAGTGGAAAAAGAGCGAGATTTCAGTCACCATCGTGCTTGGAAGAAGTCAGAATGGATTAAGATGTTAGAGGAATCAGGTTTTGAAATAGAAGAAATGTATCGTTTTCCGAAGACATTTGTATTTGATGATTGGTGCAATCGTATGAATGTTTTAGAAGACAAAAAAAATGGTTTGTCTGACTTCATATTAAGTACTACCAATGAGTTTCACGATAAGTTTAGGATAGTGATAGAAAGTGGAAAGGTTTATTCGTTTATGGGAGAGTCAGTTTTACTTAAAGCTGTAAAACCTGATTTTTCAAGAGAGTAGATGTAACCAAAAGTGCTTCAACAGGGAAGAAATTTGAATTTGGCTAAACAAAACTCCCTTCAGTATTGTCCCAATTGGTATTAATGTTTATGAAGATCCATGATATTTTGAATAAATTCACTTAAGGTGACGAGCAGGTAACTTATATAAGAAATGGATAAATTATAACTGACAGAAAACGTATTTTGGTTTCTTTAATAATCAAAATACGTTTTTTTATATCAATCATTAGGAGATGAAATAAGGCTTCGAATAGTCAAGTTGTTATCGGAAAATGACTGTTCGTTACAAGAACTTTCAGAGATATTAAATATGGGAAAAACGACGATTCATCATCATCTAAAAATATTACGTGCAGCTATATTAGTTGAAATGAATGGAACGAAGTATTCTCTGAACGCAAATGTAATAAAATTGCTTTTCAAGGAATTAGATCATTACTTAAAACAATAATGCAAGGAGAGCTTATGAATTCTTCTTTATTTAAAAATCGCTCGTTTGTATGTATAGAAAAAAACAGTCAAGAAAGAATTGCTTCTTAGTAGAGAGCGGTGCAGTAGAGTTTAACAAGCCTTTTGTAATTAATGCTAAACTAAAACAAAAAAAGGATAGGTAAGCCATATAATTCAGCCTCCCATCCTTCTTCTTTTACCAGTTATAATGTGTCATCTTATATTTTAGGCTTATTAGAGTTTTAATTATTTAATTTAAAACCAACTTCCTAGAACTTCGCCTATCACATCGACATCTTAATAACTTTTTTATAATAAAGCACAGACAGAATGCAGAAAACAGAGTACAGTGCTGCATACAATCCCATGACAATAATCATCGGTGTCCATAGCTCTGTGCCGAAAAAGAACCAGCCTGATTTGACGGCAAAGTAGCTGTGCAGGAGGCCAACTACAAGAGGAATACCGAAATTGAATAGCTGCTTTCCTAGTATCCCTTGTAGAAGATCGTTTTGAGTGAAACCTAGTTTTCGCAGGATTTTGTAATTTAATTGTTCTTCGTCGCCTTCTTCTACTTGTTTAAAATAAAGGATACAACCTGATGTGATCAAAAAGGTAAGACCGAGGAACCCGACAATAAACATGATAAGGCCCATATTGATTTTTTGTTGGCGCTCTTCTGAGTATTGAGAGCTATTGCCGAAATCTTGACTAAATGGCATGCTGTTAAAAAGTTGATCAGCTGCTTCCGCTGTTTCTCTATCATCTAATGTATAGCCAAAATAGATAGATGAGTCTAGCTGAATTTCTGGATTTATGTCATTAGCGAGCGCTGTAAATGTCGTTTCATTCACAATCACTGCAGGCAATCCTCCCGTAAAGTATAGAGGCAGCACACTCTCATTTAGTAATCCTGCATACTCTAAACTAAAAGTTGTCGTGAGTCCGTGGAAGGTGAGTGTTCCTGAATCTTGCAAGTTTAGCAGCATCCTCATCGCATCACTAAATCCAGAGAATACCGTTTCGTCTTGACTTACACCAATGTCTTCTACATGACGGTCACTAATAACTGACATTCTCATTTTGCCTCCGTCAAACTGCAAGTTCTCTATATCTCTGCCCATAACCTCTTCTAAATCAACTTCCACTTGAAGAACATCAATCTTTTGTTCACTGTAGGCAATACCGCTTTCCCTTAATATCTTACCGAAAGCCTTTGCATCTTCTGTTGTTACAAATGCGAAATCAGTTGGTGCGGCGTTCTCCGCATTTCTCTCAGCTGAATAGTAGGAGATGTAGCTTAAGGATAGCAGACCGATTGCAAGTGCTGATACGGTGGTGATAATTGTAAGCAGCATCGCATTTGATTTCATGCGAAACATGATTGAAGATAGTGACATTACTTGATTGATGTTTAAGTATCCGCCTTTATTTTTTCTAATCATGTTGGCAATAAAGCGAACAGAACCTTTGTAGAACAAATAAGTCCCGATAATCACAGACGCTAAAATAAAGATCATCGCAACGAATAGGTTGTTCATTGACACGAAGTCCCCATCAAAAAGCCTCGCCGATACATAGTAACCAGTCGAAATTAATAGTATCCCAAGAATCCCAGTCAAGATTTCTACGATCGTAAGCTTTTTCACTCTGCTTTCAGCTTTGCTCTTCACATGAAATAGTGACAAGATGCTTTGGTGCTTAATGAAGAGATAGTTCATTAGCGAGATCAAAAGGTAGATACCACCGAATACGAGCAATGTTTGGATGAAGGCATGGCCAGAAAAATAGAGAGAGGCAACGGCATCCACGCCCGTTATTTTAAATAAGATCATGGCTACTAATTTTGAAATGGCAAAGCCGATAAACGTTCCGATTAATAGTGAGCCAAAATAGAGTAGTAAGTTTTCAGCACTTAGGATCATGAAAATACGGTTTTTCGTCATTCCTATGAGCTGAAATAAACCAATCTCTTTACTACGTCTTTTGATGAATAGATTATTTGCATATAACAAAAACACGGTCACAATCGCGATAAGGAGTACAGATGCTGTCCTGATGGCTGCTAATCCTCTAATCGACCCGGATGCCCCGTCCATTGAAGGATCATATTGCAAGGTGACGAAGGCAAAGTAGAGGGCAGCACTAAAGATGAGAGCAAACACATATAAGTAATAGCTCTTAAGGTTCTGTTTAAGACTGCGGATAATAAGCTGATTAATGCTCATAGTGCACCCCGCCTAATACTCCTTGAGTCTTCATAATATCCTTTAAGAATGTGTTGCGGCTTTCTTCTCCTTTGTTCAATTGGGTATAGATTTGACCATCTTTTATAAAGATAACACGGCTGCTGTAGCTTGCTGCAACAGGGTCGTGAGTAACCATCACTATGGTTGCGTTACGTTTTTCATTTAAAGTGCTTAATTTACCTAGTAAATCAGACGCTGCTTTTGAATCAAGGGCACCAGTTGGCTCATCAGCAAATATGATACTTGGCTCGTGAATGAAGGCTCTCGCCGCAGATGTCCTTTGTTTTTGGCCGCCTGATATTTCATTGGGGTATTTATCGGCTATCTCTTTAATTCCAAGGTCTGCTGCGACCATTTCAAATTTCTCTAGTGCTTCTTTTTTGGCAGTATTTGTGATCGAGAGGGGGAGTAAGATATTTTCTTTTACTGTTAACGTATCAAGTAAATTATAGTCTTGAAAGATAAACCCTAAATGATGCTTTCTAAATTCCGCGAGCTTCTTTTCTTTGCTTTTCGTTAGTTCTTCACCTTCGATTTTTAAGGAACCGTGGCTTAGTCGGTCAATCGTTGATAACACATTTAGAAGAGTTGTTTTGCCCGATCCTGATGCACCCATGATCGTAACAAATTCCCCTTTATTAATACTAATATCAATCCCCTTTAAGACCTCTTGTCTCGTGAATTTATTTCCGTAGCTTTTATGGATTTTTCTAGCTTCAAGTATATTCATAGAAAAGTTCCTCCAACTGTTAAGATACCCCTATTTTATCTATTCCTGTCCATGAAGTCCTTTGATTATCCTAACAAAACAGCAAAAGCGAGTGACATTTTTGTCACACGCCTTGTATCTGGAGAAATCGATTCTCTTTTGAGAAGGTAAGGGTAAAGGTTGTCCCTTTGCCAATAGTTGACCGAACGGAAATGTGAATGCCAAGTGGGGTGGCAGCCTTTTTTGCTAAGTATAAACCCATGCCTGTAGCATGTTGGTCCTGATGCTTGTAAAGCCTTTATCGAAGATTCTTGGCAAATCACGCGGGTCTATTCCGCGGCCATTATCGGCTACTTTTAGGATCGTTTGTCCCATTTGATCCGCCGATTGGATCGAAATTTCAGAACCTTCTTTGCTGTATTTAACAGCATTTGTTAAAAGCTGACGAAGGATAAAGGACAGCCATTTCGCATCAGTGAGTACATGTGTTGAATCTAATTCTACATCAAAGCCAATTCCCTTTTTTAAACACCAAGACCGCAACGTACGAATTTCACTATAAAGAAGTGACTCTAGTTCTACGTTTTCAATGAACAAATCATTTTCAATGAAAGGTATACGTTTCTGATGCAACTGTTGATCAAGCAAATAGTGGATTCTTAACCATTCATGAATGAGCTCGGATTTTAATTGATGATCTTCCGTACGGTCAATGATTAATTGCAGAGCTGTTAATGGGGTTTTCACTTCATGAATCCAAGTAAGTAGCTCGTCCTTCTCTTGTTCAAAGAGAAGCTGTTTTGTTGAGGCATTTTTTTCTAACTGTTCGATTGAAGAGGTGATCTGCTTGTAAATGAATGATTCAAATGGGCTGTTTGGTTCAGGAAGACTTGTAATATCAGTCGTAGAATCCCGTAAGTCAAGCTCTTTAAAAAATGACGTCTCTTTAAAATAGCGAATAACGACAAACAGGGAAGAGATAACGAGTGATAGTAATACATAATAGAACATAGAGTCAAGAGAAAGAGAGGGGTCTAAGTATGCAAGTAGTAAAGCAAGTAGCTGCAAAAGTACAATCAACATAATCCAGCTAATTCTCTCCATCAAGAATTCCTTAATCATTTTTCCACCTGCTCTATAGCGGTGTATCCTTGCCCAACTTTTGTTTCAATGCCATTTCCAAGTCCAATTTCAGCTAGTTTTTTACGAAGCCTGTTCACATTCACCGTTAACGTATTATCACTAATAAAGCGCTGATCATCCCACAGCAGGTTCATTAAATCTTCTCGGCTGACAATTTTATTTTTACGTTCAACAAGCAGCTTCAAGATAAATATTTCATTTTTAGTAAGATCGATCATTCCCTTTTCATTTGATACACGGTTTCTCTCCAAGTCAATCGTTGCACCCATCCACGTCTTCAGGTCCGAAGTGGTGGTACTGTAGTTATATACGCGACGCAAAATGGCTTGGATTTTTGCAATTAGCACTTCAAAGTGAAAGGGCTTTTGAATGAAATCATCTGCACCTAAATTCATCGACATCACCATATCTGTAGGATGATCGCGTGAAGATAAGAAGACAATCGGAACATTCGAATGTTCACGGACCATGCGGCACCAATGAAAACCATCATATTTAGGAAGCTGAATATCGATAATCACTAAATCTGGCTGGATCCGAGCAAAGCTCTCCATGACATTTTGAAAGTTTTCAACCCCATACACTTTATAATCCCAGTCTATAAGCCGGTCTTTCATCTCTTTAAATAGAGTAGCATCATCTTCGATTAATAATATCTTAAACAACGTTATCACCTACACTTTCACTAAAAGTATAGCAAAAACTTAAGGGGAAGGGGAATTATGGTAGGAGGTATAATTGAATTTTAGGTCGTCTTTTCGTATTTGACCCATACGGTGCAATCGCTTCATATAAACGACGAACTAAATCCTTGTTAGCCATCAACTGACAGCGTATATATCCTTTCAATTTAAGCAGTGTAGGTTTTCCGTCATTTGGCACTAAAATATTTGAGGCTGGATTATAATGAATTTTTTAACGGAAATAGAAATGAAAGGATATTGTCGGAATATAAAGAAAATTTATTGACAAATTTTAGAATTCTATTAAACTGAAAATAGTTCTACCCTCAAATTCTTCCTTAATTTTCTTATTATATTAGCTCCTCCAATTTAAGACACATAATAAATTCTCCTGTTCACTCGAATTACCGCTCATTGATTTCAAAAACTTTCCTGAGTTCAAATCAATTGATAATGGAGATGATTCATTCATGTCATGGAATATGTATAAAGATTAAATGCTCATGGTTTTCGATCTTTCTTACTATTTGGCAACCTACCTGAAAATTAATATTTATCCTATGAAGAGTATCGATTAAATGGCAAAAGACATGACCATTAGATAGGAGAATGGATGCTATGGGATTTGAAGAAGAATACCAGATCTTTATAAATGCTCACTTGCAGGCAAGAACCGGTGAACGGTTGCGGCGTTTACAAGAGGGTCACAAACATGCTGAAATGTTGTTTTTGAAGGAAGTGTGGTGGCCTTTATTTCACCATTTTCGGTATCTGTATCCAGAATATGAAGTCAATGATTTCAAAGATGGTACAAGGTATTTGGATTTTGCTTATATCCGGCCCACCATTCGAATTTGCTTTGAGATTGATGGATATGGCCCTCATTTAAAGGAGATAAGCAGATGGCAATTTTCCGACAGCCTAGAACGTCAAAACCAGTTGGTGATTGACGGATGGACCGTGATACGCTTTTCTTATGACCAAGTTAAAGAGAAGCCTCGTCGATGCCAACAAATTGTTCAGCAAGTGATTGGCCGATGGCTGGGGGATGAACTGGACCTGACCACTTTATCCTTAGTAGAAAAGGAAGTGCTGCGTCTAGCGATTCGAAAAGGAGAAGCCATATCCCCTATAGAAGTCCAGAAGTATTTGAAGCTAAGTGACAAGACGGTAAAAAAAGTGCTTTCTCAACTAGTCGATAAAAAGATGCTGATTCCTGCATCTGGGGTCGTGAGGGTCCGCTCTTATCGGCTGGGGGATCAGCTTAAGAACCCGATCTGATAAATAAAAGTAGAAATTTCTTTTATTTAGTAATTAGCATTAAAAATAGCTTAAATAGATGGAGATATTCCGTCTATTGACTCAAAAAATCTGAAAATGGGTAATTTTT